>NZ_UNRL01000003.1:0-590928 GCF_900537155.1 Photobacterium sp. Alg240-V54
GTGCAGTACTTAACACTGCGAAAGTTGAAGAAGGCAATACTATTGCTGTCTTTGGTCTAGGCGGTATCGGTCTTGCTGCTATCATCGGTGGTACTATGGCTAAAGCAAGCCGTATCATTGCGATTGATATCAACGAAAGCAAATTCGACCTTGCTCGTAAGCTAGGTGCAACAGATTGCATTAACCCAATGAACTACGACAAGCCAATTCAAGAAGTGATTGTTGAATTAACTGATGGCGGCGTAGATTACTCTTTTGAGTGTATCGGTAACGTTAATGTTATGCGTTCAGCACTTGAGTGTTGTCACAAAGGTTGGGGCGAGTCAGTTATCATTGGTGTAGCTGGTGCAGGTCAAGAGATCTCTACCCGTCCATTCCAACTAGTGACTGGTCGTGTATGGCGTGGTTCTGCATTCGGTGGCGTTAAAGGTCGTTCAGAGCTTCCAGGTATCGTTGACCGTTACATGGCAGGTGAATTCCAACTTGATGACTTCATCTCATTCAACATGGGCCTAGACGACATCAACAAGTCATTTGACCTATTGCACGAAGGTAAGAGTATCCGTACGGTTATTCACTTCGATAAGTAATTATCAGCCTTAAACGGCGCTATTCTCAACGTATAGCAATATACGTTGAGAATTATTTTTATTTTCACTTGTTCAATACCATACGCTAATGGATTAGCAATTAACTCATTAACGATACTATATATAATTTCACTTATACCTTATTTGGATACACATCTAAATCATCGTTAATTGAGAATGGCATTTGCCACGCTCTGGCATCACTGTCAGAGCGTTTTTATTTATATACATAATAATATTTATTACATTTCTTGGATTAGGCACTCTAATTATTAATAAGCCTTTAGTATTCCAAGTTCTTCTTTTTATATTCTCGTTACGAAACGAACACCGAACAGAGACCTTTTTCATGAACCGTCGTCTATTCAAATCGTTACCTTTTCAATTAATGATTGCAGCTCTATTAGCATGGAGTATTGCTTCTTTATTGCCATTGCATGCTGGTTTTGAGCAGTCAACTGCATTTAAATTGTTAATGCTAACCAAAACAACTTATATCGGCTTACTCAAAATGCTGGTTGGGGTTGTGGTTCTATTATCCTTATTACAAGGTATTACTAGCATTGGCTCAACATCACGTTTAAAAACATTAGGTTATAAAACAATTGCCTTTTATAGCTTAACATCAACACTTGCAATTAGTTTAGGTTTAGGGGTATCACTGGCGCTTCCTAAATGGCCACATTTAATTGATACAGCAGAAGTCACTGTCGGTAGTAATGTTCAATTGATTGATAATAGCTCTTCTTCTGGTGGTGCTATTGCAGAAAAGTTATTTAACATGGCCTTGGTTAATCCTTTTCAAGCGCTCGCAACCACAAACTTATTAGCGATTGTTGTTTTTGCCTTATTACTTGGTATTGCATTATTAGCTAGCTTACCGCCTAAGCATGCTGTTTTTGAACTTATTTCAGGACTTAACATTGCTATAAATCGTGTTGTCTCTACGGTAATAAAATTAGCGCCGTTAGCTGTATTTGCGATTGTGTTTCAATTTACCGCTCAAAGTGGCAATAGTATTTTTGGTGAATTGGCACTGTTTGCTTTATTAGTGTTTTCATTGACATTAGTACATGGCGGAATTGTATTACCTCTGCTTGCTAAAATATTTACCGGTATTAAATATTCAACATTATTTCGCGCATTATCAGCGCCAATGGCTATGGCATTTGCAACATCATCAAGCTCTGCGACACTGCCACTGTCATTACAAACAGCCCAAGAAGATTTAAATATATCGCAACCCACCAGCAGTATGGTCTTGCCTCTTGGCTCTATTATGAATATGGATGGTACGGCATTATTTGAAGGGGTCGCTGCTATTTTTCTGGCTCAACTCTATGGCATTGAGCTGGGAACATCAGGCCTAATTATGATTTTTATTATGGCAATGGTGTCATCTATCGGTGCGCCAGGTATGCCATCAGGATCCATGTCAGGAATGCAACTTGTATTACTTGCCGTCGGTATTCCGCTTGAAGCTATTGCGATATTGCTCATTATTGAACGTCCACTGGATACTTTCCGTACAGCCGTCAATGTTGAGGGAGATCTAATCGCCGCGTTAGTTGTCGATAAATGGCAAAACCAGTCAACAAAAGTGTGATCTAGGTCTTTTTTAGCATGTTATCGTGTTATTAAGTAATGACCAAATATTGCTTTGACTCTCATTTAACCCTGCCATAGAATTTACACATAATGACAACAATTGGTTACTTAAACCAATTGTTGTCATTAAATTTTTTAACATCCTTTATATCAATAACAGTACTGTTTACTCAACAGGCGATATAATGGAGCCATTGGAAGCTCAAGGACGATGTTAATTCTCTAATAATTTAAGGCAACGACTTCCCCAGTAGTTTTGGTGTTGTGGATTGCCTTATCTATAAATTAATAGGTTTTAATTATGGTCAAAAAATTATTACAGTCGTTCGGATTTAAAAGTGCCGAAACTAAATCTCGTCAACTTCGTGAACGACTTGAGTTTGCTATGCAACAAAATTTAGGTCAACGTGAGTCTCGCGCCAACCGTGCTAGCAATCATCTATAGGTGTTAATTATATTTACGCGCCTTGGCACGCGCTACCACAATAAGACGATTAAGTAGTACCTTTTTCTTAGCCGTGCCCGCTTGATTTAATTCACGCACAATACGTGATACTTCTACTTCCAAATACTTCATTGGTTTTTGTACCAAACTACGAACCAACTTGTCAGCATTCTCAGGCATAGGCTGTTGTAACGCCCACTCATAGCTATATACACTTTCCCCGGTCGCATTTGGCTCTGGTAACGAAATAGAAACCGCTTTAGGCGGTAACTGCATGTCATCAAAACGTGCTAATCGGCGATAATATCCCTGTACTACAGCTGATTTATGATATGGTAATTCACCCTCTTGATATAATACCGGACCAATCTCTTGCGCTACATCAGCCTTTGATTCAATGATAAATTGACTGGCATTTTTATCCTTACGCACATACTGATCTTTTTTAGTATTTTCGACTGTATAATAAATTTTCGCACTCTGTTTTGCGCGTGTTATTGCCACATAGGCAAGTCGACGTTCTTCTTCAGTATCGGCAGAAATGCCCAATGCAGACCGGTTTACATAAGGAAAAGCATCTTTATCCCAATAAGGTAAATGAACCTGCGTATACTCACAGCCTTTAGCTCTAAATATCGTGGTTAATTGAACACTGTTATTATTTTGAGTCTGATTTTCAGCCGCTGATTGTTGAGTATAATATTCAAAATACTGCAATGCTTTTTCACAGTTTTGATCCATCGATTCAAGCACAGTTTCAACACTGTCTAAGCGCTCAACCGCCTCTTCAATTTCCGTCGCTGTTGCTTCAGTTTTCCAAATCCAAGTATCTAATTCACTGTCACGCCGATACTGCCTGTAAACAGCTAATGCTTTAAAATTGCCTTTCCGCTGTAGCATTAGCAATAACTCAATCCTATCTGTAAACGTTTCTAGATTTAATGTTGGTTGAATTTTTTGGGTTTGTTTTATGACAGCCAACCATTCAGAGCTTGGTCGGTGCGCTAGAGCCTCACACAAAGGGCGTAAGCTTTTATTCGGCACATAACAATGTGGGAATGATAATAAGTTAAACAACAAATTTGCTTGCTCATTATTGGCTAACGTCAAAAAGCGTCCAGTTGCCAATACCATAATATCCATTAGTAATTTAACTTCACGGCTATGAGTTAGCACTGAACCAATCGGCATGTGGTAAGGTATTTTCTTGGTTAAAAAAGCAAGTTCAAATAGCATTGCTTGCGACCAGCGCCGGACTAAAATAGCCACTTCTGCTGGTTGGCCACCCTGCGCAATGAAATCAGCGACTGATTGCGCAATTTCTCCCACTTGACGCGCAGTTCCGATAACATCAACCGTCGTATCAGCAACGGACTCATGAGCAATAGTTTGAAAGTCATGAAAACGCTGTTTATTATTGGCAATCAAATGGCTAGCGGCTAACGCTAAACTATGCCCAAAGCGAAAAGTGTGTGACAAACTATAAGTAGTTGCAGGCGCAAAATCTTGTTCGAAATTAAGCATAAATTGAGGTGCACTGCCGCGCCATTTATAAATACATTGATCAACATCGCCAACAGCAACTAATTGGGCTTGTGGCGACAACAATAATTTTAATAGCTGATATTGAGCGGTATTTATATCTTGGAACTCATCAACCATCATAAATTGAATTTGCTGATGGTAATGTTTCTGTAACGCGGGATCATTATTTAATAACTGGATTGTTTCAACCAGCCAATCATCAAAAAATAATTGCTTACGCTCTTTGCGGACCGTCTCAAAATTCCAAAAAGCTTCAATAATAAATTTATATTCACTGCTAATTTCAGACAGTTCAAACACTTCTTTTGGAGGTAACATATGTGCTTTTACCAGTCCAATAAAGCTCATCAGTAATTCAATGGTACGTGGATCTTTAAACTGCTGCTGTTTTTGATACGATTTTTCTTGAGCTGCCATTTGTCGCAATATCAGTTTAGCAATGGTTTTATCACTATCACCATTATTAAAGTCAATTTGGTAACCCGTCGCCGCTAAATACCCAGATTGTCTCAATAATTGAAAACAAAAGCTGTGAAAAGTATGCACAGGTACCCGTTCAGCTAACGGTATTTGAGCTAACTTGGTTTTAAAGTCGGTTCGAATATCGCGGTTGAACATCAACACCAGCATATTTTCAGCTGCTATCGTCTGTAATTTATGCTCAACAACACCGACTAATGTGGTTGTTTTCCCCGTTCCAGCACCCGCTACACATAGCGCATTACCTGACTGATGATAAATAAAAGCAGTTTGTTCAGCTGTAAAACGGGTCATTAACAATACTCAGTAGACAATAAATGCATAGCGAGCGAGTATAACAATTGCTATCTGAAGTTTAAATCGTAAAGCCGCCATTAGCATCAGCAAACACAAATGTAGCGTAGGTCTATTTCTATCTGTTAGAATTTGGCTAATTATAAATGGCAACATGCTATTTCCTGACCCAATGACCGTATCTCTCGGTGTTACAACGACTAAGAATTACCACATGTTAAAAAACAAAAGTTTCATGACCAACGCCCTTTCGCTATTACTGTTATTCATTGGTTATATTACTAACAACCACATTATTCTTTACTGTGGTTTATTTGCCTTTTCAGGTGCATTAACCAACTGGCTTGCTATTTATATGCTGTTTGAAAAAGTTCCCGGTCTATATGGATCAGGCGTTATTCCTGCCCGTTTTGAAGCCTTTAAAGCAGCAATCAAAGCATTAATGATGGAGCAGTTTTTTACTCAACAAAATATCAGCCGCTTTTTAAAACAAAGTAATGTTGGACCTGCACAATTAGACATGCAACCTATCATTCAAAAGATCGACTTTGCTCCAACGTTTGATTCATTATTGAATGTGATTATGGACTCATCATTTGGCGCTATGATCACCATGATGGGAGGAACGGAAGCGATGGAACCATTACGCGAACCGTTTATTGAAAAAATGCAACAATCAGTTACCGATATCAGCCAACAAGATAACTTTAAACAAGCACTCAAAGAACAACTTAGCCAACCAGAATCGTTAGGTGATATTGAAGGGACTATCGAAGATATTATTGATCAACGTCTCAATGAACTTACCCCTAAAATGGTTAAAGATATGGTTCAAAAAATGATCAGTGAACACCTTGGATGGCTAGTGATTTGGGGCGGTGTGTTTGGTGGCGTAATTGGTATCATTTCAGCATTAATTACTGGCTAATATTGATCGTTATCAGTCGTATTGTTAATAATCGACAATACGACTATCGCTGAACTTTTAATCGTGCACTTTGCTCTCTCTTTACTCTTCCATTATATATCGACAATAACGGTGAAAATGGCTCTTTTTTATCCAGTCAATTTCATTTATTACACCAAAAGTGTGATAAATGTTGAATAATGATAACCAACAGTGATAAATACCTGTATATGTATCCAGTTGGAATTCATTTTTCTTGGCAAATTTCTCAACCCATTTCACGGTTGCAGCAATTGTTAGTGGTTTAACAGCAACCACGCTTTTATCTGCAGACCATATTAGCCCTAGTATTGCACTATGGATGACCTTTTTTGGCACCATTGGTGGGCTTTTACCTGACATAGATTCAGACCATTCAACCTCAATGAAAGCCTTGTTCACGCTGTTAGCGGGGTTTTGCTGTTTTATACTTGTCAGCCATATTTACACCCAAGTCGCAATGCTAGAACTGATTCTTTACGTTGTATCACTATTTATTACGATTCGTTATTTTGGCAAAACAGTATTTGATCGCTGCACGGTACATCGAGGTGCATGCCATTCCATCGCATTTGTCACCCTTATTGCTCTATGTTGTGTACATATATGTGTCTTGCTTGGTCACACGGCAACCGACAGCTGGTTAGCAGGTGGGTTTGTGCTACTTGGTGGTATAGTTCATTTAGCATTAGATGAAATATACAGCGTTGATCTGTCAAATAAACGCCTAAAGTCATCATTTGGTACAGCACTTAAACCGTTTGCTTTTACCAAACCGTTTATCAGCCTAGCTCAAGTTATTGCGATTGTAATTTTATTTAATATCGCTCCTAGTTATGACGGCGCATTACACGTCATCACCAATTGGAGCCATTTCCAATTTACTCCAGTCTGGTTCAATATTGAAGACACAAAACAGTGGCTATTGCATATGTTTTATATTACACCCCGTGATTTACATGCCTTTTATCAACGATTTTAACTTCTCTTAATCAACTCATTCCTCATCATGTTAAGTACAATACTTCACTATTGTACTTACGTTTTATTATGATACGGCACTCAAGGCAATCGTTTGCTTTTTTGCTGGTAGTCCAACAATGAACCTAGTATTATGCCCAATAAGATGAGTGATTAAGCGACATATTGCCTTAAGCACTCTGTATTTCGATGCCATCGTTTTGAAATAGGAATTTCACCATGAGCCTTGCAAATCAAGTTCTTGCCGTCAATGACGACCTTCCCATCCGTACCGATAAACCCGTCCATAGTGGGAAAGTACGCTCCGTTTATTGGTTAACAGAAGCAGATAGCCGTCGTCTTATTCAACAAAAAGGCTATAACGTTCAACCTGATGCTCCTTTAGCAATAATGATCATCAGTGATCGAATTTCTGCATTTGATTGTATTTGGCATGGTGAAGGTGGTTTAAAAGGTGTTCCTGGTAAAGGGGCTGCACTCAATGCAATTTCAAACCATTGGTTTAAACTATTTAAAGATAATAACTTAGCTGATAGTCATATTCTCGATATTCCTCATCCATTTGTTTGGATAGTACAAAAAGCGAAGCCTGTAATGGTTGAAGCAATTTGTCGTCAATACATCACCGGTTCTATGTGGCGAGCATACAGCAATGGTGAACGTCATTTTTGTGGGATAGAGCTACCAGAAGGTCTAGCAAAGGATCAAAAACTTCCTCAACTACTGATGACGCCATCAACCAAAGGTATTCTCAAAGGCATTCCAAATGTTCCTGAAGCTGATGATGTTAATATCACTCGAAAAGACTTAATCGATAATTACCAAGCTTTTAATTTTCGCCACCCTGATGATATTAATGTCTACGAAAAACTCTTAGCTGATGGCTTTAATGTCATTAGTGACCAATTAGCTAATTTAGACCAAATTTTTGTCGATACTAAATTTGAGTTTGGTTATGTTACAGACACCAATGGTGACGAAAAACTAATTTACATGGATGAAGTCGGCACACCAGATTCATCACGTATTTGGGATGGCGCAGCCTATCGTGATGGGCAGATTGTTGAAAACTCAAAAGAAGATTTTCGCCAAGTGTTATTAAATTATTTCCCTGATCCTGATATTTTATTAAATAAAGAACGGATGCCTGAACGCTTTGCATTAGCGAAAAATAATGCATTGCCTCAAGAAGTATTAATGCAAATTTCTACAATATATACCAGTATTGCAGAAAAAATTACCGGTAAAGCAATTGTCTTAAGCCAAGATCCTAAAGCCGAAATCATTGATATTTTACGTCATCAATATCAGCTTATTGATTAATATTTTTGTAGGGGGCTATGCCACATGTGCGCCATAGCTCTCTTGTTCTAATACTAATATTCTATTCATATTTCCCTTACCATTATTGTTTAACATGCTTTTTTATTTACACTATCCCACCATCAAATAACCCAACCCACACAACCATAACAACCAAGAAAAATCGCACAAAAAAACCAACCAAACATCAACATTTACATCGAAAAACCCAACAAGATCACAACACCAACAACCACGAAACCCTGCAAAAAAAACAAACAATCACACTTACTATTTCACTAACTTTCACATAACCACTTTTACCATTAACAATTACTGTTAATGTCAAAAAAATACCATTTTATCCGTAAAATAATGCATTTATTAATTGAATAAATACAGCAGTCTACTTTATGATCACATTGCAATTAGAATTGATATAAATATTTATAAGAACTCATTTTTTACATTTAACAATCTCAGGAGGTTTTATGAGCAGTATTACTGATCCTACTGCCAAGAAAACACGCAGCCGCGAATGGAAAATGTTCCTTTTTATTACCATTTTTCTTTTCCCTATTTTAAGCGTCATTTTCGTTGGTGGTTATGGCTTCACCGTATGGATGTTGCAATTGTTTGTCTTTGGTCCTCCCGGTCACGGTGGTTGATTTCCTACTTTACGCTGCAAGCATCATATAAAGAGAAACAATAATGAAAGCATTTTTGAAAAGAGCTTGGCTAACCCTATCACGCCCAAGTGTTCATATTAGCCTCGGAGTCCTCGCTCTCGGTGGTTTTGTTGCAGGTATTATTTTCTGGGGCGGGTTTAATACTGCACTTGAAAAAACCAATACTGAAGAGTTCTGTGTCAGTTGTCATGCTGACAATGTTGTGCCTGAATACGTTAATACTATTCATGACAAAAATCGCTCAGGTGTTAGAGCTACATGTCCTGATTGTCATGTACCCCATGATTGGACTGATAAAATTTCTCGTAAGATTCAAGCAAGCAAAGAAGTATTTGCTCACTTTGCAGGCTTTATCGATACCCCTGAAAAGTTTGAAGATCGTCGTATCGTGCTCGCTCAGCATGAATGGGAACGATTTAAAGCCAATGGCTCACAGGAATGTCGTGATTGTCACGATTATAAAGGCATGGACTTTGAAAAAATGTCACCTGTTGCTCGCGTACAAATGAAAAATGCCGCCGAGCGTGATCAAAGCTGTGTTGATTGCCATAAAGGTATTGCTCACCACTTACCCAAAGATATGGACACCAGCGGGGGCATGATTTCAGAGTTAGTACAACTGTCACACGGTACTGACTACAGCAAAGGTGAACAAATTTACAGTGTCCGTTTCTTACCCGTTTATGAAGACAAGGCTATGAAAGTTGAAGCCGGTATTCTAAACCCAGCTTCTGGTGTAAAAGTCATAGATGAAACCGATGATGCCATTGAAGTTGAGATTGCTGGTTGGCGTAAAGATAAAGGCTATGGTCGTGTAATTCAGGAAGACTTTGGAATGAATATTCCTGTGGCCTCTCTGCTTAAAGAATCAGCACAAAACGACAAAGTCGTTGATAAATATGAAGAGAAAGTCGATGACTTAACCGGTCTTCCTTGGCAACGTGTAACAGCAAAAGTGTGGATGCCTAAAGATTCATTAGTCAATGACATCACACCGGTATGGGCGCAAGCAAAAACAGCTTACACCACTAACTGTTCTGTTTGTCACACACAACCAGCTGAAGGCCATTTTGATGC
This sequence comes from Photobacterium sp. Alg240-V54, assembly GCF_900537155.1. NCBI lineage: Bacteria > Pseudomonadati > Pseudomonadota > Gammaproteobacteria > Vibrionales > Vibrionaceae > Photobacterium > Photobacterium sp. Alg240-V54. Next base: position 9,958 of record NZ_UNRL01000003.1, read on the forward strand.
CAATACATGGCCAGGCATGTTTAACGGTATGTTGGCATTTGTAAACTTTGACCGTGATAGTGAAGCGATTGTGTTGAAGTATCTACAGAAACATTCTTCTGATTTTTCTAATGGCCAACACTAAGCGTTGATGGAGTAAATACTATGTCTGTATCAAGAAGAAGTTTTCTTAAAGGTCTTGCGACAACAACTGCAGCGACTGTTATCGGCCCAAGCCTACTCGCATCATCAAAAGTGTTTGCAGACGATCAAATTGGTCAAGGCACGTGGCGTTATTCTGGTTCTCATTGGGGGGCTTTCCGCGCTCAGATCTATGCCGGGAAAGTACAACAAATTGAAGCGATTGAAATAGATAAAAACCCAACCGAAATGCTAAAAGGCATTAAAGGAATTATCTATAATCCATCACGTGTTCGTTATCCTATGGTGCGTCTAGACTGGCTTAAAAAGCACAAGTTCAGCGGCGAAACTCGCGGCAACAATCGCTTTGTCCGTGTAACATGGGATGAAGCCTTAGATCTGTTCTATCGTGAGCTTGAACGTATTCAAAAAGACTATGGTCCATGGGCGCTACACGCAGGTCAAACTGGCTGGCGCCAAACCGGTCAATTCCATAGCTGTACTAGTCATATGCAACGTGCTGTGGGTATGCATGGTAACTACATCACCAAAGTTGGCGACTATTCAACAGGTGCGGGTCAAACCATCATGCCTTACGTGCTAGGTTCGACCGAAGTGTATGCTCAAGGTACATCATGGTCTGAAATTTTAGACAACAGTAAGAACATTATTTTATGGGCTAACGATCCGGTTAAAAACCTTCAGGTCGGTTGGAACTGTGAAACTCACGAGTCCTACCCTTACCTTGCGCAGCTTAAAGAAAAAGTGGCAAAAGGTGAGATCAATGTTATTTCAGTTGATCCGGTTAAAAACAAGACTCAACGTTACTTAGAAAACACCCATCTATACATTCACCCACAAACTGATGTGCCGTTTATGTTGGGCGTAGCGCACACGCTTTACACTGAGAATCTTTATGATAAAGAATTCATCAAGATGTATTGCTTGGGCTTTGATGAGTTCATTGGTTACGTAACAGGCGAAACCAAAGACAAGGTTGAAAAAACACCAGAATGGGCTGCAGAAATTTGTGGCGTTCCCGCTGATCAAATTCGTGAGTTTGCTCGTATGCTAGTTAAAGAGCGTACTCAAATTCTATTTGGTTGGTGTATTCAACGTCAAGAACACGGCGAACAACCTTACTGGATGGGTGCGGTTATTGCGGCGATGGTTGGCCAAATTGGTTTGCCTGGCGGCGGTATATCTTATGGTCACCACTACTCTGGTATTGGCGTTCCATCAACAGGTTTTGCAGCACCAGGCGGCTTTCCACGTAACGTCGATGAAGGTCAAAAACCTAAATGGGATAACAATGACTTTAACGGTTACAGTCGTACTATCCCTGTTGCACGCTTCGTTGACTGTATTTTAGAACCCGGCAAAGAGATTAAGTACAACGGCTCTAAAGTCATTCTTCCAGATTACAAAATGATGGTGATAAGTGGTAACAACCCTTGGCATCACCACCAAGATCGTAACCGCATGAAGCAAGCGTTCCAAAAATTACAAACTGTGGTAACGATTGATTTTGCATGGACAGCAACTTGTCGCTTCTCTGATATCGTATTACCTGCATGTACTCAGTTTGAACGTAACGACATTGACGTTATGGGCTCATACAGTGGTCGCGGTTTAATTGCGATGCAAAAATTGGTAGATCCGTTATACCAATCAAAAACTGACTTTGATATTTTCACTGAATTATCACGTCGCTTTGGTAAAAACAAAGAATACACCCGTGGTATGGATGAAATGCAATGGGTTAAAATGCTGTATAACGATTGCCGTAAAGCTAATGCAGGCAAATTCGATATGCCTGAATTTGATGTATTCTGGCAACAAGGATTCCTTGATTTCGGTACTGGTAAACCTTGGGTTCGCCATGCGGATTTCCGTCAAGATCCTGAAATCAATGCTCTGGGGACACCGTCAGGCTTTATTGAAATCACCAGCCGTAAGATTGGTCGTTACAAATACGAACACTGTCAAGAACACCCGATGTGGTTTGAAAAGACAGAACGATCTCATGGCGGGCCTGGTTCTGATAAACACTCATTCTGGATGCAATCTTGTCACCCCGATAAGCGTTTGCACTCACAAATGTGTGAATCAGATGAATTCCGAGCGACTTATACCGTTCAAGGTCGTGAGCCGGTCTACATAAACCCCAAAGATGCTGCAACTAAAGGCATTAAAGACGGCGATGTGGTAAGAGTATTTAATGATCGTGGTCAATTACTTGCTGGCGCTGTAGTTACAGATAGCTATCCACAAGGTGTGGTGCGTATCGAAGAAGGTGCATGGTATGGTCCATTAAATGAAAAAATAGGTTCGCTTGATACCTATGGCGATCCAAACACATTAACCATGGATATTCCAACCTCAGAATTAGCTCAGGCTACCAGTGCCCAAACCTGCTTAGTAAGCATTGAGAAATTCACAGGCGAGTTACCCCCAGTAACAGCCTTTGGTGGCCCAATAGAAGTAAGTTAATCTCGTGATCTTAGTGTGATATTTAAGCCCTCGTACTCTTCATTGATACGAGGGCTTTTTTACGCCAACAAATCATTGTGATTTGCAATCATCAGCATAAATTAAACCCTCACCAGCAACATTATTGTGGAATAAGTGTATCAAAAAAGAGACATTTGCTTATTTTTTGTCAAACTTATTATGCACATATTGATCAGTTGTCATCTGTGAGCGAAAATTAACTTATAAGCATGGAGGTTTATAACAGTTTTATTTTATAGATATTTGATTTGAAAGGTACATACTATGTCAGGTTTTTCTTATCCCCATACTTGCCCATTAATTGACAAACAAATAGGTCGAGCAAAAGGTGATCTAACCACTTATGCGCGTGATTTATTACGTTCTTATAATATTGAAATCAGTGGTCAAGAGATGCGACTTGCTGGCGAAGAGTTATTTAGTGCACTTAGCGATATTTTTGAAAAAACACGCAAAACAAATGAAGATATGCGTACAGAAGCACACAAGCAAATAGTGGCGCTTGAAGCCGAAAATATGGAGCTAAGGGCATTATTATATTGCCAACGTATGGCAAGTTAAATGCCGATTATTTGCCTTATAAAACCCATAAAAAAGCCACCGCGAACGGTGGCTTAGTATGCTTACTGCGTTTATATATTAAACGTCGTAAGTAGTAGAAGCAGTGTCGCCACCAGTACCAGTCCAATTAGTATGGAAGAATTGACCACGAGGCTGATCAACACGCTCGTAAGTGTGAGCACCGAAGTAATCACGCTGCGCTTGGATCATATTCGCTGGAAGGCTTGCCGTTGTGTAGCCATCAAGGAATGTTAATGCTGATGTCATGGTTGGCATTGGTAGGCCAATTTCCATCGCTTTTGATGCGACTTTACGCCATGCTGGCATGCTGCTTAATAGAATATCTTTGAAGTATGTATCTGAACCTAAGAATTTGATTTCTGGGTTAGCTTCGTACGCATCACGAATATTACCTAGGAATGCACTACGAATGATACAACCACCACGCCACATTAGCGCTACGTTGCCGTAGTTTAGATCCCAGTTAAACTCTTCTGAAGCTTCACGAATTAGCATAAAGCCTTGCGCGTAAGAAATGATCTTAGATGCAAGTAGTGCTTGACGTAATGCGTCAACCCATACTTGCTTATCACCATCAACCTTAGCAATTGTTTTACCAAATAGGCTTTCAGCTGCAACACGTTGATCTTTCATTGAAGATACACAACGCGCAAATACAGCTTCTGTAATTAGCGTTAGTGGAATACCTAAATCAAGTGCGTTAATACCTGTCCACTTACCAGTACCTTTTTGACCAGCAGTATCTAGAATCTTCTCAACTAGTGGTTGACCATCTTCATCTTTATAACCAAGAATTTCAGCCGTAATTTCAACTAAGTAGCTATCTAACTCAGTTTTATTCCACTCTTGGAAAATCGCTTGCATCTCGTCATGAGAAAGCTCAAGACCAGATTTCATAAAGTGGTATGCTTCGCTGATTAACTGCATGTCACCGTATTCGATGCCATTGTGAACCATTTTAACGAAGTGGCCAGCACCATCTTTACCTACCCAATCACAACAAGGCTCACCAGCAGCTGTTTTTGCTGAGATTGCTTGGAAAATTGGTTTGATTGCAGGCCATGCAGCTTCAGAACCACCAGGCATAATTGAAGGACCAAAACGTGCACCTTCTTCACCACCAGAAACACCAGAACCTACATATAAAATACCTTTTGCTTCAAGCTCAGCAACACGACGGTTAGTATCTGGGTAGTTTGAGTTACCACCATCAATGATGATATCGCCTTTGTCTAGTAACGGAACTAGTTGGTCAATAAATGCATCAACAACATCACCAGCGCGTACCATTAACATCACTTTACGTGGTGCTTCTAGCTTAGCAACAAGATCTTCAAGAGACGTTGCGCCAATAATGTTAGTGCCTTTTGCAGCACCTTCTAGAAACTCTTCTACTTTAGAAACAGTACGGTTAAACGCAACAACTTTAAAGCCATGGTCATTCATATTAAGGATCAAGTTTTGACCCATAACTGCTAAACCAATTACACCGATATCGCCTTTCATATTATTCTCCTTGTGCTAGCAGTTTTGCTGCTGCTGCATCTAAATACCATTCTGTTTCGCCATGAGAGGCTTTAATTTTTGCCGCCGGATAAACAAGCTCTTCCGCCGGTGTACTATTTATTTGTTGTAAGACGTCGGCCTTACTTTCACCCAACACCAAGTAAGTAATACGATCAGCATTTTCAAGTAAACGTGCTGTTTTTGAAATACGCTGTTGACCACTTTGTGGTTGAGTCGCAATCACTGCTAGTGCAGGATCATCAAAATTGGTTTGATGTGGAAATAAAGACGCAGTATGACCATCGCCACCCATGCCTAATAAAATCCAATCAAATGCAGGCAAGCCATTTTTATGCGGGATCACCGCATCCATTTCTGCTGCAAAACGCGCGCATTCAGCTTCAACCTCAGCTTCACCACGAATACGATGAATATTTTCGGCAGGAATACTAATATGCTTAAACAATAGCTCGTTAGCTTCACCAAAATTACTTTCAGCATCTGTTGGAGCAACACAACGCTCATCACCCCACCAGAAGTGAAGCTTATTCCATTGAATATTGTCAGCAAAAGGCGCTTGCGCTAATACTTTAAACAATAATTTAGGGGTACTTCCCCCTGATAATGAAATATGTGCGGCATGATCTTGCAGGCTCATCGCTTGCAGTGTTTCAGCTAGAGAAACAACAACATCATGCGGAGTCGCAAACACTTTATAATTAATCATGCTTATAACTCACAATAATCTGTATTGGCCAAGTTTTTACATGGGAAGCGCCATTGACGACCATCATTTGATAGTAATTCATCAGCTTCTTTAGGTCCCCACGTTCCTGCCGCATAACCAAATAAATGCTCTGGTTGTTCTTTGTAGTCAAGAATTGGCTGAACAAACTTCCAGCAGGCTTTTACTGCATCAGTACGCGCAAACAAGGTCGCATCTTGCTTCATACAGTCAAGCAGCAAACGTTCGTAAGCGGTAAGCATATTAAGCGACTCAATGTTGTCGTAATGGAAATCCATTGACACTTCTTGAGATTCAAAACCTGCACCTGGTTTTTTAAGGCCGAAGCTCATTAAAATACCTTCATCCGGTTGAATACGAATGATTAATTTGTTCTCTGGAGCATTAGCACCAAACACTGGATGTGGCGTCTTTTTAAAGTGAATCACAACCTCTGTAACACGGGTTGGTAAACGTTTACCAGTACGGACATAAAACGGTACACCGTTCCAACGCCAGTTTTCGATAAACATCTTCATACCAACGTATGTTTCAGTACGTGATTCGTCATTAACACCGTGTTCTTGACGATATCCAGGAAGATGTTTACCACGAACGTCAGACTCAGTATATTGACCTAAGACTAAGTTTTTATGTAAATCATCATCAGATAAAGGTTTAAAGCTTTGCATCACTTTAACCACTTCATCGCGAATAGAATCAGCATTGATTGCAGCAGGTGATTCCATACCTACCATTGCTAATACTTGCAATAAATGGTTTTGGAACATATCACGTACAGCACCTGCACCATCGTAATAACCGCCTCGATCTTCAACACCTAATGCTTCAGATGCTGTAATTTCTACATAATCGATGAAGTTACGGTTCCACAATGGTTCAAACATACCGTTAGCAAAACGGAAAACTAATAAGTTTTGTACTGTTTCTTTGCCTAAGTAATGGTCAATACGATAGATTTGATGCTCTTGGAAGCATGCGTGGATTTGCTTATCTAACGCAATTGCAGATTCAAGATCATAACCAAATGGCTTTTCAACGATCAGATTTTTCCAACCGTCAGCTTCATCGTTAAGACCATGAGCTGCAAGACATTCAGGAATAACACCATAAAGGCTTGGCGGTGTCGCAAGATAAAAGACTGCATTACCACGAGTATGATGGGTATCTTTAAATATGTCTAAGCGCTGCTTTAATACTGCGTATTCTTCAGCGTCAGAAGTGTTTAATGCTTGGTAATATAAATGCTGACAAAACTTCGTTAATGTCGCTGCGTCTGTTTTTTCATTTTCTTCTAATGCAGAGCGAAGTTTGTCACGAAAGTCCTGATCGCTATATGCCGTACGACTAACACCTAAAATTGCGAAATCTTCTGGCAATAAACCATTCGCGTATAAGTGATAGAACGCAGGAATTAATTTACGATGAGTCAAATCGCCTGACGCACCAAAAATCACAATTGCGTTATTTTCTGGTTTAACCATGTAATGTTCCCATTTATTTACAGATCATTCGATCTGGTACAGCAATCAATTGCTTGGTATAACGGGCGTTATTATGCCGTAATTTTCAATTTGGTATCTATTATTTCGTGATAAAAATTAAAAATTTTTGTTATACCTTAAGTCTCATTTCAGTCGATGACTACATATAATCTATGGCATTTATCGCTAATACAATAACATATCAGACAATTTGCTACTGTTTACTCTTCTTTATACTGTGTATGTTAACAATTATTGACCTCGGTGCTAGACGAAAAAACCTATTAGTCCAATAGGTTTTTTCATCAAATTATCCCTTTTAACCATTTACTATCATTTTATAGTGTCGATTAATATGACTTTAGTGTGAATATAAAATCCGTCCAATGCAATCGATTACTTGAATACAAACCACAAATCAAACCTCGCTTGCTATATTTTTAAGCATATTGGCTACTTATTTTTATATGTTAGTATCTGCTCAACGCTTGATAAGCAACACAATGGCGGTTATTATGCCCGCAATTTCAGCCACCTTTATTTTGGTGGCTTTTTCGTTATAAAGTGCACTCATTCAACAATGACGGCACTAATATTCCATAGCAAACAGGTTATCCCATGTCTAAATTTTTCTTTAAAGGCCGCATCGAAAAAAAACCAAAGCACAGCAGCTGTGGCTACAACACAAAGCGCGAGAATAAGCTTGGCACGGAAACCAATCCACTCACATTGATTGTGACCACAGAAGAACGTCAACAGCAATTAGAAGCACAACTAGCAACTGAGCAACTATTTGCAACAATTACTGTAGATGCTAATGCAGAAGAAGATATTACCGAGCTGACTGCAACATTAAACAAGCCCGTCACTACAGTATTTGATAAAACACCTAATCGAAATGATCCTTGCTCATGTGGTAGCGGTAACAAATACAAAAAATGCTGCGGTAAATAATTTTCCTAATAACAAAACAGGGGCATGAGTTCCTGTTTTATTCTCTCCTAATTCATTATACCGATGGTAAAAATATCACTCCTAGGTATAAAATTCTGCCTAAATTTCAAAAGTAGATACAAATATGAGCAAAAAAAGTCAGGGATACGCTTGCGTAGGCCTTTTTAACCCCAAAACACCTGAAAATGTCGGATCTGTTATGCGTGCAGCGGGCTGTTATGGTGTTAACTCTGTCTTTTATACTGGCACTCGCTATGATCATGCAGCACAATTTTGCACTGACACCAAAAATGCAGCACTTGATATTCCTTTAATTGGTGTTGAAGATCTAAAAGCGATCATTCCTGTCGGTTGTGTGCCCGTTGCCGTCGATCTGATTGATGATGCAAAGCCATTACCTGAATATAAGCATCCGAAACGGGCTTTTTATATTTTTGGTCCTGAAGACGGTACATTAAAAAAAGATATCACTGATTTTTGTCGTGAAACAATTTATGTTCCAACCAAAGGCAGTATGAATTTAGCGGCGGCAGTCAATGTGATTTTATATGACCGCTTAGCGAAGGGTGATAATTTTTCTAATCATAAATAACCCTGATCTATAAAAACCACTGCAACTCAATCCTATAGTGCAGTGGTTATATTGCTAGCGTTGAATACCACGCTGTTTGTAAAATTTTCTTTTATCTTTATACATCGCTTTATCCGCAATAGAACAAAGTTGGTCAGTCGAATAATGTTCGCTACTCGCATACCCCATTGCAAAATGTATTTCGACACTTTGACCACCGGGTAAAGTCGCATAATTGCAGTTTTCGCGAACAGTTTCTAATCGCTGCCATAAAATAGCACAACTATCATCATCACCAGCTTCAAGAATAATGGCAAATTCATCCCCGCCTAAACGATAAACCTTATCTGTTACTCGGCATGCCTCAACCAAAAGCTTACTGGTTTGAATTAATAAAGCATCGCCCATATTATGGCCATAATTATCATTTGCTCGCTTTAGTCCATTCACATCTAACATAAACAATCCAAATCGACGCTCAGGATAACGATGAGATAGCTGGATATGTTCTTCTAGATCATGATCAAATGCTTTTCTATTTGCAATCCCTGTCAATGAATCCGTTATTGCTATACGTGCTAATTCACTATTAAGTAAACGGCCTTCTAATTCAGTAGATAACTGGCGAATAAATAATGAAATAACCTCAAAGTCATCACGCTGAAGCTTTTCATATTGCATAACAATCATACCAACGACTTCATTATGGCTGTTTTTTATCTTAAAACAGTGTAAATATTCATCCCCATTAGGTAAGCAATAATAATCACTATAATGAGAGTTAGGTTGAATATTATTCTTTTTTAAACAATCCCTATCAATATTCTCACATGCCCATGACCCATTATTATACCTATAGGCTTTCATTGCCCACCCTGCGGTAGGATATAAAGCAACAACTTGAGTCATTACAACTTCAATAATATTATTAGCTGCTTGCAAATCATGACTAAATGATAATAGCGACTGCAACATTGAACGTCGATTTTCTTCTCTCATTAAAGAAAAACTTAATGCCAATGTCTTCTCTTCAACTTTTCTTTCTAATTCATCATTAAAATCGACTAATTGTAAGTTCGCTTGTTCTTTTTCTTTATAAGCTACATTTAACTCTGCATTCTTTATTGCTAAATCAGAAACTTGTGCTTGAATAGTTTTCGCCATATTACGAATAAGTTTATCAACCATGAAAAATTCTGCAAAACGAAGATCACGATTTGAGCGTTGGTATTCACCTTGAGAATAAGCACGTACAGTCGCCATTAATCCCCCTAGTGGTCTAGCAATCCAACGGTATGTCATTCCAGCACTAAAAAATGCCAATATAATAATCACCGAACCAAATAAAGAAATATATTTCAATGAGTTAATATATGGATTTTTACTTATATATTTATCCATATAAACCACCATTGTATATTCAATCGGTTCTGATATATATTTGTTCTCTAATTTGATTTTTATTGTTTTCTGTATTGTCGGTGTGTTTTCAGCGATATCACTTTGCGATATTATAATATTACTCATATCAGCCATATTTTTCATATCACCAGTTCGATTATTTTTAAATATTACTCTCTCGCCATCTTTTAAATATGGTTTTAATACTTTTTTAATATTTTCTATTGGTACAACAAGAATCAAATAACCTAATGGTAAATGCTTTAATTCATCAGTCATAGAGCGAAAAATAGGTACACCAATAACAACACCTCGACGTGTTGGATTATATTTTTCCGGCATTAGTTTCTCGCCGTTATAATAAAAAACCCATTGTTTTAATCGTTTTTTTCCTTTTATTGACAACCTATGATTAAGTTCCTTTTTTAATTTTGAAAATGAGTTTAACCCAGGAATACCATTATAACTTTCAATTTCATTCCATTGGTCATCAATTAAATAAGCCGCTTTAGTTAATGGCGTATTTTTTACTAATGTTCCCAATGAATTAATAACATGTCCAGCAAGAAAATAATTGTTTATTGCTTGTACAAATAACCTATCACGTGATAACACATCTAAACTTGTTGATAGCAATGAAAAACGATAATAAAATTCTTGTTCAATAGTGCTAGCAAGTCGATCTAACATATCAATACGATAATTTGCTTCAACATCTGACTGTTGTTTTAAAAGCAATCCACCGACAATCGCGGCAGGTACAACTGAAATAATTAGCATTAATAATGCTAACGATGATTTTAACCGTAACTTCATCAATTATCGTCCAACTGATTCATCTGCTCTATTGCCATTTTTTGCATATGTTGTGCTGAGTATTCCGCAGTAGCGCCCGCTTGATAACGTTGGAACCCAATAGCCATCGCTTGCCATGCAATAGACATATTTAGCGATGAAGACATTGGCGTTGTTAATGCCATCTGACGAAACAGGATCTTATGATCTCCAGTCGCATTTTGTTTAAGTTGTTTATAATAAGCCATAGATATAGGTAATAGGTCAGTTTTTTCATACACTAATTGTTGACTACTTGGTTGCTGAACAAACTCAGAGAACGCTTTAATCAGCTGTTGTTTTTGTTTTGAATGACGCTCATACATTGGAATCGCTAACACAAATGTACTGGCCATAGGGTGCATCCTATGTCCATTAATCTTAGGTAATACCGCTACACCTAAATCATCACCTAGCATATTCTTTAAATCACGGTATGCCCAATCTCCATTGATGGCATAAGCACTCTTTCCTTCGACAAAATCGTCTTGAGAACAACGGTAATCACACTCTGGATTAACAATGCCCTGTTGTGCTAAAAAACGATAATATTTTAATGTTTTAACCATTGCCGGAGTATTTAGCGTAATTTTCCCATCTTCAATCGGTTTACCATTAAAGGCTGTTAAAAATGGCATCAAATAATACATATCATTATAATTCCAACCAATTGGCATTATACTTTTTGCTAAAAAGGCATTTTTTTGCAAAAGAATATCGTCAAAATCTGTCGCTGGATGCGTCACATATTTTTTATTGTAATACAATAATAAAAAATTGCCCTGAATAAGAGGCACTCCCCAACATTCTGATTTTGTTTTTACTGTTGAGCTAACCATATGATTCAGTTTTTCTTTATACCAATTATCAGGGATCGGCCATAGGTTCATCATCTTATGAAGACCTAAAAAATCAGAGGGTATAACGACTAAATCTGGAAAAACATTATCTTGTGCACTTAAAATAATTTCAGCTTTTATTTCAGATGGATCCAATTGTTCAATTGAGATTTTAACATCATGCTTTTCCTGAAATTTATTCGACATTGCTGCTAAAAATTCATGATTTTGATGAGACGACCAAATTGTTAATGTTTCTGATGCCAGTACTGATTGAGAAAATAATAAAATGAATAACAAAAAAGAAAAATGAATATTATTTAATAAATTATTGAACATTATTTTAATAAAACCCCAAAATATTTTGTATGACATATTAGAGCTAATAATAATAACTAACTAAAACCTATATAGGCTCTATTAAACAATAAAAAACTGATATGAACTAGCAAAAAGTATAGACTATCTGCATAATAAAATTGTTAATTGATAACAATCAAAAAATACATTGTTTTTTTGTATCTATTGCATGACAAGTATAACCTGTTCTTATCTCCCCACCTCTTCACATAAGAAAGAATAAACCATAATGAATATCAATCTATCATTGAAGCATATTTTACCATTATCACTATTACTTCTCATGGCTTGTGTAACCAAGGTTAATGCATCACCACAACACGCTAGCACATTCAAAACCTTAAATAGTAATGTTGGCCAACAACCGCATAAAGAAACGATAGCACAACAAAAAATGATTAATTATGCGAGAAAAAACATAGGTATACCTTATGTTTGGGGAGGAACATCACCAAGCGGGTTTGATTGCTCAGGATTTATTAAATATGTTTATAACCATTTTAATATATCTATTCCACGAACGACTGCGGCATACACACAATTGTTTAAGCATTCAATATCATTAAAAGATGCAAAAGTTGGTGATCTGATTGTTTTTACAGGGACTAATTTAAAAATTAGAAGGCCAGGCCATGCGGGGATTATCACTGAAATAAAACCAGGGTTGGTTAAATTTATTCATAGCTCATCATCTAAAAAGCATTTTGGCGTCACTGAAACGAGTTATTATCAAAGTGGTTATCCAAAACGCTATTTAACCGTTATACGAATGCCAAATCCTACAATAAAGGAGTAAAAATACTCCTATTTATTGTTTTGTTTATGGTGCGACACATTCGGTAAGTAACCGTAAGCATCCATAATCAATTAACCAATCATGCTGTTGTTGATCTTTTACTAAAAAACAGCCTGAATAATTTAATGCATTAGCAAAAACGTCACCAATATGATTAGTGCGTCGAGGGATCACCAACATCCAATTTTGAGTTAATAAAATATTGTATGGTAAACACTCGATCGGTTCATTGATATTTAAACTGGCATTTTTAGGCGTCAAGCCCAAATCATGCATTGCAGCCAAATAGCAAAAATATGCTTTTTCACTATTAATCCGATCAAAAGTAAATAATTTATGCCTAAAGGGTAACTGACCTGACAGAATCAAACTTTCTAATGGCACCATCGTTTTCATCAATTGCATATGTCGATGAGGCTGACTTGCTCCAGCTTCTGCTGCTGAATTAAAAAAACCTAATACGTTTTGATAACTAACACCTTGGATCCAAGCTGAAAAATCTCGTAGGTCAAGTAAAGACGACTGGTTCACAAACCCTTTACTACAAATCAGTAAATGTGGTTCACTGACTGGATATTTATTTAATAAACACACATGTTCGTCACCCACTGTATCAACAAACATTCGCTCTTCATAAGGCAAAAATGGGTTAGGCTGTGTCTGTCCTTGCTGTATCTTTTTATTAATATTGTCATTCATAACCTTAATAAAAAAATCAACGCCCTGCTCAGATACAACTGAGTTCATAGTCGAAATTGGCAGTAATACGTGTGCTTCACTTGCCTTTTTAGCAACGGTTAACGCTTTATCCCATAACATCAACAAATACCTGCAACCATTCTAATCACTAGAAAATAAAACAACACCAACCTCTCACCTAATAAAAAAAACGTATTATTAGATCCCAAAATTATAATTCGTAATGAAAAGTTTACACTTTTGGTGAAAAATCACTTTTGCTAAAAACGGTTTGAATATAGCTCTCATTAGTGAAAGTTTGTATTATCAGCCGATAAATTCTATTGTTCACTTACGATGTTAATTCGTACTCCAAAGTAGATTATAGACTTTAATGATTAAACTTTATATTGGTCATATAAAGTGCTTCAACAGGGTACTACAGATCGGTCAATCTGCTACCCTGCTCTCTTTTAGATACTCATCATATAAGCAAAAAAAACGCCCATCAATAATGAGCGTTTAACTAAAAATGACAAATTGTTAAATAAGTTGCGCACCAATTAAGAAGCAACCGAAGAACAGACTCATTAGCATTGCACCTGAACCTCCTGCCACTTGATAATCATCATCTGATGCCGTTTGAGCTGATTTTCTTATATTACGAATCATTAACATCGGTATAAATACCGCAATAAATACTAAAATCAATCCAGCATAGCTTAAAACAGACAAGAATTGATTAGCAGCAAAGATTGCGCCTAATAAAGGCAAAATAAATGTTAAAATATAAGTAAATAAGCGATTTTTTCTAAATAAATCAATATTTTGATCAAACAATGACATCGCGACGCCTAAGAATGACGTTAACAACGCTAAGCCCGTGAAAATAGAAAGAATGATGTGAATGCCAACAAAACGAGAACTTAACGCATCAATAAGCACTGAAACATTATCAAACTTAATTAATTGCTCAGCAGATAAACTTCCGACCACTGCGTATAACCATAGTAAATAACAGCCTAGAGGGATAAGAGATCCTAATAAAACCATATTTCTCAATTGCTTATGCGTTGCTTTTTTATTATAAGATACAAGAGAAGGTATAACAGGAAAGAAACCAAAGCTAGTAAACAATACTGCGCTGGTTTTAATTAAATCAACGTTATTGGTATTACTTGCTTCAAAGAAGTGATTAAAACTCATACCCGGTATTAATGCGGCTAACGTAATAATCAAGACTGCGATCATGATGATAAATAACACACGGTTAAGTTTATCAACCACACCCGTTCCTGCAGCAACAATCCCCCCAGCTAACACTGTGAAAATGATTTGACTATGCAGTGTCGATAATTCAAAACCCAACCCTGTCACCAGTTTTTGTAATAAATCACCAGCACCAATAATGTAAGCCATTAACAGGCAAACTAGTAAAGCATACAACAACCCATTAGTAATGAGTTGCCCACCTTTACCTAGTGTTTTGCGTGCGATGGTATTCATACCTAAGCCACCGCCAACTTTAATACTGGCTTCTAATAATAATAAAGCAGCATATGTTGTCCCACTCCAAATAAACAGCATCAATAATGAGCCTGAAAGTAAGCCAAACTGAGCTAATACCATAGGTATAGCAAGCATTCCTGCGCCTAAAGCCGTGCCCGCAATAATTAGCGAACTACCTAGTAATTTTGTATTCATATTTCCATTTCTTCTTATTTGTTAGATACAGCTATCCATATACCTCAACTGAGATACATGACTAATAACAGATGATTTTTAGTCGATAAAAGGCGCGGTTACAGTGAACCGTTACTAAATCGGAAACTAAAATAACAAGCAGAAGAAAAACTCATCTTACATACCTTATGAGTAATACAAGCATGTACTATTAATGATGAGGGGGGGTAACAGTGTTCATTTTGAGGGTGATGCGTCATTATCGTACTCCTAAACGATGAATCCCAGTCTATTAGCAATATTCGGTCAGAATATAATTCTTGTTTCGGTCAAAAACAGAATGGTCAGCTAATAACTGCATACTAAAGCACATTGTTCAGGAATGGAATGAATGTTTATGTTTCTACCTAACAAAAAACCCAATCCTAAGATTGGGCTATCTTTATATAAGCGATGAGACAACAACAATTAGACGCTGAGAGTTGTATTATCATTCTGTTTAGGGTTATTACCAAAGCGGTTGCTTCCTTCTGTACTGTTTTGCAACATGAAGTAAAGTAACACCAGAATGCCCACGATAGGAATGAGCATAATCAAAGCCCACCAACCGGTACGATCTTGATCATGCAAACGCCGAACAATCACAGCAACTGTAGGTAAAAATGCAAAAACCGCATATATAGCAGCTAACACACCATAGCCTTCAACCAATGTTGGTAAGTGTAATGTTGTGTCGACTAAGCCACATACCATACTAAGGAATGCGTTAATTAATGTAAAAAACCAAAACTCTTTTCTGCGTGAACGCCCTTGAAATTGAGCATATTTACGAAGAACAGCAAAATACCAATTCATTCTATTTCCTTGTGAATATTAATAACGCTTAATTCGGACGACTTTCATTATTTCAAATTCTAAGCCTGCCACTGTAATTGAATCAGCATAATAGGTCATATTTACTTTTGCGCCAACAAGGGTTCGATACCTTGATTTACGCTTAAACTTAAAAGGCACGTTATAACCGTCAATCATCAATGAATGCTGTATCCACTCGCCATCATCTCGCTGCGTATGAGAATTCACTGTTACGCCTTCACTGTGAATTAATTGCGCGTGTTTTGCGATGAGTTTGTCACTATCAGACTTCATTGATCATCTTCCTACTATTGGTGCTTTATTTCGAATACAAAAACAGAGAGCTAGGCTCTCTGTTTATTCTAATCTTTCAGCGTCAATATACCACGATTAAAGCGGAAGAAATAAGCCCGCTAAAGTCGCACTCATTAAATTAGCTAACGTTGCAGCAAAAATCGCTTTCATACCTAAGCGAGCAATTTCAGGACGACGTTGAGGTACAATACCACCTAACCCCCCCATTAACATTGCGATAGATGTTAAGTTAGCAAAACCACATAGTGCAAATGTTACGATTGCCTGCGAATGCTCACTCAATTTCGCAATCGTTTCTGGTTTCATTAACTCAGCAAACGCAATAAATTCATTTACTGCAATTTTAGTACCAATTAGGCTAGCTGCGGTGGTTGCTTCTGACCAAGGTACACCAATTAACCATGCCACTGGCGCAAATATATAACCGAAAATCATATTAAGACTAAGATCATTAATCCCAATCCAATGACCAATATGGCCTAACCCACCATTTACCATCGCAATTAAACTGATCACGGCTAACAGACTTGCACCTACAGCCATAGCAATTTGTAGACCACTTAGCGCGCCACGAGATGCAGCATCGACTAAGTTAACGGGTTCATCTTCTTCACCGTCATCTTCTTCTTCCATGCTATGTACACCTTCAGTTTGTGGCACGATCAATTTTGCCATCATCAATCCTGCAGGCGCAGACATAAAACTAGCGGCAATAAGGTATTTTAATTGCACCCCAAGACCGGCATAACCCACCATCGTGCCACCAGCAACAGAAGCTAGTCCACCAACCATTACTGCAAATAATTCTGAGCGAGTCATACGGGCTAAAAATGGACGTACAACTAATGGTGCTTCTACAGAGCCAACAAAAATATTCGCCGTCGCTGACATCGATTCAGTACGTGTAGTGCCCAATAGACGTTGTAATAAGCCACCGATGCCACGGATAACCCATTTCATAACACCTACATAATATAATACGGAAATTAATGCCGAAAAGAAGACAATAGAAGGTAAGACATTAACCGCAAAAATAAAGCCCAATTTAAATTGTGCTAATTGACCAAACAAAAATGATGTACCTTCGCGGCCATAATCAATCACGCCAGATACTGCACCAGAAACACTATTTAATACCACTCGGCCAACGGGCACATAAAGAATAAAAGCGGCAAACACAACTTGAATGCAAAAAGCTCCTAAAACACTGCGCCAATTAACTGCTGAGCGGTTTTCTGAAAATAAAAAACCTACTGCAAAAATAGTAATAATACCGAGCATGCCAACAAGATAATGCAAAGTCATTCCCCAATGTTTGGTGTAGTAAACGATTGCGGAAAGAGTGTATTCATAAAAAAAAGTGTGACAAGGATCAAATTGTTATTGCAAGCAACAGTAACTTAACAAATTAAGCTTAAATTGCATTATTTTTAGGCTAAGCAAACGAAAATCATTAGATTGGTTCCTATAGGGGATACTATTACCTCTAATAATTACAATTTGGAACATTAACTCCCCTGTTTTAGCCAACCGTTTGCGTGAAGTTGCTGTTTTTTGCATCATCACCATTTACACAAAATATTGCCCGCATCTATATGCCTACGAATAAATTCTATAAATAGATTCACTTTATTAGGCAAAAATTTATGTCTTGGATATACAGCATATAACGGCATATGCTGTGTCAATTGCCAATCAGGCATTAATCGAATCAACTTTCCTTGACGAATCTCATCAGTTAATAAATATGTTGCCAAATAACCAATACCATTACCTGAAATTGTTGCGTCTCGAATAGCATCAGCAGAGTCGACACGGTAATTACCTGTCACTTTAATATTCTGATTATTATTTTGCTGACTAAAACTCCAAACATTATCTTTGCGTTCACGGCTAAAATAAATAATACAGTTATGGTCAGCTAAATCACTCGGCTGATAAGGTACACCATGAGTGGCTAAATATTCTGGGCTGGCCACTAATACAAAATCACAATTACTCAAATGACGAGCCACAAAACCTTCTGGTGGTGAATCCATAAAACCAATCCAAAGATCAAGTTGCTCTGCAATCAAATCAACACGGTGATCAAACAAACTCAACTCTAAATCTAATAATGGATGTTGTTCATGAAACTCATTGATATATGGTGCCACATGATGAGAAGCAAAAGATTGTGCTATACCCACCCGCAATAATCCTTGTGAGTTATCTTCATTTCCTAATAATTCACTTTCAGCTTCATTGATTTCTTGCACTACTTTCTCACAGTGCTTCGCAAATAAACGTCCGGCCTCTGTTAACGCAAATGATCGGGTTGTTCGTTGTACTAACTGCACACCAAGTCGCTGTTCTAACTGTTGTGTGAGTTTACTGACTTGAGTACGTGAGATATCAAGTAGTTGCGCGGCTTTAGTAAAGCTTTGTTGTTTAGTTAGCGCATTAAATACAATCATTTGTTGTGCTTTTTTTAACATCGACAACCTATTTATTTTAAGAAAAAACCATGACAATCCAAACAGATTAATGCGGTGTCATCGTAATATGGTTTATTGTTGACAGTATATGACATCCAATTATGTGATTGAATATTGATTACGTTAACGACACTTAAACCCTCCAAATAAAAGAATTTTTTAATACATACTTATTAAGCATTTATTACAGCATTCATAGAGTGTTCAAACTTCTGAAACATTACTGTCACATAACTTTTCTAATCTTTGTCATGTTCATTCAAACCTATTGGCATTTTGCCCAACAAGAAAGGATTAGGAAAATGAAAACAAAGATTATCGGCGCAGTTGTTGTTGCAAGTTCACTTGCTGTTAGTTCTGCAGCGTTCGCTGGCGAGACTATCTCTGTTGTAGGTTCTAGCTCTGTTTCTCCCCTCATGGAAGTATTGGGTGAAACTTATGCGAAATCTAACGATGTAACGGTAGAAGTTCAAGGACCAGGATCATCAGCAGGTATTCGTGTTGCTCACGACGGTTCAGCTGACCTTGGTATGTCATCTCGTAACTTAAAAACATCAGAAGAATCACCACAAATAAAAGAAATCGTTATTGCACGTGATGGTATCGCCGTTGTTGTGAATAACAATAACCCTGTCACTGATTTAACCAAAGAACAAATCACTGAAATCTACAAAGGTAATGTAACTAACTGGAATCAAGTCGGTGGCGAAGATAAACCGATTGTTGTCGCAACACGAGATACAGCGTCAGGTACTCGTGGCGCATTTGAAGACATCATGTCGTTAAAGAAAAAGATTAACGGCATAAAAGTATCAGCGATTTCCCAAAAAGCACAAGTCGCAAGTGGTAACGGTCAATTAAAAACGACGGTAGCCAATAACCCTTTCGCTATCGGTTATATTTCACTGGGCTCGGTTGATAATACCGTTAAGCCACTGACTATTGATGGACATAAACCATCCGTCGCAGCGATTAAAGCCGGTGATTATAGCGTTCAACGCCCATTTATCGTGGTTTATAAAGAAGGCCGTCCATCAAAAGAAGCATTGGAATTCCTAACATGGGCCCAATCACCAGCAGCGCAAAAAATTGTTGCAGATAAAGGTTTCATCTCAGTTAACTAATTTTTATTTTAGCGCTCAACTTAATTTGAGTTGAGCGTTTTTGACTTCTCAGAAATAGGCTGCTCATTGGTAGCCTTTCTGGAGTGTAGGTTATGACCATCGCGAATATTGAAAAATCAACTAAGAATATACCATCGTTAAAGTCGAAAAAACGTATCGACTGGCGCGAAATGTTCTTTAAATACCTGTTTATGCTCAGTGCAGCTATCGGTATCTTGTCACTTATTACTATTGGCTACTTTATTTTCCGTGAAGGCTATGCAGCTTTTGCTTACTCTGGTGTTGCAGGTATTGTCCTCGGCACCGATTGGTTACCACCAGCGCTCTATGGTATTGCACCGATGATTGTCGCTTCACTTGTTTCAACAGCAGGTGCAGTAATGATTGGTGTCCCCGTTGGCGTATTAACTGCCATTTTTATTGCTGAAGTAGCACCAAGACCCCTTGCCAGTTTTATTCGTCCAATGATTGAATTGTTAGCCGGTATTCCATCTGTTGTTTATGGCTTTTTTGGGCTGGTTATTATTGTGCCGCTGATTCAAGAAATATTTAATGTACCAGCGGGTAATACAATCTTAGCGGGAATTATCGTACTTGCAGTGATGATTCTACCAACCGTAATTACCATTTCTGAAACATCAATTCGTGCGGTACCACGGGCTTATAAAGAAGGTTCGTTAGCGCTTGGCGCATCACCGATGTTTACTATTTTTAAACTCATCGTTCCCGCTGCACGATCTGGCATTATGACTGGCGTGATTTTAGGCGTAGCACGTGCACTTGGCGAAACAATGGCAATCATTATGGTTATGGGTAATTCCCCTGCGATGCCTGAAGGGTTACTTGAGTCAGCACGAACACTAACAGCAAATATTGCTATTGAAATGTCTTACGCCACCGGTATTCATGCTAGCGCACTGTATGCCACAGGTATTGTGCTATTGGTGTTTATTATGACACTCAACGGCATCCTTCTTTATCTAAATCGTGAGCGAGCGAGGTAATTTACAATGCTTAATCATCACTCTTTATCTGCTCAAACCAGTCGACTAGAAAATGCCAATCCTGCGGCACAAAAACGAAAAGATCGCTTAGCTATTGCCGTTATCTGGTTAGCGGCTGGCGTTACGGTTGGCTTTTTATTATGGGTTATGTGGTACATTCTCAGTAATGGCCTTGCTCATGTGGATTGGTCGTTTATTAGCTCAAACTACACCACGATTGGCAAAGAATCTGGCATTTGGCCAATGATTGTATCGACTCTTTATATGGTTGCTGCTTCAATTGCTGTTGCTGCACCATTAGGGATCATGACTGCAATTTATCTTACTGAATATGCCAAAGTTGGCAGTCGGTTAGTTAAAGTTATTCGTTTTTGTACTGAATCTTTAGCTGGTATTCCTTCGATTATCTATGGCCTTTTCGGTATGACCTTTTTTGTGGTTATTCTCGGCTTTGGTTATTCGATCCTATCAGGTGCATTAACTTTAAGTATTTTAATTCTTCCGGTGATTATTCGTACCACTGAAGAAGCATTAATGGCGGTACCACAAACTTACCGTGAAGGTTCATACGGTTTGGGAGCCTCTAAGATTTATACTATTTGGCGACTCATTCTTCCGAGCGCAATGCCTGGAATTGTGACCGCCATTATCCTCAGCGTTGGTCGCGTTATTGGTGAATCGGCACCGGTATTTATGACAGCAGGTATGGTAGCGCGTATACCTGACAGTGTGTTTGACTCGGGACGTACACTGACTGTTCACTTGTACAAACTTACTCAAGAGCTTTATACCGTACATGAATGGAACCAAGCTTATGGTACTGCAACAGTACTCATTATTGTTGTTCTTGTAATTAACCTAATTACCAAGCTTATCGCTAGCCGTTTTAATACTGCGACTTACTAAATTTTGAGGATCCATTACATGAACAAATTTAACATTGAAAATCTTGATCTTTTTTACGGTCAAAACCAAGCATTAAAGCAAATTAACTTACCGATCCCTAACCGCCAAGTAACGGCACTTATTGGCCCTTCTGGTTGTGGAAAATCAACCTTATTACGTTGTTTAAATCGTATGAATGACTTAATCGAAGGCGTTACCATTAAAGGCTTACTGACCATTGATGATGAAAATGTTTATAGCAATATAGACGTGGCTCAATTACGTATCAAAGTTGGAATGGTATTTCAAAAGCCAAATCCATTTCCAATGAGTATCTACGAAAATGTCGCTTATGGTTTACGTGCTCAAGGTGTAAAAGATAAAAAAACCTTAGACGCCATTGTTGAACAATCTCTTCGTGGAGCCGCATTATGGGATGAAGTCAAAGATCGTTTGAAATCGCATGCTTTTGGCCTTTCTGGTGGTCAGCAGCAACGTCTATGCATTGCACGCACCATTGCAATGAAACCTGAAGTAATCTTAATGGATGAGCCAACATCAGCCCTTGATCCTATAGCAACCAAAAAGATTGAAGACTTGATGGAAACACTGAAAAAAGAATTCACCATTGTTATTGTGACTCACTCAATGCAACAAGCTCGCCGTATATCAGATCGAACAGCGTTCTTCTTAATGGGGGAATTAGTTGAACATGATGAAACCCAAAATCTATTTAATAACCCAGCAGATGATCGTACTCGAGGTTACGTTAATGGCGATTTTGGTTAAGCCTATTTTTAACGAATAATAAAAGCGATGGTACTTCTTGCCTCTTCTTTATGAAGGGGCTTTTTTATTAAAACCTCATAAAATCAGTAACTAAAATACAATCACACGATACTATTAAGAGAAATGATTGCAGTACCACCTATAAACATGTATTTTATAGTTATGTTTTATTTCTACTCAGTAGAGGCACACATCATGGCAACGATTCCAAAAGACTACGTGAACTATAAATCCACTCCAATATTTACTGCTGAAAATATTCCGAAGATGTTTTTACATCGTCACAATACTCGTACTGGTGTTTATGGAAAAATATGCGTATCACAAGGACAACTCAAATTTTATGGCTTTAGTGACCGACGTAGTGATATTGAACAACAAGTTATCATTCATGCAGGTGAGGTTGCCATTAGTCCACCGCAATACTGGCACAAAGTCGAATTTTTAACTGCTGATACACAATTTCAAGTCTGTTTTTACGCTCAAAAAGACAGTCAAATTGTGTATGATAATTTAAATGAACGAGATCCAGAGTGATAACAACACCATAGCGCATTCACACAATCATTACTCCATTAGTTCGAAATTAACTCTATAATGAAAGTACATAAATAAGGATTAGATAGTCTTGCCCACCTTGATAGCTAACACTTGATAATGCCAATTATGGAGGGTGTGATGATGCGCTATAAACAACAAATAAGACAAGTTACGGCTTGGATAGATGTACTTACATCAACGAATATTCCAATAAAATCAGTGGCTATATTAATTAATAACTCTCCTGTTAATAAATTATTTGTCTACCAATTAAATCATCGAAATATAAAATCCTATACATTAATCAAACAATTAAACCCCCAAATTTTAATTAATCAAATTATCGACAATGATTGCAATATTATTATTGTTGATAAGTCGAGTTACTTATTATTGCAGCAAATATTGCCCTCTTTACAACACAATGTCGTGATTGTTCTTACACAAGAATATTGGCAACCAGATTGGACATGGGCTTTTAATCACTATCGGTTTTTATGTCAGCAGGATTTACCTTAGCAGTTATTGTCATTCACGATAAAAACAGTTGCTACATCAATTTTTCAATTTTGAATGAATATTTATAGCAGCGAGCGTCGATTTAGTTATAATCTGCGCACATTTGTCTAATGGCAATATATAGCTTGTTATCAGTAGTCATTATAAACACTGATAACTTTATATTATCTCTTATCACCAGCAGGAGTTTATCGCAACATGCGCTTACTGGTATTAATGCTTATCTTCGTTTCTACGCTCAGTTTTGCAGAAACAAAACCACAGCCGACGATCCCCCCACAAACGAATGTTGAATATAAACAACTTCAAACACTAAACAAAGAACTTAACGTTTTAGCAAAAGAAGCGACATCATCAACAGGCTCTTCGCTTGATGTTATTCGCCTGCAATTACTTAATAAAAACAAAGAATTAAGAACAACACTTATTGGGTTAATTGACGATAAGAAAGCAGATAAAAAGCTATTGCTTAAACAAGTAGAACAACAAATAGCGTTTGCAGCAGACGCTGAGAAGTTCCTACAAACTAAACTTGAACGCGATCAAAAAGCGCTTGATAAAGCAAAAGATACTGACAAGCTAGAGGCTTTAAAGGCGCTGACTGAAAGTCGTGATTTTATTATTCTTGTTCTTAATGAAGAATGGGAAAATTATCAATGGATGAAGCAGTTAGGTAAACCTCAACCTAATGCGATTAAAGCACTTAAAAACAATATTGAGCATCGTCTTGATTTTATGTCAGCATCACTCACATTTGGTAGTCAAGCTCTTGATTTAAATAATAAGCAGTTAAAGACGGCAACCGGTGATGAACTCAAAGCACTGCAAGTTTCGCAAATTTTAGCGCAACGCCAAGTTGATAGTGATACTAAAAACCTCACAGATCTCGTTAAATTAGCTGACAATATGGACATTGATACCGCAGAATATAAGCGGGTACTGTTTGAACAAACAGGTAATGTCACAGATGACTTATTAAATAGTAAGGTAATGTGGTCAATTGCGACCTCATGGACCAGTGAGCTTGGTTCATGGTTATTTGAAAATCTACCGCAAATGATCTTTAAAGTATTTATTTTTATCTTTATTATCTTTGCATTCAAAACATTAAAGAATATTGTTCGTAAAATGGTAACGCGTGCGGTTTCGACTAAGAACTTCAAAATGTCGATGCTAATGCAAGAATTCTTTATTTCAATGTCAGGTAAAGTTGTCTTTGCTGTCGGTATCCTAATCGCACTTTCGCAAGTCGGTTTAAACCTTGCGCCTATTCTAACCGGTTTTGGTGTTGCAGGTATTATTGTTGGTTTTGCTCTACAAGATACATTGTCTAACTTTGCATCAGGTATGATGTTATTGATCTATCGCCCATTTGATGTCGGTGATTTAGTCGAAGCGGGTAGTATTACTGGTAAAGTTAGTCACATGAGTTTAGTTAATACTACAATTAAAACCTTCAGTAATGAGATCATTATCGTACCTAACAGTAAGATCTGGGGCGATATCATCAAGAACGTAACACATGAAAAAGTACGTCGTATTGATATGGTTTTTGGCATCGGATACAGTGATGACATCGAAAAAACAGAGCGTGTTTTACAAGATATAGTTGAATCTCACCCTTCTGTTTTACGTAGCCCAGAACCAAACATTAAGCTACATACGTTAAATTCATCATCGGTTGATTTCATTGTTCGTCCTTGGGTAAAAACAGATGATTACTGGGATGTGTATTGGGATATTACTCGTGAAGTGAAAATGCGCTTTGATCGTGAAGGGATCTCGATTCCATTCCCACAACAAGATGTTCATTTGCATATGGTTGAAAAAGCGATTGAGTCAAAAATAGCTAAATAGTACCCTAAACGATGTATTTAAGAGGGTAAGTCTCACTTATCCTCTTATTTTTCATCAAACCAATAAAACACACTTCAATTATTCATACCGTTTACATATCCGTCACTAAATATGTCAAAAATATACCTTTAGAAACAAATAAAACCGCATTATTCGGCAAGAAATAGGTATAATCCATGCAAGCAAGTATTACGATAAAATAGTTTTTTATTCAATATTCTCATAATCTGTATGGCGTAATACACATGCCTAACAAAGAAGATGACAATCATTTATCTAGCAAATTTTTCTCTATGAATGTTTGCACTTTGCTCACTTATCAACATTACTGTTCAGGAATAACTATAATGAAAAAGCGTCTATTATCAGCTCTGGTACTTCCTATGATGTTAGCTGCATGTTCAACAACGGGTATTAACACTCAAACAACACCACACCAAGTAACGGGTAGTGAGCTTGCTAACGGTAGTTGGTCATTAGTGCAAATTGATAATCAAGATATTGCTCAACCAGCGCCTTTTCAAGCGCCTACGCTAGAATTGGCAACAGATCTAGCTGCAAATGGTCACGCGGGCTGCAACCGTTACTTTGGTCAAGCCGAAGTAAAAGACGGTCAATTTCGCATTGAAAAAATGGGCATGACAATGATGCTATGTCCAGATAACGAAATGAAGATTGAACAGACTTTTGCTCAATCTCTTGCTGATTGGAATAAAGTTAGCATTTCAGGCGATACCATGACCATGACTAACGCCAAACATACCTTAACATTTACACGTGATGCTGCAGCGACTAACGCGCAATAATTATTGGTAAATAAATATTAAAAGCCGTCTTCATCCTTTCAATAAGAAAGCGATATTTATAGACGGCTTTTTTATTGTTTCGATTATGCTGCAGTCACTTCACGGTATTTATCACGCAAAATATGGGCAGCAGTTACCATATTGGTTAATGCCGCTTCCGTTTCAGTCCAATTACGTGTCTTTAAACCGCAATCTGGGTTGATCCATAAACGCTCAATCGGAATCAAAGCCGCAGCTTTATCAATTAACCCAGTGATCGTTTCAACCTCTGGAATATTTGGTGAATGAATATCATACACACCAGGCCCTATTTCATTTGGATAAGCAAACGCTTCAAATGCTTTAAGTAATTCCATGTCTGAACGTGATGTTTCAATGGTTATCACATCAGCATCTAATGCCGCTACTGATGCGATAATTTGATTAAACTCGCTATAACACATATGCGTATGAATCTGTGTTTGTGGTGCAGCTCCTGCAGCTGAGATCTTAAACGCCTGCACAGCCCAATCGAGATACGTCTGCCATTGGCTCTGTTTTAGTGGCAACCCTTCTCTTATTGCTGGCTCATCAATTTGAATAATATTAATCCCTGCTGTTTGTAAATCTGCCACCTCATCACGCAGTGCTAATGCAATCTGATTGGCTATCACTTCGCGGGATAAATCTTCTCGTGCAAACGTCCACCCTAATATTGTTACGGGACCAGTGAGCATTCCTTTAACAGGTTTAGTGGTTAAAGATTGTGCATAGCGGATCCAATCGACAGTCATTGGCTTGGATCGGTAAATATCTGACACAATAATTGCAGGTTTAACACAACGCGATCCATAACTTTGTACCCAGCCATATTGAGTAACGGCAAAGCCCTCTAGCTGCTCTGCAAAATATTCCACCATGTCATTACGCTCAGCTTCACCATGCACTAATACATCAAGTCCCAAATTATGCTGTCGAGTAATTGCATCTTGAATATGTATCTCCAGTGCTTGATGGTAGTCAGCCTCAGTTATTCGCCCCGCTTTAAAATCGCTACGTTGACTACGAATAGCCGTTGTTTGTGGAAATGAACCAATCGTCGTCGTGGGTAATAAGGGTAATTGCAACGCATGTTGCTGCTGAATCGCTCGCTCAGCATAAGGAAGCGCTCGTTGCGCTAATTGTGGTGTAATGGCTGCAGTACGTTGCTGTACTTGAGTATTATTCACACGTTCACTCTCAAGACGGGCTTTTATACTAGCACTGTAATCAGTACATGCAGCAATCGCACTTTGTTCACCATCAAGCGCTTGAGCCAATAAGGTAATTTCATGACATTTTTGTTTGGCAAATGCTAACCATTGACGAACGTCGCTATCCAGCTCAGTTTCACTCTCAACATCTATTGGGCTATGTAATAAAGAGCATGAACTTGCTAACCATAAATTACGCCCTAATTGCTGCTTTAGCGGCTGTAAACGAATTAGCCATTCAGCCAGATCTGCCCGCCATACATTGCGACCATTAATTACACCTGCAGATAGCACCCAATGACTTGGAATAGCGTCAGCCACGACTGATAATTGTGCTGGTGCTGCTGATAAATCAACATGTAAACCATCTACATTGAGCTGTGAAATTGTGGCGAGCTGATGGCTAATATCATCAAAATAAGTGGTCAGTAATAACTTAGGACCACCATGAAGCACTTGATAAGCTAATTTAAAACTTGCTGTCCATTCAGTGGGTAATTCAAGCGCTAATGCTGGCTCATCTATCTGTACCCACTCAACCCCTAATGCGGTTAATTTGGTTAATATTTGCTGATAGGCTGTTAATAAGCGAGGTAATAATGTCAATCGATCAAACCCTTGCTGTTTCTCTTTACCTAACCATAAATAAGACACCGGCCCTAATAATACCGGCTTAACGTTATGGCCTGCTTTTTTAGCCTCTGCCACTTCTTCAAATAACTGTTGCCAACTAACGTTAAAATTATCTTCTGCAGTAAATTCTGGCACGATGTAATGGTAATTAGTATTGAACCATTTGGTCATATCAGCAGCGGCACATGCACATCCCGTCGGCGCTTTACCACGTGCGACAGTAAATAAGGTATCTAAATCAGGAAAACCTTGCTGATGACGGCTTGGAATATGACCAAGCAACATGCTTGTGCCTAATACATGGTCATACCAAGCAAAATCCCCTACTGCAACGTAATCTAGTCCGGCACTAAGTTGATCATTCCAATGCCGATGACGCAACTCTTGTCCAACGTTTTTAAGTTGAGATTGATCGATCTCACCCTGCCAATAACGTTCTTGAGCAAATTTTAATTCGCGCTGACTACCAATACGTGGATAGCCTAAAATATGGGTCACCGTTTTAGTTATATCGGTCTTTTTTTCTGATTGTGCTGTCATTGTTATATTCCTTTAATCCGCTGTGTATTAACCATAAATCCATATAAAAACAATGGCTAAGATGACATTAGTTGACTAACACAGTGACCAATAATAACGCTGACAACAAGGTGATTTTCCTCATAACGATCATGAATTTTTTTCACGTTAAAACGCTAGTAATTGATAAAATCAATCGATAACATAGCCGTTTAGCCATCTGGATGTTTACAATTACAGCGTTAACGAGTAGATTATAAAACAATCAATGGCTAACTCAGTACTCCAAGGATGGAATATGATTGAACTTAAACACCTCAAAACATTAACAGTACTGAGAACAACAGGATCACTCACTGCAACCGCAAATAGTTTATATTTAACCCAATCAGCACTGTCTCATCAGCTAAAAGATCTGGAACAACGCTTAGGTAGCCAACTTTTTTTACGTAAAACACGCCCAGTACGCTTTACTGCTGAAGGTAAAGTGCTGCTTGATTTAGCCGACACCGTATTGCCCAAAATACAAATTGCCGAGCAAGCACTAGCCAATAGCAAACATCAGACAACGGCAAGATTACAAATGGCCATTGAATGCCATTCGTGTTTTCAGTGGCTAATGCCAGCATTAAAACAATATCAAGTACTATGGCCTGATGTGGATATTGATTTTTGCTCTGGGTTTAGTTTTGATCCAGTTCCGGCATTGGCTCAAGGCGAATTAGACTTAGTCATTACATCAGATATTCACCCTCGCAACGAAATTCATTATGAGCCATTGTTTGATTTTGAAATGTGCCTCATTGTTGCTTCGCAATCACCATTAGCGACAAAGTCATATATAGAGCCTGCTGATCTTATCGATCAAACTCTACTCAGTTATCCAATTCAACGTCATCGCTTAGATATTGTTAAGCACTTTCTTCAACCCGCAGCCATTGAGCCATTAGCATGGAAGCAAGCGGATAATAGTCTGATGTTGATACAAATGGTGTCTGCGGGAATGGGAGTTACGGCATTACCGAATTGGGCAGTTGATAGTTTTGTCCGTCAGGGATTAATTGTCAGCAAACCATTAGGCACCGGATTATGGCGGCGTCTCTTTGCGGCGGTACGAGCATCAGAATACCAGCACCACTATTTGAAGGCTTTTTTTGCAACAGCGAAACAGCAATGTCAGCAGCATTTGCAAGGTATTAAAGCGGTTTAACACCTTGCATCAATAAAGCTCACTTTACTTAAACTGATTATTTAGTGGATCGTAATGATAGCCTTGCTGAGCCATTTTTTCTGTCAGTTCAGTTTCACTTAATTCATAACGAGAGGTTAATTCTGCCATTGAGCAACACTCTAACCGTAAACGCTCATTCACAATGCCAATCACAATATGGGTATCCATACCAAGTAAGTTATTAATTTCCATTTTATCCCCCTTACTATTTCAATGATCATCGCCATTACTGTACGTAACTCATTAAGCATAGACGATATGTCATAAATTCTCCTTGCCGTATATCGCAGCTATAAAAAAGCCTTTATCTCAAACAAGATAAAGGCTATTTATGACTCACTGTGATGGCTTAAAATAAGGTTAATTGCATCACAGCTGAAAACGTAAGTAGTACCGCAGCTGCTAATAGCTGCCATTTATTGACGGTTTTATGTAATAAAATATGCCCTGACCATACCAGTAATGCAATGACTAAACACACCAATGAAGTGACAACTTCAACAGTATAAGGCGCAGTTGCAACCTCACCCATAAAGATAATTTTCCACACTAATAGCAAGACTGACACTATTGCACTCACAAAGCCTACAAAGGGTAAAATGCGGTGAAAAGCCTGTAAGCGGGTACGTGAAAACGTCAGTAATACATGGGCAAGTAAGCTACCGTATAGCGCCATCGCCATTAAACTTAACAGCATTTCAGGCATATCCATCATTGGCACTAACATCATCCAACAAATGAAACCTAATACATTCGATCCATAAAGTACGATGAGAGGCCCTGAATCTCGTGTTTTACTGGTTTTCACTTTGACAGTAAAAAATAACAAACTCAATAACGGCAGTATCGCCCATACTTTGCAGATCGTAGCTAACAACCAGCCAACCAGTAATACTGGCAACATTTTATGTACGCGACCACGTTGACCAGGGCAAATCTCCCCTTTGGTGAGAACTAAAGTAAGAATACATTGCGCACCAAGCAGTGCCGGAATTAAAAATGCGAGATAGCCGATCATAATAAGCATCATAAAAAATAAAGGGAGCACAATTATACTCAAGTCACGTCAAGATGCGAATCTCAGCCGCCCCTTTAATGCTAAAGATACTCACCTCATTAATTGTTCCATTTGCTGATCTTCAAATAGCCACGTCATGAACAAAAAGGAACACCAATAATGTTCGTTCGCTCATTTATGTGCGTTTGCTCACCAAATAGCATGTAATTTAATGGCATATTAACCATATTAAAATAGTGGGCGTTTAAAGCGCTAATAATATAATTCAATAACGATAAGCGAAACGAACATGACGACTTGGTTAGAAACAGAGGTTGTGATCATCGGCGGTGGTGCAACTGGTACGGGGATAATGCGTGATTGTGCCCTGCGCGGTATAAAATGCATTTTAATTGAAAAAGACGATTTAGCCTCTGGTACAACAGGTCGAAACCATGGCTTACTTCACTCTGGTGCCCGCTATGCTGTGACAGATCCAGAGTCCGCTAAAGAATGCATTACTGAAAATCGTATTCTTAAAAATATTGCTCGTCATTGTGTAGAAGATACGCAAGGATTGTTTATTTCTCTGCCAAGTGATGATCTTCAATTTCAACAGCAATTTATTAGCGCCTGCCAAGGTGCTGATATTGATGTCGAACAATTAACCCCACAACAAGCGTTACGATTAGAGCCGAACTGTAATCCGCATTTAATTGGAGCAGTAAAAGTCCCCGACGGTACCATTGATCCTTTTCGGCTTGCTTCATCAAATGCACTTGATGCTATCGAACATGGCGCACAATTGTTTAATCACACTTTTGTTACTGATCTTATTCAACAAAATGGCGTCGTTAAAGGGGTTAAGTGTTTAAACCTTAAAACCAATACTCACTTTGAAATTAGAGCGCAGCAGGTGATTAATGCGGCTGGGATCTGGGGACAGCAAATCTGCCAGTACGGTGATCTTAATATCACTATGTTCCCTGCTAAAGGATCATTATTGATCTTAGATTATCGCATTAATAATTTAGTGATCAACCGTTGTCGCAAGCCCTCTGATGCCGATATTTTAGTCCCAGGAGATACCATTTCACTGATTGGAACAACTTCGGAGCGGATTGATTATAAAGACATTGATGATCTTCATGTCACCAGCAAAGAAATTGATATTTTATTAAAAGAAGGTGCCAAGCTTGCTCCAATCATGGCCAATACTCGAGTATTACGCGCTTATGCTGGCGTGCGTCCATTAGTGGCTGTTGATGGTGATACTAGCGGTCGTAATATTAGCCGCGGGATCGTGCTATTAGATCATGCTGAACGCGATAGCATGGACGGTTTTATTACCATTACTGGCGGTAAATTAATGACCTACCGTATGATGGCTGAATGGACCACCGATTTAGTTGCCAAAAAACTGGGGAATACTACTCCTTGCACCACTCATCAACGGCCATTACCGGGTTCCGAACAACCAAAAGCCATTAAGCACACAGCCAGTTTAGCTAAACCTGTTTATCAATCCGCTTATTACCGCCACGGTGAGCGCGCGCAACAATTTTTAACCGATGATAAGAAAAGCCAAGCCATTATTTGTGAATGTGAAATGGTAACTTGTGGTGAAGTTGAATATGCCATCAAGCAACTTGATGTGCATAACTTAGTTGATTTACGCCGTCGTACTCGCGTTGGTATGGGACCTTGCCAAGGGGAATTATGTTCTTATCGAGCGGCTGGGCTATTTGCTGAATATGGCAACACTGATGGCAACCATGCCAGCCATATTCTGAGTGATTTTCTTGAAGAACGCTGGAAAGGCATTAAACCTGTTTTTT
This sequence comes from Photobacterium sp. Alg240-V54, assembly GCF_900537155.1. Taxonomy (NCBI): domain Bacteria; kingdom Pseudomonadati; phylum Pseudomonadota; class Gammaproteobacteria; order Vibrionales; family Vibrionaceae; genus Photobacterium; species Photobacterium sp. Alg240-V54. The sequence goes on from NZ_UNRL01000003.1 coordinate 42,646, forward strand.
GGGGAGATGCTTTACGCGAAGCCGAATTTTCTTATTGGATTTATGAAGGTCTATTTGGTGTCAGCGATATTCCACCAGCAACAACATCTACCAATACTAACCAGCCACAAGGCGAGGAAAAATAATGAAATTTGATAATATAATTATTGGTGGTGGTGTTGCAGGCTTAACCTGTGCGATCCGTTGTGCTCAAGCAGGACTTAAAACAGCCGTTATTGCTGCAGGTCAAAGTGCACTCCATTTTTCTTCAGGATCAATTGATGTGTTAAGCCGTTTACCTAATGGTACTGCAATCCAATATCCTTTTCGTGAATTTGACCGATTAACGACTCAATCACCACAGCATCCTTACAGTAAATTAGGGCTTGATGTTACTTGTCAAGCGATTGATTGGTATCAACAGACAATGGCAAATATTGGCATTGAACTGCATCATCAAGCTGATGATTGTAACCATCTGCGCATTACTCCAATGGGAACATTTAAAGCAACATGGTTATCGCAATCCACTGTACACCCTTTTCCAATGTTTGAACCCGCACAAGCATTACATAAAATCGCATTAGTAACGATTGATGGTTTCCGTGATTTTCAGCCCCAATTAGCAGCCGATAACTTACGCCTATTGCCCCACTTTGCTAACGTGGAAATTACCACTGCAGCCGTTGCATTACCTGATGTTGAACTCATGCAGCGTAATCCGTGTGAATATCGCTCAATTGATATTTCTCGTGTCTTAGCCGATGACCATAAACTACAACGTTTTGCGTTAGCCATGAAAAATACCATTGGCGAGGCAGATCTGGTGGTTCTTCCTGCTGTCTTTGGCAACGGTACTGGCATTAAGATCATCAAAAAAATTGAACAGTTAACTGGTTACACACTGTGCGAAATTCCAACCATGCCGCCATCGTTACTTGGCATTCGTTTAGAAGATGCGATGAAAAGCTATTATAAATCGTTAGGTGGGTTGATTCTTGCTGGCGATGAAGTGACTCATGGTGAATTTGAGAATAACCAATTACAACGTATTTTCACTCGCCACCATGGTGACATGCCACTGGTTGCCAATCACTATTTACTCGCCAGTGGCAGTTTCTTTAGCCGTGGTTTACATGCAGAACGCCATCATATTGAAGAAGCCGTTTTTGGGTTAGATATCGCGCCATTAGCATCAACCAACCACCAGCATTGGTATCAATCACAATTTTTCAGCGATCAACCGCATCAATTTCTTGGCATGGGGGTTGAAACTAATCAGCAGTTACAACCTAGCCTTAACGGTAATACCATTACCAATCTCTATTGTGCAGGGGCTATTTTGGCGCATTACAATCCTATCTTTGAAGGCAGTGGTAGCGGTGTTGCTATTAGTAGCGGTTTTCATGCGGCACAATCAATGATCGCTCTACAGAACAATCATCAATCAAGCGCTATTTTTCCATCATTAGCAGAGGGCAATATCTAATGCTCAAGCAAGATACCAGTTTTGACCAATGCATTAAATGCACCGTATGTACCGTTTATTGCCCTGTTGCTAAAGCCAATCCGAATTACCCTGGCCCTAAACAATGTGGCCCTGATGGCGAGCGATTACGGATTAAAAGCGCGGAATTTTATGATGATATGCTCAAGCTATGCACCAACTGCAAACGCTGTGAAACCGCGTGTCCTTCTGGCGTTAAAATTGGTGACATGATTGCTGTTGCGCGTAGTAAACATGCTAAACACGATCTAAATATTAAAACTATTCGTGATTTTGTCCTTAGCCATACCGATTTAATGGGATCTGTCGCAACCCCTTTCGCACCAATCGTCAATGCGATTACCAGCATGAAACCGGTTAAAAAAGTCATGCATAAAACCATTGGGGTTCATGATCATAAAAGTTTACCTAAATATTCCCATGGTACTTTTCGCCAATGGTATAAAAAACACTGCCATAACCAAACTCACTATCCACAACAAGTACATTATTTTCACGGCTGTTATGTGAATTATAATCACCCACAATTAGGTAAAGATTTCATCAAAGTCATGAATGCAATGAACATTGGTGTGCAATTACTAAAAAAAGAAAAGTGTTGTGGTGTACCACTGATTGCTAATGGTTTCTTTGATAAAGCCAAGAAAAACGCATTGCTCAATACTCAAAGTTTTGCAGCGGTTGTTGAAAAATATAATTCAACCATTGTTTCAACCTCTTCAACTTGTGCGTTTACCTTACGTGAAGAATACCCACATGTTTTAAAAGTTGACAATGCCAACGTTGCTGATCGGATTGAGTATGTAACTCGTTTTCTACTTAAAGCATTTATGAATGGTAATACCCCTAAGCTAAAACCTATTAATAAGAAAGTGGTCTATCATACTCCGTGCCACCTTGAGCGTACCGGAGGGAGTTTATATACCATTGAATTACTGAAAATGATTCCAGGTTTAGAACTTGAGGTATTAGATAGTCAATGTTGCGGCTTAGCCGGAACTTATGGTTTTAAAACTGAAAATTATGATACTTCAATCAAAATTGGTGAGGACTTATTTCAAAAGATCCGCCAAGCCAATGCTGATTATGCAATAACTGATTGTGAAACCTGTAAATGGCAAATTGAGGAAAACACTGATTTAAAAACAATTCATCCAGTTAGTTTACTGGCTATGGCATTGGCTAACTAAACACACCTTTACCAATCGGTTATTTTTGATAATACTAATCAAATACGCAGTATTTTCCCCGATTAAATACTGCGTACTTTTTAACTCGCGCAATAATTAGCGAGACAGGTTTATCAAACGATTGAGTCACATTATTATGTTATTTCTAAAACCACTAGGACTATTGTTTACCGCACTGATATTAAGCAGCTGTTCCTTTATGGCTATTGCAGCTGATAGCACAGAAGCCGTTCATTTTAAAACAGGAACGAGCAGTGAACAGTATGTCGCCACAACTGCCAGCTATGATGTTAATAATTATGTTTTTTATGCCAAAAAAGATCAGCACTTAAAAGTCACCCTCGACACCAAAAGCACTAAATTATGGGTTATTCTTCTCGATTCAAAACTTGAACGAATTGCTGATTTAAATCCATATTCTGCTGATATTAATGACAATGGCGAATATGTATTACCTTACAATGGCAAATACACTATTCGCATTGGTCAATATCGCGCCTTTGCTCGCCGTGGTGAAAGCAGTCATTACACATTAACTATCGCGATCGATTAGCTATTATTGCCTCATTGAGGTTGTAAAACAGGTTGTTGCTTGGTTTTCATTAAGTACCCACATAAGATAAACATCAGTGAGTACAATACTGTACCTCCAGTAACAACCATACTCCAACCGCCATGCTGCCAGCAGTAAATCAGCAAAAAGCCCCCTAAACTACCACCAACATAATAATGAACTAAATAGAGCGCAGTAGCCGTTGCTTTAGCGACTTTGGCATGATGACTAACCCAAGCATAAGCTAATGAGTGGGTAAAAAATGCCCCAGAGCTCAATAACAGCAAGCTGATTAAAATAGTAATGCGTGATTCAACTAAACCTAACCACATTCCCACCAAACTTAAAATACCGCCTAAGATCATTCCAGATATTGGATTAAACTTACTTGCCCAACGACCGCTTAAACGTGATGTAATAGTGCCACTTAAATAACAAACAAAAATTAATGATGCCCAACTTAATGGCAAATTAAATGGTGCGGCTACCAATCTAAATCCAGTCACTGAATAAAGGTTAATAAATAACCCAAAATTTATTCCGCCAATTAACATTGCTAACCACAAAACAGGTTGTTTAAGATGGTCGATTAATTGACGAGCATGTACATGTAATTGATGGTTATGACGAACAAAATGTTGCTGTGGTGGTAATAATTTAATCACCACAATAGCCCCAATTAAACTCATGGCCGCCATTCCGAATACCGCCCAATGCCAGCCTAGCTGTTCACCAAAAATACCGCCATACAATCGTCCAGCAATCCCGCCTAATGAGTTAGCACTAATATAACTCCCCACTGCTAACATTAATGCTGTAGGGCTAAACTCTTCTGCCATATAAGCCACAGCAACCGCGACATAACCTGCAACCGAAACTCCCATCACCGCGCGTACTAAAGTTAGGCTCAATAAATTTTGAGTGAAAACCATCGCAATTCCCACAATGGGCATCAATAGTAAGCTAATCACCATAATCAGTCGTCGTCCGACTATCTCAGAAGCAATGGCCCACGGAATTAAACATACTGCCAGCATTAATGTTGTTGCCGCTAACACCCAGTTAATTTGAGTCGCGGACACAGCAAATTCTGTCGCCATCAATGGCAACATTGGCTGAAATAAATATACATTACAAAAAACGATAAATGACCCTAATGCCAGTGCAAAACTGGTTTTCTTATAGGCTACTGTGTTTATCTCGATCATGATCTCACCTTTTAAACGATCTATGCCTATCCCACAATGTCATTAGGGTAGAGATATCTTATTTTCAAAAACTAAACATAACGTGACAAGACGATAACAATAGCCTCATAATAATGAAAATATATAATTAATATCACAGTGATAAACAAAGATTATAACCATGGACACGCGTTTACTTATTTACTTCACTCAATTAGCACAAACAAAAAACTTCACTCGTGCTGCTGAGCAACTTCATATTGCACAACCAGCACTGAGCGTGGCGATCAAAAAACTTGAACAGCAATTAGATCTGACATTATTTTATCGTAATGAACGCAAAGTTAGCCTCACTCAAGAAGGTGAAGTGTTGCTTATACATGCTAAACAAATATTACAAAAAATCGACGATGCAACCTTAGCCATGAAAGAGTTACGTGGATTAGAAAAAGGTGAAGTACGACTTGGAGTGCCAAGTATGCTGGGATCCTATTTTTTTCCTCAAATACTGATGGGCTTTAAAAGCCACTACCCCAACTTAAAATTAACCATTGTTGAAGCAGGTACCCAATCAATTAGACAAATGCTCGTTGAGGGGGAATTAGATCTTGGTGTCATTATTAATCATAACGTACCGAGTAGTTTACAAATAGAGCATCTATTACGTTCGCAGATGGTCGCTGTAGTGAGTGAACACCACGAGTTTGCGACCAAAAAAAGCCTCTCTTTTGACGACTTTTTTGGCCAAGAATTAGTGGCATTTAAACCTGGGTATTTTCATCGTGAAATTTTAGATCATATTTGCGAACAACATCATTTAACCGCAAATATTTCATTTGAAACTAATTTATTACCCATGATTTTACAGATTATTCGCCATGATTTTGCCATCACATCCTTACTTGAATTGGTCACGGATCATGAATCGAACGTTATTCCTATTCCCTTTGCTAAACCTATTCATTTAGATCTTGCAATGGCATGGCGCAAGCAAGGTTACCTCTCACTTGCTGACAGAACATTTATTGAATACGTTAAACAGCAATGCCAACAATAATCATTACAAATAGTGATACGAGTGCGAATTTAACATTTAACAAACATCAACAAACCAATACATAACACCATAAAAATCAAATTATTAACATTATCAATAAAAGCATGGCAGAGATCATAACTTCGACTGTTAATAGTCGTTCATAAGCTGCTTTTTAGTTACATTAGTCGCGCCTTTTATGAAAAAAATGCCGCAAAACATCATAAATGCATATTTAATTTGATTTTAGGAGAGGACTTTCCATGACGGAATTATTAATTGGGTTGGTGATCACCATTGCCGTTGGTTATTACATTGTAAAAGGATATAACGCAGCTGGCGTTTTATTAACAGCAGGGGTGTCATTACTCATTATTGCCGGTTTATTAGGCCATTCAGTGTTACCTGCTAAAGTAGCATCTACTGGTAACTTATTAACTGACTCACTTGAGTATGTGAAATACATGCTTCAAAACCGTGGTGGCGGCCTAGGTTTACAAATCATGCTATTGTGTGGTTTTGCCTCTTACATGACGTATATCGGTGCAAATAATGTTGTTGTAAAACAATTTTCAAAGCCTCTTTCTTTTATTAAATCACCTTATGCATTATTAGTTGCCGCCTATATTGTGGCATGTTTAATGTCACTTGCCGTTAGCTCTGCAACCGGTCTTGGGGTGCTATTAATGGCTACCCTATTCCCAATGATGACAGCGATGGGTATTTCTCGCCCAGCAGCAGCTGCGGTATGTGCATCACCTGCGGCAATTATTTTATCACCAACATCGGGTGACGTTGTTGTTGCAGCTGAAAAATCAGGTTTACCATTACACGTCTTTGCCGTTGAAACTGTATTACCAGTTTCTATTTGTGCCATTATCGTTATGGCTGTGGCAGCGTTTTTCTGGAATAAATACCTTGATAAGAGAGACAATACGCCAATGGAACGTGTTGATATTTCAGAAATGGAAGTCAATGCACCTGGTTATTACTCGATCTTACCTTTCATGCCAATTATCGGTGTATTCTTATTTAACGGTGAAACTATTCCAGGCTTAAAACTGGATATTTACACAATTGTCATCGTTTCAATTGCACTTGGTTCTGTGGTTGATTTCTTGACTAACCGTTTAGATGGTAAGGCGACATTAAGTAATCTAGAGTCTTGCTATGCTGGTATGGGAGACGCATTTAAAGGCGTTGTAATGTTATTAGTTGCTGCTGGTGTATTCGCACAAGGACTGATGACGGTCGGTACGATTGATAACCTGATTTCACTAGCAGATAAAGCCGGTGCTGGTGGTTTCGCATTAATGCTACTACTAACAGCGCTTACCGTTGCTGCCGCTATTGCAACGGGCTCTGGTAACGCACCTTTCTATGCTTTCGTAGAACTTGCACCTCAGCTAGCAGGTAAATTAGGTTTAAGCCCTGCTTTCCTGATTATTCCGATGTTACAAGCATCAAACTTAGGTCGTACCATCTCACCTGTTTCTGGTGTTATCGTAGCAACATCTGGCATGGCAAAAATCAGCCCATTTGATGTTGTTAAACGTACCTTCGTGCCTGTTATCTGTGGTTTAGCTACCGTTATTATTGGTACATTTGTCTTAGTACCTATGTACGTTTAATCATTATATAGAACATTAACGACTGAAAAATACCAAGCCCATTGAGAAAATACTCTCAGTGGGCTTTTTTTATATTGCTATTCACGGCACAATTCTATTATTAATCAAACCACATGATGATGTTATGAATAAACAACAAGCCCTGATCCAAATCTTGACCTTTGGTCCTCAACGGGACGCGGCGTTTTCAGTCTTTGTAAATGCCGAAAACTCTCCCAATGATCCCCCTTTTGAGGTCAGCCACCAGCATTTGATCATGGTATTAGAAAAATACCTTGCTGATGAAATTGATGCTGATGATATCGAGCAATGGGCAAATTTAATTGATTTCAGAGCAGATATTGATGGTAGTGCTATTGAAGGCTATTTATATGCATTAGCCAATCCAGAAATGATGGGCGGTGGCGAAAATAAAGCGAACATTTTACGTATGCTCGCTGTACTAACCCAAAGCTAACAGAGCTTAACCCGCACGAAGAGCAAGTAACGCCACTAAATCATAAGGCGGTTGATATAAACAGAAATCAACAACTTTAGTATCGACCGCTAAGATTGACATTCGATCAGCCAATTCATTACCTTCAATACCAACATGACCATTCACATGGTGGATCACAAGCTGTGATTTTAGTGCTTGATAACGGCTAAACATTTGTTGAATTAAAGCGAGATTTTTAATTTCTCCACCGGCTTTTTTCCAGCCATTTTTTTGCCATGTTATCGCCCATTGGGTAATACATTGAATTGAATATTTCGAATCACAAAAAATAGCGACAGTAGTCCCTTGTGCCAACGCTTGTTCAGCTAAAATCAACGCTTGATTAAGTGCATTTAACTCGGCGGTATTATTGGTGCCCATTGGCTCATACAAGCCATACCATAACTCACTGAGCTGATTGTTTTGGTATAATGCTAATCCTGATCCCGCTTTACCCGGATTAGGATCACAACCGCCATCAGTAAAAATTTTAATTTCAGCCGTTAATGCATGAACTTGTTCGCTGGTTAATGAGCCTTTACTGGTTGTTGTACGCTTTACAGCCGTTTTATTACTTCCCGCAGCTGTAGATCTTACTGCTTGAGGCTGTTTACCAAAAGCAGCCGTTGCTTCTGCTTGAGTTGGAAATGATTTATAGCGTGCACCTGCAAATTTATCGACTTGCTGCTTACAACTTGCCCAATCACTATAAATACCGGGCTCACGACCTTGCCATACCACATAAAACTTTTTGGCCACTATCATCTCCATACTATATCTAGAACATACATACTTGGTATTCTAAGATTCTATCACTAATGCAGCTTTATGATTATGCTAAGATAAACACCACCACTAAAATATACTCGTATCATTGTTAATACTGTTGTTAAATAATGATATTAAGCAATCACCATTCAACATTTATTTATTCACCGTGTGAGTATGGAGTTCAGTTTTGAGCCATAAAATACGCTTAGACATTGCTAATGGCATGTCACAGCTGGGGATCAATGTTCAACCACAAGATAATATATCAACCGCCATTTTTATGGTGCTTTGCTGCGCTCTTGCATTCTTATCTTATGTCTTTGTGCGTTGGGGCTTACTTACATTATTACGCTCAGCTATAAAACGTTCCCAAGCGACATGGGGACACGTTATGGTGCGCCATAAAGTGTTTGAAAAATTATCACTGACGATTCCAGCAATGGTACTCAATCTTGTTATACCGCTTGTATTAGATAAACATGCCATTCTCAGTAGTTTTATTGATCGCACCCTTAGCTTATGGTTAATTATCGTACTCGTTAGAAGCTCATATGCATTTCTTGATGCAACCAACGACATGGCCGATATTAATCAGATCAGCCGTAACCTACCGGTCAAAAGTTTTGTCCAATTATCAAAATTAATCCTCTTTTTTATTGGCTTTATCATTGCTATTTCAGTATTAGCTAACCGCTCACCTATTTATTTCTTAAGCGGTTTAGGTGTTGCTACAGGTTTAGTGTTATTAGTTTTCCGCGATACTATTTTAGGTTTTGTGGCTGGTATTCAACTGTCAGCTAATCAAATGGTAAAGGTGGGTGATTGGATCCAAATGGATAAATATGGCGCTAACGGTAGTATTGATGAAGTCTCTTTGACAACCGTTAAAGTAAAAAACTGGGATAATACTGTGACCAATATCCCTGCCTATGCACTGGTACAAGACTCATTCATTAATTGGCGTCAAATGCAGGAATCTGGTGGGCGACGCATCAAACGTTCAGTGCTAATAGATATTGAAACGATTAAATTTATTGACGAGCAGCAACAACAAAAATTAGCCCAGATCCCTTATGTGGCCGATTTTATAACGAAAAGAAATACTGACATCGCTAGCGGTGATGCGCATGCATTACAGCTTACCAATATTACGGTATTTCGTGCCTATCTTGAGGCTTACTTAAAGCAAAACAATAAAATTCGTCAAGATATGACCTTTTTGGTACGTGAATTAGAGCCAACGGCACAAGGTCTACCCGTGCAAATTTATGTGTTTGTGAATGATACTCGGTGGGCTTTTTATGAAGCCGTTCAATCTGATATTTTTGACCATGTATTAGCTATTTTGCCCCAATTTGATCTTGCTGTTTATCAAAGTCCTGATGGCTCAGATGTACGAAGTCTACAATCGAACATAACACCAGCTTAAGTCTTTAGCTTAAACCACGCTCAACAAACAACGATCAACGGTTATTTATTCGCCGTTGATCGTTTATTTATAACTTAAATATTTCTAATTTTAGTGGCTGCGAGCGCAGAAGAAACCGCTATAGTTAACTGTCTAACTCCAATTTACTAAAACCTTGTTTAAGATCAGGATTTATAATCACTAGCCAGCCTTTTTATGAGCCGCTATAATTCCCGCCTCAAAATATAGAGGTCAAAACATGCACACTAAAGTAACACCTATTGATAGCTATCCTAAGTATTGGGCTGAATGCTATGGCACAGCTCCATTCTTGCCAACATCTAGAAAAGAGATGGACGCTCTTGGCTGGGACAGCTGCGACATTATCATTGTTACTGGTGATGCCTATGTTGACCATCCTAGTTTTGGTATGGCAGTTATTGGTCGTTTACTTGAATCTCAAGGATTTCGCGTTGGTATTATTGCGCAGCCTAAATGGGACAATAAAGACGATTTTATGGCGTTGGGTAAACCGAATCTTTATTTTGGTATTACATCCGGCAATATGGACTCAATGATCAACCGCTATACCGCAGATCGTAAGTTGCGTAAAGATGATGCTTACACTCCCAACAATGAAGGTGGGAAACGTCCTGATCGTGCCGTATTGGTGTATTCACAACGCTGCCGTGAAGCCTACAAAGAAGCACCTATCGTACTAGGTGGTATTGAAGCAAGCTTACGTCGCCTTGCACACTATGATTATTGGTCTGACAAAGTTCGTCGCTCAGTATTAATGGATGCAAAAGCAGATATTCTGTTATTTGGTAACGCTGAACGTGCACTGGTTGAAGTCTCGCACCGTATCGCTAATGGCGAAGATATCAAGTCATTAACTGATATTGCAGGCACTGCGGTAATGATCAAAGACATTCCTGAGCGTTATCAGGAAATTGATTCATCACGTATTGAAAAGCCTGGTCGTCCAATGGTGATGCAAAACCCTTATGCGACCGAAGAAACTTGTGCGTCTAATAAAGAAGAAAAAGAAAAACAGCCACAAGTTGTTCACGTTCGTCCATCACGCCACGATGCTGAAAATACAGTTGTACGTTTGCCTTCTTATGAAAAGCTAGCCAATGACCGTATTTTATATGCTCACGCAAGTCGTGTAATGCACTTAGAAACTAACCCTTATTCTGGACGTGCATTAATTCAAAAACATGCTGATCGTGAATTATGGATCAACCGTGCACCGATTCCATTATCAACTGAAGAAATGGACTTTGTGTTTGGATTACCGTTTGCTCGCGTACCTCATCCAAGTTACGGCAAGGCAAAAATTCCAGCTTATGACATGATTAAAACCTCGGTTAACATCATGCGTGGTTGTTTTGGTGGGTGTTCATTCTGTTCAATTACTGAACACGAAGGTCGTATTATTCAAAACCGTTCTCAAGAATCTATTCTTAATGAACTAGAAGATATTCGCGATAAAGTTCCAGGTTTTACCGGTACTATTTCTGATTTAGGTGGCCCGACAGCTAACATGTATCGTCTTGGCTGTTCTGACACTCGTGCAGAAGCTAACTGTCGTCGCCCATCATGTATCTTCCCTAAGATTTGTGAGAAGCTAAACACAGATCATAAACATCTGATTGATTTATATCGTAATGCTCGTAATGTTAAAGGCATTAAGAAGATCATGATTGCTTCTGGTGTGCGCTATGATTTAGCGGTCGAATCGCCAGAATACGTGCGTGAACTTGTTACTCACCATGTTGGTGGTTATTTAAAGATCGCACCTGAACATACAGAGAAAGGCACACTTGATCTGATGATGAAGCCAGGCATGGGTACCTATGACCGCTTTAAATCAATGTTTGAACAATACAGTCAAGAAGCAGGTAAAAAACAATACCTGATTCCATACTTTATTTCAGCACACCCAGGCTCAACTGACGACGATATGTTGAACCTTGCATTGTGGCTTAAACAAAATGATTACCAGTGTGATCAGGTACAAAACTTTTACCCATCACCAATGTGTAATGCCACAGCAATGTACCATTCTGAAACTAACCCGTTGAAGAAAGTGAAGTACAAAGGTCGTGAGGATTTATTTGTCGCTAAAGGTGAACGTCAACGTCGCCTACACAAAGCACTATTGCGTTACCACGATCCACTAAACTGGCCTCTTATTCGTGACGCACTAACAACAATGGGCAAGAAATATCTTATTGGTAATCGCCCTAATTGTTTAGTACCAGAAGCTGGTAGTGAAGCAGAAATGACTCCGGCAGAACGTCGCGGTTCAGGTCGTCACGGTTCTAAGCGCTTTGCAACAAAGAACCCAAATCAGCCTGATATTCGTACCGATGGTAAGCGCCCACAAGGTAATCGAAATGGTAAGCCTGTAGGTAATGGTAAACCACAACCAAACGGATCACGTAATAGCAATCCAGCAAAAGCAGGCACTAGCAGTAACCGTGGTGGCAGTAATAACACCAGCACCAATGGTAACCGTAATGGAAAGCCAGCCCAGTCAAATAGTCGCCCGACTAACCGTAATGGTAAACCCGGTGGTCAACGCCCAAACGGTAAACCAACACGTAGCCGCAACGGTGCGTAAATATACTGATTAGTGGATATTTATAACCGTTCAAAAACGCCACCTATTTTATTAAGTGGCGTTATTTACAATAATTTCAAATACCTCTAATAATTAAAATCACTTATATCTAATTTATTGCTAAGCTACTAATTTTTTAATATTTCTCATTCTACCTAATGATTTATATTTAGCCTCAAAATAAGAAATAGCATCAAAAGTAAATCGATTATGTATTTTATTATTATTTTTACTAAAATCATCACCTACAAGTAAAATATGATTAAAATCTGATTCTAATGCATATTGAATGTTTTCTTCAGTTGCACTTCCGTTAGGAAAAGCATAAATATCTGTTTTTATATTAATATCGTTCATAAAATCTCTACACATATTCAAATCATTAATAAAATATTTTTGAGATTGTTTAGACATAGAAAGATGTTCATAAGAATGTACTCCTATTTGATGATATGTTGAGACCTCCTTTATTTCATCGATAGTCATCATTGCAGAACAAAGAAATTCAGAATATTTATAGATATAATCCTTTATTAATTTCTGGTGAATGATAAAATTATTATAATCTAAGTTCTTAATTTTAGAAGATATATAGTATCCTAGTTTGTTTCTATTTTGTAAATCCTTCCTCGTAATGCTAGGTCTTATAGGTAAATTCAATATTAACTCATCAGGAGCATTACCAATAAAATCTTGTAGATATACATTGATAGGAGACTCTCCAGATAAAACACATGAAGGGATAATGTTTTGGTTCACCTTTATGTTATGCTTATATAAAATAGGAACTGCATAATCAATAAAATCTTTATAACCATCGTCAAATGATAAAATCAAATCTGGCTTATTTTTATCTTCACCCGTTTCACCAAATAAAATTATATTATAATTTAATTTTAAATAAATTATAATATCTTCAAATAAAACAGGGTCAAGTGGACTATATATACTACCATCAAAAGGAGCGACTCTGTGAAAATTAAGTATTGTTAAAATAGAGTTATCTGTTAATAGTTGCAACCTGCTTTTGACCCTAAAGTCATTAGATAAAATTCGAAAAATATTTTTTTTTGTAATATCAATTATCATAATAAACACTCATTAAATCTAATATAACTATTAAGTAAAACATATTTTACCTTTTATCATGCGATCTCTAAGTTATTAGATTAATATAGTTAATAATAAAAATATAATAAGAGGGTTTAACAGTAAATGTTAAACCAAGTTTTTTAAAAAATACACGATAACATCAGATGTATTATCTAGTATGGTAACCTTAGTATTCTATACATCAAGATAGTTGAGCCTAAAACCTAATCTATTAATCTTGGTGAAAATATTATTTAATATATGTATCAATTTTAGCAAAATCTAAAACTATTAAACCTTCAGTAAAATTAAAAGTATGTGTTGCAACTATAGAATCAAAATAATCTGCCGCAACTTCAAACTGAATATCTTCTTCATACTTATATCGTGATATTTCATTAACTTTTGATACCCCAAAAGATTTACCATATAGATCACAACCTTGAATTTGATAGACACGGTATATATTTTCATCATCAAAGAAAAGTCCACCATTACGACCAATTGATGCATTATATATAACAGGGTTACTTTTATGCTCTACCCAATCACCATTCAGTAAATCTTTAGAATAGAAAAGATGTAATTCAGAATAATGATCATTTCCTAATAGTGATGAGTCAACATTAGACATCATCCACCACGTACTATCAACTTTAACAATATTAGTATCTGCAGCTGATATATTTTTTATTAAAATTTTTTCTAACTTCCACTCTAATGGGAAATTAACACATTTATAAAGTCTAATATCTTTTGCTGAACAACTTTCAGGGCACATATAAAGATTATCACCATCCCTAAATAAATAAGGATAAGATAAATGAAATTCTTCTTCTAAAGCTACTCCTAAATATTTATACCCTTTAGGATCAATTTCATATACTGTAATTAACCCTTTACGTACAGCAAAATCATAATCTTCAACGAAACAATAATGTTTATTTCCTTGTTTTATAATAAAAGGGTCTGCTAAATAATGATTATCCGGATTTTCAATGATAGTAGATTCAGACAATGACACATCACACCAACTATCTGTAAATTGATAAGCAACACCCCAGGTTATCGTTTTTGATGTAATGCTTCTCCAAGCTCTAATATAACAACAACAAAATAGCTTATATAAATATAATATTTGAACTGATATACTAGGTACTGAATATGAAGGGAACATTGATCTATGCTGATTTACAACATGATAATGAGCACGCTTTGAAGCAATATTTTCAACTAATTTGTGAATAACTGAATTAGACTTAGAATATAGTCTAATTAAATTTAAGGTGAACATAAAAGACGTCATAATACTTCCATTAAAAATCACATCTTCTATTTTTTTTAATTTATAATTAGTTACCTTCACACTAAAACTAGTAGTATCGTGCTTATTAAGCACATCATAAAAACCAGCACATAAAGAACTACTAAAAGTAGTATTCGTATAATTTAATGAGATGACACCAGAAGGAAATAATTTTAAAAGTTCGTCTGGAATTTTTTTACTGCCATAATGAATTAATAAATCAACATTTTCTCTTCTTATTTTTATAATTTCATCTTCGGTATATCTATAGAAAAAATCACCATTTAAAGCACTATTATATATATTAAAATTTCTGATTGATAAGTTCTTTATATTGATTTTAAAAAAATAATTATTAACTATTTTTTTGTTTTTAATTAATAGAAAAACTTCAAATTTTATAACTAACTTCAAAAAAAGTTTTTTTATAAAAAGATAAATATTAGATAGTAACGATATATTAATTTCTTTAATAGATGGAAATTTAAAAAAACAATAGTGCGTAATAGTAAATTTAACATCATATACCTTAGAATCTAAAGCTACATCTAAGAAGTCATAAATTTGTTTTGTATTATTATCATCATCTAATAAAACACCAACTTTTAATTTCCTCACCAATAATCCCTTATAAACAGCCAAACTTAAGTAAACATAGTCACAAAAAATATACATTATTTTTTCTTATAATTATCAGTATTTACAAATAGTACATCATTAATATTATTATTTATATTTTCATTAGAAAAATAGAAATAATAATTATATAAAGCTTTAATAACTTCTTTCTTATTCCAATCCTTAGTTAAATATAAATGTCCTGATGATATTTCATGTTGACTTATATTTTGTAATGGCTGTTTGTTTACGTAAGCCTTAATTACCTTACTGTATATATCATGGGCATGATTCATTACTTTAATATGTAATTCAGATAATGATTCATTACCTATTAGAGGACATTTTTCTGTAACAATTAAATTACCAGTATCTATGCCATCATCTAGCCACATAACGGTATTACCTATTAAATGAAAATTCCGATTACTTAGACACCAATTAGTACAATTCGGACCACCTTTTACATAAGGAGATATACCTGTATGTAAGTTCATAATTTTAGATGTTTTTGAAAGCTCTTTGATTAACTTTGCACCCAGTAAATTGGTACCTGAAACTATCACTAAATCAGGACTTTCATTAACTATAAACTCTAAAACTTCATCTGAATTAATATCATTAGTTGAAACTTTTAATACTCTACTTTTGAATTCATCTGTAATAATGAAAGAACGTTGCATTTTTCTCCAAGCTAATGATAAAGGTAGAGCACAAATACTTTGTATAAATTTACTATATGATTTCTTCTTATTATATTTTTTTGATACCGTTACAACTGATGAAATAGTAGCGATTTGAGACACTTTGCTAATAAGTCCCCAATGGTTAGGTTGATCACCTATAAAAGCAACAATTTTCATAAAACCTCTGCTAAATGTCTGAAATTTATATTTGTTATATATGAATTTAATTAAGCTAGTACTGAAATAGTTCTATCAATGACAATAGATTCATCAAACTCTTTTTCAACTTTTAGCCTCGCGTTGCTGCAAATTATCTTATAAGCATCTTCAGGTAACATTAGTATTTTCTTCATTGCACCAGCTAAAGATTTGCTATTCCTCGGTTGACACAAAAATCCATTATAACCATCTTTAATAATATGCTTACATCCAGGGACATTCGTCGCTACACTCGGCAACCCCATAGCTCCTGCCTCAATTAAGGTTTTAGGCATCCCTTCTCTATATGATGGTAAAACAACACAATCAGCCTTTGCATACACACTAACAACATCATCACTGCTCCCTAGCCACTCAATGAAAGGATATTTAATCCATTGGTTCACTACATTCATAGAAATAGATGATTTATTCTTATTATCAATAAAGCCACATATTTGTAATTTAAAATCAAAGTTCTCTTGATACAAAATTTTAGCAGCTTCAACAAGTTCATTTAGACCTTTATCAGACAAAATCCGACCAACAAAAAGAAAAGTAAAAACATTTCTATAAGATTTATATAACACTGGATAAAACTTCTCCGTATTTACACCAGAACCTGGTAATAATTCCAATTTAAATTTATTGACTAACTTATTATCTGATAACATAGAAAAATCATCTGGATTTTGACAAAAAACTTTATCGGCATAAGGTTGGGATAATTTGTATAGTATCCTGACTATTTTTGATATTAAATTATTATTAATAAAAGCAGTCCCTAAACCACATACATTATTTATGACAACAGCACCATATATCTTAGCAGCCCAAGTTCCATATACATTATTTTTCAATGTATAATTGAAAACATAATCGGGTTTTATTCTACGATAGAGACATAATAGCTGATATAAAGTGATTATATCTTTATATACATTGTAACCTTTATTATCCATATCAATATTAGACCAATAGCATCCAAGTTCAGACATTAGCCTTTTAGAATAATTATCTCGAGGTGAAATACAATAAACTGTATACCCTTTATCAATAAACGCTTTAATTGATGATTGTCTGAAGTTATATAAATACCATGATGTGTTTGCGGAGAATACAATTACTTTCACTTTAATAAATCCTTATAATAAAGTTCAATAGAAATTATAATAAATAATAAACCACTAACATATAGTTAATGCCTAAATTAAACGCCACTCATATTTTTACTTACCATTCCATATTTTTCATTTAGTATTTTGTATTTATCAATTATTTTAGATAAATGATTTATATTTAATTCGACGTCAGAACCAAAATTATGTGGATGCCACCATAAATGATAGCAATGTCCATTTATAGCGGCATGTTCCATTTCAACTAATACTCTTCTGAGTAATAATGCTGAAACTAATGATGGCATTGTACGAGATATAGGTCTTAAAAAACGGCTTGCTGATATATTAGTCATTCCATTTGTTATCGATGCCTTATACCCATGATACCCATCTATCGGTAAGACGCTGTCAAAAGCTTTAAATCCTCTAACTAAATTACTTCGTTGATTTTGGGATTTCTCCTGATATATAAGAGAATTAGGATTACTCCTATAAATATTTATATTATGTTTTTTACATACTTTTAAATAATCATCAGAGAACTGGTTTCTTGGAAAGACAATACTTTTTATATTTATGTCATTATCCGTTGCAATAGCTAATAATGATTTAGTATCAGCATCAAATTGCTCTAACGTTTGACCTTTTTCTAAGCAATAATAATGAGAAAATGTATGAGATGATATTTCTTGTCCATTATTTTCTAAAATCAATTTTATTAAAGATGGAGCAAAATGATATGGATCTGTTTTTTCTGAATCTCCTACACAGTTTGAGAGGTAATCGTAAGGGTTATACCTGTTATTTTCATATGATGGCATCTTATCAGGTAAATATTTAATTATTTCATTTTTGTTATTAGCAAACAAAAAACCTACAGTCGCCCATGAAGCATGAATATTGTTTAATTTAAACAAATTTAAAATTTTTGGTATTGCTTTACGAGCACCAATAATATTATTACCATAAGATCTAATTCTCCTCTTATCAAATACACCCCACATTAGTTCAAAATCTATTGATATTATAAAAATACCATTCATAATTATCTCCAATCTTATAGGTAGCTATCATATGGAATCCAAGAACTTGCGTGCGAGCCAAAAAAAAGCCAAGAAAACAAAACAATAAAATAATATAGATAGGTTAACGTAATAACAAAAAACTTATCCCAATACTCAAAAATATCAAATAAATTAGCAAAAACTAATATTTGAATAGGTATTAAGTAAATTGAAAAACGATCTATCATCGTTGATAAATTAGGGAGAAAAACCAAACAAAATAATAATAATAATGATGATATAGAAAGAAGATAAGTAAGATTATATATTGGTTTAGTATAATTAAACCTACTTTTAAAAAGAATAAATATAATTGATGGTATAACGCATAGAATTACTCGCATCAATGCACCAGGAGAAGTATAACGATTACTCTCTATGTATGTATAAATCATTGCGTCAAATGTATTTGTCATAAATAAATAAATAATAAAATAGACAAATAGTGAACAGAAAAATACTTTTTGATATGTAGGCCGCTCCGTAACTATAAATGCAAGAGGTATCATAACAATTGCAGTTTTGTGAAAAATAGATCCAAAAAGAACCAATAAAACATACCCTCTGACATTATCATTACTTAGGCTTATAATTGCTAACAGAAAAAATGAAATAGCGATAGCCTGTCTTGAATATCCCATAGATACAACCAAAAAAAGGTACGGGAAAGAAATTATTAAAGATATAAATGTACTGCTTTGGTTATTACTAAATTTCAATAAAGCAAATGAAAATATAATACCGCATGTTAAATTTACGCCTACCATTCCAAAATCAGAATGATAAGATAAATAGTTTATTATCTGATATCCAAAATCCTTCATTTGTAGAACTTCATAAAAGGATAAGGTTTTCATTAAATCATAGTAATATTTATATGAAAACCAATCAGGACCAATCTGGTACCTTAATCCTATAATTAAACTAAATGATATGAATATAATGAATAAGATAAAATTTTTACTATATATAAAATATCTAGTTTCTATGATTTCGTTTTTTTTAAAATCAAAAACTATTGAAAAAAAAACCAAAGAAAAGAATACAATGAAATATATCTCCATTATGCTACCTTAGAAATTATTTTTAGTAGGACATCCTGCTGTATTTGTAAGGAATATTTATCTTCTACTGATAATCTTGCTTTCCTTGAAAAATCTTCGTATACAAAATCAGAATCAACAATTCTATTTATAGAATCATACCAAGAATTTTTTTCATTTATTAAAAGACCACAGCCTAAATGATTTATTATATTTTCATTAGTACCAACCGATGATGCAACAACCGGTATTCCACAAGCCATATATTGTATAAGCTTATACCCACATTTACCTTTTTCGAAATTTTCATCTGGTATTGGCATTATACCCAAATCAAATTTTTGAATATAACTGACTTCTGAATCTTCGCTCCATGGTAATACTTCTATATTACAATAAGGAAAATGATTAACTATATCTTTATTAGCACCAATCATAACCATCTTGTATTTTTTATTTTTCAGTAAATCTATAATATTTGATTTAATCTGTAATATATATTTTTGTGTATAAGGAGAACCAATCCAGCCAATAGTGACCTGACCACAAGGTAATTTTTTATGAAGTCTAGGGTACCGACTTATATCTACAACTGTTGGTATTAACTCTATGTTTTTAGCACCAGCCAATTCAGCATGTTGATATATATAGTTATTTCCAACAATGACTACTTTAGCATATTTCATAACCTTATCGATTTTTTTAGATAACATAAATCTAACTAATTTATTATTTGAACTATCATAATTGTGAAAAATGGCATCATCATAATCAACAATATAATTTATATTTAAAATGCTCATTATCCATTCAAATAATGATGGCAGATATGGAAATAATTCTTTTTCTATGTAAATTAAGTGATATTTCTTAACAGAAAATAAAGTAATAAATCTTTTAAAATAACAGTAAGCTATTTTAAATACTGACTTAGTATTTTTAGAGTAATACGAAGATAGATATTTATCGTCAAACAAGTATGAAACTGTTACCTGGAATTCATTAGATTCAAGAAATGGAATATATTGAAACGTTCTTAACCTAGAACTAGCACCCATCCTTGAATACTTGGTAAACATTAATATTTTTTTCATAAGATACTCTTTGATAAATTTTGTTATACCTTTTAGCGCCAACATCTGCAGAAAATAGTTCTAATGCAGCTTGTTTACACCGTCGAGAACAATCAGGATCAGCTAACAAACTCTTCATTTCATTTAATGCTGTAATTAAATCCTGTTCCGAGTTATTTTTAACCACAACACCAATATTGAATTTTTTAATTAGATTAGCCATGTCACCAACACCTTCATTCCCTAATATAGGAATACCACAAGCCAAAAATTCAGCCATTCGTGTAGGAGCAGAACCTATTTTGCTGATTCCGGAAGTAAAATAAAGAATAGCAAAAGTCATATCATTTATATTAGACTGAATATCTTCTGGTTTTGATGATTTAATTTCTATTTCACTAATTGAATATTCTTTAGCTAGACCGTATAAAAAACATTGATCGTCTTTTGTAATCAATTTCACCTTTGAACTTTTGAATACTTTTTCAGATAATTTTAACGTTTGAAATAACCAATCACTATAATACCAACCACTTATAATAGTACCCATAGTACCAATGATGATATCTTGATTAGTTTCCTTTATATCATTTTTAAAACGAGTTAAATCTACACAAGTTGGAATTACTGAAAATTTATCTTTTGATAATGTTGGATTTTGATTCAATATATAAGGTAAAGCGGCGTTGGTTAAACTAACAATAGCTGCAGAATCATTAAATAACTCCCTTTCAAAGAACTTTAACATTTTATAAATAATAGAATCTTTCTTTAAACGTTCATCATCAACCATTTCTTCTAACCAAAGAGCACGCATATCGAATATAAATGGTAATTTAATTACTTTTCTAGCCAAATAAGCAGCAATACTAGGGATATAACTTCGGCAATGCATAAAATCAAATTTATATTTATTATTTAACTTGTATATATCAAAGATTAAATTAGTTAAATCCCAAGAAGTAGCAAATAGTCTTGGCTTTTTATGATAGATTCTAGGTTTCCAAATTATATTATTTTCATAGCACAATGATTTTAATTTATCCACTTGTATTTTATTATCAAAATCATCTTTCTTTTCAAATGTAATTAATATAAACCGATAACTACAAGAAAGACGGGTTAAATAGGCAAGAATTTGAGATTGCCCTAAGGGCTCAAGTATTCCTGTATAAGAAAGATATAATACTATTTTTTTATTCATTATTATTTAACCTACACCTTGCTAGTTGTGAATATTCATTTACATATTTATAGTTGCTCTCACTCTTTAATAAAATATATCTTAATCTTATATACCTAAGATACTTATACAGTTTACCTTTCAATAAATATTTAGAAATTTTTATGGCTAATGAATCATCTTGCGAGTATCCAATACTAGATTGGAATCCATTTATTCTGAAAGATTTATTATAAAGTATTCTGGGATTATTAAATCCGCCCTTTGAAAAAAGTCCATGCCAATCATCAGCAATGAACTCTATATTTTTATTAATATCATATAATTTTTTTGCTGCCTCACTACCAATAACATATACAGCTGTAGTTCGTACATCTTTCATTGATAATGGATATACTAATTTTCCATTATTTAATTCCATTTGGTCATATAATGAGTATTTAGCTGTAGTTATATTTCTATTATACAAAAAGATTATTTCATCTTCCTTTATTATACTTTCTATTTCATTTAATATAGCATCAATGTTATTTGGTAGAATAACATCATCTTCAATAATACATGCACTTTTATTTCCAGATTTGAATATTTCCTTATATGCTTCAACATGTGACAAAGCACAACCTACTTGCCCATCATTAAATTCTTTACAATATGAATTTCTATTTATTTTTGTCCCATCGACTCCAATTATTTTATATTTTTTTTTACTTTTCTTTATTTCATTATTAATATGTAAATATCTTTCTCTTAATCGTATTATTGATATTAAATATATGTTCATAATAATCTCTAAAGTATATTTAAATACTTTTCCGCAATAATATTCACAGAAAAATCAGATGCTCTTTTTCTTAAAAAATTAATATCAGTATTAGAATTTAACTGTTTAATTATATTTTCAGAAAGTAATTTCTCATCATTAATTGGGACCAAACATCCATATGCTCCATTACCTAGAATTTCCCTAGGTCCATTATCACAATCAACACTAACTACAGCGACACCATAATTTAGTGCTTCCAAGATCACTACAGAAAAACCTTCATAATGAGATGATAACACGAGGAGATCTGCGTTAAGGTATATATTTTCTAATTCTTGGCCTTTTTTATTTCCTACAAAATCGATCTTATCTGATATTTCTAAACTTTTAGCTAATGACTGTAGTTTTTCTTTCATTTCACCATCACCCACGATGGTTAATTTAACATTTTCATCTTTTAACAATACTAATTTAAATGATTTTATTAATAATTCATGATTTTTAGCCCATTTCAAACTACCAACACTTATCACATTCTTTTCAATATTTTTTTGTTTACATATTTCACCTTGGTATAATTCAACAGGATTATATATTGTTTTTATAGATTTTCCTTTCAACCAGCCAAGCTCCTCAAGATCTCTTGATGCATTATTAGATACATTCAACCGACAATTAGCTAAAGGATAAAATATATTAATACTAAGTCTAAAGATAAGTCTTTTAATTTTATTTTTTATCCATGGCGTTTTGGAAAATGTTGTATGATCACTTAATACTAAATTCACTTGTGAGAATGAAATAAGTTTAGCTATTACTCCAACAATTGTTAATGGCCACATAATACACAAGAGTGAATCCGGCTTTTCATTCCTTATATAACTTCTTAATTTCAACAATCCAAAAAATTCTTTTTTCTCATTCTTTACACTTAAATCTACAATATTGACCTTTTTATTAACATCACTGATTAGTTCACCTTTTTTATTCATCAAAATAAAATCAACTGATATATCCTCCATTTTTGAAAAGTGATTAACTAAAATAATAGCGACACGTTCAGCTCCACCAACAGTTAAATTTGGAATATAAACTGCTATTTTTTTCATATTATATTCTCTGAGAGATAGATGTTAAATTTAATCTATTAACTATAAATAATATTAATATTACATATACAATCAAGGATATTAGCAATGTCCCTAATATATTAACAATATAATTTTCACAAGATGAAAACATATATTGACCAAAAAGCCCTGATATTATCGTTACAATAAGTATTGGAAATATTATTTTAATCTGTTCCGTTAAAAAAACTTTACTTATTTTACCACTTATATGTCCATATATAAAAAATGACAGATATGCATCAATTGATATCCCTATACAAATATATTCCAAACCAAAATTAATACTTATAGCCAATATGACTAGTGTTATTATTCTAGTTATAATTTCTAATTTTAGTATTTTACCAGGTAAACCTTTAACATATAAAAAGTTACTATTTATCGATTTTATAGGAAAAATCATCGCTCCTATACAGAGAATAAATAACAAGTTAGAAGTAGATTTCCACTGTTCACCTAAAACAAGACTAACGATCGGTTTTGAAATCACAGCCAAACCAAACATTAATGGAAATACTATTAGTGAAGATATTAACATTGTTTTTTTATATGCTAGTTTTAGCCTATCCTCATCATTTTGAATCGAGCAAAACATAGGATAAGTAACACGTTGTATAATGTTAATGACCGTAATACTTGGTACACTTGATATTGTTCTTGCTAGGCTAAAAACACCTAAGTCTGTAGATATAAATAATTTTCCAATAATAATTTTATATATATTATCGAAGAATGTTCCAATTAAACTTGCTGCAAGTACTTTTGAACCAAAACCAAATAACACATCAAATGATGCTTTTGAAAATCCGCATTTAGGCTTCCATGGATTAACTATATTAAGTAAGACAATATTAATAATGTTAAAACTTAAAGATTGAAAAACAATCGCCCATACACCATATTGGTTATACGCTAGAAATAAAGCTATTAGCGAACTACATATTACACTTATCAGTGATATTATTGCTTGCCTTTTGAAGTCCATTAATACTGTTAATCGAGTACGCTGAACTATAGTAAATGAACTAAGTATTATATTAATACCTAGTACACGGGCGAGTATAATTAACTCAGGCTGTTGATAAAAATCTGAAATATAAGGAGCAGAAAAAAAAATTATTAAATAGCATACTGATCCAACTGCAGTACTAAAATATAAAGTAGTCGCATAATCAGCTTCACTACGATCTTGTTTTCTAATTAGTGCACTACTAAAACCACCGTCAACAAAGTTTTGAGAAATTGCAATAAATATTGCTAACATGCCAACTAAACCAAAGGCATTAGGACCAAGCATGCGTCCAAGTATTAACATGATGATTAGTTGGACTGCTTGTGTCACTATTCTCTCAATTGCACTCCACTTTATTCCGTTGACAGTTTTTTGTTTTAAACTATTCATAATCAAAAAACAATATTTTTGAAAAAGACACCATTATTATCTTTTTCAGATAACAATGGCTCTCCAAATAACGGCCAATCAATCGCTAATTCATCATCATTCCATAATATAGTGTGTTCTGCTGTTGGGTTATAATAATCAGTACACTTGTAGATAAATTGAGCTTCTTTGCTAGTTACATAAAACCCATGTGCAAAGCCTTCTGGTATCCATAATTGGCGCTTATTTTCAGCAGAAAGATATATTCCAACCCATTGCCCAAATGTCTGTGAACCATTTCTTATATCAACGGCAACATCAAACACTTCACCAGATATTACCCGCACTAATTTCCCCTGCATATTTTGTGTCTGATAATGCAAACCACGTAAAATTCCTTTTTTGGACTTAGAATGATTATCCTGAACAAATTGAGTCGGCTTCCCTGTTACCATCATTTCAAAGTGCTTTTGATTCCAAACTTCCATAAAATAACCACGTTCATCCCCAAAGACTGTAGGTTCAATAATTTTCACATCAGGAATATTTGTTGCTGTTATTTTCATAATATTATTCCATTAATTTAAATATTCGATTAGATGGCTTAAACCTTTTTGCCACTCACTGGCTCTAATTCCAAATGTTTGATTAATCCTTTGCGTATCTAATTTTGAATTAGCTGGACGTTTTGCTAAGGTTGGATATTCATTCGTTGTAATATAACTTAATTGAGGTACGCTAACTAATATCTGTTGTTCAACTGCTTTATCAAATATTGTTTGCGCAAATTCATACCAACTTACATGTGGTAAACCTGAATAGTGATAAATACCAAACTTGTTATTATCAAACTGATCACCCTGCTCAAAAATTTGTTTTGCGATAACAATTAAAGTGCTTGATATATCACTTGCATAAGTAGGACCACCGAATTGATCACCAACCACATCCAACCTATCTCGTGCTTGAGCTAGTCTCAGCATCGTTTTAACAAAATTATTCCCATGTTGACCAAACACCCATGCAGTGCGTAAAATAATATGCCGAGAGCAAGCATTGACCACTTCTTGTTCTCCTGCTAGCTTACTTAATCCATATATACCTTGAGGCCCAAATAGATCATCTTCGCTATATATGCCACGTTTATCTCCTGAAAATATATAATCCGTAGATATATGCAATATTGCTGCACCGATTTTATTTCCAGCTTCCGCTAAATATTTTGGACCATCACGATTGATGGAATAGGAAAGTTCAATTTCTACTTCTGCTTGATCCACAGCTGTATACGCAGCTGAATTTATAATTACATCAGGCCTAAACTCTAATACCATTTCAGTTACAGCAAGTTGATCCGTAATATCTAATTCTTTTCGATCAACAGCTAATAATTCAACATTAGTACAACTTTGTAGCTGCTTAACTAAGCAACTACCTACTTGTCCGTCGCAACCCGTTATTAAAATTTTCATCATGGCTCCATAAGTGGCAATTCACTAACAACACGCATCAAGTATTGTCCATATTCATTTTTGAGCATTGGCTCAGCTAAAGCTTGTACTTGTTCGGTTGTTAACCAGCCATTACGCCACGCAATTTCTTCTAAACATGCGATCTTAAGACCTTGTACATTTTGAATTGTCTCCACAAAAGAAGAAGCTTGCTGCAGACTTTCATGTGTACCAGTATCAAGCCATGCAAACCCACGACCTAATAGTTCAACATTTAGCGTCCCATCATATAGATACATTTCATTTAATGTCGTAATTTCCAGTTCGCCGCGAGATGATGGCGTAACCTTTTTTGCCATCTCAACTACACGGTTATCATAGAAATATAAGCCTGTAACTGCATAATTTGATTTAGGACTTAACGGTTTTTCTTCAATTGAAATGGCCTGCATCTTTGGGTTAAATTCAACAACACCAAAACGCTCTGGATCTTTTACCTGATAACCAAAAACGGTGGCTCCATATCCATGCGATGCAGCATTTATCAATGTTTGACCAAATGATTGACCGTAGAAAATATTATCTCCTAACACCAGACAGACACTGCCATTCCCAATAAATTTTTCGCCAATGATAAAAGCCTGTGCTAATCCATCGGGAGTAGCTTGAACCGCATACTCCAAGTTGATACCAAAATCAGAACCTTCTCCTAATAAACGGCGGAAATTATCAATATCTTCTGGCGTAGTGATAATTAATATATCGCGAATTCCTGCTAGCATCAGAGTTGATAATGGATAAAATATCATTGGCTTATCATAAACCGGTAATAACTGCTTAGAGACGCCGCGAGTGATTGGATATAAACGTGTACCTGAACCTCCAGCTAAAATAATTCCTTTCATTTTATCATCCCTATATTTACAAGAATCGATAGTAATCGTTAAAATTAAACGCTTATAATTTAAAAAATATTAATTGAATTAGTGGTGAAATTTACAAACAAAATAAAAACATCAGCTCTAATTAATAAAACTTGAAATTGATAATTTTAATTACATGTTAAAAACAAAATGTATCAAATATCTATTTGATTGTATTCCAGCAATTACACTAACCATCTAATACTCGACTACACCATTTTTTATTATTTAAATACCATATAACCGTTTTACGAATACCTGACTCAAATGATTGCTCTGGCTTCCAACCTAATTCACGTTCAATCTTAGATGCATCAATCGCATAACGAATATCATGCCCTGGTCGATCAGTTACATAAGTAATTAAATTCTGGTATTGAGTTACAGCTTGAGGTTTATTAGGTGCTAACTCTTCAAGCAGTGAACAGATTATTTTCACCACTTCAATATTGGCTTTTTCATTATGACCACCGATATTATATGTCTCACCAACCTTACCTTTAGTGATAACGGTATAAAGGGCTGATGCATGATCTTCAACGTAGAGCCAGTCACGAATTTGCATACCATCGCCATAAACAGGTAATGCTTTACCGGCTAAGGCATTTAAAATAATTAACGGGATAAGCTTCTCAGGAAAATGGTAAGGACCATAGTTGTTTGAACAATTAGTCACAATGGTTGGTAAACCGTAAGTACGCAGCCATGCTCTAACTAAATGATCACTTGAAGCTTTTGATGCTGAATATGGGCTCGAAGGTGAATATGGTGTCGTTTCAATGAACAAATCATCAGTGCCTTCTAAATCACCATATACTTCATCAGTAGAGATATGATGAAAGCGAAATGACGCTTTCTGAACTTCATCCAACAGGTTCCAGTAAGTGCGTGTTGCCTCAAGAATAGTATATGTACCAATAATATTCGTTTCAATGAATGCTGCAGGACCATCAATTGAGCGATCAACATGACTTTCAGCTGCTAAGTTCATTACTGCATCAGGTCTATGCTTAGCAAATACACGATCTAACTCTCCACGATTACAAATATCTACTTGTTCAAATACATAACGCTCACTACTATCTATTTCAGAAAGGGATTCCAGGTTCCCTGCATATGTTAATTTATCAAGATTAACGACACTATCTTGAGTATTATTAATAATATGTCGAATAACTGCTGAGCCAATAAAGCCAGCACCACCAGTAACTAAAATTTTCATGGGATAAAAGTTCTCTATTTCTGATAGTTATTTACTAAATTCAACTGCGAACAATAAATATTTATTCTAAAAATTGCTTATACCAAGGCATTGCAACACTGATTCCTGCTAGAATTCTATATTGTGGTTCATAACCCAATTTAGTTTGTGCTTTTGTTATATCAGCTTGAGAGTGGCGAACATCACCAACTCGAAATTTACGGTAGTTAGGCTTAGTAATATGATTAACATCATTCTCATTCAGTACCCTCTGAATAGCATAATATAAATCATTCAAGGTAGTACGATCCCCAACAGCAACGTTATAAATCTGATCCTTTGCTTCATCGGATGCTGTTGCGGCTAATATATTTATCTGAACGGTATTTTCAATGAAACAAAAATCACGACTCGTTTCTCCATCACCATTAATAAATATAGGCTCATTATTGATCATGGCAGATGCCCATTTAGGAATCACCGCAGCATAGGCCCCATTTGGATCTTGACGCTTTCCAAATACATTAAAGTAGCGCAAACCAATTGTTTTAAATCCATACGTCTTTGCAAATACACCTGCATATAACTCATTAACGTATTTAGTCACAGCATAAGGAGATAATGGATTACCGATATTTTCTTCTACTTTTGGCAGTGCTGGATGATCACCATAGGTTGAACTTGATGCTGCATAAGTAAAACTTTTTACTTGCTCTTCTTTAGCCGCTGTTAGCATATTCAAAAAACCACTAATATTAGTCATATTAGTGGTCAGCGGATCATTAATTGACCGTGGAACAGAGCCTAACGCTGCTTGATGTAGTACATAATCCACATCTTTGATTACTTTCTGACAAGTATTAAAATCACAAATATTACCTTCTATAAAATTAAACCGATCCCACTGTGCTTCAGAAACCAGAGATTTAACTTCATCAAGATTATATTGATGGCCTGTACTAAAATTATCTAAGCCTACAACCTTTTGATTTAATAGTAATAGTTTCTCTAATAGGTTCGAACCGATAAAACCCGCAACGCCCGTAACCAGCCACACTTTAGGGTCATGTAATAATTGTTGTTGAATATGTTGATACATGGTCTTTTTTTTCCTTATATTAAGGTGGGTATTTACCCACCTTATGCATCTTATAATTACAACCTCATGTCAACATATTGTTTTTCAAGAACATATTTCAGATCATATATAACATGTTTAGACTTACCGAGAGATTTAATCTCATCGGCTCCCATAACTTTAAATTCATTGTGCGCCACTGCGATGATAATTGCATCATAGTGGCCTTTCTTTATGTCATCGCACAACTCTAGACCATATTCGGATTTTGCTTCTTCTCTCGAACACCAAGGATCCATAACATCGACATTGATATTGTATTCTTCTAGTTCTGAAATAATATTAACGACTTTTGTATTACGAAGATCGGGGCAGTTCTCTTTGAAGCTCAACCCCATCACCAATATATTCGCACCTTTAACATGAATACGTTTTTTCAACATTTTTTTGATCAGCTGCGAGACAACAAATTTTCCCATTGTGTCATTAAGACGGCGTCCAGCAAGAATCATCTCAGGATGATATCCCACACTTTGCGCTTTTTGAGTTAGATAATATGGGTCGACACCAATACAGTGACCTCCGACCAAACCAGGACGAAATGGCAAAAAATTCCATTTAGTTGCCGCAGCCTCTAACACTTCTAACGTATCAATATTGAGTTTGTTAAAAATAATCGACAGCTCATTAATAAGTGCAATATTGACGTCACGCTGTGTGTTTTCAATAACCTTAGCAGCTTCTGCAACTTTAATAGAAGAAGCCTTGTGCGTACCTGCCTTGATAATACTTTGATAAAGTTTATCAATAAACTCGGCAGCTTCTGGTGTTGAACCACTCGTGACTTTTAATATATTGGTCACTCGATGTTCTTTATCTCCTGGATTTATACGTTCAGGTGAATATCCTGCATAAAAATCTTGGTTAAATTTAAAACCAGAAACACGCTCAAGTATTGGGATACAAATTTCTTCTGTCGCCCCTGGATAAACAGTTGATTCATAGATAACAATATCATCTACTTTAAGTATCTTACCTATCATTTCAGACGCTTTTACGAGTAAAGATAAATCAGGTTGCTTATGTTTATCTATTGGAGTAGGTACAGTAACAATAAATACATTACATTGAGTAAGATCTTCGATATTTACCGTATACTCAAGTTTTTTGGCCGCTTTTAATTCTGAAGTGGAACATTCAAGCGTAAAATCGTTTTTATCTCGTAATTCAGCAATACGTTTAGCACAAATATCAAATCCAATAGTATTGTGCTGCTTACCAAATTCAACCGCAAGTGGTAAGCCAACATAACCTAAACCAATAATACCTATTGTTGTATTTTCTAATAACAATTCCATTTTATTATTCCATTAGTTGAAATTTAATTTAGCTTTAACAAAGAAGGTCCTATATTAATAGAAATAGAGTATTCAATTTAAAGCCAGATTATTAATAACTTTATAACATTTAGAAATTAACTAATAATTCTTTTCTTTTTCCTTGTGAAAAAATTATTTATTGCAACATTTTTTAATCGGCTAAGCATAACCAATGTTGTAAAATACAATATGAATAAAAACAAAAATGTAATAAACATCGTTGATTCATGAATATTATTTAAATCAGCCCAAACACCAAAGACTGAAAATATAGTAGCTATAAAACAAATTACAATTAACGTCATAGTCGGTGATAATCCCATGCGCTGGAAAATATGGTGTATATGCTCACGATCAGGTTTAAAAGGAGAATTCCCATTAATTACACGTCGAATCATAATTGTGGCCATATCCATTAATGGAATAGCAATTATCCATAATGCCGTAACTGGTTTTAAAGCTTTTGTCTCTATATTCTGAGTTCCACAAAGTAACATCCAGATAATAGAAAAACCTATAAACATACTACCAGCATCTCCCATGAATACTTTAAATCGAAAACCAAATGGAAATCCAATATTTAATATAATATAAGGGATAAGTGCGTTAACAATTAATAAGCATAATGTCGCTAAAAATTCGTTACCATTTAATATGAAAAAAAATCCCAATGAACAAAATGAAACTGATGCTAATCCACCAACTAAGCCATCAATACCATCAACCATATTAAACGCATTAATAGCACCAATAACAGCCATAATCGTAATTATAATACCAATGGATTCTGATAATATAATAGTTTCATTACCAAATAAGTAACCTAGATTAACTAACTTCAGATCACCTATTAATATCATTGCGAGTGAAATAGTTGCTTGAACTAATAAACGTATTTTCACACTAATATTAAAATAATCATCTAACACACCTAGTAATATTAATAATGTGGAACAACTTAAATACAACTGTAAATTAACACTCATTGGTATATATAATAAAATAGCTATAATTAATGCAATATATATTGAAATTCCCCCAACTAAAGGAATCATTCCCTGATGTAATTTTCTAATATCAGGCCTATCTACTAAACCTATGATTTTCGCTATTTTTCGCATAACAAAAAGTGATGAAAAAGATGCAAAAAAGACAAATAAATAAGCATTATCCATAATAGTAACCTTATCCTTGTAATAAATATAACAACTTTGACTATTTACTTAATTTCATAAAAACATATTTGTACTCCTATTCTTATATAAAAATATCAATAATTTCAAAACAAAAATAAAATTATTATTTGAACTTTATAACACCAATATTTGATACCATTTTTAGAACATTATTAATCTCTTTCCAAAGAATGACTTTATTATCTATTTATTTTCCGTACTGTAACTGTATTCTCTATAATAATTAATAGCTTTACGTTCCACAGCATTTAGAATAAATCCTTTCACCTCAATACCATTTTGCTCAAATCTTTGTTTAGCTGCTTCCAGTTCTTTCACCGATGTTTTTGCAAAACGGGCAACTATTAATGTAGTTCCAACATGCGCTCCCACTATTGCTGCATCTGTCACGGCTAAAATAGGTGGTGTATCAATAATCACAATATCGTAATTAGCTGAAGCCCAATCTATTAGCATTTTGAAACGTGGGTGGAATAATAATTCAGATGGATTTGGTGGTATGTCACCTCTACCAATATAATCTAGATTAGACACATTGGGATGTTTGATGATCGTATTGATATCCAGTTGACCACTGAGATAATCTGAAAGACCTGGCTTATGTTCGACACATAACTGACGATCCATTCTTCCTTTACGCATATCAGCATCAACTACTAAAACACGTTGTCCTGTTTGAGCTATAACCGTAGCCATATTCGCAGCTATGAAAGATTTACCTATACTAGGAGTTGGACCTGAAACCATCAAAACATTATTTTTTGCTTCCATCATTACAAAATACAAACTAGTACGTAAACTACGTAATGCTTCAATTGACAAATCGGCTGTATTAGCAACAGCAAGTAAAGTATCTTTCACTACCAATTCTCTTTTGCGTTTTTCCTTTTTAACCATTTCATTTTGCCAACTCGATGCAGGAATTGAAGCGTAAACAGGTAACCCGATAAACTCTATTTCTAATGGGTTTAAAATTCCTCGATTAAATGCAGCACGAAAGAAAGCTTGGGCTAGACCTATAACTATCCCAACGAAAAAAGATAAGTTAACAATCATTTTTTTATTAGGTGATATAGGAGTCATATCTACATCAGCAACATCGATAATGCGCACATTACCAACAGTACCAGCTTTTATTAATCGTAATTCCTGTGCCTTATTAAGTAACTGTATATATATTTGTTGATTTACGTTTACATCACGTGTTAGTCGTAATATATCTTGTTGAGTTTGTGGTAATTTTTTTATTTCATTATCAAAATTTATTTTTTGCTGCTCTAAATAATTTCTATTATCAAGAAGGCTAATATAAGATGGATGATCTTTAGTAAAACGCTTTGCCAACTCAGTTTCTTGAAATTTTAATTCACTAAGTTTTGTCTCAACTGCAATCAAACTATTTAAGGTGGAATTAGCTTCAATATTTAAATCGACTGAACCATTGACTAAACGATAGTTATTTAACTTATCTTCTGCTTTACTCAGCTTATCTTTAATACCAACAATCTGCTCAGTTGCAAAGTTAATACCTTTTTCAACCTCTTCAGACTTCCGTTCTACATTTTGTAATAAATAATTATTACTAATATCGTTCAGAATAGCCTCAATCAAATTTAGAGTTGTCCCTTCCAAAGTTAGTACTAACATACCAGTACCAACTCCTTGTTCAAAAATAGACAAATTATTTTTCAATTGACTAATAGCATTACTTCTTGTTTGCTTATCAATAGCAAAAGTCTGCCCTTTTTCTCCACTAATCTGGTTAACAATTAGTTTAAATGAGTCATTTTTAATTAATTTACCAACTTTACCATCAATGATATATTCCCCTTGAGAATTATATATTTTGAACGTTTGCTGTGATAAATTTTCAACTTCAAGCAATAACTGCATTTTTGAAGTGCTATCAAAAAGACTTATTGATAGTTGTGGAATTTTCCCATATAACTTTACTAAAATATAATCAATAATAGATTGATATTGAGGCGTCACTACAGTTGTAAGATCAAGATTATCGACTGTCTTCCCTAAAATCATCCTAGAAGTAATTAAACCTACTTCAGCATTTGTTAATGGTTCAACTGATAACTCATCGCCTATTCCAAGCATATCAGACAATGCACCACTCTTTGGTTCTACTTGTATCAACGCATCTGCTTGATAAATTGGTGTAGAAAAATAAACTTTACAAAATCCGACTATCGTTGCCATCGCTATTATTAATAATATACTCCAACGATACTCTAGAACAACTCCTATTATTTTACCCAACTCAATATCATTATTTTTTTTTACTGACGTTAATGTCGCATCCTTTATTACACTCATGACAGCTAATCCATTATATTAAAATGTTGAGAGTTAAAAATTACAATAAATAATAAAGTCATTTTTATCACCAAGAATGCATAATAATTTCCGTTGTTTCTTAACATTCTTGATCTAAAAGATTTAATTTCTACTTGAATTAATCCTATTACCAATCTCTAAAATTACTTCTTGTTTCTGATATTAAATTAATACTATTAATCGTTGGAAGGAGTTGTGAAATTACACGGTTCCAGCGAACTATTGGTGCAGCTGTGACATAAACAATATCATATGGACGTAAATCAAATTCAGTACCAATCACTAGAGCTGTAGCATCCTTAGCATTAAGTTGAAATAGATCAACCATAGGGGCATTAATGTTATCTTTACCAAAACCTGCTTTTGTTGCGCGTATTACAAAGATGCCAGTTGCATCAGCTTCTATCTCATTAATTCCGCCTACACTGCTAAGAGCTTCCGTAAGACTCATACCTGCCCGGTCAATTTTCAGTAATTTTGGCTCTTTTACTTCCCCCATCACAAAAACTTTTTGCGCGTCGTCACGTGGGACATGAATAATATCGCCGCTTCTTAACAAACGATTTTGAGTCAAATCACCACGTTGTATTAATGCATATAAAGATACAGTCTCATCTTTACCATTACGAGTTAGCGTTACATTACGCCAATCAGAATTATCACTTAGACCACCAGCCTTATTGATTGCATCCAGTAAGGTTAGAGGAATATTAGTAATCGGCTGCTGACCAGGGTTTTTAATTCCACCTGTTATATAAGTTTTTTGAGATTGAAAAGAGGCAATGCTTACATCAACTTGTGGCTTTTCAATAAATGATGACAAACGATAAGCAATATCACTACGTACTTGGGTTACCGTTTTACCAACAACATTCACTTTTCCAATGTATGGATAAAAAATAGTGCCATCCGCATGAACCCAACTTCCTGACTCACTAGCACTACGATATGAGCCAGCAGGTATTGTTAATTCTGGGTGATCCCAAATAGTAATATTTAAAATATCACCCGGCCCAATATAGTAACGATAATTAGATAATTCATTATCTAAACTCGGGTTAGTCTGCGCCATAATATGGTTAGTTTTAAATTCACCTACTGATTGTGCTGTAAGTGGATATATATTTACACGATTTGAAATATTACTATTTTTACTTTCGATAACACGTTTACCATCAAGGCTAAGGTGTGACCCAGGTACAGAGCAACCTGTCAATAAAGAAGTCAGTAATATACTAAACAGGGCTTTTTTTGTTAATGTCATATTAATATTCACAGGGATGATGTAGGTAAAATAGAGTACAAATAAAAGTCTTATCACCGTTATGACCTCATGCCTATTCAGACATGCTACCGCCCGAAGATTACAGCCTCTCAATTGCTTTAATTAGGATTAAATCCACTCAATAATGTATTTAAACAAGATCAGCTAACTATCTAATTTAATGAAATAAACTATATATTCGCCATAAATTGCATTACATAAGGGGATTCACTTGTTGACAAAACGAAAATAAGAACAATTAAAAAAAACACTATTAAAATCAATGGTTTTTATTACACATATTGTGAATAAGGAATACCTTAGTAACCATTGTATGTTTTCCTGGAAAAATCATGCTTATTAGCAATTTACAAGGCGGGTTCATAGCAATTAATATGATGCTTTTTTGTTTCACTTATGAAACAAAAACAATTGATAAAAATAACTATATGTAAATGATTTGTACAAACTGCGGTTTTGAAATATTTTTAAGTACTAATTTATGTGAAGTGGTCGACAAATATTAACCACAGTTTTAAAAGCTAACTCACGATCTTAGCTTACGCAGTTTCTATTATGGATAAAACCCTCTGATTAGATAGCCAAATGAACTATGCCACTTCAGCTAATCACAAATAAAATGTTGTCTCCTTAGTTACTGTTCGTTACAAAATGCTATTAACACTCATTATTATCATCAGATAAGATAAAGTTGTTCTTATCATTCTTTATATACCTTTAAAGAAGATCTTTAAGTTAATTCTACATGCATTATATTTACACTAACCCTGCATACCTTAAAGGCATTCCTTCCTTTAGCGTAAATGCCTTATTTTTCGGTTACTAAATGGAATTTTTATGCGAATTTAGTATTTAATGATGACATGTAAGCATTATCTTTGTTATGTGATTAATTGAGGAAACTATGGAACCGATTAAAACCCAAATGATTTTAGATGCATTCAACCAACTTCCAGGGTGGTGGGGATTTAAAAATAAAGACTCTGTTTATATGTATGCAAATACTGAATTTAGTAAAATGATGGGACTAGAACATCATCTAGATTGCATTGGTCGCACAGATTTTGATATGCCAAGCCCTACCAGTCATTGTGCTAGTATATTCAGAGAGCAAGACTTACAAGCAATGAGAACCGAAAAGGTAGTGCGAACCCTTGATATCCATCCTTATTATGATGGTAGTTGGCGAGTGCATCTTTGTACTAAAGTAGCATGGCGTGATCAGAATAATGAAATTATTGGTATTCTATTTTCAGGTATAGAATTAAAAGACACCGCAATATTGAAAGCTGGCCACTGGCTTTGCCGTAGTACAGAAATGCCGCTTATAAAAAAGTCCTATTTAAACTTAACGTCTAAGAATTCAGACATTTATCTTAACACTCGTGAATCTGAAGTTTTATTCCTCACGCTCTACGGGAAGAAGCCTCAATCTATTGCAAAAAATTTAAATGTATCGGTTAAAACTGTAGAGACTTATATATTAAAGTTAAGAGAAAAATTTAATGCCAATTCAAAAATAGAATTAATTGATTTAGCATTAGATTTAGGATTTGGCTCGAATATTCCAGAAAGTCTGCTAAAAAAACAACTATCAATAATATTAAGTTAATTGTTATTAAACTTTTTATTATATTCAATACCATGATATATTTTATTAAAAATTCAAATCCAATAATTCACATTATGTTGAAAGCAAACAAGGACACCATCATAACCACTAGTATGATCTCACGGTTGAATCACTAGAGTATCAACATCAACAAATAATTAGTACCCTTTGTTTTCAAATCACTTTCAAGGATTATAAGTTATTGTGAGATTTATCTATACTGTTTGCCTTACTTCTTCATTATTTATTGCGAGTACAGCAGCTGCAAGCACTGCTCAAGATTATGATGCTTGCCTACTCAACGCGGTAAAAACCCAAAATGGTGATTTAACACTCAATAACATCCGTTTGCGTTGTACCAAAAATATTGCAGCGGCAACAACGCATCAGGCTTCTCCCCAGCCAACGCTTGTTTCTCAACGCTTACAAAATGAACGTGAAACAGCGTTCAACCGCTTCGTTATTACTCCCCATCGTATGAATTATTTTCTACCAATAGTCATGACTGACAGCATCAATGATGCCGCTTATAAAGATAGCCAGTGGGCGGGTAAGATGAAAAATGCTGAAGCGGAGTTTCAAATTAGTTTTAAAACACCATTAAATTATGGTGATTTATTGATTGATGATGATGGCTTATTTGTCGCTTTCACCTTGGAGTCATATTGGCAAGTGTATGCCGCAGACCTTTCACGTCCGTTTAGAGAAACCAATTATCGTCCCGAAATATTTTACCTAGCCCCGACACCATGGGCCCCCTTTGGCACCAAAACTTGGATGACACTAGGTATTGAACACCAATCAAATGGTCGAACGCAGGGTTTATCGCGCAGCTGGAACCGCGTCTATACAGATCTGATCATTGAGAAAGGTAATTTAGCGGTATCATTGCGCCCGTGGTGGCGAATTCCTGAAGATAAAAAACAAACACCCATCTCACCCACAGGCGATGACAATCCAGATATCATCGATTATATGGGGCATTATGAGATAAATGCGGTTTATAAGTGGCAAGATTACGAGTTTAGTTTTACCGGCCGCCAAAATTTTGCAACTCACAAAGGCTATGGTGAATTGGGATTGACCTTCCCACTATGGGGTAAGTTACGAGGTTATACGAAATACTCAACAGGCTATGGTGAAAATCTCATTGATTACAACCATAAACAGCAACGACTCGGTGTTGGTATTGCCCTTACTGATTTACTTTAACGAAAGAGTTCAAATCCGATAAAAATGATTGCTGCAGAGCCTAATACCGCCACAAGACCTGTGACAATCTGATTTTGTTGTGACTTTGATAAATAGCGAATCACCCAATATGCAAAGCCTAATAAACCAAAAATAATCAGAATTTTTAACATATAGCACTCCATTGACTTGGTGAATAAATTACAGCCAGCAACATCCACCATTTTTAAAGATAATACTGATGTCTTATCTATCAGTGTAGGCGTAAATACCAATAAAAATAGCACCCTTAGGTGCTATTTTTGGTTCAATGCTTATCTTTCGTTAGCATGACTTTTAAACATTGGTATATCTTGCAACTGTGGAATAATTTGCTGAAGTTGCTGCTCTTGTTTAGCTAAGCCTTCAATTGATCCGCATAAATCATTTGCTTTTACTTTCATCTCACCACTATGTTGAGTCACAGTGTCAGTGATCTGCGTCTTTAATTGCGAAAATTTAGTCTGCATTTGACTAAAATCGAGATCACCATGTTTCATTTCATCACCAAGCGCCATTAATACACTTGATATTGATTCGACGGTAACTTGCTGCATCGCATTTTCAAATTCCGTTTTCCAGGTGGTATCCATACTACTAAACACATCAGCAGGCATCACAAACTCACCTTGCGCGTTATAAAATTTATGCTGCGCCTGCTCACTTAATTGTTTCACCAGCGTCTGTACTTTAGTAAATGCAGCTTGTGAGTCAAAACTGCTTGATACATCTTTCAATACTGCTAATGCTAGGTCTGTGCCTTGTTGAGCTAACGCCGCCATCTGTGGCAAATAGGTCTGCATATTATCGCTGTAAGCTGTTAATGCTTGCTGTTGCATCGTATTAAGATCAACCTGCTTACCATTAATAAACAAATTATTATTATCATCTATTAATAGCTTTGGCTTTCCTGCTTCATAAACAGACACGTTACCTTTATCAATATGAATTGGATTCGGTACATTAACAGGACAGCTTTGCGCATATACTGCTCCTGAACTTAATAGCAGTAACCCACTAATTAGCCCTTTTTTCATCACTCTTTCTCTTTTTTTTATCAAAAAAAGCAGCTATTCAAAGCTGCTCTTTTAGGTTCATTAATCGTTAATGGTTATTATCAACTTGAAACACATTATGATTAAACAACGATGCCACTATATCAGCAGAAGATGCACCATCTATTAAGCCTAAATCGTGTTGTGGGTTGAAATTTTCTAACACAATATGCTGTGACTGCCCTTGAGTACTATTCACTTCAAGATTGAGATTGCCGTTATCATCAACATCAGCACTAACATGTTTCAATAAAACAT
Source organism: Photobacterium sp. Alg240-V54 (assembly GCF_900537155.1). NCBI lineage: Bacteria > Pseudomonadati > Pseudomonadota > Gammaproteobacteria > Vibrionales > Vibrionaceae > Photobacterium > Photobacterium sp. Alg240-V54. The sequence goes on from NZ_UNRL01000003.1 coordinate 82,699, forward strand.
CCATATCAACAATACTATTATTATCATCAGTCAATAAGTCGTAAAGATTGATTTGATCTTTATCTAATTCAAAATCAGTAATGGTATCTGTATTTTCCACCGCCGAAAGCGATGTTTCATGCCATATGAACACGTCATTACCACTACCGCCGGTTAAAATATCATTACCTTGGCCTGCAGCAAGAATGTCGTTGCCACCGAAACCAAACAAAGATTCACCTTGGTTATCAGCAGTCAAGATATTATCTTGTTGATTACCAAAATTATCACTTAACTCAAGATTACCACTATTAAGTAACGCATCCAATTTATCAGCATTAGTCATACTAGTCGCATTATCACCAAAGAGATCATTATGACTAACACCATCTAATATGATGTTTTGCACAACTTGATGTTGATCGTCAAAAATCTGAATTTCAGTATTGCCTTGTTGCTCTACTATATTTAAACGATTATTCAAATCTTCAACAGATTGAATATCCTGACTATTAAGCGCATCACCAAGATTAATGGTATCAATACCCACTTCAAAATCCATTATAGTGTCTGTCGCTGGCGCATTAGCTGTACCAAAATCGGCTTCAGACCATAAGAAAGTATCTTTAACGCCATCGCCATGGCCATTAAGATCACCTCCCCACAGAATATCATCACCTCGACCGCCAACTAAAATATCAGATGCTAAACCACCGACGAGAATATCATTGCCGTCACCGCCAAATAGGGTTGCTTCAGCGGTACTATCAATCACTAAATTCGCTTGATTCGACGCACTATTCTGACCAATGATATTATTGGTTACACTAAGATCATCAACCACGACATCAATATTAACCGCAGGTGATATTGCTTGAGAACCATCAGATTCAGTCGATACAGCAGCAACGCTGATTGTGTGTGCACCTTGAGTAAGATCTTTAATATAAACATCATTCAGATCTTGCGCAGTAATTTGCCACTCACCATTACCTAAATCGGTACCAATAACATTGCCAGCTTTATCAACAACCTGAGCTGAGCCTAAATCACTAAGTTTGACTGTCAGTGTTTCAGAAGCATCAGCTGACGCTGCAGCAATTAAGCCAATCAAAGGTAACATTGTCCCTAATGAGCTTTGAATCGCAGCGGTTTGAATATGATCAGGACTTAAACTTAAGGACGGCATATCCGCTTTTGGTGTGACGGTAATATTGACTTTATTGGTCGTCGATAGACTACCACCAGAACCGGTATTACCACCATCATTGGTTGTGATGGTCAATTCATCATTGCCACTGAAATTTTCAGCTGCAGTATAGCTCACGCCACTATCAAGTACCGCGTTGATATCTGCCATTGAACCTTTCAGAACCACATTACCGCTGCCATCATCAGTAACTTCAACACCACTATTTGTTGGTAATGTAATCGATAGTGAGCCATGGTTAACCGCTAATGTCACCGACATCGCTTCATTATTGGCAAGCTCATTAAAATCAGTATCGGTAACTTTTATACCTTCCACAACTGTTGCAGTATCTTCACTCGCAGTAATCGTGGTAGGTACATCATTGACCGGTGCATCATTAACTGCCTCGACAGTAATATCAACTGTACTCACATCGGTTAACGCACCACCACTACCGACATTACCGTTATCAGAAGTGGTCATGGTTAGCTGATCGCTACCGTTATAGTTTTGATCGCTACTGTATTCAATCCCCGCATCAAGCAAGGTATTAATTTTATCGATATCACCACTTATCACTAACTTACCGTCACCATTATCAGTGATCGTTAGTCCTTGAGTATCGGTAGCAATAACCGCCAGTTGTCCATGCTCTACGCTTAGCTCAACTGTCATTTGCCCCGATGTACCACCTTCTTTGGCATCAATATCTGCAATGCTCAATCCAGTAATAATATGGCTACTGTCTTCATTAACATCAAATGTTGCTGGTACTGTATTTACAGGCGCATCATTTACCGCATCGACAGTAATATCAACTGTACTCACGTCAGTTAACACGCCACCGCTACCAACATTGCCGTTATCTGATGTAGTCATGGTTAGCTGATCGCTACCATTAAAGTTTTCATCACCAGTATATTTAACACCCGCATCAAGCAAAGTATTAATCTTATCGATATCACCGCTTATCACTAACTTACCATCACCATTATCAGTGATCGTTAGTCCTAGAGTATCGGTGGCAATAATATCCAGTTGTCCATGCTCTACGCTTAGCTCAACTGTCATTTGCCCCGAAGTACCGCTTTCTTTAGCGTCAACATCTGCAATGCTCAAGCCTGTAATAACATGGCTACTATCTTCATTAACATCAAACGGTGCCGGTACAGTATTTACAGGTGCATCGTTAACCGGTGTTACGGTTATATCAATAGTGTCAGTATCGGTTAATGGACCGCCAGCACCTGAATTACCATTATCGTTAGTGGTCATTGTCAGGCTATCTGTACCGTTAAAATCTTTGTCACCGGTATAGTTAATACCATGATCTAAAAGTTGATTAATCAAATTTAAATCACCATTGATAATCAACTTACCATCACCATTATCAGTGATGGTTAAGCCTGATGTATCAACACCCGCAGCAATAGCAAGCTGACCGTGCTCAACACTTAGAGTGACAGTCATATCCATTACTGCATCATGATCGTTGCTATCAACATCGGTAATTTGCAAACCATTTATCACTAGCGTAGCGTCTTCATCAACCGTTAATGGATCTGAAGGTAAATGGTTTACTGGTGCATCATTATCAGGAATAACATCAACATGGATAGTCTTATCAACTGCAACACTGTCGGTACCAACAACACCGTTGTCAACCGCACGAATATCGAGATTTAAATCGCCATTCCAAATAGTGCCGTCAATAACCGTTTGATTATTAGCATCACCCGGATGGAAAATTAACGAATCCAGATCAGAGCCTGTCACTTTAATTATCCATGAACCATCAGCTTGCTTTTCAGCACTGCCATCAACCCCATCAGGTAAGGTAAACGAACTAGAATCAGGTACGTTAGTGATGGTTATTTGTAATGATTCAGCCCCATTTTCATGTACATTTGGACTCGGATTATTAATGGTGTTTTTGTCGTCATAAGCTTTAATACCCAAATCAAGCGTAATCGGATTATTTTCATCACCGGTGACATTGGTTGTAACGTCAGTATCTACTTTATCGGCAACTGGCTGTACATCAATAGTGATGGTTTCACGATTCTCTGCTGGTTTATCCAGTGAGTCTTCTTTTGAATAAACCACAATATCAATATCAACGGTACCGCTGAAATCATGGGGTGGACGCACTTTAATATCACTTAAATCAAAGCTTTCACCAGATGCAGTAATTGTCCATATACCACCACCATTATTGACAGCACCTTCAATAATAAAACCATCGGGCACATTTTCTAATTTCATCGAAACAATATGCTCAGAGCCATCGACATCTTCTAAAGAACCACTGATTCCAGTCAGTGGAATAGCGGTATCTTCATCACCAACAATAGGCGTATCAATACCTTGCCATTTGATTTCGTCATTCACAGCAATTACATCAAAACTAACCGTACTATCAAATGATTTTGTATCAGTGACTGTCGCCCCGCCGGTTTGATCATAAATAGCAGTATCCACCACTGTTGTACTGACATTGATATCGACCTTACCGCTGAAATCAAGTGCAGGCTTGAAATGAATATTATCAAGCTGACTTTGATCAACCGTAATTGACGTGCCTAGCACATTGCCATTAGCATCAATAAATACGCCATTGGTAGTATCAGCTAATGTTAGGGTTACTGACTGTATCGTTTCTTTACCATCAGTCTCTGATGTATCGGTATCTTTTAAACTCATCGAGAGATCGAGTTTAATATCACCATCTTCGTAAGCAATATTGTCGTATACCTGCTCTTGCTTATCATCAGAAGTCGAGATTGGCTGCTTATCAGCGTTTAAGCCATCAGTTTCTACAACCGTAATCGCGACATCTTTAGGCCCATCAACTTGCGGTGCAACTTGCACAGCAATGGTGTCGTTCTTGGTTATGTAATCACCACTTTCAGTATCCGTGGTGACATAGGTAACATCAAACTTAAAATCTCCCGCATAGTCATCAGGAAGATTTAATGTGATGCCTGAAAGATCAACCGTACCATCAGCACCAACAGGCACTTTTAATACGTACTCACCAGTAACGTGGTCAAAATCAGCGCCTGAAATAGTTGCACCCGCTGGTAAATTATCGATGCTTTTGATTACTAAGGTAAAGTCATCGTGAGCTTGATCACCGTTCGCTGTACTGATGGTAACAATGTGATCCATCATTTGCTTACCGAGATCAACACTATTATCTTCAGTGCCCGTTACGATATAGTTATCATTAGCTATGATGTCTGCGGCTTTTTCAGTATGACTTTCAGTATTAGCGCTAAAATCTAACGTGATTGTTCCTTCCTTGTTAACTTTATCACTGACATCACCGTCATCGCTCATATCTTGAACAAGGGCATTAATATTAAGGGTTAACTGACCTTTAAATCCTTCTGGTGCAATTATTTTTAAGTCATCTAGTGATGATTGCGGCACCGTCCAGCTACCATCACCATTATTAATACCACCAATGATCACAAATCCTTCCGGAATAGGATCTAACACAATTTGCGTGATCACTTCTGAACTTGAACTATCATCATTTTGCCAGATAATTTTACCGTCAGATCCAGCATCATTAGATAAATCAATCACACCGTCGCTACCAGAGGCTATCGTAGTCTCTTGTGTACCATTATGATCTATAACTATTGAACCATCAGGCTCAACAACCGCTTTAATATCAACATCCAATGTGCCAGTAATATCTTTGGTTACTGTTTCTTTATTACCGTCGACATCAGTTTGAGATACCGTAACCGTTGAGGTTAACTTTATATCTTGATCTGAATTATGAGGCGCAGTTACGGTTAATTCACCGCCATCAAGTAATGTCTGTAATTGCTGTGCAGTTAACACAACGTTGCCATTAGTGTCTGTAGTCAGTTCTACGCCATTAATAAATAGTTGATAACCTGTCGGTAATCCACCTAAAGCTAACCCCGTAATATGCTCTTGCGGATCAGTCAGCGTTGGTTGCCAATGAACAATGGTTGCTTCGTCTTCGAGTCCTGTCGATATGGTGGTGTAATTATCCGCATCAATTTCAGGTGTGATATGAATAATCAACTCACTGTTAAACTCAGCACTTGCACCATCATTTTCAGTCACCACTGTGCGCACATCTAAACTGATATCTTCAGTACTATTCTGTGGTGGTTTAATAACAATATTGGTTAATGAGTCTAGGTTTACTTGGTAAATAGGCTGACCATTACTGTCTTCACCTGCGTAAACTAAGGTTTGTAGATTACCTTCTGCATCATAAATCTCAGTCCCTTTTGGAATACCTGAAATAACCACACTCAGAGTTTCAGAGCCATCAGTATTACCGTCAGCATTGGTGTGCTCACCAGAGACGACTTTAAAATCAAATTTAGCTTCGCCATCTTCTTTAATCGTGGTTTGTAAACCATCTCGACCATCATCTAATGGTGTCCAATCAGGGTTATCAGAGACAATTTCAGGGTGATCAACCACACCGGTTAACGCAACATCAATGGTTTGAGGACCAATAATTTTTTCACTGGTCTCAGTCGTCACTTGGCCGTTAGCATCTGTCACTTGTGCGACATCACGGACAACACCATTAACCGTAATACTAAAATCAACATTACTGTCTAACGGCGGTTGCATTGATAAACCGCTTAGCTGTTGGTATGAAATCTCATATACGCCATCGCCATTTGGCGTCAGTAGCTGATCATTAAGATACAGCACAGCGCCATCAGGCAATGCCGAAATTTGTAGATATAAAGTCTCAGAACCATCGGTATTATCGTCCAATGATGTCAAGTTAATATGGCTTGATAAATCAATCCGCTGATCTTCATTTGCTTCAACACGCGTGACTTTCAATACCGCATCATCAGCCACAGGACTGACATTAATAATCACAGTTTTAACTTCAGAGTCGGCGGTTTGATGACCATCGACAAAATTATTTTTCTCTTTGCTCTGTGCCTGAATCGTTAACTCAATATCGCCACTGAAATTATCAACCGGATTCACTTCAACTGACGCCATCTGGTTTGCTGTTACCTTATACACACCAGAGCCTGGTGACGTTTCAGTTAATAACTGTCCATCAATTTCTAAAGTACACTTATCTTGATATTCTACTGGTACCGTAATGAAATAGAATAGCCTTTCTGAACCATCAGTGTCTTGTAAATCAGCCACAACATTGAGTAACACGTTATCCTGATCTTCTGAGGTGACATAGTGATCAACAGAACTTGCATTCCAGATTGGTGTATCCGCAATACCTTGCACATCAATAGAGAACTCACCATTCATAACCGGATGATTACCACCATCAGTGGTATTTACTTGTGCAGTTACGTCGAATTTTATTCCAGCAGCTGAGGTTGAATAGTCTGCATCAGGAACAAAAGTCACACCTTGTAAAATAAATTTCACATCTGGTGGATTGGTATTATCAACTGCAAACGCCTCCGGTGGTAAGGTAACACTACCGTCACTATTAACTGTGAGTGGCTGGCCGTTATACATAAACACACCATGTGCTTGTGTTTGCGGTTGAATAGTTACTGTACCAACATGTTCACCACGGTCGTTATCCCCACCATCAATGATCATATTGATTTCAATACCACCACGATTAGGGTCAACGTTATCAGTTGGATCGGTAGAGTGACGACCATCCTCTTCTTCACCGACACTATTTTCAACTTGCAGTATGGCGTCTTTATCGGAAATATCTAAAGTTATAGTGCCAGTTGCAGTATCGCCGTCACCATCGGTTACTTCAAAACCAATTTGTTTAATTAGCTCTTCTTGGGTTTGAGAGATGTTATCTTTGGCTATAAAGTAAGTATCACCATTAGGCTTGATCATCAGCTCACCTAATACTTGCGTACCATCTTTCACTTCATAGATTCGATATTCACCGGATTGTTCTAAGCTAGACAACGCAATATGTTGGCCATCAACAATCAAAGCCGTCACTTCAGCACCATCAGCCCCTGTTGCTGTAATCACATTTTGTTGGGTACTTGAGCTATCTTCTACCGTCGCTAATGTCACATCCTGAACCGATGGAATATCATCTTGAATTGTGACATTCACATTGACACTTCCACTGACATCACCATCGTTATCGATCGCATATACTGGAATATCAATGGTTAATTGATCTTCACCTTGAGTTGGATGATCTATTGTGCCATGCAATTGGAAGATATAACGTCCAGTTGGTAGTAAGTAATAAGTAAATACAACATTACCGTTAGCGATACCTTGGTAAGTACCTTCACTTGATTGCGATAAAATTATTTTATTACCGTGCGAAGTTATGTCATTTTGTTGATTAAACGAGTCAACGTCTACTTTGTAATTAGTGACATAATCACTACCTGAGTTAACAACAATATCGCCAATAGCTGCTTCGCCATCACCCGACGGAGTCGAACCTGAGGCTAAATCACTTTCTTCAACCGTTAATGCAGGTGCAGCAATAATTACTGGATTAGCGCCATCTTCAATAGTTATTTGAGCATTAACATCATTAGTAAGAGGATCACCATCAGTATCATTAACTTGTACTGGTACATCGATAACGATCTTATCGCCATCAACATTTACCCATCCACCATTATCACTACCATTATGGTCAAGTGGAGAGTGTTGGGTAATCGAGACTTTAATATCAACATCATGTCCGTTTGCAGCTTGTGTCGCGGTCACGGCGACTGTAACAACAACGTTTCCGTCAGCAGCACCCGTTAATACACCTGTATTATGATCATAATTAAAACTGATCTTTTCGCCATTAGAGGTTAATTCTGATTGTAACTCATCGATTAATGCCGTCAGCTTAGCGTTATCGATTGTTGCCGAGGCTGGATCAAGACGATCGACACCAGCAGTAACTGCAATATCAGTATTACCTGATACTGGATATCCTTGCTGACCAGGCGCTGGCGTTAAATCACCTTCTGTAATGGTAATTGAGCCAGTTTCACCACCTGTAGCATTTTCACCATCAGTCACAGTAATAACAACTTGTCCTTGCGTACTGTCACCATCATTATCCGTCGCCGTCACACCAAGGTTAATCTTGGCAATATTCTCATTGTTTTGATCAATCGGACCTGTGACTTCAACCGTGTATGAGCCATCTTTAGCAATCGTTACTACCATCACTGGCTTGTTATCGCTATCAAGTACGGTTAATACGTTGCCGTTAACTGTAAATGTGGTCGCGGTGCCATTACTGGTTAAACCTTGAAGGCTTGGCTGGTCAGCATTGAAATCAAGCTGATGAATTGCATCTGAGCCCACATCCAGCGGCACTTCGCCCGTTATAACTTGACCACTTTGGGTGGTTTCATTAATCGTGGTGCCACTGTCAGTACCAAATTCAGGGTTAGCACCATCAACAATAGTGATATCAACATTGGCAGCATTATCTAGCCAATCACCATCGGTATCTTGCGTCTGAATCGGCACATCAATGGTAATTTTATCGTTAACGCTATCAACCAAACCATCGACACCACTGTCAGTATGGTTTAACGGTTTGTCTTGAACAATCGTGACTGTTACGTCGATATCGTGACCGTTCGCAGCTTGAACTGCATCCAATGAGACTGTTACCACTTGCTCACCGTCAGCGGTCACACCAACTAATTGCCCGGTGGCGCTGTCATAACTAAAGCTGATCGCTTGATTATCACCCGTGGTTAACTCTGACTCTAATTCGCTAATTAATTTGGTTAATTGAGTAGGATCGATGGTCACTTTAGTTGGGTCAAGACGATCAGCACCAGCCTTAATCACAATCGTAGTGTTGCCCGATACTGGATAGCCTTGCTCACCTGCCTGAGGGGTTAAATCACCTTCGGTAATAGTAATATCACCGTGCTCATTACCACCCGCATCAGCGCCATCATTAATAGTGATCACTACCTGACCGTTAGCAGTATCGCCATCATTATCCGTCGCTGTCACACCAAGGTTAATCTTGGCAATGTCAGCATCGTTTTGATCAATGGGGCCTGTAACTTCAACCGTGTATGAGCCATCTTTCGCAATCGTTACTACCATCACTGGCTTATTATCGCTATCAACCACGGTTAATACGTTACCGTTAACTGTAAATGTGGTCGCGGTGCCATTACTGGTTAAACCTTGAAGGCTTGGCTGGTCAGCATTGAAATCAAGCTGATGAATTGCATCTGAGCCCACATCCAGCGGCACTTCGCCCGTTATAACTTGACCACTTTGGGTGGTTTCATTAATCGTGGTGCCACTGTCGGTACCAAACTCAGGATTAGCGCCATCAACAATGGTGATATCAACATTGGCAGGGTTATCTAACCAATCACCATCGGTGTCTTGCACCTGAATCGGCACATCAATGGTGATTTTATCGTTAACGCTATCAACCAAACCATCGACACCACTGTCAGTGTGGTTTAATGGTTTGTCTTGAACAATCGTGACTGTGACGTCGATATCGTGTCCGTTCGCCGCTTGGCCTGCATCCAATGAGACTGTTACAACCTGCTCGCCAGTCGCGGTCACACCGACTAATTGCCCGCTGGTGCTGTCATAACTAAAGCTGATCGCTTGATTATCACCGGTGGTTAACTCTGACTCTAATTCGCTAATTAATTGGGTTAATTGAGTAGGATCGATAGTCACTTTGCTTGGGTCTAGACGGTCAGCACCCGCCTTAATCTCAATCGTAGTGTTACCCGATACAGGGTAGCCTTGCTCACCAGCTTGAGGGGTTAAATCACCTTCAGTAATAGTAATATCACCGTGCTCATTACCGCCCGCATCAGCACCATCAGTGACAGTAATAACAACTTGTCCTTGCGTGCTGTCACCATCATTATCCGTCGCCGTCACACCAAGGTTAATCTTGGCAATGTCTGCATCGTTTTGATCAATGGGGCCTGTCACTTCAACCGTGTATGCGCCATCTTTCGCAATCGTTACTACCATCACAGGCTTGTTATCGCTATCAAGTACGGTTAATACGTTGCCGTTAACTGTAAATGTGGTCGCGGTGCCATTACTGGTTAAACCTTGAAGGCTTGGCTGGTCAGCATTGAAATCAAGCTGATGAATTGCATCTGAGCCCACATCCAGCGGCACTTCGCCCGTTATAACTTGACCACTTTGGGTGGTTTCATTAATCGTGGTGCCACTGTCAGTACCAAATTCAGGGTTGGCACCATCAACAATAGTGATATCAACATTGGCAGCATTATCTAGCCAATCACCATCGGTATCTTGCGTCTGAATCGGCACATCAATGGTGATTTTATCGTTAACACTATCAACCAAACCATCGACACCACTATCAGTGTGGTTTAACGGTTTGTCTTGATTAATCGTGACTGTGACGTCGATATCGTGGCCGTTCGCAGCTTGAACTGCATCCAATGAGACCGTCACCACTTGCTCGCCGCCAGCGGTCACACCGACTAATTGCCCGATGGTGCTGTCATAGCTAAAGCTGATCGCTTGATTATCACCCGTGGTTAACTCTGACTCTAATTCGCTAATTAATTTGGTTAATTGAGTAGGATCGATGGTCACTTTAGTTGGGTCAAGACGATCAGCACCAGCCTCAATCACAATCGTAGTGTTACCCGATACAGGGTAGCCTTGCTCACCAGCCTGAGGGGTTAAATCACCTTCGGTAATGGTAATATCACCGTGCTCATTACCGCCCGCATCAGCGCCATCATTAATAGTGATCACTACCTGGCCGTTAGCAGCATCGCCATCATTATCCGTCGCCGTCACACCTAGGTTAATCTTGGCAATATTCTCATTGTTTTGATCAATCGGACCTGTGACTTCAACCGTGTATGAGCCATCTTTAGCAATCGTTACTACCATCACTGGCTTGTTATCGCTATCAAGTACGGTTAATACGTTGCCGTTAACTGTAAATGTGGTCGCGGCACCATTACTGGTTAAACCTTGAAGGCTTGGCTGGTCAGCATTGAAATCAAGCTGATGAATTGCATCTGAACCCAAATCGAGCGGCACTTCGCCGGTAATAACCGTACCGCTTTGGGTGGTTTCATTAATCGTGGTGCCACTGTCAGTACCAAATTCAGGGTTGGCACCATCAACAATAGTGATATCAACATTGGCAGGGTTATCTAGCCAATCACCATCGGTATCTTGCGCCTGAATCGGCACATCAAGGGTGATTTTATCGTTAACGCTATCAACCAAACCATCGACACCACTGTCAGTGTGGTTTAATGGTTTGTCTTGAACAATCGTCACTGTGACGTCGATATCGTGACCGTTCGCCGCTTGAACTGCATCCAATGAGACCGTCACCACTTGCTCGCCGCCAGCGGTCACACCGACTAATTGCCCGCTGGTGCTGTCATAGCTAAAGCTGATCGCTTGATTATCACCCGTGGTTAACTCTGACTCTAATTCGCTAATTAATTTGGTTAATTGAACTGGGTCGATGGTCACTTTAGTTGGGTCTAGACGGTCAGCGCCCGCCTTAATCTCAATTGTAGTGTTACCCGATACAGGGTAGCCTTGCTCACCAGCCTGAGGGGTTAAATCACCTTCGGTAATGATGATATCACCGTGCTCATTACCGCCCGCATCAGCACCATCATTAATAGTGATCACTACCTGGCCGTTAGCGGTATCGCCATCATTATCCGTCGCCGTCACACCAAGGTTAATCTTGGCAATATTCTCATTGTTTTGATCAATTGGACCTGTGACTTCAACCGTGTATGAGCCATCTTTAGCAATCGTTACTACCATCACTGGCTTATTATCGCTATCAACCACGGTTAATACGTTACCGTTAACCGTAAATGTGGTCGCGGCACCATTACTGGTTAGGTTGGCTAAATCCGGTTGGTCGGCATTGAAATCAAGCTGATGGATCGCATCTGAGCCCACATCGAGAGGCACTTCGCCGGTAATAACTTGACCACTTTGGGTGGTTTCATTAATCGTGGTGCCACTGTCGGTACCAAACTCAGGATTAGCACCATCAACAATGGTGATATCAACATTGGCAGGCTTTTGTAGCCAATCACCATCGGTATCTTGCACCTGAATCGGCACATCAATGGTGATTTTATCGTTAACGCTATCAACCAAACCATCGACACCACTGTCGGTGTGGTTTAACGGTTTGTCTTGATTAATCGTCACTGTGACGTCGATATCGTGACCGTTCGCCGCTTGGACAGCATCCAATGATACCGTCACCACTTGCTCGCCGTCAGCGGTCACACCGACTAATTSTCCGGTGGCGCTGTCATAGCTAAAGCTGATCGCTTGATTATCAGCGGTGGTTAACTCAGATGATAATTCATCAATTAATTGGGTTAATTGAGTAGGATCGATAGCCACAGTCTCAGGATTGAGACGATCGGCACCTGCCTCAATCACTATCGTGGTGTTGCCCGATACAGGGTAGCCTTGTTCTCCAGCCTGAGGGGTTAAATCACCTTCGGTAATGGTAATTTCACCGTGCTCATTACCGCCCGCATTCGCGCCATCAGTGACAGTAATAACAACTTGTCCTTGCGTGCTGTCACCATCATTATCCGTCGCCGTCACACCAAGGTTAATCTTGGCAATGTCTGCATCGTTTTGATCAATGGAACCTGTCACTTCAACCGTGTATGCGCCATCTTTCGCAATCGTTACTACCATCACAGGCTTGTTATCGCTATCAAGCACGGTTAATACGTTACCGTTAACTGTAAATGTGGTCGCTGCACCATTACTGGTTAGGTTGGCTAAATCCGGTTGATCAGCATTGAAATCAAGCTGATGAATTGCATCTGAACCCACATCCAGCGGCACTTCGCCGGTAATAACCGTACCGCTTTGGGTGGTTTCATTAATCGTGGTGCCACTGTCAGTACCAAATTCAGGGTTGGCACCATCAACAATAGTGATATCAACATTGGCAGCATTATCTAGCCAATCACCATCGGTATCTTGCACCTGAATCGGCACATCAATGGTAATTTTATCGTTAACACTATCAACCAAACCATCAACACCACTGTCGGTATGGTTTAACGGTTTGTCTTGAACAATCGTGACTGTGACGTCGATATCGTGACCGTTCGCCGCTTGAACTGCATCCAATGAGACCGTCACCACTTGCTCACCGTCAGCGGTCACACCGACTAATTGCCCGGTGGCGCTGTCATAGCTAAAGCTGATCGCTTGATTATCACCCGTGGTTAACTCTGACTCTAATTCGTTAATTAATTGGGTTAATTGAGTAGGATCGATGGTCACTTTGCTTGGGTCTAGACGGTCAGCACCCGCCTTAATCTCAATCGTAGTGTTACCCGATACAGGGTAGCCTTGCTCACCAGCCTGAGGGGTTAAATCACCTTCGGTAATGGTAATATCACCGTGCTCATTACCGCCCGCATCAGCGCCATCATTAATAGTGATCACTACCTGGCCGTTAGCAGTATCGCCATCATTATCCGTCGCCGTCACACCTAGGTTAATCTTGGCAATGTCAGCATCGTTTTGATCAATGGGGCCTGTGACTTCAACCGTGTATGAGCCATCTTTCGCAATCGTTACGACCATCACTGGCTTATTATCGCTATCAACCACGGTTAATACATTGCCGTTAACTGTAAATGTGGTTGCGGTACCATTACTGGTTAGGTTGGCTAAATCCGGTTGGTCGGCATTGAAATCAAGCTGATGAATTGCATCTGAACCCACATCCAGCGGCACTTCGCCGGTAATAACCGTACCGCTTTGGGTGGTTTCATTAATCGTGGTGCCACTGTCAGTACCAAATTCAGGGTTAGCGCCATCTTCAATGGTGATATCGACATTGATTGGTTTATCAAGTGAGTTACCATTTGAATCAGCTCCCTGAATGGCAACATCAATCGTGATGCTATCACCGTTATGAGAGACTAAACCGCCATTAGTTTCTGCAATATGATCAATGGGCTGATTAATTGTAGTAGTCACATTAACAGTGACATCACGACCATTTATTGATGATGCTTCAAGGGTAATAGACATAACTGTCGTACCGTCGAGAGTACCAATAATTGTATTTGTCCCAGTATCGTAAACAAAGCTAACCGCTTTGCCACCAGAAGATATGTCGCTATTTAATTCAGAAAGTAATGCATTAATAGAGAGAGGATCAAAAACAAAAGAGCTACTTTCTAGTGGTAATGTTGCTGCGTCAATAATAATGGATGTTGATGTTTCTACAGGATAGCCCTGTTCGCCAGGTTGGGGTGTTAGATCACCTTCAACAACAACCATTGAGCCTAACTCGCCACCATCTGCCGCAAGAATTATATTCGGATCAATTGCTTGAACGGCGCGTTGAGGATTATAAGCAGTATCAAAACCGGCCTCTGCTAATACAGCATCATTATCATAATTAATAGTGATAAAACTTGCCGTTGCAGAGGAGCCATTTAATCCCACATTGCCGGCTGCTGTTGCATTACCTGCAGCAGGTGCTTCAAATAATGTTGTCGGATCTTGCCCAGCTAAGATTGCATTTTGAAGTGATTCAATGTCATCTGCAGAAAAAGATATATCGGCTTTAGCATCGCCATTAAAGGAAATACTATTATCTAGTTCAATCGTTTCGATCCCTGAGGGGGTTAAGATTGAACAACTAGGACAAGGGAAATTAACCACTTGCTCTACGCCATCTTTTATAAAAATAAATTTAGCATCACGATTAGTAACGATAACTTCGTTACCTTGCAACGTATGAGTATCTACTAAAGGTATAGGCATTTGATTTGGCTGAAGAATAAAACTTTCACCATCAACAAGCTTAAAATCTTCAACTTTATTATTATCATTATTAACCATGAAATCGCCCAACCTTTAAATTCTTCAATAGCATAATAGCTAAACTGGATAAGTTAACACCATCACGACTGTATAGATTATAACCCACAAATTATCACTAATTGTTCAGTTTGCTCAATCAATCATAGACTTATTATATACGTAAAGGTTAAAAATAACTTTACGTCAATACTTTAGGAGCTTATCATTAGTTTTAATTATAAACAAACAACAACTTAACATATAGTCATGAATAATATGTAGAATTAGAATCATTCACCGAAATCATGACTAATAAAAAAAACAATATCCCTTAGAGTTATTTATATTTACAATAATAATATTTTATATGCAAAGTGGTCGGGCTAATTATTACAACTAAAACATTGTTTTTTTAACAATAATGCTAACATTTCCATAGGCCGTTATTTCTCGATACATAGGTTTTTATATGAGTAAAAAGACCACCTCGATATCAACCGATGATCTCGATTTTATTGATGATAAATCAGCAGCATTACTGCTTAACACTCCCAAAAGTGCCAGAATTATTTTATGGGTAATGGTGCTATTTCTCTTTATCGCATTTATTTGGGCTTATTTTGCAAAACTCGATAAAGTCACTACCGGTTCAGGAAAAGTGATTCCATCATCTCAGTTACAAGTCGTACAAAACCTTGAAGGCGGGATTGTAAAGCAAGTTTTAGTGAAAGAAGGCCAGCAAGTAAAAAAGGGACAGACACTATTACTTATTGATGACACTCAATTTAAATCAGATTTTAAAGAGAAGAACCAAAGTCTTGCATCAACCCAAGCAGATGCATTACGTCTTAATGCATTACTTGCTAGCGTGACTGTAAATAGAACCCCAAACAATAAAGAATGGCGTAAGAGTGTGAATGTCAAAAGTCTACCCCCGACATTTACGGCTGAATTTCAACAACAACATCCACAATTGGTTCATCGGCAACTAAACCAATTTACGGGTAAATTAAACAATTTAGAAAACCAACTTTCTGTCGCTTCACAACAGGCATCACAAAAAGAAAGAGAACTAACAGAAACTCAATCACGAGTAACAAATATTCGTAGCAGTTATAACATTGCATTAAAAGAATACAATATAACCAAGCCGTTAGCAGAAGAAGGTGTCGTACCTCGCATTGAGTTACTGAAGTTACAACGGGCACTTAATGACACTAAGCGGGATTTAAACTCAGCTAAACTTCAAATTCCTGTGACTCAAGCAGCGATTCAAGAAGCAGGGTTTAAATATATTGATATAGCTTTGCAATTCCGTTCAGAAATTCAAGCTAAACTGAATGAAACCAGTGATAAATTATCCAGTATGACAGAAACACAAGTGGGCCTAAAAGATCGAGTGAAACGTACGACGGTGGTATCTCCGGTTAATGGCACAGTCCAAACTATTTATGTCAATACTGTAGGCGGTGTTATACAGCCAGGTATGCCATTAGTAGAAATTGTCCCTACAGAAGACACACTATTGATTGAGGCTAAAATTGCTCCTCAAGATATCGGCTTTTTGCGTCCTGGATTACCAACAATTATAAAATTTAGCGCCTATGATTTTACTAATTATGGGGGGCTAAAAGGCACGTTAGAAACAATAAGTGCTGATACGATCCAAGATAAAGAAGGCAATAGCTTCTATCAAGTAAAGATTCGTACCGATGCAAGTAGCCTTAAAGGTCCTAATGGCGAAGCATTACCTATCATTCCAGGAATGACAGCATCAGCAGATATTATTACAGGCAAACGTTCTGTATTGGATTATCTATTGAAACCTGTCCTCAGAGCGCGTCAAACGGCGTTAAGAGAATAAAATAATGACCAAAAAACATGTTTTAAAAAAAATCACATTATTGATTGGCCTTCAATGTTTGGCAACGCCTGTAATGGCACAATCTCTAGAACAAGCAATTGCAGAAACATTATCAACCAACCCCGATATCAAAAGTGCTTATAATGAGTTTCAAAGTAAGCATCAATTAATCAATGCCGCTCAAGGTGACTATTTACCCTCTGTCGATCTAGAAGCTGGTATCGGCCATGATGATTACAGCAATAGTAATTTAAAAGGCCAGTACCGTCCTCAAACTGCCAAAATTAATATTCGACAGTTAATTTGGGATGGTTCTATTACCTATAACGATATTCAACGTAATAAGTCAGAAACAGAAGCACAACGCTATCAGCTATTATCTGATGCGCAAGATAAAGCACTAAAAGCAACCGAAGCCTATCTTAATGTGCTTCACGCGCAGGATGTACTTACTCTGTCTAAATCTAACCTTAAAGTGCATCAAAAAATGTACGTTGATATTAAAAAACGTGCTGATGCTGGGATTGGCTCGACAGCGGATTTAGCGCAAGTTGATGGTCGTTTAGCTAGCTCTAATACCAATTTATTAGCAGCAGAAAGTAATCTTCAAGATAAGATCACCGCATTTGTACGTATTGTTGGTACTTACCCAACCGATCTTGTAAAGCCAGAAGTTGATGCTAATTATCTCGCAACGTCGTTAGATGATGCACTTACTAAAGCTGAAAAAAATAACCCGGTGGTTTATATCGCATCTAATGATATCAATGCTGCTGAGTATCAATACAAGCAAGCTAAAGGTACCTTCTATCCTTCTTTTAGTATTGAAGCCTCACAAGAATGGGGAGAAGATCTAAACGGCTCACCGGGCGACACTGATGAGCTTAAAGCAATGCTAAAAATGCGCTATAACCTGTTTAACGGTGGCAGCGATGTTGCAAAATCACGTCGAGCGGCTTACCAAATCAATAAATCCAAAGATATTCGTGATCGCGCTCATCGTATGTTAGAAGAAGGCACTCGCCTTTCTTGGAGTGCATTAACGTTATCGAAAAAGCAAAAATTATTCTTACAAGAACATGTTGATGCTTCAGCGCGTACTGTTATTGCTTATGAGAAACAATTCAAGATTGGTCAACGCTCTTTATTAGATGTGTTAAACACTGAAAATGAATTATTTGAAGCACGTAAAGCCTATTTAACCGCTGAATATGATGGCATTTTAGCTAAATACCGCGTGCTAAATGCTACAGGACTTATCCTCAGTGAAATGCGGGTTGAAATACCTCAATCTTGGGCACAGTCGGTTAAATAAAGGAACATAATATGAAATATATCATTACGGGTTTACTGGCTCTAACACTCTTTGGCTGCTCTCTTTCAGTGCCTCAACCTCCTGTTGCCAAACAAACCAAAAATCTGTTTGATAACGACAGCGATGGCGTTATTAATCAGCGAGATCATTGCCCTAAAACACCGCTTGATGCCGTGGTTGATAATGATGGTTGCCCTACTTATGTTGATAGCTCAGAAGAAAATAGCATTCATGTTCTATTTGCTAATGACTCCTCAGTGGTAGCAGAAAGTTACATGCAAAATATCAAACAAATGAGTGCGTTCTTAGCAAAATACCCTAAAACACACATTGAACTAAAAGGTTATGCAAGTCCGGTTGGCAATGCCAATTATAATGTTGCCTTATCACAACGCCGCGCAATTGCGATTCGCCAAGCGTTAATCAATGATGGTGTTGCAGCATCTAGAATAAAAACCGTGGGCTTTGGCGACAGCGATCCTGTTAAAGCAAATAATATCGAGCAAACAAATACGCTAAGCCGCCGAGTTATTGCACAAGTTGTTGGTTATCAAGGTAATGTTGTGAAAGAATGGACTGTATATACTGTCCGTAAAAACTAAACAGATAATTACCCGTTGAAGAAAATAATTTTTTGGCTACTGTGTTGTTTAATTACACTAAATGCATATGCTGCGAGTAAGCAGCATATCGATAAAATAACGCAATTTTATGGTGAGCGCGCGGGTATGCGAGCAATCGCATGGCGCGCACTCATCAAAAATTCACAACATTTGACAACTCAACAAAAACTCAACGCTGTTAATGATTTTTTTAACCAATTTGTTTTTATTAGCGATCAAAAACTATGGGGGCAAGAAGATTATTGGGCAACACCTTACGAATTTGTTGGTGTTGGTGCTGGGGATTGTGAGGATTTTAGTATAGCTAAATATCAAGCTCTACTTGAACTAGGCATTGATGATAATAAGCTCAGATTAGTGTACGTAAAAGCACTTGAGCTTAATCAATTCCACATGGTAGTCGCCTATTATCCAACGCCATCAGCCGTTCCTCTGATTTTAGATAACCTTAAAGGGACGCTATCACCAGCAACTGAACGTAATGATTTATTACCAATCTACAGCTTTAATGGTAGTAAATTATGGCTCGCAAAGCAGAAAGGTCAAGGTCAAGTGGCTGGTAACGCTTCTCGCTTAAGCCTTTGGAATGATCTACGTCATCGTTCGCAACATACAAAACTTAACCAACCACGAAACATTTTTTAATGAGTAAATTACAATGACTCTTTACCGACAACTGCTACTGTGGATGCTAGTGGTATTATTCTTACTGACCAGTACTGTCTTTGCGATTCAATTTAATACCACTAAAAGCTATTTAATTGAACAACAATCAACAGAGCTCAATAATGTTGTCAGCTCAGTTGGGTTTGCATTATCTCCATATCTAAAAGCCAATGATTTTATTGCTGCCGAATCGGTCATCAATGCAACCTTTGATTCGGGTTATTACAGTAAAGTAAAATTAACTTTATTAGATTCAAACAAAGAAATCATTCGCCAATACCCACAAATAATAAAAAATGTGCCTAATTGGTTTCAATCCGTTGTTCATATCGATGCTATTACACAAACTAGAACATTAGCCAATGGCTGGTTACAACTTGCGGAGTTTACGGTAACAAGTAGCCCTGCATCTGCATATATTCAATTATGGAAAGCGACAATTCAGCTTGTTCTTGGTTTTATTGCTTGTCTATTTTTAGGTGCAATTGTGTTATCACTTGTACTCAATAAAGTGCTAAAGCCTTTAAAACAAATTCAAAAAAGTGCTCAGGAAATGGCTAATAACCATTTTACGGCACCGTTACCAACCCCATATACTCGCGAGTTAATTGATGTAGTCACTGCTTTCAACTCAATGAATATTCAGTTACAACAGCACTTTGAACAACAAGCTCAAGAAGCAGATACCTTACGCATTCGTGCTTATCAAGATCCCGTATCAGGATTAGCTAACCGCAGCTATTTAATGACCAAACTACACTCCTGGTTAGCCAACAAACCGACTGGCGGCATTATTTTATTGAAGTCTGATGCGATTGAAGATAGTTACCAACAAGCAGGTTATGAATTAGGCGATCCTTTAGTGCTAAAATTAGCAGATCGTTTAAAGGAACTTTCTGCCGATGACATTACTATCGCACGTTTAAACCAGTCTGAATTCATGCTTATTGCACCAAACGTTTCTGAAGAAGATCTTACCGACACTGCCCGTGTCATGCTATCTATGACATCAGAATTAAATCTTGATCCACTCGGCATTGCTCCCCTTCAAGCCGCAGTTGGCATTGTTATGTGTTCTGAAACATTAACGATAACAGCGCTACTTGCACATGCTGACAACGCCCTAAATAAAGCCCGCCAACAAATAAAAGAACCACTGGCTTTATTAGAAGTGAGTGCCAATAAAACAATACCCGCAATCGGTAAACAACAATGGAATGCATTGGTCGATGAAGCAATTGCGAATAATTTAATCCATTTCACTTTTCAAAAAGCCATTGATGCTAACAATGCAATTATTCATAAAGAAATGTTTGCATACATCAAAAAAGGCCAACAAAAATTTAATGCTGGTCAATTTTTGTCTGCTTTAGAAAAACTCAATGATGGCGCCAAATTTGATCGCTATATCATTGACACTATTTTTAATAAGTTCACCAAACAAACCAAAGCGGTTCCTGTCGCAATAAATATTACTCAAAGTAGTATTAATGATACGGGCTTTATTCGTTGGCTTAACAATAAACTGCAATCATGCCCACAAATGAAACAACATATTTTATTTGAGTTGCCAGAAATTTGTTTTATTAAAAATATAGATAACACCCGTTTACTATGCGAAATCATTCGTCAAAATGGATTTCAATTTGGTATCGATAATTATGGCCACAATTTCAGTTCAACTGGATATCTCAACCAATTACGGCCTCACTATGTGAAGCTTGATTTTGCTTACACGTCACAATTAGATGATCAAGTAAAAATGGATGTTTTAGAATCAATAACGCGCAGTGCTAATAACCTTGCTGTAATGACCATTGCTTCTCGCGTAGAAACTATTGAACAAAAACAAAAACTTACATCACTAAAAGTTCAAGGTTTCCAAGGCTATGTTACTGAAGAGTTAGTTAATGGAGAGCTAAAATGAAAGATCCATTACTACAATCATTGACTTATATTAGTCGCTTTTATGGTCAAGCAAATTCACCCGATGCATTAATTGCCGATCTGCCACTTACCGATGGATTACTGACGCCTTATTTATTGCCTCGAGCAGCAGAAAAAGCAGGTCTTCAGGCTAAACAGACACAGTTAGCCTTAACGAAATTATCACCGCTATTATTTCCTGTGATTGCGATCCTAAAAGGTGGTGATGCCTGCGTGGTACTCAGTCTTGATAAAGAAAAAGGTCAGGCTGAAGTTGTACTACCGCAAACAGATAGCTCTGAACAATGGATCAATATCGATGAATTAAATGCGCAATACACAGGTCATTTATTTCTAATCAAAAAACGGTTTCGCTATGATGATCGTTCTCCTGAAATATTAAAAAACCGTGATGGTCATTGGTTCTGGAGTACGTTATGGGAATCACGCAGTATTTATCGTGATGTCTTTATTGCTTCTATTTTAATTAACATGTTTGCTATTGCTGCGCCGTTATTTACCCGTTTAGTCTACGATAAGATTGTTCCTAATCTTGCCTTTGATTCATTGTGGGTATTGGCTATCGGTATTACTATCATTTTTATTTTTGATTTTGCTTTAAAAATATTACGTAGTTATTTCATCGATTTAGCGGGTAAAAAATCAGATCTTCTTATTTCAGCGAAGATATACAGCAAAGTAATGGGAATTCGAATGGAAGCTAAGCCTGCTTCTGTTGGTGCCTTTGCTCGTCATTTACAAGAATTTGAATCGATTCGAGAGTTTTTCACATCAGCCACTGTTTCATCATTAATTGATTTACCGTTTGCATTATTGTTCTTATTTATCATTTATATAATGGCAGGTCCGCTGGCTTTAGTACCACTAATTGCGGTATTAATTTTAGTTATTTATAGCTACCTTATTCAACGACCACTACGCCGCACCATTGAAGAAGGATCTCGGCTAGCATCTCAAAAGCATGCTAACTTGATTGAAAGTCTATCAGGGCTAGAAACTATAAAAATGTTTGGTGCTCAGAGTCAATTTCAATATCGCTGGGAAGAAGCTGTTACCCATATTTCAAATTGGGGACTAAAATCGCGTCGCTTAACAGATTCAGTTCAAAATACTGCCGGATTTTTGCAGCAATTTGTCTCTGTTGCGATGATCGTTGTCGGGGTTTATTTAATTGCCAATGGTGATTTAACCATGGGGGGATTAATTGCCTCAACGATGCTAAGTGGACGTGCAGTAGGGCCAATGGTACAACTTGCATTACTATCAACACGTTACAACCAAGCTAAATCTGCAATGACCATTATTGAGCAATTAATGGCGATGCCTCTCGAGCAAGAAGACGGTAAACGTTATATTCATCGTCCCATTATTCGTGGCAAAATAGAGTTTGATAATGTTACCTTTTCTTACCCTAATGCAACCCAAGCTGCATTAAAGAATGTTAGCTTTACCATTAACCCTGGTGAAAAAGTGGCTATTATTGGCCGTATTGGTTCAGGTAAAACCAGTGTTGAGCGTATATTAATGGGTCTATATCAACCACAACAAGGCTCCGTTCGTATTGATGATACTGATATCAATCAACTGCACCATATCGATATTCGTCGTAATATCGGTTGTGTACCGCAAGATATCACCCTATTTTTTGGCTCTATTCGCGATAATATTATACTTGGTCGTCCCCTAGCGACTGACAAAGAAATTTTACAAGCGGCTGAACGCGCGGGTGTGACTGCATTTACTCAACATGATGCAGCAGGTTTAGAAAAACAAATCGGAGAAGGCGGGCATGCACTCTCCGGCGGTCAGCGCCAAGCAATCGCGATTGCACGCGCATTTCTTAGCCAACCACCAGTTGTGATTATGGATGAGCCAACCAGTAGTATGGATAACCGCTCAGAAATGTATATAAAGCAGCAGCTTCATAAAATGACCAACGAAGAAACGCTGATTTTAATCACCCATAAAACAGGAATGCTTGATGTGGTTGATCGGTTGATCGTTATGGAACATGGCCATATTGTTGCTGATGGGCCAAAAGATCAGGTATTACGAACATTACGTAACGGTAATATTAATCAACAACCAACAAATAAATAATGGTTGTGATAGCACTCATTATTATTTAGCGAATAATAGTTGTAATATATCGCCAGTTTGTCCACCATAACAAACTGGCAAGTTAATTATTTAGGATTCTCGTGGAAAAAGTTGCTATTTTTGTCGATGTCCAAAACATCTATTATACCGTCAAAGAAAAGTACCATTGTAATTTCGATTACAATGCTTTTTGGGCAGAAGTATCGCAAGGGCGTCAAATTATTGCGGCTTATGCTTATGCTATTCATAAAGGCGATGAAAAACAGCGACAATTTCAAAATATCCTACGCGGCATTGGCTTTGAGGTTAAATTAAAGCCCTTTATTCAACGTAGTGATGGCTCTGCAAAGGGTGACTGGGATGTCGGTATTACGATTGATGTATTAGAACATGCAGCAGATGTTGATCGGATTATTTTATTGTCTGGTGACGGCGATTTTGATTTATTGGTTGATAAAGTACAAACCAAATATAATGCCGTTGTTGAAGTCTATGGCGTTCCGGGATTAACCGCAACCTCATTAATGAATACTGCAAAATATTATCGTGAGATTGAAAATACTTTACTGCTTGGACGTTAGTTTTTTTGAACAGTAGTATTACTAAAAAGGCCAACAATATATTGTTGGCCTTTTTATGTATGATATGATGTTTATTTTATATTCTGAGCGTGAACAAGACCGCTATGACTATAAATACCCATCAGTTCACTTGCTGCTTGGCGTACCATTTTCACAGGAACAATAATGAAATAGATAGACGCTAGAATCACCATTGTTGGATCTGCATAAACAGCCAAATGTGCATATTGGGTCATCATCAAAATTTTTGCAACAACAAAGCCCATTAATACAGAGGCACTGATAACAGTATCCATTACCCACTGCTTAGCTTCGGCGTCTGCTAATGCTGATGAGATATTTTTACTTTTGGCTTTGATATAACGATAAGTACCATAACAACCAACAACACTAATCATACCAAAGGCTAAAGCAACACCCGCATTAATATCGCGCCCGCCCGCTAAAACGGCTTCAACAGCGGAATAAAATGACCAAATACACATTAAAGCAATCACTGAGCCTTTAATAGCAATAACTGCTGGTGCTATCATTGCGACTTGCGAACTATCTTTATTTATTTCAGGTTTATGAAGATAATGCGCGGCACCCAGAGATAACATCGTTAATGCCAAACTCACTAAAGAATATGCACCATCAAAAATAATCACTAAAGAACCCACTAGTGATCCAAGTACAATCCCCAAAATAGCAAAAGTAAACGATGACACGGTAGACAACAGGAGTAAACCGCGCTCTTGTTGCATTGAACTAGACATATAGGCCTCAATCGACAAATTTTTCGTCGTTTTTTTGTTTAATTATGAATCTAATGAGATAATACAACCTCTTCTATTAATACTATAATCACTGAGCGTCGATTTTATCGTCGCTTAAAAGTATTATTACGCGTTGTTTTACTCTTATATATAATCTATCGGTCTCATCAATGAAAATAGCTCAAATTGAAATGTTTCTATCGACTATAAAAACAGGCTCAATTGCTGAAGCTGCTCGTCGCCATGGTAAAAGTCGTACCACTGTCAGTGCATCATTAAGTGCATTAGAAGATCACCTAGGGGTTGAGCTTTTAAACCGCAGTGGTAACCGTATTACGCCAACAGTTATTGGTGAAGCGACAGTGAATGATTTTGAACGTATCATTCTCATAGCAAGAGATATTGATACTCGCTGCGAGCAATATAATATAGGTGTTGAAGCCAGCATTCGCATTGCACGTGATGATTCATTACCAGAAGCATTATGGCGCCAATTATTACGCCAAATTCGAACTCAGTTCCCGCAAACAAGTGTCTCTATTTATAGCGCTCCAACTCAAGAGCTAGAAGAAATGGTGGCACAGAACTTCGTCGATGTTGCTTATGGTCTATTACCTGATACTCATCATTTTTCACGATTACAACAGACTGATTTAGGCCAGATACGTATGATGTCTGTTGCTCATAAAGAGCATCCTCTGAGTCAGCTACGAAAAGTTAATGATGCCGATCTCGAACGCTACACTGAGATTGCGGTGGCTTATTTTGATGAAGAAAGCTTACGAATTGTGACCCCAAAAGCGGGTAAATATATCGCGTTATCTTTTTATGAACACTTACGAGATGCTGTACTTGATCAAACAGGCTGGTCATCACTACCAGCCATTTTAATTAAACAGCATTTACGAGAAGGCACACTTAAAGTTATTAAATATAATCGAGCTATGAATTGGCAGTCGTATGGTGAAGTTGTTGAAAATGAAGCGCGCCGTGGCACTGTTGTAAAATGGCTTTCTGAACAATTAGAAACCTATTTATTTGATGAAAGTGATTAATATCAATATGATATGCGCTGTAATTAGCGCATTAAATATTGCATAAATTTAACACTAATGTGAATTTATAAAGTAATCACTTTTTAATGATAAAACATAAATTAATAGTAAATAGATCTGACAAACAAATATTTATTGCTAAACTTATTCCAATCTATAAGTAAACATTCAGATAATAGTTACAATCTATGATAATAAATTATTCTTTATAATTATAATTTATGCTTAAATTTTTAACTCATGGCTAGCTTGTACAGCGTTTTTAATTCAGTATGTGCGCCATAAATTAGGGGCGCTAACCATTAATTCTATTGGTAATAGTTGTAATAATGACAGATTCATCAAAGTAATAATTTAATTAGAGCTGAATTTGGTACAAGTATTTAGCCCTTATCAAGGGAAATTAGAAAGTTCTGTTAATTCGTTATTAAAACTTTTAGCGCAACCTAAATCGTAATTTAAAAGGAAATAATCTTTATGATGAGAAAATTAGTTGCTGAGTTTATCGGTACCGGTTGGTTAGTTTTAGGTGGCTGTGGTAGTGCTGTATTAGCTGCTGCATACCCAGATTTAGGTATTGGCTTTTTAGGTGTCGCACTGGCATTTGGTTTAACAGTCGTTACTATGGCATATGCAATTGGTCATATCTCAGGTTGTCATTTAAACCCAGCTGTTACTGTTGGTTTATGGGCAGGTGGTCGCTTCCCTACTGGAGACGTTATTCCTTACATTGCATCACAAGTACTTGGCGGTATTGCGGGTGCGGGTGTGCTTTACATTATAGCAAGTGGTCATGCTGGTTTTGATTTAGCCAATGGCTTTGCATCTAATGGTTACGGTGCTCATTCTCCTGGTCATTACTCACTACTGTCTTCATTTGTTACTGAAGTTGTAATGACATTCATGTTCTTATTCGTAATTTTAGGTGCGACACATAAGCTTTCTTCACCACAAATGGCAGGTCTTGCAATTGGTTTAGCGCTAACACTGATTCACTTAATCAGTATTCCAGTAACCAATACATCAGTTAACCCTGCACGTAGTACAGGTCCTGCATTATTTGTTGGCGATTGGGCGACATCACAATTGTGGATGTTCTGGGTAGCACCGCTTATTGGTGCAGTGCTTGCGGGTGTTGTTTACCGTTGGTTATGTCCAGACAATGAATATCGTTCAGTAAGCTAATAACGATATCAATGCTACAAATAAAAAGCGAGCTTACTCATAAGCTCGCTTTTTATCGCCAACGTATTTTTAATACGAGGCAATATACATCCTGTTATTTATTCATCAATGCTAATAAAGCCTGTAACGGATGTTTAAATTGGATATGCTCTAGACGTTTAACTTGGCTACGGCATGAATATCCAGTAGCCATACAACGCGCAGGATCATACTGTTCAATATTGGCTTTCCAACTCAAGTTATACACCTTTTTAGATGCGTCGAGTTTATCTGCCTCATGGCCAAAGGTGCCCGCCATACCACAACAGCCAACTGCTACCGCTTCCATTACACCACCCAAATGACTAAATATAGTCCCCCACTGCTTTTCAGCATTTGGCATTTTGGTTTTTTCAGTGCAATGGGCAAATAAATACCATGGCGTATCATCCAATGGTGTTTGTTGAGGTAGATCTGTTAGAAGCGGTAATAGCCATTCATGTACCGTTAGCACTGTAAATTTCCCGCGCCGTTGTTGCAATACTTCTTGATACTCATCGCGATAACACAATACCAACGCCGGATCGACACCAACCATTGGAATATTCAATACTGCTAATTGATTTAAAAAGTCGGCAGTTGAGGATGCTGTTTTTGCAAAAGCCTTTAGGAACCCCTTTACATGTTGTGCTTTACCGTTGGGCTTAAATGGCAACAATATTGGTTTTTTACCTAACTTTTCAACTAAATGAATAAAATCACGTACAACTTGAGCATCATAAAAACTGGTAAATGGGTCTTGAACTATCAATACATAATTTTGACGTTCATGATCTGATAA
Source organism: Photobacterium sp. Alg240-V54 (assembly GCF_900537155.1). NCBI lineage: Bacteria > Pseudomonadati > Pseudomonadota > Gammaproteobacteria > Vibrionales > Vibrionaceae > Photobacterium > Photobacterium sp. Alg240-V54. Next base: position 110,617 of record NZ_UNRL01000003.1, read on the forward strand.
CGCTTGCAGCCATTGCATGTCAAAACATAAAGCGTGATGGCCATCCAGGCTTTCAGCTAATGTTGGGACTGATAATAATGGCATATCAACATAGCCAATAGTTTTTACTGTCAGCTTTTTCGACCATTGTGGACGAATAAGACTATTAACAACCACAGGTGCTTTTGCCATTAACGGTAAAACATTTTCAACATACGCGACTAAATAATCTTTCGCGGGGCGCTGATAACGACTGTAATAGATATTCATAAATCGCGACCGGAAACTGGGTACGTCGACTTTAATCGGACATTGACTAGCACACGCTTTACACGCCAAACAACCATTCATTGCTTCCATCACTTCATGTGAAAAATCATAATGCTCACGATTAGCACCATAAGTATTCTTTAATCGCTCAATAATCTGCTTTACTGTTGGTGATGTGGTTAATAGTTGTTGTTCCAGCTCATCGGCATTAATACCTTGCTCCGCTAATTGCCTTAACCATTCACGCACCAATCCAGCACGACCTTTCGGTGAATGACGACGATCGGCAGAAACCTTCATCGATGGACACATTGGTGAACTGGTGTCGTAATTAAAACATAAACCATTACCATTACATTCCATGGCTTGTTTGAAACTATCGCGGGTGGAAATGGCTATTTGACGATCATAAAAACCACGCTTCACACTATCAACTTTGACTAATTCACTGTCATTGCCAAGTGGTGTACAAATTTTACCTGGGTTCATACGATTATAGGGATCAAATGCTGCTTTAATGCGGCGTAACTCGGTAAATAATTCGTCGCCAAAAAACTCAGGGCCATACTCTGACCGAAATCCCTTACCATGCTCCCCCCACATCAAACCGCCATATTTAGCAACTAATGTAACTACTTGATCCGATATTTGTTTCATTAGCAGTTCTTGCTGCGGATCACACATATCTAGCGCTGGCCGCACATGTAATACACCGGCATCAACATGACCAAACATGCCATAATTAAGAGATTTATCATCTAATAATTGCCTAAACTCAGCAATAAAATCAGCCAGATTTTCAGGTGGTACACAGGTGTCTTCTGCAAATGCAATCGGCTTTTGAGCGCCTTTCGCTGCTCCTAATAAACCGACTGCTTTTTTACGCATGGTATAAATTTTTTGAATCCCAGCAAGATCATCACAAACTTGATAACCAATAACCCCAGCTTGTTGATCCACAATCAATTGTTCAAGTTGCTGACAAAGTGCTGCTACTTGTTGTTGATTATCTGCAATATCATTACTGGCAAATTCAACCATATTAATACCTAACATGGTTTTTCCCGGTACATCGATTAATAGATCCTCAACTGTATTCCAAACAATATCTTCTTTCGCTAAATTCAAAACCTTAGAATCAATGGTTTCAACAGATAATGCATGTGCTGCTACCATCATTGGCGCATTACGTAGTGCTGAATCAAAACTATCGTATTTAATATTAACAAGGGTACGAGATTTTGGGATTGGCGTGATATTTAACTTTGCTTCTGCGATAAATGCTAATGATCCTTCTGCACCACATAATAGCCGTGCAATATCAAAAGATTGGAGTTGATCATCATAAACATTTTTTAAATCATAGCCGGTTAAAAAGCGGTTAAGCTGTGGAAATTTATCCAGGATTTGTTGGCGATTATCTCGACAAATTTGCGCGGTTGTTTGTAAAGCCTTATTAACTAATAAATCCTGATCTAAGGCGTCTAACTGTTCTAAACTCAATGGCTCAGTATTGAGTATTGAACCATCAACCAATACCGCAGTCAGGGCTAAAACATGATTCGAGGTTTTACCATATTTAAGCGATCCTTGGCCGGATGCATCAGTATTAATCATACCGCCAATTGTGGCTCGATTACTGGTTGAAAGATCGGGTGAGAAAAAGTATCCATGCTCACGCAAAGCATCATTAAGTTGATCTTTGATCACACCACTTTGAACACGAACCCAGCCTTCTGCCACATTTATTTCTAGTATTTTATTAAAGTAACGAGAGAGATCAACCACGATACCTGAAGTCAGTGATTGGCCATTAGTGCCAGTACCGCCACCACGCGGTGAAAATGTAACACGTTGAAATTCTTCATGATTACCTAACTCCCCGACTAATATTAAATCATTAATATCACGCGGTAATATCACAGCTTGGGGCAATTGTTGATAGATGCTATTGTCCGTAGCCATTGCCAAACGGCTGGCATAGCTCTTTTCAATATCACCTTGAAAGCCTGCATTTGATAATGCAGTTAAATACGACAGTACAGCATTATCAATACTGCTTTGATAGGTTAATGCAGGTAACATTATTTCAACTCTCCCTCTCCAGTCGTTACGCAATCATGCGCTGCCGCGTCCTACGACAACTGGGCTTACTATTATAATTACTCGTTTTAACAAAATGTTAAAAATATATTATTTCACTTTACTCTACCTAGAAACTAAACAAAACCATTTCTATAGTAATATCTTGGTGTTCAGCAGCCGATTCGAATTAGCCGACTAAACACCAACTATAATTGCCGTTAAATCCCACCCATGAGGGTATATTTCATTTCAGTATATTCTTCTAGACCTTGGTGGGCCCCTTCTCGGCCTAATCCCGATTCTTTAACACCACCAAACGGGGCAAGTTCTGTTGAAATTAGCCCTTCATTAACCCCTACCATGCCATATTCTAAAGCTTCACTTACAGTGAAAGCGCGCGAAAGTGATTGGGTATAAATATAAGCTGCCAAACCTGAATCGGTATTATTAGCACGTTCAATTACTTCTTGATCATCACTAAAACTAAAAATAGCAGCTAATGGTCCAAAGGTTTCCTCTATTGCCACCAGCATATCATCGCGCACATCACGAATAATCGTCGGTTGAACAAAACAATCACTCGATAGTTGTTGCGTTCCTAAAACTAAACTCGCCCCTTTTAACATCGCATCATGAATATGACGCTCAACTTTTTTAACTGCGGCACGATTAATTAATGGGCCGATTGTCACGCCAGTATCTAAACCATTGCCAACTTTTAATAACGATACTTGTTGATATAGTCGTTCAATAAATTGCTCATAAATAGACTTATGTACATAAATACGATTTGCACATACACATGTTTGACCTGCATTGCGAAATTTAGCAATCATTACGCCATCAACAGCACGATCAATATCGGCATCATCAAAAATAATAAATGGTGCATTGCCACCTAACTCTAATGACACTTTTTTCACCGTCGTTGCAGCTTGTGCCATTAATAATTTACCGACGGCCGTTGAGCCCGTAAAAGATATCTTTCTAACTTTTTTATTACCGGTTAATTCTGCACCAATTTTAACCGCATCCCCAGTAACGACATTGAATAAACCGTCAGGAATACCCGCTTGTTGTGCTAGTGCTGCAAAAGCAAGTGCAGTAAAAGGAGTATCAGGCGCGGGTTTTAATACAACAGCACAACCGGCTGCAAATGCTGGAGCACATTTACGCGTGATCATTGCCGCAGGAAAATTCCACGGCGTAATAGCTGCCACAACACCAACAGGCTGACGTGACACTAAAATACGCGCGTCCGTCTTATGGCTTGGAATCATTTCACCATTCATGCGTTTAGCTTCTTCGGCATACCATTCTATAAAGCTAGCAGCATAGGTGATTTCACCCTTTGCCTCATTAAGTGGCTTACCTTGCTCTAACGTTAAGATTGTCGCCAACTCAGCCATATTCTCAACGATAAGATCATACCACTGACGTAATACTGTCGCTTTGTATTTAGCCGTTGTTTTTGACCATTGGCGATAGGCTTTATCTGCAGCTTCTATCGCAGTGCGGGTTTCTTCTACCCCCATTAAAGGCACATGGCCAATAACGTCGGTTGTGGCAGGGTTAGTGATAACTGTCGATTTTCCTGAATAAGCGTTTATCCACTCACCATTAATAAACGCTTGCTGTTTAAACAATCCACCTAAAGATAATGTCATTACTGTACCCTGCTTTATTTATACAATGAATTAGACTTGATATTGACCATCACAAAAGAGATTCATTGAAATATATAACCAACTGATTAATTTATTATATTACACACTTATCACTGTAACTGCTTAGAACGATAGGTAATAAAGCAAATAATGTAGAAAAAAACAGCAAAAATTATACGATTCATCTGCAAATAACCATCATCACAACTACGCTTTAAATAGTAGTAATAAACGTAATGATTAAATTGAACAATCACTTTGCTGTACTTTAAAGTGGATATAAATTGCTTATGCAAAAAAGTAGACAGCTTACCCATCTTCGCCATGGTATAAAAACAGGAGCAACAACCTCTTTTATCCATGAACAAGATTTCCCAGCGACAAATCCATTTGTTTTATGGGAACACTTCACATCAAAAAACAATACCCGCCATAGCCTTAATTTTCATGGACACTCAGGAATAGAAGCCATCAGCTATCCCGTTATTGGCACTATTAATCATCATGATTCGACCCCACAGCACCATACTATTCAGAGTGGCGATATTCACGTAATGATCAGTGGTGAAGGTGTTATTCATAAATCGACAGTCTTACCGCTACAATCAACCAGTGAATCAATTCAGCTATGGACCGCCTTACCTGCTACTAATAATATTGAAATGTGCCAACCCTCAAGTAAGTTAGTCACCAAAAATCAATTACCGCTTATTGAAGACAATCATTCTGCAACAAAAGTATTAGTCGGAAGCTATCATCACCATCACAGTCCAGTAATATGTCATTGTGATGTTATTTTATTAGATATTATTATGGCATCTTATAGCTCTTGGTGTTTTACTCCTCCACAACAACATCTCTCTAGCTTTATTTACTTAAAGTCAGGTATTGCTTACAGCGCAAATAACAAACTCGCACCATTACAGATGGGTTTATTTGAATCGTCACCAAATCCGATCATAATTACAACAACCAATCAAAGTTCACGGTTTTTCATTGCTTGTGCTGTTCCACTAAAGCAAAAAATGATAACAAATCAACATTCTTTTCACTCAAGTAAAAATAATCTCAATAAAAGTGAAACTACAATATCTAATTTAATTTCAAAGCTTAAATTAAAAACATGAAACATAATGATAGAAATATCAATAAGTAATACTTATAAGTTTAATATAAACAATAAATTTAATAGCATGATATTATCCTTTCATACTTATATTAAAAATAAATCATTAATGTGTAATAAACATTATGGCTAGTGTTGTTATTACACTATTACAATTAATGTCAAAGGTATTTCTCATGTTAACCATAAAGAATTTTTTTTCTAATTACTCAATGTATAAAAAAATCGCCTTTCAAATAACCGTGCTATTTTTCTTTATTTTCATTACATTTCAAGCACTTGTGTTCTTTGGTTTTTTTGATATAGATACATTAAATGTAATTCACAATCATCGTACTAAAATAAATATTCTATTCTTATTTACACTACTTTTTATTTTATTTTGTTTTATAAATATACTTAATAAATGGTTCATAAACCCATTAATGAATTTAAACAAAGAAATAAATGAAAAAACAAATATATTTAACAACGAAAACATTCACGAAAACAATATAACTGACACATTTAAATACTGCAGCGATATAATAGACAAAGTAAATAAAAAAGATTCTCAGGTTGATTTTGAAACATCTAAATTAACAAAAGAAAAACAAACATTAATGTCTCACAATCAATTAACCTCAAGTATTTTCAATAATAGTCAGGATATTATTATCATTATTGATAATAATGGTATTATAACTCGCGTAAATCCAACCTTCTGTAAATTGATCGGTGTAAAATATGAAAACCTCCTTCACCAACCTTTAATAAAGTTTATTAACAAAGTTGCATACAAAAATATTAAAGCTTCTCTTACACACGAGCTTAATCGTTGCCATCACTGGCAAGGTGAATTTACTATTCAACATCTAACCAACAACAAAAACATTCCTTTATATGTGAAAATAAACAAATTTATTGATAATAAAAACAAACATATACAGTATTCTATTGTTGCAACGGATTTAACAACAATAAAAGAAATTGACCGCCTTATTTATATTAATCATCATGACTCATTAACGGATCTACCGAACAGAGTCGCGCTTACGAACCGCTTAAATGATGAACTTAATTCACAACGAACACAATGTCATAAATTTGCTGTTGTTTTTATTGATCTAGATAACTTTAAAAAAATTAATGACAACTACGGCCATCAAATGGGTGACAAAGTACTAAAAATAACCGCCTACAAATTACGCAACGCTATCAAGAAAACCGATATGGTTGCACGTCTATCGGGTGATGAATTTATAGCAATTATTAACCCAGCAACAACACAAACAGATGTTATTCAAACATGTGAGCGTATACTCAACGTCCTACAGCAACCAATTATCATTAACAAACAGCACATAGCAATGAGTGCTAGTCTTGGCTGTTATTACACTCACCCCAAACAGCACCAAACAATTGAAGACATTTTATCTCAAGCTGACATTGCTATGTATAAAGCAAAAATGACAGGAAAAGGCAGAATTGTAGAATGTAATTCATTTTAATAAAAATGCCGTATAAATAGAGATTTATACGGCATGATAAATTGGCTTATGGACGGGTTGCTAACTGGAATGTACCATTTGATTGAAACCAAACCACTTGTTTCTGTTTGCGACCAAGTAATAATGGGCCATCATCAAAGAACAAGAAATTCTTCCAATTACGTTTAAATACACCCCATTTAGTTTCAATAATATTATATTTTTCATAACAGAAGAAAATAGTGGTGTTATCTTCCCACTTTATATCTGCTAACAACTCAGTAGGTAGCTCAGGCTCATCGCTGTCCCAAGCTTGTTGCCAATCCATCGCTTCTGACCAAATTTTTTTATCAAATGCCCAGTCACCTTTTTCAAAATGATCAGCATCAGAACTTTGGTTACTCACGTGTTCACACCACAATTGCGCCGAACGAGCTTGAGTAAATGGTTTTATTTGTACTAAATCAGCTTCAGCAACAGGCATAGAAGCATGAGTGAAAATCCATTTACGTACGTAACTATCAAATTCGGTATAATTCATTTGTCAGCCTAAAAAAATAAACACCACGCAATGTACATCAGTGCTGATATTTGTTCCAGTCTCTGACTAATAATTTTCATCTATCAGACCTAAAGCCATCAAAAAAGATACGAATTAGATCGTACCTTAGGTCATAATTTCACATCATTTGATGCTGTTATTGGCTTACTTATTAGGTTGCCATAGATCGCTTACCCAGCCACCAATATTATCATCATAATGATTATCTAAAAACGTTGGTGTCGTTCTTATTGGTGTATCATGATGACAATCAAGAAGTTCAGATATATGCCTCGCCATCGGATCATCGGTAGACTGCATTTGCCTTTTTTGAGCAATTTCTTTAATTATCTGTAAACGATATGACGAGTTCATCTTTTTCATCTTCGACTCCTCTTACAATGAGATACATAAATAACGACTAAATAAAAATAGGCTCATCTATAGATTTCGTCAAATAACAGTCTTTAAATTGTCACATATTTAAGCTATACCCATTCATAGCTATTTATTTAAAAACAGTAACTTATAAAAAACAAACGTTAATTATAAAATATATTATTGATAAGATAAGTTTAACTGACTGATTATAATGACTTTAAAAAAATATTTTTTTGATCATTTCCAAATTATTTACACCAAAATTTCAGAATTGTAGTGTCATTAACTGCGTTAATTTTATGACACATCTGCTAGACTATTAATATTCATTATTAACATCATTATTTTTCATTGTTTCAGGAGTGTTTGTGCGTTTATTGCCTATTATTACTTTTTCTTTGGTGAGTATATTTAGCTCTATCATTAATGCTAACGCAAGCACATTAACGACGCCCTCTTCTATAGATAAGTCTGTTACTCAATTATTACCCCAAAAAAACAACCAATGTAATAAAACCTTAAAATATAAGGTTTTTTTTGAGGGGCATCATATTGGTGATTACGAACGTAATTTAGTTTGGGATGGTACGCATGCAAATATTTACACCAACAGCACTGTTAGTGTTTTAATTACTAAAGCAAAGTTAAACCAACACTCAAAACTTCATTGGTCGCAACAACGCCAAAGTTTTGTTACAGATTCGTTTGAACGTAATATAAAAGGCTTAATGACAGGAAAAGTATCTGCGGTTTTTACCGATGACGGTGCACAATCAACAGTAACGGAAGACGGAAAGACACATCAATTCAGTGAGTCTTTATTACCAATACTTGACGGTGATACGATTGGTACCCAGATGCGATTAGATATAATGCAAGGAAAGAAAAACTTCGACTTTATTTTACAAAATAGTGATGACACCAGTCATTACTACTTCAAAGTTATCGGAGAAGAAACAATAGCAACCAATTTTGGTGATCTAAAAACCATCCGTGTAGACCAAATAAAGAAAAGTGATCGCCAACTGTCACTCTGGTTTGCACCGTCAATTGATTACCAATTAGTTCGTGCAACCTACAAACGTAAGTTATTAGATTTAAAAGCGGTTTTAATCAGCAAACAAATACACTGTCCGCAACCCATCACCCTTAAATAGTCTCAAAGCCATCAGACAGCCACTATTTGAATGACTGTTTGATGGTTGTCTTATTTTGCTATCGCTTTACCACCAATGATTTTATACGCAGGCGTTCCTCTAACTAAGGCTTCCCGTGCAAATACGGTTTGACATTCAGGGCAAATGCACGCTTGTTGAGTAAAATCTCTACTGATCCTTTCTTTAAAACATTTCACCAACGCACCTTTACCGCCTTTGCGATATTTAAATAACAGCGTTTTACAGCGACAACATATTACATCAACCGTTTTAGTCGGTCCTTTCTTATTAGGTTTAGCCATTACAATACTTATTTTTATAACTATTGATGAGATTGAATAATTGCAGATTGGACTAATTGATCAATAATGTCCTTCTCTTGCTCAACAACATACGCCAAATTACCATATTTAGGTTGGTGCCGATCATTTTCATAAGCATGCTGCCAACCTTTAGTCATTGATATAAATTGCTCAGCAAATTGTGGTGAAATAGCTAAACATCCGGCTAAAACCGTATCAACATAACTTTGAATAATGGGTTTTTGATGGCACGGAGAGCAAAAATCATCATTAACATAAACCCATACTGGGGCAGTAATATCTACAGTCGACTTACCGACACAAGTGATCTTATCCCATTCAATCTCTATTCGCTGGTAACCATGCTCACGCTTATCAAACTCCGCTAATGCGATGGCATCAACCTCAACCAGCACCCCATTACATTGCCCTTGTTGCGGAATGACGACTAATGGCGAAATGGGATAACTGCCCGCTATTTTGCCCCAATACCGTTGTAATCCTTCAACAACGACTGGAATTGCTTCACCAGTGTTACCTGTACGTTGGCGTGAATCTGCGTTAATCAAACTTCCATAGCCAAAAATATACATAATGCTCCCTCTTATTATTATATAACTTATTTAGCCTACCACTTTCTAAAAAGGTAATGTGAAGAAACGGCAAAAATCCATCCATCGTTGCTGATAATCTATTAGTGACTGAGCATCAATCGCTTTAAATTGCACCATCTCATTAGGCTTAACTTGAGCGAGACGCAATAGATCCATTCGAGTGATACACCCTAAAACAGGGTATCCTCCTAAAGTTTGACGATCATTTAATAAAATAATAGGTAATCCATCAGGAGGGATCTGAATCGCCCCTGTTGCGATTGGCTGTGAAATCAACTCCATTGCCACTCCCGCTATTTTTTCACCCTCTAATCGACACCCCATGCGATCTGAAGCTGAACTAACTTGATAATGATGCCGATAAAACCGTTTTTTTTGCTGCTTTGTAAAGACGTTAGCTTGGTAACCTTCAATAACATGTAGCACCACATCAATACTATAATCTGGAATATACTCCGTTGGCACGGCAGAATATCGGTTTAATAAAGTCACTTTATAACTATCAAGCACCGTTTTACTCGCTAATGGCTGACCGCGTTCTAACCCACCTAATTGTTCTCGCATAACGGTTGCCGTACTGCCCAAGACTTTAGGGACGTTAAAACCGCCTCTAATTGCGAGGTAAGCACGCAAGCCATGTTTAGCCACTCCAAATTGCAATACTTGGCCTTTTTTAAGTAGAAAAGACTTCCATGGTACTATTGGCTGGCCATCAATTGTTGCCGCCATATTAGCGCCAGTTAATGCGCATTGGCAGTCGTCCAATGCTTCAAAACAAGCTAAACCCACGGTCAATTCTAATTGTGCGGCGTTACTGTCGTTAGATAAAAGATAATTAGCCCAACAAAAAGCATGTAAATCCATTGCACCACCTTGTGTGACGCCTTGTTGAGCGCCACCGTAGCGACCTAGATCTTGTATTAATGATAATATGCCTGGATTTATGATGGCCAAACGGGACATATCACACCTCCAAGTGCTAAGAATGTCGCACGATCAATCGCGTTGAATTTTACTTTATCGCCAACAGCAAAACAGGATTGTGGGTAAGATGTGGTCTCAAATACAGATTGCGGACAATTGCCAATAATATGCCATCCGCCAGGACTCGTTTGAGGATAAATTGCCGTTTGCTGATCAGCAATGCCAACACTACCAGCTGGCACACATGGTCGAGGAGTCTGATGACGCGGAACTGCAATTGCTTCATCAACGCTTGATAAAAATGCAAAACCAGGTGCAAAACCTATCGCACCAATATCGTATGTTTGACGACTATGCAATTCAATAACAGCCTCTATACTTAGCTGCCGTGACATTGCTAAAGACAGTAAATCAGGACCAACTTCAGGGTGATAATAAATCGCTAGCTGGTGTACTTTTACAGGTGCTCGCCGTTGGTCAATATTATACTCTTGATACCAGTTCAAACAGATATGCTGTAATTGATTGAAATCGCATTGACTCAGCTTATATTGCAGCATTACTTTAGTATATGACGGCACAATTTCAACAATAAGTGCAATATATTGCCGCTCAAAATATGTGACAAAATCAGCAATACATTGGGTCGTTTCAGCACTTATCACTGCACTGAACTCTACCATTAGTGTACCTTCTGAGATTGGAGTTATTTTCATATTACCCCCCATCATCACCACAAGGATTAGCGGCAATAATCAATTCAGCTAATGTTTTTACTGATTGAACCGCTGTCTGATTATCACCATGCACACATATTGAATCGACCTCCAATAATAACCAATCACCAGTGAGCGTTTGCACTTTTCCCTGTAACAGTTGTTGCATTTGTTGTTGAATTGCAGCGGGGGTACTTAAGATGGCATTGGGCTGTTCACGAGGCATCAGCATCCCTGATGCTAAATAGGTACGATCAGCAAAAGCCTCAAAGATAAGACTTACATTATTATCATGCGCAATAGTTTTATAATGCTGATTATCTTTACGTGACAGTACCATTAAGGCGAGAGGTTGTTGGCGACAGTGGTTAAGTTTATTGAGTGTTTTAATTATAACAGTGAAGATCTGTTCATCTATCATCATATCGTGATAAAGCGCACCATGTGGTTTTACATAATGCAGCGTTGAATTTTGTAACTGACACAAACTTTCCAATGCGCCAATTTGATAGCTAATTAGATGTGCAATAGCAGGTAAAGAGTGCGCAATATGACGCCGACCAAAGCCTAATTTGTCATCATAACTAGGGTGTGCGCCTAACATAACTCCATGCTGATTGGCCAAGCGGATTGTTTCCGCCATTGTGTCTGGATCTGCCGCATGAAAACCACAAGCAATGTTTGCCATTGAAATTGAAGCCATAACATCACTATCATTGCCTTTCTTCCATACACCAAAACTTTCACCCATATCACAATTTAATTTCATTCGCCCTCCTAGCGCTAACAACATGCCATAAATATTATGCCGTTATTCCTAACTGAGTGTAGTATTAAATAGCTAACATGATGATTTAAATTACCTTAGCTGTAATGGTTATCAAATCATAACGCCATCTAATATCACACCCAAGAAAGGATGCTAATGAAAACAATTTTAATTCTGCTCAGTGCTGTATTTTTATTATCAGCGTGCTCACCAACAGTTGGCAGCGAGAAGTGGTGTAAGCAACTAAAAGACAAAGCTAAAGGAGAATGGACGGCGAATGAAGCGGTTGAGTTTACCAAAAACTGTATTATTCGCTTAAGTGACGATAAAAAATAAATCAAGAACACGACTTAATCACGTTTAAAATAATAGTGATAATTTTGGTAATCTTTAGACGAAAAAAAAGCTCATCAAATGATGAGCTTTTTTAAAAGATGGTGCCCCGGGCCGGACTTGAACCGGCACAGCGCGAACGCCGAGGGATTTTAAATCCCTTGTGTCTACCAATTCCACCACCAGGGCACGCAATTTCTTGCGATGGGTAAGACACCATCTGTAGATATCGCTATTAAGCCATATCTTTTAATTTTTATATTTCTCTTACCTACTCAGCGTAGATAAATAGATGGTGCCCCGGGCCGGACTTGAACCGGCACAGCGCGAACGCCGAGGGATTTTAAATCCCTTGTGTCTACCAATTCCACCACCAGGGCACGCAATTTCTTGCGATGGGTAAGACACCATCTGTAAATATCGCTATCAAGCCATATTTTTTAATTTGGTGTAACACTCGAGGTTCCCGGTCGTGTAAACTCGGGCATAACCTCAACATCGTTGAGTCATCTCTTATGTTACTAAATACTGACAACGTCAATATTTCAAAATTTGGAGCGACACACGAGGTTCGAACTCGTGACCTCAACCTTGGCAAGGTTGCGCTCTACCAGCTGAGCTAGTGTCGCAAGAGGAATATGGAGGCGCGTCCCGGAGTCGAACCGAGGTACACGGATTTGCAATCCGCTGCATAGCCACTCTGCCAACGCGCCATATTTCCTAACCAGAGACGCTGATGTCTCGTGGTATGGGATGCATTGTACGGATTGCGGGGGTTGAGTCAACAGCATTTTTTAAATTTATGTTTGTTTGATTATTTTACATACAAAACAAGTCGTTCCGATTATATGCCATACAATAAACTACATAATGTCACGCATTGAATCAGAAGGAATTATTGCATCTGAACACGTTGTTACTCGATGACTCAGTTTTTGCGCCAATAATAGCGATTGTGCAATGGTATGTTTATTCATTCGCCCAGCAAGATATCCTGCCACAAAGGCATTATCAGCAATATCATCATCATGCTTAACGGCCAACTTAATACTTGCGACACGTAATAGTGAGTCTGAACTGATCACTAAACTGCATACTGTACAGCTATTTCCCTTGGTTTGCTTAAAGACAACTTCACGGCATCCCCATTTAATATAGCGTTGAGTTAAATAGCGCGAGCTTCCCCAAATTCGCATTTCATCGTTTAAATCGATAAAGGCAATATCGACATAAGGAAAGATTTTTTCGTACCAATATTGAGCTTGTCTTGTTGACCATAAGTCATTCCGAAAATTATTATCGAGATAAACTTTTCCGCCTCGTTGTTTATGTACCTCCAATAACGATAACAATAATGTTTTATCGTCATCCGTTAATGCTGCAATACTACTGCCACTTATATAAATCGCACCATAATCATGATTCATTAAGGCATGATTTAATAATGCTGGACCATAAGAAAAATAATACCGCATCGTATTATCTTTATTCCAATAATGATAATGTCGTTGACCATGACTATCGGTTTCAATAAAACATAAATTAGGGTATTTAGTTGCTAAACATTTGACTAAGCTGGTATCTATATTTTCTTGTTGCCAACGTTGCATCATCTTCATCGAGATTTTTTCAATGCCAATACAGGTTGCATAACTGACATCAATAGCACGCGAACCGCCCAAGCGTGCCAAATATAAAGCACGATTAACGACATTACCGCCATATGTTTGGTGCCGAGGTGAATGGTTTAGCTCAACTAATGCTTCGCCCAAAAATACAATCTTCATATCTTCCTCGCTATAGATAGCGGTAGATGACAATACGTATATTGAAACTGACTAATTAAAAGCGTAATACATTCTGCTTTATCTCTATCCTTACAATATTCTAGATTTAGGCTTATTTTAGAGCTAAGTATCATTTAATACGAAAAAATAAAATATACCTATTAATTAGTGTTTTTGCGCTATTTCATGCTAAAAAATACAGTCAGTATTTATGAGACAGATCACTCAAAACGATAATCTATATTGATAGGTAATATCTAAAAACGACTTATATGCTGATATGGTCAATATCAATTTAACACTTACATCTGTAATTGTTAATAATGAACTATATATGATTTCCGTACTTGCATAGGTTACAATTTCACAAGTAATAACGCTTTATGGCGATGTAATATCTATCGCCCTCTAATTATTATCTGCGGAGCCTTGCTCCTGTTTTTTATTGATATGGACTGAGATATGGAAGCAGAACAAATAGAAATACTTAATTTTATCAGCCAATATCCACCCTTTGATTTGCTACCAGAACAACAACTGAATGAATTAGCAATCGAAATTGAAGTGGCTTATCACCGTGCAGACAGCATGATTTTAAACTTAGGTGATAGTATCAATGATTTGTTTCTCATTCGAAGCGGCGCAGTTGAAGTCTATCGCCGTAAAGGGGAACTCTATAACCGTTTAGATGAAGGTGACATTTTTGGCCAAATGGGATTATTGATGAATAATCGCGTTAGAATGCCAGCGAAAGCTTTAGAAGATACTCTCCTCTACTGTATTCCTAATAACCTCTTTACCAAACTTTGTGACGATTTCGATAGCTTTGCGGATTTTGTCGAAGTTGATGATGGTTCTCGACTCCGCCATGCCGTTTCTCGTCAAAATGATGAAAATGATTTAACCACATCTAAAGTGCGTACATTATTAACGCGTGATGCGGTGATCCTGGATCAAAATGCAACCATTCAAGTCGCTGCTCAAACGATGGCAGAAGAAGGCATCTCTGCGTTATTAATCAGTGATGAAACTATCGTTGATGACGATGATGATAACGACTTAATTGTCGGTATTATCACCGATCGTGATTTATGTACCCGTGTACTTGCGCAAGGGGTATCAACATCCAACCCGGTTTCAACGGTGATGTCAGCAGAACCAATCACACTGGATCATAATGCCTATGTCTTTGAAGCCATGTTGACGATGTTGCGTTATAACATTCATCACCTTCCAGTTATGCGAAACAAGCACCCAGTTGGTATCATTAGCGTCTCTGACATTGTGCGCTATGAATCTCAAAACAGTTTATTACTGGTAAGCAGTATCTATCAGCAACAATCTGTTGAAGAATTAACAGTACTTTCAACCCAAGTTAAAGACTGTTTTGTACGCATGGTCAATGAAGATGCCAATTCGCATATGATTGGTAGCGCAATGGCTGAAATCGGACGAAGCTTTAAACAACGGTTACTTGAACTTGCAGAAGAAGAATATGGTCCGCCTCCTGTGCCTTACTGTTTCCTTGCTTTAGGCTCAATGGCTCGTGACGAACAATTGATTGTTACCGACCAAGATAACGCTATTATTCTTGATAATAACTTCAATCATGCCAAGCATAATGCCTACTTTGAAAAGCTGTCTAAGTTTGTCTGTGATGGGCTTGCTGAGTGCGGTTATACCTATTGTACTGGCGATATTATGGCGACGAATCCAGAATGGCGTAAAACACGTCAACAATGGGAAGATTGCTTCGCCGATTGGATTGATAATCCTAAACCCGTCGCATTACTTAATAGCTCAATATTTTTTGATCTTGGTGGCGTATGGGGTAAAACTAAGTGGGCAAAACAGCTCAATGGCTTTATTGTACGACGAGCGCGTAATAGTCCTCGCTTCTTATCTTGTTTAGCACGTAATGCGTTAAATCGCACTCCACCGCTTGGTTTTTTCAAAGATTTTGTGATGGAAAAAGATGGCCGTCATAACAACTCAATCAACCTTAAACGCCGTGGTACAGCACCTTTAGCGGATTTGATTCGTGTACATGCCCTTGCTGTTGGTTCTCGTTCACAAAACTCACTAGAACGCCTTGATGACATCATTGATAGCGGTATTTTACCACCAGGTCGAGCACAAGATTTACGTGATGCGATGGAATATATTTCACTCGTGCGTATTCGTCACCAAGCACTTGATATTGAAGCAGGGATCGAGCCAGACAATAGTATAGAGCCTGAAAACATGTCTGATTTTGAACGCCGTAATCTCAAAGACGCGTTCCAAATTTTGAGTAAAGCACAAAACTTTGTCAAATTTCGTTATCAGTCAGCACGCTAATAAAAAGAGCCATTAATGTTTCATCATGGATCAAAAAACTCAGCTTCTGCGCACTTTATACGTAATATCGCCACTCCAGATTGGCATTTACGTTTTCAACGATTAGCACAAGAAGCACAAGATAGCCGTATAAAGTCTTATTATCAGACTGGCATTATTAGTGAAGACACGCCACTAAGCGAGGTGCCATTTGTTGCTCTCGACTTTGAAACAACAGGCCTTAATTCAAATAGTGACGATATCGTTAGTATTGGATTAGTACCGTTTGATCTTCATCGAATTTATTGCCGCCAGTCACAACACTGGGTAGTAAAACCTAAGGTAAAATTAGAAGAAGATTCGGTCGTTATTCACGGTATTACCCATTCTGACGTTCAACAGGCACCAGATTTACGCCGTATTCTTGAAGCAGTATTAGATGCACTCGCGGGAAAAGTTGTTGTGGTGCACTATAAAAATATTGAACGTCAATTTATGGATCGGGCGTTAAAAATTCGCTTAGGTGAAGGAATTCAATTTCCAGTTGTTGATACTCTCGCCATTGAAGCGACAATCCAACAACAGCAATTTGGTGGATGGTGGAATAAATTAAAAGGTAAACGTCCAGGCTCGGTACGCTTAGGTAAATGTCGTTCTCGTTATGGTCTACCAGCTTACCAACCCCACCACGCTTTAACCGATTCTTTAGCCACCGCGGAATTACTTCAAGCGCAAATTGCTTACCACTTTAGTCCTGATACTCTGATCAGTAAGTTATGGGAGTAATATTTTAGCGCCTGTAAGTCATGTAAAAAAGCAGCCTTTAGATATCCTCTAAAGGCTGCTTTTATTACGTTACATTTATTGCAATTACTTCACTAAGAGATTATTTATAACGCTCAGTTCTAAAGCCCATTAACAAGCTAATACACATAATAATCAAAATAAACGTAAACGGTAATGCCGTTGAAATCGTACCTGCTTGCAATGCTTGAATAGCTTGCGTGCCACCTACCCATAACAGCGCGATAGCGATCAGTCCTTCAATTGACGCCCAGAAAACACGTTGTGGAATTGGAGCATCAATTTTACCACCAGCAGTAATACTATCGATAACCAATGAACCTGAATCTGATGAAGTTACGAAGAACACTAAAATCAGAATCACAGAAATAAACGATAGAATGCTACCAAGTGGTAAAGCATCATACATCTGGAACATTGCTAGTGGTACTTCGGTAATACCCTTCGCACCTAATGTACCAATATGGTCCATAATCTGGTGAATTGCTTGACCACCAAAGACAGACATCCACACTGAAGTAACTACGGTCGGTGTAATAATAACCGCAATTAAGAATTCACGAACGGTACGGCCTTTAGAGATACGCGCAATAAACGAACCAACAAATGGTGACCATGAAATCCACCATGCCCAATAAACAATTGTCCAAGCATGCATCCACTTTTCATCAGGACGATTATAAGGGTCACTTAATGGAATAAAGTTTTCAATATAACCCATAATTGTTTTTGGTAAGGTATCCATAGAAACAGAGAAGCCAACCAAAGCAACAAAGACAAGTAATACAACCGCGACTAACATATTAATGTTACTGAGTAATTTAACCCCAGAATCAATACCTTTAACCACAGAATAAATAGCAGCCATGGTAACAACAACAATAATTGTTATTTGTAGGCCTAACCCACCATGCATTCCAAATACATGATTAATACCACTTGCAGCTTGCTGAGCACCTAAACCTAATGAAGTAGCTAAACCAAACAGTGTCGCTAAAACAGCTAGAATATCAATAACATGCCCAGGCCAACCCCATGTTCGGTCACCTAAAATAGGGTAAAACACAGAGCGAATAGAAAGCGGCAACCCTTTGTTATAGCAGAAAAATGCCATAGACAAACCAACAACAGCATAAATTGACCATGGGTGTAAACCCCAATGGTACATGGTTGCGCCCATCGCAACTTTAAATGCTTCTGGCGTACCAGGGGTCACATTTAGCGGTGTTGAACCACCCCAACCTGTAAAGTAAGCAGCAGGCTCGGCAACACTCCAAAACATTAAGCCAATACCCATACCGGCAGCAAAAAGCATCGATAACCATGACAATGTTGAATGGTCTGCTTTCGCTTTTTGTCCACCAATACGGATACGACCATAAGGTGAAATGATTAATGCTAAACAAAAAAGGACAAAGAAATTACCCGCCCATATAAATAAAGAAGCAAACTGATTAACAACAGCCCCTTTAACACCGTCTAATGCTGCTTTTGCGGTTGCTGGATCTGAAATTAAAATCGCCACTAAAAAAATGATTATAAGTCCAGCACTCACACCAAAAACGGCATTATGCACATCAAATCCCCACTTTTGGACATTATCTTGACCAATAGTGTAATCTGTATTATCTATACTATATTTATCGTGTTTACTCATTTATTACATCCTGTTAGGTATCGCCTCAACTATAATATTTAGTCATGTAAACAAAAATCAAAGCGCCATTATATAACCATTAATAGGCGAGAACTGTCAACATAGAGCAAAAACAGCACTATAGGCTAGTTTCACTGTTTCCTAATCTTAATATATTCGTTGTTATTGATTAGTTTTAATGACCGTTATCATATTTTTATTTGTATTCTAATCATTCATTGCTACAACTTTAGTTCATTTTAAATTTTTAACTGTTTTTTATGTGCAACGACAACAAATTTAATTTATTTTTATGACGTTTAATCAATAGATTAGCTATAATATTGAAAAATAAGACAACCAATAATATTTGCAATATATAGACAAACAATCGTTACGCTTATTTATAATATTATAAGACTGAATTAGCCTTTATTTATCGAGATATTTTAATAGTGTGAAAAAACGCTTAACAAGATAAAAAAACTGGATAATTACGTATAATTAATTATTAAGTTTGCAGAAATTAAACTTAGATTGGTGATATTTTATACAAAACAGCACAAAAAAATAGTCAAATAACAATAGTAAAATCTGTTAACCAAATTCAAGGGAGATAAAAGTACATCTTTTTGAACAACCAATACCAGGTTGTTCGCTCTGTTCTGGTGCAATAAGCATTAATGGTTGTAGGCAGTGTTCACAAGCAACAACTTTACCTTGCATAACTTTTTTAATCACAGCATGCTGATCGCTAAATGATTTCTTGGTTTGTTTATTCAATTGCGAAAAATCTAATTTCATGTTTTGATCTCTTGCGTTAACCATAAAAAGGGCTATTCACCCTTTTTATTAACATCATAGTGATTTTATAATTCAAAATCATCAAAATCATTATTATCGATTTGGCGCTCAAGGTATGCGACTAAATCATCATGACCGCCAATATAATGCCCCGCTAAAATAATCTGCGGTACTGTTCTTACATTAACATTGGCAAATTGATGAATAAAATCAACCATCACAGTTTTGGTTAACTGTTGTCCTAATACTAATGTTGAATACTCAATACCCTGTTGATCAAGTAATGCTTTTGCTTTTACGCAATAAGGGCAATTAGGTTGAGTGATAACAACACTTTGGTATGCCATTAACTGCTCTATTGTCAAACCTTGGTCAGTGCTCATAAACTCATTTATCTTCTAGATCAAAAATGGCATTAACGATAAAACAATATCAGGTGCTAGTAAATTTTATAAACAACACAATCTAAAAAAACAGTGAAAAAAGTACAAATATTGCCCATGTCATTCAGTTTACCCACGCAAATATATAAAAATTACACACTGCATAAGTTTGACAAACAAGTTAACAATTTTTAATTCAAGATATATTGAATAATCATTAAAAATAGATAATATTGATCATGACAGTGAAATAAGTTATTGCACTAAAAGGCTTTTTATCACTAACTCAATCACTGATAAGTATTTTATAAATCACTATTTACAACACACTTCATTATTCATATACGGATGTATTGATTTTTTATAATATTCCAAAGGAGAGCACTGGTGGATATTTCAGCTGTCACATATCAAACATACAATAAAGGTGAACTCACGCAGCTACTGGATATTGCCCGTGATGCTATTCGAGGCCATTTTTCAGACAAAGCGATTTCAACTTCAGCACCAAAACTGGATCACTACACACGCAAAATGCTGCAACCAGCGGCATGTTTTGTAACCTTAGAAGTGAACGGTCAACTGCAAGGCTGTATTGGCTCAACCATTGCAACAAGGCCTTTAATCTTAGAGATGCACAATAAAGCGATTGCGAGTGCCTATGAAGATCGCCGTTTTATGCCTCTTGCTGAAGATCAACTTGATGATTTAAGTATTGAAGTAGAAGTGCTATCGCCACTAGTTATTCAGCCGTTTAGTAGCGAAGCTGAGTTATTTGAATATTTATCTCATCATAAACAAGGCGTGTTATTAACAGATAAACATGTACAGACAGTTGTATTACCAAGTGCATGGCGTCGAGGGTTATCAACCCCACAGTTTATACAGCTACTTAAACAAAAAGCCGGCTGGCCAGCTAATTATTGGTCAGACACCATGGTCATCAAAACATTTACCACTTGTGCGCTAAAAGAAAATTTCAAAACAATTCGTGGTAAATATTTCTAAGTTTAATTTCACAATTAACCTTACCCAGACAAAACAGCATGTTCTCTAACGCTGTTTTGTCGACAAGATAACATAACCTCTTTTTACTCATGACATAGTTAACAGCATCCAATCTCTAAGGTTATTCAATCTTTCATTTATATAGTGATAGCCCCAAATGAAAACCCTGTATCGTTGTTGCATGCTGGTATTATTGTTAAGTGTAAATAGCTGCAGTGTACTTACAGCAAATAAACCCTCAGCTTGGGTTAAATTAACCACGCAAACTGCTAATTTTCACGTTGATAGCGGCAATGTTATTCTCGATGGATCATCATCAAAAAAATTCTATAACCACCTTCGCCTTACCTGTGCGCAAGGATCTGTTAATATTAAGAAAATTAAAATTAATTATGACAATGGTGAGTTTCAGCAATTTAGAACAAAAGGCTTAATGACGCAAAATAGCACTAGCCCACCAGAGTTACTTGATTATCCTGATAGCAAAATTACTGCCATTGAAATCAACTTTCATAGCCTAGGCAACAAACAATTATCAATCGCAGGCATAACCCCCAAAGCTATCATTGAAGTTTGGGGAAAAGAACAACAACCGATCATCTTTAGCTAGTAATAATCCTGACGCATAACGTCACCAGAGGCTGATATTAATCGATTCTACGTTCTAACATCCTATATCGACCCAAACTAAGCGATGATCCGAACCGGCTGTTGGCTTCTCACGGCCTTTATCATCGAGTACCAAGTGTCGTAATGGATGATTTTTTGAAGGCCAGAACACCCCGCTGCTTAATACTGTTAGATCGGCTGACGGCAAGACATAATCTAACCGCATACCACCTAAATGCGTCCATTCATTACTACGCCCTTTACGTCGCTGCCATGGTCGGTGTTCACTACCACCAGCGCTTTTAGGTGTTAACGCTCCATGACTTACTTGCTGATGAATACGACTATGATTAAGCAAATGTTTAATCGGCGTTTTTAAACCATCGCCATCAACCACATCAGCATTAAGATCACCTAAAACAATAAATGCTTGCTCATGGCTTAAGCCACCACGATTTCCGCTATCGTCTTCTAAATAATCTGCATTATCGAGAATATCGCAAACTAATTGAATTTCATCATGATTACGTTTGGCATTACGCCGTTCAGGCCCATCAAAGACAGGGGGCGTCGGATGGCAACACACCAGATTAATTACTTGCTGATCACATTCAATAGGGACAATAAGATGATTTTTAGAAGATAATCGTAATATATCGATGGCCTCATCACTGTAAAAATCACGGGGAATTAATGTATTAGGTATTTTATTCCACAACATATGTTGCCATGAGCGAATATTTTCATTTTGGATTGGATACTTAGACAATAATACAAAACCAAAATTACCATGAAAATGGCCAAATCCCATCCCATCAGCAGGTAATGAAATGACACCATCATTATTTAAATCAATCTCGGTTAGCAAACCAGTATTAGTTGCAGGACATAAGCGATATGGATATTCGATAGGATGTTGATCGTATTGACCGACAGATAAATAATTATCGCAGAAATTAGCCAGAGCGCCATCATCGCCCCCCGCTCCCAGGTGATCAAACTCACACAGTAGTATCACATCAGCAGCAGCATGCTGAATAATGGCAGCTAAACGTCGTAAGCGCGGATTATTGAAGCTAGAGGTTAATGCTAATATTTTGTCTGGCTCGGTATCAGACATCGAAATATTAAACATTGCGACACGAAGTAATGGTTCGCAATTAGATGCAGATTTCACTTAACATTCTCATATACTTATACTTTCATTGCACATATTGTAATAGCCATTATCGATTCAACCAATAACAAACACACCAATGATTGCTCTAATAAGTCTAACGATTACCGACTAACGCATTTAATGCCAAACGAATTTGCTTTGCATCATGACTTGCTCGATGCCGTACAGGGCCTTGCCGCTCAAGCGCTAATTGAAAATGTACCCGCTCAATACCATTATGTTGCTTTAACCAACAACAGATCTCGGTCAGCATAAATGAAGGTCGCATATGCGCTGCATGATATAACCGACCTAACCAAAATAAATCCCACTCACTATCACAAAAAACCAACTCATATTGCCCAAGTACCGCATTAAGGTGTCGGCACACATCAACTACTTGCTTACCATTGGCTTCCAATTCAGAACGAGGAATTTTATGAATATGTGACTCAGAAAAAGCATCCCAATACACCCACTCATCACTAGCAGATAAAGGGTTAATCAATAAGCTATTATCAGTACCATTAGGCAGTGAATATCCTACTTCTATTGGATAAGAAAATTCGGATAATCCTGATGCTTCAAAATCTAACGTCGCCCACATATACACTCCCTGTTAGGAATATCATATTAATCACTTGTATCTATGAATTTGACAGTATTCATTAATGATAAAAAGCTCAATACAAGCTAAATGTAGACCGTAAGATCATTATCACCAAAAAAATACGAGGTTAGTTTTTTATTCAATGGTTATAAATCATGTTTATTTGAATAAATCCCTTACATATCAATAAATACGTACTGTTAATAGGTGTTCACTTTTGTTAGGTATATAATAGCAAAAGAATCAATATCAACGGGTCTCATAATGATTACATCTCCTACACCGATACTGGGTTTCGCTGGATTTAGTGGCTCCGGAAAGACTACCCTACTTGAACAACTTATCCCTTTACTTAAACAACACCATTTACGGATAGGGCTACTCAAACACAGTCATCATGATATTGATCCCGATGTACCAGGAAAAGATAGCTATCGTTTACGCCATGCTGGTTGCAGTCAAACCTTACTCGCCACCAAATCACGTCATATGCTGTATTTTGAATACCCGCAGGCAGAGCGCCAAGATCCTGAATTAAATCATTGTTTAAGTCAGCTTAATCATGACTTATTAGATCTGGTCTTAATTGAAGGTTTTCGTGATCAACCGTTTCCAAAAATAGAAATTCATCGTCCGAGCTATGGTAAACCA
Source organism: Photobacterium sp. Alg240-V54 (assembly GCF_900537155.1). Taxonomy (NCBI): domain Bacteria; kingdom Pseudomonadati; phylum Pseudomonadota; class Gammaproteobacteria; order Vibrionales; family Vibrionaceae; genus Photobacterium; species Photobacterium sp. Alg240-V54. The sequence continues at coordinate 134,720 of NZ_UNRL01000003.1, forward strand.
TTACTTTACCCAACGGATAACACTATTTTAGCGTTTGCCAGTGATCAACCCGCACCTATGGATTGTGATTTACCGCACTTAGATTTAAATAATCCACACGCTATTTGCCAGTTTATTCTTGAGTGGTTAGCGCAAGAGTAATTATAACGGTCATATAAAAACCGCAGCTAAATATACTTTAACAAGAAAGAGACAATACTCAGCTGTAATGCCGTTCACTTAAGGATATTTTGTTTGTTTTATGTACAAAACAGAATATCCCAGATAGCAAAGAATCCAGCTATAGCTAGGTTCTTTAATTATCAAAAGCCTTTATCCATAAGGATTTCAGGCTTAAGTGAACAGCATTAATACTCAGCTGCGGTTTTTTAATAGAACAAATTATCATGCTAACAACTAAAAAATTACGGTTGCTTTTTTAGTGTTGAAAAAATCATCACTCCGGTATGATGATTTACTTGGTATGTAAGTACCAATTTCCCCGCAAAATAAGTAAATTGAGTCACATTCGTTAATTGTTGTAAATAACGTTTTTGGCGATGTGGCGCTAAAGGTGCATTACATGTCCGTGCAGTTACAGCTGCATGTTGACCTAAGACCTTAATTGAACCTGGCGATAATAATGGCTTAACCGTGATGGTATAGTTATTACAATCAACCATACCAACAAAATGGCCGTTGATATAACGTAAACTTATTTTATCGCTAGTTGTCACCGGATCACCATAACGCCAACTCTCAAGCTGCCATTCTGTATTGGCTAATATCGCTGGGGTTAATCTCACTATCGGTTGATGGCTGGGAATTTCGACTAATTTATCTTGTTTTACTATCCAAATATGACGCGCGACATCACCAGGACAAGAAGCGGGATCGTTCTTTCCTGCTTGTATAACATCGACGATTATTTGATGATTTTTAATCACCAATCCTTTAACACGCACTCGGTCACCAACATAATGAGTGGCTATATTAACGAGCTTATTATGTTGATAAGCCATTACGGCAATATATAAATATTGACCACTTCCCCCTGGTGAATAATTAAGTAGCACCACAGCCATAGGATCATTATTCGCAGTTAAAGGGCCTACTGCTGTCAAATCATTTAATAACATCACTTGTGGCATCACATTCCCCCCTGGTTGATAGGGTTCACCGGCCCACAAGCCTTGCTGTAAATGAACAGTGCCACCAATTGAATCAATACCTTGATAATAAGCCTGTTGTAACACCGGTAATGAGTAATTATATGATTGGGCGTTGCTGTTGCTCGACTTAGGATGGGTAGCATAGGTTGTTAATGGTGAGGATGGTTTTTGTTGTGTTTCAATAACATGAGTATCTAACGTTGTTATCTCTGCAGCCAGTATCGTTGAGCTATAAATGACAAATAGACTCATAAATACAGGGATAAAACGTTTCATAGATGTTCCTTTTTAATGCTTCAACACGATATATCATCACTCGATGATGCTGTAATATATTTCTGACACAAAATACCCATAATAGTTCCTCTATAGATACCCACACTGCATTTGTTACAAATATCATTAAAAATCGAATTTCTTACAAATCACCACAATCCAATTGTATTACCTTTTTAAACCGTTAAAATGCGCGCTTGTTTTTGACGATCACTAAGGTGATTAGGTTTTATCATGCTCATTAAAATAACTGCAATAGCGACATTATTACTGACATCAAGTACTTCATTTGCCAATCCATCTTCTCCCTTAAAAACAGCAACATTTAAACAACTTGCTCAGCAGCAAGCGCAAACAGCGCCACTACAAATTATTGATTGCCGTAACAGCAATTTCTATAACGGTTGGCCTGAAGCCCAGCAACAAAATGGAGGGCATATTGCAGGTGCTGTTAACATCGATGCGAATTGGCTAAAAACGTTAGATACTGCAGCTTTTCAAACCTTATTACGTGATAAACACCTTAAATCTGACCTGCCAACATATTTATATTGTTCAGCAGATAAAGCACAGCAATTAACCACCGCTTTACAGAGTCAAGGTTACCACTCGCTAACCACGATTGATCAACCACTCAATGACTACCATGATAAACTTATTGCGCTACCTAACTTTCAGCAATTAGTGCCAGCATCATGGTTAAATGATCTTATTACTGACAAACACCCACGCTATGCACCAAAGCATGGTTATAAAGTCGTTGAAGTAGAATGGGGCCCTCCCGCTAAATATTTACTTGACCATATTCCTGGGGCTTTATACGTAAATACCAACACTATCGAATCAAAACCATGGTGGAATAAGGTTAACAACAAAGCATTAGCACAAATTATTGCAAATCTTGGTATTCGTTACGACACCACGGTTATTCTCTATGCTCGCAATAATATGTCAGCTGCACGCTTTGCTAACTTCTTAATGTATGCCGGCGTTAAAGACGTACGATTATTAAATGGTGGCTGGACAGCATGGTCTGATGCTGATTATCCCACAGAGCATTTACCTAATTACAATAAAACCCCAGTTGCATTTGGTAAAACCATCCCTGCAAACCCACAATATTTAATCGATACAGCACAAGTCAAAGCATTGTTGAAAAAGCCTGTTAGCCAACAATCCGTCGTTAGTGTTCGTACATGGCCAGAATATATTGGCGAAACCAGTGGTTATGATTACATTAAGCCTAAAGGCCGTATCGAGGGAGCGAAATGGGGGCATGCAGGTTCAGATTCTTACCACATGCAAGATTATCTAAATCCCGATCAAACTATGAAAAGTGGCAATGAAATTACTGCTCAATGGGCACAATGGAATATTAAACCAAATCAGGATGTGGCGTTTTTCTGTGGTACGGGCTGGCGCGCATCTGAGGCATTTTTCTTTGCTCATATTCTCGGTTGGAAAAACATCAGTGTTTATGATGGTGGTTGGTATCAATGGAGTGCTAATAAAAACAACCCAATAGCAGAAGGAACTATTGCCCCAGCAAGCGTGCACTAAGTAATTAGCTGACAAGATACAGCAACGGCAGGCAATACGCCTTAACAGGTATATTGCCTGCCGTTTTTAAACGCGTTTACAATACTGATATAGCTTATGGCACGCCATGACCTTTGGACGCTACCCATACTCGATAGAATTGCTCACGTGATAATGAAAAGTCTAGAGCGGCGACCGCCGATCTTACACGTTCAATATTTCCTGAACCGATAATCGCTAATGGTTTTGATGGCAAACAACGAATCCATGCATAAATCACTTGATCGATACTATCTGCACCAATTTCAGCCGCAATATCAGTTAAGGTTTCACGGACTCGAACATGCTGTTCACTGCTACCATTAAAAATATCACCGCCTGCTAAACATGACCATGCCATTGGATGAATGCGCTTCATTTGCAATTGATCAAGCGTACCATCATGTGCGACCTCAAAATTAAGCGGATTAATTTCTACTTGGTTGGTCACTAAAGGTTGTTCAAGTCGTGATTGCAGTAAATCAAATTGCGCAGGTGCAAAGTTTGAAACACCAAAATGATTCACTTTTCCTTGTTGCTTCAACTCAGTAAACGCCGCAGCTACTTCATCAGCATCCATAAGTACATCTGGACGGTGAATTAATAACAGATCGATATTATCAACCCGTAAATTTGCCAGTGCGTTATTTACAGAATCTATAATATGCGACTTACTCGTATCATAATGGTTAATATTACGATGAGGATATTTAGGATTACAAAGATTAATATCGCACTTAGTCACTATCTGTAATTGCTGACGTAAACTTGGCTTTAACGCTAACGCTTCACCAAATAATGCTTCACATTGATAGCCACCATAAATATCCGCATGATCTACAGTCGTAATTCCTAATTCAAGATGCTGCTCTAAAAAAGCTAATCGTTGCTGTGCAGTCATACCCCATTCAGCTAAACGCCAATAGCCTTGCACTAACTCTGAAAATTGTAATTGTTGCGCAACCATTGTGGCTTGATTAACCATTGAAACCATCCATTGTTAATTAATACTGATTAGCGACCATCCTAAAAGCCTCTATCCACAGCCGCAAACACATTTATTAAAAACAAAGTCTGCAAACTAAAAATCATGACTTAGGCAGCAACTTATCAATAAAAGCCTTGCTAAATTAGCGCTTAACACAAATAGCAGAACGAACTGGTTGCAGGTTTATCGCACTCATCACCCGCTTTGGATCAGCATCATAAGCTTTATTTAATGATTTGACTGATAACTTACCTTTTAAATATTCAGTGTAATCATTGAATTTATAATGGCTATAAGCGGTCGGGTACATTTTGCTACAACTGTCATACCATGCGACATAACGCTTAAAAAATAATGCTGCTTGCGCAGGCGTCATTTTACTCATGGTTAACGCCATATCTTTGGTTAACTGAAAATGTTGATAATCAATTGGAGAGTCCCAAAATCCACCCCAATATTGAAAGCCATTACGGGCAAAAATATCAATAACCACTTCAGCCATACCTCGACTATCCGATTTACCAAAACGGTAACTGGCGCGATTGGCATAACGCGTCCCTTGGGTTGGACTGAATTTAGCATTGCCATTACCACTAAACGTAACAAATGGATTTTGAAGTGGATTAATATCTATCGCAGCACCATAAGCATGTAAGGATAAACTGCCCGTTCCAGCGACTGGACGATAATTAAAAGCGGAAGTATTATTCGCCGTCATCGAACGGGTATCATTACCACCATAGGCTTCAATCGGTACTGCTTTATGTATAGGAAAACCTTGCTGATATAAAGCATCAAATATTTTACCTACATACGGCGCAACAGCATCCATTACCACTAATTGACCATTGGCATGTGCTTTGCCTGCAAAATCACGGTAATTGAAGGTAACTTTTTTAAGTCGTTGGCAAGGCACAGGTGCCGCTGCTGCCATAACACCGGCTTTGGTCATCGCTTGGCATTCAGCTGCCGATATAGCACTAATTTGCGCAGCACTGACTGAAAAAGTAGTGCTCACAGTCGCTGCTATCAATAACGTCATTGGTATATGACGATAACAAATGATCATCTTTGAAGCCCTGTCTATAAAATAGCCATAAAAAAGACGTGCCTTTGCACGCCTATAATAGAGTCTAATAACTTAAAAACTGATCGGCTTACGACCTGTTGCAGTATCGGCTTTCTTGTCTGCTTTCTCTGCTTCTTTTTTAGTCACCGAGCGATTCTTGCTCGTTGACGGAGTCGCTTTATTTTTTTTAACTTTTGCCGCTGGTGTTTTTTTATCTTTTTTAGCTGGTTTTTCCACAACAGCTGCTTGAGCTGTTTTTTGCTCTCTAACTGGCGCTTCTTGCACTGGTTGATCACAAATAACTACGAAATATTCACCGTTAAACTCTATCACGTCACCATCATAGATTTTACAACGCTTACGTAATTCAATTTCACCATTTACAGCAACATAACCTTCGGATATAGCATATTTAGCTTCCCCGCCACCACTAACCAAATTGGCAATTTTAAGTACTTTATAGAGTTCAATTGGTTGTACAGAGACTTCAACTTCCAGCGCTTCTACTTCTATTTCTTCCGACATTTTGTACACTCAAATAATAAAACAGGAACTAAGTTAAATTCTACCTCACTACCAAACATAAAGTGAAACAAATGATAGATTCCAGCGTAGTTACTATTTTTTCAGACCTAAGCTGTTAAAAATTCGTTTTGTCCATTTTTATTGACACTTAAACATCACCATTATTTAACGCTATAGCAATAAAAGATCACTAAAATATCCTCAAATCGACTTACAATAATAATCAACCTCGGCTAATCTTGGTTTTTATCACCGTTATTTGCTCGGATCTTCGTCAACAGGTATGGCACCTAGGGCAAAAAGCAAGCGAATAACTATTTTATTACACATGGCTATGTTCTGATTAGCACAAGTAGTGCTATAATCCGCGACCTCACATGTGACAGTAATTGTTTATAGAGAAAAACAATGACAGATTTATCTAAATACAGAAACATTGGTATTTTCGCGCACGTTGATGCGGGCAAAACTACTACTACAGAGCGTATCCTTAAGCTTACTGGTAAAATCCATAAGATTGGTGATACTCACGATGGCTCAACTACAACTGACTTCATGGAGCAGGAAGCTGAGCGCGGTATTACTATCCAGTCTGCAGCAGTTAGCTGTTTCTGGAATGACCACCGTCTAAACGTTATCGATACTCCAGGACACGTTGACTTCACAGTTGAAGTTTACCGTTCTCTTAAAGTACTTGATGGCGGTATCGGTGTATTCTGTGGTTCTGGTGGTGTTGAACCACAATCAGAAACTAACTGGCGTTACGCGAACGAATCAGAAGTTGCTCGTCTGATCTTCGTTAACAAACTAGACCGTATGGGTGCAGATTTCTACCGCGTTGTTGACCAAGTTAAGAACGTACTAGGTGCTACACCTCTAGTTATGACACTACCTATCGGTACTGAAGAAGACTTCGTAGGTGTTGTTGACGTTCTAACTCGTCAAGCTTTCGTATGGGATGACTCTGGTCTTCCAGAAAACTTCGAAATCCAAGAAGTTCCTGCGAACATGGTTGACGATCTTGAAGCTTACCGTGAAGAATTAGTTGAGACTGCTGTAGAGCAAGACGACGTGCTTCTAGAAGCTTACATGGAAGGTGAAGAGCCTTCTATCGAAGATCTTAAGCGTTGTATCCGTAAAGGTACACGTGACCTAGCATTCTTCCCAACTTTCTGTGGTTCTGCATACAAGAACAAGGGTGTTCAAAACATTCTTGACGCTGTTGTAGATTACCTACCAGCTCCAGACGAAGTTGATCCACAGCCGCTAACAGATCCAGAAACTGGCGAGCCAACTGGTGAAGTTGCAACTGTATCTGCTGATGAACCATTCCGCGCGCTTGCATTCAAAATCATGGATGACCGCTTTGGTGCACTAACATTCGTTCGTATTTACTCTGGTAAGCTAAACAAGGGTGACACCATCCTTAACTCTGCTACAGGTAAGACTGAGCGTATCGGCCGTATGGTTGAGATGCAAGCTGATGAGCGTAACGAACTATCATCTGCGCAAGCTGGTGATATCATCGCTATCGTTGGTATGAAGAACGTTCAAACTGGTCACACTCTTTGTGATGTTAAGCACGAGTGTACTCTTGAGCCAATGATCTTCCCAACGCCAGTAATCTCAATTGCTGTAACGCCTAAAGATAAGGGCGGTTCAGAGAAAATGGGTATCGCGATCGGTAAAATGGTTGCAGAAGATCCATCTTTCCAAGTTGAGACTGACGAAGAAACTGGCGAAACAATCCTTAAAGGTATGGGTGAACTTCACCTAGACATTAAGGTTGATATCCTTAAGCGTACATACGGCGTAGACCTAATTGTTGGTCAACCTCAAGTTGCTTACCGTGAAACAATCACGAAGCCAGTTGAAGATAGCTACACGCATAAGAAGCAATCTGGTGGTTCTGGTCAGTTCGGTAAGATCGACTACGTAATGAAGCCAGGTGAAGTAGGTTCAGGCTTTAAGTTCACATCATCTGTAATCGGTGGTAACGTTCCTAAAGAATTCTGGCCTGCAATCGAGAAAGGCTTCAAGGGCATGATGGACACTGGTGTTCTAGCTGGTTTCCCTGTTCTTGACGTTGAAATCGAGCTTCTTGATGGTGCATTCCACGCAGTCGATTCATCTGCAGTAGCATTTGAAATCGCAGCGAAAGGCGCATTCCGTCAATCTATGCCTAAAGCTGGTGCGCAACTTCTTGAGCCAATCATGAACGTTGACGTATTTACTCCAGAAGATCACGTTGGTGATGTTATCGGTGACCTTAACCGTCGTCGTGGCATGATCAAAGACCAAACTGCTGGCGTAACTGGTTCTCGTATTAAAGCTGACGTACCACTTTCAGAAATGTTTGGTTACATCGGTACTCTACGTACTATGACATCAGGCCGTGGTCAGTTCTCTATGGAGTTCTCACACTACGCACCTTGTCCTGCTAACGTTGCTGAAAAAGTAATCGCTGAGCAGAAAGAGCGTAACGCTAAGAAGTAATTTTTAATTACTCTAAGTGATACCTTTAACCCCGAGGACGTTGTTCTCGGGGTTATTTTTTATCGGTACTTTTTATCAACATAACTCAGTTCCTCCTTTTAGCTTCCTTTACCCTCATCGCTTATAATATCTCTTCTCTATAAGATTAATAATACTCTTTCGTTCATTATGGCAATCAGCTTTATCACTAAAATGACTAGGTAAAATATTCACTTAACCGTAAAGTAATACTTTTGCCAATGGCTATATCTATGAATATTATTATTGACGATTTACAAGGACACGCTATTCAAGCGTTATTACAAGCGCATTTAACCGATATGAATAGCACTGCGCCTGCAGAAAGTGTACATGCATTAGATCTAACCCAACTTCAGCATCAAAATGTGACTTTTTGGTCTATCTGGAATCAACACCAATTGGCTGGGTGTGGTGCGATAAAGCACTTAAACACAACCACGGCTGAAATAAAATCAATGCGAACAGCCGATGAATTTCGAGGTCAAGGTGTCGCTTCACTATTACTGCAACACATTATTTCTTATGCAAAAACACAGGGCTACCAACAATTAAGTTTAGAAACAGGTTCAATGGACTTCTTTGCACCATCACGAGCACTGTATGCTAAACACGGGTTTATTGAGTGCCTGCCTTTTGCGGATTATCAGCCTGATCCTCATAGCACGTTTATGACACGTGATCTGTTGGCATAAAAAAAGAACGCCGTAGCGTTCTTTTTTATTATCTCACTATTACTAGCAGAATTAATCATCAAGAAAGGTGGTGGCTAACGCCGCGACAGAAGCATCAAACACTTGCTGTAATGGTGCAACCGCTAAACCCTCTATAGAACCCTCTTGCGCTGATTTTTCAAACATTAGACATAACTGATGTAATTGCATTAGTCCCATCGTACCCGATGCACCTTTAAGTGTATGGGCTTGTTTGGCAACTTCTGGTAAATCATTATTTGCAATCGCTTGTTGTAACGTCACCAGCGTTTTACTTGCCGAATCACCAAATAAGCTAATTAACTGCTTTACCTGTGCCGCACCAAGTACTTGTAAATCAGAGCCCAAAACAGATTCTTTTACGAGGGGTAACGCCTCATCGATTTCTGCAAGTTGTGGTTTTTCTTCACCAGCACCTTTTTCAATAACCACTCGCTTATCCCCTTTTAAAATACTGTTCATCGTCTCGATAAGTTGCTGTTCAACCAATGGCTTTGGCAAAAAACCCGAAAAACCAGCATTGAGATAAATTTCAACTTCCTCTCTAAATACATGAGCAGAAAAAGCCACCATCGGAGTTGGCTCTTGCCACGACGCATTTTTAGTACTGTCGATACGACGTAATTGATGCAACAGCGTTATACCATCAGTATCAGGTAAATTAATATCAAGTAACGCTAAATCAAACGACTCTTTACGATAACACGCTTCAGCTTGTGCGCCATCTTCAGCAATAACTACAGTATGACCTAATCGCTTCAGAAATCCTTCTGCAACCATGCAGTTTACTGGGTTATCCTCAACCAAAAGTATGTGTGCAGCAGGCACGATAACTTGGTTAGCATCGGTACTTAATGCCGCCTCGCCTGGCTCTAAAGGTAACGCAAACCAGAAGCAACTTCCCTCACCAATCACTGAATCAACGCCAATCTCGCCATCCATCGCTGCCACAATATGTTTACTGATGGCTAAGCCAAGCCCGGTACCTTCAATCGATTTACGCCCGGCTTCTGCTTGTTGGAAAGCACTAAATAATAATGTTTGCTCACTGGTATCAATGCCGATCCCTGAATCTTGCACTGAGAACAGTATTTCATCAGGCATATCAGGGTGTGGCTGCACATTTATGGTGACTTTACCAGTATCTGTAAACTTAATCGCATTACCGACTAAGTTAACCAGTACTTGTCGAATGCGGCTTTCATCACCAAACCAAATCGCATCGGCTCCTGGCTCAATATGATATTCAAACCCAATTCGCTTTGCTACAGCACGTCCATGCAGCATATTAAACACATCAACAACCATGCGCTTTAAAGCAAAATCGCTTGGCCTAATATCTAAATGCCCAGCTTCAATTTTAGAGTAATCTAAAATATCATTGAGAATATCAAGCAAGTTTTCACCACTGCGGTTAATCACATCTAAATAGCGTTTTTGTTGGCTACTTAAATTAGTATCGGCGAGTAAAGATGCAGTCCCTAGTACGCCATTCATTGGCGTTCTAATTTCATGACTCATGGTTGCTAGGAATGCTGATTTAGCTCTATTGGCTTTTTCAGCCTCATCACGAGCTTTATAATGATTGTAGACTTCTTCATTTAAGCGACTATTGATACGCTCTAACTCACCAGTACGCTTGGCAACCAACCGCTCTAAACTTGCTTTATGCAGCTGTAATTCTTGCCGTATTTTAGCTTCTGCTTGAGCTAACCGATGGCGTTCATTGGCAGTATCACGCGCCACTAAAATTGCCCGTCCCATTTGCGCTAACTCATCATCACCATCAACATCAAGTTGAATACCTAAATCACCGCGAGTTAGCGATAATAAAGCGCGGCTATAATGGTTAATACGACAAATAACCTGTATGTAAACAATACGCCACATGATCAACACCAATGCTAATAAGCCAATGCCTGAAATCACAATCAACGTATTACGGGCAACGATGAGCGTCTGATCAACTTGCTTAACCGCTTGCTGAGTATTGACATTAGCTGCTGCTATTATTTCATCAACGGTATTATTTAACTGTTGAAATAACACTAAGTTTTGCTGATCTAATCGCTGTACATCCTGCTTCGCATAAATTAATTGCTCACCAACACTAAACAGCAAATCACCACGCTCAAGCTTAGCGGTTTCTTTCATTAACTGTTCTGAACGGCTAGGATCCTCAACCGATTTAACGCGATGGCTAATAATATTAACTGCGTTATTAAAGCGTGTTTTTAATGCCACTAACGATTTAATATCAATAATACGTTCAGAGTCATCCAACATATTAACCACTTGTAATGATAAAAATCGTAATTCAAATAAGCGCTCAGATAAGTCCATATCGACTTCAACTAAACTATCAAGGGCATTATAAACAGCCGGTTTATTATTAGCGGCGACTAAATCGTAAATCCGTGACACGTTCGCCACTGCAATCGTATTAGCATTTGCCACTTGCGATTGAGATAAATTATCAATTTGATGTGTTGCCTTAGTCATCGCCGTTGTTAACTGATCCAATTGGCTTTGTAAGTCTATTTGCCTTCCCACCAGCAACCCAAGTAACGCTAAATTATCGACAATACGCTTTACATCATCTTCTAATTTCACCATTAATGGCTGATCAAACGAATATTGCTCCAATGCGTGTAAACTGCGATTTAAAGCTTCTATATGAATCGTTAATGCGCGCCCTTGTTGCATCCGTTCTGATTCAAGTTTCGATTTCGCCAACACTTGAGCATTAAAAATAATCCGCGAACTCAAATCTGATAATTTTCTTGCTTCAGCTAAAGCCGGTACTGCGGAATTAATCACGGTACGCTCAGTTTGAGCAACTAACGAAAAGCCTGCTACACCGATCATAACAGCTATGATCATCAAGCCAGCCATGGCAGAAAAGGCCAACAACAATTTGGTTCCGATACCTTTTCGAGTAAATGTCATAAATAGTCTCTATCTCATAAATCTTGTTTAGGATGGTGAATTGCCACGATAAATATGGCTTGTGCAATACTGGCTATTTCACCAAACACAATAAAACGGTACTATTTTGCCAGCGATATGGCTTTAGACCTAAATAATGTTGGTAACAATGCGCATTTTATTTTTTATTTTAATGATTTTATCCACTCAATCTGCGTTTGCGCTCGAGGTGATTTCATATCAACCTCCTTTTCAAACGGACAAAAAACCGACAAAAATTCAATACTCCTTTTTAACCTCGGTCACAAAACCGTGGAAAGTCTGTGCAGTGTACCCACATTTAAAAGATTCTTATTGGTTGTCGATCAATTATGGAATGGTTGAGCAAGCAAAAAAACTCGGTATTACCCTAAAAGTGCTTGAAGCTGGCGGCTATAGCAACCTTGCTAAACAACAGAGTCAACTAAAAGCTTGTCACCATTGGGGAGCTGATGCCATTATTTTAGGCACGGTAGATGCGCAAGCCTACAACGGTAAGCTATCCTCTCTAATTGGCAATACTCCGGTATTTTTAATGACCAATAATATTGATTTTACTGATCCTGATATTCGTCAGCATGTAAAAGCAAAAGTTGGGGTTAATTGGTACGATATGGGTAAAGCTGCGGGGACTTATCTTGCTAAATTACATCCTAAAGGTTCCGGAAAAGTACGTATTGCATGGCTTCCAGGGCCACAATTACGTGGCGGAACGAAATCTGTTACTAAAGGCTTTAAAGCCGCGATAGCCAATAGCGATATTGAGATCGCCACCACATTATGGGATGACAATAGTAAAGAACTACAACGTAATTTATTACAGCAATTATTTACTGATTATAAAAACATTGATTATATTGTTGGTGGTGCAGTTGCAGCTGAAGTCGCAATCAGTGAATTACGTACCAATCACATTACCGATATTAAAATTGTATCGACATATCTAAGTCATGGTGTTTACCGAGGTTTACGTCGCCATAAAATTTTATTTGCGCCCACTGATAAAATGGCAGAGCAAGCACGATTATCAATCGATCAAACCGTGCGTTACCTCGAGAAAAAACCAATGGTACTCGATATATCACCATTGATTGTCGATTTAACCCCTCAACATTTACCTGCGACGGTGATTCGTAACTCATTATCGCCAGCTGAGTTCCGCCCATCATTCTATGTTAATGATCATCATATCAGCCGATAACCTTGAATAAACTGGGGCCTATAAAGATCAATATCAATAATTTATGGGCCACCACAAGTTTTTAGCCTAATCTGATTTACACCCTGTCTAGTCTTTGATACTTATATGTCTTATCACCTAGCTTCATCAAGATTTACTTGAGATTAAAAGGACGATCATGATTACTACTACTCGCACAATGGCAGCTAAAAAGAATATTGCTCTCGTTGCTCATGATAATTGCAAAACGGCATTACTGCGCTGGGTGAAAGAGCACCAACATAAGTTAGCTAATCATGCCCTTTATGCAACAGGCACTACGGGACATTTACTTGAAAAAGAAACAGGGTTGCCAATTACTTGTTTAATCAGCGGTCCTATGGGTGGCGATCAACAACTGGGAGCATTAATTTCAGAAAGCAAAATCGATATGATGATTTTTTTCTGGGATCCACTCAATGCTGTACCACACGATCCTGACGTAAAAGCACTACTACGCATCTCTGCAGTGTGGAATATTCCCGTTGCAACCAATCGTGCCAGCGCGAATTTTATCATCACCTCTCCTTTGCTTGATAAAGAAATTGATATCGAAATTCCAGATTACGACGCTTATCTAAAACAACGTCTAGATTAACTATCTCGGCGCTATAATCAATGTAATCACTAAGCCTTCGCTAATGCCGAAGGCTTTTTATTATCATGATTTAGACAATATATTTAAGCCAAAATGAATAATTCATTATATGGTTATAAGTAGTCTAATAAGGAGTCGCCTATGAAAGCTTGGATGTTACAACAACCAGATGGGCTACAAGCCTTATCACTGACAACAGCGACGAAGCCTATTCCTGCCGCCGATGAAATTTGTGTAAAAGTTGCAGCAGTAGGCCTCAATCCTATTGATTACAAACTTACCGAGTGGGGCTATGCAACATGGAATTACCCCCAAATAATAGGCCTTGATGTTGCGGGTAATATTGATAGTGTCGGCGCCAATGTGCATCAATTTAAAGTTAACGACAGAGTGATGTTCTTTGCCGATCCTCGCACTGCTGGCGGCTTTTCTGAATATGCGTGTGTAAAAGCTGTCGCAGTGAGTCGAATTCCATTAACACTCTCATTTACTGATGCTGCCGCCTTACCCTGTGCAGCTTATAGTGCTTGGATAGCGGTACACGATAAATTACAAGTTGAAGCTGGCCAACATATTGCTATCACTGGAGCGGGAGGCGGTGTGGGTGGCTTTGCAGCACAATTAGCCAAACTCGCAGGCGCACATGTTTATGCCATTGCAGAGCGACAGCATCACCCACGACTACTCAGCTATGGAATTGATGCTGTTATTTGCCCACAACAAAATGTTGCTCTTAAGCTGATAAACCTGACCGAAGATAGATTATTACACGGCGTGATTGATTGTATATCGGCACAATCTGGTAGCATCATGAGTGCACTCATTCGTTATAATGGCCATATCGTCATGGTCGCTAATCAATTTGATCAAGTGCCACTGCTTGCGACCACCAAGGCGTTAAGTATTCATGAAGTCGCATTACAGGGTACTTATGCTCATGGCGCGCCAGAACACATCAGCCACCTTGCTGATATTGGTAATAATATAAGTGATTTAGTCGCCGATGGACATTTATCAAGTATGGTTGAAAAGATAGTCCCCTTTGACAAACTTTCACAAGCACTGACTGAATTAAAACAACAAACCCATTCAGGAAAAATTGTGGCGCACATCAGCACATAACATCAAAATTTTTACTACTTTACATATAAGTTAAGTGTAAAAAAGCCCCGCTATTAGTCATTTAATGGCGGAGCTTGACGTTATCAACCGTGTTTATTTAGTACGTTTGATTTTATTATTAACTGGATACTTATCTTCAATTAATTCATTAATAAACGGTGACGTTTTATCAGGATTAGCACACACCCACGCATGCTTTTTCGCCCGTGTTAATGCCACATAAAATAAGCGTCTTTCTTCCGCATCATTATAGGTTTCAGTGCTTGATTGCATGATTGCCGCTAAACCTGTTTCACGATCCGGCGACGGGAAAATCCCTTTATTAACATCAACAATAAACACATAATCAGCTTCACGCCCTTTACTGGAATGGCATGTCATATATTCCAAGTTAAGCTGCGGCCACTGTGTTTTCCACGTTTCAAACTTCTCAGGTTTCTGCTTATTATTTCGACCAAGAATCAACACATTGGTGTTCTTGTTCTCGTAATGTTTACTGAGACGAATTAACTCTTGTGGCAATAAATCAGTTGCTAATAAAGTCACCGCTTTCTTACTTTGCTTAGTAAAGCTGGTTAATTGCTTCTTAATTTGACTTGGGTTTTGTTGAATAAATACGTTAGCTACTTCACCAATCATGCTATTAAAGCGATAGGTTGTTGAAAGCTCACTAATATTACTATTGCCAAAGCGACCTTTAAAATCAGTGGTTAAATTAACGTCAGCCCCTGCAAAATGATAAATAGCCTGCCAATCATCGCCAACAGCAAATAACGTTGGTGTCGTATGACCTGCCACTTTCTGATGGCATAATGCTTCAATTAACGCTAATCGTTGTGGTGAAATATCTTGGTATTCATCAACCATAATATAACGCCATGGCGAGACAAACTTACCGGCTTTAACATACTCGGTAGCGACCTCAATCATACTATTAAAGTCTATTTGCTTTTTCACTTTTAAGTGCTGTAAATAGGCTTGATAACATGGCCATAATAGCGCTAACTCACTTTTCATTCGTGGGCGCATTGCCGGGTTATTATTATTTACAATCGCCTCTAACAACGCGTCTTTTTTCATACCTGACTGGCCAAGTAACTCAATATGACGCCACACCCAAGCTTGTAATTGTTCATTTTCAGCTTGCTGTTCCATTGAGTTTTCTTTGCTAAACCCAGGTACTCGCCATTGAGTAAGATGGCGTTGCCATTTGCTGGCTGCTGTTGAGTTATTCCATTGTTCAATTAACATTCGTGCCAACCATGCACTACGGGCACGCACATCTAATGTAATTGAGGCAACATTGGGTTTATCGTGTTCAACATCACGAATAATCTGTGACCCTAGGCTATGGAAAGTGGCGACTTTAACCCGATCACTGACCTTTTGCTTTAGCCTATCTGTCATCTCTTCGGCTGCTTTACGCCCAAACGATAGCATCAAAATATCTTCAGGCACTGCAGCCTGACTGGCAATAAGATAACCGGCACGTGCAACTAACACACTGGTTTTTCCGGTGCCAGCTCCCGCTAAGATCAAATTATAATCTTGGTTAATCAAAGCAGCGGTACGTTGCGATTCATTTAAGGGTGATTTCTCAAAGCTATCAAACCATGAGCCCCATTTTTGTGACTGCTGTAGTAACCATTGTTGATTATGCTCTTCAACCCACGCTTGATGCTCACCCAGCCAAGGAGAGATTTTTTCAAAACTACGGGGTCTAAACGTTGCAGCAAGCTCTGGGCTTAGGTCTGAATCATGTAAACTATCATTAAGAAACTGATGTAATTCATGATGTTCAGAATGACGCAAATAGCCTGATTTATTTGAAAAAACTGCAATTCTTTGTAGCATTTCAGGCAACATCACATCTAATTTATCAACGCGGCTTTGTGCCCAATCTTGATAGCTACGAACTAAAAATGCAGCGAAGGGCTTACATTCGTGCCAAGGCAAGCCATGAACTGTCCAACAGTATTGTTGGTTTGAAGACGTCAGCTCAAGCGCACCCCATAATACACCACGATGGATTTCAACCGACCCATCCCAGTCATCAAAAGAGATCACATCAGACGTGGTCTGACTATCTAATACCAAGCTATTACCGTCTAAAGCGATACTGTAATAATCACCTTGAACTAACCATTGTGCTAGTCGACTGGCACTTAATTGCATTGTGATTCCACCAATTGTTCCATGCTTTAATTAGGCTGTAATACTCATTACTGGCCGGTAACCGAGTTACTCAACCTCGATTGAATCATTACTTGTCACCCGTTTATCGGGATAATGTCACTTAGAATATCAATAACTCTCGTGTAGCCATAGTCTTGAAGCGTCTATTTGGTTAAATATTATTCCGCAAGGTAACGTTAATTTTTTTGATCAGCAATAACCATATTTCTGTTATCTTTAGTGACGTTTTTATAACGTTAGATAATTCTATCGTTTTCTCCATTCATTATTATCAGAAGATTGTTAATATCCATGCAAACTAAAGACTTACATGTAAATTTTCGTCGCTACTGGGTCAATGATCGTATTAATTACTCTATTCGCGTATTTATTGCACTTGTTGGAGTGGTATTACCATGTTGGTACCTCAAAGCGAACCATGCTGTTACCCCCTTAGTACTCGGCATTATCGCTGCAGCGCTAGCTGAGTCTGACGATAATTTAACTGGCCGTATTAAAGGCCTGACAATAACTCTGATTTGTTTTTTGATTGCATCCCTTTCTATTGAAGTCTTGTTTGACTATCCCCTTTTCTTTGCAATCGGTCTCTTTTGTTCAACATTTAGTTTTATTATGCTTGGTGCGATGGGCGCGCGCTATGCCAGCATTGCCTTTGCCTCGCTATTACTAGCGGTTTACACCATGCTCGGTGCCGAGCATAGTGTGAACTTATGGTATCAACCGATGCTACTCCTTGGCGGCGCATTCTGGTATGGCTGTTTATCATTAACATGGCATATTTTGTGGCCTAACCAACCAGTACAACGTAGCCTTGCTAACGTCTTTAGTGAGTGTGCTGATTACCTTGATCATAAAAGTCAGCTTTTTGAACCTGTCGCTGATTTAGTACCTCAACCATTACGTTTAAAAGCAGCCAGCCAAAATGCGCGGGTGGTAAATGCCTTAAACATAGCCAAAGCTACCCTATTGCATCGTGCTCGCCGTGGACAACCCAATACTACCGGCGATCGTTTTTTGACCATTTATTTTATGGCACAAGATATTCATGAGCGTGCAAGCTCTTCACACTATCGCTATCAAGATCTCGCCGCCAACTTTAACCGCAGTGATGTTCTGTTCCGTTTTCAACGTTTATTACGCTCACAAGCTATTGCATGCCGTGATATTTCAACGGCGTTAGCAATGGGAAAATCTTATACCCACGATGAAAAGAGCCTCAAAGCATTAAACGAGCTGCAAGACTCACTGCAATATTTACATGACCAAAATAAGCCTGAGTGGAAGATGTTGCTGATCCAGCTTGATTTTCTATTTAATAACTTGGCGACTGTTGAACGTCAGTTAATGAATATCAATAACCCTGATGCCACACATGTAGAAGAAGAAAATGATATCCAATTATCTGATAACGAAGCTCACGGTATTAAAGAATTAGCAAAACGAATCAGTGCACAATGTAATACTGATTCGATGCTGTTTCGTCACGCTATGCGCATGGCTATCGCATTAACCGTTGGTTATGGCTGTATTCAAGTATTCGATTTGCAACGTGGCTACTGGATTTTGCTCACCACGCTATTTGTATGTCAGCCAAACTACAGTGCAACCCGCCAAAAATTACGCCAACGTGTGATAGGTACTATTGGCGGTATTTTAGCGGGTATTCCCCTGCTTTATTTATTTCCGGGACAAGAAGGTCAATTAGTACTCATGGTGGTGGCTGGCGTGCTGTTTTTCTCGTTTAGAATGGTTAAATACGGTTGGGCAACAGCGTTTATTACTTTGCTAGTATTGTTCTGTTTTAATCAACTAGGTGAAGGTTATGCGGTTATTCTGCCTCGTTTAGGCGATACCTTGATTGGCTGTTTACTGGCAGTATTGGCGGTAACCTTTATTCTGCCAGACTGGGAATCTAAGCGTTTACACAAGGCAATGTCTGGAGCAATTAATGCCAATAAAGATTACTTAGCACAAATTATTGGTCAGTACCGTATCGGTAAACGTGATAGCTTGAGTTACCGTATTTCACGCCGAGATGCCCACAATACCGATGCTCATTTAAATACAGCAATCAGTAATATGCTGGCAGAGCCTGAGCGTTACCAAATTGATGCGAATGAAAGTTTCCGTTTCTTAACCTTAAACCATGCAATGCTAAGTTATATTTCGGCATTAGGTGCTCACAGAACACAACTTGATGACGATAATACCCACCAGTTAGTGTCAGAAGCACACCGCATTATTCACACTCACTTAGAATGTTTAGCGACGCAATTGTCAGGCAACGCATGTCAAAGAGCGCCAGCGTTAGATGTCGATTTGGATCAGCGTTTAGGACAATGGCGAGATGAAGACTGCACCTCGGTACGTATGGTATTACAGCAACTTCACTTGATCCACCGTATGCTACCTGAAATGCACAAACTGGCAGATCAACTTGTTCCTCAAGTGCAAAAACAAGAAGTGACGGCATAAGATAAGTTAGCAAGATAAACAAAAGGACTGAAGGTGACATTCAGTCCTTTTATATTTATCAATCAAAATTTAACCAATACTCTCTTACACTATGCTTTCAACTAAAAAAGTATCATTGGTTAATTCAATATAGTGTTTATTATTTTTTGTTATCACTTCACCGCCACACACAAGCTCATCTTTTACACCAATATTTTGATAAGATCGCGCATTACCATCTCGTCCAGAACCCAAAAGAATGTATGTTAACTTACTGCACTGTTTAGCTTTATCCACATGTATTTTACGTTCTTTTCTTTGCTGGGTTTGCATAAGGTTAAACTCATTTTTTCATAGTAAATCCCTTACAAAACACAGAATACCATACCGTATAATAGCAAAAAAAGGGAACCTGATTTCTCAGATCCCCTTTCCGTTCTTGGCGTTGTGTTTAACGCAAGCTATCTATTTTTCAACGAGTGATTTACTCAGTTGCTTGCCCTGCCGCCGCAGGTGCATCTTTTGCGTTATCTTGTAGATACTTCAACAAGGTACGCTCTTCATCTTTATCCAACATGTAGTACTGTTGCATCGCTTTCAGTCCTTGAACCCAACCATTTGCAGTTAAGTGTTTTGGATCTGGAATTGCGTGACACTGACCACAACTTGCATCTAGGATTTCTTTACCGTAAGCCCAGATTGGCTTCATGCTTGCTAGCATATTACGTTGTGTGATCCATGCAGATACTTGTAATTGCTGCCATGTTTGGCCATCTTCAGCTTTCACTGTATTTAGAATAGTTGCTGATTTTTGTAAATCGGCATTCAGTGATACAGTCTGAATCTGCTTCGCCATGTCTTGCACTAACATACCGGTTGTTGAACCTTGTTGCTGCCAACCCGTAATTTGTACTTTAAGCATGTCGCCACTTGTACCTAACACTTGCACTTCTGATGCAGGGTATAACTGACCTTGTTCATCGCCTGATGCAGAGTCAGTGGTATACAATTTCTTAGATGCTAATGTGTAAAGCGTTTTGGTTGCAGGCGCTTCACCAGCGTTAATTGTTAACTGTTTAAATGTTGCTTGGAAGTCATTATTAATATGTGGCAACTGGTGCGCAATACCTTTGTGACACTCAATACAGTTCATATCTTTTGCTGCTGCGCCAGTCATCGCTGCCGCTGCCGCTGGAGATTGCTTCGCGTGATCCATTGCAGTATATGAGTGACAACTCTTACAGGTTGCTGAATTTGTTTCAGCCATCATACGCCACACATTTTGTGCCATGCGTAAACGGTTTGCTTCAAACTTTGCAGGTGTATCAATATCTTTACTGATGAATTCGCTGTAAATATCGCCCACACCACCCAATTTTGCTTTCATGAAAGCAATCGGGTTATTTTCTGGAATATGACAGTCACGACACTCAGCACGTACGCCATAAGCATTCTTATAGTGAATACTGGTTTTATATTCGTTGTAGTTTTCTTTCATTGAGTGACATGAAGTACAAAACTCGGTAGTCGAGCTAAATTTTATCGACTCGTGAAAGGTAAACACACCTGCCAGTGTTATGATCACACAGACAACAGCAATCGCTAATACAGAATAACGACTACTAGGCTTGACTAAAAAACGCCATAGTTTCTTCATGGATGGTCCAAAATGAATTAAACGTCAAAACAACGTTAAAAAAAGTGTTGCGCACAAACTAACACTTGAATGTTAACAGGGCAATGGACGCTATTAATATATAAAAATATTAATATCACAATTGATCATAGTTGTTTCAGTAAAACGATACAAAATTTTTTTTAATTAGAACTCTAAGCATATTAAAAGCTCAAATAATCTTTTACAATAATAAATACAACATACCACCACCTATATAACAAAGACAAAAATCACAATAATAACAGAAACATACCAAGAAGGTTACAGTATGTCATATTGTAATTGTCATACAATAAGTCGCCTATCGAGAATAATTATCAGTTGGTTTTTAATTATTGTGCTAACTATTCCATTATTTACATTGAACATTAAACATTCGCGTCTATTATAGATTTTTGTGAAAACTTATTTTCCAGTTAGTAGTCTAATATATTTTATATATACGTGTAGCCTATCAAGAAATAAGTCAAATAATAGATCACTATACCGACTAGTATTTGAACAGTGATTATGCCACTTGAACGCTTACTCATTCGGTTTGTCTTCGGAATATAAACATGACCCTATCTCGTCGTAACTTTTTAAAAGGTTCAGTAGCAACCGCAATTGCTGCTAACGGACTTACCCTTTTCCCTGCTGGTAAAGTATTTGCTTCAGATACAATTACAATTCCATCAGCTACCCACTATGGTCCTTTTAAAGCAGTCGTTAAAAGCGGAACATTAATTGGTGTTCAACCTATTAATGATGTAGACCCATTTCCTACAGAGATGTTAACCAAAGGTGTATTAAGCCGTACTTACAGTGATACACGTATTAAATATCCAATGGTACGTAAATCACTATTAGAAGATCCATTAGGCGATCATAATCCTCACCTACGTGGTAAAGAACCTTTTGTTCGTGTCGATTGGGACACCGCGATTGCATTAACTGCTTTCTGTATCGCACGTACTGTTGAGAAACATGGTAACGAAGCACTATTTAGTTCTTCATACGGTGGTTGGTCACATTGTGGTGTTAACCGTCCTCAGACTCTACAAGGGCGTTTCTTTAATCTTATTGGTGGTCAAAGTATTTGTGCGGGTGACTACTCTGCAGGTGCTTCAGAAGTTATTCTTCCACACGTTATTGGTGATATGGAAGTTTACTCGCCACAAACCGCGTGGGAAATCGTTGAAAAAAATACTGAAGCAGTACTATTTATTGGTTGTGATCCTTGGAAAACAAACCGCGTAGAATTCCGTGTTGCTGATCACTCAATGCAAAAACATTGGGAAGCATTCAAGGCGAAAGGGATTAAATTTATCTCTATTAACCCACAACAAACTCAAACAGATAAAGCCGTTGGTAGTGAGATGATCAATATCCGTCCTAATACGGATACTGCTCTATTTACTGCAATGTCTTATCACTTATACAAAACGGGTCAACACGATAAAGCTTACATCGATAAATACACTGTTGGCTTTGATAAATACCTTGCTTATTTAATTGGCGACGAAGACGGTGTTGCGAAAACACCTGAATGGGCTGAAGAAATCACAGGTTTACCTGCCGCTAAAATTAAAGAGCTTGCTGAACTTTGTGTGACTAAACGTACCCAAATTGCAGCAGGTTGGGCATTACAACGTGCCGACCACGGGGAAATGATCCACTGGTCTATCATCAACTTTGCCGCAATTGCAGGTAAAATTGGTAAGCCTGGTGAAGGTGCTGGCTTTAGTTGGCACTATGGTAACGGTGGTATGCCAGCATCTGGTAAGCGTATGCCTATCGGTTTATCACAAGGCCGTAACCCAATTACTAAAACGTGTCCTGTGGTTATGGTTTCAGACATGCTGAAAAACCCAGGTAAAGCCTATACTCGCGACGGTTCAAGCCTGACCTTGCCAAAAGCTAAACTTATCTACAATGCGGGTAATAACTTACTGTCTCACCAACAAGATACTAACGAGTTAATTAACGCGCTGAACGATAATATTGATACCATCATTTGTCACGAACCTTGGTGGTGTGCAACAGCAAAATACTCTGATATCGTATTACCAACCACCACTACTCTTGAGCGTGATGATATTTCATCTGGCGGTACTTACAGCAACAACAAAATCTACGCTATGCGTCAGGTTATTGAGCCTGTAGGTGAAAGCTTAGATGACTACGAAATCTTCTCACGTCTTGCTTTCATGTTTAACGTACATAAAGAATTTACCGACGGTAAAACAATGTACCAACATGTTAAAGCCTCTTATGAAGCCTCTGATGCAACGGAAGATTTTAAAACATTTTGGCAAAATGGTATTACTCACGTAACAACGCCTGATGCAGCAAATAGCTTTGTACGTCATGGTGATTTCTACGCAGATCCTGATAAAAACCCATTGCATACACCAAGTGGTAAAATCGAGCTTTACAGTGAAACACTGGCTGGATTTAAAGCTAAAGATTGTCCACCAATGCCACAATGGATCCCACCATTTGAATGGTTAGGTAATGCTAAAAAAGGTCAAGTTCACGTCCTAAGCCCACACCCATGGATGCGTCTGCACTCACAAATGGCAAATGCTGATGTAAACAGCTATGAGTCTGTTGATGGACGTCAAATCGTTCTTATTAACAAGCAAGATGCTGCAGAACGTGGCGTGAAAGACGGCGATGTGGTTGAAGTGTATAACGAACGCGGTACTCTACTTGCTGGTGCGCGTATCACTGATGAAGCAATGCCTGGCGTTATCTACATTCACGAAGGTGCATGGCTACAACTTGATAGCAAAGGCCGTTGTAACTCAGGTTCAATCAACATGCTAACAAGCAGTCAACCAACCAGTGGTCTAGCACAAGCAACCAGTGCTAATACTTGTTTGGCTTACTTTAAGAAATGTACTGACGCGGAAACACCAAACCAGGCTTACATGCCGCCTAAGATTGTAAAATCAGACTTTAAAGTTGATATCTGGTCATTACAGCTAGGTAAGCGCCTGAAAGCGGTAGCCGCAGAACAAGGTCCTGCTCAGTCACCAGGTGAGAAATTATTCTACGGTAGCTGTACGCTTTGTCACGCAGCACCACACCCAAGCGACTTCACTTACAAACAGTGGAAAGGTATTACTAACAGTATGTTCCCACGTGCAGGTCTAAACGAAAAAGATCGCAAACTTGTTCTTGATTTCCTAAAAGACAACGCTAAAAAGTAATTAATAGTTCGCTATCCGTTAGCTAACAAAAAGCCCCGCAGAACATATATTCTGCGGGGCTTTTTATTGTGAAAGCTTACTTATTATTCAACGAACTTATTACAAGCCTTTGGTGTACTGATTACAGGTATGACCAATAATAGCGACTTCAATATCACTACGTGCAAGATCATTATTACCAGCAAGATACTGATTAAATAACGCCGTCAATTCCGCTTTTGATACCGTCACTTGGGTATCAGTTTTAATGGCCCGTAAATCCACCATAAAACCAGTAAATTTATTCTGAACCTCAGCCACAATATCTAAGTTTAAAAAGTTCTCAGGGTTATATAGCGCATTATGATCGCCACGCTGTTTATCAACAACAAATGATGCTTCAGTAAGATTAATGATCGATGCAGATTTATCACATTTGCGTAAGCATTTATCATCAAAACGCTTCTTTTTACAGCCAACGGTTTGATGGAATAAACATTGGCGGCTCATTAACAGCATCATTGGATGATAAATACTGTAATAAACCTCAAACCCCGCCGGTACCGTTATTGGTTTGATCTGAGAGCGTTTGATCTCATTAGAAATAAACGCCCCAACACAACCAAATTCCTGCTGTAAACATTCAAGGCTCAAACCATTACTGATGTTCATTTGCGGGCCAGCTATCCACGCTAAACCTAATTGATGTGCAGCATAACCAACACCACTATTATTGGTCACAAGACGAGAAGGTTTCACTTGTTCAAGGAACGTCACTGCAGCTTGGTAGTTATCACCAATCAAAATGGCTGGGAACCAAGGGATCAAATGTGGGTTTTGTTGGAACAGAGTAACTAATTTTAGCCCTTCCATTGCCATCGCTTCTGGCAACTGATAATACACTGCAGTATTTGACTGACTAACAGCGTCAATATCAGCAGGATTGGCAATTAACACAGATAGCGACGGTGTCAATGTTGATTGTGGCGCTCGCACAACTTTTGGTAACTCAAACGGCTCCACCAGCGGCTGATCGCCATTTAATACACATGCAATTTGATCGCGCATGTAAGTTAATTCTTTAAATGGCACCACAACGCCTGTTGCTAGCTGACTCAAATCCATTGGTGCTAATAAATACTCACCATTATTTAAGCTGCGGAAGCGTTTTTCAAAACAATCGCTATCAAGCACCGTATTATCAGACTGTCGTAATAACGATGTTGATGCCACTTCAAACTGCTGCAATGGCGTTGTTACGCGAATAATTAGCTGTTGTCCTACCTGACCGATAATCGTCAACTCTAAGGCTAATAAGCGAATATCTAAATCAGCAATTCGCTCTTCAACAGTTTTAATAATCGTGGTTTTATCATCATATAACTTTCGTTTAACCGCTTGGATTTCCGTCTCAGATTTAGCATCCGCAATCTGCGCAAAGTGATCAACAGAGTTATCTCGAGGGTTATCAATAAACATCGCTTTATTGATATCCCCCATTAAATATGAATTTGAAAAACCACGGTTAAACACGGTATATAACTCACGCGTATCTGCCAATAATGGTTTTTGATTACAGTAGTTGTCTAACTGACGACTCCAATTATCGACAACGGTATACACATAATGAGATTTTTTAATCCGCCCTTCGACCTTTAATGAATATACGCCAGCATCAGCAAGTGCTTCTAAATTTGAAAATGCAGAATTGTCTTTCATATTAAGCGGGTAATCTTTTCCCACCGCTGTTGTCTGATATTGATCACGACAAGGCTGACTACAGCGACCACGGTTACCTGAATTACCGTTTTTAGCCGAACTTATATAGCACAGGCCTGAGAAGCCAATGCAATATGAACCATGCACAAACACTTCCATCAATACATTATGCTGATGACCAAACTGCGCTAAATGTTTTATTTCTTTAATATTAAGTTCACGCGATAAATTTACACGGCTAGCATTGAGCTGCCCCATAAATAAAATTTGACCTTCATTATGACTATTAACTTGAGTAGATGCATGAACATCAAGCGTTGGAAAATGCTGCTTGATTAAGTGAAATAGCCCTAAGTCCTGTAAGATAACACCATCAATTTTAGTGTTGACCAACTTATTTAGCAGTCGAATAACCGCTGGAATTTCACTTTCTAAAATCATGATATTAAGCGTAAGAAAGATCTTACAATCACGTTGATGCGCTACGCGAACAATACCGTTTAAATCTTCAAACGTAATATTGGTTGCACGATTACGGGCATTAAAATTATCTAGGCCACAATAAATAGCATCCGCACCCGCGACAATTGCCGCTTTAATCGACTCTATATCGCCACCCGGAGCTAACAGCTCAAAATTACTTCTCATCGCGTTATGACCCATCTCTTATAACCGTGCCTTAAAAAAACGTACTCATCTTGTGAGCGGCTATTCTACCTGTGAGGGCGATTAAGTCCAATTTTGGGAGATAAATCACAGCCTGTAATAGGTTTTAATTACTTTTTACCTGCAAACAATTTATTCAAATATTCCTTCTTTGAATAAATATCGATACTATGACCCCATAAATATATTTTACTGATTCATCGTAATAATAAGGATAAAAACAATAATGACGACTCAACCACAACTGACAGAAGCACAGAAATCAGCCATTGAAGAAATGGTTATTAACCGCGTTAATGCAATGAACAATGATGCGGTTTTATGTGATGCCATTGACGATAAAGTCCACAGCATGGAAGAACATTTAAAAGCTTACTTTCATGAGCGATTTCATTTTCACCGCAATAAAGCATAATAAAAACCAGACAAAATAGATTTAAAAACAGTCACTAACTGATCACTATATTGAAGCTTCGATAGCGCTCATTAGTGGTCAGTTTTTTATTTCGTTACATATTGCTGACCTTTATTGCTCTAAAACTCCTGCACTCGCCCCAATCAACTTACGTTCAAATAACCAAAAACAGACAATTAATATACAAGAACACTACAATGAAGCAAAAAACACCAGCTATTGATTATAAGCCATAGAATGAAACTATTTATTGTGTAAAATATAGTCTTCTGCACTCCAACGTTGTTTTTTACCATGATTGATTTAAATATATTACCGCTTTACCTCACCGCAGTGATCGCCTTATTACTTATTCCCGGACCAGACATGCTGCTCATTGCGAGTTCAAGTTTAACTTATGGTCGAAAAGTCGGTATTTATGCAAGCTTAGGTAATGCTACCTCAGGTATTTTATTAACCATTTTAGCAGCGTTGGGTGTATCAGCACTGATTGCAATGAATCCAATCGCATTGCATGTTTTACGCCTAGTCGGTGGCGCTTATTTATTAAAAATGGGCTGGGACTGTATGCGTACTCATCCTGATGACGCCCCTCAAGAACTAGAACATTGCAATAAAATGGCATCAACGTTATATCGCCGTGCGGTGTTTACTAATTTACTTAATCCAAAAGCACTGATTTTCTTTGTCTTGTTTTTACCACAGTTTGTTTCAACGCACGTGGCGACATCGTCTGGCGAGCAAATGCTAGTGCTTGGATTACTGCTTAATGTTTTAGGATTATTGTTTAATCTATTTTTAGTAACCACTATCGGTGTGTTTGGTCAATCATTACTAAAAAATGAAAAATTCCGTAATAACCAACATAAATTCATGGGATTAATATTCTTTGTGCTTGCTATTTGGCTATTAGCGTCACAGCTACCGACGCCACCAAGCATGTAAGTTATTATTGATAACTATGTTTCCAACAAAAAAAATGCCATTAATTACGATGGCATTTTTAAAAAAGACGTTAGCTATCTAAAAAAGATGACTAAAAATAGGGTATTAGAGAAAATAAATGAATAGGTAACAAGCTAAATTTATATGAGAATAATTAGTCTATAAAATTTGACTTGAATTTCACACTAAAAAACCTCATATACATACCTTATAGATGTGCTGCGCACGCTTACCTTTTCATTTCTTTTATTTAATGCGCACCACAATATTACGCCCAATATATTGGGCGCATTAAGGATTATTATGATTACTCACGTTGGCATTATTGATCAGGATCCAGTCCGTCTGATCACTCCATTATTAGACGAAGCAATTCCTGCAGATAAAATGGTGTTTATTGGTACTGAACAACAACAAAAACAATACGATCGCCTCGCTTCTATTTTGATTCCACGAAACATTATTGTTGAATTTTTCATCATTCCCGACATTATCAATGTCACCCAAATTCGACAACGCCTTAATCAACTAGCCGACCAATTAAAGCAAGACAGCCGCGATGTATGGTTTAATGCAAGCTGTGGTTTACGTCACCGTCTATTATCTGCTTACGAAGTTTTCCGCTCTTTCCATTGGCCTATTTACGTCATTGAGCCTTTCAGTGATGAAATGTGTTGGTTATTCCCTAATGACCGTGAACAACAACAAGTTCAAGATCGTATTCAAATTACTGACTACTTAACAATCTTTGGTGCTCGCTGTGAATTATCGGATAATCCGATGCCAGAGTCGCTTAACGACCAATTATGGGAGTTAGGCCAACGTTGGGCAAGTTCAGCATTAGAATTAGGCCCAGGCTTAGCAACGCTTAATTACCTTGCAACAACATGCCGTAAAGAACAAATATTGCATGTTGAGCTCAGTGAAAAACAACAAGGCTATAAAGAACTCGGTACATTACTGACGGATTTAGAAGAAACAGGTTTAGCAACATACCATAATGGTATTTTGACATTTAAACATGAAGAAGCACGTCGATTTGCTAATGGCGAGTGGTTAGAAAGCTTGGTTCATAGTACTGTTCGCGCTATTCAAAATGAACTGCCAACCATTCAAGATCACTCTTTAGGTGTGCAAGTTTACCGTAAAATTGGTGAGCGTGAAGTACGTAATGAACTTGATGTAGCCACCATCGTTAACAATAAACTCCATATTATTGAATGTAAGACCAAAGGTATGCGTGATGATGGTGACGATACCTTATACAAGCTAGAATCATTACGAGATCTGCTTGGTGGTTTACAAGCGCGCGCAATGCTAGTGAGTTTCCGACCTTTACGTCATCACGATTTAGTTCGAGCACAAGATTTAGGCTTAGCCATTATTGGCCCAGATCAACTGGGTGATTTGTATACCCACCTTTATGATTGGCTTAAAGGTGCTGGCGGTGAAGCACATAACCCAGCATAATAAATTATTGTAAAATGAACAGTGATCAAAAAAGGCCTTATCAAAAGGCCTTTTATTTAAATCAAAGATTAAGTATCGCTTAATACTGTTTGAGGACACTTATCCAAGCCGATTAAAAACAACCCCTGCAGCTTGTGGTTTCTGTGAGTGATGCTGGCCATCATCTAATACTAACGTCATCGTCGTCGTATTCTCACCCACTGTTGCAATAATATCTCTTACAACAAACACATCACCTAAATAAGCAATTTTCATCTGTAATACAGGAGAAATTGGCAATGCAATACTATCTTGACGTCCATTCGGAAATGTAATTTTATAATCAATCATATCTATAATTTCACTCAGCAAAACAAATGTGCATTCTACATTAAATAGAAATGAATGGTTAAATTCCTAACTAATTAATATATTTGTAATTAATAAGAGTAATGACTGTTTTCTATTTATTAATTGATCGTATTTCAACGTTACAACATTCCACATCACCAATAAAATCAAAACAAAAAACCGACACTTAACTATCTATTTCTAGTTAAAAGTATCGGTTTTTATAATCTATATCAGTACTGTTAATTACATTCAGTACGTATATATTTATTTAGTAAGCATCTGACGTGCAGCTTCAACAACAATTTTAATTGAACGTGCCTCAGTTTCTTTTAATGTTGCGTGATCAGGGATTTCTTTTTGAGTACGGTTAATAATAACACCTGCAACACAACCTGCACGTAAACCAGAACTTGCACACATGGTTAATAGTGTTGCAGATTCCATTTCAAAGTTAAGTACACCCATTTCTTGCCACTCTTTCATCGAGCCTTGGAAACGACGTACAACACGGCCAGAGAATGTGTCGTAACGCTCTTGACCTGGGTAGAAAGTATCGCTAGAAGCCGTTACACCTGTGTGTACAGTTGCACCAGCATCATCACATGCTTGCTTCATCGCTGTCGCTACAGTGAAATCAGCAACGGCAGGGAATTCCATTGGTGCAAAGTGAAGACTTGCACCATCAAGACGTACTGAGCCTGTCGTTACAATCATATCACCAGGGTTGATATTAGGTTGGATCGCGCCAGTGGTACCAACACGTAAGAACGTCGTCACACCAAGTTGTGCTAATTCTTCAACTGCGATTGAAGTTGATGGACCACCAATACCCGTAGAACAAATTACAACAGACTTACCATCGAGTTGTGCACGGTATACCGTGTATTCACGAGCACTTGATAAGAACTCAGGGTTTTCCATTAGGTTGGCAATTTTTTCTACACGAGCAGGATCACCTGGGATAATCGCTAATTCAGCGCCGTTAAGATCGGCTTTATTAACACCTAGGTGGAACACTTTATTGTCAGACATAATGATACCCTTTAAATTTAATCGCTCTGTTGTAGGCACAGAGATGGATAATTATCGTTAATTTTTATGATTTGACAGTAGACGTAATACGCAACATAACAACAACGTCTGTCAAAAACTATTGTAACGATAACGGAAGCTGAAACTGTTTTTAGTGAGATAAATCACATTAAATGAAAGCAATGAAATTTTTAGTTACAAATTAACAAGACTCAGATCACAGCAAAACGTTTTCCTATCGAGCTCATCACAAAAATTTAGCAACGTTCGCCTAACGTTTAATGTGCAGATTTCGCTGCCAATTAGCGAAAAAAGAAAAAAGCAGAATAGTGTTTAACCTATTCTGCTTATCATTATTATGCTAAATGTGGGAGATGATGAAGTCGATTATTGCTTAGGCTTAAAACGCAGTAAACGTAACGCATTTAATGTCACCAAAGCAGTTGCACCACTATCAGCTAACACCGCAACCCATAATCCTGTCACACCAAGCAAAGTCGTCACTAAGAACACGCCCTTAAGACCTAACGCAAGACCGATATTCTGACGAATATTATTTAAAGTCGCTCGCGATAATTCAATCATTACCGGTAATTCAGCTAAACGGTTATGAGTAATGGCAGCGTCGGCGGTTTCAAGTGCGACATCAGTACCGCCCCCCATTGCTATACCAATGGTGGCAGTTTTCATTGCTGGCGCGTCATTAATACCATCACCAATCATCGCTACACTTTGAGCGTCATTTAGCTTACGAATTTCAGAGACTTTATCAGCGGGTAATAAACTTGCGCGGTAATCAATATTGATTTCTTTCGCAATCGCTGCAGCTGCACGCGCATTATCACCAGTAAGCATCACTGATTTAATGCCCAACTTATTAAGTTTCTCTATCGCAATTAACGCATCATCACGTAAGTTATCACGCCATGCCACTAAACCAACCGGGAGTGCATTACGAACAGCAACCACTAAAGTTTTACCTTCATTTTCTAACGCTGTTGCTTGTTGCTGTTGCGCATCTGTTAATACGATATCTTGTGGTAAACGATCAGCGGCACATAATAAGAATTTATCGCCTTCAGTGATACCTTGAATCCCACGCCCCACTAAGGTTTCACGCTCTGTGGCTTCAACAACAATAAGCTGCTGTTGTTGTGCATGATTCACTACCGCTTTTGCCAATGGATGTAATGAACCCGCTTCAATTGCTGCCGCCTGGCGTAATAATTTGGCGTCATCGTTATCCCAACAAATGATATCAGTAACGACTGGCTTACCTTCTGTCAGAGTACCGGTTTTATCAAACGCAACCACTTCTATATGGCCCAGTTGTTCTAACGCAGCACCACCTTTAATAAGCGCACCGCGACGTGCAGCAGCCGCTAAACCCGATGTAATGGCAGCTGGCGTTGAAATAACTAGCGCACACGGACAAGCAATCAATAATAATGCTAGGCCTTTATAAATCCATTCATCCCATGATTGACCAAAAACTAACGGTGGAATAACAACCACTAACGCCGCTAATAAAATCATGCTTGGTGTATACCAACGGCTGAATTTATCAAGGAAACGCTCAAGAGGCGCTTTACGTGATTCAGCATCTTCAATCATATGTAAAATACGATCGATAGCATTATCACCTTGCGCTGAAATAATGGTTAAGCGCACCACTTTATCAGATGCCATACTACCGGCCATGACTTTTTCACCAGGCGTTCGCTCAACAGGAACCGATTCACCGGTTAATGCACTTTCATCAAAACTAGCTATAACATCAAGTACTTGGCCATCAGCAGGCAAACGCTCGCCCGGCACAACTTCAATCACATCACCGGGTTTTAATTCAGCCGCTGATAATTTGGTTTTACTGCCATCAGCTAAAATAACCGTCGCTTCTTCTGGCACTAAATCCATTAATGCTTTTACACCACTACGTGCACGAGAAGCAGCATAACCTTCAAGTTGCTCACCGATAAGGAACAACAAAATCACCATCGCAGCTTCTGCAGTTTCACCAAGGTATAACGCCCCGATAGCAGCAACTGACATCAATGTTTCAATCGAAAATGGTGTGCCTGATTTCGCTAAAACAACCGCTTTTTTCAATATCGGGAATAAACCGACAATTGTCGTCAGCGTAAAGGCTAATAGCCCAGCTTCAGCTGAAACGGTTTTATTTAAGATAAAAGAAACCACCATCATTAGCGTAATAATAATGACGGATAGATGTTGAATAAAAAATGATTGTGTCGGTATATCGGCAGCTTTTGTCGCCGTAGAAACTAATGTAAAACCTGTTTGTTTAGCTTTATTTTCTATTTCAGATTTTAACGTTTCGACATCGGCTTGTTGATTATCATGAAGATTAACAATCAATTTTTCAGTTGCAAACATCACTTTTGCTGTATCGACAGCAGCTAACGCCATGATCGCTTTTTCAAGTTTAGCGGCACAGCTAGGACAATCCATGCCTAATACTTTCCAGCTAAATGTTTTGCCATGAGCATTATTGGTAAGAGAAGCCTCTAACGCTAATTCTTGTTGTTTGCTCATGGTTGGTGCTGAACAACAGTGACCACTATGGGTATGCTCACTATGATGGTGTTCATGTGTACCGTTAACATCTGCGGGATGTTCATCACCATCACTACGGTTATCATCAGTTGTTGGGGAGCTCTTTTTTACCACGGTGGTATCACTGCCAGCGACATGGGCGCCAGTAATTGTAAAGCGTGGGTTTTTAGTGACACTATGGATAGCATCATTGGCAGAGCCTGAACAACAACCACTTGCAGCGGGACCTTCGGTATCGTTATCACCATACCCTTCAGCGTCTTTATTAGTTGAACAACACTCTGAAGTAACGCTTGAACAGCATTCTGTCGTCGCAGCAACAACTGTAACGGTCGCTTTATTAGCAACCGTTGATTTGGTTGTATGGATATGATCTTTTTTATTATGACATTGAGCACACATCATCGTTCTCCTTGGGTGCTATGAGATTTTACTACTGACAACTATAAACCTTTGAGTTAAGACCAAGGTCAAGATAAATAGTGATAATAATTATCATCAGCAAATAAATATACTCTTACACCCGCAGAGATTAATTAACGTAAACGCCTTAAAACTGTTGTATTATCAATCACATCCCCCCAAAGATTATAATCTAATCCCATATCAAAAATATATTCTGTTACTAATGTTCGCACACAGTTCACCAACACTTCTGCATCCCATGGCTTTTCAAAATAACTTTCAATACGTGCTTGATTGATGGCGGCAATGGTATCTTGATGGGTAGCTTGACCCGTTAACAACACCTTTTTAGTATGAATAAAGCGACTATCATTGGCGACTGCTGTTAATAACTCGACCCCACTTTTACCCGGCATCACATGATCTGAAATAACCATGCCAATAAACTGACCTTCAGCATCCAGTTCATCCATCAAGGCTAATGCTTCATCTGCAGACTCACAATCTTCCAATAAAAAAGCAGGTTCAAATTGTGCTAAGTCTTTTAATACTGCACTCAATACTTCACGTTGATCATCAACGCAAATAATCGTAATTTTTTCCATAATAACCGTCCTTTACGTTATCGGTAATTTGATTCTAAATGTGGTCCGTTGATGATCACTTTTCACCACAATCGTACCGCCATAGCTGTTCACAATGCGTTGTACTATTGCTAGCCCCAAACCTAAGCCAAACGATAATCCGCCTTTTTTGGTACTAAAATTAGGATTAAAAATTTTACGTCGCGTCACTTCATCAATCATTGGGCCATTATTGGTAATCGTGACTAATAACTTATTTTTGACACTTCGTGTCGCAATTTCAATTTGTGGTGCTGGCGTATGTTCCATGGCATCACAAGCATTTTTGATCAGATTAACCCACACTTGTACGAGTTCAGTCACACTTGCAGTTAATGGCGGTAAAATAGCCGGACGTAATACCACTTCCACATAACGCAAATTACTTTGCAATAAAGCCAATGACTTATGCAAGGTATCGTTAATATCAACATCCGGAATTCGTGCATGATCACCGCCGCCTAATTGCTTCACCGAACGCACAATACTGGCAGCATGGCGTGCTGCTAATCGAATGTCCCGTAAATCACGGCCGCTGTCCCAACAGATTAACGCCGCATCAATATCATCAAGCCAATTTGCAGGAACCTCTCCTTGCGGTAAGGCACGCGCAAGGGTTCGAGCTTGTTCTCGGCTCAAACGGTATTGCTGCTGTAAGACTTTAGTGCGCTCACGGACTTGCGCTGAACTGATGGTTTGTCCGTGACTGATCCCATGCAATAAAAACGGGGTCATTTGCGGCTGGTTATCCTCAACAAATTGATTCATCGCCGTTTGTATATTTTCTGTTTTACTGCTGATAACACCAATCGCATTATTAAGTTCATGCGCGATACCTGCAGCTAACTGACCTAAGGTTGTCATTTGTTCCGTGGCGTAGAGCTTTTGCAAGGCTTTTTCTTTTTCTAACGCTGCAATACCCGTTAACATTTGACGCGTTGCCAGTTCATGTACCATGACCGGCATAAATTGCTCGGCCAATGAACCATAATGCTCCGGTTCAACCGCTTGCGTTGATAAGTCAATCCATGCAATTTCACTGTCTTTTTCAGCTACCACAGTGGTTGATGCGACTAATGTTTGCGCAAAGAAACTATGGACGCCAAAAAACATCCCTTCTTTAACCACAAACACTTGAGCACTTAAGCCATTTTCTGCACTTTTTAAATAGCCAGACAACTCGCCTTGTTTAACCCAATATAGACGATCGTTATAGCCTTCTTGGCGTAACACTTCAGTGCCCGCAGTAACTGCAATCGTCGTCGCAGGATCTTGAAAATAGGTATCAATGATCCGTTTTAATGCTTTAGGTTGATTCATGGCATCATCCTTTATTCAGTGTTAACCGATTAGATATGACCGATTAGCTGTAAACCCCAAATCATCACAAAACTCAATGCAACACCTACAACACCAATCACCACACCAACCCGTGCCATTTGATTACTCTCAACATGACCCGTTGCATGTGCTAACGCATTAGGTGGTGTACTGATCGGTAATGACATCCCTAGTGATGCCGCAAAAGTCACCACTAAAATCAGCGTTACTTCGCCACCGAGTGGTGCTAATGACACCATTGATGTACCCAAAGCAGCCATAATTGGCATTAATAAGTTAGCGGTTGCAGTATGAGACATAAAGTTCGCCATCAATAAACACAGCATTGCCGCGCCTAATAACACCACATACGGTGAGAAAATATCAAATGGAATACTGTGTACCACCAGCTTGGCTAAACCGGTTTTATCTAACGCTAAACCAAGTGCAATACCACCCGATACTAACCATAAAACATCCCACGATATTTTCTTAAGATCTTCTTTATTGATGATGCCAGTTAACGAGAAAATCGCGACAGGAATTAACGCTACAGTATAAGAGTTCATGCCATGCATAGAGCCCATCAACCACAGTAAAATAGTCACAGCAAAAGTCACATACACCGTGATGGCTTTAGGCGTTTTAAGAAACTTACCTTGAATCGTCAGTTCAATCGATGCTTGGGTTGCAGGATAAAGTTTATTGATCAACCACCATGCAAATACCAATAATACCGCCACGAATGGTACGCCAAAGAACATCCACTCACCAAAAGTAATCAGGTTTTCACCAGTAAGATATTTCAGTGCAATCGCATTGGGCGGAGTACCAATTGGGGTACCAATACCACCAATATTAGCCGCAACAGGAATACATAATGCAAACGCTATCTTGCCGGGATCTTTAGCACCAAATAACGTGATCACTGGCGCTAAAATAGACAGCATCATTGCCGTTGTCGCCGTGTTTGAC
This sequence comes from Photobacterium sp. Alg240-V54, assembly GCF_900537155.1. Taxonomy (NCBI): domain Bacteria; kingdom Pseudomonadati; phylum Pseudomonadota; class Gammaproteobacteria; order Vibrionales; family Vibrionaceae; genus Photobacterium; species Photobacterium sp. Alg240-V54. Next base: position 171,424 of record NZ_UNRL01000003.1, read on the forward strand.
ATAAACATCGAGAAAATAGCGGTGATCAACATTAAACCAAACATTACATATTTAGGTTGATGCCCAAACGGTTTTAATAACACCCGTGCTAAGTTGACATCTAAGCGGTATTTTGTCGCCGCCATAGCCAAGAAGAAACCACCTAAAAACAACATAATAATAGGACTGGCAAAAGTCGCCATTATCTCGCTATAACTCATTAAGTTACCAAAATGAGGTTGCCCTTGATCAAGCCTAAATAAATATAGGCTTTTATCTGACAATAATAATAATTCCAGCACAATGATAACAACTGACGTTGCATAAATAGGAATAGGCTCCATGACCCAACATAACGCTGCTAATAAAAAAATAGCAATAACGCGCTGTTGAATCACCGTTAATCCCTCAATCGGAAAAGCGGAAGCGGGTAATAACAAAATAATTAATGGGATCAGAATAGGTATGATATAGCGAAGATTTTGACGCATAGAACATTATTCCCTTAAACAATAAATACGCCATCACCTTTATTTTCCTTAAACTAAAGGTGAAGTGAAATGGCTAGACTAACATTGGCTGCTGATGGTCAATTGCGATAATCGCAACCTTCCCGCTCAGACGGATGGTTGTTAGTGTTATTATTGTCTATGGCTATGGCTATTTTTTCATCGTCTCAGATCAATAAAAGCAGTTAAATAATCGCTACTTAGATAAATAGCGATCATGGCTCGACAAATAAATTGTCACTTACCCATTATTTTACATTGATAACGTGACAACCATCACAAGGGATAGTTGTCACTTAATAGCAGTGATTAATCAGATTTTTTCGACGACGTTATATTATTGCTAGGTTCAATTTCAGCCGCTAACGTTTCTTCCAGCACATCTTCTGTCCCCATATAGGTGCGTGAAGAACAAAATGGTGCAACAGGAACTGAGGGCGTAAGAATTTCATTACTCTGCAATGGCTGCTGCTCATGAGCAAGCCCCATTTTCTTAACTTGGTAAATAACCAAACCAAAACCAATAACACCAAACACCACCGAGCCTACAGCTTGCCCAATCAATACGCCACTCGCTCCCGCAATATGACCACCAATAAGAACAAATGGAATCGTACCTAACGTCGCTTTACCCATATTTAAGGCCGTTGACCATGTAGGGCGATTAAGATTATTAAACGCAGCATTAGCAACAAATAATGCACCGTTAAAGATAAACGTAATCGCAATCACGCTACAGAATACACCCACAATTTCAGCGGCATCACCAGTAAGGCTAAACATTGCGATCAAGAAGTTTTGCCCAAACCACAACAAGATAGAAACACCAACACAATATACTGCGGTAAATAGCATTGCATCGCGTAATATTTGATTAATTCGATCCCAACGCTCGCCACCAAAGTTTTGCCCAATAATCGGCCCAACTGCGCCTGATAGTGAAAAGACCAGTGCAAAACACACCGGCATAATACGACCAATAACCGCATAACCCGCGACAAAACTCTCGCCAAACTGGGCAATATTACTAGTAACGACTGCATTGCCAATCGGAGTCGCAGTATTGGTTAGTATTGCTGGAAGTGCAATTTTAGCCACCGTAGGTAATGCTAATTTGAAACTGCTTAAATCAGGTTTAGCCACCAATTGATGTTTATATATCACCGCATATAGAGAAAAACACATCACCGCTAATCGAGCAAACACCGAAGCAATCGCAGCCCCTTGCATACCCATCGACAGGCCAAAAATAAATAATGGATCCAATACCGCATTAACACCACCACCTATTAACGTTGCGACCATCGAACGTCGAGCATCACCGACGCCGCGCAACGCCGCACCTGCAGACATAGAAACCGCAATCAAAGGCGCACTGGGTAATAAAATCACCAAATATTGGGTAGCAGCTTTAGCTACAGCGCCTTTCGCACCAATCAAATCCAATAACAATGGTAGTTGCCATAGCATTAGGCCAACCACTATTGCACTAATTAATACTGCAAAAATCATCACATTAGTGGCCATCATTCGCGCCAACTGCCGATCATTTTTTCCTAAAGCTCGTGATACTAACGCACCAGCAGCAATGGATGTACCGATAGAAATAGAGGTAGAAAAAAAGACGAGGGTTCCGGCAAAACCAATTGCGGCAGCAAGTTCTATTTGCCCCAACATACTAATAAAAAACATGTCGAGTAAATCGACTAAAAACAATGCCATCAAACCAATCGTACCGGTTCCTGACATCACAATAATATGGCGCATTATTGAACCAGTTAAGAACTTAGCTTGGTTACTTTCGGCGAAATTTTTTGTGTTCACAACATCTCCAAACAGAGATTATCATGCCATTAATAATCGACATAATAACCAAAAATAAAGGCGCTCAAAGCGCCTTTCACTATTAATAATTTCAATGACAATGTTCAAATATTGATCACAATGGATGCTTAAAGCAAGCGCCAATTTGATTACTAATGGCAGTTAATACATCACGGCGTGTAATCACACCGACTAAACTACCATCATCAACAACCGGATAAATTTTAGGCTTTTGCCCTGTCATGGTTTCAGCTAACGCAATGATCGTATCTTCACCAGAAACGGTCAGTACATCAGTACGCATACACTCCCTAACGGTATGGCTATCTTGGCAGTGATAACCGGCTTTAAGCAATTTATGGATCATATCTTGTTCAGAGATAAAACCCACCACTTGCTTATGCTCATTAATCACAGGTCCGCCAATTTGTTTTGCCGTAAGTAGCTTATCGAGTGCACCAGATAGTGGCATCGTTTCGGTAAATGTAACTGGACGAACATTCATGTAGTCTTTTACTTTTAATGATTCCATACCTTACCCCACGTACGTTATTCTGTCGTCGTTCAGGTTTAATCCCTTGAAATCTTAATTAAAATAAACCTGTACTGATAATATTAAGTTAAGTCTAAATATTTAATTTTACTAAATATCAATCATCGATTTTCAACATATTTATAATAAAAAGTCCTAAGTCGATGATAAATATTGCTTAATTTATATAAATAAAAACGCTTGCTAAAATGGCAAGCGTTTTTATCTAACTTGCGTACTACATTGAAATTAATGCAGTAATAGTGCCATCATTGCTAATGGTAGTTTGGCACCTGAAGAAAACTCTAATTGATCAGCAACAATTTTCACCTCAAGTTGGTAATTACCATTTTGTTGAGTGACAATTTTTTGATTCACTAGCGCTGGTAATTTTGCCGCTAATAATGGCTCTTTAGCCACTAACGCTTCTGGAATAACAATATTAATATTACCGCTTAATTGATCAGTCACCGCAGTAAGATTGGTTGATGCATGCTCTAGTCCTGGCTTTACTTTTAGTAATACTTGAGCATTGACCGTTCCCTGTGGGGTTTTAACACTTAGCTGTGATAAATCAATACTTGCGCCATGAGCAATCAATAAATCTAATGCTAACATCGCCTGCTTAATTTGCGCCGGATCTTGTGCTGCTTGTGGCGATTGTTCCATCGCCGCTAACTGACTAATCGCTTTATAATTTAGATCTTTAAGTGCTAATTTAAAGGCAATATCTTGGTAATGTTGACCATCAAGTGTAGTTAATTTAGCCACTTGAATAGTATTGGTATTGGTGACTTGCTGAGTCGCTTCTGTTGGCTCTTTCTCACCACTTGGCTGACTCAAACTGTTGTCCATTGCTACATTTACCCCATCAATGGCAATAAGGTGCTGCTGATCTGCCGCGGTAAACTTTGCTTTTTCAAGACTAAACGTCTGATGTCCAATCCAAAAGTTACCTTGCATTTGGCCTTGACCTTCACCGTTAATATTATTAACCACCATGCTTTCTTTATCAGCAGTCGTGATGGTTAGTGCAGGTAAACTGTAACTAAATTGGCTCTTACTATTTTCAGGATCAAATTCTCCTGTTACGACAAACTTATCACTGATAGCACTACCACCCTCTTTATGGATGTAATCCATTGGGTTAACGGTCAGAGTAAAGTGGGTAGTACCCGTAAAGCCAGAATCTGTTACCACTTGCATTGGCGCAACATTTTTACCCCAAATTTGATTTACTAATGGGACTACTTGTTTATCAATCACAAACTCACTGGTCGACTTAACACCAAGGAAACCATTTTCAATATGGTGTTTTACTAACCATACCGTGGGTAATCCTTGCTCTGCAAATTCCGCTTTTAATTGGTTTTTAAGCTCAATACGAGAAACAGCATTTGAGGATAAATACCCACGGTCAAAGCTCTTCGTTGTGATCGACAGATAAGGGCTATGATAATTTTGTACTGCTCCGGTATAAATACTCTGCCCAATTTGGCCTGTAGCGAGTGGTCCACAAGCAATGATCGCAACAGCGCCTGCACCAGCAAGAATTTTTTTCAACATATTGAATCCCAAAAATAAAGTAAGTTGCTATGAACAATCTAAATCATAGCATGAACCACTAAACCACAGCAGTATAACTATAACCATTATTTTAGTGCGCCTACTTTGTCATACAAATGGTTTGCTATTTACAACAAAGTTGTTATCTTGATCACATAACAACCGTGTATATTGGTCAGATATTAATGTCTTATACTTAATAATGACTGAATAACAAACAGTGTTTATGGAGTGATATTATGAAAATAGCTGTTTTTAGCACCAAAGGATATGACCAAAAATCATTTGCTCATACAAATAAAAAATTCCATCAACAGCTCACTTATTTTGATTTTCAGCTCAATCATCACACTGCAAAAATGGCTGAAGGTTTTGATGCTATTTGTGCCTTTGTTAATGACGATCTTAGCGAACCTGTACTCAAAATATTAGCAGAGCAAGGGGTGAAAATTATCGCCATGCGTTGTGCTGGTTTTGATCGCGTCGATCTTGAAGCAGCTCAAGCACTAAATTTACAGGTTGTTACTGTTCCAGCTTACTCGCCTGAATCTATTGCAGAGCACACATTAGGGCTAATGCTCAGCCTTAATCGCCGTATTCACCGTGCTTATCAACGCACACGTGACGCAAACTTCTCTCTAGAAGGATTGACAGGTTATAACTTCCACGGTCGTACCGTCGGGGTTATCGGTACCGGTAAAATTGGTATTGCGACCATTCGCATTCTAAAAGGGCTTGGCATGAATATTCTTGCTTATGACCCTTACCCAAACCCAGTTGCGATTGAATTAGGCGTGACATATTGCACCCTTGATGAAATTTATGCACAAGCAAATGTAATCACCCTTCATTGCCCAATGAGCAAAGAAAATTATCATATGCTTGACCATAAAGCGTTTGCCAAAATGCGCAAAGGAATGATGATCATTAATACCAGTCGTGGCGGATTACTTAATTCTAGCGATGCTGTTGAAGCACTTAAAAGCGGTATTATTAGTGCATTAGGGGTCGATGTTTACGAAAACGAAAAAGATTTATTCTTCCAAGATAAATCTAACGACATTATTCAAGATGATGTATTCCGTCGCTTATCATCATGCCACAACGTATTATTTACAGGTCACCAAGCATTCTTAACCGAAGAAGCACTGGGTAGCATTGCGCAAACAACATTAGAAAACTTATCAAGCTTTGAAAAAGGTGAGTTATCTGGCAATGAACTTATAAAATAAGGCGTTAAATGCATGTAGCACATGATAACCAATAAAGGCGCATATAATGCGCCTTTTTTAAACCTTGTCATCAAGCTAATCATTAGCTATTGATTTCACTAAACAGCCAATTTTTAAATGCGTTAATTTTAGGTGAAGTCTGCATATCTTTACGGCAAACAACATAATAACTGTGCGCAGAGATCATTGTCATATCAAAAGGAGAAACTAAACGAGAGCTAGCAAGTTGCTCTGCTACAAATGATTGTCTTGCCATCGCTACCCCCATCCCCGTCGCTGCTGCTTTAATCGCTAAATCAGCCCGATCAAAAGTACAACCATTATCTGGTAATACAACTTTAAAATGTTGTGCCCAGAATTGCCACTCATCGTTACGCCCAGCCCTTGCCCATGGCGCAGCGTCATGCAGCAATAAGCAATGCATTAAATTTTCAGGCTGATGATAGAGCTGATATTTAACCGCATATTCATGGCTACATACAGGAAACATACTTTCTTCAAGCAGTTTATCGACAGCCAAATTAGGGTATTTGCCATTGCCAAAATAAATGGCACAGTCATAACTCTCGGTTTGAAAATCGACTAAATCATTCCGCGTTCTTAAATGAATGCGTACATTCGGGTACTTATCAATAAAAGAAGCTAAACGAGGAACTAACCATGTTTGTGCAAACGTTGGTGGCACTGAAATTGTCAGATCGCCACTTAATTCAGCACTTTTTAAATCACGAATTTCATGAATAATATCCCCAAAATTCGATGCTAAGACTTGCTTTAAACGCTGACCTTCATCAGTTAATACCAGCTTTCGATGTTGCCGAATAAATAACTGCACATCTAATATTTCTTCGAGATTTTTAATCTTATGGCTGACGGCACTCTGAGTTAGACATAGCGTCTCAGCAGCACGCGTAAAACTCATTTGATCAGCAGCAATCAAAAAACAATGTAATCCTGAAAGAATAGAACCTGACAATTTAGATAATTGCATAATTTAGCCACGGCAACATAATTGTTGTTAGCATAACAAAAAAATTGTTTCTTCTCAGCTACATCATCTAAATATGCTTCTATTATCAGTTAACTATCAATTTAAACTGTTTGTTGGTGATACTCATCTAATAACTGTTGCTTATGATCATCACTCAATAATTGCCAATGCCCACCATGGATAGCACCTGCAAATATCCATAATAATTTATGATCTAGTTCTTGGCCGTTATGTTCACACACGCGACGAAATACATTAACAGCACCGACATTGAAAAAAGTATCAACGTCCTTCACTCCTGCTTTTTTTACCATTCGCTCAAGGGTTAAACGCATATTAGGTAAATCACGTAAACGACGATTTGATTCAGAGGCTTTAAAATGTTTATCTCGACAAGAAAATGAAATCGACTCTTCTACAAACTGGTTACATAATTCTTGATCGATTAAAAATAGATTTTTAATTTCATAATAATTTACTGTTGCTGTTTTACTCTTCTTTATATGTCTAAATTTTTCACAGCCTGCAGCCGTTAATTTATCATCAAGTTCATCCCCTCCACGAATATACATTGAGGTCGGTGTCACAATCGCAAACATGGCGCTATTAATAAAAACACCTGTACCACCAAACATTGATCTTTTTTCTTGCGGCCCAAATTTCGATAAATAATTTAAATAATCATCTTTTATTGACGTCATAACTTATGCTCCAGATATTATCCATAACAACTAAAAACACACCCAATATTTATCATTTTCAGTGTCAATGATTTGACGAGCTATTTTATGCCCATAGCATCAATAGATGATACTGTTAGCATTCGAATATGAGATTACTCCCATATTTTTAGTCGAAAATTTATGAAACAAATTAACAATTAGCTATTTTTTATACTTACTCTCAATGAAATATATCGTGCTAACCTTATTATTAAATTTTTGTAAACGGTTCAAAACGACAAGGATAAAGTATGAATACCATCGCATTATTACCGCATAGCCAGCATATATTGCCCGGTGGACGACTTAAATTAGTTATCTCAAGAATATGTGATATTCGAATGGTAACAGAGGCTATGGCAGATGAACGACCATTTGCACTAGGCATGATTGCGCCAAATCATGAGCCAGAGACAATTAGTCATATTCCTGCTATCGCCACAACAGTATCAATCATTGATTTTAATGCTCAAGACAGTGGATTATTAGAAGTAATCGTCGAAGGTATAGACACAATTTCTGTTTCAACCCTCACAATGGCTTATGATAATCTGCTGACTGCCGCCTATGAGCCTTGTGTTCAGTGGCTACCTATTCGCATCAATTATGATAGCCAACTATTAGCAGATAAACTTCAACTGTTATTTAACTCAATTCCTGATATTAGCCAGCTTTATCAGCAAACTAGCTATGATAATGCAGCATGGGTATGCCAACGATGGCTAGAAATATTACCGATCGATATAAAATATAAGCAATCTTTAATCCATCATCCAAGCGCAGATATGACGATCAATTTTTTATTACAGCTGTTTCAAAACCATCACTTAATTAATAATTAAAACTAATGCCATTATTGAGTGACTCAAGCGTTAACTGCGTCAAAAAAACAACAGTTGCCACTTTGTTCATTTGCCAACAATGCGTAAACTAATACCATCTCTTACCACTGTAATTATTCAATGCCACATTTATCTTTTTTTTGGCTGGAACCTAATAACCACCACCATATTCGTGCAATTCAGTCGAATCTTTGTCATTCAATAAAAAAAGCAGCACGCTATAACCGATTAACCTTACCATCCATTCCTGATACGCTATTAACCTTAAATCGGTTATGTGAAAATCCTGAAACAACGGTTCATGACGTAGCTAATTTATTAATTGATGATCCGGTATTAACAGCTAATATTATTCGTACCGCAAACTCTACCCTTTTTAATCGACGTAATATTACCTGTCACGATACTCTTACGGCAGTATCACGCTTAGGTATTTTTCGAATTAGAGATATTATTACAGCTCAAACCATATATTCATTAAAAAATACCACCATTGAAAACATTGAATGTAACCAATTACTTAAAAATAGTGCTTTTCACTCCCGTCAATTTGCAGCAACAATGGCGCTTATTTGCCAAAGAATGCATAACCACAGTAATAAACCGTTAAAACTTGAGCCAGAAAAGGCATTATTAACGGGTCTATTAGCTGATATTGGTTTATTTGGACTAATTAATGAATATGCGAATTTTGTTAAACAAGGTAATTATTTAGATTTTAATATTGCTAAATATATTTTTCAGGATAACTGCGCATTAGCCAGTAAAATAGTACTGACTCAGTGGGGGTTTGATGCTGATTATATTAGCGTTGCAACCAATCCACTCACCACTCACCATGACAGTGAAATAAGCTATTTAACTATTGCCCGTATGGCACATCACTTGCTGCTATTTAAAGCCAATGATGCTGCAATCAATGAGCATGAAGTGGAATTAGATCTCGCTGGTGCGGAAGTAATGTATGAATTAACCAATATGTCACCATTTGAATTTGATAATCAATTAAAACAAATCATTCAGAGTTGTGGCATCTAATGCCACAGCAATCATTGTTATTAAATATCTACGTTCGTCTAATACATTGATTAGACGATTCGTATTGACACATATGCATACAATTTTCGACACTTTTCCCGCTGCTGTTCCCTATTGATATCTATATTCTTTCTACTGCTTTATGTTATATTCGCCACAATTTCGACGCTTAATCTTTAAGCACTTATTATAATGTTGTTACCGCAACATTGTTTTAAGATATTAATAATGTCACTTTCAACACAGTTTTATACATTTAAGGATAAATATGTTATCAGGGATTCTGCTGATTTTTCTACCGTTGGTGCTGGGGTATTTGATCCCAATCAAAAAAACCAATATCCTTGAGTTTATTAATACCCAAACCAGCCGTTTAGTATTAGTGATCTTAGCTTTAATGGGACTAAGTTTGGCCGGTCTTGATAATCTTAGTCAGAATTTAAGCCAAATCCTGTTATATACCTTCACCTTTTTCATCTCCATTTCGGTATGTAACCTACTCGCATTACCTTGGCTTGATCGATTATGGCCCACGCCAACTTCGCATGTACAACGAAAATTACCACTTATAAAAATGGTATTGGAATCCGCTAAGTTAGTGGTTGTGGTCGCACTTGGATTAATCGTCGGCTTACTGCTCAATGTTGATCTATCGTGGGTAGAGCAAGCCAGTGAAAACATTTTACTATTACTGCTGTTTTTTATTGGTATTCAGCTACGCAATAGCGGTATGACCCTTAAACAAATCATACTCAATAAGAAAGGGGTTATTATTGCTGCAGTGATCTTAGTAACATCATTGCTAGGCGGTGTTATTGCGGCATTAATACTCGATATTCCAATTAATAACGGCTTAGCAATGGCATCTGGGTTTGGGTGGTATTCATTGGCTGGCATTCTTATTGGTGATGGCTTAGGCAGTGTTTATGGTGGGGCTGCGTTCTTAAATGAATTACTACGTGAAATACTGGCATTGATCATGATCCCATTATTAATTAACCGCTACCCAAACACAGCGATTGGTTATGCTGGCGCAACTGCAATGGACTTTACCTTACCGGTTATTCAAAACTGTGGTGGGATCCGTTGTGTACCTATAGCGATTGTCAGTGGCTTTATTTTAAGTTTATTAGTTCCGGTTTTAATTCTGTTCTTTATCTCTTTATAAACCGACTCGCTGCGTTGATAGCCAGCCTCGTGCTGGCTTTTTCTGCCACAGGTATCAACAGATCAAAAAAAACCGCAGCACTTCACAATGTGAAATAGCTGCGGCTTATATCTCTATAACTAGACTTAAGAGCGCATTAAATCAACTTTCAACAACCGTTGTATGGTTGGTACGATCATGCATCGGTGGATTTGAAAAAGCTAAATATTGAGCACCACAATAAAGTGGATATAACCCCAACGTTGCGACACAAAGGTAAATTTTATTAAACTCACGCTTTAAGTAACGTTGCTTCGTCAATGGTTTATCATCAGTCGAAACCACCTGCACACTCAATAAGTAACGTGATAATGACGTACCTAACAAGCGATAACAGATCCATTGATAACCCATAAAGACACCAATAAATAACAACATTAAACCAATAAACAACAGCAATAATGCTGGTAAAGCGATGCCATCGTTTAACGAAAGCGTCATCCCTGTACCTTTTGAAATATAGGCAATTACTCCAAGGTAGATGTCGCGACCAACCATCGCGAACATCTGAACAATTGCCATATCAATCATGAAGGTACCGATGCGCCGGAATTTCAATGTAAAGCCCATTCGCGTTCTTACTTACCTAGTTTAGCGTTAATCTGTGCTTTAAAGCCTGCAGCTTGTGCACCGTAGATAGCTTGAATACCAGTATTACCGATTTTCACTAAACCTTTCGCACCTAAATGCTCAGTCCAGAATTGGTTATCTTTTACTAAATCACCATCTTTAACAGTGATACGTAAACGAGTAATACATGCGTCTACATCAACAATATTGTCTTTACCGCCAAGTGCTTCAATCATATCTTCAGCTTGAGAGTCATTAGCGCCACCAGCAGCTTTTGATGCGTGGTAATCTTGCTTACGAACAACGGCAACCGCACTACCCTTACGACCAGGTGTTTTCACGTCGAACTTCAGAATGAACCAACGGAACAAGAAGAAGTATATTGGACCGTAAATTAGACCTAGTAGTGGAATGTAGTACCAATGGTTCTCAGTACCCGTTAGACCAGGCAACATACCAAATAATGCGAAGTCAATGAAACCACCGCTGAACGTCATACCCACTTTCACGTTTAGTAAGTCCATAATCATAAATGATAGACCTGCTAGTGGCACGTGAATGAAGTAGTAAAGTGGTGCAGACAAGAACAAGAATGTGAATTCAATTGGTTCTGTAATACCGGTTAGGAACGCTGTTAGTGCAACAGAGAACAATAGACCACCAACGGCTTTCTTGTTTTCTTTATCAGCAACAGTGTACATCGCGTAAGCTGCAGCAGGTAGACCAAACATCATGAATGGGAACTTACCCGTCATAAAGTTAGTTGAAGAGAATTGAGAGTAATCACCGTTTGCTAACGAGCCAAAGAAGATGTTTTGAGTACCCTTAAATACATGGCCTGCGATTTCAGCAGTACCACCAATTTCCGTCTGCCATAATGGAAGGTAGAATACGTGGTGTAGACCAACAGGAATCAATGCACGTTCGATAATACCGAAAATGAATGATGCAATGTAACCGTGACCAGAAGCGGTCATTTCACCTAGCGTTGCACCGATAGAACCAAATGCAGCACCGATGTATGGCCAGATAAATACTAACGCAATACCGTAGAATAATGCTGAGAATGCACTAATAATCGGTACGAAACGTGCACCACCAAAGAAACCTAGAAATTCAGGTAACTTAATGTCATGGTATTTGTTATGCAGAATAACAGTGATACCACCAGCAATAAGACCACCAAACACACCCATACTTAGCGTATTGTGAATGCCTAATACGTCAGCCAGTACGCCTGCGTAATGGTTGCCCATTAACACAACTGTGTTGTTGGTGGTATCAACCATACCCGCAACAGTCAGTGTTTTAGCGATAGCAACGTTCATTACTAGGTATGCAATCGTCGCAGCCAGTGCAGCAGCACCTTTCTCTGCACGTGCAAAACCAATTGCAATTGCAAGTGCGAACATTAATGGTAAGTTTGCAAAGACGATACCGCCAGCAGCGGTCATAACCTGTAGGAAACTATTTAAAAGTGTTCCGTCTTGCAAAATACCAATCTGGTACGCATCAATCATACTTTGGTTAGTAAAACTACCACCAAGCCCTAGCATAATACCTGCGGCTGGTAGCAAGGCTATCGGTAGCATTACCGCTTGAGATAACTTACTGAAAAAGGCTTTCATTACCTTCTCTCCTTGAGATGGACTCTAAACTTGTCGATGAAATAAATATGAGACTTTATTGCGTCTCTTTTTCTAAATCATTTTCAAAACAAATAAGCATTTGGTGAACACTTTCGCGGTTAGAGACCAGCTCCAATTACCAACGGTAATTGCGTTAGTGAACATTGTTTGCTCCTGAGTATATTAATTTAAAATAAGACTCAGCATTAGCGACATACCCCCGTAGTCATTTGCTAATCCTGTTTTATGTCTATTTCGAGCATTAGTATAAAATGCGGTGGATAATATAACTTGATGGCTGTCAAAGTTACAAATAAGTAATTATTTATAGTTCCAATTTTTAATGCAGATCACAATGAAACAATTAGGTTTAACGTTGAAAATATACACATAAGTAACTGATAAATAAATATAAAAAAACAACAACCAAGCTAATTAAAACAATTTATATCATCTCTAATAAGTAACCTTTGTAACCTATGTAACATCAATAATAAGTAATAATTGTTAATTGATTGTAATATTAAGTTGGGATTTAACTTTTTATATAATCTTTCAACTACCACATTTATAATTTATAAATCATAAAAAACGACGACAGCCTACTTTATTTTAAATACCACAAACTAGTCATTAATATTTTTATAACAACCGCCACCAAACAAAGAGGGCTATTAATCTATTCATCATTCTTGATATATTCTTTTGTACGCATAAAAAAATCCCGTGATTTTTATCACGGGATTTTTAATTAATGGATAAAAAATAAACTTATTCTTTATGCTCTGCTTTTTCTTCTGCTGTACGATAATCAAACATAACGATCAGTATCATTGGCACCACAAAAGCAACCGCAATAGATACTGCGTAAATCCACATTGGGTGGAACACAGGAATCGTTAATAGTGACGTAAATGCAAACGCTTGAGTTTTAACACTGCCGTACATAGAACTAAGAACAGCTAGCGTTACACCGCCGGCTAAACAGCCTGCAAGTAAGCGTGGGTAAACTTTCTTAAAGCGTAAGTGAATACCGTATAGTGATGGCTCTGAAATACCACCAAATAGACCAGCGGCTAACGCACCAGAAGCGGTTTGACGCATTGTTGCATCTTTTTCACGCAGAGAAATCAACAATACACCTGCCGTTGCACCGAAACACGCGAAGTTCCACACACCCATAGGGCCTTGAATGAAGTCGTAACCTAATGTTTGAATATTCATTAACATTAGTGCGTTTAGCGGCCAGTGTAGACCCAATGGAACAAGGAATGGATACAATAACGGGATTAGAATCGCGAACACAAACGGTGCGTGCGTATTTAACCAAGCTAAACCAAGACCTAAATAAGTACCAATCCATACACCTAGTGGACCAATCAAGAACGCTGTTAGCGGAATCATGATGATCAAAGAAAGGAATGGTACAAATACCATATGTAGGTTGTCAGGAATGATTTTCTTTAAGAAACGGTAAACAAGTGCTAATACAGCAACCATGATCAACGGCACGAATACGTTACCAGAGTAATCATTAAGTTGCATTGGTAAACCAAACACATGTGCAACGTGAGAGACAGTACCTAATGTTGCATCTTTAATTGATGTTGTAGATGCAAGTGAGGTTAACTTTTGGAAATCAGGTGTCATTAATGCACCCATGATCGCCGCACCTAACCAAGGGTCAACCTTAAGTTTTTTCGATGCGTTGTAAGCAACCATGATTGGCAAGAAGTAGAATACAGAATGCCACATTGAATCGACAAAGACCCAACCTGCAGACTTATCACCACGGAAGTCAACAATGTGTAGCGCATCTAATACTGCACATAATGCAATAATTAATGATGCACCCAGTAAAATACCTAAAATGGGACGGAACGAATCTGAAAGGTACTCAAAGAAACCATCAACCCAAGCGACTTTACCTCGAACACCACTTGAACGTAGCGAGGCTTTTACATCATCATTTGATGCCGCAGCTTTTGTTTCAGTTTTGGTATTATCAGCACTACCACTTGCTTTACTCTCTTCAAGTAACAGTTGCAGTGTACTATGCATCGTCGCGACACCGCCACCAACAACAATTTGGTAGCGCTCGCCACTTTGAGGAACACAACCCATTACTTCAGGAATAGCATCTAATGCGGCTTTATCTACAATTGAGTTATCGTTTAATTCAAAACGTAAACGCGTTGCACAGCACGTCAGAAACTTAATGTTACCAGCACCGCCAATCCCTTCAAGGATCTTCGCCGCTGAAGATTGAATATCTTTCGACATGATTTTTACCTTTTATATTCAAACAAATACCAGTGAATGTAATAATCAAGCACTAGTACATACGTAATAAGTTATTAATTTAATTAGCTTAATATGGGATTCATATATCGTGAGCGTCTACTTTAATAAATCTAATTTGAGCTGGTTTTAATAATAAATTGATTAAAACATTCTTCACAGATATATCCCCCAATAGCATATTGCTCGTTTTTGACCGATTTTTCCAGAATATACTTAAATAACATGCAAAATATAGAACATTGATCACATAGAACACACTACGAGCCGTAAATTACTGATAATAAAACCAAAAAATGTAATCCCAATAAAACTTTTATTACAAAAACGAAACTTAAGTAACACAATGTAACTCAAGAAATCGTATTAAGAATACAATTTAGACTACAGCGTAATATTTAACCTAATTAAAACAACAAATGCTATTTTCTTATTCGCTGGAATCGCAAATACAACTATCGACCACGATCGAAAAATAATCAAACTGCTGTGTTTGTATTAGTTTAAATAAACAAAATTAATTCGCTAACGGTTATAAATATAACCAATCGTCACTGAGTTAATGACAGATTTATAAATTATCAATTCATTTTATCTCGCCATCATTCCCTACAGTGAATGCTTGCGAGGTCGATAGGAAATCTAATCACTACGCGTCGTAGAGTTATTGTGGCTATAATTAATTCTGCTCTTCCTCGCTCCTTGCCACCAACAAAAAAAGAGAAGCCGAAGCTTCTCTTTAGTGTCATACCAACAATAGTTGTTACTGTTTCGCTAATGAAAACAGGGTAAAGAAGTTTTTGGTTGTTGCTTGCTCAACTTCTTCAACAGAAACACCTTTTAGTAATGCAATGTATTGCGCTACTTCACGCGTGTAAGCGGGTTGGTTTTGCTTACCACGGTAAGGGATTGGGGCTAAGAATGGCGAATCAGTTTCAACCAATAACCGATCTAGAGGTAATTGACTCACGACATTCTTCAGATCGCTGGCAGTATTAAAAGTAACAATACCCGAGATTGAGATATAAAAACCTAGCTCAATCGCTGCTAATGCCATATCCAAGTCTTCAGTAAAGCAGTGCAACACACCACCGCACTTCTCTGCGCCTTCTTCACGTAAAATACGCATCGTGTCTTCACGCGCCATACGAGTATGAATAATTAACGGCTTATTTAATTCAACCGCCACTCGCGCTTGCTCACGGAACAGTTTTTGCTGTAATTCAGCTGTTTCTGGCTGGTAGTGGTAATCAAGCCCAGTTTCACCAATCGCAACCACTTTTTCATGGCTAGCATAGGCTTTAAATTGCTCAGAATCATAACCTGATTCAACATCTAGTGGGTGAATACCACATGATGCAAACACGTTATCGTAAGGTGCAATTAGTTCCATCATTTTAGGAAAGGCGGCTAATGTAACCCCTACTGACAGAAAATATTCAACGCCACGTTCCTTGGCTTTATTTAATACATCATCAATCCCTGTATGTAATTTGTCATAATCAAGTTTATCAAGATGACAATGTGAATCGACTAACACAGGCTTTCCTCTTTATTTATTCTATTACTTAATTTCATAACACCGGTAAACAGGTTATCGAAAGGCTACAGCTCATTGCGACTAAGCAAGGTTACTGGCCAATAAATCCGGTTAACCATTCAACCACTAACAACTCAATATTAAGCCCGGTATGCTTGGCTAATTGACGATGTAAGTTATTAATATTACGTACTTGTTCTAATAATAATGCCGTTGGTATCGTGGTCGCAATCGCTTCTACTGCGGCTAATGACTCTTGATGAACAAGATATTCAGTTGCCCCTTGTTGCCATTTTAAGCTATCCACTAACAGGTAGCTCAACAACTGCAGGGTAACAATGCCATCAGCACTGCACATTGCCGCAACATCATAAATACCAATATGCGGCGGCTGCACAAACTCAGTAAACGCTTTGACCAAGTGGCCATAACGAATGTCTAACCCACTTTCGATAAAGGCTAAGGTTGCTAATGGCGCACCATTATTAAGTCGCACACTTTCTAATAAAATAGACTGATGCAGCTGACTTTCAACCCAACTTTTGACATTTTTTTCATTGGGTGGATTTAAACGCCATTTATTACAGCGACTGACAATGGTCGGTAATAACCGATCAAGGCTTTGGGCGGTGAGAATAAATTGACACCCTGCTGGTGGTTCTTCAAGGGTTTTTAATATCGCATTTGCCCCTGCTTCTCCTAATGCATCTGCATGTTCAATTAAAATCACCCGCTGACCATTAAGGTGTGAGGTTTCCGTTGCCCAACGGTTAGATTGTCGAACCGCATCAACACCGATTTGTTTACCATCTTGCTCGGGTTTAATGACATGAAAGTCGGGATGGCTTTCTGCTTCAAACAATTTACAGCTATGACAAATATCACAAGCTTCACTGTCTGAGTTTTGACAGAGTACGGTTTTGGATAATTGTCGAGCTAATACGCCGCGCCCACTGCCCTTTGCCGCTAATAACAAAATAGCATGGTGTAAACGTCGTTGCTCAAGCAACTGCTGCCAGTTGTGCCACAAAGTTTGTTGCCATGGATAAATCATTATTATTGTTGCTCCAACCAAGTCTGTAATGCTTGGGTTAAATCAGCAGTCACTTGTTCTAACGTTTGGCTAGCATCAATGATAATTACATTAGGCTGATTGGTGCATAACGCTAAAAAACGCTCTCGGGCACGCTCAAAAAAAGCAATATCCATTTGTTCGATACGATCTAGTTCACCACGACCACGGGCACGCTGTAAGCCTAGTACAGGATCAATATCCATGTAGATGGTTAAATCAGGGCGAAAGTCACCTAAAACTGTATCACGTAGATTTTCCATCAATACACGATCAAAACCGCGACCACCACCTTGATAAGCCTGCGATGACATATCATGACGATCACCAACCACCCAACGTCCTTCGGCAAGCGCGGGCTTAATGACGTTATCAACCAATTGAATCCGTGCGGCATACAGCAGTAATAGTTCTGCCATATCCGTTAACGGTTCATCAGGATGGCCTTGTTTAACCAAAGCACGCATTTGTTCAGCCAGTGGCGTACCACCTGGTTCACGGGTTGATTGTGGATTTTCAATACCCTGCTCGGCTAATGTCGCAATAACTTGAGCAATAGCCGTACTTTTACCCGCCCCTTCAAGGCCTTCTATAACAATAAATTTACCGATCATTTCTGTGTTCTTAATATTTTAAGGTAAGCACGAACTGCACGATTGTGCTCGACTAACGTAGTTGAAAATGTGTGACCGCCTTTGCCATCTGCAACAAAATAATAATAATTACTGCTATCAGGATCGACGGCAGCCATGATAGAGGCTTTACTTGGCATCGCTATCGGCGTTGGCGGCAAACCACGCATGGTGTAAGTGTTATAAGCTGTTGGCGTACGCAAATCTTTTTTAGTGATATTGCCATCATACTTATCACCCATGCCATAAATAACGGTTGGATCTGTTTGTAATGGCATGTTAGCACGTAAGCGATTCATAAAGACTGATGCCACTAAACCGCGTTCACTGGCTACGGCGGTTTCTTTTTCAATGATCGACGCCATAATCAAGGCTTGATAAGGGGTCTTTAGTGGTAGATTTTTTTGGCGCTGCTGCCAAGCAATATCTAACTCTTTCATCATTGCAGCATGCGCACGTTTTAGAATGCTAATATCACTGGTGCCAGCAGTAAAATGATACGTATTTGGCAGAAAATAGCCTTCAATTTTATCATTATCAATACCAACTGCTTGGCTAATTTGCTGCTGAGTCATATCATCAGTGATATGCGTTAAATGCGGATCAGCTTGTAACAACTGACGCCATTCGCTAAAACGTTCACCATCAACCAAAGTAATGGCATATTGGTATTCTTTACCTTCGGTGATCATGGTTAACACTGCATGCAATGTTTGTTGTGGCTCTATCGCATAAGTACCCGCTTTAATATCGGTTAAACTCGGCTCTAAATAGCCAACCCATCGCAACAATGGCGACTCTATAATGATTTTTTCATCACTTAACTGGGTTAATAAGCCACGAAAAGACGTACCTGATTTCACGGTAATAAACGTTTGTTGTTCGATCTGCACCGGTTTATCAATTGCGGATTGGAGTTGAAAAAAGCCCCAGCCCGCCGCACTTGCTGTTAACAAGCCCAGAATGAAAACCACCAGCATCAACTTCTTTAGCACGAATGTAACCTCTTCCATAGTGTTTTAAACATTGTACGTTGACAATATTGTGTTGTTTGTATTTGATTAACAGGGACTAAGGCCATCAGCGAGTTGGTGATAAACACCTCATCGGCGGCCAACATAGCATCAATACCGAAATCCCCCACTTGATAGTCATAATTGAGCTCATCAAGTATATTCAGCACTTGCTGACGCATCACTCCCGCAACACCGGTCCGCTGTAGGGCTGGAGTATATACAGTATTACCGTGGCGCCAAAACAGATTCGCGACAGTGGTTTCAATTACGCGATCATTCTCATCAAGTGCAATCGCATCTACCCAGCCTGCCGTTTCAACTTCTTGCTTCAATAATACTTGTTCGAGGCGATTAAGGTGTTTCATCCCTGCAAGAATGGGGCTATTTCCCATTCGTTGCAGACACACGCCTAATGTAATCCCTTGTTGCTGCCATTGCTGATAATGCAATGGCCATTCAAAATCGGTAATCACCACTTGGGTATCATCACAGCCAAGCGGATTATAGCCTCGGCCACCACTACCGCGGCTAATAAGTATTTTAATACCGCCTTTATCAGGATACTTCAAGGCCAATGCCGCGACTTGGCTATGTATCTGTTGCCAATTCGGTGCCGCTATCGCTAGCCGCTGTAAGCTCAGCTCTAAGCGGGCTAAATGCAATGGCCACAACTGAACGCATTGCTGCTCAACTAGCATCGTTGTAAAACAACCATCACCGTATTGAATTGCTCGATCTGTAATAGCAAGGGTCTGTTGCTCATAACCATTGACTAACGCCATGGGAGGTCCTTTTTCACAGCTAAAAAAATAGCCCGATATCGAAATATCAGGCCATCTAATCATATCAGGTTATGACGATTATTGCTCAATAGGCAACAATCAAATTAGATCTTCTTAAACAATAACGAACCGTTAGTGCCGCCAAAACCAAATGAGTTACATAATGCGTATTCTAGGTTCGCTTGACGTGCTTCACCAGGAACATAATCAAGATCACAACCTTCACCTGGGTTATCCAAGTTAATTGTTGGTGGTACCACTTGATCAACCAAGCTTAGAATCGTAATGATTGATTCAACTGAACCAGCAGCACCTAATAAGTGACCAGTCATTGACTTAGTAGAAGACACCATTACGTTATCAACTGCACTACCCATAGCGCGCTTGATGCCTAATGTTTCAGCCACATCACCTGCAGGCGTTGAAGTACCGTGTGCGTTAATGTAACCAATTTGGTCAGCGTTAATGCCAGCATCACGAATACATGCTTCCATTGCTAATGCGCCGCCTGAGCCATCAGCACTTGGTGACGTCATGTGGTAAGCATCGCCACTCATACCAAAGCCAACTAACTCTGCATAGATTTTCGCACCACGTGCTTTCGCGTGTTCGTACTCTTCTAGTACGATCACACCTGCGCCATCACCTAACACGAAACCATCGCGATCTTTGTCCCATGGACGAGAAGCCGCTTGAGGATCATCGTTGCGTGTCGATAACGCTTTAGCAGCAGCAAAGCCACCCATGCCAAGTTCTGTTGATGCTTTTTCTGCACCACCTGCTAGCATAGCGTCAGCATCGCCGTATGCAATCATACGTGCAGCATGGCCAATATTATGAAGACCTGTCGTACACGCTGTAGAGATAGCAATATTTGGACCACGTAGACCGTACATGATAGACATGTGGCCTGCGATCATATTAACAATTGTTGATGGAACAAAGAACGGACTGATTTTACGTGGTCCTTTGTCCATTAATGTTTGATGGCCAGCTTCAATTAAACCTAGACCACCAATACCAGAACCGATAGCAACACCAATACGTGGTGCGTTTTCTTCTGTAACTTCAATACCAGAATCTTTGAACGCTTGTACGCCAGCTGCAACGCCATATTGGATAAATAAATCCATTTTGCGTGCATCTTTCTTAGACATGTAATCTTCACAATTGAAGTCTTTGATCATTCCGGCAAATTGAGTAGCAAATGCGCTTGCATCAAAATGTTGGATGGTACTGATACCACTAGTGCCAGACTGTAAAGCTTTCCAAGAAGATTCAACAGAATTACCAACCGGGGTAAGCATACCCATGCCAGTTACAACTACACGACGCTTAGACACGATTAATTTCTCCGGGAATTGAGGATAAAACGGGAACTGAAAAAAAACAGGCGGTCATAATGACCGCCTGGAGATATTCATTTTTTATATTACTGTGCGCTGTTTACGTAGTCGATTGCAGCTTGAACAGTAGTAATTTTTTCAGCTTCTTCGTCAGGGATTTCTGTATCGAATTCTTCTTCAAGAGCCATTACTAGTTCAACTGTATCTAGTGAATCTGCACCTAGATCGTCAACGAAAGATGCTTCGTTCTTAACTTCTGCTTCGTCTACGCCTAGTTGCTCAACGATGATTTTTTTTACGCGTTCTTCGATGTTGCTCATACTAATATATTTCCTTTAACAAGAATTCGCTAATGCGATTTGTTGTAGTTTATTCATTACAGCAAAAGTTGCAACACTCATAATGCTGGTCAAACCACGATTTAACCAGAAAAATAGTTCAATTTGACTTGAATCATGAAGTATTGCAAAGAAATTGCTTAAATCATATACATGCCGCCGTTAACGTGCAATGTTTCGCCTGTTATATAAGCAGCGTCATCAGAGGCTAAAAAAGCCACAGCTGCTGCAATTTCACGCGGATCGCCTAAACGACCAGCAGGAACATTTGCTAACGTTGCTGCGCGTTGATCGTCATTTAACGCTTTTGTCATATCAGTTTCAATGAAACCAGGCGCAACAGCGTTAACAGTGATGCCACGAGAAGCAACTTCACGCGCCATTGATTTGGTAAAACCTAATAGGCCAGCTTTTGCTGCCGCGTAATTGGTTTGACCTGCATTACCCATTGTACCGACAACAGAACCAATGCTAATGATGCGACCATTACGCTTTTTCATCATAGCACGCAGTACCGCTTTAGACAGACGGAAAACAGACGTTAGATTAGTATCCATGATATCTTGCCATTCGTCATCTTTCATACGCATTAGCAGATTGTCACGCGTAATACCGGCGTTATTCACTAGAATGTCAATATCGCCATATTGTTCTTTAATTTGCTTTAATGTCGTCTCAATTGACTCTGGTGAAGTTACGTTTAACGCAAAACCTTTACCGTGTTCGCCAAGATACGCACTAATAGCATCAGCACCGCTCTCTGATGTTGCAGTACCAATAACAGTTGCGCCGCGCTCAACTAAAATGTCAGCAATTGCGCGACCAATACCGCGGCTCGCACCTGTAACTAGTGCAATTTTACCTTCCAGGCTCATTGTAAATCCTCTTTAAAGCTTAATTACTTCGCAAGTGCTGCTGTTAATGATGCAACATCATTTACCGCTGCGCCGCCAAGTGCACGATCAATACGTTTAGTTAGGCCAGTTAATACTTTACCCGGTCCCATTTCTAGCAACTCTTCAATGCCTTCAGACGCCATACTCTCTACAGATTCAGTCCAACGTACTGGATTGTATAGTTGTTTAACAAGTGCCAATTTAATTGCAACAGGATCGGTTTCAGTCGCTACATCGGCATTATTAATCACAGGGATTGTCGGCGCGTTAAAGGCTAAACCTTCTAATGCAATCGCTAGTTTATCTGCAGCTGGCTTCATTAATGCACAATGTGAAGGTACTGATACTGGCAATGGTAATGCACGCTTAGCACCGGCTTCTTTACATAATACGTTAGCACGCTCTACCGCTTCTTTGTTACCCGCAATCACAACTTGACCTGGCGAGTTAAAATTAACCGGTGAACATACTTGATCTTCAGCTGCTTGCGCACATGCTGCTGCAATTGCATCGTTATCAAGACCAATAATCGCTGACATAGCGCCCACGCCAGCAGGCACAGCTTCTTGCATTAGCTTACCGCGTAGTTCAACTAACTTAACTGCAGCTTGGAAATCAATCACACCAGCACATACTAGCGCAGAGTACTCGCCTAAGCTGTGTCCAGCTAAAACAGCAGGTTGTGCACCGCCCTGTTGTTGCCATACACGCCAAATTGCCACAGATGCCGTTAATAATGCCGGCTGTGTACGTTGGGTTTGGTTTAGATCTTCAGCTGGGCCATTTTGTACTAATGCCCATAGGTCGTAACCTAACGCATCAGAGGCTTCAGCAAACGTCTGCTTAACCACATCAAATTGCTCTGCTAAATCAGCAAGCATGCCAACAGTTTGAGAACCCTGTCCAGGGAAAACAATCGCGAACTTAGACATTTGAGAATCCTTATTCTTTATATACTGATCGTTCAGTAAAATTAATAGCTAATAAGACAGCGTTTACTATATTCAACCTTCTGCCTTATCGCAAAATTCTTTTAGCGACGCCAACTAAACCCTTTCGAGTTTAGTTTAAAATTTCACCAGTGCTGAGCCCCAAGTGAAACCGCCACCAAACGCTTCTAATAATAGCGTTTGACCACGTTGAATACGGCCATCACGTACTGCTTCATCTAACGCAGTCGGTACCGTTGCCGCGGAGGTGTTACCATGACGATCAAGCGTCACAACCACTTGATCCATCGGCATTGATAGCTTTTTCGCTGTCGCTGAAATAATACGCATATTAGCTTGGTGTGGCACTAACCAATCAAGCTCAGATTTATCCATATTATTTTCAGCAAGGGTGCTTTTTACTAGGTTCGATAACTGGGTTACCGCCACTTTAAACACTTCATTGCCTGCCATGTAAAGCCATGTATTAGCATCAAAATCTTTACCGTGTTCTGGCACAGCAAGACTTAATAAACCACCAAAATGACCATCAGCATACAGATGTGTTGAAATGATCCCTGGCTCTTCACTGGCGCCAATAACGACCGCACCAGCAGCATCACCAAATAGGATCACTGTTGAACGATCTTGTGGATCACAACAATGAGACAGCGCATCAGAGCCAATCACGAGTACGTTTTTCGCCATACCCGTTTTAATATGCTGATCAGCAACACTCAGTGCATACACAAAGCCAGTACATGCCGCTGATAAATCAAACGCCGGACAGCCTTTTATGTCTAACATTCCTTGCACTTGGCAAGCAGCAGAGGGAAATGAATGGCTGGCGCTAGAAGTCGCAACAATAATCAGATCGATATCTTCTTTATTGATACCTGCCATCTCTATTGCATTTAATGATGCTTGGTAGCCCATAACGGCAACGGTTTCATCTTTAGATGCAATACGACGCTCACGAATACCCGTACGCGCAACGATCCACTCATCACTTGTTTCTACCATTTTTTCTAAGTCCGCATTTGAGCGTACTTGTTGTGGCAGGTAGCTGCCAGTTCCTAGAATTTTGCTATACATGAAGACTAATAATGCCTCTCTAGTAAGACCTCTTCCAGACGGTCACTGATTTTCATCGGTATTTGGCGTTTAATCTCATAAACCGCTTGGCTTATGGCATTCTCCAAAGCTGTGGTGTCAGCACTTCCGTGGCTTTTCACTACTATACCGCGTAATCCTAACAGACTTGCGCCATTATACTGGTCGGGGTTCAATTGTTGTAAGCTATTAAACAGCTCACGAAACAGCCATTTAGCGATCAATCGCTTAAATGGATTTTGACCAATATTACGCTTAATACAATCAATGAATAGGTTAGCTACCCCTTCACTGGTTTTTAAACTCACATTACCGACAAAACCATCGCATACAATCACATCTGCTTTATCTGAATACAATTGGTGACCTTCTATATAACCAATGTAATTAATATCAGCAGATTGGCTCAACATTTCAGCACAACGCTTAACCAGATCGTTACCTTTAATCGATTCTTCACCAATATTAAGTAATGCGACTCGAGGGGCGGTACCTAATGTTTGTTCAGCAACCACCGATCCCATGACGGCAAATTGAAACAAGGTATCAGCATCGCACGATACATTGGCGCCCAAATCTAATAACCAAGTATGATTAGCATTACAATTAGGGATCTCTGAAATTAAAGCAGGACGTTCCACACCAGGAAGTTGTTTTAGCACATAGCGAGATAAAGCCATTAACGCGCCAGTATTACCCGCGCTGACACAGGCATCTGCATCACCTGCTGCAACGGCATCTAATGCCATTCGCATCGAAGAACCTTTGCTATGACGTAATGCTTGAGATGGACGTGTTTCGTTGGCTATAACGTTATCGCAATGGACGACTGATAGCCGAGGATGATTGAGCTTATTTAGGAGAGTAAGTTGAGCAGTGATAGCACTTATATCACCAAAAAGAATGAGTTTGAGCTCAGGCGAATGCAACAGTGCCTGCACGGCGGCAGGCACTGTTACTTGAGGACCGAAATCCCCGCCCATTGCATCAAGTGCAACGGTAAGACCCATCAAGGTTCAACCTTACTTGTTGATAACCTTACGGCCACGGTAGAAACCGTCAGCTGTCACGTGGTGACGTAGGTGAGTTTCACCTGATGCTGAATCTACAGATACTGCTGCTGTAGTTAGTGCATCATGTGAACGACGCATACCACGTGCTGCACGTGATTTTTTGCTCTTTTGTACGGCCATTAACCCTACTCCTGTTAAATTTAACTTTTAAGATTTTTCAATACTGCAAACGGATTCGGACGCTCATCAGCAACGGGAATATCACCAAAAGACAAGTTATGTGTGCCGATCTTACAATCGTCATCATCATGTCTTGCTACTTGCGGTAACTCTAACATCAATTCATCTTCGATGATTTCAATTAGATTAATATCACCATTTTCGTCGACAATTGTCGGCTCATAGGCTTCCGGTAACTTGTCAATAGCCTCTTCATCACGAACCGGACTATAACAGAATTCAACACTAATTGTGTGTGGAAATTCTTCCTGGCATCTCTGACAGGTCAACATCACATCTACACTTGCGTTTCCGCGCATGAAAGGAATACGACGTTGGTCAAGGTCAAAAGACAAGTTGACGTTTGCATCACTTATTACGCTCTGGGTTGAACCAGCTAAACGAGACAGAAGATCCGCTTTGATGATGCCATCATAGTCGAGTCTTTTCTGTGCAGTGCGTACTGGATCTACCTTTAGCGGCAATTTTACCTTTTGCATAGGGCGCGAATATTAGCCTTATAGTCTGGTTGAGTCAAAGGAAATGTGCCTGAATTAACGGCTTTTGAGTAATTCTCATGCTGCCATTAAAATTCATTCCCTCTCCTCATTAAAAAGTTTTTATTTCTCTGTCACTCAATCACTTGATGATTGCTGATAAAATGACAAGAGATCACTTAATCATCGTTTAAATGATAGCCAATAATGGGTCTATTTAAATTAAAATCAATGATTGGCGCTTATAATACCATTGTGCTGTAACGATAACATCGTCTGTCTGCACCTAAACCCAAACAATCACAAAACTATGCTCACTAGCATTGCTGCTCGGTGATGGTTACACTCAGAACCAGTTATTCATTTTGATAAAGAAATAGCCTATGAACCAGTCACTTGTTCTTGCATCTACCTCTCCATTTCGTAAAAGCTTACTAGAAAAACTGCAGCTACCTTTTACGACGGCGAATCCAAATGTAGATGAAGCGATATTAAAAAATGAGTCAGCCTCTGCGCTAGTGAAGCGATTAGCACAAGCTAAAGCACAGGCTTGTGCATCAGATTACCCTAATCACCTTATTATAGGTTCAGACCAAGTATGTGTCATTGACGATAAGATTTTAGGTAAACCTCATACTGAAGCTAATGCATGCGCACAGTTACGTGCTGCTAGCGGCAAGGTGATTACTTTTTATACCGGTCTGTGCTTATATAATGCTCGCACAGAAACAGCCCAAGTTATTTGTGAACCGTTTCATGTCCATTTTAGAACCCTAACTGAAAATGAAATTGCCCATTATGTCACTAAAGAGCAGCCTCTTTATTGTGCGGGTAGTTTTAAAAGTGAAGGTTTAGGGATTGCTTTATTTGATAGGTTAGAAGGACGAGATCCTAATACACTCGTTGGCTTACCACTTATTGCGCTGCGAGAAATGCTCGCCAATGAACAGATTGCAGTTTTATAACAATAAAAAAGGCGAACGCAATGTTCGCCTTTTTTATTTGTTCTATCCCGTCTTAAAATGCATTGATACATTGAAACGGTTAAAATGTACGCAGCTTCGCTAAACAACGTTCTAACACCGGCTCCATTGGCGCACTAATATCCATTAACTCATCAGTATTAGGATGAGTAAATCGAATATTTGCAGCGTGTAGGAACAATCGTCCTAAGCCGGCTTTTTTAGTGTAAGCATCAAAACGTGGATCGCCATAACGATCATCCCAAGCAATAGGATGGCCTTCATATTGGCAATGGACACGAATTTGGTGAGTACGACCTGTTACAGGACTCGCTTGCACTAAGGTAGCTTGTGCAAAACGCTCAAGCACTTTAAAACGCGTATCTGACGCTTTACCTTGTGGGTTAACACGCACAATACTGTTGACTTCATTTTTCAATAACGGTGCAGTGACTCGCTTACAGTTTGCCTTCCATTCCCCCATCACTAAGGCAAAATAATATTTCTGAACCGTTTTTTCTCTAAATTGCTCTTGCAGCTTACGTAACGCAGAACGTTTCTTAGCAACCAACAAGATGCCTGATGTATCACGGTCAATACGGTGTACTAACTCAAGATATCGCGCATCAGGACGTAATGCACGTAACGCTTCAATCGCACCAAACTTCAAACCACTGCCGCCATGAACAGCTGTGCCTGATGGCTTATTCAAAATCAACACATGGTCATCTTCATAGATAATGCATGATTCAAGTTCAGCCACTTTATTCAGTTTGGTACTGATCGGTGCTTGTTCATCTTTCTCAGGAACAAAAACTGGCGGGACCCGCACGAGATCACCATCCTGCAATTTATATTCAGGTTTAATACGTTTTTTGTTTACTCGCACCTCGCCTTTACGCAAAATACGGTAAATCATACTTTTTGGTACATTTTTAAGCCTAGCACGGAGAAAGTTATCGATCCGTTGGCCAGCAAAATCATCGGTAATATCGATGAATTGCACTTTAGGTTTATCTTCTGTCATAAGTTTGATTGTACCATGCAAATAAAGCAGATTGCCGCAAAAAAGTGAGCCTGCTATGATTGCATTCTAGAATAAGTTTTTTTGCTTATTTTACTGACAAGGTGAGCATACTCTCATCATTTCGGCTATTTTATATACAACTCAGGTGATAAACGCAGCACGTGGCGTAAGACGTTATGGTTACCGGAGTTTTTTTTAGCCCGTCAGATTACAGATTTTTTTGATGTAACAGATACAACCACACCTCGATGTGGTGATACCAGCTGTGTATTTCAGATCTAACCATCTCGACACAGTTGGCTAATACGTGTGGCCATAGAGCACTCCTGCATTCCAACCGTGAGGTTGCACCCGTACATCAGACTTGGAGTCAGGCACCATCAAAAAATTGATGTAATTAGCGGCGCTAATACAACAACAATAATGAGTACAATATAATGAAAAGAATGTTGATTAACGCGACTCAAAAGGAAGAGTTGCGCGTCGCATTAGTTGATGGCCAAAAGCTATTTGATCTTGATATCGAAAGCCCAGGTCACGAATCTAAAAAAGCAAATATCTACAAAGGCCGCATCACTCGTATCGAACCAAGCCTGGAAGCTGCGTTCGTTGATTACGGTGCAGAACGCCATGGCTTCCTCCCATTAAAAGAAGTTGCTAAAGATTACTTCCCGTCAAACTATTCTTACCAAGGTCGTCCTAACATTAAGGAAGTCTTGAAAGAAGGCCAAGAAGTTATCGTTCAAGTTGATAAAGAAGAGCGTGGCAACAAAGGTGCCGCACTAACTACCTTTATCTCATTAGCAGGTAGCTACCTTGTATTAATGCCTAATAACCCTCGTGCTGGCGGTATTTCTCGTCGTATCGAAGGTGAAGAGCGTACACAACTTAAAGCTGCATTAAGCACATTAGAACTGCCTCACGGTATGGGTCTAATTGTACGTACTGCTGGTGTTGGTAAATCAGGTGAAGAGCTTGAGTGGGATTTAAACGTGCTACTTAATCACTGGAGTGCAGTGAAAGAAGCCGCTGAGTCTCAAGCTGCTCCGTTCTTGATTCACCAAGAAAGTAACGTTATTGCACGTGCTATTCGTGATTATCTTCGTCGCGATATCGGCGAGATCCTTATCGATAGCCCACAAGTATTTGATCGCGCACGTGATCATATCAAGCTAATTCGACCAGACTTCCTATCGCGTATTAAGCGTTATGAAGGCGAAGTACCGCTATTTAGCCACTACCAAATTGAAAGCCAAATTGACTCTGCGTTCCAGCGTGAAGTTCGTTTACCTTCAGGTGGCTCTGTTGTTATTGATCCAACAGAAGCACTGACTTCTATTGATATCAACTCAGCGCGTGCAACGAAAGGCGGTGATATTGAAGAAACAGCACTACAAACTAACTTAGAAGCAGCAGATGAAATTGCACGTCAATTACGTCTTCGCGATCTTGGTGGTCTAGTCGTTATTGATTTCATCGATATGACACCCGTTCGTCACCAACGTGAAGTAGAAAACCGTTTACGTGAAGCGGTTCGTGTTGACCGTGCTCGCGTACAAATTGGTCGCATATCTCGCTTTGGTTTGCTTGAAATGTCTCGTCAACGTTTAAGCCCTTCTTTAGCAGAAGCAAGCCATCATGTTTGTCCTCGTTGTACGGGTACAGGTGTTGTGCGTGATAATGAATCATTGTCACTTTCAATTTTGCGTTTAATCGAAGAAGAAGCATTAAAAGATAACAGTTCACAAGTGGTTGCTATTGTACCTGTGCCTGTTGCCTCTTACTTGCTTAACGAAAAACGCCCTGCTGTACAGCACATTGAAAAGTACCATAATGTTCGTGTTGTTATTGTTCCAAATGCTGACATGGAAACGCCACACTTTGAAGTGTTACGTATTCGTGAAGGTGAAGAGCAAGATACACTTTCGTACCATCTTCCTAGTACTATTGAAGCACTAAAAGAAGCTGAAGCGACGGAGTCACCACAACAAGAACGTACAGCTAAAAAGCGTGAAGAACCTGTTCTACACGGTTTTGCAGCACCAAAACAACCCGCTCCAGTGGCCGCAGCAGCACCAGAAGTACAACCTGTTGCTAAACCTAAACCACAAGCGATTATTGCTCAAGCGCCAAGTATCTTTAGTCGTATTTTTGCTGCTATTTCATCATTCTTTAATAACAAAACTGAACAACCAGTTGCTGTTAAACAAGAACCTGAAGCACCAGTAAAAGAGCAAACAAACACCAATAATCGTCGTAACAACAATAACCGTCGTCCTGATAATCGTCGTAATGACCGTCAAGGTAATCGCGATAACACTCGCCGTAATAACAACCAAGAGAGTGCTCAAGACAACAACGCTGAACAGCAAGATCGCAATAACGAGCAGCGTCAACCTCGTCGTCGCAATGATCGTAATGAGCGCACGGATAAAAACCGTCAACCTCAAGAGCGCCCAGCGAAGCAACAACGTCAACCTCGTTCTGAAGAAGCGAAAGAGCAGCAACGCCAATCTCGTAAAGAAGAGGTTCAAGCGCAGAAGCAACAACGCCAACAACCAGAAGAAGTAAAAGCGAAAACAAATAACACTGTTGAAGCTGAAGAGAAAAACGTTAAAGCAAAACAACGTCGTCAACGTCGTCAGTTACAGAAAAAAATCCGTATCACTGATAACAACGTAGAAACGACTGTTGCAGAGCAAGCTGTTGTTGAAACAAATGCTATCACAGCACTTACGACACCATCACCATTAATGGAGATGGGTACAACAATCGCAAAAGAAGCGCAAACAACGACGGCTCAAGATCAAACAGTGATCGATGAGCAAGCTGAAAACAATGAGCAAGATAACAACCAACGTCGTAACCGTCGTTCACCACGCCACTTACGTGCAAGCGGTCAACGCCGTCGTCGTATTCGTGATACGCGTGTTGAAAAGCAAGATTATGAGCAGCACGAAGATCCAAGCTGCTACAATGTTGCCGACGCGGTTGAGCATGCTGTTGTTGAAGCAACAGATACTATTAGCGATATGGTAAATGTTGTCTCTATTGTTGAGAAGCCAAAAGCACAACGTCCAACATCAGGTGTAGCAACACCAGAAATGGCAATGGGCAAAGTATGGTCTCGCATTAAGCCAACAATTGAAGCACCAGTAGCAGAAGTTGTTACAGAGCAGCCTCATCAACCAGCAATCGCTCAAGCATTACCAGAGGTTGTATCACAACCTACTTTAGGTGGTGTTGCGATGCCTGAACTAGCAATGGGTAAAGCTTTCCCATTACGTGCAGCGGCTGTAGTTGAAGCACCTGTTGTTGAAGCACCTGTTGTTGAAACACCTGTTGTTGAAGCACCTGTTGTTGAAGCACCTGTTGTTGAAGCGCCTGTTGTTGAAGCTCCTGTTGTTGAAGCGCCAGTAGTTGAAACACCTGTTGTTGAAGCGCCAGTAGTTGAAACACCTGTTGTTGAAACACCTGTTGTTGAAACACCTGTTGTGAACACAGCATCAGCACCAATGACTAAAATTGTCACTGAAGCGATGGCCGTCACTGCAACCTCTCCACGTGGTTTCCATGCAATAGCAGCAATGACCAAAGCACCTGCACCAACAGAAACAATGGCAAGTGTAAAAGTTGAAGCAGCACCATTACGTGCAGCGACAACAACACGTTCAGCGGGTAGCCAAACAGCGACCAATACAGCAGCAGCACCAATGACTAAGCCATCTTTTGACTAAGTTATTTTAAACTGCTAGTAAAAAGCCATGCATCTGCATGGCTTTTTTATTACTCTTTTTTGAGTCAAAAATAGCCATAATTTTTAACAACCTGATTGCTTAACATCATTAATATGTCTCCAAAGCACAACTTTACCGCATTTAACCGCTTAAGTTGATGCGGTGTAAATCTTTCGGTAACATTCTGTTAATCAATATTTTTAATTCTCCATTCATTTTAGCGAAGAGAAGAACGCCTAATATATGTCTGAATTTCCTCAAGTCTCACAACAATCAGTCAAAAATGACATCCTATCTGGATTAACTGTAGCGCTTGCTCTAGTACCAGAAGCTGTTGCTTTTGCCTTTGTCGCAGGTGTCGACCCAATGGTTGGTCTATACGCTGCCTTTATTGTCGGGTTAATTACTGCCATCTTTGGCGGACGCCCTGGCATGATCTCGGGCGCAACAGGGGCAATGGCCGTCGTAATGGTCAGCCTTGTCGCTCAACACGGCATTCAATATCTATTTGCCGCTGTAATGTTGGCGGGTATTTTTCAAATTCTGGCTGGTATATTCCGCCTCGGTAAATTTATTCGTATGGTTCCACATCCGGTAATGATCGGTTTTGTTAACGGCTTAGCGATTGTTATTTTCTTGGCTCAGCTTGGTCAATTTAAAGTACCATCTCTAACTGGTGGTCTTGAATGGATGCACGGTACTCAGCTTTACATCATGCTGGGATTAGTGCTGTTAACCATGGCTATCATCTACTTTTTACCTAAGCTCACTAAAGCGGTACCCTCTTCGTTAGTTGCCATTTTAACCGTCACAGCACTGGTACATGTATTAGGTCTAGATTCACGCACAGTAGTTGATTTCGTACGTACAATGAGTGGTGATACAAATGCTACCCTTGCAGGCTCGCTACCAACATTTGCACTACCGAATGTAGGTGTTAACCTTGAAACGCTTAAAATCATTTTGCCTTACTCGCTGATTCTTGCTGCGGTTGGTTTAATCGAATCATTACTAACACTGACGGTTATTGATGAAATGACCAATACTCGTGGTCACGGTAATCGTGAATGTGTCGGTCAAGGTATGGCTAACATCACTTGTTCAGTGTTTGGTGCTATGGGCGGTTGTGCGATGATTGGCCAATCAATGATCAACATTAACTCTGGTGGTCGTGGTCGCTTATCAGGCATTACTGCTGCCATTGGCTTATTAGTGTTTATTCTATTTGGCTCGTCATTCATTGAGATGATTCCATTAGCAGCATTGGTTGGTGTAATGTTCATGGTTGTTATCGGCACCTTTGAGTGGGCAAGTTTACGTATGATTCGTAAAGTACCTAAGCATGACTTCTTCACCATTATTCTTGTTACCTGTGTAACTGTGGCTGCCGATCTTGCTGTGGCTGTGTTTGTGGGGGTTATTTACTCAGCATTAGTCTTTGCTTGGAATCACGCCAAACAAATTTATGCAACATCTCATGTTGATAACGACGGCGCTAAAGTTTACCAAGTCAATGGTCCACTATTCTTTGGCTCTGCTTCTCATTTCTTAGAGTTATTTGACGCGAGTAATGATCCAAACACAGTGATTATTGATTTTGCCCATTCTCGTGTTGCCGATCACTCAGCCATTGAAGCAATTGATACTCTTGCTGAACGTTACGCGAGCCGTAATAAAACCCTGCATATTCGCCACCTAAGCCCTGAGTGTCGCCGACTGCTGCAAAAAGCCGGTAATCTGGTCGAAGTCAATATGCTTGAAGATCCAACCTATAAAGTTGCTACTGACGTTCTAGGTTAAGCTGTAAAGTAACTTACTTAAAATCAGCTCATGACATAAAAAAGCCCGCGCAGTCCTATGACTACACGGGCTTTCGTTTATAATCACTGGTACGCTATATTATCTATACGACAATGCTTTTGAGAGGAAATTATGGTTGATAAAACCACCAAGGATGATCGCCATCAAGCTCGTCAACAACGTCTAAAACAGCAGGTTGATAATAAAATCAATGCCGCCCAGCAAGAACGAGGGCTGGTAGTGGTTATTACGGGTAATGGTAAAGGTAAATCAACCTCAGGTTTTGGTATGATCGCCCGCGCAATCGGCCACGGACAACAATGTGGAGTCGGACAATTTATTAAAGGCACCTGGGATTGTGGTGAGCGGAACCTACTGCAACAACATGGTGTGACTTTCTCAGTGATGGCGACAGGCTTTACATGGGAAACCCAAAATAAAACCGCAGATACACTCGCAGCACAAACAACTTGGGCTGATTGCAAAGCAATGTTAGCCGATGAAAAACTTGATGTGGTATTACTTGATGAACTCACCTACATGGTGACTTATGATTATATTGATTTAGCTGAGATCATCGCAGCTATCACTGCGCGACCGCCACAACAAACCGTTATCATTACTGGCCGCGCTGCTCATCGTCAATTAATTGAAATTGCAGACACTGTTTCTGAAGTACGTAATGTAAAACATGCTTTTGAGCAAGGCATAAAAGCTCGCAAAGGTATTGATTGGTGATCAACCACCACCAATCGTGTTTAAATAAAACACAACTCGAACAATAAGCACACACATAGTTAAATTTAACAAAATTTCACTATTAGAATAAGCATTATCTCTTACAATAAAGAGCATGCTTGATAAAAATATAAACAGCGCTAACGCTGGAGAAAATATGCCTTCCCATTTACCTCGCTCATTTAGTAAACCTTTTCTAAAAGTGTTCCATATTTTAGAAGCGATATTATTAACCGCGATTACTTTAGCCACTGTTGTCGCAATGGTGAATGAATTTATTCATGTATTCGTTAACCGTAATATTCAGCTAACTGACATTTTATTGATGTTCATTTATCTCGAAATTTTGGCTATGGTGCAGCAATTTGTTGCTCACGGTAAGATTCCGGTGCGGTATCCGCTCTATATCGCCATTATGGCTATTGCCCGTTATATTACCCTTGGCATGAAAGAGCTTGATGGCTCCTTTATTATTTGGCTGTCACTAGCGGCATTTATTCTTGCTGCGGCAACAGTATTGATCCGTATAGGTCATCACTACTGGCCTTATGAAGAGCCACAAGAACCGGGTAAAAAGCAAGCTGATGATTAATCATCAATTTTAAAGACACATTACTTACGATCAAAAAGGGCGAATCACATGATTCGCCCTTAACGTTATAACTTGTTAATCATTAACGTTTAAATGAGACTTGCTCTACTTCATTCAAATGTATCTGAGTGATAGCTGGTTGAGTTGTCGCAATAACGTTACCGTGACGAATAGAGTAACGCACCGGCACTTGACGACGCACAGCATCAAAACCATTTTCTGCAGGTAAAATTAATAAGCTTCCTGGCTTGCCTTGCTCAATACCATAACGATGTTGAATATTCAGTGTTCGTGCTGAGTTGTTGCTGATCAAATCTAATGACTGATTAATTTGGTCATAACCCATCACTTGGCACACGTGTAGCCCCATATGCAGCACTTGCAGCATGTTTGCTGTACCTAATGGGTACCAAGGGTCAAACACATCATCGTGGCCAAAACACACATTAATATTAGCAGCTAGCATTTCTTTAACGCGGGTTACGCCACGACGCTTAGGGTAATCATCAAAACGTCCTTGCAGGTGAATATTAACCAGTGGGTTGGCAACAAAGTTAATCCCTGACATTTTTAATAAACGGAACAAACGCGAAGCATAAGCGCCATTGTATGATCCCATTGCTGTGGTATGGCTTGCTGTAACCTTCTCACCCATGTCATATTTATGTGCTAACGCTGCAACTGTTTCAACAAAGCGCGATTGTTCATCGTCAATCTCATCACAGTGAACATCAATCAAACAATCATATTTACGTGCTAATTCAAACACGTAATGTAGCGATTCAACACCATACTCACGGGTAAATTCAAAGTGAGGAATAGCACCAATAACATCTGCGCCCAACTGCACCGCTTGCTCTAATAATTGCTTACCATTTGGGTATGACAAAATACCCTCTTGCGGAAAGGCAACAATTTGAATATCAACCCATTGCTTCATTTCTTCGCGAACTTCGACCATGGCTTTCAATGCCACCAAGGTTGGATCTGAGACATCAACATGGGTACGCACATGTTGTACGCCGTTCGCAATTTGCCATTTTAGGGTTTGTTTAGCGCGTGATTTTACATCTTCAATCGATAATGTTTGCTTACGCTCAGCCCAGCGTTCAATACCTTCAAATAAGGTGCCTGATATGTTCCAACTCGGCTCACCTGCGGTTTGAGTGGTATCTAAGTGAATATGAGGTTCGCAAAAAGGCGCAACGGCTAATCCACCTTCAGCATCAAGGAGCTCACCGTGGTAATCAAAATCAACGTCATTATTCTCAATACGTTTAAATTGGCCGTTCTCAATCAGAATCTGCTTTAAGCCTGATTGACCTTGAAGGATGGCATTTTTAATCAATAAAGTTGTCATGATATGTCCTTACGCTGGCTGAACGTCAGCTACGCGCTTTTTATTAAAAATTGGATTAAGAATTAAATAACTCACAGCACCACCTAAAACAGCATTGACTGGCACAACCCCTGGTAAATAATGCCCACAAGCCACGCCGACAATAACTGCCACAATACCCGCCCAATTGATATTTTTAAATTCAGCCGTTGCAAAATCTTTATAACGGCTACGATTTGCCATAAAGTCCGCAATAATGACGCCACCAATAGGTGGAATCGCTAACGAAAGAAAGGTTAACCAACCAACGAAGTTATTGTATAACCACAAAGCAAACAGCGTTCCGATAACACCATTAACCATCGAAATATACTTACTTGGTAATCCGGTAATATTAGAAAAACCTAAGCCTGAAGCATAGAGCGCATTATCGTTGGTGGTCCAAATATTTAACCCCAATACAATAATTGCAGGAATCAGTAACCCTTGCGCGATCATCACTTCTGAAATATCAGCTTCGCCTGTTGCTGCCGCACCCGCTGCGCCAAAAATAAACATCAGCGAATTACCAATGAAAAATGCCACCATCGTCACTAGCACAGCACTAGCAGGCTTTTTACCAAAGCGAACAAAGTCAGCCGTTAAAGTTCCTGCACTCACAAAAGAGCCGACAACCATTGCTACTGCTACAGAAAAATCAATACTCACCGCTGGCTCTACTGCTTTAATGACACTCACCCCGCCAATGCTCTCAATAGCATCAAAAACAGAATATCCACCTAATAAAGCAATCGCAGGCACAGCAACTGCCGATAAAATCATTAACGCCGACATGCCAAAATAGACCGTCACTGTCATCAATAACCCCGATACCATGATTAATATATTGGTATCAATACCGGTTGCTTTGTGAACAGGAATAGCAAACATCGCTACGCCAACACCAAACCAACCCACTTGTGTACCGCCCAACAATGCCGAAGGTAACCAAGAGCCTTTAACGCCAAAAGAGAAACGAGCAAGAAGATGTGTTGAAAGGCCAGTTGAAGCGCCGATGTAACCAAGAAAAGAAGTATAAATACCAAGGATAAGATTGCCGATAATCACAGCAAGAAAGAAGTCATCAAAAGAAAGTCCAATACCTAACGCTCCGCCGGTCCACATACTGGCAGAAAAGAACGTTAATCCAAGCATCACCATGGTTAATGATACTACGCTTTTTCTGGCCGTCATTGGCACAGGACCAAGACTATAATTATTATCTGCCGCCATTTTTACCACCACAATCTAATACAAACATTAAAATTAAGCTCGATGCCATGGATAAACGGCGCGTATTATGAGTATAAAAATAAGATAGTCAACGATATTAAACAAAAGCAAACGTTAATATTTAACTTTAACAAAAATAAATTATAAATAACAATAACTTAAATAAATAATAAAACAGAAAACATAACATCTTGAAACAAATTAAAGCAATAATATGCCACCAATAGAGCATTACAGTAAGGTTATCAATCAAAATATTAATTAAATTACATTTGGTCTGTTCAAATAAAAAAAGGCACTTAAAGTGCCTTTTTATTATCAATTATTAATCCGTTAGATAATCATTTGAGCAAGTACATAACCAATACAACAAGCGGAAACGACACCAATTAAGCCCGGCATCATGAAGCTATGGTTAAAATACCATTTACCAATTTTAGTCGTACCTGTAACATCAAAGTTGACGGTAGCAATATCTGATGGGTAATTAGGAATGAAAAAGTAACCGTATGTCGCTGGCATTAAACCAATTAACAATGCAGGGCTTAATCCCATTGCTAAACCAACAGGCAACATCATTCGTGCCGTTGCTGCTTGT
This sequence comes from Photobacterium sp. Alg240-V54, assembly GCF_900537155.1. Taxonomy (NCBI): domain Bacteria; kingdom Pseudomonadati; phylum Pseudomonadota; class Gammaproteobacteria; order Vibrionales; family Vibrionaceae; genus Photobacterium; species Photobacterium sp. Alg240-V54. The sequence goes on from NZ_UNRL01000003.1 coordinate 209,823, forward strand.
GAGTTAACCACCACAGACACGGTGAATAACGCTAATGCAAACGTCCACGGATACCCTTGTACCATTTCTGTAATGCCCGATTTAAACGATGGCATTGCATATTGGAAGTAAGTATCACTCATCCAAGCAATACCAAAAATAGCGATTGCCGCTACCATTCCCGATTTAAACACTACCCCTTCTGGCACTTTCTGTACATTAGTACGGGTCACTAACAAGATTAAACCACCAAAACCAAGCATCATCATTTGAATAATTAATGACATCGAGATTGGCTTGGCATCGCCAATAGTGCGAATTTCTGGCACCATTGCCACAATAACAATCGTGACTAACGCTACCACGAATAACATCACAGCGTGCATTGCTGAACGGGGTAACTGCTCATTTAATGAGGTTTTAGTGGTATGAAGGATTTGATCACGCCAAACAGGATCTTGTAAACGGCGTTGGTATTCAGGATCATCTGCCAGCTCTTTACCACGACGTAAGCTATACAATGATAGCAACAAGGTTCCGCCTAATGTTGCCGGAATAGTCACCATTAAAATAGATAATAAATGGATAGATTCATTAAGACCGGATAATTGCGCGAGGTAGTAAACCACCGCAGCAGAGATAGGACTTGCAGTGATCGCCAGTTGCGAGGCGACCGATGAAGCAGCCATTGGTCGCTCTGGACGGATACCATTTTTAAGTGCAACATCGCCAATGATAGGCATAATTGAATATACTGCGTGACCGGTTCCTAACATAAAAGTCATCACGTAAGTCACTAGTGGACCAACGATAGTAACGCGTTTCGGATTACTACGTAATATACGCTCAGCCACTTGCAGCATGTATTTGAGGCCACCAGCCGCTTCTAAAATCGAGGCACAGGTTACAACCGCAAGAATGATCAGCATCACAGTGATCGGTGGTGAGGTTGGCGGCATACGGAAGATAAATACTTCCACCAACAGCCCTAATCCTGAAACAACGCCTAATCCAATACCACCAAAACGGCTACCGGCATACAATACCAATAACAGGAATAAAAATTCCAAATACAACATGACTTATCTCCCTATATACCACCGGTATTCTGGTTTCCAAAATACCTATCATAGGAAGTAAAATGCCTGTTAGCTCACTAAGTCATATTGATAAATATCAAGTCACTTAATAGCAATAATCGTCTTGCATCACTACTGAGAAGCCACTCAAAAAACCGCCCCCACAATAAAACAATTTAGCCACCTAACAACACCACTCAAGCAACATAACAAAAACAAATAAACAACCAACTTAAACTTATTGGTTGCAATATCATCATAACGTTGACTTACAATACATCACAAATAAACACCAAATTGCATTGCTACTGCTTTTATCTAGCCCGTTATTATAACGTAATTGATACAAATAAAGACCACGAAAAAAGGATAGCTCACTGGCTATCCTTCAAAAGTTTTAGGGTTTAATCGCACTAATTTAAGCGTTATTTATCGGTATCTATGTCTGTATCGTCATCAGCAGCAACGACACCATAACCTGGGCGGTTTTCTTTTGCCGTGGCGATCCATGCTGCACAAAATAATGTTAATCGAGCAAAGAAATAGAAGAATGCCATTAAACCTATGATAGAGCCAAATGCCGCCCCCGATGGTGAGCTGGCTAATTTAGGCAATAGGAATGTCATCGCAAATTTAATCGCTTCAAAACCAACCGCGGCTAATAAAGTGCCTTGCATTAATGTTTTACGATTAAAGCGACGTCGAGGCAACATCCAAAATATCCATAAAAACATCAGGTAGTTGGCCAAAATTGAAATCGTCAATGCAATAGATGTTAATACCGGGCGCAACCAAGTAATACCGCCTAACCCTAATGCATCAACAATCGTCGCTTGAGCGGAACCCGCAACAGAGGTTAACACTACCGTAAAAATCAACGCTGCCACCAAGCCGGTTAAGCCAATCAGATCTTTACAATATTGCAGTAAGATATGTTCTTTATCTTCGGGTTTACGCTCCCAAACATCACGGGTTTGAGCACGAACAGCTTCACGCAAGTTACCCATCCAGCTGATACCGGAATAAAAAGCAATCGCTAGACCACTTAAACCTACCGTTGTACGCTGGCTAATCGCCGTTTGTACCATTTGCTTAAGGGTATTAGCGAGGTTTGGATCCGTAACACCGGCAACAATTTTATCAATAATATTGGTCAGCAATGTTTGGTTTGATGCCAAAATAAAACCCGCAGCAGCAAATAACACCATCAAAATGGGTATTAATGATAAAAATGAAAAATAGGTAATTGCTGCACCAAACTGACTGCCTAAACGATCATTAAATCGATCAGCAGCTCGTATAAAATGGTCTATCGGCGGTAATGCTTTGATTGTATTACCCACCACAATTAATCCCGCTATTATTTTAGAGATTATCGTTGGTTTTTCAGTAGTTGTGGTTTTGTTAGTCATAATTTTAGTGATGTGTTATGAAAATACTCAACAATATTAACAATGGATGAAAATCAACCAATTGATAATAACAAATCGCTAAACGGCAGCGATTTGGTTGATAACAGAGTTAAAAATAAAAGGTTTGCCGATAGCAGCAAACCTTTTTATCATACTTTATGTGAGTGATACCACTACAGACTCAAGGTTAATTAAATAACCCTTTCAATAATTTATCTGCAGCATGTTTAATGTTGTCATCTTTGGCTTTATCACCAAACAGTTTTTCTAAGCCACGGTTGATCTCTTTCTTAGCTTTACTCTCTAATACCGCATTATTTTTAAATAAGTCTTTAATATTTAATCGATATTTAGGTTGCTGCCAATCACCACCAACATGGATAGGTACACTAATACCTTTAATGTCATCAAGCCCTTTACCACTAGCAACAACTTTAGTATTAATCGTCAGATCAATACCTTCATCAACCAGATTAGTTTTACCTTGACCGTTAATCGCCAATAAAGGTGACGTTAATTGGAAATTATCCGTTGATGCAATGCCATTACCCAAGCGTAAGGTTGTGGTTAACGCTGAGAAATCTGTTTTCTTGGTGGTATCAGTGCCCGTATCTGCTTGGCCTTTTAGTTTAGCCTTTGCATTACGAAGTAGATCAGAAATATTAACCCCATATACCGTACCATCAACAATATTTACTTTCACAGAGCCAGCAATATTATGACGAATATTCGCTTCAGATAAACCTCGACCACTCAGATCTGCAGTAATGTTTGCTTTACCAGCCAATTGCTGATTATTCGCTACCGCTTTTAGTAACGGTAAAATAGCCACATTGGTAATAGTATTTTTTAAACGATAGCTTGGTAAGGCACTGTTTACATTAACAGATGCACTACCGGTGATCTTACCGTCATATAAATTCGCTTCAAAACGATTAATCGTTGCAACGCCTTTTTTAATCGACGTAACAACTTTGACATTCTCAACCTCAGCATTGGCGATTTTTAATTGCTTGATAGCAATCATACCCGCAACATTAATGTTTTTCAGTGCACTAAGATCAGGTTCAGCCGTTGCAGGTTGATGATCGACCGCTACAGCAGCAGTATCCCCAACTTCAGCTGCCGATTCAGCAGAATCTGTCGTGGTTTTTTTAGCCGCTAACCAACTATCGACATCGATATTATCACTTGATAACGCAAAGCGAACATCAGGAATAGCCGCAGCTAAATATGAACCTGAGCCAGAAATCTTAGTACCATCAGCATTAATATCAAGCTTGCTCACTAACGCTAACTTTTGGTTAATATCATACGTTGCATCAGTATTAACCACCACATTCATGGTTGAGCGCGGTAAGGCACTACCGGTTAAATCATTGGTCACTTTTAGCCCTTGCAGCGTGACTATATTATGATCTGGAGCAAGCTTTACTTTGGTACTACCGTGAGTATCAAAGTTTAGATTCGGTACTTGTCCATTAACGGAAAAAGTAACATTAGACCATTGTCCAATCGTAAATTGATCCAGCCCTAATTGCGCATTTTTAATTTCAGTCTTACCGTCATTCATGCTCATTTGAGCAGTCAATGATTTTAGTTCAACATTGTTATAATCAGCAGCAAGATTGAGCTCAGTGCTACCTTTGGCAGTAAAAGACAAGGCATTCACTTTACCTTGAATATCAAAGCTGGCTTTAGTCCATGTTTGTGGCGCAAAACTACCAAGAGTGAAATTAATGTGGTTAAGCTGTGCTACTGTATTAGTTTGGTCATTACGAATTTCTGCGCTCGCATCCACCAGCTCGATACCTGCAACTGCCACTTTCCAGTGCGACTTCTTAGCACTTTGCTGATTATCTTCTACTGCAACTTTATCAGCCTCAGCCTGCTCTGTTGTTGCGTTGTCTGCGGCGGTTTTCTTGTTAGTTAACCCTTCAAGGTTAGTCACACCATTTTTTAAGGTTTGAACAAAAACATGCGCCCCTTCTAAACGCATATCACCAATATCAAGTTGCTGTGACAACAACGGTAAAACAGAGACAGACAAATCTGCTTGCTTAAATTGGACTAAATTAGGCTGTGCAAATCCGGTTGGGTTTCGAAATGCCGTTTCGCCAACACTTAAACCTAGTGTCGGGAAAAAACGCCAACGGATATCGCCTTTAATAACCAAATCACGCCCTGTCATCTTTTTGACTTGTTCAGTTAACAGCGGCTTAAACTGATTAGGGTTAACAAAGGTGACCAGTGCACCAATGCCAATTACGACTAATAAAATCAGCCCGAGTAGAATATAAAGTATTTTTTTCATTGTGCCCTCGGCTATGCATATAACGCCACAATGAATCGGTCGTTATGCAAAAATAATTTGTTGAAGATTAACCTTAAAAATCAATGTTATTAAGACCATTAACTCCAAGATTAGTTCACCATAAGCGTAATAGCTAAACAAAAGGCAACCCGAAGGCTGCCTTTAATAATGTGTACGCGAGAATACACCTATTAGCGATTAAAAAAGATTAACTTTGCTTGTCATCTTCATTAATACGACTGGCCACAGCACCTTGCTGATTTTTATATTTGGCATCAGTACGCTTATTATACGGTTTTTCTGCTGAGCCAGATAAGGTCTCAAAGCTTAACGCACCAATTGGCATATGTGGGCGCAAGGCTAAAGGCAAACGGCCTGAATTATAAAACTCAAGCACAATACGTCCAGACCAGCCTGGATCAATACGGTGAGCCGTCACATGCACCATTAAGCCTAAACGTGCCAATGATGAACGTCCGTCAAGCCAACCAACGATATTATCAGGTAGTGTTACTGATTCATGGGTAACCGCTAATGCTAATTGACCAGGATGAAGAAAAAAGGCTTCATTTTCTGCAACCACAATTTCATCACTCATGACTTTATCAAGTTGAGCAGCAACATCTTCTTTTTTACCTGACAGATCAATAAATGGTGCACCATGATCATTAAAGACGCGGAAATTATTACCAAGACTAACATCAATCGTTAGACCACTAATACAATCATCAGCGGGTCGTGGTTCAATGCTGATTTTTCCTTCATCAAGGTAAGCCCTGATATCTCTATCGCACAGTCTCATTTAAGCTCTCTCCTGCGTAATACGCACTCTATCCTATCAGTGCTCAGCACATGTGAGTGATATAATAAAACCCATCAATAATGGTTAATTTTAATGATGGGTTAGCAACGGTTAACGGGGTATTCCCACAAACATAACCTAAAAATAAGGCTGACATATTGTCAGCCTTATTCATTTTAAATTGTTACGAACGCAGCAATTTAGCGATATGTGCTTTTAACACATCGATTGCGATACGGTTCTTACCACCACGCGGAACAATAATATCCGCATATTGCTTTGATGGCTCAATAAACTGCATAAACATTGGACGTACCGTTTTTTGGTACTGCACCAACACTGATTCCATTGTACGACCACGCTCTGCAACATCACGTTGTAAACGGCGTAGCAAACAGATATCAAGTGGCGTATCCATAAATACGCTAGCATGCATAATGTCACGCAGGCGAGGATCTGTTAACAATAAAATGCCTTCTAAAATGATCACTTTTTTCGGTGTCATTGTCGTGCTTTCTTGTAAACGAGTATGCTCACTGTAGCTATATTGTGGTACTTCTACTGCTTCACCTTTCATTAGTTGCTCAAGGTGATCACACAATAAATTATGATCAAGCGCATTAGGATGGTCGTAGTTAGTTTTAACACGATCTTCCATTGTTAGATGGCTTTGATCGTTATAGTAACAATCTTCCGTGATTACACCGATCTGATGATCGCCGACTTTTGCTTTTAACTCTTTATAAACTGTGCTGGCAATCAGACTTTTACCGGAAGCAGAAGCGCCTGCAATACCGATAATAACGCATTGGTGTGAAGTTTCAGACATATCAGAAAGTACCTATTAGACCACGTAGCAAGGCGAATATGGATAAATTAAACCCTCTGATTATAAGCAGTTGCTATGTCAGATACCAGTAAAAATGAGACATCTGACATATCTGATTATAATCTCAGCGAATTTTGTTGAATCAACAACTACATTGTACGAATAGTAATCTGCTCGACCACTGTCTCACCCTGCCAATATAATCGGCTAGCAATATTTGCCGCTAACATAATATATGACGCAGCCTGTTCTGATTCAGGTGACGAAATCACCGTTGGCGTACCATTATCAATATCCTCACGAATTTTGATATCTAATGGTAATTGGGCCAGTAATGGCACCGCATAATCTTGCGCCATTTTTGCCGCACCGCCAGTACCAAAAATATGCTCTTGATGACCACAATTGCTACAAATGTGATAACTCATATTCTCAACAATACCTAGCACTGGCACATCAACCTTATTAAACATGCTGATACCTTTAATCGCATCGGCTAAAGCAAGATCTTGTGGCGTCGTCACCACTATCGCCCCCGTTACGGGTATTTGCTGTGACAAGGTTAATTGAATATCGCCAGTACCTGGTGGCATATCAATCACTAAATAATCCAGATCAGGCCACCAGGTTTCAGTGATAATTTGCGCAAGTGCCTTTGAGGCCATTGGCCCACGCCAAATAGTGGCACTCTCAGCCGGCACCAAATAACCGACAGAGTTAGTATATAAACCATGCGCTTCAATCGGTGCCATCATTTTACCATCAGGCGATTGTGGTTTTTGATCGATTGTGCCTAACATCATCGGCACTGACGGGCCATAAATATCAGCGTCTAATAGGCCAACCTTGGCACCTTGTTGCTGTAATCCTAAGGCTAAGTTAACCGAAGTGGTTGATTTGCCCACCCCGCCTTTGGCAGAACTTACAACAATAATATTTTTAACACCGCGAAGAGGCTGTTTATCAACAACCGCTAGCGGCGCGACTCGGCAACGGACATCAAAATTTACACCACTATTGACGATGCCTTGCTGTTGTTGCTGTGCAATCCACTGCCGCAATTGCTGAGCTAATTCGTTGGCAGCAAATGGGATTGTAATAATGATAACGCCCTCAGCCGAGACTGAAACAAAGTGAGGAACATCAGCCCATTCCGCACTGAGCAGTGGGTGTTCAAATTGGTTCAGCCATTGGCTAATATCACCAACACTGTCGAAATGGTTTGTCGTTGTTGCCATAAATTAGCGCTCCACATAAATGTTATAGCTTATTAGCAACATCTGCGTCACAGTATTAGTATACAAAACAACCAGTAACGTTGATGCTGCCGGGTAATATTTACCTCTTTTGCTTAATGCTACCACCAAAGTGTCCTTCCCGCCCGATTTCCCCCGCTCAAAAACAGATAAAACCGCATCGATGCTAGTCAATATGCTGTCCATCAGGTAGTATTTGCAGCTATGTTTTTTTACCCATCATGAGCGAAAGAAGTAATTATGGCTGCTAATCCAAGAAAAATTCTGGTGACCTGCGCCCTGCCGTACGCTAACGGTTCTATCCACTTAGGCCACATGCTAGAGCATGTTCAAGCGGATATTTGGGTGCGCTACCAGCGCCTTCGCGGCAACGAAGTTCATTTTATCTGTGCAGATGACGCACACGGTACGCCAATCATGCTTAAGGCCCAGCAGATGGGTGTGGAACCTGAGCAAATGATTGCAGAAGTGAGCAAAGAGCACCAAGCTGACTTCGCTGGTTTTGATATTGATTTTAGCAATTACCACAGCACGCATTCACCTGAAAACCGTGAACTTGCTTCTTTTGTTTACACGCAGTTAAAAGACAAAGGCTTTATTACTAGCCGTACTATCTCTCAGTTATTTGACCCTGAGAAAGAAATGTTTTTACCTGATCGCTTTGTAAAAGGCACTTGCCCTAAGTGTAAAGCAGAAGATCAATACGGTGATAACTGTGATAACTGTGGTGAAACTTACAGCCCTACAGATCTGATTAATCCAAAATCAGCCGTGTCTGGCGCAACACCTGTTATGAAAGATTCTGAGCACTTCTTCTTTGATTTGCCACAGTTTGAAGACATGCTAAAAGCGTGGACTAAATCTGGCGCACTTCAAGATGAAACGGCTAACAAGATGCAAGAGTGGTTCGAGTCTGGCCTACAACAGTGGGATATTTCTCGTGATGCACCTTACTTCGGTTTTGAGATCCCAGGTGAACCAGGCAAATACTTCTACGTATGGCTAGATGCACCAATCGGTTACATGGGTTCATTTAAGAACCTTTGTGATAAGCGTGATGATCTTGATTTTGACGAATTCTGGAAAAAAGACAGCTCAACTGAGCTTTACCACTTTATCGGTAAAGACATTGTCTACTTCCACAGCCTATTCTGGCCAGCAATGCTAGATGGTGCGGGTTTCCGTAAGCCAAATAACGTGTTCGTACACGGTTACGTAACCGTCAATGGCGCGAAAATGTCGAAGTCAAAAGGCACATTCATTAAGGCAGGTACTTACTTAAACCACCTTGATCCTGAGTGCCTACGTTACTACTACGCGGCTAAACTAAACAACCGTATTGATGATCTAGACCTTAACCTTGAAGATTTCACTCAACGTGTAAACAGCGATGTTGTGAACAAGATTGTTAACCTAGCATCACGTAACGCAGGCTTTATTGCTAAGCGTTTTGACGGCATGTTATCTGAGAAATTTGCCGAGCCTGAGCTTTACGCAGAGTTCGTTGCAGCTGCAGCACGCATTGGCGATCTTTATGAAAGCCGTGAATACAGCCGCGCTATTCGCGAAATTACTGCATTGGCTGATAAAGCGAACCAGTATGTTGACGAAAAAGCACCTTGGGTTGTTGCTAAACAAGAAGGTAAAGATCAAGAGCTACAGGAAATCTGTACTGTTGGTATTAACCTATTCCGCGTGTTAATGGCTTACCTAAAACCTGTAATGCCAAAACTTGCAGAGCGTACTGAAGGCTTCCTAAACGAAACGCTAACTTGGGAAGGCATTGAAACACCGTTAACAAACCATGAAGTAACTAAGTTCAAGGCATTGTTTAACCGTATCGATCCTGCTCACGTTGCTGCAATGGTTGAAGCATCAAAAGAAGAAGCTGCCGCTGATAAAGCTGCACTTGAAGCTGCTCAACCCGCTGTTAGCCCATTAGCAGCAGAGCCAATTGAAGCTGAAATCGAATTTGATGATTTCGCTAAAATTGACATGCGTATTGCTAAAATTGTTGCTTGTGAAGCAGTGCCAAAAGCAGACAAACTACTGAAATTCCAATTGGATATCGGTGGTGAAATGCGTCAAGTATTCTCTGGTATTAAGTCAGCTTACACACCAGAAGAACTTGTTGGTAAGTTAACGGTAATGGTTGCTAACCTAAAACCGCGTAAAATGAAATTTGGTATGTCAGAAGGTATGATCCTTGCTGCAGGCCCTGGTGGTAAAGATCTATGGATCCTAGAACCCCATGAAGGCGCTCAACCAGGTATGCGTGTAATGTAATTTACGCCATATTTCAATTTGAAATACCGATAACCTTGTTATCGGTATTTTTTTGTCTTTTTTTATATATCTCCGCATCAATATACCAAATTAAGTCAATCTATTGCATATTGTTAATGGATTGTTGAATCTTGATCTAGCTCCGCTGCTAATTCAAACTTTACACCTAAATACGCATCTCATATTCAGAATTAGAGATCTTGATCGTTTTTACAACTATTAATATCCCTTACATTAATGACGTTAATTTGCTTTCAAGCAATACCAAAGAAGCAAAATTTAACTCTAAATATATTGGAACGATAAAAATTACCCTCTTTTTATTTGATATGAAGGATTCATGATGACCTTAGGTATTGTAACGAACCTCGCCATATTTGTTGGCTTGATTGTATTTCTTTATCACATGCAAAACAAACACTATAGTTTTACTAAACGTGTATTTGCGGGCTTAGGTTTAGGTATCGCATTTGGTGCTGCACTACAAGTTTTTTACGGTGCAGGCTCTGAGGTCATCAAAACATCGATTGAATATTTTGACATTGTGGGTGTTGGTTATGTTCGCCTGCTGCAAATGATCATTATTCCATTAGTGATGGTATCTATCATCTCAGCTATTTTGAAACTTAATGGCGGTACATCACTAGGTAAAATCAGTAGTTTAACCATTGGTGTATTGATTGTTACCACCATGATTGCAGCTTGTGTTGGTATTTTAATGGCACAACTGTTTGGCCTTACCGCTGAAGGGTTAACCTCTGGTGCGGCTGAAATGGCACGTGCTAAGAGCCTAGAATCAACCCTTTCTAATGTTGAAGCAATGTCATTTGCTAAGTTAATGATTGAGTTTATTCCAGCGAACCCATTCTTAGATATGACTGGTGCTCGCCGCACTTCAACTATCGCTGTGGTTATTTTCTCTATCTTTATTGGCCTATCTGCAACTGGTATTGCTAAGAAAAAACCTGAAATTTTCGCTCAATTTGAAAGCTTCATTAAAGTCGCTCAAACCATTGTAATGCGTATGGTAACCTTAGTTTTACGCCTAACACCATTTGGTGTTCTAGCGCTAATGACCAAGGTAATTTCAGGCTCAAACTACACTGATATCGTTAACCTTGCGAACTTCGTTTTTGCTTCATACGCTGCATTAATTCTAATGTTTATCATTCACTTAGCACTCGTTGCTATGGTAGGTATTAACCCACTGCGTCACCTTAAGAAAATCATTCCAGTATTAGCATTTGCGTTTACTTCACGCACCAGCGCAGGTTCAATTCCAATGAACGTGCAAACTCAAGAAAAATGCTTAGGTATTCCATCAGGTATTGCTAACTTTGCCGCCTCTTTTGGCTCAACCATTGGTCAAAACGGCTGTGCGGGTATCTACCCAGCCATGCTAGCGGTGATGATTGCGCCAACAGTGGGTATTAACCCGATGGATATTGGCTTTCTATGTACTTTAGTCGCCATTATTACCGTGAGTTCTTTTGGTGTGGCGGGTATCGGTGGTGGTGCGACATTTGCTGCACTTATCGTCCTATCAGCAATGGATATGCCAGTCGCTCTTGCTGGTCTATTAATCTCAATTGAACCATTAATTGATATGGGTCGTACTGCACTTAACGTATCAGGTTCAATCACTGCAGGAACAATTACCAGTAAAGTTATGGGCGAAACAGACATGACCATCTTTAACAGCGATGACGTTGTTAACCTTGATGGTGAAGAAGCGACAGCGTAAACCATATTAAATACCACTTTAAGGGAGGTGGATTGCCTCCCTTACTACTTTTTTAGGAATACATAATAGTATGAAAATTATCATCATTGGCGGTGAAGCCGCAGGCATGAGTGCCGCAGCAAAAGCAAAACGCATTAACCCAACGGCTGAGATTGTTGTTTATGAAGCTTCTGATGTTATTTCTTTCGGCGCTTGTGGATTGCCTTATTACATTGGTGATGAGTTTTCTGATCATAACTTTATGGCTGAATTTACACCGCAGCAATTTGCAGAAAAAGGCATTACAGTACTGACTCAACATCGTGTTACTGAGCTAAATACCGAGCAACAACAACTGACTGTTGCCCATCACGGAGAAACTCACACCGTCGATTATGATCGTTTAATGATCGCCACCGGTGCCAAAGAAGTTTTGCCTCCGATTACAGGTCTTGAAAAACAAGGTGTTTACTCTTTGCGTCGTATGCAAGATGGCTTGAATATTAAAACTGCTCTTGCCGATCCACATTGCCAACACGTAACGATTATTGGCTCTGGTTTTATTGGCTTAGAAGTTGCTGAAGCGATGATCCATCAAGGCAAAACAGTACGCTTGATTGAACGTGCAGCCTGTTTAATTCCAGATGCGTTTGATTTTGAAATTAGCCAACATATTCAACCTGAACTTGAACAAGCTGGGGTTAGCATTCACCTTAAAGAATCGGTGTGTGAAATTATTGGTGACGATCGTGTTACCAGCATTAAAACGGATAAAGCCATCTACCCTACTGACATGGTTATTTGCTGTACTGGTGTAAAACCCAATACTGATTTTATTGCCGCGACTGGCATTGAACGTTTAGCAAATGGCGCAATTGTGATTGATCAACAAGGTCAAACCTCGATTGATAATATCTGGGCAGCGGGCGATTGTGCCACTATTTGGCATGCGCAATTACAGCAACCGGTTTATATTCCGCTAGCAACAGGCGCCAATAAAATGGGTCGCTTAGTTGGTGAGAATATCGCTGGCAAAAACCTCAGTTATGACGGTACATTGGGCACCAGTTGTGTCAAAGTCTTGGGCTTAGAAGCGGGTCGTACTGGGCTTTCAGAACGCGAAGCTAAACAAGCAAATATTGATTACCGCACGGTTTATATCAGTGATAAATGCCACACCAATTACTGTGAAGGTCAATCACCTCTTTATATAAAATTAGTTTACCGCGCTGATAATAAACAATTACTGGGTGGTCAATTAATTGGTAATAAAGGTGCGGTACACCGCGTTGATGCACTTGCGGTCGCGATCAGTCTTGGTGCCACCACCGAGCAATTAGGCATGATGGATTTTGCTTATGCACCACCTTTTGCGCGTACTTGGGATATTATGAATGTTGCAGGTAATGTTGCAAAATAACTAACGCTATCCACCAATAAAGACACCACAACAAGCCACGTATTTTACACAGTGTAAAATACGTGGCTTTATTATTACCACTAAGAATACTTCAATACAAAACCATTCACAAAACAGCCATTCATCGAAAATTCCGACCAAACACCTCGTAAAAATAATAATTAAAACATAAGTTATGATTTTAAAATGTCACAACTGTTAAAGTTAGGTTAAAAGCTGGCTTATTAAACATGAATTCAGTATAAAATTTGTGAGTTACCGCATATTTTAGCTATTAATAATAATTATTACTTCGCGTTAACAGATAAATAACTGCTACTCTCCGAAGGCACTCTGATTACCGAAGGACAGGGTGAATAAACATAAGGATAAGTTTTCATGACCACAGAAAAGAAAAAAATGTCACTCACCAGCCGCGTTATTCTCGGTATGGTGCTAGGTATTCTGACAGGATTTATGATCCGTTCCCTTTTTGCTGATATCGCTTTTATTCATGACTATATCGTAAATGGCCTGTTTGATGTCGGTGGTAAAATCTTTATTGCCAGTTTAAAGATGTTGGTTGTTCCTCTGGTTTTTGTATCACTGGTTTGTGGTACTAGCTCATTAAAAGATTTAGCAACATTGGGTCGTTTAGGGGGTAAAACCCTTGCGTTTTATCTAACAACAACGGCCTTAGCGATTACGCTTGCATTAACCATGGCAAATATTTTTCAGCCAGGTGCAGGTGCCGATTTAACTGCAGCAACAACCTTTGCCTCAAAAGAAGCACCATCACTAGGTAGCGTCATCGTAGGCATGTTCCCAACCAACCCAATCAGTGCAATGGCAAGCGGTAACACCCTGCAGATTATTGTGTTTGCAGTATTATTTGGTATCGCAATCAGTGCTGCGGGTAAACCAGGCGAGCGTCTAGCAGCCGTATTTGCTGATTTAAATGAAGTGATCATGAAGTTGGTGGCATTATTGATGAACATTGCACCATTTGGTGTGTTCTTCTTAATGGCTAAGCTATTCACAGGCTTAGGCCTTGACGCTATTTATAGTTTAATTAACTACTTCTTAGTGTTGGTAGCTGCACTATTACTACACGCATTAGTCACTTACAGCGTGATGCTAAAAGCCTTTACTGGTTTAAGTCCACTTACCTTCCTTAAGAAAATGGAAGATGCGGTGATGTTTGCTTTCTCAACCGCGTCATCAAACGCAACCATTCCTGTCACCATGGAAACGGCCACTAAGCGTTTAGGTGTAAACAATAAAATTGCCTCATTTACAGTTCCACTAGGTGCAACCATTAACATGGATGGTACTGCAATTATGCAAGGTGTGGCGACAGTATTTATTGCGCAGGCGTTTAATATCGACCTCACCATGACCGATTACCTAATGGTTATTCTAACCGCAACGTTAGCGTCAGTCGGTACAGCGGGTGTCCCTGGTGTTGGTCTGATTATGCTAGCAATGGTGCTTAACCAAGTTGGACTACCTGTTGAAGGTATCGCCTTAATCATGGGTGTTGATCGTCTACTTGATATGGTGCGTACTGCGGTGAACATTACCGGTGATAGCGTCGTAACCTGTATTGTTGCTAAATCTGAAGGTGAAATGGATGTTGATCGTTTCAACGACCCACTCGCTGCAACTGAAGATGAAGCTGTTCGTTTTCATTCACAGCCGCAACCACAGAAATCATAACAGCAAGTAAAAACTTGCGAACACAACATAATTCAAGGGCACATAATGTGCCCTTTTTTGGGTTTGGGATTAGGGTTATAGGATCGAGGATATTAGGGACGAGGAACAGCGATTCCCTGACTGATAGTTGTGCTGCTGATATAAAAGTATCGCTTAGATATTGTTTTAATAAGTTTTCTTCAAAAGAAGAATAGATAAAATTACCTCTACAACACGCGGTGAGTTGATTCCCTATCGCCCTCGTAGGCATTCGCTGTAAGTAATAAAGGGACGATGAAAAGTAATTAACAACAACGCATACTTTTCATTTCGTCACCTCAAGACGCGAAACTAACCAACCGCAGGCGATCAATCTTAGTTGTTGTGCACTACTTTTAAAGCTGCACGCTGCTTGAAAATACCCTTAGGCACTTTAGTCAATAAAATGCCTACCAGAAGAGGCAGCATCATTATCAATGATTGTTGAGACAGTGCCTCACCATTGATATAGCTAGAAATAAATAACGCAACTACAGGAAAAATCAGAAAACAAATAGACGCTTTAAAAGGGGTTGATACCTGTACCAATTTGAAATATGCAACAATACCGCCAACACTCGCCACCAAACCAAGATAAACAACGGCTGAAATTGAATCCCAACTAAAGGCTTCAACATTTACATTTTCACTCACAGCTGAAACCGCAAATAAAAATAGAGCTGCAATAAAACTCGGTAATGCGTTATAGGTCAGCACTTCAATATCTTTACAGTATTTTTGCACCAATACATACATAGTCGCGTGCATAGCAACAGCAACGCCTAAACAAACAGTACCAACGAGATAATCATCACTGCCCATCTGCATTTCATTTGTAAGAATTAAGCATAAGCTCACAACTGCTGTAATTAACCCAAATATTTGATGCTTTGCCAGTCTTAAACTGAGGAATAAACCTGACATCAGCATTACTGCAACCGGCATATTAGCAAAGATTATCGATGCTAAACCCGACGATATATATTGCTCACCAAAGATCATCAACGTAAACGGAATCGCGAAGTACATAAGCGCGACAATAAATAACCACCGACGTTTACCTTTTGGGAACAGCAACGGTTGCTTGAAGACCTTTGTCAAAACCACCAGTAAAGGTGCCGCGACTAAAAAACGTAGCCCCGTGGCAAAAATAGGTGGAATAGAATTCAATGCGACTTCCATTGCGAACCAAGTTGTTCCCCAAATTAAACAAACCGAGATAAAAAGAAAGATAGTGAGTAGCTTTGAATTCATAATATTCCCTATTGATAATTATTTAAATCATTGCCATGTGACACAACAATTATGTATTGCAGTATAGGGATATCATTGGAGAAATAATTTTTATTTATATCTATTATTTAAATAAATTATAGAAAATAAATCTATTTTTAACTTTAAAGCTACAAATTAATGCCGCTAAGATCAATAAAATAAAAAGCATTATCCTTTACCGGATCTATTAAATGGTTTTCTACATCAATTCGAATTATGCTGATTATTGAATAATAACAGCAGCAATATGGATAGCATAAGCTTTATGGCCGACTTTATATAATAAAATAAGACCGCTCAAAAGCGGCCTTGAGTAGTATAAGCAAAGCCCGATTAACAAGCGCAGTCGACTTCCTTTTCACCGCATTCATTACACTTTACACATGTACAGTCTGCTTTTGTTTTATGGCAAACAGCACAATCAACGCAAGTACATTCATTCTGTGGTTGCGCACAATATTGACATTTCTTATCCATGAAATTCTCCATCAAATAAACAATAAATATAACGTTCAATCATTATATATAAATGGACTCTAGCGATAATACACACTGTCTCAAGAGTGCTTCACATTGTTAAATAATATAGAATATTTTTAACCAACATCACACATAACATCATCAGCACCACTCATTATCTATCATTTCGAACCTCGACTCTCGCTACTTAAAACTCGAGACTCCCCCCTCTAAACCTCCGTCCCTTTAAACCTCTAACCTTCGCCCCTCCCCATTTTGCGCCCATAAAAAAACCCAGCCTTTATGACTGGGTTCTTTAACTTATCACTACATCAGTATAATTAACCGATGTGAGTAGCACCGCGCATGTACTTACGTAGTACTTCAGGGATCATGATACGGCCATCTGCTTCTTGGTTATTTTCAAGAATAGCAACCATAGTACGACCAACCGCTAAACCAGAACCGTTTAGAGTGTGTAGTAGCTCAGGCTTCTTCTCGCCTTTACGACGGAAACGCGCTTGCATACGACGCGCTTGGAAATCCCACATGTTTGAACATGAAGAAATCTCACGGTAAGTTTCTTGAGCTGGAACCCACACTTCTAAGTCGTAAGTTTTGCAAGAACCAAAGCCCATATCACCAGTACAAAGTACGACTTTACGGTAAGGAAGCTCTAGCATTTGTAGTACTTTCTCAGCGTGACCTGTTAGCTCTTCAAGTGCTGCCATTGAATCTTCTGGGCGTGTGATCTGAACTAGTTCAACTTTGTCGAACTGGTGCATACGAATAAGACCACGTGTATCACGGCCGTAAGAACCCGCTTCTGAACGGAAACATGGCGTGTGAGCCGTCATCTTGATTGGCAAATCTGCTTCATCAGTGATGGTATCACGCATCATGTTAGTAACAGGCACTTCTGCTGTTGGAATTAATGAAAGCACGCGTGGCTCTTCATCGTTCACTTTTTCAGTTAATGGCTGAGTGTGGAATAGATCTTCACCAAACTTCGGTAATTGACCTGTACCAAATAGGCTGTCAGCGTTTACTAGGTACGGTACATACATTTCAGTGTAACCGTGCTCTTCAGTGTGAAGATCTAGCATGAACTGTGCAATTGCGCGGTGTAGACGAGCGAATTGACCTTTCATTACGATGAAACGTGCGCCTGTGATTTTAACTGCGCTTGCGAAATCTAGGCCACCAGCCATTTCGCCAAGATCAACGTGATCTTTTACTTCAAAGTCGTAAGCTTTTGGCTGACCCCAACGTAAAACTTCTACGTTCTCTGACTCATCTTTACCTGTTGGTACTGACTCATCAGCAATGTTTGGTAGCATTTGAGTGATAGTATCAAGTTGACCTTGAAGCTCTGCTAATGCTGCTTTCGCTTCATCAAGCTCAGAACCTAGGTTGCCAACTTCAGCCATAATACGTTCAGCTTCTGCGTGATCACCTTTCGCTTTTGCCTGACCAATAGACTTCGATCGCGAGTTACGCTGTGCTTGTAGCTCTTCTGTTTTTACTTGAAGAGATTTACGTTGCTCTTCTAAGTTGCGTAAAGTTTCTACATCAAGGTTAAAACCACGACGCGCGAGTTTTGCAGCTGTTTCATCCAGCTCAGTTCGAAGTAATTTAGAATCTAGCATGCTAATCCTGTGCTCTTAATAGTCTGAAATGCGCGTTATTTAGGCATTTCTTATTAAAATAGTTGTAGTTGGGAGGCAACCATAACAAATTGTTGCCAATCACTTAACGATACCCAAAAAGCCTTATTATTGGTAGCGCTTTAGCGGGCTTTTTGCATCTAAAGAAGCAAGATAATCCAACTTTTCCGATATTTTTATCTCTAAGCCCCGTTTTGAAGGCTGATAATAAACTCGATCACGAATTTCGCGCGGTAAATACACTTCACCAGGTGCATAAGCACCCGGCTCATCATGAGCATAACGATAGCCTTCACCATAACCCAATTCTTTCATCAGTTTGGTCGGTGCATTACGCAAATGTGGCGGTACTTCAAAATCAGGAAATTCACGCGCATCTGCTTTGGCAAGATTAAAGGCAACATACACTGCATTACTTTTAGCAGCGCAGGCTAAATACACAATCGCTTGCGCAATAGCACGTTCGCCTTCATAAGCGCCAACGCGGGTATAGCAATCCCATGCTGACACAGCGACTTGCATTGCGCGAGGATCAGCATTACCAATATCTTCTGAAGCTATTGCTAATAATCGACGTGCAACATACAAAGGATCACACCCTGCTTGCAGCATCCTTGCAAACCAATACAAAGCACCATCGGCATTAGACCCACGAATCGACTTATGTACCGCTGAAATCATGTCGTACCAAAGATCGCCTTTGTTATCAAACCGCGCCACTTTTTCACCCGTGACTTCAGCTAATAACTCCACCGTGATTTGTTTGATGCCCTGCTCATCTTCTTCAGCCATATCAATTAACTGTTCAAGATAATTGAGTGACATTCGTGCATCACCACGTACAAACTCAGCTAACTGATGTTTAACTTCACCGACAAATACAAAATCAGTTTCGCTGATACCACGTTCTTTATCCGTAAGCGCTTGTTCGATCACTTCAAGAATTTCATCATCTTCAAGGGATTTTAACTTATACACTCGCGCACGTGATAACAATGCGTTATTAAGCTCAAATGATGGGTTTTCAGTAGTGGCGCCAATAAAGGTTACGGTTCCATCTTCAATATGCGGCAAAAATGCATCTTGCTGGCTTTTATTAAACCGATGCACCTCATCAACAAATAAAATAGTCCGTCGGCCGGCCATTTTATTGTCACGGGCTTTGTCTATTGCTGCTCGAATATCTTTAATACCAGACGTCACTGCTGACACCCGTTCCACTTCAGCATTGGCATAATGTGCGGCAACTTCGGCTAAGGTCGTTTTACCTGTGCCTGGTGGTCCCCACAAAATCATTGAATGTAATTGACCGGCTTTTAAAGCACGACGGAGTGGCTTACCTTCACCAAGAATATGTTGTTGACCTATGTATTCCTCGACGGTACGAGGTCGCATTCTTGCTGCTAAAGGTCGAAAATCCGAGGAAAAATCTAGGCTGAAATTACTCAATATAATGACTCCCCTAAGACAGAAAAAGGTGGCTTATTTGCCACCTTCTCATAATAATTAAATTCAGTAACTATTAGTTACGTTGGTCATCTAGCTCCACACCTTTAGGCGGTGTAAAGGTAAATAAACTTGCCGCTGGCGTAGTACGTTTAAAATCACTTAAGACGTATTTACTGCGCTGGCCATCTGTTTCAACTACCGAGAAATTACGTACCTGACCGGTCTTTGATACTGTAACCACAAACTTATCCATCGATGAGGTTTTATCTTTTGGTGTTAGTGTAAATGTATCGACTAATTGCGCCACATTATACTTTGACCAATCGCTGGCACTATTACGGGTTAATAGCACAAATGGCGTTTGCTCAGTGGCATCTTTAAGCCACATTGCTGTTACTTGCTCAACAAACGGACTGTAATACCATACGGTTTTACCATCAGAAACTAATAAACTTTTATCTGGTGTTTCTGTTTTCCAACGGAATAAATTTGGACGCTTAATCGATAAATCACCAGTACCATTTACTAAAACTTCACCATCAGGACTGGTGACTTTTTGAGTAAAGTTAGCGCTAAATGCATTCACTTTATCGAGACGGCTGCTTAACGCTTGTTGCGGTGTTGCAGCCCATGCACTTGACGCAACCAACATTGGCGCCGCAACTAGCATGCTCATTACGAGTTTCTTCATCATATTCGCTAACCTCTTTGGTATTAAACTGCTGTGATAATCACTATCACAGCAGTTTTGTTTTCACTTTAGCGCTTCATAGCCAGTGAGTCGTTATTTATCGATCATGATTAATCGTGTTGTTGTACTGGTGGCGGCGCTAACACTTCACGGTTAGCGTTATGCCCCGGTGCACTCACAATGCCATGCGCTTGTAATTGATCAACAATGCGTGCTGCACGGTTATAACCAATCTTAAATCGACGTTGTACGCCTGAAATAGATGCTCGCCGCGTTTCTGCAACAAAAGCCGCCACTTCATCAAATAGCTGATCTAAATCATCATCACCTGACGGCGCTTCACCTGGTAGCAAGCTATCTGCACCTTGGTCTGAATTTAGAATGCTATCGATATATTGGGGCCTACCACGAGCTTTCCAATCATTAACCACATTATGCACATCATCATCAGATGCAAATGCGCCATGAACACGAATAGTGTGACTTTGACCTGACGGTAAGTACAACATATCACCCATACCTAATAACGTTTCAGCACCACCTTGATCCAAGATTGTACGAGAATCGGTTTTAGTTGATACCGTAAACGCCATTCGAGTTGGAATGTTAGCTTTGATCAAACCGGTAATAACATCAACAGATGGACGCTGAGTGGCTAATACTAGGTGAATACCTGCTGCACGAGCCTTTTGAGCCAAGCGGGCAATCAACTCTTCAACTTTTTTACCCACAACCATCATTAAGTCAGCAAACTCATCGACAATTACCACAATACTTGGCATTTTTTCCAGTAATGGTGGGTATTCATCCATAGTATCACCAGGCTTCCATAATGGATCGTGAATTGGATGCCCCGCCTCTGCTGCCTCTTTCAGTTTAGCGTTATAACCTGCAAGGTTACGTACACCACAAGCAGCTAACACTTTATAACGACGTTCCATTTCACCGACACACCAACGCAGTGCATTACCAGCATCTTTCATGTCAGTAACCACTTCTGTTAATAGATGTGGAATACCTTCATAGATTGATAGCTCCAACATTTTCGGGTCAATCATAATAAAGCGACAATCTTCTGGCTTACATTTGTAAAGTAAGCTCAAAATCATCACGTTTACACCAACCGATTTACCAGAACCTGTGGTACCTGCAACCAATAAGTGTGGCATTTTACTTAAATCAGCCACAACAGCATCGCCCGCAATATCGTTACCTAAAACGATAGGCAGTGCGCCACCTACATTTTGGAATTGCTCACTGGCAACCACTTCCGACATATAAACCGTTTCACGGCTCTTATTCGGCAGCTCTAAACCTATGTAAGGTTTACCTGGAATCACTTCAACCACACGTACTGATGTCGTTGATAAAGCACGCGCTAAATCTTTTGATAGCCCGGAAATACGGCTAACTTTTACACCTGGAGCAAGATCAAGTTCATAGCGAGTGATCACCGGACCTGGGTAAATACCTTTAACTTGAACTTTGATTTTATAATCAGCAAGTTTTGACTCTATCAAGGCAGAAGTCGCTTGTAGTTCTGCATCAGACGCTTTTTCAACCGTTTTACGCGCAGGTTGCAGTAAGTCTAATGTTGGCATTGGTGATGTTGGTACCGGTAGATCAGGCTCTTTTTGCATTAAAAATGGATTATCTAACCCTGCAAGGTGGGCTTGTTCTTTTTGTTTATCCCGAATACGTTTTAGGAAGATTTCTTCATCGGTTAAACCGTCTTCAGACGTATCAACATTCGCTGTCGGTACAAAAGATTCAGCAACTGGAGCGGTATAAACTTGTGATACTGCAGGTTGTTCACTAACAACAGCATTTATCACAGTTTGGGTTTGCTCATCGACAGCAACGGTAAAGTCTTCATCTTTTTCAAGTTCACGCTCAAGTGCAGATACCGACAAACCTTGTAGAGGCGCTGTTTGTTCAACTGGCGCAACATAGGGTTGTGGCTCAACTTGTGGTGCGACTTGTTCTACAGGCGCAACATAGGGTTGCGGCTCAACTTGTGGCACGACTTGTTCAACTGGCGCAACATAGGGTTGCGGCTCAACCTGTAGTGCGACTTGTTCTACAGGCGCAACATAGGGTTGCGGCTCAACCTGTGGTGCGACTTGTTCAACTGGCGCAACATAGGGTTGCGGCTCAACTTGTGGTGCGACTTGTTCAACTGGCGCAACATAGGGTTGCGGCTCAACCTGTGGTGCGACTTGTTCTACAGGCGCAACATAGGGTTGCGGCTCAACCGGCGGTGCGACTTGTTCAACTGGCGCAACATATGGCTGCGGCTCAACTTGTGGCACGACTTGTTCAACTGGCGCAACATATGGCTGCGATGCTGCTGGTTCAACAATAGTAGTCATTAGCGGATCGCTAACCGTTTTAACCGTTGCAGCCGAAGATGAACGAATAATTGGAGTTGTATTTGATGGCGTATAAACAGGATCTTTACGCTCAAACGAGTGTTCATGAGCAGATTCTACAGCCGACGAGGTTGTATAAGATGACAATAGTAAATCATCCTGATCGTCATTATCGCTATTATTAAGATGCTGAGCATAAGGCATATCGGATTCTGCTGCGATATCAGCCGCAAATGGACGCATGATTTCATGTTTATCTGAACGTAATTTATTTAATATCCAGGTTAAACTTGAGAGTGTCTTTGCACCCAATTGATCAACAATTGTTACCCATGAAACACCTGTAAATAAGGTAAACCCAATAGCCCATGTAAACATGAGTACTAAGGTTGCCCCTAATACATTTAGTAATGGCAACGATATATTGGCAACAACATCACCAATAACACCACCCGATGAAAAATACCAAATATCATCAAAGTTAAGATCAGCCAATCCACAGCTACTTAGCACTAATAGCATTAACCCTAACCAGCGCGTACCGTAAACTGTAAAATCAAGTGACAGTATTTTGCTGCGGTGATGATAAATAAACCAACCGAGTAACACTAAAACAATAGGAATGATGTAGGCCAGAGACCCAAAAATAAAGAACAGCGTATCTGCTACTAATGCGCCAAATGAACCGGCTTTATTTTGAACCACACCTTCCCAAGCAGTTTGTGACCAAGAAGGATCGGCGGGATTAAATGTGACTAGCGCAACCATCATATAAATGGCAACTAAAATACTGATGATCAAAAAACCTTCAACAATGCGTTGCCAACCTGATAAACGCATTTTGGGCAGTTTTTTACCTTTAAACTTCCTCAAGAATAACTCCGGTGTTTCTATCAAATTCGAATATTTTACCAAAGTGCTGATATTTTCAGCTACCAATGCTGTATTACGGTTAATAACAATACAGTATTCAATACCGAGCGATACCGTTGGCAAACTCACAAATATAAAGTAAATGTCTTAATGCCATCATTCTATACTAAAAGACCACATTGTCTGTGTTCGTCGCCCTTTAAAATAAAAATTTTTTTAATGGTAAGCAATATCTTCTGACCAATAAAAGCTAACTATCTCAAACGGCTAGTCTTTGGTTATTTTAGACGGTCAGTTGTCAAATAAATTCATCATTATGTCAATTCATAGTTTCGTTTGAGTGATTAAGCAGCAATTTCTATTTTTACTCCACATAAACAAATACACCCTGAATAACAATGACGTCATTCAGGGTGCATGTATATATTTACAATCTTGCAGCAATTAAAACACGACGATTTATCGAGTTTTGATAACCAAGTTATTGCTTTGCTTAACTTCTTCCATAACAACATAAGTACGAGTGTCATTAACACCCGGAAGACGTAATAGCGTTTCGCCAAGCAATTTACGGTAAGCTGACATGTCTGATACACGTGTTTTCAACAAGTAGTCAAAATCACCAGATACTAAATGACACTCTTGAATGTCTTCTAGCTCTTGTACTGATTTATTAAACTGTTCAAAAACATCCGGCGCACCACGGTTTAAGGTGATCTCAACAAAAACCAATAATGAAGCATCAAGAAACTGTGGATTTAATAATGCTGTATAACCACTGATATAACCTTGGCGCTCTAAACGACGTACACGCTCTAGACACGGCGTTGGTGATAAACCAACACGCTTTGAAAGCTCTACGTTTGAAATTCGACCGTCTTTTTGAAGTTCATTCAAAATATTGCGGTCGATGCGATCCAATTCCTTGGATGGTTTCTTTTTGGTATCTACCATTTTTTATTCCACCTTCTCACTTCCTTGCAAAAAAATATACTACATCTTATCTATTTTTAGAATCAAATACTCTAATAGTCAAACAATCAGTGATAAAGATCAGACGATCATGCTATTTACTCACAATAATTGTTTAATTGTATTTCAGTCTTATGATGGCGATAATCCTGTGACATACGAGGATTATCCTGAAACCAGCCAATCAAAAACAAACATTTAACTATTTGTACCAAAATCAAGCAGATTATCAAAGTAAATTATCACATCAACACCAATATATTAACATAAGTTCACTTGTTGACCTTTTTATGCATATATCAAATAGTTAAATCAGTTGCTATCGCGTTATTATTGGAAAAATTAAAATGGTTTTTATTAACTACTTTTCTTACGGAAGCTTGTGCTAGATCAAATTATCACGATCTGACATTTCACTTTTAACACTTCAAAAAAGCCTTTTGCTACGGTATTTTTGTGATCTACATAACATCGCTAATTTAATACCATTCAAGCCCAATCAAGCATTTGTTGGTTAGCTTTAATAGTGTTAACAGATTATTGATTGTCTTACATCCTCTTCCTTTACGACTGCAATTTACCTACAATCAGTCTTCCATAATAATAATATTCAGCCTGGAGAAAAAATGAGTAACGTAAAACATTGTGAACTACTCATCCTTGGTTCTGGACCTGCAGGTTACACAGCAGCTGTTTATGCAGCACGTGCAAACCTATCGCCAGTCATGATCACTGGTATGCAGCAAGGTGGTCAACTTACCACTACCACAGAAATAGAGAATTGGCCGGGTGATGCAGACGAGCTAACAGGCCCTGCATTAATGGATCGCATGAAAGCACATGCGGAAAAATTTGATACTGAAATCATTACTGATTTTATTAGCGAAACTGATTTTAGCCAACGCCCATTCCGCCTTAAAGGTGAAACCGGTGAATACACTTGTGATGCATTGATTATCTCAACCGGCGCATCGGCTAAATATATCGGCCTCGATTCTGAAGAAGCCTTTAAAGGTCGTGGTGTTTCAGCGTGTGCAACCTGTGATGGTTTCTTCTATCGTAACCAAAAAGTTGCCGTAATTGGTGGTGGTAACACTGCGGTTGAAGAAGCATTATATCTGTCAAATATTGCCGCAGAAGTCCACCTTGTTCACCGTCGTGATAGTTTCCGTTCAGAGAAAATTTTAATTAATCGTCTGATGGATAAAGTTGCGAATGGCAATATCATTTTGCACACAGATCGTACCCTTGAAGAAGTATTAGGTGACGACATGGGTGTAACCGGTTTGCGCCTTAAAGATACTCAATCAGAAGCAACTGAAGAGCTTGAAGTAATGGGCGTCTTTATTGCTATTGGCCACCAGCCAAATACAGCTATCTTTGACGGTCAACTTGATATGGAAAATGGCTATATTAAAGTGCAATCAGGTCTTCACGGTAATGCAACTCAAACCAGCGTTGAGGGTATTTTTGCTGCCGGTGATGTGATGGATCATACCTATCGTCAAGCAATCACTTCTGCAGGTACCGGTTGTATGGCTGCCCTTGATGCAGAACGTTATTTAGATGCGTTAGCTGATCAACACTAAACACCATAAAAGCGACTAGTTATATAGTGGCTTTTTTTTCCTTGCAGCAATATGAATCTCAACCATGTTGCTGTAAGAACGACCCACCATAAATACCGTAATGAAACCTTATTTATATGGATAAACAATTACAACGCGATTTGACCAAATGGTTAAAATCCCAAAGTAAGCTCGCCAAACGCTGGATGATGTTCAGTATTGGGTTAGGGTTTACTTCGGGATTATTGCTTATCGGGCAAGCGGCTTTATTAGCCAATATTCTGCATCAATTGATCATCGAGCATACAGATAAGTATCAGCTTGTGAATCAGTTCGTTGGCCTTGTTGTTATTATCGGTTTACGCGCGTTATGTAGCTGGGGACGAGAAGTTTGTGGCTATCGTTGTGGTGAACAAATTCGACTCCATATTCGTCAATTAATCCTCAACCGCTTACAAAACCTCGGTCCGGCTTACATTAAAGGTAAACCTGCTGGTGTATGGGCAAGTTTAGTGCTTGAACAAGTTGAAGAAATGCAAGATTTCTTCGCGCGCTATTTACCTCAAATGTCACTTGCGGTGTTGATTCCTGTCGTGATTCTAGTGGTGGTTTTCCCACTTAACTGGGCTGCGGGTTTAATCTTCCTTATTACAGCGCCGTTAGTGCCATTCTTTATGGCTTTAGTGGGTTTAGGTGCAGCAGATGCTAACCGTCGTAACTTTAAAGCATTACAACGTTTATCTGGCCACTTTTATGACCGTTTACAAGGATTATCAACCCTACGATTATTCAATCGCGTTGATGCTGAAGCTGAAAATCTTGACGCCGCTTCGCACGTATTACGTAAACGCACCATGGAAGTTCTGCGCTTAGCCTTTCTATCATCGGCGGTGCTAGAGTTCTTCTCTGCTATTTCTGTGGCGATTGTTGCAGTCTATTTTGGTTTTGCATTTATTGGTGAGCTCAACTTTGGTAACTACGGTGTACCCGTTTCGTTATTTACCGGTCTATTCGTGTTAGTGCTTGCACCTGAGTTCTATCAGCCATTACGTGATCTTGGTACTTTCTACCACGCCAAAGCACAAGCCATTGGTGCAGCAGAATCCATTGTTGAGTTCTTAAACATTGAAGCTGACGAAATGAGCAATGGTGATACACCGTTACCAACACCAAATGCCATTCATATTAGCGTCACGGATCTCGAAGTGCTTAGCCCTGAAGGTCAAGTGTTAGCTGGACCGTTAAGCTTTAGCATTAATACTAATGAACATGTGGCACTTGTTGGCCCAAGTGGTGCGGGTAAAACCAGTTTACTTAATGCCCTACTTGGCTTTTTACCTTACCGTGGCAGTATTAAAATCAACGATGTTGAACTGAACCAACTTAAACATGATCAATGGCGTCAAGCCATCAGTTGGGTCGGTCAAAACCCGTTATTAGTTCATGGTACAGTGCGCGACAACATTACTCTAGGTAACCCAAGTGCAAGTAATGCTGATGTCGATCAAGTTGCTCGCCAAGCTTATGCCGATGAATTTATTCAGCGTCTTGAAAAAGGCTATGAGCATCATGTAGGTGATCGCTCAGGTGGCTTATCTGTTGGTCAAGCACAACGTATTGCCGTTGCTCGTGCGATGTTACAAAACGGTGCTTTTTGGCTGCTTGATGAGCCGACCGCTAGCCTTGATGCTAACAGTGAACGCTTAGTATTAGAAAGTTTAGCGTTAGCTGTTACTAACCGCACGACCTTAATGGTCAGTCACCGTCTTGATCAACTGCATGCTATGCAGCGTATTTTGGTGATGGATAACGGTAAATTAGTTCAGAACGGTAACTTTGAGACTCTTCGTCATCAAGGTTTACTCGCTGATATGCTCACTCATACTGATAAGAGGGATCTCGATGCGTAATTTAATCCCTTACCTTAAACTCTACCGTAAGCACTGGTTCGGTTTAACCTTAGGCATGATTTTAGGTTTATTAACACTCCTGTCTGCTATCAGCCTACTGACCTTATCCGGTTGGTTTATTGCCGCTTCTGCGGTTGCAGGCCTCAGTGTTATTACTCGTCAAACCTTTAATTACATGTTACCTGGCGCAGGGGTGCGGGGCTTTTCGATGGCACGTACGGCTGGACGCTGGGGTGAGCGTGTGGTTAGCCATAATGCTACCTTTAAGCTACTGGCTGACTTACGGTTATTCTTTTTCCGTAAGCTAACGCCGTTAATTCCTGGCCGCCATGCTAATTTACGTGATGCCGATTTACTCAATCGCTTAGTCGCAGATGTTGATGCGATGGATCATGTTTATTTACGCTTAGTCAGCCCACTGGTGATTGGCGTATTAGGCATTACCATTGTCACCGGTTTTCTGGCTTGGTTTGATCCCACAATTGGTTTTACCTTGGGTGGCATTTTACTGGCGTTAATGATTATTTTACCGATTGTTTTTTACCGTTTAGGTAAGCGCAATGGTGAAACTCTTACTCACGCTAAAGCCAACTACCGTATCACGCTGTTAGACTGGATTCAGGGACACGCTGAATTATTACTGTTTAATGCCGAACAACGTTACCGTCAACAAGCTGAAGCAGAACAAGATAAACTGCTTGAAGCGCAGCGGAAAATGGCGAGCTTAACCGGTATTGCTAATGGCCTATTAATGGCGGCAACTGGCTGGACATTAGTGCTGATTATGTGGATTGCAGCCAACGGTATTGCGGGTAACGCACCCGATCCTTTCGTGGCGATGGTCGCATTTACCACTATGGCCAGTTTTGAAATGATGATGCCAGTTGCGGGTGCTTTCCAATACTTAGGGCAGACATTATCATCAGCAAAACGTCTTAATGAAATTATTGACGCAACTCCTGATACGGTATTTGATCCTAACGGTCATAGCGCGGTTGTTAACGGTGATATTAGCCTTAATGATATTAGCTACACCTATTATGGCAGTGATCAACCCGTTGTTAAGCACTTATCGCTTGAGATTAAACGTGGTGAAAAGCTGGCGCTACTTGGCCGTACTGGCTGTGGTAAGTCAACGTTATTACAATTATTGACTCGTAGTTGGGATCCTCAACAAGGCCAAATCCTCATTGATGGCGTCGATCTTACTCGTTGGAGCGAGCCTGCATTACGTAATGCGATCACTGTCGTCAGTCAGCGGGTTGATGTCTTTAATGGCTCATTACGTGAGAATTTAATCTTGGCTAAACCTAATGCTAACGATGAACAATTAGTCGCAGCACTGGAAAAAGTTGGTCTTAAGAGCTTACTTGATGATAAAGGCTTAGATACTTGGCTTGGTGATGGCGGTCGTCATATTTCTGGTGGTGAGCGTCGCCGTATTGGTATCGCTCGTGCCCTACTTCATGACGCACCGATTCTATTATTAGATGAACCAACTGAAGGGCTTGATCGTCGCACTGAGCAGCAAATACTGGACTTATTACTAGAGTTTGCCAAACATAAAACGGTGCTATTTATTACTCACCGCCTTGTTGGTCTCGATAGTATGGATCAAATTTGCTTAATGGATGAAGGTGAGATCATTGAACGTGGTCAGCATCAACAATTGCTGGCACAAAATGGTCGATATGCTGAATTATGTCGTCGCATTTAAGCAGCAATTAACGCACTAACACGCCATATAACGCCGATAATCGATTGTGATTATCGGCGTTTTTTTTATTTATCGTTAAATGTTATATTGATTGCAGTAGTTTTTTGACCTCGCATGCAGTTGATAACAAATGACGATTTATATTCCTGAAATTGAGCCGGCATCATTACAGTTTCCTGATCCTAATACCGCTCGCACAGAACCAAATGGTTTATTGGCCTTTGGCGGTGACCTTAGCCCCCAACGACTACGTCAGGCTTATCGGCATGGTATCTTTCCATGGTACTCACAAGGCGAGCCCATTTTATGGTGGAGCCCCAATCCGCGTGGCATCTTTATTCCGCAACAATTTACGCCAAGCAAAAGTTTGCGTAAATTTATGCGAAAATCCTCATATCGAATTACACTCAATCATGCATGCCACGCCGTGATCCGCCACTGTGCTGAATCTCGTGGACCGAATCAAACTTGGATCACTGAAGCTATGATTAATGCGTATCAAACATTGCATGATCAAGGTGATTGCCATTCGGTTGAAGTCTGGCAAGATCAACAACTCGTCGGTGGTTTCTATGGTATTGCTGTCGGTCGCATTTTTTGTGGGGAATCGATGTTTTCCCTCGCTGATAACGCCTCAAAAATTGCGTTATGGTATTTCTGTCGCCATTTTTCAAACCATGGTGGCACTCTCATTGATTGCCAAATGATGAATCCGCATCTCGCTTCTTTAGGGGCATGCGAATTAAACCGCTCAGCTTTTATTAGCCAACTGCATCAACAACGCGATATTGTCTTACCCGCAGCCTGTTATCACCCACAAACTTTAGTGTTATAACGAATTAATGATGAAAGAATTATCTTTACAGCTCGGCCTTACACCTGAAAGTGACTGCAATTACTTACCACAGCAACGCGATCAACTTGGCGTGGTAATGGATCAACCTTGGCTAAACCCTAATGGTTATGATCTATTAATTAGTTCAGGGTATCGCCGCAGTGGTAGCATTATCTATAAACCGATGTGCAAAAATTGCAATGCGTGTACGCCACTGCGGGTTGATTGCACGCATTTCACGCCCTCTAAAAGTCAAAAACGCCAACAAAATCAACTCAAAAAATTACAGTGGGAATTTAAACAACAATTAGATCCTAATTGGTTTGAATTATATGAGCGTTACATTACTGTTCGTCATGCTAGCGGCTCGATGTTTCCCGCCAATAAACAGCAATTTTTTGATTTTATTACTGCGCCGTGGATGAACACTGCGTTTTTGCATTTATATGAAGATAATCAATTAATTGCTATTGCTGTTACTGATGTTTTTTCTGATTCACTGAGTGCCGTTTATAGCTTTTTTGAGCCCGAGCATAAGCTGTCATTAGGCACATTGTGCGTGCTTTTACAAATTGAAGTTTGTCGCCAAACCCAGCGCCAATGGCTCTATCCTGGCTATCAAATCGACCAATGCCGTGAGATGAATTACAAAGTTCGCTTTATCCCTCATCAAAAATTAATTCATGGTGAGTGGATCAGTTAAGTTTTGAAAACACGCAAAATGGTTAAATTAACCGCAAAACAAGAATGAGTTACATCTGCTTTTGTTAATTTACTGAGAAAAAATAGATTAATCGCGAACAATAGCTGACAAAAACAACTGGCAAGGGTAAAATTACGTCCTAAACTTTACACTCAAACAGTTTCAAGGCATTATCCAGCCCGATCAAGATGAATGGCTGGTAGCCTAAGAGGATTCAATGGCAAAAGAAGACGTAATTGAAATGGCTGGTACTGTACTAGATACACTACCAAATACTATGTTCCGTGTTGAGCTGGAAAACGGTCACGTTGTTACTGCTCACATCTCTGGTAAGATGCGTAAAAACTACATCCGTATCCTTACTGGTGACAAAGTAACTGTGGAACTGACTCCTTACGATCTTACTAAAGGTCGCATCGTCTTCCGCGCACGTTAATCTTTCTCTAAAAGATTAGTGCTGCAAATAAAACCCAGCCTTTTGCTGGGTTTTATTTTAGCGGACGATAGTAACAAGTAGTCATAACATAAAAACGCCGCAGATAGTTGTTACTATCTACGGCGTTTTTGTTTGTTGCTATTTCGCTAATGTATTAGCTTAATGCGCGGCTTCCATCTCACTGCTGAACTGGAAATCTAGTTCGCCATTAATGTAATCAACACGCACCGAACCACCATTCACTAATGAGCCAAACAACAACTCATTGGCAAGTGGCTTTTTAAGGTTCTCTTGAATCACACGCGCCATTGGACGTGCACCCATCGCCTTATCATAGCCTTTATCTGACATCCACTCACGTGCTCGCTCAGACACTTCCATAGAGACACCACGAGCATCAAGTTGTGCTTGCAGTTCTACGATAAATTTATCAACCACTTGGCCAATAATGTCTTTCTCAAGATGATTAAACCAAATAATATTATCAAGACGGTTACGGAATTCAGGCGTAAATACGCGTTTGATCTCTGCCATCGCATCATGGCTATGATCTTGTTGAATAAGACCAATTGATTTACGTACCGTTTCCGTTACACCGGCATTGGTTGTCATCACAAAAATCACATTACGGAAATCAGCTTTACGGCCATTGTTATCTGTTAGCGTACCGTTATCCATCACTTGCAACAGCAAATTAAACACATCAGGGTGCGCTTTTTCAATTTCATCAAGCAATACCACTGAATGTGGGTTTTTGATAACAGCGTCAGTTAATAAACCACCTTGATCATAACCAACATAACCAGGAGGTGCGCCAATTAAACGGCTAACAGTGTGACGCTCCATGTACTCAGACATATCAAAACGTAACAGCTCAATGCCCATTGTGCGAGCTAACTGTACCGTAACTTCCGTTTTACCCACACCTGTAGGTCCTGCAAATAAGAACGAACCCACCGGTTTGTTATCTGCACTCAACCCTGCACGACTTAATTTGATCGCTTCCGTTAATACATCAATGGCACTATCTTGACCAAATACCAACATTTTCAGGCGGCTATCAAGTGTCTGTAGAACGTCACGATCACTGCTTGAAATTGATTTCTCAGGAATACGCGCCATCTTAGCAATCATCGCTTCGATATCACCTACGTTAACCGTTTTTTTACGGCGACTTGCAGGGGCTAAACGACAACGTGCGCCCGCTTCATCAATAACGTCAATGGCTTTATCAGGTAGATGACGCTCATTAATGTATTTAGCAGATAACTCAACCGCAGCACGAATCGCTTTATTGGTAAAACGAACTTCGTGGTGAGCTTCATATTTTGATTTTAAGCCCATCAAAATTTTAGTGGTATCATCCAGTGATGGCTCAACCACATCAATTTTTTGGAAACGACGTGACAATGCGCGCTCTTTCTCAAAAATATTGCTGTATTCTTGGTAGGTTGTTGACCCCATACAGCGCAACTTACCGCTACTTAATAGTGGTTTAAGTAAGTTAGCCGCATCCACTTGACCACCTGATGCAGCACCTGCACCAATGATGGTATGAATTTCATCAATGAACAGAATCGCATGATCTTCTTTTTCAAGCTGCTTTAAAATACCTTTAAAACGCTTCTCAAAATCACCACGATACTTAGTGCCCGCCAATAGCGAACCAATATCAAGTGAATAAATCACACAGTCTTGAATAATTTCAGGTACTTGGCCTTCAACAATACGCCATGCCAGGCCTTCAGCAATAGCGGTTTTACCTACTCCGGCCTCACCGACTAATAGCGGGTTGTTTTTACGACGACGACAAAGTACTTGTACCGTTCGCTCAAGCTCTTTATCTCGACCAATCAGAGGATCAATTCCGCCTGATTTTGCAAGTTGATTAAGGTTGGTGGCAAAGTTCTCAAGTTTATCGTCAGAACTCTGTTCTGCGCGTTGTTCTTCAGTATTACCTGTCTCTGATGGATTAATATCATCATTATCACTGCCTTTAACAGTGCCATGAGAAATAAAATTCACCACATCAAGACGGCTAATATCACTTTTTTTAAGTAGGTATGCGGCGTGCGATTCTTGCTCGCTAAAAATCGCAACTAAAACGTTTGCACCTGTAACTTCACTTCTACCCGATGACTGCACATGAAACACTGCACGTTGCAATACTCGCTGAAAACTCAATGTTGGTTGAGTTTCACGGCTTTCGTCATCCACTGGAATCAAGGGTGTTGTTTGTTCAATAAAAGAATCTAGCTCTTTACGCAATACATCAAGATCAGCGCGACATGCTAATAATGCTTCTTGCGTGGCTACATTATCTAACAGAGCCATCAGTAAATGTTCTACCGTCATAAACTCATGACGCTTTTCCCTTGCACGGGCAAATGCACCGTTCAGGCTTGCTTCAAGTTCTTTATTTAGCATAGGCACCTCCCCTAAAAACCACTCAATATGGCGTGCCGGAAAAAGATTATGCTTTTTCCATCGTACATAACAACGGGTGTTCATTTTCCCGTGCGTACATCATTACTTGCGCAACTTTCGTTTCTGCTACTTCTGCGGTAAAGGTGCCACAAATGGCTTTGCCTTCATAATGTACCGCGAGCATTAACTGAGAAGCCTTCTCCAAATCCATGGAAAAAAATGTTTGTAACACATCAATTACAAAGTCCATCGGTGTGTAATCATCATTGTTTAAAATTACTTTATACATCGATGGCGGCTTAACTTGGATGTCTTCCTTATCTAGTACATCAGATTCCGGATTCATCCATTCGTATAACTTACTCATAGTTTTATCTTAGTTCATTCATTCGTGAGCTGGCTATAGCCAAGTTAATAAAAGATTTTATCAAAATGTTACAAACAATACTTGACTGACTAGTTTATTTTACTACATTGTAAATTGTAGTAGATATAATCTGCATCAAAATCGCATTAGTATGCAATCAAAACTACTGAATGTTCAACTAATGTCAAATGGAAATTGAATGCAAAAAGGATGTATAGCATGGCAACAGGTACAGTGAAATGGTTCAATAACGCCAAAGGATTTGGCTTCATCTGCCCTG
The DNA here is from genome assembly GCF_900537155.1 of Photobacterium sp. Alg240-V54. Taxonomy (NCBI): domain Bacteria; kingdom Pseudomonadati; phylum Pseudomonadota; class Gammaproteobacteria; order Vibrionales; family Vibrionaceae; genus Photobacterium; species Photobacterium sp. Alg240-V54. The sequence goes on from NZ_UNRL01000003.1 coordinate 244,640, forward strand.
AAGAAGGTGAAGACGATATTTTCGCTCACTATTCAACAATCCAGATGGATGGTTACCGAACACTTAAGGCAGGTCAACAAGTGAACTACGAAGTTCAAACTGGCCCTAAAGGTTACCATGCAAGTGCTATTGTTCCCGCAGAAGGCGACCTAGCCAAATAGACGGTACCAATATTAATTGCACATTAAAAGGTGGGTTATGCCGCCTTTTATTTGTTAATTAGAAATCAAATAACTCAATTTCTTATACAATATACCAATTACTCACCAACTTCGACTCTCATCGACCGTTATTCAATACTTAGGTTTAATTTCACTCAATTACCTTTCTCGCCAGCAAAGAAATACGTGTTATCCCCACTCTAAAAAATGAATAAAACCCGCATAAATAAACCACCAGCTTATTCTTTAAAATGAGACAAAAAACAACAGCTGAATTAACAAAAAACAAACATTCAACTTATACTTCTATCCTATGCCAAATTTTATACATTGCCTATATCAGAGAGTTCTCATGTTACCTGTTTGAGAGTTAGCGCACGAGAGTATGATATATTTGATTATTTTACCGACAGTTGATCTCTATGTAGCGCTTATTAAGCTGACGTTTGATTATTATCATCATGTCACAGCGATAAAAAAGGCCCAGCAAATGCTGAGCCTCAATCGTTTCATTTCTAACTAACGCTAACAATTACATTTGTTCAATCATATCATCAGCAAATTCAGAACATTTACGTAGATTAGCGCCGTCCATTAGACGTTCAAAATCATAGGTTACGGTCTTATTACTGATTGCCGCTTCCATTGAGCTGATAATCAAGTCAGCAGCTTCTGTCCATCCCATATGACGTAGCATCATTTCAGCAGAAAGAATCAATGAGCCAGGGTTAACTTTATCTTGTCCTGCATATTTAGGTGCAGTGCCGTGAGTCGCTTCAAACAACGCCACACCATCACCAATATTAGCACCTGGTGCAATACCGATACCGCCGACTTGGGCTGCTAATGCATCAGAGATGTAATCACCATTAAGGTTCATGGTTGCAATCACATCATATTCTTCTGGTCGCAGTAGAATCTGCTGTAAGAAAGCATCTGCAATACAATCTTTAATCACAATTTCTTTGCCTGTTTTTGGATTTTTTAATGTCATCCAAGGCCCACCATCAAGTAATTCTGCACCGAATTCTTGTAGCGCTACATCGTAACCCCAATCTTTAAATGCACCTTCAGTAAACTTCATGATGTTACCTTTATGAACTAAAGTTAACGAATCACGATCATTATCAATGGTGTATTGAATTGCAGCACGTACTAGACGTTTTGTTCCAGCTTCCGATACCGGTTTAATACCAATACCACACTGTTGTGGGAAACGAATTTTAGTCGCGCCCATTTCTTGTTGAAGGAACTGAATCACTTTATCAGCTTCGGCAGTGCCAGCTTGGAATTCAACGCCAGCATAAATATCTTCTGAGTTTTCACGGTAAATTACCATGTCAGTTAACTCAGGACGTTTAACTGGGCTTGGTACACCATCAAAATAACGCACCGGACGCACACAAATATAAAGATCCAGCTCTTGACGTAATGCAACGTTAAGAGAACGAATACCGCCACCAACGGGTGTTGTTAATGGGCCTTTAATTGCAACTTTATATTCGCGAATAAAATCAAGAGTTTCTTGTGGAAGCCATGCGTCATCACCATAAACTTGGGTTGATTTCTCACCGGTGTAGATTTCCATCCACTCAATTTTACGATCACCGGCATACGCTTTCTTAACTGCGGCATCCACAACTTTAATCATTGCAGGGCTTACATCGATCCCGATACCGTCACCTTCGATGTACGGAATAATTGGGGTATTAGGAACAATCAATTTACCTTCAGCGTCTACTGTAATTTTCTGGCCTGCTGTTGGTACAATTACTTTACTATCCATTTTAAATCTCCTGGCATCCATTTGTTATCATTTTGTAAGAGGCGAGCAAATCATACTTTAAATTTTATCAATACGTCAATTGTGTAATTTTTCACGTATAATACCACGGTCTAACTCATCAACTCTTACAACAACGCGTATTTATGAAGCCAAACACAACAAAACGTCAACCTCTTCGTGCCAATAATGAGCGAAGAGCGTCAAGAAAAATAAATAAACCTAAGCGTCCTCGCGGACCACAAAAAGTGATTTTATTTAACAAACCTTATAACACTCTAACCCAATTCTCAGGTGAACCGGGCGATAGCACTCTGGCTGATTTTATTCCAGTAAAAGACGTTTATCCTGCTGGGCGATTAGATAAAGACAGTGAAGGCTTATTGGTTCTGACCAATGATGGTATTTTGCAAGCACGCTTAACACAGCCGCAATCAAAACAAGCCAAAGTCTATTGGGTACAAGTTGAAGGTGCGCCGACAGCATCTGATTTACAGCAATTGCGTGATGGAGTGACATTGAAAGATGGCCCAACATTACCTGCGGGTGTCGACGTGATCGAATCGCCACAAATATGGGATCGAACGCCCCCTATCCGTGAACGTAAAAATATTCCGACCACTTGGCTTGCGATTACGCTACGTGAAGGTCGTAATCGTCAAGTTCGTCGTATGACGGCCCATATTGGTTTTCCAACATTACGTCTAATTCGTTATCAAATGGCGCAATGGACTGTGGCAGATTTAGCACCAGGCGAGTGGAAAGAAATTACCTTACCCGCGCCAATTCAAGCATAATGTAGTCGTCATCTTATTTCGCGCTCTATGATTTACTTCAGGGCGCATTATTCCCTTCAATGTTGTAAAACTATTTTCCTCAACAAAAAACTACACATTTTTGGCAAGATCCACTATGATTGCGACAAATAGCAAACGTTTGCTATTTGGATTTAGTACGACGATTGTAATAAAAATCTATTGGCGTTTTTTTTATAGCACTCAGTTTTTAAATACTTTTTTGGTACATCAATAAGATTATTTTCACTCTCGCTATCATTATCGATTATTTATTAGAGTGTGATTCTGCTCTCGATCTGTTTCAAGCGTTGGGTTTCTGTTAGAATTACGCTCTTAACACTAAATTAGCGACAGTAGAGAAATATGTCTGATAACAGCCAAAAGAAAGTCATTGTCGGCATGTCCGGCGGCGTAGATTCATCGGTATCCGCTTACTTGCTCCTTCAACAAGGTTATCAAGTTGAAGGCCTGTTTATGAAAAACTGGGAAGAAGACGATAACGACGAATACTGCTCTGCTGCAGAAGATCTCGCTGATGCACAAGCGGTATGTGACAAGCTTGGTATTACCCTGCACACCATTAACTTTGCAGCTGAATACTGGGATAACGTGTTTGAGTACTTCCTAGAGGAATACAAAGCTGGTCGCACACCAAACCCTGATATTTTGTGCAACAAAGAAATCAAATTTAAAGCCTTCCTTGAGTTTGCCGATGAAGTGCTTGCAGCCGACTATATTGCAATGGGTCATTATACTCGTCGTAGTTTCCCAACAGCTGAAGGTGAAAAACCTCAAATGCTGCGCGGTGTCGATAACAATAAAGATCAAAGCTATTTCTTGTACACCTTAGGTTACGAGCAAATTGCACGCAGTTTATTCCCAGTAGGTGAACTTGAAAAACCAGAAGTTCGTCGTATTGCTGAAGAGCAAGGTTTAATCACTGCAAAGAAAAAAGATTCAACCGGTATTTGTTTTATTGGTGAACGTAAATTTACTGAGTTTTTAGGTAAATACCTTCCCGCTCAGCCAGGTAAAATTGAAGTGGCTGATACCGGTCTCGTTATCGGTGAACACCAAGGCTTGATGTACCACACTCTAGGCCAACGCAAAGGCTTGCATATTGGTGGTCAAAAAGGCGGTAATGGTCTTGAAGATGCATGGTATGTAGTTGATAAAGATCTCAAACGTAATGTGCTTATTGTTGGCCAAGGTAAAGATCATCCTCGTTTGAAATCAAACGGTTTGATTGCCTCTCAGTTGCATTGGGTTGATCGTCAACCTATTCGCGAGACCATGGCATGTACGGTAAAAACACGTTACCGTCAGCAAGATCTTCCTTGTACTATCATCCCAATGGATGATGAAACCATTAAAGTGATTTTTGATGAGCCTCAAATAGCAGTAACACCTGGACAATCCGCTGTGTTTTATAACGGTGAAATCTGTCTAGGTGGCGGCATAATTGAAGAGCGAATTTAAAGGAGTTTTTGCGCGTGGCTTACTCTATTTATGATCGAACGATTGCGTTTGCAGGCATGTGCCAAGCAGTCAAATTAGTTCAAGACGTTGCCCGTAATGGCAATTGCGACTCAGCAGCATTAACCACTATGCTCAACAGCATCATGGCAACCGACCCCTCTAATACGGTAGGTGTCTATGGTAGCGAAGCTGATTTACGTATCGGTTTAGAATCGATGGTACGTGATATTGATGGTTCATCATCTGGCAGTGAGATAACACGTTATCTTGTTGGCGTTATGGCACTTGAGCGTAAACTATCTGCTCGCCGTGATAGCATGGCACAGCTAGGTGATCGCGTTAGTACATTGAAACGTCAAACGGTGCATTTTGAAATACTTGATGAGCAAATGGTGAGTAATATTGCCAGTATTTACTTAGATATCATTAGTCCATTAGGACCACGGATTCAAGTATCAGGTACGCCAGCGCAATTACAACTACCCCATGTTCAGCATCGAGTACGGGCATTGTTACTTGCCGCAGTACGTAGTGCCGTATTGTGGAGTCAAGTTGGTGGTAAACGTCGCCATTTATTATTTGGTCGTAAGCAAATGCTAGAGCAAGCAAAAATTCTGCTCGCACGCAACTAAGCTAATGCATTGCTCACTCCCATTCAGCCTGAAAAACCAGGCTGAATATCAATTTTGTTTTAACCCTCATAAACCAGGAGAGATCAACATGGAACTGTCAGCACTGACAGCTGTTTCCCCAGTAGATGGCCGTTACGGAAGTAAAACAAGCGTACTACGTAGTATTTTTAGTGAGTTCGGTTTACTAAAATACCGCACTATCGTTGAAATCCGTTGGTTACAAAAATTAGCCGCTACTGATGCTATCGTGGAAGTTCCGGCATTCAGCGCAGAAGCGAATGCTTTTCTAGATCGTATTGCTACTGAGTTTAGTGAGCAAGATGCACTTCGTATTAAAACAATCGAGCGCACAACTAACCACGATGTAAAGGCAGTTGAATACTTCCTAAAAGAAAAAGTAGCTGAAATCCCTGAATTACATGCCGTTAATGAGTTTATTCACTTTGCATGTACATCAGAAGATATCAATAACCTATCTCATGCACTAATGCTAACAGAAGCGCGTACAAGCGTAATGTTGCCAGAAGTGCGTAATGTTATTGATGCGATTAAAGCACTCGCAAATGAATACCGTGGCATGCCAATGTTGACTCGTACTCACGGCCAGCCAGCTTCTCCATCAACAATGGGTAAAGAAATGGCTAACGTGGCGTACCGTATGGAGCGTCAATACAAGCAAATCGAAAATGTTGAAATTCTTGGTAAGATCAATGGTGCTGTCGGTAACTACAACGCTCACCTATCAGCTTATCCTGATATTGACTGGCATCAATACAGTGAAGAGTTTGTGACATCATTAGGGATCACATTTAACCCTTACACAACTCAAATTGAACCACATGATTATATTGCAGAATTGTTTGATGGCTTTGCCCGCTTCAACACTATTTTGCTTGATTTTGATCGTGATATTTGGGGCTACATTGCTTTAGGTCACTTTAAGCAAAAAACGATTGCTGGCGAAATTGGCTCTTCAACTATGCCACATAAAGTTAACCCAATCGACTTTGAAAACTCAGAAGGTAACCTTGGTCTAGCGAATGCTATCTTTGGCCACTTAGCGCAGAAACTACCGGTTTCTCGTTGGCAGCGTGATCTAACAGATTCAACGGTATTACGTAACCTAGGTGTTGGTTGTGGTTATGCAATTATTGCTTACACATCAACGCTAAAAGGTATCAGCAAACTAGAGCTTAACCAAGCAGCACTAGAAGCTGAACTAGATCGCAACTGGGAAGTACTTGCAGAGCCAGTACAAACAGTAATGCGTCGTTACGGTATTGAGAAGCCGTATGAGAAGCTAAAAGAGCTAACCCGTGGTAAGCGTGTTGATGGTGAAGGCATGCGCACATTCATTGATGGTCTAGAGTTACCTGAACATGAAAAAGTACGCCTAAAAGAGCTAACACCAGCAAACTACATTGGCGATGCTGTTAAGCTAACTGATCTGCTTTAAATAATTTGCTAAATAAATTGATTCCAAAAGGACGTTATTAATATAACGTCCTTTTTTATTAACCTAATATTTAAGATCTTCTGACGTTGTACTGACGAAAGGAATAGTACTTACTTCTATACTTTTAATCGTTACCTACGCTTAATAATCACAACTTTGTATATTCAACTAGACATTCAGAAACGCTAATTTTCTGAAATATGCATAAAAATATAAAATTAAACATAACTGCAGTCAGTTTCAGCCATAATAAATAAACACCACTATTCACAAGGGGAATATATACCCATTAAGGCATCCCCCACATTATAAAACAATGCACTAAACTAATATAAAAAATAATAAATAAAGTCTGATTTAATTTTTTATTGTTTTCATAACTCTTCAGAAGCATCTCGAATTTGTTTTTGCTATCTTGATTGTGACAATTGGCTAACAAAAAGTAGAGTTATTCCATCGTGACTATCAGACGTCCCTCAATTTCATTTTATAGCATTGCTATAGCGATTTTACTTATCGCTATAGGTTTAGTGACGTTAGCACTTACTTCACAAACAGTTGGTCGTCAGCTGTTTAAATATAATCTCGAGTCATTTGAACACCAACGTTCTGAAAACTACTTACACAGTATTCAATCAACGTCTATTTTACTTGATAATCTTCAGTACCACCTTTCCTATACCTGTGATAAAGAAGATATTTCAGAACTTGAACGTGCCAGTTATTATTCATCACATATTCGCAGTATTAGCTTAGAAACTAAGTCAGGTAAGGTTTGTGGCGACCATTCCAATCTCAGCCAACTTTATGGTTCACCAGCAAAAAAAATCCCTTTAAATCGCGAAGTGGTTGTTATTGCTAATGCTGATAATAATGAATCAATCGTTCAATTCCGTAAGCATGTCGTTGGCGGGATTATTACAGTTGATATCGCTAAACAACCGACTAACGCATTACTGGCTAATGCGTGTGATCAATGTTGGTTGCAAGTTATCGAAAATAATGGCGTATCGCTGTATACCGGTGATACTCAGCCAACGTCAAAATTACCACCATCTGCAGTGCGTGCGAATAGTGCTCTAAAAACTATCGTTAAGCCTATTTTATCAATGCCACTGCATAACCAAGCATGGATAAAATATTACGTGACTCCAAAAGTCATTGCTGACTACCGTGCTCATATTAAACCGTTTTTGTTACTGATTCTAAGCGGACTGATTTTTATTGTCTTAGTGATGCTATACCGTCGTTACCATAGCACCAGCATTATTAAATTCTTGATACTCAATGCTATAAAGCAAAACCATTTAGTGCCGTATTACCAGCCAATTATTGATGCTGAAAAAAAGATAACTTGTGGCTATGAAGTCTTAATCCGCTGGGAAACTAAAAAAGGTAAAGTTATTCTACCGGATGAATTTATTCCTCAGTGCGAGGCCAATGGTGTTATTACACCCCTCACATTCCAATTAATTAATACTGTTGCACGTGATATTCGTAAGCTAGAAATGCAACACGGTAAAACTCTGCCTTATTATTTCAGTATCAATATCAGCGCCAGTGTATTGCAAGATCCTGAACTGATAGATATTACACGTTCAGCATTGGCTCACTATCATATTGCTCCGCATAATTTTGCCTTTGAGCTAACAGAACGCGCTCCGATTGATGATATTGAGCAAGCAGAACAAAACTGTATTAAGCTCAACGCAATGGGTATTCAAATTAAGTTGGACGATGTGGGTAACGGCTACTGTGATTTCTTAGCATTACAAAAATTACAGGCAACAACGATCAAAATCGATAAAGTTTTCATTGATGATATTGATTCTTTAGCTGCAAGCTCTATTGTTAAATCATTAGTTGCGTTTGCTGAAAAAGCTGAGGTTGAAGTGATTGCTGAAGGTGTTGAAACAGAACAACAAGCAAAAATATTAACCGAATTAGGCATTCGTTATCATCAAGGATTTTTATACAGTAAGCCGGTGCCATTTAGTAAATTAGCTAGTGATAAAAACTTTAATGTCTAAAGCTGAACAACACATATTAAAGAATAGAACCTCAAAATGGCATACTGATCATATCTTATGTAGTAATGATATGATCAGACGCTGTTTGGTTATTTTTTTAAATTTAATAGTACTGGTAATCATTGTTAGTTTTAGTCTACGCCAAGAAATAAACGAGACGCGTTTATATATAGAGGCTAATCTAAATCTTATAAAAAACACGACAGATTCACTCGCATATCGAAATAAACGCTATGCGAATACTGCAACCAAAGCCATTGCTGATTTTGATAAGCATAACAAACAACTGCAAGTACTGGCAGATATTCATTATTACCCAGACTTAAAAGAATTTGGCTTTAATCGTGGTATTTATCCCAATAATTTATTCAATGGTAGCTTAATCGGCCCTGGATTTCCTAATCAATTAATTCAAAAAGATACCCTTTTATTTGCCGTATTAGATGAATTATGGGCTGAACAACAAGTCCATCCAGTTATGTATAACTACTACTATGTTTCTCACGCGTTAAAATACTTCTATCTCTCATCAAAGCTTCCAGCAGATAAGTTTAATACTACCAAAGAATATTTTTCAACTGATTTTTATTATAAACAGCGCTCGCAGTCTCAACCACTTGATGATTTACAAAAAGGGATGTATTACACTTACCCTTATGTGGATTTTTTCTCTCATGAAAAAATCATTACCATTAAATCTCCCGTTTATAGCAATAATAAAATAGTCGGTGATATTGGGGTTGATATTCCAGTAAAGTCACTTATACAATCAATTACATTACCAGAAAAATTAAAATCTTCGCTTAATTTTTATTTGTATATCAAAGACAAAAAGCAAAAAATTGAAATTTATGATGGTTATAGCAATCGACTATTACCTTCAATTCCTGTGCATACTCATTTAAATAACAATACCTTAATTTTTGCTGATATATCGCCGTGGTTTTTTGTTAACTTTGCAATAAAAATAGCTATATTAGGTATTTCACTGTTAATTATTCTCAATTATATGAATGTTGCTTTAAAACGCCATAAATTTCAAAAACAACGTTATCAATTAGAGGCTTATACTGATTTGCTCACTGGATTATTTAATCGTCGAGTAATGGATACGATTATTAAAGATATCGTGACAGAAAATAATAAAAATGGTCAACCTACCGCACTTATTATATTTGATGCCAATGATTTTAAAATAATAAATGACACCTATGGTCATGATATTGGTGACTTAGCATTAAAGCATATTTCATCAACAATTAAGGATATGACACGAGATAGTGATATTTGTATTCGACTCGGAGGAGATGAGTTTTGCGTCGTGTTACCTAATGCAGATTTAGAACAAGCATTAATTATGGCAGACCGATTAGAACTAGCTATTTTTAGTGGCTACTTTTGTCATCACAATATTAAAATATCAATTTCAACTGGTTGTACTGTTATAGCAAAAAATGAAAGTTTGCATAATGCATTAGTACGTGCAGACAAAATATTATATAAAAATAAAAAAAATAAAGCTGAAAATAAAAAAGCGTTACAACAACAGTTAAATAATTATATTTTCAAATCTCCACCCAACTTTCCTAAAAAAGAATAACGCCCAGTGGTACCAGCGAGCGTTATTCATATATTAATCATTATGCTTGTAAGCATGCAACCGCATGTTGGTAAGTCCCTTGCAGTTCTGGCTTTTTCTCAGCACAAATAGCAACAGCTTTAGGACAACGGGTTCGAAAAACACACCCTGATGGTGGATTCATCGGTGACGGTAAATCGCCTTCTAACAACTCAATATGTTTATTGCGCTCTAACTGTGGATCAGGGATCGGTACTGCCGACATTAACGCTTTGGTATAAGGATGCTGAGGATTAGAAAACAGTGCTTTACTCTCCCCCATCTCAACCGCATTACCTAGATACATCACCAAAACACGATCAGAAATATGTTTCACCACAGATAAATCATGCGCAATAAAGATTAAGCTTAATCCCATTTCTTTTTGAAGTGATTTAAGTAAATTCACCACTTGCGCTTGAATCGAGACATCAAGTGCTGATACTGGTTCATCACAAATAATCATTTTAGGCTTTAAAATCAATGCTCGTGCAATACCTATACGCTGACATTGACCGCCTGAAAACTCATGCGGATAACGGTTAATGACGTTCGGTAACAAGCCTACCTTGGTCATCATTGCTTGAACTTGCTGCTTCACTTCATCGGCGCTTAAATGACGATAAAAGGCATTTAAGGGCTCTGCAATTATTTCACCAACCGTCATACGCGGGTTTAACGATGCTAATGGATCTTGGAAAATCATTTGAATTTGCTTACGCGTTTCACGTAATGCGCTGTGATTCAGTTTAGTCAAATCTTGACCTAACCACACTACTTGACCATCCGTCGCTTCCACTAATCCAATAATCGCGCGCGCAAAGGTTGATTTACCACAGCCAGATTCGCCAACAACACCTAAAGTCTCACCTTCATAAACACTAACATTGACCCCATCAACAGCTTTTAATTTTGAAGGCTGAGTCCAAGGCCATGCTGATTTAGACGCAATGTTAAAGTGCACCTTAAGGTTAGTAATATCCAATAATACTTTCTTTTCGGCTTTCATCACTATGCTCCCATCTCAGCAAAACAAGCACGTAATCTATCTTGTGCAAATGGCATTAATAATGGCGATTCTTGTTTACAACGTGGCAGTACACGGTGGCAACGTTCTTGATATGGGCAACCGACCGGCAAACGTAATAAGTTAGGTGGATTACCCGGAATTGTTGGCAAATCTTCACCTTCGGTATCTAAGCGCGGAATCGCACGTAGCAATCCTTCGGTATAAGGGTGACTCGGACGATAAAAAATATCATTAATATCGCCATATTCCATCGTCCGTCCAGCATACATCACCAACACTTTGTCACAACTGCCTGCGACCACACCAAGATCGTGAGTGATCATAATGATCGAGGTGTTAAAATCAGATTTAAGATCATTGAGTAATTCCATGATCTGCGCTTGTACTGTCACATCAAGAGCTGTTGTTGGTTCATCTGCAATTAATAGTTTTGGTCGACATAATAATGCCATTGCAATCATCACTCGCTGGCGCATACCACCTGAAAACTCGTGTGGGTACATCGTCATACGCTGACGTGCTTCGGGTATTTTAACCGCATCCAACATTTTTACTGATTCTTCAAAAGCTTGAGAACGGCTCATCCCTTTGTGTAACATCAGTACTTCCATCAGTTGTTCGCTGACTTTCATATAGGGATTGAGTGATGTCATTGGATCTTGAAAAATCATCGCAATTTGTTCAGCACGAATACTATTTAGTTGTTTTTCGGATAGATTTAAAATCTCACGCCCTTCAAATTTAGCGCTACCACTAATAATGCCGTTCTTAGCTAATAGGCCCATAATGGCAAATACGGTTTGACTCTTACCTGAACCTGATTCACCAACAATACCTAAAGTTTGACCTTGTTCTAACGAAAAATTCAAATCATTAACTGCTGTAACATTGCCATCTGGTGTGGTGAATTCAACCCGTAAGTCTTTAACTTCTAACAAACTCATACTACTTCCTTGTTATCAACGCTCAGCACCGTACATTCGCTTCGGTTATTATTTATTATCAAGTGAATGATATTGGCGATACCTTTTATTATTTTCACTTTGGTGAATACTAAAAAGGTCGCTGCTTATTTCTATCTGTCTTTTGGATCTAGCGCATCGCGTAAACCATCGCCGACATAGTTAAAACAAAATAATGTAATCATCATAAAGCCAGCAGGAAACAATAACTGCCAAATAGCCACTTCCATCGTTTGTGAGCCTTCATTCAATAATGCGCCCCAGCTTGTCATTGGTTCTTGTACGCCAAGTCCAAGAAAACTTAAGAAGGATTCGGTTAAAATCATTGCAGGTACTAACAAAGTTGAATAAACCGCTACGATACCCAACACGTTCGGCACAATATGACGAGTAATGATCCGCCACCGACTCACACCACATACATGGGCAGCTTCTATGAATTCTTTACCGCGTAATGATAAGGTTTGACCACGCACAATTCGCGCCATATCAAGCCAAGAGATAGCCCCGATAGCGATGAAGATCAGCATGATATTACGACCAAAAAAGGTCACTAACACAATCACAAAAAACATAAATGGAATTGAGTATAGAATTTCTAATATACGCATCATCACTCGGTCTGTTTTACCGCCAATAAAGCCTGATGCTGCACCATAGAGTGTGCCAATAACCACCGCCACTAACGCACCTAACAGGCCCACCATCAGTGAAATTCGACCACCGACCAAGGTACGTGTATAAAGATCGCGTCCCAGACTATCAGTACCAAAGAAGTGCCCTTCAGCCCCTAATGATGGCGCAGCATGCAATGCATACCAGTCAGTATCATCAAACGCATATTGACTCACCATGGGACCAAAAATAACCGCCAACGTGATCAACCCTAAAATCATTAACGACACCATCGCCGCTTTATTACGAAAAAAACGTGAGCGCGCATCTTGCCATAAACTGCGGCCTTCTATTTCAAGGCTTGCTGAGAATTTCTCTAGCGCTTCAACATTATCTTTTTTAGTTAAAATCATAATTATCAGCCTCTTAATAACGAATTTTAGGATCGATCATCGCTAATACAATATCGACAATGGCATTGAAGATAATGGTTAACGAACCAATCAAAATCGTAATTCCCAGCACTAACGAGTAATCACGGTTAAAGGCTGCATTGACAAACAACTTGCCGATACCAGGTAAACCAAAGATAGTTTCAATCACAACAGAACCGGTAATAATACCGACAAAAGCAGGCCCCATGTATGACACCACAGGTAATAATGCAGGGCGTAAAGCGTGCTTTAAAATAATATGACGGTAACTCAAACCCTTAGCACGAGCAGTACGAATAAAGTTACTGTTTAAGGTTTCAATCATGCTGCCACGCGTAATACGAGCAAAGGTTGCAACATACAATAAAGCCATACCTAACATCGGCAAAATAACGAATTTTAACGATCCGTCTTGCCAACCACCAGCAGGTAGCCATTGCAAATTAATCGCAAAAATATAGATCAATACTGGTGCGAGAATAAAAGATGGCATCACCACCCCAGCCATCGCAGTCGACATGATGGTGTAATCAAGCCAAGTGTTTTGCTTTAACGCCGCTATAGTGCCGACACTCACACCCATGACTAGCGCAAAGATAAACGCAAAAAAACCGATTTTAGCGGAAACAGGTAACGCTTTTGATACCAATTCGTTAACTGTAAAATCTTTATACTTAAATGATGGTCCAAAATCCCCTTGCACAATATTGCCTAAATAAGTGGTGTATTGTTCAAACACTGGCTTATCTAAACCGTATTTTGCTTCAATATTAGCGAGTACTTCCGGTGGTAAAGGGCGATCTGAAGTAAAAGGGTTACCGGGGGCGAAACGCATTAAAAAAAATGAAATGGTGATCAATACCAAAAGTGTCGGTATTGCTTCTAAAATCCTTTTAGCAATGAATTTAATCATATAAAGCTACCGTATTTGCTGTGCGTGCGAGTGCTGCCTTCATATTAGAAGGCAGCTAATTATTATTATGAAAAGCGTATTATTTAGCGATGAAGTACATATCTTTTGAGTAGATATTATCTTCTGGGTTTTTCATTGGGTAACCACCGAGTTGAGGGTTAACCAAACGTGCATTAACATAATGGTAGATAGGCATAATCGGCATATCTTGCGCTAAGCTAGCTTCAGCACGTTTATAATCTGCTGCTCGTTCAGCTGCTGTTGGTGCAAGAATTGCGTCATCAATGGCTTTGTCATAATCAGCACTGGCGTATTTAGGGTAGTTTTGTGAGTGGCCAGTACGCATAATTGCTAGGAAGGTTGACGCTTCATTATAATCGCCACACCAACCAGCACGAGAAACATCAAAGTTACCTTGGCGCTTACTGTCTAAGTAGCTTTTCCACTCTTGGTTTTCAAGTTGTGCTTCAACCCCTAAACTTTTTTTCCACATGGATGCAATCGCAACTGCAATCTTCTTATGGTTCTCAGAGGTGTTGTATAACACTTTAAATGTCAGCGGATTATCTTTGCCATATCCGGCTGCAGCTAATAATGCTTTGGCTTTTTCTAAACGCTGCTTTTGATTTAATTGCGCATACTCAGGCATGTCTACTTCAAGCCCATTTGTTGATAACGGGGTAAAGTTATAAGCAGGGGTTTCACCTTTACCAACAATGAATTTGGCTAATACATCACGATCAATCGCGTACGATAGCGCTTTACGCACATCACCATTATCAAATGGTTTACGCGCAGTATTAAATTCGTAGTAGTAAGAACATAGGTAAGGCGTTACCTTTACATCTTGTGGGTATTCTTTTGTCAGACGTTTAAAATGCTCATTTGGCATTTCATAGGTCATATCAACTTCACCAGCAAGAAAACGGTTCATTGCCGCGACTTGGTTTTCAATCGGTAAGAATGTCACTTGATTGATAACCGTCTCTTTATTATTCCAGTAATTATTATTACGGGTTAATACAATACGTTCGTTCACAACCCAGCTATCAAGCTGATAGGCACCATTAGATACGTAATTACCCACTTTAGTCCATTGATCACCGAACTTTTCAACCGCATTTTTATTTACTGGTTTCATTGATGTATGAACCAGCATTGCAGCAAAATACGATAGAGGCTTATCTAGTGTTACTTTTAATGTATGTGGATCAACCGCTTCAACACCTAATGTCTCTGGTGATTGTTTACCAGCAATAATATCAGTGGCGTTGGCCATGGTGGTCATTTCAAGGTATGACGCATAAGGAGACGCTGTTTTTGGATCGGCAAGACGACGCCAAGTATAAACAAAGTCATCAGCAGTTACAGGATCGCCATTTGACCACTTAGCATCGTCACGTAGATTGAAAATCCAGGTTTTGTTATCCGTCGTTTGCCACGATTTAGCAACACCTGCAACCAAGTTACCTTCAGCATCTTGGTTAACTAAGCCTTCAAGTAAATCACGAATAACATTAGATTCAGGTACACCTGATACCTTTTGTGGATCAAGTGATTCAGGCTCAGTGCCATTAGCACGAACCAATTGTTGTTTATCTGCTAGTTTAATATCGGCAGGAACTTGTGCTGCAAAAGTTGAAAAAGAAGGAAGAGCAACAACTAGACCTACGCCAAGTAACACAGCTTGAGTAATTTTATTCTTATACATGCATTAACTCCAATACATCAATTTATAACATCCATGACATTCTCAGCAGGTCATCTTAATTAATAACAAAATAGTCATTCTCAATCCTAGAGAACAGCTATCAAACCGAAGAATTGTCTAAAACATTAACAGGAGTTATATTAATTTGCCACAAACAGACAAATAAAACACATTTCATACTAAACATTTAGTTAACAACAGTTAACATTGACTAGATCAATGTCACATTTATAGATTTTTAAACCTATTATTAGTAAGGTTAAAGCCATTAATATTATTAAAAATTGCTTAAAAGTGCTTTTTAATGGTTATAATTTGCACTTTAATTTGAAACCAGAATATAAAACTACTAAACCGCACCAGCACAGGACACGAAAATAAACAATATCATTACATTTCAGACACAAAAAAGGCACTACCTTAGTAATGCCCTCTTATATAAATTGAGTTAAGTTTACTTACTTTCGCTATCTAGCTTAATAAGCTGCTTATCTTCACTTACTGCTTGTTGTTTTTGTTCAAGTAATAGCTGTGCTTCATCATCATGCTTATTATCATTAATACCAACATCAGCCATCATCTGCTTCACTCTTTTGCAAGATATACGTTTATGCATAATCAACTTCTCCGCTGTTAAATAATGCCAGCAGACCGTCACTACATCTTTACTACTTGGCCTTATACCAGCTCAATACTATCTTTGTGCTCTTCACTCTATAAATATGGCACATCACGCTTAATCTCACCTTATTATTGACACTCTTTTTTCGTATTAATAACAAAAGGATCTTAAAATAGTAACAGATAGATTATTTTAGCAAACAACATCATAAGCTGGTAAAGATCCTATAAATAAGCCAATAAGCTCGCTATCATTTAGTCATTAAGAAATATATCCCGTACCACGTTAAATTTCTTAGTAATCCCTCTGTTATTTCATACGGTGAGAATAAGAGTAAATTATGAGACCCACAGGCTGCATTTCACGACCAAGTCCATCCCGTTTTCGCACTAGCTATGTTCCAACCACAGCGGCAAATCGAGATAAGAATAAAAATAAGAAATAGTATTTATCGTTAATGTTCACCTATAAAAAAAGGAGCTGTAATCAGCTCCTTTTATTTATAAATCATAGTGTTACTTCGACCAACGATCCGCTGCAGAATTATCTGTTTCTCGCGCATCTACCCAACGGCTTTCCGATGGTGTTTGTTCTTTTTTCCAAAACGGAGCACGAGTTTTCAAATAATCCATAATGAATTCACAGGCTTCAAATGCAGCACCACGATGCGCACTTGTAACCCCAACAAACACAATTTGATCACCTAACTCAAGATCGCCTACACGATGGATCACTCGTGTCTGTAATAATGGCCACCGATTACGTGCTTGAACAATTATCTCTTGCAAGGCTTTTTCTGTCATACCCGGATAATGCTCTAACGACAAACCCGTTACTGCATCACCTTGGTTAAAATCACGCACTTTACCAATAAACGTCACCACAGCGCCCGCTTCATTACCTTCAGCAAGCTTGGCATATTCATCTGCAACTGAAAAATCTTGATGTTGGACTGAAATCATATTATCCCCCAGTGACTGGTGGGAAAAACGCGACTTCATCACCATCTTTAATGACAGTATCTAATCGGCAAATGGTTTGATTAACAGCAACCAATAATTTACCCGACTCTAATGCTAACTGCCATTTATCACCGCGAGATAATAATGACTGACGTAAGTCATCTGCTGTTGCAAATTCTGCTGCAACCTCAAGTCTATCAACACCGACTAACTCTTTAATTTGAGCAAAAAACAGTACTTTAATCATGCTTCAACCTTAAAGTGTCCAGATTTACCACCTGTCTTCTCAAGTAATCGTACTTGGCTGATAACCATGTCTTTTTGAACGGCTTTACACATATCGTAGATCGTTAATGCCGCAACAGAAGCAGCTGTTAACGCTTCCATTTCAACGCCCGTTTTTCCGGTTAGTTTACAGCAAGATTCTATGCGAACTTTATTTTCAGCAGCAATCGCTTCTAATTGAACTTCGACTTTAGTCAGTAGTAGTGGATGACATAATGGGATCAGATCCCATGTTTTCTTCGCAGCTTGAATACCTGCAATGCGCGCTGTTGCGAAAACATCACCTTTATGATGCTGACCAGAGACAATTAATGCCAAGGTTTCTGGTGCCATATGCACAAATGCTTCTGCACGTGCTTCACGTACTGTCTCTACTTTTGCTGATACATCAACCATGTTAGCTTCACCAGAAGCATTAATATGGGTAAATTGATTCATTCTTTATTCCCAATAAAAGCAATAACTTGTTCACTACCGATAATTATATATCGATAGCTAATGTATTATTTATCATCGTACTTCGTATAACCTAGCCACCAATAGATGCAAGGTTTGGCGTCATGCCCGTTTTACCTTCATCGAGAAAGTGACTGACAGCTTTGGTATTTAAGCTTGCTTGAATACGCTCAATAAGTTGTGGCTGCTGGCTATCGTCAGCTAATAAATCACGTAATTCAACGCCTTCTTCACCAAATAGGCACAGATGTAGCTTACCTTTTGCCGATACACGAAGACGATTACAGCTTTCACAAAAATTCTTTTCATATGGCATAATTAAACCAATTTCACCAATATAATCAGGGTGATAGAAAACTTGAGCTGGGCCATCATTGTTACTTTTTACTTTTAATAACCAACCGTTAGCAATCAGATGATTACGAATGCTGACACCTGACACATGATGTTTACTAAACAGGCTATCCATTTCACCTGTTTGCATTAACTCAATAAAGCGTAGTTGAATCGGACGGGTTTTAATCCATTCTAAAAACTTAGGTAGTTCTTGAGAGTTAAGATCTTTGAGTAAAACAGTGTTGATTTTTACCTGTTCAAAACCTGCATCAAAAGCCGCATCAATACCTTCCATAACCTGATGAAACATATTTTCACCGGTGATCTGGTAAAACATCTTTGGATCTAAGCTATCAACACTGACATTAATGTGTGTTAATCCAGCTTGACGCCATTCATGAACATGCTTTGCCATGCGATAGCCATTAGTGGTGGTCGCCACTTTAGTGATACCAGGTTGGCTCGCAACGGTACGAATGATATCGGTAAAATCACGACGTAAACTTGGCTCACCGCCAGTAATACGTACTTTGGTTGTACCACAATCAGCAAAAGCTGCCGTCACTCGATGAATTTCATCCAAGGTCAAAAAAGAGGGCTTCTTTTTTTCCGCTGGTTGGTAGCCATCAGGTAGGCAATAAGTACATTTGAAGTTACACACATCGGTAACTGAGAGTCGTAAATAGTAAAATTTACGATGAAAACTATCTTCTAATTGTTTAGCCACGGAACACCTTTCCAAATGCGGGAGGCCGATTCATTTCTAAACCAACCCTGGTGACATTATGTCACTGGCGTTAATCACTTATTGACTATTGGTCATTCCTTATTGGAATACTCAAACAGCACGTAGCAACTTAGTGAAAAAAGCTCGGAGTTATGGCAGTCATGCACATCAGTCGTTGATTAACTATTAATGTTACACAACGGCATTTCTTATTTAAAAGTATCAGAGTTTTTCGAAAATTGACAAATAACTGAAAAAAACAGGCTGACATTCTACCTTTCGAGCAGAAATACGACAATACTAGTTAAGTATTTACCCCTAAATTGATGGCACTAATGGAGGATTTATGTCCAATATAATCGAATCAGCAACATTGGATGATATTGCTCTTTATCTGCAACGAGAAGAAAGCCTTGATAATGACTCTGCGCATGCAGCTGCACAACAGGTGCTTAGTAATTTTATCGAAATGCGCAATAAGGGCTTAATTAAAGGGTGGTATTTTGATGATTTTGGCCACTTAGAATTATTACCAACTGACAGTGTTCAGTCGTGGATTGATCAAACGAAGTAGATCATTTAAGCATAATGGTTTTTATTTTGCATTTATTATATGCAACATGGTTATTATTTTGAACAATTATAATAAAAGCAATGGTTGTTTAATTATTTGCAATCAGGTAGTTGATTACTCAACCATGCTTTTGTGTTTCTTCGGCATCAGACTTGCTTGCCTATAAAAGAATACACTTTATAAAAATAGTGCAGCCATGACTACTTTCAATATGCCTTTATTATTCCAGAAACGTCATATTCTTCCTACTGGACGAATGCAACTTTATTTATCAGGAATTACCCACACCACAACACTGAGAGCCTTGTTGTTATCAAAAGCGGGTATCGGTATCTGCATGTTTAGTAATAAATCATCACGCAAAAAATTGTACCATATCGGCACAAGAGTCACGATTGAGGACTTTAATCATGAGCCGAATAATCCAGTAATTAGCTTAAATATTTATGGCCAAGAGCTGTTTAAAATTGCCACTATTGAGCAAGGTAGCGATAATATTATCTGGGGTAAATGCCAACAGTTACCGCGCTGGCCTCAGCAAGAGATCACCACTGAACAACAATTATTGTCGACACGGTTACAATTGATGTTTGACAAATACCCTGATTTAGACAAATTACACCACCAACAAGAATTTGATAATTTAAGTTGGTTATGTCAACGCTGGCTTGAAATATTACCGCTACCGACCCAAGAAAAACAAACCCTACTCAACCACCCTAATTGCCTTCATGCTTGCGATTATCTTATGAGTAAGATTTACACTCAACACTGACTTAAACATCACTATTATCTGATTAATATTCAAATGGACATTAACCAATAAATGCATAAACACGTAACATTTGTTAAAATATACCCATAAAATAATAATTAGAACAAATATTATGTCTACAGAGAGTACCGCAACAACGCGTATTGTTGCCATTGGTGGCGGCCATGGGTTAGGTCGTGTTTTATCCTCACTAGCCGATTATGGTTCACAAGTAACAGGTGTCGTCACCACAACAGATAACGGTGGTTCTACTGGTCGTATTCGCGCTTGTCAGGGCGGGATTGCGTGGGGAGATATGCGTAACTGTATTAACCAATTAATCACTGAACCATCGATTGGTTCGATGATTTTTGAATACCGTTTTCGCGGTAATGGTGAACTGAATGGCCATAATTTGGGTAATTTAATGTTAACGGCATTAGATAATCTATGTATTCGCCCTTTAGACGCCATTAATCTTATTCGCGATATGCTCCATGTTAAGCCTTATATTATTCCGATGTCTGAACACCCATCAGATTTAGCCGCAATCACCTATGACGGTAAAATAATTAATGGTGAAACCAGTGTCGATGAATTGGCAGAAGTGCCTAAACGGCTATATTTAGAGCCGGCAGTACCCGCAACCAAAGAAGCGGTAAATGCAATTATAGAAGCAGATATTATACTCTTAGGTCCTGGTAGCTTTTTAACCAGTATCATGCCGGTATTACTCTTACGCGATATCGAGCAAGCGTTAAAAGTCAGTAAAGCGAAAATCGCTTTTATTACTAACTTGGACAAAGAAAAAGGCCCAGCTGGAGAGATGAGCCTTGAAACAATGTTACATTGGTGCGAACGCGCAATGGCAGGCAGAGTGATTGATACCATTATTACTGACGAACATCAGCCACAGCTTGCATCTAAGTATCAACAAATGGTACTTGATTTAGCCTCTAATAATCATGAGTGGCGTCATGATCGTAACAAACTAAAGCATGCGGTTGATAGACTCATCGCTACCCGCTAGTTGCTTATATTCAACAGCCATTCCTTCGACCATTTGCCTAAATTGAGGTAAATGGTCAATCATCCAGTCATCTTGCCCTTGTCTGACTCGGTATTCACATTCTTGCGCCATCAATGCTAAATCATCAGCACCAAAACTTGCAGCACTACTTTTGATCGCGTGACTAATTTCACCAATTTGATTTACTGATGGCTGGCTTGACAGCTTTTGTAAATACTGTTCAAGCTCATCACTAAATACATTCAGTAATATGACGACTGTTTCTGCACCGACTTCATCAGCCAGTCTTTTTAATGTTTCTGCATTTATAGTGGTTGCCATTAATCAATCTCCCGACTACCCGTAGCTTCTTGCCAAGTTTGT
Source organism: Photobacterium sp. Alg240-V54 (assembly GCF_900537155.1). Lineage (NCBI taxonomy): Bacteria > Pseudomonadati > Pseudomonadota > Gammaproteobacteria > Vibrionales > Vibrionaceae > Photobacterium > Photobacterium sp. Alg240-V54. Next base: position 266,370 of record NZ_UNRL01000003.1, read on the forward strand.
AATTTACGATAAATTGTCGATGGGCTGACTTCTAACAATCCAGCAGCTCGCGGAATGTTACCGTCACAAGCATCAATAGCCCATTGAATAGCACGTTTTTCTACTATCCAAAGTGGTTCGATTTTATCTTTATGCACTTCATCAACAAATGACGTATTCACTGCAGACGTTAGCGTATTCAATTGTGGATAGATTGACATTGGTGATGCAATTTCTGCACCAAAAATAGCATTTATTGGCGGTGGAACCATTTCTTTAGTGACTTCTTCGCCAGTATTTAGCACCACAATATTACGAATAATATTTTGTAACTCACGAACGTTACCAGGCCAAGAATAAGACGCTATCAACTGTAATACTTCTTTAGAGAAACGGCTAAAATCTTTACCTTCTTCTAATGACATTAATCCAAGTAATGCATGGGCTATTTCGATTATATCTTCACCGCGATCACGCAAAGGCGGCAATGTAATTGGAATCACATGCAGACGATAATAAAGATCTTCTCGAAAACGCCCTTCCTGTACTTCTTGCCATGGGTTTCTATTGGTTGCACAAACAAAACGTACATCTACGCGCGATGTTTTTGATGAGCCAACTTTTTGATAGGTACCTGTTTGAATAAAACGCAACAACTTACTCTGTAAGTCTAAATCCATCTCACATAGTTCGTCCAACATCAAGGTACCATTATGTGCCATTTCAACCGCACCTTGGCGCTCGGTTGATGCCCCTGTAAATGCCCCTTTTACATGACCAAATAATTCACTTTCAATCAATTCTTTAGGAATGGCAGCACAATTTAACGCAATAAACGGTTTATCATGTCTTGGACTCGCAGCATGAATCGCTTCAGCGCACACTTCTTTACCAGTACCACTTTCACCTGTAATAAATACGGTGGCTTTACTTGATGCCGCAGATTCAATAACACGATATACCGCTTGCATAGGTAAGCTGTTACCAATAAAACCTTGATATTGAGCACCGTCAGATTGTTTAGAAGCGGTATCAGATGATTTGGTGTTGCCTTTAAATACATTATTAACTGTTATACGTAATCTATCAGCCTCACAAGGCTTAATTAAAAAATCTTGAGCACCTTGTCGAATCGCATCAACAGCAATATCAATCGATCCGTGAGCTGTCATGATCACAACCGGAATATTTCCGTGTTGTTGTCGAACTTGTTGTAATACTTCCATGCCTGTCATATCGGGCAAACGAAGATCTAATAAAATTAGATCCGGAATAATATCTTTAATAAAGCTCAGTGCTTCTTTACCTGTTCCCACAATACTAACATTGAGTCCGAGGGGATTTAGGTAAGATTTATATAAGGCAGCTACTGACGCAGTATCTTCAACCATTAAGACTTGGCGTTGTCGTGTAATGCTTTCCATCGCTCCTCCAAAAACGAACCCCTTAAGCTAATTGTAATCAATACAACAGAAACTGGGTTCCTAATTTGTATTTTTTATATTATGCCAGATCGATTCGCATAATGATTCGCATTTTGCAAAAGCATTCTTTTTTTGCACTGTTCAAACGACAAATAAACACAACTAATACCGTGTATATTCACAGAAAAAGACAAACAGACCGCAAAATAAAAATTGGCATGGAGTATGCTATATAAATACTGACTCTCTATCTTAGGGGTCAACCTAGCCAACTGACGTTGTTTGTGGATTCTTTCACGTAACAATGAAGCCAACCGAAACTTTTATCGGCTGGCTTTTTTTTTATCTCACGGTTAATGCTAAAAACATTTTTTAGCTATTAGCAATAAACTGCTGTCGTAATTGATGGATTTTATCTCGCGTATCAGCGGCCTGTTCAAACTCTAGGTTTTGTGCAAAGTCATACATTTGTTTTTCTAGTGCTTGTATTTCAAGCTCTAATTGTTGCGGAGTTAATATTGAATAAGTACCTTTAGATTCTGCGACTTTATGGAGATCTGCAGCTTTATTACGTGACTTAGTACGTCCACTTGGAGCACCGAGCTCTAATAAATCACCAATTTTCTTATTCAATTTTTGTGGTGTAATATTATTTTCTAAATTGTAAATTATTTGCTTTTCACGTCGGCGTTGAGTTTCATTTATTGCCCGCTCCATTGAACCCGTAATACGATCACCATATAAAATCGCTTTGCCTTCGACATTTCGTGCCGCACGTCCCATGGTTTGAATCAAGGATCTTTCTGAACGTAAAAAGCCTTCTTTATCTGCATCTAAAATTGCAACCAGAGACACTTCTGGAATATCTAATCCTTCGCGTAATAAGTTAATTCCCACCAATACATCGAACTTGCCTAAACGTAAATCACGAATAATTTCAACCCGTTCTACGGTATCAATATCAGAATGAAGATAACGTACCTTTACACCATGCTCGGTTAAATACTCAGTAAGATCTTCAGACATACGCTTGGTTAGCGTTGTGACTAATACGCGTTCTTGTTTGGCTGAACGAATATTAATTTCAGACAATAAATCATCAACTTGGGTTGCTACGGGTCTGACTTCTATTTCAGGATCGAGTAGCCCAGTCGGACGCACCACTTGCTCTGCAATATCGCCCCCCGATTTTTCAATTTCATAGTTACCAGGTGTCGCCGATACATAGATAGTCTGTGGCGCTAATGATTCAAACTCCTCAAACTTCATTGGTCGGTTATCAAGTGCTGAAGGTAATCGAAATCCATATTCAACCAGATTTTCTTTGCGCGAACGGTCACCACGGAACATGGCACCAATTTGAGAAACAGTAACGTGTGACTCATCAATGATTAATAGACCGTCAGCAGGAAGATAATCAAACAATGTTGGTGGTGGCTCACCCTCAGTACGCCCACTGAGATAACGTGAATAGTTTTCAATACCAGAACAAAAACCCAGTTCGTTCATCATTTCAATATCAAACTGGGTTCGCTGAGAAATACGCTGCTCTTCAACTAGTTTATTATTATCTAGTAATTGTTGCTTACGCTGCGTGAGTTCGAGTTTAATTCCTTCAATCGCTTCTAGAATTTTCTCTCTTGGTGTCACATAGTGAGTTTTAGGGTAAATCGTTGTCCGTGCTAAATCACGTTGAATGATGGCACCTGTAAGGGGATCAAATGCTGAAATGACTTCGACTTCATCATCAAATAGCTCAAGTCGAATGGCTTCTTTTTCAGATTCTGCCGGAAAAATATCAATTACTTCGCCACGAACACGAAACGTACCACGTTCAAAAACAGCATCATTACGTTTATATTGCAGTTCGGCTAAACGACGCAAAATATCACGCTGATTGAGTACATCACCTCGGCGAACGTGAAGCATCATTTTCAAATAAGATTCGGGATCACCAAGACCATAAATAGCAGATACTGACGCGATGATAATAACATCACGCCGCTCCATTAATGCTTTAGTGGCTGATAATCGCATCTGTTCAATATGAGCATTTACTGATGCATCTTTTTCAATAAACGTATCTGTCGTAGGTACATAAGCCTCAGGTTGATAATAATCGTAATAGGAAACAAAATATTCAACCGCATTTTCAGGAAAGAAATCCCGCATTTCACCATAGAGCTGAGCTGCTAAGGTTTTATTGGGTGCCATGATAAGAGTTGGACGATTGGCTTGAGCAATAACATTAGCAATCGTAAACGTTTTCCCTGATCCCGTTACGCCAAGTAACGTTTGCTGTGCAAGACCAGAATCGAGTCCATCCATTAATTGCTCTATTGCCGTAGGTTGATCACCCGCTGGAGAATAATCAGAAACAAGATTAAACAGTTTACTCATTACATTTATCCGTAATAACAATACTGTCTATCATTGTGAGCACCCTTCCAGTAATGTCAATACTGGCTTGAAGTGTTAGACGTGTAACATGCGGTAAGGCAGAGGCAGAGGCAGAGGCAGAGGCAGAGGCAGAGGCAGAGGCAGAGGCAGAGGCAGAGGCAGAGTATATAAAAAATAGCTTCAGTAATAAAAACAATACCGAACAAAAATCGAACACCAAAATCAATTTTAACAGTAAAAGCCACAATCTAGTATTAATACTAAATCCCCTTTGGACTTTAGATTTTTATTACTGAAGCAAAACCAACCAATGTTAGGTTAAAAATAAAAACAGATATCGATACATATAATATGTGATCATTTTAACATTGAGTATTTCATCGCTTACTGACTAATGTTAGTAAAGATAGAAGGCAATAATGAATACAGAAATACTCAATGCCGCAAAATAATAAGCAAAGGTCTATCAATAATAAATACTTACTAATGAATGTATCAGCAACAATATATAACCAAAATTAATGCATCATAATGTGATTTATTATGTGAACATAGGCATCACATTAACAAATAATAAAATATCTTTTACTTCAAACAGATAGAAAATAATAATAACTATTAATCGATGGAGCTAAAATTAAAATTTATAATGTATGATAAAATAATTCATCGTTTTTTATGTCTTTTTACTAAAAAACCACTTTTAAATTATGCTAAATTATCCATACTCAGTAGATATGATTGGTTTTACGTGAAAACTTTCAATTATTGAGTACTGTAACGGCTAATAAATTAACTATCATCCACAGCTTTTCCAGAATCTACAATTTTTAATATCACGCTATAGATAGCTATAATTATTCATTATTAATAACAATTTTATATTTATTTTATCACCAAGTGCCTTACTCTCATTGCTAATAGCGCCTCTTTTGCCATTTGGCATTTTATCAACACCCATCAAAGTAACGACGATCATCAACATAGTTATCCACAGAAATTGTGGACAACAGCCAAAACACCTGACCATTAGGCACTTCTTAAAAATCAAGTCTTTTTGATTAAAAAAACAAAAAAAGCTAGCCTTGATGACTAGCCTTGTATATCAGCGCAAAATACTAACAATGCACTCAGTAACTAAGATTCATTAAAAACTGCACATCATCGCCTGGTTGATAATAAACAGGCTCATTACCGTAGCTGAAGAATTTTAATGGTTTACCATTAGCGGCATGATAACTAATATTATTATCAGCGATCGCTAACCATGTTCCTTCTGGAATACCAATCACTGGTTCATGCTTATTAACTTCAAGAAATTCTTGAATACGTTCATCACGAGTTTCACCCATATGCCCTTCAACAGATGCTTCTAAATAATGCGGATTTATTTGAAAAGGCACGAAGTTTAATGAGGATAAAATAGCACCAGTAACAATTGGCATATCATTAGTTGTACGGATCGTTGGGCAACCAATATTGGTGCCCGCGCTCCAACCAATATAGGCTTTACCTTGCTTTAATACTGCTTTACGAATAGGGCCAACGAGACCTAAATCATGTAAGGTTTTATTTAGTACCCATGTATTGCCACCACTCACAATAATACCGTCAGCTTGTTCTATAGCTGCTACTGGATCTGGAGCATTGTGCAAGCCTGTTGCAATACAATCCAATCCTAACTTATCAAATGTTGCCTGAACCAATGCCACACGATCATCATGGCTGGAACGAATAACTGCGTATGGAATGACTACAAAATGCTTCGCCCCAGTACGTTTAACTTGATCGATAATTGCATCTGCCGCAAATTCCATTACGTGGGTATTACCTGCAATTTTGCCGTTACTGAGTAATAAAATATCCATTGTTCTATCCTATAACCTATGTTTATTCTTCAGGTGTGTTATCGCGAACACTATTTATATTTAACTCACTATATCAAACGCAAAATTAGCTGTGTTTACAACCGACACAATCACAATTTAAAAAAACTTCAATCAAAAACAGCTATTCACTCATTTCTATTAGCAGCTTGACTACTTAAAAAAACATACATCACACCATAACAACTCAAAAAAAACACATTTACTCAACAACTCAATCTCAATAACAAAGCTAAAATAAGAATTATGGTTAACTAAAAACTTACTTTTCAATCAACTAGCTAAATTTAATACAATTAATAGTTAAAACCCTACCCTTGAGGAGTTGTTATAGGGCTCACAAAATCAGATAATGTTAAGATCTCTTGCAATGATAATGAATTTGGTATGACTGAATACCTGTTACTCCTCATCGGGACAGTGTTGGTTAACAACTTTGTACTCGTTAAATTCTTAGGTCTATGCCCTTTTATGGGTGTATCTAAGAAACTAGAAACAGCAATCGGAATGGGCTTAGCCACAACATTTGTGCTAACCCTTGCTTCCGTGTGCGCATATCTCGTTGAAACCTACATTTTGGATCCTCTTGGTATCCAATATCTACGCACACTGAGCTTTATACTTGTGATTGCTGTCGTGGTGCAATTTACTGAAATGGTGGTTCATAAAACTAGCCCAACACTCTACCGTTTGCTGGGTATATTCTTACCATTGATCACGACTAACTGTGCGGTATTGGGTGTGGCTTTATTAAATACCAATGAGCACCATAACTTTATCCAATCCGTCATTTATGGCTTTGGTGCTGCGGTGGGTTTCTCATTGGTATTAGTATTATTTGCTTCCATGCGTGAACGAATTGCAGCCGCAGATGTACCTGCTCCTTTTAAAGGTGCATCCATTGCGATGATCACTGCGGGCCTTATGTCTCTTGCCTTTATGGGCTTTACTGGATTGGTGAAATTGTAATGAGCGGGATCTTAATTGCTGCCATTGTGCTCGCAGTGTTAGCTGCAATATTTGGCATTATTTTAGGTTTTGCTTCAGTACGTTTCAAAGTTGAAGCTGATCCAATTGTTGAGCAAATAGATGCCATTTTACCGCAAACACAATGCGGTCAATGTGGGTTTCCGGGTTGTCGTCCTTATGCTGAGGCCATTGCTAATGGTGAAATCATTAATAAATGCCCACCAGGTGGTCAAGCAACCATTGAGAAACTGGCTGATTTAATGGGTGTTGATGTGCCTCAAGCTTCTGATGAAGTTACCAACAGCATTAAAAAAGTTGCTTTTATTCATGAAGATATGTGTATTGGTTGCACCAAGTGTATTCAAGCGTGCCCCGTTGACGCCATTGTTGGTGGCACTAAAGCAATGCACACTGTAATAAAAGACGAATGTACAGGCTGCGATCTTTGTGTTTCTCCTTGTCCTACAGACTGTATTGAAATGATCCCTGTTGAAGAAACACCGGATAACTGGAAATGGCAACTCAACCAAATCCCCGTGGTTAATATTGCTGCGACAGCGAATGTAGAAAAGGTTAAGCCGTAGTCATGCTCTCAATTATTGAACAAATTAAACAAGGCAAGCTGTGGGATTTCCATGGCGGCATTCATCCTGCTGAAAACAAACTATTGTCAAATAAGCAACCGCTCAAATCTGCGGGTATTCCGAGTGAATTAGTACTACCGTTAAAACAACATATCGGCTCTCGTGGTGACATCATTGTCAACATTGGCGATCACGTTCTAAAAGGCCAACCACTAACGCAAGGTGATATTGCGATGTGTGTGCCTATTCACGCGCCGAGCTCGGGCACGATAACGGCGATAGAGCAACGTACTACCGCTCACCCTTCTGGCTTAACAGATCTAGCTATTGTTATCTCAACCGACAATCAAGATACTTGGTGTCGTGGCAAACAATATCCTGATTATCAAGATCGTGATCCTGCTGAACTTATTGAAGCAATTCGACTTGCTGGTATTGCAGGCTTAGGCGGCGCTGGTTTTCCTACAGCACGTAAACTACAAGGTGGCTTAGGTAACGTTGATATTTTAATTATCAATGCTGCTGAATGTGAACCTTATATCACAGCCGATGACCGACTAATGCAAGACTATGCCGATGAAGTCATTGAAGGCATTCGCATTCTACGCCATATCATCGCGCCTAAATTAACCATCATTGGTATTGAAGATAATAAACCAGATGCGATTAAAGCATTAGAAGCTTGTGTCAGCGAAGATGATAATATTCTTATTCGCGTGGTTCCGACCAAATACCCTTCTGGTAGCTCCAAGCAATTAGTTAAAATCTTAACGGGCCGTGAAGTACCAAGCCAAGCACGTTCAACCTCTATCGGGGTGATCATGCAGAACGTGGGGACCGCATTTGCGATTAAACGTGCGATTGTTGACGGTGAACCATTAATTGAACGTGTAGTAACATTAACCGGCGAAGCCTTTAAGCAACGTGGCAATGTGTTTGCTCTATTAGGCACACCCATTGCGTATTTACTTGAGAAATTTGGCTATCAAGCCGATAAAAAATATCCTCGAGTAATTATTGGTGGCTCATTAATGGGTTTTACACTACCTCATGCAAATGTGCCAATCACTAAAATTACTAACTGTATTTTAACGCCTAAGCGTAAAGAACTACCGTTACATACCTATGAAATGGCTTGTATTCGCTGCTCAGCCTGTGCCGATGCTTGTCCGTCATCGTTGTTACCACAACAATTACAATGGTATGCCAAAGATAAAAACTACGAAAAATGTGAGGAATATAATTTAAGTGACTGCATTGAATGTGGCGCTTGTGCTTATGTTTGTCCAAGTGAAATTCCGTTAGTACAGTATTACCGTCAAGCTAAAGCTGAAATTTGGGAACGCAAACAAGACGAAATCAATGCCGAACGCGCTCGTCAGCGTTTCGAAGCCAAGCAACAACGTATGGAACGCGATAAAGCTGAACGTGAAAACCGCTTTGCTAAAGCTGCCACTGATCGTCGTCAGCAGATGGCATCAACAGGTGGTGACGATGCCGTTGCAGCCGCTATTGCTCGAGTAAAAGCAAAACAAGCAGCCGCAACTGACGCAGCACCAGCAACAGCAACAGTTAAACCCGCAGTAGCTGCAGCGATAGCAAAAGCAAAAGCCAGACAAGCCGCTTCAGCATCAGAAGCAAATGCCGTTCCAGATAACAGCGAAATGGCCGCACTACGTAAACAACGTAAACTGCAAGCACGTGAACAAAAAGCAGCAAAACATGCAGAGTTAATGCAGCAACAAACCGCTACCGAACAACCAGCAGAGCAAGTTACCGCTAAAACAGATGCTGTCGCTGCTGCCGTTGCACGTGCGAAAGCCCGTAAAGCCGCTCAACAAGAGCAAGCAACAACTGCTGCTGAGTCTGCACCAGAAGTGAATACTGGCGTTGAAAACGATCCTAAAAAAGCCGCTGTCGCTGCTGCCGTTGCACGCGCTAAAGCCCGTAAAGCCGCTCAACAAGAGCAAGCAACAGCTGCTGCCGAGCCTACGGATGAAGTGAACTCTGACGTTGCAAACGATCCTAAAAAAGCCGCTGTCGCTGCTGCCGTTGCACGCGCTAAAGCCCGTAAAGCCGCTCAACAAGAGCAAGCAACAACTGCTGCTGAGTCTGCACCAGAAGTGAATACTGGCGTTGAAAACGATCCTAAAAAAGCCGCTGTCGCTGCTGCCGTTGCACGCGCTAAAGCCCGTAAAGCTGCCCAACAACAACCAACAGCTGCCACTGAGCCTACGGCTGAAGTGAACTCTGACGTTGCAAACGATCCTAAAAAAGCCGCTGTCGCTGCTGCCGTTGCACGCGCTAAAGCCCGTAAAGCCGCTCAACAAGAGCAAGCAACAGCTGCTGCCGAGCCTACGGTTGAAGTGAACTCTGACGTCGCAAACGATCCTAAAAAAGCCGCTGTCGCTGCTGCCGTTGCACGCGCTAAAGCCCGTAAAGCAGCCCAGCAGCAACAACCAACAGCTGCTGAGCCTACAGCTGAAGTGAACACTAACGTTGAAAGCGATCCTAAAAAAGCCGCTGTCGCTGCTGCCGTTGCACGCGCTAAAGCCCGTAAAGCTGCCCAGCAACAACCAACAACAGCTGCTGAGCCTACAGCTGAAGTGAACACTAACGTTGAAAGCGATCCTAAAAAAGCCGCTGTCGCTGCTGCCGTTGCACGTGCTAAAGCCCGTAAAGCTGCCCAGCAAGCCAATAAAGTACAACCTAACATTGAGGAAGAATAATCGTGGCTTTTAATATTGCCAGCTCACCCCATGCACATAATCGTCGAAGTACGAGTGTTATCATGCGTACGGTTATTTTATGCGCAATTTTTGGCGTTGTTGCTCAATGCTACTTTTTCGGCCTTGGAACCCTGATCCAAATCGTTTTCGCATCAATCTGCGCGATTATATTTGAAGTCATCGTACTAAAATTACGCCAACGTCCATTAGTACCTTATTTGCGTGATAATACTGCATTGTTAACAGGGGTATTGATCGGTATTTCAATTCCTCCTTTAGCACCATGGTGGATCACTGTCATTGGGGTATTCTTTGCTATCGTAATCGCAAAGCACCTATATGGTGGTATGGGACAAAACCTATTTAACCCTGCAATGGTTGCCTATGTTGTATTGTTAATCTCATTCCCTGTTCAGATGACAACATGGTTACCACCGGTATCATTAAGTGCTAATCCCGTTACTTTTATGGATAGTCTGTCTGCTATTTTCACTGGCTTTACGCCTGATGGTTTTAGTGTTCAACAACTCAAAATGTCTGTTGATGGTTACACCATGGCAACACCACTAGACACGCTAAAAACCTCTTTAAAAACAGGTATGACCGTCGCTGAAGCAATGAAAAAACCAGTGTATGGCACATTGGCTGGCGTTGGTTGGGAATGGGTTAATATTGGCTTTTTATTAGGCGGCTTATTACTGCTTAAATTGCGTATTATTCAATGGCACATTCCTGTTGCAATACTAAGTTCATTATTCGTAATGAGCAGCATTATTTATGTCATCGATCCAACCGTTGCCGCTTCACCGTTATTACATATGTTCTCTGGTGCAACAATGTTGGGTGCATTCTTTATTGCAACCGACCCCGTTACCGCATCAACAACAATAAAAGGCCGACTAATCTTTGGTGCTTTTATTGGCGTAATGATCTACCTGATCCGTACTTGGGGTGGCTTTCCTGATGGGGTCGCTTTTGCGGTATTGTTGGGTAATTTATGTGTACCTATCATTGATTACTACACCCGTCCACGCACTTACGGACACTAATAATGAGTATGACCATGTTTAAATCAATGAAAAAAAATGGGTTGATTCTAGCAATTTTTGCTTTGTTATCAACGGCATTAGTTTCTCTTACTCACTATTTCACCGCTGATCGTATTTTTCAGCAACAGCAGCAACAATTATTGAATACCTTAAACCAAGTTATTCCTGTTAACAGTCACGATAATTTACTTTATAAGCACTGTACCTTAGTTAAAAACCAGCAATATATCGGTACTAAAACAGCAATGCCTGCTTATATCGCAACCCAAGATGGTAAGCCTACAGGCATTGCTATTGAAGGTATTGCACCTGATGGTTATAGCGGTGCGATTAAATTGATTGTTGGACTTGATACGAAAGGCGTTATCACTGGTGTGCGTATTTTAGAGCAGCATGAGACACCGGGACTTGGTGACAAAATTGAAACATCTGTCAGTGACTGGATCTATAGTTTTACTGGTAAGCGGGTTAATGGTGCCAACGATCCTAAGTTCCATGTTCGTAAAGATGGCGGTGAATTTGACCAATTTACAGGGGCGACGATTACACCGCGTGCAGTGGTAAAAGCCGTCAAAAATATCTCGTTGTACTGGCAAAATAATCAACAGCAGATTCTTAGCCAGCCACTAGACTGTCCGAGTGAATAATTATGACCACATCTTATAAAGAGTTGATGAAAAATGGTTTATGGTACAACAACCCGACAGTGGTACAGCTGTTAGGTCTATGTCCATTACTGGCGGTATCATCAACCGCAACCAACGCATTGGGATTAGGACTTGCCACGACCATGGTACTGGTAATGTCTAATTTTACTATTTCTGTTATTCGAAAATTAGTGCCATCAGAAATACGTATTCCGGTATTCGTGATGATCATTGCGTCACTGGTAACTTGCGTACAATTATTAATGAATGCTTATGTTTATGGTTTATATAAATCATTGGGTATCTTCATTCCTTTGATCGTAACGAACTGTATTATTATTGGTCGAGCTGAAGCTTTTGCTTCTAAAAACAAGCCATTGCCTGCCGTTTTAGATGGTTTATGGATGGGGCTAGGCATGACATCTGCCCTATTTTTACTCGGTGCGATGCGTGAAATTTTAAGTAAAGGTTCATTGTTTGACGGCGCTAACCGCTTATTAGGTGATTGGGCATCAGTCCTACATATCCAACTTTTTCATTTTGACAGCAGCTTTTTACTAGCAATGTTACCACCCGGTGCTTTCCTTGGTGTCGGCTTCATGATTGCGGTGAAAAATGTTATTGATAAATATAAAGCCGATAAGCAATCAGCGTTAGAACAGCAACAACCCAAAGTAGAGCGTGCTCGTATTACTGATGTTAAGTAATATTGCTGTTGTCATTAACAAATAATAAAACTGGCTTTCGGGCCAGTTTTTACTATTGATATCTATAATTATAATCACAATTGTAACTATTACCGCTCGGTGCTCACCCTCAACAATCATGGTGATATTTACACTACGTTTTGTCAGGAAAGACTATGAATAATCAAAAACGGGTTCAGATATTAGAACGATTACAAGCTGAAAATCCACACCCACAAACTGAACTTCATTGGACAACACCATTTGAATTATTAATCTCAGTGTTGCTATCAGCCCAAGCGACTGACGTTAGTGTCAACAAAGCCACAGATAAACTTTACCCTATCGCCAATACCCCCCAAGCTATCTTTGATCTTGGCGTTGATGGTGTGAAGCAATATATAAAAACCATCGGTTTATTTAATTCTAAAGCTGAAAACGTCATCAAAACATGCCGTATTCTATTAGATAAACATAATGGAGAAATTCCTGAAAATCGTGAAGCATTAGAAGCCCTGCCTGGTGTCGGTCGAAAAACTGCCAATGTCGTCCTTAATACAGCTTTTGGTTGGCCAACCATTGCGGTTGATACCCATATTTTTCGAGTTTGTAATCGCACTAAGTTTGCGATGGGGAAAAATGTTGAGCAAGTAGAAGAAAAATTGCTAAAAGTTGTTCCGGCTGCGTTTAAAGTTGATGTTCACCACTGGCTAATTTTGCATGGCCGCTATACCTGCATCGCACGTAAACCTCGCTGCGGTAGTTGTATTATCGAAGACTTATGTGAATACAAAGACAAAATAGAAATATGACATCGCTTTAATGTAAGTATCTCTATTTCATCCAGAATAGTCACCAACAAAAAAGGAGCATTCAAATGCTCCTTTTTTAAAACTAATAATCTAGTTATTACAATGGTGTACAGTCAATATTAAAGCCATTTTGTTTTCGTTTAGCGGCAAGTTCTGCTGCCCCTTTACCAAGCGCATTTAATAACTCATCACGTTGTTGAGGTGAGACTTTTTTACCACTAGCATCAAGAGATTGCTGTAATTCTACTGCTGCTTTTTGCTTATCACCTTGAAGGTAACTTTCTTGGGCAAGGGCTATATAAGCCATACTTCGTGCTAAAGGCTGACCTTCATGCCCTAGCGCCTGTAATTCTGTTGCTGCACCAGGTTTACACAATTGTTGATTTTTTATTGCTTCAGCAACGGGCTTTAAATTTGCTTTAACGACGTTGTTGAGCACTTCCTTGGTGGTATCTGTCGCCACATTCTCAACCGTAGTAGTGAACATTTTAATACCAGTAATCACTGCGACAATAATTACAATACCGATCAATAGACGCTTATTCACACTCAAATCCTTATTCGCTGATTAACACAACTATCATAAAGGTGTTATCAATAGCCAATGTCAACAGACGATTAACATTACGCTCATATTGAATTTAAATTTGACTACGCCCTAATGAAATCACCACTCGACGGTTTTGATGACGACCGACAGGGGTTGAGTTATCGGCAATAGGTCGCCGTTTACCATGAGCTTCAACTTGAATGCGATCGTCAGGTAAACCTAACCCTCTAAAATAATCTTCGATTTTAGCTGCTCGTTGTTCTGATAACCGTTGTCCTGCCACTGTTCCAAGCGCTGAATCACTGTATGCAGCAACCAATACTAAATCGATATCATCAGAATAGCGTACATAATCAGCAATCTGCGCTAACCTCTGCTGTGACATATTATTCAGCTCATCACTATCATTGTTGTAATGCAAAATAGTAAAAGCGATATCGTCAAAACTAAATGGCATCAAGTTATTCAGACATTGACTAAAAAGTTGATACGATTTATTAAAATTAACTGCAGATAAACCAACTTCTAACTGACGTTGTCGCTGCGCAGGCCAACTTTTATAGCTAAACGTGGGATTACGTCCATCTTCTAACTCTGCCAACATTTGCCACGCGGTATTACCTTCAATATAACCATCAAATTGTTTAAAAAATTTCAAATTAATCATCGCATGAGCAGCATCGCCAGGCATCCAACTCGGTGGCATTGAAGTTAACTTAACATTGCGGGTTGCTCCAAGTTGACGCTGCATTTTCAACTCAAAATGCAAGTTCATTTTTTTACTCGAACGTGCTGAAAACTGTGCCGTTCCATAAGCTGGAATGGCGTGTTCTAATCGACACTCTAACGGCGTATCAACCACAAGTTGCCACTGTGATTGATGTGGCGAGGCGAGATAGTTTTTAGCCTCAGCATTCGATATTGAAATAAAGACACTAATAACTAATCCAATTCGTAACCAAGGCATTAATACTTCTATTGAATTCATTTTATAACCAGACTAAGAGAAAATAATACAACGACGATAATAACGTTACACTGCTATATCGGCATGTATGGTATGAGCTTTAGCCTTCTATTACTCAATCAAACTATTGTTACTTCAAATCGTATTTCTATGATTGAACAGCAATGAAATTAAACGCTTAATCTGCCATACTATGTGATTCTTTTATTTTGACAGCAGTACTATGAGCCAAGATAACCAATGTAATACCTTAAAAAGTCGCTTTCGCGGCTACTTTCCTGTCGTTATTGACGTTGAAACTGCAGGTTTTAATGCAAAAACGGATGCCTTATTAGAAATTTGTGCTGTCACTTTACAAATGGATGAAGATGGTTGGCTAAAACCTGCAACGACCATTCATTTTCATGTCGCTCCTTTTGAAGGTGCAATTTTACATAAAGAAGCGTTAGAATTTAACGGTATCCGCGACCCATTTAGCCCATTACGTGGTG
This sequence comes from Photobacterium sp. Alg240-V54, assembly GCF_900537155.1. NCBI lineage: Bacteria > Pseudomonadati > Pseudomonadota > Gammaproteobacteria > Vibrionales > Vibrionaceae > Photobacterium > Photobacterium sp. Alg240-V54. Next base: position 281,543 of record NZ_UNRL01000003.1, read on the forward strand.
CGGTATCTGAAGAAGTTGCACTCAAAGAAATTTATAAGCAAATCAGAAAAGAACAAAAAAACACTGATTGCACCCGTGCGATTATGGTGGCGCATAATGCGACGTTTGATCATAGCTTTGTAATGGCGGCATCAGAGCGCGCAAAACTAAAACGTAATCCATTCCATCCATTTGCGACCTTTGATACCGCAGCATTAAGCGGTTTAGCCTTTGGACAAACGGTGTTGGCTAAAGCCTGTCAAACCGCAGAAATTCCATTTGATAATAAAGAAGCGCACTCAGCATTATATGATACTGAACGTACCGCTGAATTATTTTGCAAAATCGTTAATAAGTGGAAACAACTCGGTGGCTGGCCATTATTCACGCCACCAACAGACGACACTGACAGCAAATAATCTAAATTGCGCTGAATTTTTTATTAAACCCATCCCTGTATGGGTTTTTTTATACCTCTTACATCGTTCGTCAAATAAATAGACGCAAAAATTAACAATTACTTAACATTAATCTTATACTTGGTCTGTAATGCGTTTTGTTTTTCCTCATGGATGAATAAAAAATAACATAACGACAACTGAGAGGCAGAATAATGTCCGTAAATATACGTTATCTTTCCCTTGCGCTTTGTGCAGCGCTGACTAGTACTTCAGTGTTTAGTGCGGGGTTTCAAGTCTCAGAACAATCTGCATCAGGCTTAGGCCGCGCTTTTGCCGGAGAGGCAGCTATCGCTGATAATGCTGCTGTAATCTCTCGCAATCCTGCTGCGATGACAAAATTTAACACCATGACAGTATCTGTTGTTGGCAGTGTTGTTATACCAGATGTTGATGTTATCGCCCATGATGCACCTAACGGCATCCAAACAGCCAAAAATGTGGCTCCAACCGCTTTTGTACCTGCTAGTTATTTTATTCAACCGCTCAATGAGCGCTTTTCTTGGGGGCTAGCCTTATTTTCAGGCTACGGCGTCACTACCGATTATCCTGCTGATTTTTATGATGGTACTTCTGCAGGTAAAACCTCACTGGTAGCCATCAATTTAAACCCCAGTATTGCTTATAAAGTTAATAATCAGTTGAGCCTTGGGGTCGGTCTCAATGCTGTTTATGCCAAAGCTGAACTCTATCGCCATTATGGACAGAATGCGTTACCGTTCTATCCAGCGATTAAACCCAGTGATAAAACCATTAACATGGAAGGTGACACTTGGAGCTGGGGATGGAACATCGGTGCTTTCTATCAATTAGATGATAATAACCGTTTTGGGCTTGCTTACCGTTCAAAAGTTGATCTTGATTTTAAAGGCGATTTTACTGATTACTCCGGATTAGTATTAGGCAGTGCCAATCGCGGCCAAACTATCAAAGGAAAACTTCCTGTTATTCTACCCGCTACCGCTGAGTTTTCTGGTTTTCATCGGCTTAATCCGAAAATTGCTGTTCATTACAGCCTTTTCTGGACCCAATGGAGTTCATTTAAAGAGTTACGTGCCACCAACGCACAATGTAATTTCAATGGTCAAATGCCAGGGATTTGCTTGCTAAAAGATGAAGATTATAGCGATGCATTTCGATGGGCTATTGGCACCACATACACTCTCAACCCGAACATTACCTTACGTGCTGGATTTGCCTTTGATGAGCAAGGCGGTAAAGCCACGCTTAGTATTCCAGATACTGACCGCTACTGGTATTCAGCCGGCGTCACCTACCAGCATAGTCCTCGCTTAAGTATTGATATTGGCTTGAGTTATATCTACGGCAAAGACAGCAACTTTATCGAAACTGACCACCGTTTTACTGCCAGCAGTGTTGCTTATATTGGAGCGGCACAAGTTAACTACGCCTTTTAGCCACAATGCATAACAACATTTAATAAGGAAATATATGAACAAGTATATTTTAACAATACTAACAACAAGTTTGGGGCTAATGGGGTGTGGTGGCGACAGTAAATTGGAAGGGACACCAACACTGGATCCCAATATTACCGATAGCATTAACGCCGCGACTAAAATCAACTTTGATTTAATCACTGATCCACAAAGCCCTATCCTCGTTCAACCCACTTATTTATTAATGGACAGTCGCGACGGCACTTTAAATACCGAAGTTGCAGCTGCTGATGCCAATGATATTAGCGATCCATTAATAACAATGGGACACACTGATGGTTGGAGTACCAGTCAACCACTGCAACTGCAATTTGTGGGAAATGATCTTGATAGCACAACGCTAGCTAATGGCTTTTATTTAATTGAGTCTAACGACCCAACCACCAGAACCAACACCATAGAACCGACTAAGCTCACTCAAAATGATGGCGATTTTGTATTATCAGCATCAGGTACCACGCTTACTGTATTGCTGTTAAAACCATTAAAACCCGCCTCTAATTATATGTTTGCTATTACAAGCGATCTTAAAGACAGCAACGGTGATAGTGTCGGTATGAGTAATAGCTATGCGGTCTTAAAAGCCAATGCGCCACCTCCGGTTGCGGCACTGGTTGCAGCCCAAGATATTACTCATGCCACAGAAGCTGAATTTATAAAAGTAGGGGTTAGCCAAGACAGTATTATGTTCTCAAGTTGGTTTACAACCGCTTCTATCGGTGATGCTGTATATGCCGTTAAAGCCGCGACAGCACTAGCATTACAGCAAGGTGCTAATACTGTTTGGAAAGGCAGTGCGATTAGCGATCAAGTCTCCACCTCAGATTTGCGTAGTCTCTTTAGTTTCTCCAACCTCACCGACACCAAACAAACCACGCCACAAGCAAAAGGGGAAATCTATACTGGCACAATAGCACTGCCCTATTTTTTAGATAATACTGCCGCAGGTTTTGCAACAACGCCTTGGCAAAGTGGCATGCCAAGTTTAGCTATTATCAGCTCCGTATTAACCTCCGGTAGTGACGCTGATAAAGCAGCAATTGTTGCGCAATTAGCTCAACTCAATATCACTCCAGCAGACATTGCAGCGGCGGCCAACGATGCAGACATACAACGTCGCTTACTGGTGACACTAACAGGCACAACATTGACATTAGCTGATGGCAACCAACTTGATCCACAACGATTGATCACCCGCTTTAGTCCATTGCCCAAGCTACAATCAGTACAATATCTTGATTACACTCTGATTCTACCTGTAGACCCGAGTTGTGATCAGGTAGCAAAGAACGCCACCAGCATTTATTTACATGGTATTACTAGCACCAAAGAAACCGTATTAGCTCTAGCAGATAATATTATAAATGAGCAGTGCCAAGCGATTTTTGCCATCGATCATCCATTGCATGGCAGTCGAGCAATTGCAGGGGTTGATGGCAGTGCCAGTGATGGTCATCCAGAGTACTATTTAAATTTATCAGCACTCACTGTTGCCAGAGATAACCTTCGCCAAAGCACAACAGATATAATTGGATTACGCGCAGCAATTGGGCAAGTATTTGCGACTATCGCATCAAGTGATGCCTCTGCAATTGGGGGTTTAGGAAATTTAAAAACGCTCGATCCAGCGCAAGGAGTTAACTTCATTGGCCACTCTTTAGGTGCTATCACCGGTGTCAGTGTGGCTAACATTGCTAACCGTCCCGTAGACATACCGCAAACTGACGCACTCTTGTTTGATATTAATGCCCTTGCCTTAGCCAACCCTGGCGGTGAAATCCCGTATTTATTGCTTAACTCTGGTAGTTTTGGAGATTTTGTAAAAGGCAACTTAATGGCAACAACCAATTCAACCTTTGCCGCTTTTTGCCAACAACAATCACTGCAACCTGATGTATGCTTTAATGCTTATCAGGCAGATCTAATTGCTAAAGGCGATGCGAGCTCTATTGCAACCTTAACCGCAATATATGCCACTTTTAATAGCTTTGCGTACGCGGCTCAAACGGTATTAGATACTATCGATCCAACTAATCATGCTCCTCTGGTAAGCCCAAATACAGGCTTATATTTAGCTCAAGTTAAAGATGATGCGACCATTCCTAATATGATCCCATTGGGAGCAACCATTGCCGGTACCACGATTTTACAACCCTACTCTCCGTTTACCGGTACAACCCCGCTAATTAGTGGCTTAGATCTAATGGTCACTAACCAAAGTATGACAAATCAATTGGTACGCAACGCCATTTTATTTAATCAAGGTGGTCATTCATCACTGCTCGATTCGACAATCAATCCTGCTGTAACCCAAGAAATGCAAACGGAAATAGCGTCATTTATAAACACTAATGGCCTAAACCTCACGATAGATAATAAAAGTGTAATAACCACAACCCCTTAAGTTTTTTATCAATAAAATGTTTAATCATAAGAAGCGAGCGTAATGCTCGCTTTTTTTTGATATATAAAACAAAGTGATAAGTCCTAAAAAAGCGTATTCTTTATAAACATAATGATGGGAATTTTTTTCTCGACAAATGCTGAAAATCAAGCACACTGTCTGATATGGGATCAAAGTCTCATAATTATAATTAAATCGCATCTTGCAGTGTTGAACACTGCCAGACAATCGAACGAAGTAATAATGCAACTAACGGATGGAACTCACGTTTTATGAACCCTGTAATTATCGCCGTATGCATCATGCTGGTACTCGCTTTAATGCGTGTCAATGTCGTGGTTGCTCTTACATTTAGTGCCATTATTGGTGGCCTTATCGGAGGTTTATCGCTCACCGATGCGATTTCAGCCTTTGAAGGTGGATTAGGTGGCGGTGCCACTACTGCCTTAAGCTACGCCATGTTGGGTGCGTTTGCCGTCGCGATTTCGCGTTCAGGTATTACTGACGTCCTCGCTCAAAAAGTTATTAAGCGCATCAGCGGCCATGAAAATATTGCGGCAGCTACCGGCGTAAAATATAGCGTTCTTATCATTTTAGTATTGCTTGCCATCTCTTCTCAGAACGTTATCCCTGTCCATATCGCCTTTATTCCGATTGTGATTCCACCGCTATTACATGTCTTTGCCAAGCTTAAACTTGATCGTCGTTTAATTGCCTGTGTATTAACCTTTGGTTTAGTCACCCCTTATATGGTACTTCCAATTGGTTTTGGCGGTATCTTTCTCAACAATATTCTACTTAAAAATTTACATGATAATGGGTTAGATGTTGCGGCAAGCCAAGTACCTATCGCGATGATTTTACCTGCGTGTGGGATGTTATTTGGCTTATTAATGGCTACGTTTGTCAGCTACCGTAAGCCACGCGAATACTCAGTAGAAAAAATTCTTGCTAGTGAACCAGAGAAAAAAGTCATCGATATGCGCCATGTTTATGTGGCTGTAGGGGCTATTTTTGCCGCATTAGGCGCGCAGCTTTACAGCGGCTCAATGATTGTCGGTGGTTTAGTCGGCTTTATGGTGTTTACCTTTACTGGCGTCATCAAATGGAAAGAAACCCACGATGTGTTCACTAAAGGTGTACATATGATGGCAATGATCGGCTTTATTATGATTGCAGCGGCAGGTTTTGCTGCGGTAATGAAAGCGACCGGTGGTGTTGAAACCTTAGTTAATTCACTTGAAGCGATTATCGGTAACAATAAACCATTAGCGTCATTATTGATGTTAGTTGTTGGTCTATTAGTAACAATGGGGATTGGTTCATCGTTCTCAACTATCCCTATTCTTGCAACAATTTATGTGCCGTTATGTTTATCTTTTGGTTTCTCACCAATGGCAACGATTGCGATTGTTGGTACCGCTGCAGCACTTGGTGATGCTGGCTCTCCTGCTTCAGATTCAACCTTAGGTCCAACATCAGGTCTAAATGCGGATGGTCAACATGATCATATTTGGGATTCTGTTGTACCGACATTTATCCACTACAACTTGCCACTGATCGCTTTTGGCTGGATCGCATCAATGATCCTGTAGTCGCAATAGCATCACAATGATGACTGCGCTTTAAACTTGATATAAAAAAACCGCCAACGTTTAACGTGGCGGTTTTTTTTATAAGTGTAAACACACTTAAACAACACTCTTACTCAGCAGCTTGTGCATCACGGCGAGCAGCAGATTCTTTAATTAATGTCTGTAATTCACCTTTTTGGAACATTTCCAAAATGATGTCACAACCACCAATAAGTTCACCGTCAATCCATAATTGTGGGAATGTTGGCCACTGTGCATAAACAGGTAGCTCTGCACGAATATCAGGGTTTTGAAGAATATCTACAAACGCAAATTTTTCACCGCAATTCATTAACGCTTGAGATGCTTGTGATGAGAAACCACAGCTTGGCAATTTTGGAGAGCCTTTCATGTACAACAAAATAGCGTTATCTGAAATTTGTTGTTTGATTTTATCGATAGTTTCCATTGCTTCCTCGTCCGATTCTAATAATCATTTGTTATAAACCCTACCATTCTACTTGGTTATCGTCATCAATAAAAATACTTTCAAATTATGTTTCGTCTCTGTTTGACACAATAAAGCGCAATCTTAGTTATATTGATATCTATTAAGTGGTTATTGACGTTACCAATAACCAGGTATAGGGTATTTTTTTTAAGCTTAATGCTTTTAATAAACTAAAAACTTGCTAAAATAAAACGGTCAGATTCAAATAATAAGTAGGTGCGAACACCTACTAGAAAGTAATGTCGTGGGTATAAGCCCAATAATTAAAATGGAGAATTGAGCAATGGCATTTGAACTACCAGCTCTACCGTACGCAATCAACGCTCTTGAGCCACATATTTCTCAAGAAACACTAGAATACCACTACGGTAAGCACCACAACACTTACGTTGTTAAGCTAAACGGTCTTGTAGAAGGTACTGACCTTGCTGAAAAATCTCTTGAAGAAATCGTACAGACTTCTACTGGTGGTGTTTTCAACAACGCAGCTCAAGTATGGAACCACACTTTCTACTGGCATTGCCTAAGTCCAAATGGCGGCGGCGAGCCTACTGGTGAATTAGCAGACGCAATTGTTAAAGCATTCGGTTCTTTCGCAGAATTCAAAGCTAAATTCACAGACTCAGCAATCAACAACTTTGGTTCTGGTTGGACATGGCTAGTAAAAACTGAAGATGGCGCGCTAGAAATCGTTAACACTTCAAACGCTGGCTGCCCAATTGCTGAAGAAGGTCTGAAAATGACGCCTCTTCTAACTGTTGATGTTTGGGAACACGCTTACTACATCGATTACCGCAATGTTCGCCCTGATTACATGGCTGCATTCTGGTCACTTGTTAACTGGGATTTCGCTGCTAAAAATCTAGCTGCGTAATATTCCTGTTTAATAACATCAACCCGTTTCATTATTGAGGCGGGTTTTTTTATGTCTCGACAATCACGCTCATATTTTTACCTCTCTCCTCATCAGCTACCCATTATTAACTTATATATAATAACTCAATATTTTACTTAAATTGCATTTACCCATTAATATCCTGAAACATTTAACTCTATTTTGACATGCTTTTTATTGCTTGATTGTATAATTGTGCATCACTCATCATTCAAACGAGAGTTATTAGCGTGTATTACAAAACGTTCTCCATCGCAGCACTTAGCGTCGCTATCTTAACCTCCAGCAGTATTGCTTCCGCTCAAGACGAAGTAAAAAAGCCGCAGCCAATCCCTGTTACTGTTGAAGCAATTTCAACCAAAGAGTTTGTCACCACCCTCGATGAAGTCGGTAAAATTAATGCAACAGAATCAGCAGACCTTACGTTTAGTACTGCGGGAAAACTGATTGAAATCAATTTCAAAGATGGTGACACAGTAACCAAAGGCCAACAAATTGCCAAACTTGATAGCAGTAAGCCCAAAGCCGATCTCGATAAAGCTCGAAGCTCTTTAAATACCGCTCGCAATAAAGTAAAACGTGCACTGGCATTAGAAAAAAAACAGCCTGGAGCACTTTCAAAGCAAGATATTGAAGGCTTACAAGATGAAGCAAACCTTGCAGCAGCAGATTACCGCCAACAACAATCGATACTAAAAGACTTCATTCTTAGTGCGCCATTTGATGGTCAACTGACGACCTTCTCGCGCTCAGCTGGTAGCATGATTGATCCTGCGACCACCTTAGTCAGTATTTATAACTTAGATCCTGTCGAGGTCACTTATACTATTAGTCAAAATGACCTTGGTAAAGCTGTTAAAGGTCAACCGGTTACGATTACGGTGGAAGCCTATAAAAATATGAGCTTTCCTGGCGTGGTTGATTATGTCGCCCCTGCTGTTAATAAAAGCTCTGGTCGTGTCGCTATTCATGCGCTTATCAAAAACCCTGATCATGTGCTAGCACCGGGTATGTTTGCCAAAATAAGTCAAATGGTCAACGGACGCACCGAACGCATCGTTGCCCCTCAAAATGCCATCATGGCCCATAATGACGACCGCTATGTCTGGCTGGTTGATGATAAAAATATCGCTACCAAACACTACATAACCTTAGGTAAGAACATCAATAATGGCTATGTCGTGGTAGAAAAAGGCCTCAAAATTGACGATAAAGTCATTGTAACAGGACAACAAAAATTAGATGACGACGCGCTGGTTAATATCATCAAAACCCAACAATCAACCTCAAATTTGCCTCCACAACCACTTGAAAAGAAAGTTACCGATCCCTCAAAATCTTCTCACTCATTAGAGCACAGTGCAGCTCCAAAGATCGACGCTAAAACAGTAACGGAGCCAAACAATGAAACTACCTGAGGTTTGTATTAGGCACCCTGTTTTTGCTTCAGTACTCAGCATTGCTATCGTTCTTATTGGTTTATTTTCTTTCCAAAAATTAGCGATTCAATATTTCCCTGAACATAATTCGCCCCAAGCAACCGTCAGTGCGAAAATTGATGGGGCCAGTGCTGACTTTATGTCACGTAATGTCGCAACCCGCTTAATTAACTCAGCGACAGGGTTAGAAAATGTTGAAACCATGACCACTGATTGTGTTCAAGGTAGTTGTACCCTAAAAGTAAAATTTGATGACAGTATCAGTGATGTTGATTACGCCAATTTAATGAATAAATTGCGTAGCAGTATTGAAGCTATTGTTGATTTTCCACCAAGTATGATCGACAAACCAACTGTCACTGATGACTCATCAGATAAAAGTTCTGCCAGTAATATTATTACCTTTGTTAATAAAGGTGATATGACACCCCAGCAAATGTTTGACTATATTAGTCAGCAAATAAAACCGCAATTTCGCCATGTTGAAGGCGTTGGTGCTGTATATGGTCCTTATGGCGGAGCAGCTAAAGCGGTTCGCGTATGGCTAAACCCTGATCGTATGATGGCACTCAATGTTAAAGCCGCCGATGTTGTTACTACCCTTAGCGCTTACAGCTCATCATTTACGGTAGGTCAAATTATTGGTGAAGCACGTAACTTCCAGATAAATCCTGTCACTCAAGTAAAAAGCGTCAAAGATGTTCAAGATTTAGTGATACGGGTTGATGATGGCAATATCATTCGTATTAAAGATATTGCAGATGTCAAAATGGGGGAAAATAGTCTGACCCCAAGCGTGCTCAAAGTGAATGGTGAAACCGCAATGTCATTGCAAATATTGCCATTAAAAAGTGAAAACCCCGTTGATGTCGCAGCACGCGTAAAAACTGAAATAGCCAAGATGCAGCAGCATTTACCCCCCGGCTTGAGCATGGAGATGGTATATAACCAAGCTGATTTCATTCAAGCAGCCATTGATGAAGGCTTTCATACCTTAATTGAAGCGGTATTTTTAGTGTCAATTATTGTGGTGCTATTTTTAGGCTCACTGCGTATTGCATCGATTCCAATTATCACCATTCCAGTGTGTATTATTGGTGTGTTTGCGGTGATGTCATATCTTGGCTTTACCATTAACGTATTGACTATTTTGGCGATCATTTTGGCTATCGGCTTAGTGGTCGATGATGCCATTGTGGTGGTGGAAAACTGCTATCGCCATATTGAAGAAGGTGATACGCCGTTTAATGCCGCCATTAAAGGCAGCCAGGAGATTATTTTCCCGGTTATCGCCATGACCATGACCTTGGCAGCGGTTTACCTGCCTATCGGTTTAATGTCCGGCATGACAGCGGATTTATTCCGCCAATTTGCCTTCACATTAGCCGCCTCAGTGATCATCTCAGGCATTGTTGCACTGACATTATCACCAATGATGTGTGCCTATTTAATCAAGCCTATCGCTCAACAACCTAAGTGGTTTGTAAAAGTAGATACTAAGCTCCACCAGCTTTCTGAAGCATATGTTAAACAACTCGCAAAATGGTTTGAGCGTAAAAAAATCATGGCAGCAATGGCATTAGCGTTGATTGCGCTTTCTGGCGCGGCAATTTGGTCAATGCCTCAAGTATTATTACCAACCGAAGATACTGGTTTTATTGATGGCAGCTCAGAATCACCGACAGGTGTCGGCCGTCGTTACCATGTTAAACATAATGCCGAGCTCAATACCGTGATGGAAGGTAATGACAGCATCGCTGCAAATCTGTCTTATATTGAAGCACAGCCGACTAACCATATTTTGTTAAAACCATGGGGAGAGCGCACAAAAACCGCCGCAGAAGTCGTTGCTGAACTCACCGACAAGGCCTCAAAAACATTATCAGCTTATAGCATGTCATTTAGTGTCCGCTCCGCTGATGGTCTAAATGCTGCGACTAACTTAGTATTAGAAGTCAAAACGGTTGATCGCGATAAAAAACAATTAACTGATACTGCTAATTCGATTGTGAAAAAGCTCAATGATTATCCCGGATTAACTAAAGTTAAGAGTTCCTTGCTGCGCGATCAACTCCGTTATGATCTAAAAATTGACCGCAATGCGATTATTCTATCTGGGGTGGCATATACTGATGTAACCAACGCACTATCAACTTTCCTTGGCTCATTAAAAGCTGCCGATTTACAAGCTGATGATGGTTATACCTACCCGATCCGCGTCCAAGTGAACCGTAAAGATCTTGGTAACTTTGATATTATTGATAAGTTATATGTTGCGTCAGAATCTGGGCAAAATATTCCGCTATCAGAATTTGTTTCAATTAAACAAGTGACCTCAGAGTCCACATTTAAAACCTACATGGGACAAGACAGTGCCGAAATCACCGCGACCCTAATGCCAGGCGTCACCGCTGGCGAAGTTCGGGATTTCGTTGATGCCAATATTCCACCATTACTCAAAGACTCGCAAAGTTATGCCTATGCCGGAATAGTAAAAGAACTCACAGACTCTCAAGCAGGTACCCAAACCTTATTCTTGATGGCATTAGTGTTTATTTATCTGATCCTTGCTGCACAATTTGAAAGCTTTGTTGATCCGTTGGTGATCTTATTAACGGTACCATTATGTATTGTTGGCGCGGTGCTAACTTTATGGGCATTTGGCCAAAGTCTGAATATTTACTCACAAATAGGATTATTGACCTTAGTCGGGCTCGTCACCAAGCACGGTATTCTGTTGGTGGAATTTGCTAATGAGCAACGTAAGCTAGGAAAATCGGCGGTTGAATCAGCCTGTCACAGTGCTCAATCACGTTTACGTCCAATATTAATGACATCACTGACTATGATTTTAGGTGCATTACCACTGGCATTTGCATCAGGTCCTGGCTCATTAGGTCGAATTAATATTGGCTTAGTGTTGGTCGGAGGCTTAATCGCAGGTACTTTCTTCTCATTGTTTGTGGTACCCGTCGCTTATGTGGGGATGAGCAAATTAAGAGATAAAGATGTCCTAAACTCGCTACTTTCGGGTCGTGGCTGGCGTAAGAAAAATCATGAATAGGAATAGAGACAAATAAATCGCCAACTACCAATAAAAACGCCTGCATACTTTTAACTAGAAAGAGAAAGCCGCAGGCGTTTTTTATATCTTAATCAAGGCTAGATAATAATTAACCTTTTTCAGCCAGTAAAATACGCAGCGTACGACGCAATGGTTCTGCAGCACCCCACAGTAACTGATCACCCACCGTAAACGCATTAAGGTAGTCATCACCCATTGCAAGTTTACGTAAGCGACCCACAGGCACCGACAGCGTACCAGTCACTTTTGCAGGGCTTAATTCTTGCACTGTAATATCACGCTCATTTGGGATCACTTTTACCCAATCATTATGAGACGCAATAATGGCTTCTACTTCATCAAGCGGCACATTTTTCTTGAGCTTTAATGTTAATGCTTGGCTATGACAACGCATCGCACCGATACGTACACAAGTACCATCAATAGGAATTGGACTATCTTGCAAGCCTAAAATTTTGTTGGTTTCAACCGATGCTTTCCATTCTTCTTTACTTTGCCCGTTATCGCGTTTCACATCAATCCAAGGGATCAATGAGCCAGCCAATGGCGCGCCAAATTCTTGGGCTGGAAAATCGACTGCGCGTAATGTTCGTGCCACTTTACGGTCAATATCTAAAATAGACGTCGCAGGATTGGCAAGCTCACTGGCTACCGAATCATTGATCACGCCCATTTGGCTAATTAACTCACGCATGTTCTTTGCACCTGCGCCAGATGCTGCTTGATAGGTTTGTGACGTCATCCACTCAACCAAGCCTGCTTTATACAAGCCACCTACAGCCATTAGCATCAAACTAACGGTACAATTACCACCAACATAGGTATTTGTACCGTTATGGATCCCTTGTTGAATCTGATCAAAGTTAACCGGATCAAGGGTAATAATTGAATCAGGCTGCATCCGTAATGTCGATGCGGCATCAATCCAATAGCCTTTCCAACCCGCTTGACGCAATGCTGGGTAGACTTTTTCAGTATAACTACCACCTTGACAGGTGATCACCACATCAAGCCGCTTCAATGCTTCTATATTAAATGCATCTTGTAATACACCAGCATCTTTACCAAAATTAGGCGCCGCTAAACCGACTTGTGATGTGGTAAAAAATACCGGATTGATAACGGCAAAATCGCCTTCCTCAACCATGCGCTGCATTAAGACTGAACCTACCATGCCGCGCCAACCAACTAAACCTACTGTCATCATTTGCAACTACACTCCCTGTGGTATTAAATTTCTTTATCCATCTATAGAGATTTACGCAACCAAAAACAAGCATAATTTTCAATTATAAATAAAAAAATACCGTCCTTTATGACCAACCATATTTTATCGTTTGATTATCATTTGAGTTTCTTATCAGCCACATTAGGTTTTATTATCACTAATATTAACGCCCCAAAATGTATAAAAACCCACCAATAACCCACTAAAAACAACATTTAATGGTTATTAAAACAGCTTATTTATTAAATATGCAATCAACTTAGTAAAAAGTTTACATTGGTATAACTTTGAAAAAAAAGCCTTTCCCTGATAATCTCCCCTGCCGTGAATAAGTAGGTAGATAGTTCATCACTATTATAATTAATAGCTTTTTATACTTTAGCTGCCACTTTTTATAAGATTTTCATAGACACACTACGACGTTACAAAAAATATAAAACACAACATATGAACCATTAATTAACACTAAAAGAACAAATAAAGTCAGTGTTTTACGAAACATCTATACCAAAAAGACTTAGATCACAGAAAGAAACATTATTTATCACGATGATAAATCAATTTGATAAAGTAGCGCCGCTTCAGTCGCTGTCTTTTTCAATCCGATTTACAAACCAATGATAAATAGTATTGATTGGTTGGGTTGGACCCAATTTCAACAAGCTCGATAAAACAAGGTTAGAAGTATGGAAAAACAGACAATAGTGAAACTACCTTCAGTAATGCAAGTCATTATTGCCCTCGGTATTTTCCTTGCCCTTGCATTCTCTTTTACCTCAAAATTGAATTTGCCAATCCAACTGGCGCTGTATATTGGTTGGTTTGTAATTATTGCACTCGGTATAAAACTCGGACACGATTATAAGTCGTTAGAAAAAGCAGCTACTAAAGGCATTGCTAACGGTTTAGGCGCAGTACTGATCTTACTGGCCGTCGGCTCTCTCGTCGGTACTTGGATTGCTGGCGGTATTGTTCCAACCATTATTTATTATGGTCTTGAGGCTATCCACCCTTCCATTTTCTTGCTGGCGACAATGATCATCTGTTCATTGACGGCATTAGCAACAGGCACATCTTGGGGAGCTGCAGGTACCGCTGGTATTGCAATGATGGGTATTGGTCAAGGTCTGGGCATTCCAGCACCGATGACAGCGGGTGCAGTTCTTTCTGGCTGTTATTTTGGTGATAAGATGTCACCACTGTCTGATTCAGTGATCCTTGCTTCTTCAATGTCTAACGTTGAAATCATGGAACATATCAAAGGTATGTTACCGATCGCACTGATCAGTTATATCATCACTGCTATTTTATTTACTGCTGTTGGTTTCCACTACGCAGGCAGTATTGATATGTCACAAGTTGATTCTGTGATTGCGGCAATGGATAAACAATTTGTTATTTCACCATTATCGTTTATTCCTGTGATCGTAGTATTGGTGTTACTGGCGTTCCGTTTACCGTCTTTCCCTGTGATTTCATTTGGCTCACTACTGGGTATCGTATGGGCCGTAATGGTTCAAGGTATGGATCCACTTAAAGCTATCAATGCAGCATGGGCACCGTTCTCAATCAGCTCTGGGGTTGAATTTATTGATGCGATTCTCAATCGTGGCGGTATGTCATCAATGCTGGGTTCTGTGGCGGTGATTATCTTTGGTTTAGGTTTTGGTGGCTTACTTGATAAAGTCGGCGTGCTTCAAACCATCGCACGTTTATTTGAGCGCAAAGTAAACTCAGCAGGCAGTCTTGCAGTATCAACCATTGCAACGGCTTTCCTTGGTAACGTATTTGGTTCAGCGATGTACGTATCATTAATTCTGACACCAAAGATTTGTGCTAAAAACTATGATCGTTTAGGTTACCAACGTAAAAACCTATCTCGTAATGCCGAGTTCGGTGGCACACTCACCTCAGGTATGGTGCCTTGGAGTGATAATGGTATCTATATGGCGAGTATTTTAGGTGTTGCAACCTTCTCATACGCACCATTTATGTGGCTAAGTTTTGTGTGTATTATCGTTACGATTGTCACCTCTTACATGGGTTGGTTTGTCGATCGCTGTCCACCAGCCACTGAAGCACAACTGGCACAAGATGACGAAGATGAATTAATGACAGTAAAACGTTTAACATCGTAAACTAAATTAAATCATCATGATGACATTAACGCACTTCTAAAGAGGTGCGTTTTTTTTTGCTTTTTTGGCGGTCTTGTTTTTAAGTTAGCAACCTAAGCAATTGATAGCTATAAAAGATTATTTATTTTCATACTCATTATCATTAATTAGGTTATTTCCATTTCTGCGTTATTGACTCAAATATCACCATCGATATAGAGCCTGATCACAAATACCACACGCACATTTCATCAAACTGACTTTTCACTCCTACATCTTGACCCCAATCAATATTCCAAATCCATTTTTAATCAAAATACCGCTATTACCGAATTAACCACTAAATAAATCACTTGGTAACGTAGCCAAAAAAACAATTATCGGGATTTATTTAGTCAACCCATTTTTTATTTTCCGTTTATAAGGATATATCTATGAGCAATAATCCAATAGAAGGTCGTAAAGTTACCATTGGCAGTTATCTTGCCCTTATTTTTGCCGTGGTGTTCTTCTCGGGCGCCCTGCAATCTAATCAATGGTATGGCGTATTTGACTTCACGACTCTAAACGGCTCGTTTGGTAATGTGGTTTATTCGGTTAGCGATACAACAGAAGGCGTGGAAGCGGCTTCAACATCATTTCGTGGTAAAGGCGGTAGTGGTGCTCGTGATGGCTTTATTTTTGCGTTAACGCTCATTCCAACAGTAATGTTTGCACTTGGTATGATCAATGTACTTGAGCATTATGGTGCGCTTGATGCTGCACGTAAATTATTAACCCCTTTGCTACGCCCATTAATGGGTATTCCGGGTAACTCAGGTTTAGCGTTGATCGCCTCATTACAAAGTACCGATGCAGGTGCTGCCATGACACGCCAGCTAAACGATGAAGGCCATCTCACCAAGCGAGAAACGGATATTTTCACCATGTTCCAGTTCTCTGCCGGTGCTGCGATTGTTAACTTTTTCTCATCGGGTGCGGTGTTATTTACATTAACCACAGCTTCAGGCGAGCCTGCCGTAACCTCTTCTATTGGTCTTGCAGTAGCAATTATGTTTATCTTCAAATTCGTCGGTGCCAACATTTTCCGAGTGTATTTAAACATCACTGAAGGCAAAGAAAATAAAGACACTAAACCAACAACTGTTGCTCAGGAAAATGCATAATGACTACTACTACAAAAAAACCAATGGTTACTGATATTTTTGTTGAAGGCGCTAAGAAAGGCTGGGTAATTGCAACAACTTCAACAGTGCCTAACGTATTAATGGCTTTCGTTATCATCAAAGCGCTACAAATCACTGGCGCACTAGAATTAATGGGTACCCTATTTTCACCTATTATGGCGATATTTGGCCTACCTGGTGAAGCAGCTGCAGTTTTGATCGGCGCATGGATGTCGATGGGTGGTGCTGTTGGTGTGGTTATTACTTTGTTTGACCAAGGTATTTTAAATGGTGACCACATTGCGATTCTTGCTCCTGCTATTTATCTAATGGGCTCACAGGTGCAATACATGGGCCGTATTATGGGTCCGATTCGTACTGAAGGCCGTTACATTCCAATCATGATTGCAATTTCAGTATTAAATGCTTTTGCAGCAATGTTTGTAATGAATGTATTAGTGTAATGACTGACCACACTGGCACCACCTGAGTGCCAGTGTATTTCTCTGTTTAGATTATCGATAAGCCATCATGGTTTGGAGCCTTTGCTATGTCTTTTTCTCTTAATGATTACCTTGAAGAACTACGCCCGCTTATTAATATTGATTGCGGTACATTAACCGTTGATGGTATCGACGTTGTAGCAACGATCATGGCGCAGAAATACCTTGATTTAGGCTGGAATGTTAAACGCATTGATTGTGGCATTGCAGGCACAGGCTTAGAAGTACGTAATAAGCCTCAGGCTGAACATATTGATGTGATGCTTATTGGTCATATGGATACCGTATTCCCAGTTGGCACTGCCGCCGCTCGTCCAATGACACACGATAATGAACGTGCTTACGGCCCTGGTGTTTCTGACATGAAATCGGGTCTATTAAGTGTGGTTTATGCATTGCGCGATCTTGATCCTGCAGCATTAGAAGCATTATCTATTTGTGTATGTATGAACCCAGATGAAGAAATCGGTTCACTGCACTCAGAAGAATGGCTAAAAAGCGTTGCCGTTAACGCCAAACATGTATTAGTTGCAGAAGCTGCACGTGCTGATGGCTCATTAGTTAAAGCGCGTAAAGGTATGGCACGTTACCGTCTAAGCTTTCACGGCAAAGCAGCCCACGCTGGTAATGAGCCACAAAATGGTCGTAGCGCAATCACTGAAATGGCACATTGGATTTTAGCGATTAACGCAATGACGGATTTTGAATCAGGCACAACCTTAAATGCTGGTGTGGTAAGTGGTGGTGCTGGCGCAAATATTGTTCCCGATTTTGCTCAAGTCGTGGTGGATGTGCGTTTCTGGGATAACGATGAGTATGCTGCAGTTGATGCTAAAATTCGCGCATTAACCGAAACACCGTTTGTTGATGGTGTGACGATCACCGCTGAGCGCGAAGCGCATAAACCATCAATGGTCCCAAGCCCACAAACAGAAGTTCTCATGGCTCAAGTAGAAGCGGTTGGTAAAGAGTTAGGTATTGATATTACTTGGCAAGCCGTTGGTGGTGGCTCAGATGCTAACCTAACCGCCGTTTTAGGCATTCCAACCTTAGACGGTCTCGGCCCAGTTGGCGCAGGTTTCCACAGTGCTGATGAGTGGCTAGATTTGACATCTATTGAGCCGCGTATTCGCTTATTACAACAAGTACTAGTGAAAATCGCTCACCAGTAATTAATAAACTAGCATTAAAAACGGCTGCATTTCTGCAGCCTTTTTTCCTTTTAAATAATGTAAATAACATTACTAAAGGAAGGACAATCGTTTCAGTTGTTAGCTTAAATTAGTATCACTTAACTTCGTAAATAGTGCTTTAACCAGTTTTTGCGATAATATTTGTTTTCTCGGATGACATTTGGACACTACGTAAATTGTCTAACTTAAACTGTATAGCCCGAAATGGATGGTGCCAAAAATAACGCGGATATGTCCAGCGTAAAATATGGATCATCTGAAGACGCTTGGCAGATTGATAGCAATGCCCAATACAATGCATACAACTTGGCTTCTCTTGACCAAGACGACAACCTGTTACTCGCTCTTCAACATACTCAATAAGACTTTCACATTCAGAGCACATTACGGCTCCACGGTGCAACGTTTTACAATATAGGCGAATCATCGCTTTCACTGTATTCAGTTCACGCTGCGTACGAACTGAATGATTGTTAATAACTATCATAGTTGCGCCATTATCCATCCCTTATGCGCAGTGCCAATGATAAAGATCAAATTTACGCACAAATCACAACCTAATGAACAAAAATCATAACAGCAATCAGACTAGTGTTTATTTGTTGCACTTTAATACATTGTTCGAATAAATATCGAACAATGTATAAATATAAAAAACACATAACCCTCGCCGTTGTAAGACTACAGATAGCAAAAAGCCACCTTGAAAATATCACTCAATGCTGAGTACATCTTCAAGGTGGCTTTAGTCATCATTAATCTAGCAGCATACTCACTACGAGTATTAGTTGTCGCTATTTAAACGGCGTAATAATTGGTCTTTTAAATTCGGTGGCGTGCCTTTGATCGTCAACGTATCAGTTTCTGCATCATAGAAAATACGCTCACCTAATAACATGCTGTCAAAATTAAGCGTCATACCGCCGCCAGAACCAACAAATTTAGTCAATTTACGCATTGCTGTGCGATCAGCAGGAAAGCTTTCTTCTAACTCATAGCCTTGTTTAGAGGTAAAGTCATAAAAATTAGTGCCATCATCTGCAGCAGGTAATTCACTCGATAATTCTTTGACAGTAACTTCATCACCGGCTTGAAGTTGACCATTACAATAATCGTAAACTTGCTTACGGTATTGCTGCTTTTCTTCTTTATCCAAACGCGAATCAGCACAAAAATCTTCTACCGCTTGCATCAGCACTTGGTTTTGGACTTTCACGTCTAAACCCACTTCAGCTTGCATAAAATCAAGGAAGAAATCAGCAATCTTACGCCCTACACGTCCTTTAGCAAAGGTCAGGTAACGAGTAGATTCAGCGTTAGTTTCCCATGATGACAAATCAATTCGCGCCACGATATCCATCTTATTAATATCAAGATAGTCGGTCGCACTGATACCTAACTGATCGGTCACCTTCATGCTATGGCAAGTCGGTAGCATACCAATAAACAAATAATCCGTTGCTAATGACTGGTATTCAGCCATCACCAATGTACCCGCTTCTGCAAACGGATATTTTGCTAATTCTGTCTGTAAACGTTGCACTGATTGATTAGAAAATGTCAGGAAATTTAACTCTCCTTGACGAAATTGTTTTAACCAGTGAGCAAACTCACTATCAGCGGCAAAATGAGCAAAGCCTTTTGTGCCCTTACTGCTATAAATTCGATGTAATTCAGCAACGAGATCCTCTGTCGCAGAATCATTATCAAGAGTTTGATTTCTAAGATGAATTTCTAGCTCATCTTGGTCGTTTTTTACTAATTGGTGTAGAATGACGTTCGAAAGTGTAAGACTCATAATGGAAAAGGTTTTCAGGAAAACTGAACTCTAGGTTATCATAAGTCGTTATCCTAAACATTAAACAAGATTTCTTATGCCAATTACTTCAAAATACAGCACTAAAAAAGTTGAACAAATCATTGATGACGTGTTCGATGTTCTTGACAAACATAATACATCACCAGAATTAGCCTTAATGGTTGTTGGTGATATTGCTACTAATATTATCAATGCTAATGTACCTGTTGCACAACGTGAAGTTCTTGCACAAAAATTTGCAAAAGCACTACAGGCCTCAATTAAAAAAGATTAAGTTTAACTATCAAGGTTAAACATAGCATTGAAGACTGAGAAGAATTGACATTTATGGTCGCCAGCACATACAAAGACAAAGTTTCCCAGCTAATTAGTTGGGGACACTGGTTTAGCTTTTTTAATATCATCGCTGCTATGCTACTTGGCACGCGTTATATTATCTATTCAGAATGGCCGACGACAACGATCGGACAACTGTATCTAGGATTAAGCTGGATCGGACATTTCGGTTTCCTTGTCTTTGGTATTTATATACTGATTCTCTTTCCTGCAAGTTTTCTTATCCCCTCACAACGCTTAATGCGAGTGTTTGCGGTATTAGTTTCCACTGTAGGACTGACGACGCTATTGCTCGATACTTATGCCTACCAGAGTGTTGACTTACATCTAAGTCCACTAGTGTGGGATTTGCTGCTGAGTGGCGAAAAAACAGAATTAAATACTCGCTGGCAGTATCTGTTTATTGTCGTTCCAGTCATATTCCTGATCGAGATGATATTCTCAGAATGGATTTGGCGTAAACTTAGAAAGCTAACCCGTAAAAATGTTGGTGGCCCTATCGCCATCGTATTTGGCTTATGCTTTCTAAGTAGCCATATTATTTATATCTGGGCGGATGCTAATCTTTATCGCCCAGTTACCATGCAACGCTCAAATTTTCCATTGTCATACCCAATGACAGCCAAAACCTTCATGGAAAAACACGGTTTATTAGATCGCCAAGAATACGCTAAACGTCAAGCTCAGCAAGGCATTAATAACAGTGAAATGATGCGCTATCCTATTGATAAACTTAACTTTATTGATAAAGGTACCAAACAAAACCTATTAATTATCATGGTTGATAGCTTACGTAGCGATATGGTAAATAGCGATATCATGCCAAATCTTACCGCTTTTGCTGCTGACAACATAAACTATACCAATAATTACAGTACCAGCAATAATGATAGTGGTGTGTTTGGATTACTGTATGGCTTGCCTAGCGGGTATGCCAATAGTATTCGTGCGGAAGGTAAATCGCCGTTATTACTGGATACTCTACAAAGTCGTGGTTATCACTTTGGTTTATTCAGTGGCGAAGGGTTTGAACAACCTATTTACCGTGATGCCATTTTTTCTAAAACGCAACTTGCAACCATTGATAACCTTGATAATGGTAAACGTACACCCAGTGATCGTTTAGCGTTTAATGATTGGCATCGTTGGATTGAAAAACAACAAGTTAATGAACCATGGTTTAGCTTACTTGAGCTAACATCAGTCAATCAATATGAAGAAAGTAGTGATTATCCAACCAAATTCACACCGTCTTTAGGCAGTAATCTACTCCATGATAATAAAGTAGATTCCAGTATATTACTTAAAAACAGCTACCGTAATGCGGCTTATCATATTGACGGTATTTTGGCGAAAGTATTTGCCCAATTGAAAGCACAACACATGATGGATGACACAATTATTATTGTAACGTCTAACCATGGTACTGAATTCAATGAAACGGGTAATAATACCTGGGGTTCAGACAGCAACTACAGCCAATATCAAATAAAAGTACCGATGATCATTCATTGGCCACAGCATGTTGCGCAAGTAGTCACTCGCCCAACCAGTAATCTTGATGTAGTGCCAACACTGATGGAGTCGTTATTTAATGTCGCGTCTAACCCATCAAATTACAGCTCAGGTATTAGCTTGTTTGATAATGATAATGATCGCCGCTGGATCTTAGCCGGTAATAATAGTGATATTGTGGTGATTCAAAAAGGCACCACGACTGTGGTTGATAAATATGGTAACTATCGTGTTTATAACGATAACTATCAGTTAATGGCACAAGATAAGCCAAAGTTATCGACATTAATGCAAGTGATGCACGAACTGAAACGCTTTTACGTACCCAACAGCATCAACGACAAAAATTAAATAAGCATCATTAAAAAAGCAGCTTTCGAGCTGCTTTTTGTTTATTGGTACTATGTTCCTCGTTATAAATACTGATCACGATCATCGGCGTAACAATGCTCAAAACCATCTTGCCAACCTCGACGGTATTTAGTCACGGTAATTGAACGTTCAGGATCGCGCCGAAAGCCCTCCTGATGAGTCGTTGCAGCGATAGAACGGCTATAGCAACCATCTTGGTAACCATCAAGGTAAGCCCGTTCAAAGCCTAACTCCGCTAACTGCTGATGGCGACTACTGCTACAACCACTTAATAGAATAAGCGAAACGATTGTCACTATGATTATCGTTTTCATCTTCGTGCCTCCTTTTATTGCACGAATATTATGCTACTCAATTTATATTCAACATTATAAAAATAGATAAATTCTATGTAACTAAACTGTAAAATTAATGAGAATAATAACGATAATAAACACGAGCCAGATCACACTTCTCATTGTAAAAAAGAAGATATCACTAACTTGTGGTATATATCCTGCTAATTTATAAGGGAATAGTTAACAATAGCCGTGTTACTTACTAATTAACTCATGGAACAGAGTATTAATGAACAAACAGGTTGCCGCCTTTTACCAAACCGTTGTTAATCAATGCAATAATGCACATGGTCTTAGAACTATTTGTGAATTAATCTGCCGCAATCTGATGCAACATCTCGCCGTTAATCACCTTCAACTGATCATAAAATATAATGGCAAATGGAAAGTACTATTAGATCTCAACTCACAAGGGATCCATTATCACTTTCCACCTATCGATCCTTCGACTTCAAATGAATATTATTATAAAAATATTCATTATTACGCCAATAAAACCACCGCATCAATTGATGTATTACCTAATTATCGCTACATATTGGTGCCGCTAAAACATCACTCGGTTATTATTGGCCACCTGACGCTTGCTGTTCCATTGGATTCTCAGTTCATCCCTAAGCACTTTGCAATATTAACCACATTACTTGCAGCTGAAATCAATAATAATCTAACCAAACAAACAACCAAACATCACAGTATCAATTGCATCAATGCTGAAAAAGAGTTGCTTTCGACTAAAGAACAACAGCAAACATTATTGAATAAACTCCAAAGTATGCATGATATTTCGTTTCAGTTATGGCGCTGTAACTCCATGAGAGACATGTTGTTTATTGCTATCGACGAAGCAAAAAAACAACTACAAATAGATCGCATGGCTATTTTCTTATTTGATGAACAAAAAAATATGCATGGAACATTTGGCACTGATATTCATGGTAATACAGTGGATGAATCTTATTTTAGTTCGCCGATTCCCAATCAATGGTATGCATCTAAGACATTAAAAGATAAAGAATATCTTGCGATTCAAGAAAATACGCCTTTATTCCATGATTTAAAACAAATCGGCTTTGGTTGGAGTGCCTATATTGCTTTGTGGGATGAAGACACACCGATAGGATGGATTGCTTGTGATAATTTAATTACCGGGCAACCCCTGCGCACTTATCATCATCAATTACTCAAACAATATGGTTTTATTGTGTCGCAGCATATTTTGCGACTGCAAGCCGCTGATAACTTGATAAAACTCAATCACGATTTAGAACAGCGTGTACAAAGTCGTACCGAAGCACTGAATAAAGCCAATGAACAATTGCAAAAATTATCACGGATTGATGCACTCACCAATATTGCTAATCGACGCGTCTTTGATGAGACGGTAGTAGCAGAATGGCGTCGAGCTAGTCGACTAGCACTGCCACTATCGTTACTCATTCTCGACATTGATAACTTTAAAACTTATAACGATAAACTTGGCCATGCTGCTGGCGATCAATGCTTAAAAACGATCGCTACTGCGCTCTCTACAGTAGAACGTCGCGCTGGCACTTTGTTTGCCCGCTATGGCGGTGAAGAATTTGTGTTGTTATTGCCAGGCCAAGATCAACAACAAGCAAAAGATAATGCTCAACGCTTGCTCAATGCCATCCACGACATCGCCTTGCCATTTCCGTGTGACGGATTAAAGAATAATAACCACGCCATTGTGACCATCAGTATTGGAGTAAGTACAATTATTCCTTCTCAAGCTACCACTTACGATATATTTTTCAAACAAGTGGATACGGCACTTTATCAAGCAAAAGCCGAAGGCAAAAACTGCTTTAAAGTACTATCACCGACTTAATAAACAAAATAAGAACAATAAAAAATTATCGAATAACGATAATTTTTTATTGCAAAACATTTTATTGTGCCATATTCTAGCTTCATAACCTGAATGAGGAACAATCATATGTCAAAAATTCAACAACAAAGCCGCAGAGTAAAAATCCTATTCCAGCTTTTTTTTATTCTAACGCCAATTTTAGTCTGTTATTTTTGGTTAACAGTAGCAACACCTTATGACTTTTTAAGAAATACCGGCATAGTACAAACATCTTTTGATATTAATCAGCTTACAGAAACACCATTAACATTGACCACCCGTTTACTCGCGCTCGTAACAAGCTTGATTTACTGCTCGATTATTATGTATGCCTTAAAAATTCTGATTCGGTTATTTGGTAACTATGAAAACAAACACATCTTTACCTTAGAAAATGCCAACTGCTATCAAAAGCTTGGTTATAGTGTATTTTATTGGGTCGGCGGTTCACTTTTTTACCAACCATTAATGACATTAATACTAACTTTTAATAATCCACCTAATCACCGTATGATTATGATTAGCTTTGTCGGTATTGATTTTTTAACCCTATTAATAGGCGCTATTATTGTTATAATTTCATGGGTTATGAAAGAAGGCTATCACCTCGCCGATGAACAAAATTACACAATTTAAGAGTTTATTATGACTATTGTTATTAATTTAGATGTAATAATGGCGAAACGAAAAATACGGTTAAAAACATTAGCTCAAGCAATGGATATGACAGAAGCTAATTTATCAATACTAAAAAATGGTAAAGCAAAAGCCGTTCGGTTTTCGACACTTGATAAACTTTGCGAACAACTTGATTGCCAGCCAGCAGATATTCTTGAATTTCAAAAAAACGATGACAATTAGTATTTCGTTTATGGCGATAACTATTTTTAAAGATATAAATAACAAAAAAGCAGCATATTTATGCTGCTTTTTTTGTAAGTTATCAATCAGAAATTAAATCATCCACTACGATTTACGCTTTGGTGCAGCCTTAGGTTTAGCCAATGTCGATTTTTTTGCATAACTGCGTTTTTTAGCACGATGTTTAAATTCAGGTGACGTCAATGAACGCAAACTTGGCGGCACATCACTGACTTTGACTTGTTCCATTAATGCAGTCACTTGTTGTTCTAACGCTGCCATAAACGGTTGATAAGCACATTTTTTATCTGCCATATCATGTAATTGGTGCTCCCAATGGGCGGTCATATCAGGATAAGTTGAGCTATCAGGCAAGGCATAAATTAAGCCTTTTCCTGCCTCAGAGGCATGAATCGCTTTACCTTGGCGCTGTAACAACTGCCGTTTAAATAACATCTCTAGTATTCCTGCTCGTGTTGCCTCTGTACCTAAGCCATCGGTATCTCGCAGAATCTTCTTTAATGAGGCATCGGATACAAACCGAGCAATACCTGTCATTGCTTGTAATAACGTCGCTTCAGTAAACGCTTTTGGTGGTTCCGTCATTTTATCTTTGATCTCACCATCACGACACACCAATACCGTGCCTTTATCTAGAGGTGGTACTTTATCAGCTAAATCACTGTCTTCTTTTTTATCATCACGCCCCAGTAATGCTCGCCAACCGGGTGACATTAACTGTCGTCCCTTAGCAATAAAGAGACCATTAGCAATAGTGAACACTAACTTAGCATCGGCATATTCAGCTGCAGGATAAAACTGCATTAAGTACTGTCGTGCAATTAATTGGTATATTTTGGCTTCATAGCCCGTTAACACGGATGATGATTTAGGTGTCGGAATAATCGCATGGTGAGCGTCCACTTTCTTATCATTCCATGCTTTTGATTTTAAGGCTGTATTTGCATTATCCACCGCAGAAGCTAGCTGATTATCTGTCGATGAAATCGCACGACACACATCATTAGCTTGTTTGAAATGATCCAATGGCAGATGACGGCTGTCTGAGCGAGGGTAAGTGATCACTTTATGCTTTTCATACAGTGACTGACAGGTCGATAGCACATCGGTCGCGCTCATGCCAAATCGCTTTGCCGCATCAATCTGTAACGCAGATAATGAATATGGTAATGGTGGCGCTTGCTTGGTTTGCTTACGCTCCGATTGTGTGACCTCTGCTGGTTGGCCTTTAATCCGTTCAACCACATTTTCACACAGTTTGCGGTTTAGCACTCGCCCTTCCGAATCTTGATGGGGTTCACAGGCTTTACTCGGTTGCCACTTAGCAAAAATTGTTTGTTCACCATAGCTAATTAACGCTAAGACTTCATAAAATGGTTTAGCGACAAAATTAGCAATCTCATCATCACGGCGAACCACCAATCCCAAAATAGGTGTTTGTACTCGCCCAACGGATAATACTCCGCGGTACCCCCCCTTTTGACCGAGCAATGTGTAAGCACGCGTCATGTTCATGCCATATAACCAATCAGCCCGTGAACGTGCTAATGCCGATACTGATAGCGGAATAAAGTCACGGTTACTGCGCATGGTGGCTAAGGCTTTTTTAACCGCTGCAGGGTTTAGATCAGAGATCAATAACCGTTGCGCGGCAGCTTTTTTAGTTTTTGATATTTTGACGTAATCAATCACTTCATCCACCAGCAATTGGCCTTCACGATCGGGATCGCCTGCATGTACCACTGCTGTAGCCGTTTTAGCCAATTTTTTGATCACCGCAAGTTGTTGCTTAGCCGCTTTACGAGGAATTAACTGCCATTGCTGTGGCACTATCGGTAAATCCTCTAAATGCCATTTTTTATAACGGGCATCATAAGCATCTGGTTCAACTTGCTCTAATAAGTGGCCAATACACCAAGTGACAATATCGCCATTACCCACTTCAATATAGCCAGTATTATTTTTATGCGGACGAGGTAATACAGCAGCAATGGCTCGGCCTAAACTTGGTTTTTCAGCTATATATAAACAACTCATGGGGATCTTTATCTGCAACAATGAATGTTATGACTGTACCGAAAACTAATGCTTACGGCAACATTTCACTGGATATAAAACCAGTATCAATCAAAACTGTAGTGAACACGAGATCAAAGGTGATCTTTGATGGTCAATGAAATAATTAAAGATCAGTTGCAGATCAATAAAAAAGCCGATTTAACAGTCAATGTTAAATCGGCTTTTTTTATGCTTTCAAGACGATAATAACGTCTCTCTTATTTACATTAACGGCGAGCAGCTAACCACTCTTGTACTTGGTGATAATCACCTCTAAATACAATGCGATCCGCTTTTTTATCTAATTGATAAGTATACATAGGATCATAGTACTGCTCTAACAACGGTGCTAACCAAGCATCATGCTCAGCTAATGAACCGCTAGTTTGCATCACTTTCACGGCATGTTGCTGTGCTTTAAGCATCACTTCGTAACGTTCAAAACCTAAACGCTTACGAATATTAAACATGCCTTTTTCTAAATACTCTGCAAATAAAACCCAACCTTGCTCCTCACCGTAATGAGCCACATAGTCACGTTGCATTTTAATCACATAATCATCCAATAAACGCGCTAAACGCACATCAATAGGATCATCAATCACCGCGATATCAGCATCTTGCATGGCACGATTAATTGAAAGTGGCACTGTTGCACAGCCAATGTTTTTACCTTCATCTTCAAACACAAAGTGTTCGATACCATTGTCTAATTTCTTGAGCATCTGTACTGCAAGATCATTTTCAAAGGCAATTTGAGTTCGCTGACGAGTAACATAGCTACCAAATGATGAACCACGGTGGTGAGCCGCACCTTCAAGATCAATACCGTTAGCCAATACATTAACCATGATCGTCTTACCGCTACCGGTATTACCAGCAACAATTGACATCTGTTTAGTGGCAACGTCATCAATAGTATCAACTAAATAACGGCGTAATGCTTTATAACCACCGGTAATAAACGGGTAGTCAATGCCAGCTTCTTTCAGCCATTGTTGAGTGATTTGCGAACGTAGGCCACCACGGAAACAATACAGGTAGCCGTTAGGATTTGCTTCACAAAATGCTTTCCATTGCGCGACACGTTCTGCTTTAACATCACCATTAACCAGCTTATGGCCTAGTACAATAGCTGCATCTTGACCGCTGTTTTTATAGCATGTTCCCACAGCTGCACGCTCATCATCAGTCATTAATGGCAAACTGGTTGATGTTGGGAAAGCACCTTGTTGAAATTCAATCGGTGCTCGCATATCCATTAATGGCGTATCATTCACAAACAGATGACGGAAATCTTGGCAATTGGGACGCGACATTAGCAAACCTCAATAAAGGTATCGCCATCCATCGGCACAAGTTCACCAATCGCTTCCAGCAAGATGTTATGTTTTTTAGCAATGGCTTGTACTTCAGCATCACAACTTGGATCAACAGCTAATAATAAGCCGCCTGATGTTTGAGGATCGCATAATAACGCTTTTTGTAGATCAGTCATTTGACCCACTTTATGGCCATAGCTCATGAAGTTACGTTCAGTACCACCAGGAACACAACCTTGAGCGATGTAGTCATATACACCTGGCAATGTTGGAATTTTATCGAACCAAAGTTTTGCTTTAAGGTTACTGCCTTCACAGATCTCCGTTAAGTGACCCATTAGACCAAAGCCTGTGACATCAGTCAGTGCTTTTACGCCATCGACATCAGCAAAATCAGCGCCTGGTTTATTTAACTTACACATCCAATCACGTGCCAAACCTTTATGCTCATCAGCCAACTTAGATTGTTTTTCAGCCGTGGTTAATACGCCAATACCTAATGGTTTCGTTAGGTATAAATGACAACCAGCTTCTGCACTGTCATTACGCTTAACACGATCAGTACTTACTAACCCAGTTACAGCAAGACCGAAAATTGGCTCAGGAGCATCAATAGAGTGACCACCCGCAAGAGAAATACCCGCT
Organism: Photobacterium sp. Alg240-V54; assembly: GCF_900537155.1. Classification (NCBI taxonomy): domain Bacteria; kingdom Pseudomonadati; phylum Pseudomonadota; class Gammaproteobacteria; order Vibrionales; family Vibrionaceae; genus Photobacterium; species Photobacterium sp. Alg240-V54. The sequence goes on from NZ_UNRL01000003.1 coordinate 310,715, forward strand.
TCACGACACACAGAACGACCACCATCAATCACTTTTTGCGCAATTTCAGGTGATAATAGGTTCACCGGCCAGCCTAAAATAGCAATGGCCATAATTGGTTTACCGCCCATTGCGTAAATATCACTGATTGCATTCGTCGCTGCAATACGACCAAAATCAAATGGGTCATCAACAATTGGCATAAAGAAGTCAGTGGTACTAATTACAGCTTGACCATTGCCGATATCATAAACGGCAGCATCATCTTTACTCTCATTACCCACTAATAAATTAGGATCAGCAAAAGGAGCTAATTGAGTACGAAGAATAGTATCAAGTACTTGGGGAGAAATTTTACAACCACATCCGGCACCGTGGCTGTATTGTGTTAGGCGAACATTTTCCATGACACGCTCCAAAATATAGAAAGAGTCAGCGATTCTACTCCTGCCCTCGACAACTGTCATCTTTCCAACTCAAAAGCGGCCATTTTCTATTAAAACAAATCCACATTTGCGCTAATAGTCATTAATTAGAAACAAAAAAGGTGATGTTATTCACGGTTTAACACCACAAAATAACTATCACCTTCCATTTTTAACTCTAGTTTTACAACAGCGAAGATTTACATTTCCGTTAATGTTACAACTGTTATATATCTGTAATTACAAATACTCAACATATTGAGCAAGATCACGTTCATGAACCTTAGCTTCACGGCAACCAATCGAGCCAAGATATAAAAAACCAACAATCATATCTTCGCCGGTAACACCCAATGCTTCACGCACAACGGCATGATATGCCCAAGAACCTGTACGCCAGAAACCAGAATATCCTTGTGCAACCGCAGCCATTTGCATTGCCTGGGCAGCACAACCCGCAGAAAGATGTTGTTCGATGACTGGTACTTTATGATCTGACGTTACTTTACTAATAACAGTGATCACCATCGGCGCTCGAAAAGGCGCTTTAGAAGCTTTTTCAATTACAAAATCATCAAGATCATCGGCTTTGGCAGCAGCCACCAGAATATCAGCTAATTTAGTTAATCCTTCACCTTGGGAAACAATAAACCGCCATGGCGTTAAGCCACCATGATCAGGAGCACGTAATCCAGCACGAAAGATATTTTCAAGAACTTCTCCTGCTGGTGCTGGATCAACTAATTTTGGTAGTGAGCGGCGATTAAGCAGCAGTGATAGCGCGTCCATAACAACCTCAAAATGAAAATAATTATTGTTTACTCTATAATAAGACAGGTAAAGCACTGAGCACAAGTGGTGGCTATTATAACTTTGCAGCCAATTCAACCCCTTGCCGTATTACCCGCTTGGCATCGACTTCTCCTGCTTCCTCTGCGCCACCAATAGCATGTACCGCAATACCTTGCTCAACCAATAATGCCGATAAATTATCGACCGAGGTTTGGCCGCTACAAATAACAATATTATCTACCTCTAAAATACGTGCCTGACCATCGATAATCAGGTGTAATCCTTGATCGTCGATAGCATGGTACTCAACCCCACCCCATAAATGTACCCCGCGCTTTTCTAGCGTACGACGATGGATCCAACCGGTTGTGCGTCCCGGTCCTTTACCCACTTTTCCTGATCGTCGTTGCATTAGCCACACTTCACGAGGGCTAATATAATCCTCACTCGGCAACAGGCCGCCACTATAATTGAGAGTCTTATCGATATTCCACTCACGTAACCAACTATCAAGATCACTATCAGCAGGCTCTGTCAGCATGGTGGCAACATCCACCCCAATCCCCCCCGCACCGATAATGGCGACTTTTTTTCCTAGAGTGCGTTTTTCACGGATTAATGTTTGATAATCCACTACTTTCGCATGATCAATCCCTGTAATCGGTGGCATTCGAGGTTGAACACCGGTCGCGATAACCACTTCGTCATAATCAAGAAGTTGTTCAATATTGACGTCTACACCTAGCTGCACATCCACTCCTGTTTGTACTAACCGGCGAGTGAAATAACGAATTGTTTGTTTAAATTCTTCTTTACCGGGGATCTGCATTGCCAAATTAAACTGACCACCAACATGGTTATTTTTTTCAAACAGAACGACCTTAAAGCCTCGCTCAGCAGCGGCAACCGCGCATGCCATTCCCGCAGGGCCAGCTCCGATAACGGCAACGCGACGGGTTGTCGCTACTGGCGTTAATACCAATTCTGTCTCATAACAGGCTTGAGGGTTAACTAAACAACTGGCACGTTTACCAACAAAGACGTGATCCAAGCAAGCCTGATTACAGCCAATACAGGTATTAATATCATCGGCACGGTTTTGCTGCGCTTTTAATACAAATTCAGGATCAGCTAAAAATGGCCTTGCCATCGACACCATATCTGCTTGCCCTTGTGCCAAAATATCCTCGGCTACTTGCGGCGTATTGATGCGATTGCAGGTTACAATAGGAATCGATACTTGTTGTTTTATTTTTTCAGTAACCCAAGTAAAAGCGGCGAGTGGTACTTGCGTCGCAATCGTTGGAATACGTGTTTCATGCCAACCAATACCAGTATTTAAAATGGTGACTCCCGCCACTTCTAATGCTGTCGCTAACTGCACTACTTCATCATAAGTGCTGCCTTGTTCCACCAAATCCAACATCGACAATCGAAATATAATAATAAAATCAGCACCAACACGTGCTCTCACTGCACGAACAATCTCCAGTGCAAATCGAATCCGATTATCATAACTCCCCCCCCAATCATCGTAACGCTGATTCGAGCGCTGGCAAATAAACTGATTAATGAGATAGCCTTCAGAGCCCATTATTTCAACTCCATCATAGCCCGCCTCACGAGCCAGCTCTGCACTGTGGGCAAAATCATTAATGGTATTATTAATTTGGCGATAACTCATTTTAGAGGGGGTAAATTTTGAAATAGGCGAACGAATAGCAGAGGCACTAACCGCAAACGGAGACATCGCATAACGGCCAGCATGCAATATCTGTAGTGCTATTTTACCGCCTTGCTGATGCACAGCTGTCGTAATGAGACGGTGTTTACGTACATGACGGCCGTTACTAAACTCAGCACTAAAAGGATGCAATCGGCCACGAAAGTTTGGCGAGAAACCGCCAGTAACAATCAGTCCAACCCCCGCCTTTGCTCTAACGGCATAAAACGCAGCCAGCTTATCAAAACCACCACGCTCATCTTCTAAGCCGGTATGCATTGATCCCATCAACACACGGTTACGTAATTGAGTAAAACCAAGATCCAGCGGTGCTAATAAAGATGGAAACATAGTATCGTCCATGAGCGGCTCCTCACTGTTATGGTCTGACCAGTATATTTCAGCTTAGTTAATAACTCCAACATTGTTAACACAAAAGCAACATTTACATGATGCGACTCACTATTTATAATCGATTGAGTCTCTTTATTTTTACGAACGCTAACAATTACGCCGTAAAAAACTGCAATTTGGCAGTGACTACGTTACGATATCGCCATCATCATTATCAGGAATTTTCATGAAAGCCATATTCTCAAGGATTGGAAAATTCTTCCTTGCTATCGGGAAGTTAATTAACTTTACTCGCAAATTTGTCCTCAACATTTTGTTCGTTTTTATTATTGGCGCGATCATTTTTGCATTAACCGATGAAGATAAACCTGCCGAGACCACACAGCCTTCAGCCTTAGTGCTTAATCTGTCTGGTCCGATTGTCGAACAGAAGAATTATGACAATCCATTTGATAGCGTAATGAATGAAGCATTAGGAAAACCTGATGTTCAGCAGAATGTCTTGTTTGACATTGTTGAAGCAATTCGTGCTGCCGCAACAGATAAAGACATTACAGGCCTCGTACTTAACCTTAAAGGCATGTCTGAAACTAGCTTAACCAAAATGCGTTACATCGCAAAAGCTATCGAAGAATTTAAAGCTTCAGGTAAACCGGTTTATGCCTATGGCGATAATTACAGCCAAAGCCAATATTACTTAGCCAGTTATGCCGATAAGGTGTTTTTATCACCTGATGGTGGCGTTATGTTAACGGGCTACGGTACTTACACTCTGTATTATAAGAGTTTGCTGGCGAAGTTAGACGTGACAACCCATGTGTTCCGTGTCGGTACTTATAAGTCGTTTGTTGAACCTTATATTCGTGATGGTATGTCAGAGGCAGCGAAACAAGCTAACACCGTATGGCTAACCCAGTTATGGGGGGCGTTCAGTGACGATGTTGCACAGAATCGTAATATTAAGCCACAAACATTAACCCCAAATATTGATGAGTTTGTGACTCAACTAGAATCTGTTAATGGTGATTTTTCCCAATTAAGTCAAAAATTAGGCTTAGTTGATTCACTGGTTACCCGTGATCAGATGACTCAATTTTTGATCAAAAAATTCGGTGCTAACGATAAACACAGCTTTAAACAAATTAGCTATTACGATTACTTACCGCTATTAGTCGATAATCAACAACCATCAGCCAATAAAGTGGCGGTAGTTATCGTCGACGGTGCGATTGTCGATGGCAAAAGTAGCCAAGGATCTGCAGGTGGCGACACTATTGCAGCACTATTACGTAAAGCACGCTTTGATAAACAAGTGAAATCGGTGATTCTACGCGTTGATAGTCCAGGAGGCAGCGCTTTCGCTTCAGAGATTATTCGTAATGAAGTTGACGCACTGAAAAAGGCAGGTAAACCGGTGGTGGTTTCAATGTCAAGCGTGGCAGCATCCGGCGGTTATTGGATCTCATCCAGTGCTGATGAAATTATTGCACAGCCTACAACAATCACCGGTTCAATCGGTATCTTTGCAATTTTAACTACTTTTGAAAAAGGGTTAGAAAAACTCGGCGTCTACAGCGACGGGGTTGGCACAACGCCTTTCTCAGGTGTTGGTGTCACCCGCGCATTACCTGAAGGCGTAGCAAAAGTATTCCAGCTTGGGGTTGATAATGGCTACCAACGCTTTATTGGTTTAGTAAGCAAATACCGCCATATGTCATTAGCACAAGCTGATAAAGTTGCTCAAGGTCGAGTGTGGACAGGTAAAGATGCTCAACAACGTGGCTTAGTTGATAAACTTGGTGATTTTGATACAGCTATTACCGCAGCAGTTGAATTAGCAAAGGTAAAAGATTACCAACTAGTATGGATGCAACAACCACTCTCGCCAGTACAGCAATTTTTTAAAGAATTATCCGGCGAAGTAAAAGTCCAGCTAATGACGATGGTCTTTGGTGATATGCCATCGACCTTAGCGCCAGTCACTAAAGTCGCCAAAGATCTAACCTCATTAACGAATTTTAATGATCCTAATGGCCGTTATGCCTTCTGCTTAAACTGCAGTACGGTTAACTAACCATACACCGCAACGACAACCCGACCATGTTTTATTGGTCGGATTGTTCGCTTTACTATCATACCCACTTAAACCAAAAGCAGTAATTTACACTGCAAGCGCTCAATTAATCAGCACAGTTAACTACGATCACATTTTAACTCACACAATCGCACTACAAATCTAACTAACCTCGCATCTTCATATAGTTTGCGTATAATACGCGCACTCATTCGTTCATTCTGAGCTCAAAATGGAAAGAAAACATATTTATATCGCTTATACTGGCGGCACTATTGGTATGCAAAAATCGGATCATGGCTATGTTCCTGTAGCTGGTTTTATGCAGAAACAATTGGCAAGCATGCCAGAATTCCATCGTTCAGAAATGCCAGAATTCACCATCAATGAGTATTCACCACTCATCGACTCATCAGATATGACACCGATGGATTGGCAGCGCATTGCTGATGATATTAAAGCTAACTATGATAAATATGATGGCTTTGTTATTTTACATGGTACCGATACCATGGCTTACACCGCATCAGCGTTATCATTCATGTTTGAAAATTTAGACAAACCCGTGATTGTGACCGGTTCACAGATTCCACTGGTTGAATTACGCTCTGATGGCCAAAGTAATCTGCTTAATGCACTCCACATTGCAGCAAATTACCCGATTAATGAAGTCACGGTATTTTTCAATAATCAATTGATTCGCGGTAACCGCAGCACCAAAGCACATGCTGATGGTTTTGGTGCGTTTATTTCGCCAAACCTACCACCGTTGTTAGAAGCGGGGATCAATATTAGTGTTAATAACATTGCTCAAATAGATAAAAAGCCAGAAGGTAGTTTTAAGGTACATACCATTACACCTCAGCCTATTGGAGTGATCACTATGTATCCAGGTATTTCTCCTGAGGTGATTCGTAATACTTTACGCCAACCTGTCAATGCGATGATCTTGCTGACTTTTGGGGTTGGTAATGCCCCCCAAAATAAAGAACTGCTTGAGCAATTAAAAGCAGCGACAGATCGTGGTGTTATTGTGATGAACCTAACCCAATGCCTATCAGGCAAAGTAAATATGGGTGGCTATGCAACAGGCTGTGCTCTGGCTGATGCTGGCGTATTAAGTGGTTATGATATGACGCCAGAAGCGGCACTGGCTAAATTGCATTATTTATTAAGCCAAAACCTAAGTACAGAAACTATTCGTAGCATGATGCAGCAAAACTTACGCGGCGAATTAACCCACTAGTACCGCTGAGACACCCTTACTGCTACCAACAAAAAAGAGCCACTATGTTATATACAGTGGCTCTTTTTTGATAATGACTTTCTAACCCTGATTACCGCAAAGCCAACTACACTTATTGCAATACTATCGCTCATTGAGCCAAGCAATAAGTAATGACTATGATTTTACACGGCACATCAATCTCACCTTTTGTACGCAAAATAATGTTAGCGCTCAACTACAAAGGTATTCGTTACGAGCTTCAACCACTTAATCCTTATCTCGAAAAAGAGTTGGCACACAAACGGCATCCGATGGGGAAAGTCCCAGTACTTGAACATGGAAAGTTAACCATTATTGATTCAACGGTTATTGCGCATTATTTAGATGATGTCTATCCCATTCCGCCGCTATATCCTGGCAATGCTCAACAACGCGCTCAAATACGCTGGCTCGAAGCTTATGCTGCCACTCGAGTAACCTCGTTAATTGGCGGAGTGTTATTTTATCAGAAAGTCTTACGCCAAAAGATGCAGGGAAAAAGCTGTGATCAAGAAGCCGTTAATCAATGTTTAACTCATCATCTTCCTGATGTGCTGCATTACCTCAATCAACAAATACCATCTCAAGGGTATATCAGCGATCATTTCTCAATAGCGGAGATTAGCTTATGGAGTGTCTTTCGTAATGGTTGGATGAGTGGGCTGCGTTTACAACCACACTATCCACAGTTACATGCTTATTTACAACGTATCGAACTTGAACCGTGGATTGCCAATCTTATCGCAGAAGAAGATCATCAATTACAAGATTTCTATTGTGAACCAATGATCTTACCGCAGCCATCAACCTCATAATCACAGCTGATCATGATCAAAACGGGCAATATCATTATCAGCAGTAATGTTATCATCGCGAGCAGATAAACTGTCACTTTCAAAATCACGTTTAAATTCTGCTTTTGATTTAAACTTTATTTCACCGCCCGCTGCCACTGTCATATGATCAGCATCGATATTATGTCGTGATTGATATAGCATCACGGCTTGCATTGCACTATCACGTAATTGTGGTGTTAGCACTGAACCATCGAGCCATTTCCCAGTTTCTACTGCGGTTAAAATTCGCTGGTAAACCTCAGGCGTCATCGCGGCTAATAACTGACTAATATCCATTTATTGTTTCCTTTTCTCGTCATAGTTAGATGATATTTAGTTGCAGACTTGGTTTCATGCCATCGCTGAATGACACCCATATCACACTCGTTTAAGTTACAGAAAACAAGTCGTTTACAAAAGACAATTTAATGCTAAATTTATGCATCTACTATTTCTAATAAGTGCATATTTTGGCTATCGTCTCTTTACCACTGACCATCATGCCTCGTTATAATGTATCCACAATGACGGCTATTTTATTGCTGCCGCTATTAATTAGTGGCTGCTTTGATCGTTACCGAACAACCGATAGCCTATGCAATGATAATCCTCAATTATGCCAACCATTGAATCTTAATGATGGGCAATGTCGAATTCAACGTACCAATCTCATTTGGCAACGTTATGACACCTTACAATCACCGACCGACCAACAAAAATTCAAAGAACTAAAAGCAACCCAAGAATATCAATTTTGTCTAGAATACGCAGCGCGCATTGAACCGACCGAATTAAAACAACGTAAAACTAAGCGGATACAAGCATTGCATCATAGTTATGATGCTATCGATAGACTCACCCAAGAATTACAGTCTTCGCAAGATCCACATATTATTTTTTACCGTTGGACGCAAGGAGACCAAACTGCGAAGCAGCAATTTCTAGCCCTTGAAGGAAATACAAAACTTGAGCATCCAGAATTACAATTAGCGCTTGCGAGTTATTATATCGACAAAAATAAAACCAAGACGCTCAATCTATTGCACCATAGTCTTAGTCTGTATAAGGCTAATGATGATATTAATATCAATATATTGCATACACTTGCGACATTATATTACCAACAAAAAAACACCGCAGCAGCGTATGTGTGGGCTAAAGTTGCCAATCAATATCAACCAAATACGCAGCCTAAAACAGTGACATCGTCGATTAAAAATCGCTTTAATTTAACCGATAATGAACGACAGACATTAAATACTACTGTCACCGATATAATTAAAACATTAAACAATGGTCAATATATTCAGACAACAATCAACCTACCAGACTAATTATCTGACGCAAACAGCAGTGAGATTGAGTTAACACAGAACCGTTCACCTGTTGATGGTGGACCATCTGGAAAAATATGCCCCAAATGGCTATCACATTCCGAACAGCGGATCTCGGTACGCACCATACCGTGACTATTATCATTTAAATAACGAATACATTCTTTAGTGATAGGCGCATCAAAACTTGGCCAACCACAACCAGAATCATATTTATTGGTAGAAGAAAATAAAGATTGACCACAACAAGTACAGGAATAAACCCCGGTCTCACGGTTGTGGAGCAATGTGCCACTAAAAGGCGCTTCAGTAGCTTGCTCACGACAGACTTGATAAGCCGCTGTCGATAATTTATCTCGCCAATATGCATTATCTTTTTTATTCATTCTGCATTGCCTTTTAAAAAATTTATCACTAAACCGAATAAATATATTTGCTATTTAGGGTCACTGTACCACATACTTCCTGTGCAAAAAGTCACATAGACCCAAAAAGCATGTTTTGTTTTTGAATATATGATTAAAAGTTAATAATTACTGTGACGGTAATTTAAACAACATTTGTACAAATTACCGTCGTTGTAGTGGAAATGTAAAAAATATCCGAACTTTTTTTTGACCTTAAGCAATTTAAACGATTTTTTTGCTTGCAGGCTTACAAAGGATTCTGTAATTTTACTACCAGTTATATTTCATTAGAAATTAAGTTGTGGAGCAAACTGTAATGACAATCAAAGTAGGTATTAACGGTTTTGGCCGTATCGGTCGTTTTGTTTTCCGTGCAGCGCAAGAGCGCACTGACATCGAAGTTGTTGGTATCAACGACCTAATCGACGTTGAATACATGGCATACATGCTTAAGTACGACTCAACTCACGGTCGTTTCAACGGTACTGTAGAAGTTGAAAACGGTAACCTAATCGTTAACGGTAAAACTGTACGTGTTACAGCTGAGCGTAACCCTGAAGATCTTAAGTGGGATGCTATCAATGTTGACGTTGTAGCAGAAGCTACTGGTCTATTCCTAGACGACGCTACAGCACGTAAGCACATCACTGCTGGTGCTAAGAAAGTTGTTCTTACTGGTCCTTCTAAAGACGCAACTCCAATGTTCGTTATGGGCGTGAACGATTCAACTTACGCTGGTCAAGACATCGTTTCTAACGCTTCTTGTACTACTAACTGTCTAGCGCCTATCGCTAAAGTTCTTAACGACAACTTCGGTATCGTTTCTGGTCTTATGACAACTGTACACGCAACTACAGCTACTCAAAAAACTGTAGACGGTCCTTCTGCGAAAGACTGGCGTGGTGGTCGTGGTGCTTCTCAAAACATCATCCCATCTTCAACTGGTGCTGCTAAAGCAGTAGGCGTTGTTCTTCCTGAACTAAACGGCAAACTAACTGGTATGGCTTTCCGCGTACCAACTGCTAACGTTTCTGTAGTTGACCTAACTGTTAACCTAGAGAAAGGCGCATCTTACGAAGCTATCTGTGCAGCTATGAAAGCAGCATCTGAAGGCGAACTAAAAGGCGTTCTAGGCTACACTGAAGACCAAGTTGTTTCTCAAGATTTCATCGGCGAAACTCAAACTTCAGTATTCGATGCTAAAGCTGGTATCGCACTAACTGATAACTTCGTTAAAGTTGTATCTTGGTACGACAACGAAATCGGTTACTCAAACAAAGTTCTAGACCTAATCGCTCACATCTCTAAGTAATAATGTAAGCAATTAGCTGACTTTCTTTGAAAGCTGATAATAAGAGGCGACGCTTAAGGGTGTCGCCTTTTTTATATCTAAAATATAGTCGCTCACCAATAATACGTTATTTCCACGCCAGTCATAAAATAGCATGTTATAAAACAAACAACTAAACACACGTTTAGGCTATAAAACATGAAACACACAGATCAAAACCGTAACAAAAATAACAAATAACTTTCTATATTCTTTGATATTTTAAAACGAAAAATAAGTTTCCATTGTTAATGATTTTGAGCCAAATTTAGACAAAAACATTAACAATAGGCACTGGTGCCACTCAACATTAAGGAAAAGCAGATGGATTTACGTCAACTTTCGACAATTAATGCATTATCTGATGCTATTACCGTATGTGAATATCAAGGCGTGAAGATTCTTCGCATCATTCACCCAATGGTAGAAGCCGGTATTTCTCTCCACGGCGGCCATTTGCTTTGGTTTAAACCTGCGGGTGAAAAAGACCTTATTTGGTTAAGCGAAGAAGCTGAATTTGATATAACAAAGGCCATTCGTGGTGGTATTCCTGTCTGTTGGCCATGGTTTGGCAAAGCAGCAGCACCATCACATGGCTTTGCTCGTACTAGTGAGTGGACATTATCGCAACACCGTGAAAATGATAATGGTGTTATTGTTACTTTAACCCTAGAAGACAATCAACACACACGTGCAATTTGGCCTCATAAGTTCCATAACCAAATGACGTTTGAAATGAGTACTGAGTTAAATGTTAGCCTAACATCAACCAATACAGACACTCAGCCTTGGTCATATGGTGGTGCATTACACACTTACTTTAATATTGCCGATATTAATGCTGTTGCTGTCACTGGTATGGGTGAAGAATACCTCGATAGCACTCAAGCAGGGAAAGTTTGTCAAGGCGGTGATGTGTTAACATTCAATACTGAAACAGATCGTGTTTATACACATCCTCAGGCAACAATTGAAGTTAATGACAAAAACAACCAACGTACTATTTTGGTGACTAATCAAGGTCATAACGCCGCTGTTATTTGGAACCCTTGGCAAGAACTATCCATCAGCATGGGTGATATGGCCAACAACAGTTTTGAAACAATGGTATGTGTCGAATCAACAATCCATACGCCAACCATTGAATTACAGCCAGGACAAACACACACGCTATCAACACGTATTGCTATTCAGCACTAAGTTATTATTTATCGCTAGCAAGCAATGCTGTCTTGCTAGCGATTTATGCCAACATCGTGGCTGTCGATTGAATCAGTACCCACCCGTTACCATCAGGATCATTAAAGGTCGCAAATCGTCCTTCCATCATGGTAATAATTTCTGACAATGCCACGCCTTTGCCACTCAACTCTTGGTAAGTTAACTGAATATCATGAGTTTGAACCACTAACCCTTGTACTCCCCCAGCTTCCATTCCCGCGAATGGTTTAACTAAACTGATCGTCGTTTCTGCGCCTTTAGGAACTAACTGTACCCACCGCGTCTGTTGATTATCAGCATGATCTCTAATTAATTCAAAGCCTAATACGTCACGGTAAAATTGCAGCGCCTGATTTTGATCAGACACAGGAATCGAGACTGTGTCGACACGACAAATAGCCATAGCATCTTGCTCCATATTCAAAAAACAATATCGATCATCATCTATTGAGATTAAGTCAGCTACGACAGTTTTGTGAAAAAAAACACGCTCTGCGGCCAAAATTCTTACAATTTTTCATTTACTCTTGATCCTAAGACAGAACAAAAAAACACCCCGATGACAAAAAAACACAATAAAACTATAACTGCCAACAAAACTAAATGATTGATTCAACATAACCACCAAATGCAGTCATAAACACCACCCAAACCACCCAATCAAGCATTAACGCACTAATAACATAATCATCAATTAAAATAAGATAAACAATCACATATAACCATAACTTGCAACAATTTAGCTTGCGAACCCCCTGTAATTCAAGGATAGTGGTTGATATTGGTTACTTAACCAGCAATTTGATTCCCTTTCATATAAACATATTTATTTACCAACCCGTAACTCTACAATACAAAGTGATAAGTTCAGGCTAGGCTTAAATAAGTAAGCAATGCAAAAACAACATGTTTTTCATTAGTTACTCTTAAATATAAGAACGATTCAGGGGGCATACTATGAGTATTTTTGACCACTATCGTCAGCGCTATGAAGAAGCTAAGGACGAAGAGCTTTCATTACAACAATTCCTTGATATCTGTAAAGACGATCGAAGTTCTTACGTCAATGCAGCAGAGCGTCTTCTAATGGCCATCGGCGAGCCAGAAATGATTGATACAGCACAAGATCCACATCTTAGTCGCTTATTTTCAAACCGTGTTATATCACGTTACGACACCTTTAAAGATTTCTATGGCATGGAAGAAGCCATTGAGCAGATTGTTTCTTATCTTAAACACGCAGCACAAGGGCTTGAGGAACGAAAACAAATTCTGTACTTATTAGGTCCTGTTGGTGGTGGTAAATCATCACTTGCTGAAAAACTAAAAAGTTTAATGCAAAAAGTGCCTATTTACATTCTGACAGCCAATGGCGAGCGTAGTCCTGTTAACGATCACCCTTTTTGCTTATTTGATAAACAAGAAGATGGTGGATTGCTAAAAGATGAATACGGTATCCCTGGGCGTTATTTAAATACCATTATGTCGCCATGGGCAGCAAAACGGTTACATGAATTTGGTGGCGATATAACACAATTTAAAGTGATAAAAGTTCGCCCATCCATCCTTGATCAAGTGGGTATTGCAAAAACTGAGCCGGGTGATGAAAATAACCAAGATATTTCATCATTAGTCGGTAAAGTGGATATTCGTCAGCTTGAGCACTTCTCTCAAGATGATCCTGATGCTTATAGTTATTCAGGTGCGCTATGTAAAGCAAACCAAGGCTTGATGGAGTTTGTCGAGATGTTTAAAGCGCCATTGAAGGTGCTGCATCCATTATTAACGGCGACGCAAGAAGGCAACTATAACGGTACCGAAGGGTTATCTGCATTGCCTTTTGATGGCATGATTTTAGCGCACTCAAACGAATCAGAGTGGCAAACATTCCGTAATAATAAGACTAACGAAGCCTTCCTCGATCGTGTTTATATCGTGAAAGTGCCTTATTGTTTACGGGTTTCTGAAGAAATGCGTATTTACGAAAAATTATTACAAAACAGTGAATTATCATCAGCCCCATGCTCACCGAGTACCCTAGAAATTCTCGCTCGCTTCACCGTTTTATCTCGTCTTAAAGAGCCTGAGAACTCTAGCGTTTATTCAAAAATGCGTGTTTATGATGGTGAGACACTTAAAGACACCGATCCAAAAGCAAAATCTTATCAAGAATACCGTGATTATGCTGGTGTCGATGAAGGCATGAATGGGCTTTCAACCCGTTTCGCCTTTAAGATCCTATCACGAGTATTTAACTTTGATCATGCCGAAGTTGCGGCTAACCCCGTGCATCTATTTTATGTGCTTGAGCAACAGATTGAGCGTGAGCAATTCCCACAAGATGTTGCAGAAAAGTACCTTGAACATCTCAAAGGCTTTTTAACGCCTAAATATGTTGAGTTTATTGGTAAAGAAATTCAAACAGCCTATCTTGAGTCTTATTCCGAATATGGTCAGAACATTTTTGACCGTTATGTCAGTTATGCTGACTTCTGGATTCAAGATCAAGAATACCGCGATCCTGATACTGGCCAATTGTTTGATCGTTCAGCACTCAATAATGAACTAGAGAAAATAGAGAAACCAGCAGGCATCAGTAATCCAAAAGATTTCCGTAATGAAATCGTTAATTTTGTACTTCGTGCTCGTGCTAATAATGCCGGTAAAAACCCTAACTGGACCAGTTATGAAAAACTGCGCACTGTGATTGAGAAAAAAATGTTCTCAAATACAGAAGAGCTATTACCGGTTATTTCCTTTAACGCCAAAACATCAACCGATGAACAGAAAAAGCATGATGACTTTGTCGCTCGAATGATGGAAAAAGGCTATACCCGTAAGCAAGTACGTTTATTGTCTGAATGGTACTTACGCGTGCGTAAGTCGTCGTAGCCAACTGACAACAAAGGGGGGAACTATGGCACACTTTATTGATCGAAGGCTCAACGGTAAAAATAAGAGCACCGTCAATCGCCAACGTTTTTTACGCCGTCACAAACAGCAAATAAAAGAGTCTATTGCTGATGCGGTAAATAAACGTTCGATTACTGATGTCGATAGTGGTGAGGATATAACCATCCCCTCTCGCGACATTAGTGAACCAATATTTCATCAAGGTAAAGGTGGACAACGTGAAGTCGTCCACCCAGGTAATGACCAATTTATTGCAGGTGATCGCATTGAACGCCCACAAGGAGGTGGCGGTCAAGGTGGTGCCGGAGAAGGTCAAGCAAGCCCTGATGGTGATGGCCAAGATGATTTTGTTTTTCAAATATCTAAAGATGAATATCTTGATTTATTGTTTGAAGACTTAGAACTGCCTAACTTACAGAAAAATGCCATTAATCAGTTAGTCGAATGGAAAACATTCCGCGCTGGTTATAAATCACAAGGTGTGCCGTCTAATATTGCTATCGTCAAATCATTGCAAAACTCACTTGCAAGACGGACCGCAATGACTGCAAGTAAACGCCGAAAATTGCGCGAGCTTGAACAAGCGCTTGAGCTACTGTTTACCACCGAACCCGCTCAGCCCTTTGAAGAGCAACGTATCAAGCAGGAAATTACTGCCTTACGGAAAAAAATCAATAGTACGCCGTTTATAGATACTTTTGACTTACGTTATAAGAACTATGACCGTCGTCCACAACCATCAAGCCAAGCTGTGATGTTCTGTTTAATGGATGTCTCTGGCTCGATGGATCAGGCAACGAAAGATATCGCTAAACGGTTTTATATACTGCTGTATTTATTTTTAAACCGTACTTACAAAAATGTTGAAGTGGTATTTATTCGCCATCACACTCAAGCCAAAGAAGTTGATGAACATGAATTTTTCTATTCACAAGAAACAGGCGGCACCATTGTTTCAAGTGCATTGAAAATGATGCATGACATCGTTAAACAACGCTATCGCCCTGAAGAATGGAACATCTATGCGGCACAAGCTTCTGATGGCGATAACTGGGCAGATGACTCTCCAGGTTGTCGAGAATTGCTTGATAAACACATACTGCCACTGACACGTTATTACTCATATATTGAGATCACGCGTAGAGCACATCAAACATTGTGGCGAGAGTATGAAGCCTTGCATAGTAGCCATGAAAACTTTGCAATGCAGAATATAAAAACTGTCGATGATATTTTCCCGGTGTTTAGGGAATTATTTAAAAAACAAGTTAGTTAAATTCATACCATTTCATCAACTGAATATAATCGGCACCACGATAACGACGTGCCGATTATCACTCTTTATCAGTTAAATAATGGAAAAAATATGGGGAGATTGAGTGATGGCAATAACGACAAAAACAAAACCACTCAGTGATGGACCAGATTGGACGTTTGATTTGCTTGAGCAATATCACGTTGAAATTAAACGTGTTGCTGCACACTATCGTCTTGATACTTACCCAAATCAAATTGAAGTTATCACTGCCGAACAAATGATGGATGCCTATTCCAGTATTGGCATGCCAATCAATTATCATCATTGGTCATTTGGTAAACGTTTTATTGAAACAGAACGTGGCTATAAACACGGTCAAATGGGATTAGCCTATGAGATCGTTATAAATTCAGATCCTTGCATCGCTTATTTAATGGAAGAAAATACCATTACCATGCAGGCGTTAGTAATGGCACATGCCTGCTATGGACATAATTCTTTCTTCAAAGGTAATTACCTTTTTCAAACTTGGACTGATGCTAGTTCAATCATTGATTATCTACTATTTGCCCGTAAATATATCACTGAATGTGAGGAAAAATATGGTGTTAATGATGTTGAGAAACTCCTTGATTCTTGCCATGCACTGATGAATTACGGGGTTGATCGCTACAAACGCCCACAAAAAATATCACTTGTAGAAGAAACTGCTCGTCAAAAAGCACGAGAAGATTATCTGCAATCACAAGTGAATTCTCTATGGCGAACAATACCTCACCACCAAGCAAAAGAAACAATTATTGAAGAAGATCGTTTCCCTGCCGATCCACAAGAAAATATTCTCTATTTCTTTGAAAAGCATGCGCCATTACTTGAACCTTGGCAACGAGAACTCGTTCGTATTGTACGTAAAGTTAGCCAATATTTTTACCCTCAAAAACAAACCCAAGTAATGAACGAGGGCTGGGCTACATTTTGGCATTACACTATTTTAAATCACCTTTATGATGAAGGTTTAGTTACCGATCGATTCATTATGGAGTTTTTGCACAGCCATACTAATGTGGTCGCACAACCTGAATATAATAGCCCTTATTACAATGGTATTAATCCCTATGCGTTAGGTTTTGCGATGTTCCAAGATATACGTCGTATTTGTGAAAATCCAACCGATGAAGATAAATATTGGTTCCCAGATATTGCTGGATCAAATTGGCTTGATACTCTCCATTTTGCAATGGAAAACTTCAAAGATGAAAGCTTTATAAGCCAGTTTTTATCACCTAAAGTAATGCGTGATTTTAAACTGTTTGCTGTTAACGATGATGACCGCCATAACTATGTCGAAGTCAGTGCGATACATAATGAGGAAGGCTATCGTATGATTCGTGAAAAATTATCGTCACAGTATAATCTCAGCAATAATGAGCCTAATTTACAAATTTGGAATGTCGCATTACGCGGTGATCGCTCACTGACATTACGCTATATTCCCCATAACCGTATTCCGCTTGCGGAAAGTCATACTGAAGTAATAAAACATTTACATCGTTTATGGGGCTTTAATGTTACTTTAGAAGAAGAGTTACCGGATGGACGTGGGAAAATAATTGCAACCTGCCCTGCCAATACTCAATATAATACCGATATATAATTAATAAAAACCGCCTTGTTTATTATATCAAGGCGGTTTTATTATTTTATGATAAATTTAATATCTTAGAACTTATATGTAGTACCAACGTACCAACTACCAACTGATTGATCATAATCTTTATGATTCGCTTTATCTTCAAGCGTATAGAAGTCAGCCTCATAAGCCACACGCATACCTAAGCCTGGGATTTGTTTAATTTGATACTCTACACCAGCACCTAAACGAACTAAGCCGCCATCCTTTTTAAAACCTCCAGATTTAATAAACATTTGACCTAAACCTGCAGTTGCAAAAGGACGTAAACCATTATCAAACGTATAACCAACATTCGCTGCAATACTGTACGACTGTTGTTTAACTTTAAAATTACTTTTCTCTCCTTCAGATACGATATTATATTTAGTATCACCATAAGAAGTATATTGTGCTTCAATAGAAACTATACGGTTAAATTGGTAACCCGTAATTACTTTATATGCAGCATCTGATTTAGTTGAAATACCAACGCCATGTTCCTTAGACATTTCTGATGAAACTTTATCATGAAAATCTGTTGTACCTACACCGCCACCAACATAAAAACCTTTGTACTTATTTGCTGCTGTATTATTTTCGCTAGCGACTGCATATGAAGATAATAATGAACACATTACTGTTGCTACGACTAATTTTTTCATGAGATATAAATCCAAATTGGGTATAAGAAAGAGCAGCAATAGTACAAATTCATTTCAAAAAAAAACAAACCAAAACAAAACCATCACTAAACAAAACACAAAGTGATTAAAAATTAAAACAAAAAATTTCAAATAAAGTTAATAAAAACAATAAAAATAATTTTACACATCAAAAATTATCTCGATTAAATCGGTAAAAAATAAAAATATCGATTATGTTCAATGTGTTTATAAAATACAGCTAGACTAATTTTTATAACAAACCATATCAAACACATCATTTTTATTCATTGAGTAGAAATACATCTTGTTGCCTAACTTCTTATAAGCATACGATATACTATAGCCCTGATAATCTTGATAACTCTTATTTATATTACTGTCCTGAACTTTTTTAACTAATCTTACTCGATCAAAATTTAACGTTATTTCATTATCTTTTTTATTATATTTACCTTCGTAAAATACCTCTACTGGTGATATTACACCTTTACTTTTTTCTACTGTAATATATTCATGAATCATAAAGCTATCTTCAGAACTAAAGGTGAAAATCATATACTCTGTAATATTACTATATTCAGAATAAGCTTTAGATATAAAACTATTTTTAGATTGATCACAATACCATCGTGTCGTCACGAGACTGTCTTTTTTAAAACTTAAAACACTAAATCCAAGTAATAACATAATGATTATTATCAATAACGTAATATTTATTACTTTCAACATACAACATTTTTCCCTAACAAATAGTCATTTAATTTATCACCAAGATCATTTTTAATATATTCAGACATTCTAAAATTAAACGCTCTTCCATCATGAGTAATAATAAAGATAACTAATCCAACATGGTTCTTTATTCTAGTGTTATTATAAAACCTCACATACACTTCAGAGTTACAAATTGGAGCTAGTCCATTTTTAAGTGATTTAATAATTTCACTCTCATCTAATCTACTATTTTTTACAGTATGGATATAAGTGTTATTGCTGTTTATATTGACGGTTTTAGAATAACTTGATGTATTAACAAAATATGGTCGTGATTTAATTTCTCCATACTTATAAAAAATAAAATTTACCATTAACCCCAAAACAAACAATAATAATAATGTTGTTTTATAACTCGTAAACCAGATAACCTTAGATAATTTACGTTCAAGAGATATAGCCGTCGAGCTGCTATTAATCATCTGTTCTTGATCAATAATTTCTATTGCATCAGCGGCGCTATTATTGCCTCCTTTTTGTATATCTTCGATATCCTCAATAACGTCAAGCAAATATCCAGATTTACTTACAGTAGTAATAGTGAAAACATCAGGACAGTTTTTATGCAATATTTTTCTTAGTTTAGAAATAACATTGGTTAAGGCCTGTTCAGATACAATAACATCCCCCCAGCATTGAGATAATAAATAATCTTTCTCAACACATTGTCCTTGATGCTCTAATAATAATATAAAGACATCACTCACTCTTGGCGTAAAATACTCGCTATAGCCATTTTCATGTGTCAATACTCGCGTTGAACAGTCATAACGAATAGGGCCAATTTGATATATTTCACTGCTGATCATGGTAATATTACTTTTAACATAACGTATAACTAATTATCAGTTATATTAACATCTTTATCCAATAAGATATGCCGTTTATAAAAAAAGAGAGCTAATAAGCTCTCTTTTTTATTGATATCTGCACGATGTATATTTACTGTTCTTCTTCGTATAAATATTTAGAGATTTTAACGCGATGGGTATACCAAATCGCACCACTTTCTCGGCCATATTTTTTAATACGATCAGCAACTAATTCTGGTTGATGATTATCACAATATGCTTGTAAATCACCATAAAAATTAAGTGCTAATTGACAAGCTTCTGGATTCATAAAGTAATAGCCGCCAACGCGAGTATAAATTTTACGTAGTCCATTGATTGTTAGCACATAAAGCGTGTTACCTGATTTACCTGCCATACCTTGGAATAGACGGTAATCATAGTAGTTAAAAGCGCGTGCTCGACAAATTTCCTCACATAACTGAGGATCATTCTTACCGTATTTATCAACGATCTTTTTTACTTCTTGCAGTAAATCTAATCGGTCATCACTATTTTCAATAAACTCAGCAAAACTCTCAGCGGCTAATAATCGCTGACATGATTCAATTACATGTTGAATTAATTCGCTGGAGTTATCTGGATTACCTTTGACAGCATAGCGCATAAAAACACTACTGATATCCGTACGAGCCGCTAATAAATCAGCCAAAACTCGTTGGACATCCTGTCCATCTAATGTGATTAACGTATCGAGAATGCTTAAACCTGAAGTATCCATGTAATTATTTACACGGGTCGGTTTACCATGCTGAATCGTTAGCCAACCATCTCGTGCCAGACGCTGTAATACTTCACGTAATGTTGTGCGAGTTACACCAATCAATTCCGAAAGTTCACGCTCAGCAGGAAGAATAGAGCCCTGAGGAAAGTGATTATTCCAGATACTTTCAATAATGTATTTCTCAGCAAACGTCGCTGGGCTATCTGCCTTAATAACCATCTAAGTTCAATCCAATTCGCTTCTTGCTTATGTTATTTGTTAACACTCATCATACCACTAGTTCTTCAATTGCTGAAATCTAGTCTATAACTCTGACACTAAGCAGATAGATATGTACAAAAATAAACCATCTGCACCATTCATTGCTAGATTAATGGCACTATTTTATCAGCTTGCAATATTTCGCCTGCAATATTCTGTATATTGTAGTGCTAATGTCTTAGGTATCACCCTCAGTTTGTGATGAAAATGTCATATTAACTTTACATATATGTGTCTGCGGTTGACTAATAGAATTCAGTCGGTAGAGTTATCATTAACACACTGGGAGCAAATGGACGCTGCTGCCTGCTTTAAGTTAAATATCATCATTTTATCTATGGTGTTTATCTTAAAGAACTTAATCACTACTGAAAATTTTTAGCATGATGCCATTAATTGTCAGCTGATTAGTGCTAGCAAGCCTTCGTACCATTTAATACCTTCAAATTTGCACTAATAATAAGAGATTTAAACATGGCCATATCGCTAGGGAATGCCTTTATAAAAAACTTTTTAGGTAAGGCACCTGACTGGTACAAGATTGCAATCATTTCTTTTCTTATCATTAACCCATTGGTTTTCTTTCTCGTTGATCCTTTTGTTGCTGGGTGGTTATTGGTGGTAGAGTTTATCTTTACTCTCGCAATGGCACTTAAATGTTACCCTCTTCAACCCGGTGGTTTACTGGCAATTGAAGCTGTCGCTATCGGTATGACCAGTGCTGAACAAGTAAAACACGAACTTGTCGCTAATATTGAGGTATTATTACTGCTGGTATTTATGGTTGCTGGCATCTACTTTATGAAGCAGTTGCTACTGTTTATTTTTACTAAAATACTGATTAGCATTAAGTCAAAGATCCTACTTTCACTGGCTTTTTGTGTCATGGCCGCCTTCCTATCAGCCTTCCTTGATGCACTAACAGTTATTGCAGTGGTGATCAGTGTTACTGTTGGCTTCTATAGCATCTATCACAAGGTCGCTTCAGGACAAGATCCTAATGCTCATCACGATCATACCGATGATGATCATGTTCAAGAACTTAGCCGTAATGATCTTGAAAACTATCGCGCCTTTTTACGTAGTTTATTAATGCATGCTGGTGTAGGTACTGCACTTGGTGGTGTAATGACGATGGTGGGTGAACCACAAAACTTAATCATTGCCGATCAAGCAGGCTGGCAATTTGGTGAGTTTATTATTCGTATGTCACCTGTCACTATTCCAGTGTTCATTTGTGGCCTCTGTACTTGTGTATTGGTTGAGAAGTTTAAAGTCTGTGGTTATGGTGCCAAATTACCTGAAAATGTACGTGCGATTTTAGTTGATCTTGATAACGAAGAGCGTAAACGCCGTACTAACCTTGATTATGCCAAGTTTATCGTCCAAGGCATTATTGCGGTGTGGCTTATCGTCGGCCTAGCGATGCACTTAGCTGCAGTGGGATTAATTGGTCTAACCGTGATTATTTTTGCTACCGCATTTACTGGTATAACAGAAGAGCATGCTTTAGGTAAAGCATTTGAAGAAGCATTACCTTTTACTGCGCTATTGGCTGTCTTCTTCTCAGTCGTTGCAGTGATCATTGATCAACAGTTATTTACGCCGATTATCAGCTGGGTATTAACCCTTGAAGGTAGTGCACAATTAACCATGTTCTATATTGCTAATGGCTTATTGTCGATGGTTTCTGATAATGTGTTTGTCGGTACCGTTTATATTAACGAAGTAAAATCAGCATTAGTTAATGGTGTCATCAACCGTAATCAATTTGATATGTTAGCGGTTGCTATCAACACAGGTACTAACTTACCATCAGTAGCGACACCAAATGGTCAAGCTGCCTTCTTGTTTGTACTTACCTCTGCACTTGCGCCTTTGATCCGTCTCTCTTATGGACGCATGGTTTATATGGCCCTGCCTTATACGATTGTGCTGACCTTTGTTGGCTTAGCCGGTATTGAATTATTATTGGTTCCAATGACAGATTGGTTCTACAGCATGGGCTGGTTAACACAAGCAACAGTCAATGCAGCTGCAGCTATTCCTGCTGTCGGTCATTAAAAAGCGATAACGACTTAATGCCGATTTACTTATCTTTAGAGCTATGCTTGAATAACACCAAGTTATAGCTACCAAGGCCCTGATATTCAGGGTCTTGTTTTATCCAGTTAGTCATTAGAGTACCGATAATGCAAGTGCTTAATTCTTTTTCAAAAACACGTTTAGCTTGGTTACTACTGCTGCTATCAATTATTTTCTTTGAAAGTTCAGCACTGTTTTTTGAACATGTCATGAACCTTGCACCTTGTGTGATGTGTGTTTATGAACGTGTTGCTATGATGGCAATCGGCATTGCAGCGCTAATCGGTCTGCTTGCACCTAGAAATGGCGTATTTCGTTGGATTGGTTTAGCGGGTTGGGGCTATGGCGCATTCCGTGGTTTAGAACTAGCCTATGAGCATGTCGGATACCAGTTTAATCCATCACCATTTGCAACCTGTGATTTGTTTGTTCAATTTCCATCATGGGCACCATTGAACCATTGGGTACCGTGGATGTTTGAAGCTTATGGCGATTGTGCCAAGGTGGTTTGGACCTTCCTTGATCTGTCAATGCCACAATGGCTGGTGATTATTTTTGCTGCCAATCTGATTGTATGGGCAGTAATGGTTATTGCACAATTTTTTGGTCACAAGCGCTAAGTTAACATTCAAATGAAATAAAAAGCGAAGCTTAAAGCTTCGCTTTTTTGATCACTCTTTTAGGCAATATCATGCGGTTGATGGTGTGGCATCACTTACCAGCACAAATATGATCATGTAGAGCTGCAATAATAGGATAATCTGCTGCGCAAAAACGGTAACGTTCCAATTGCGCCAATTCAACCCATGCCATTTGCTGATGGCTATTTAATTGGATCTCACCTTGCTGCCACTCGGTTAAATACCCTTTCAGTTCAATTACTTTATCGCCATAATCAAATTCGCTATCAGTAAGCCAGACGCCAGTTGTGGTTCTAATCGCTAACTCTTCATATAGCTCACGTTCTAGCGCCTGCGCAGGTGTTTCACCTACCTCAACTTTACCGCCAGGAAATTCCCACAAGCCGCCTTGACTGGCATTTTCTAACCGCTGCGCAATAAAATAACAACCATCTTTTTCAATCACACCAGCAACAACAACTAGATGCGGTTTATGCTCAAACATTACAGCGTTTTACCACAGCATTGTTTAAACTTTTTACCACTTTCACATGGGCATGGATCATTACGTCCAATACCTTTAAACGGGTTGATTGCTTGTGCGCCAGCGCCAATCTGCAATTGATCAGCCGCCATCATAACCTCTGTTAACATTAAAGGTAATTGAGCATACAACTCGCTTGGTGCAGGCATACCCATAACACCGGCTTGTTCCATTTGTGCTAACGTTTGTGCTTCGTCCACCAGCAACATTAATGTGGTCAATAATGCAGATAACATTCGCATAGTGCCATCAGACACTGTTTGCTGCTGCCAATTAGGCTCAATGAATGTCCATACAGCTAAAAAGCCTTGGGCAAACTCACGTAATGCAACTTGATTAGTACCATCTTGTTGCCAAATCAAACTTGCAGGCAGTTGATATTCCCCCGCCTTAACGAATCGATATTGCATTTCAAAATGATTAAGAATCGCCACTTTATCGGCATCATCAACCGTTACCGTTGCAGCATCATCGCCACCACCGTTAATTAAAGCAGATAGCCATACCTCTGGCTCCATTGGCTTTGGGTTAGCATTTGCGGCAAATAAAGCACCTTCAATAAAAGCGGCCGACATACCTTGCCACTGTGCAGGTAAGGTCATTAATGTGTTCATGGACTGTCCTAGTTAATTCTTTTGATTCATTTTAGGGATATTATACGTCGAATATGCGTGACAACAGCGATTACTGCACCATAAATTACCTTCAATGATTGAAATTTGATGCACTTAAAAGCAAATTAGATAAAAATACGCTATTTATAGCCTTCGACTTATTATGATGGATACACGTATGTCACCCCATTCACTGAACGCGATTATAGCCGGAGCCAGTGGCTTAATCGGTACAGAGTTATTACATCAATTACTCGATCACCCGCGTTTTAATCACATTTACGCATTGACTCGTCAGTCACTTCCTTTTCATAGTAAGAAATTACATCAAATTATAGACAGTCAATTACGTATTATTGCTTGGGAAGACGATCAACCTGTACCTGAATATGGCTTTATTTGTTTAGGCACGACTAAAAAAAAGGCTGTTACTAATCAAGCTCTTGAAGCAATAGATGTCGGTTTAGTTAAAAGTGTGGCAATTACCATGAAAAATCTTGGGGTTAAACACCTCATCGTTGTTTCAAGCTTAGGGGCATGTAAGCATTCACCGTCGCATTATTTACGTTGCAAAGGCAAGATGGAGCAAGCGCTAACAGCACTAGGGTTTGAACATTGTGTTTTTGTGCGCCCTGGCCCGCTTAAAGGTGAACGCAATACACCACGTAAAGATGAGCTCGCCATTCAACGTATTTTTGAAACTATACACCCTATAATGCTAGGTCCACTCAAACACTTCACGCCAATTCCTGCAGAAGATGTGGCTACCAGTATGGTAAAGATGGCCATTGCATGCGATAAGCACCACTTACAGGCTACAACAATTATTTCAGGCCATCATTTACGGTCAATATAAAAACAAAGATGACAAATAACCTAACTCGCACTAGACTCTTGCCCCTTAGCGTATTTACTGAGTAGAGCAACCACCCCGATGCGAGTTATTTTAGGCCCGATGGAAGGCGTATTAGATCACCTAATGCGCGAGATGCTAACCGAAATTAATGACTATGACCTCTGTGTCACTGAATTTGTACGTATTATTGATAGCCTCTTACCTAATAGTGTTTTCTATCGTTTATGTCCTGAATTACACCAAGGTGGTAAAACACGCTCTGGCACACCGGTGCGAGTGCAATTACTTGGTCAAAACCCTCAGTGGATGGCAGAGAATGCTCATCGCGCTTGTAACCTCGGCTCAGCCGGTATCGATATAAACTTTGGTTGTCCTGCAAAAGCGGTTAATAAAAGCCGTGGCGGTGCGGTATTACTGAAAGAGCCCGAGCTCATCTATCAAATCGTTAAAGCGACCCGCGCAGCAGTAAACCCAACTAAGCCTGTGACCGCAAAAGTACGTTTAGGTTGGGATGATCCACAGCAATGCTTTGAGATTGCCGATGCGATTGCTCAAGCTGGCGCTGATGAAATGGTCGTCCATGCGCGCACTAAAGATGATGGTTATAAAGCAGACACCATCAAATGGGATTATATTCGTCAACTTCGTCAACACGTCACATTACCCATTATTGCCAATGGTGAGGTATGGAGCCATGCCGATGGTCAAGCTTGCTTAGCTGCGACCAATACAGATGCTTTAATGGTTTGTCGTGGTGCATTGAACTTACCTAACTTAGGCAATGTTGTGAAACATAATCAAGCACCAATGACATGGGAGCAAGTATTAGCCCTGTTATTAACTTATTCTCAATTTGAGATAAAAGGTGATAAAGGCTTATATTATCCAAATCGAGTTAAGCAATGGTTCGCTTACCTGCGCCACCAATACCCACAAGCCAAGCTATTATTTACCGACATTCGTTGCCTAAATAAAGCTGCGCCAATTATTGAACGATTACAACAAGCTCAACAACAATTGTAATCGCGAGCTTATTTTCCCCCTCTTACACTGATTCTTGCATCGAGGGGGAAATAAACACCTTACGCCCACACTCAATAACAGCGTCAGTAACAAAAAAATTCCACTGCGCTAATTTTTGAGCCATTCTTTAAAACAGCCACCTATAAAAATAAAGGATTGATAATGCGTTGGAAGAACTCCCGCCAAAGTTCAAATATTGAAGATCGACGTGGCGACAGCCCGCGTCAAGCCGGCACATCCAGTGCGGGATTATTACGCTTAGTCCCGTTACTCATGCGCAGCAAAGGCGGACGAATTATATTAGTCATTGGCGCTCTATTCTTTGCTTACCAATATTTCACTGGTGGCGGTAATTCTTTGGGTATTCAACAACCATCGTCATCTAAAACAGCGCCAGTACAATTAAATGATCAAAACAAGCAGTTTGTAGCAGCTATTCTGGGCTCAACAGAAAGTATTTGGGACAAGCAACTGGCAGGCAAATACCAACCACCGACATTGGTGTTGTATAACAATATTACCCATACAGGTTGTGGTACAGGCTCTGCACAATCAGGCCCTTTTTATTGTCCTGCTGATCAAAAAATCTATCTTGATCTTGGCTTTATCGATGAATTAAAAAAACTCGGCGCACCTGGTGATTTTGCATTTGCGTATGTGATTGCACATGAAGTGGGTCATCATGTTCAAAAACTGCTCGGCACCAGTGATAAAGTATCCCAACTGCAACGACGTAGTGATAAACGCACCGCCAATCAGCTCAGTGTGAAATTAGAGCTTCAAGCTGATTGCTATGCCGGCGTTTGGGGTCATTATGTTAACCAACAAGGCATGCTTGATGAGGGAGATCTTGAAGAAGGCCTTAATGCAGCGAGTGCCGTTGGTGACGACCGATTACAAAAAATGGCAGGACAAGCGGTACAACCGGATGCGTTTACCCATGGCAGTTCAAAACAGCGTATTGCCTGGTTTCAAAAAGGATTTAAAAGCGGCGATCCTCGTGCTTGTAACACTTTTAGTCAGCCTTAATTCCCCCTTGATTACTTACTGTTGATCGGGACTTCAAATAGCGGCTTACATCTTATTGATAAGCCGCTGTGATCAGCATATTTAAGATAATCACATTTATTTACAATTATAGGTTTTCTCTCCACCACTATTCCATATAACGTCATAGTCTAAGTATGGTTACTTATATATGAACGCAGGTAGTTTTATTTCTATAGGGAAAATAGAATGTTCAAAAAAAGTTTGTTGGTCTTACTGTGCTCGTTTTCGGCTTACGCGCAGGCTGGATTTGAGGTTGTAACTTTAGGGAGTAAGGGCGGTATTCAAGATGGTAATTTAACGGCTTTTCTACTCAAAGACAGCCGTGATACAAATTACATCACCCTTGATGCTGGAACAGTGGTCAATGGCCTTATTGTCGCAGAAGAAAAACAAGCCTTTAAAGATATTGAGATCCCCAAAAACTCGCCATATACCAATGTCGGTTATGTTCTACGTGAAAAAATTAAAGGCTATCTAATTAGCCATGCGCACCTTGATCACCTTGCAGGAATGATCATAGCTTCCCCCGATGATAGTCATAAATATATTTATGGTTTACCGTCAGTCAATGAAACCATTGCTAAAACTTACTTCAATTGGCAAGCATGGCCAAATTTTGGTAATAAAGGCCAAGGCTATCAATTAGGCAAATACCAATACCGTGATTTATCAGCGCAAACATGGCTACCGATTAAAGACACCTCTTTACAAGTTAAAGCCTTACCGTTAAGTCATGCTGGTATTGAGTCATCAGCATTTGTTATTAAAAATAACCAACAGCAAATCATGGTCTATCTTGGCGACACTGGTGCTGATAGCGTTGAGCAAAGCGACCACCTCAATAGTTTATGGTCAACGTTGGCCCCTTATATTAAGAATAAACAATTAAAAGGGATAATGATTGAAACCTCTTTCACTAATAAAGTGCCTGAGCGTTCTTTATATGGTCATTTAACCCCTAAATTATTATTAGAAGAGTTAGCAGTACTTGAATATAAGGCTGGTGGTAAAGGCAGCTTAGCCGGACTACCGATTATGATCACCCATATAAAATATAGCTTGCTGAAAGACATAAATCCTCAAGCAATTATTAAACAGCAACTTAATGACGGTAACAGCCTTGGAGTAAGCTTCCATTTCCCCGCGCAAGGCGAACGCTTTAGCTTATAACAACGTACGGTATAACTTACCCTCAATAACCCACTCGCTATAAATAAAAACGCCTCCGTCACTGTTGCAGTAGCGGAGGCGTTTTTATGAAATAAGGGTTATTTACGCATCTTATTCACTGATACGATTGGGATGGTTTAAAATGTGGTCCTCCCAATCGATCACGTCAATCTCATACACTATTTTATTTCGTACAGATTCACCCGCTTTGTGCATCGCAGCTTTAGAGCCGGTGATCAGTGGATGCCACTCAGGTAACGGCTTACCTTCTGCCAACAAACGATAAGCACACGTTTCAGGTAACCATACAAACTCATCGATACGCTCACGGGTTAACTTAAGGCACTCTTCACCTGACTCAAATCGATTCATGTAATCTTTGCATGAGCATGTTTGATTATCAAGCAGACTACAGGCGACATTGGTGTAATAGATATCATCAGTATCATCATCAATTAACTTATGCAGACAACATTTACCACAGCCATCACACAGTGATTCCCACTCTTGATCTGTCATTGTCGTTAAGTCTTTCTGTTGCCAAAAATGGGTCATGATACTTACACCAGTATTGTTATTTGTGTCGTTCAATACGCCACAATAATGAATGAGCTTATTAATAAATATAGCAGTCGGTTTTTATAGCGATCTATACGGTAAACTGCAAATTAAAAATACCTATTAATCGTTAATAACGACAGTAATAATAGTTATTATCATTTAATAGTAAAAATAGCGCTAAGATAGTTACATCGTCAGCATCGATAAAAGCAATAAGTTATTTGGCTTTTAAGAATAACAATGGTAATTTGCGCAACCGATTTGCAAAGCAGAAAGAGAGAAATATGATGGAATGTCGTCTAGGGTGTGGCGCGTGTTGTATTGCACCAAGTATATCGTCATCGATTCCAGGTATGCTAAAAGGTAAACCCGCAGGTGTTCGTTGTATTCAGCTTAATGAAAATAATCTGTGCAAATTATTTGGTAAACCTGAACGCCCAGCCGTATGCCATAATTTTAAAGCTTGCTCTGATATTTGTGGTAATACCAACGAACAAGCCTTAACAATTATTACTGAACTTGAGCAAATAACGTAATCATTATTGCGGTTCATTGATTGATGCGGAATGCTATTCTTTGGTTACGCCAGTAAGAATACGCAATGCCGTTTTTGCATTTTCGACAACCTGATGGCCAGAATATGTCAGATATCCTCCATCCTCTTCAGTCACTAATCCTTTCGCATACAAACGTTGTGCTGCAGAGATAACAGCAGGACTTGCATCGCTATGAACCTTAATGCCTTCCATATTGCTATGCATAGGGAATTTTACCAGTAGATTCATTTCATCAACGATATCGGGAGTGTACGGCATAGTCACCTCTATAATATGGAAAATCCCAGTGGGATAAATAATCTATTATTAATATTAGCGTTTGTTGGTAAGAAAACTAGGTGCAGAGATCAATATCTGAAGATCTTTCTCTATCAATATGAGACTTGGGTCAAAAAATTGAATATCTATAAGTCATTCAATTTCATAACTGTACAAAAAACAATCTAACATATTGAGATATATAAAAAAGCCGCTTAGAAAAGAGCTCATATACTATGAAAACTTTTACTATTAGCGGCTTTTTTGACAGCGATTAATCGCAATTATGCTTGAATACCAACAATTAACCATGGTGCATTAGGTTTGCGTAAATCACGCTCTAAGTGCCATACATCGTTAATATCTTCTTCTACGCCTTCAGCGCTATCTTTATAACGGCCACTAAACTTAATACTTAGTTGCGCCATATTAGCGTCATGATCTGCACGTACAAGTTCAGCATCAACATACATTACTTCTGTATGCTGCTCACCAGATAATTTTGCACGTTCTGCCGTTAAATCAGCCATCAGTGCTGGTGACACATATTCACGAATTTTTTCTAATTCGTTGTGGTTCCACGCACCTTGAATAACACGGTAATGATCACGAGAACCATTTAAAAATGCATTCATATTAAAGTTTGGCGGCAAGTTAAACGGCACTTCACTATCTGTTGATTCAAAACCAGATGATTGTGGTTGTTGTGCTGCACCTTGACGGAACTGTTGTTGCTGACGCTGTTGCTGCTGTTGAGACTGACGAGGGGAATTACCCGCATACGACTCACGGTGTCCCATTGGTGTACCTTTATTTGCACGCATTGCTTTAAATAGCTTAAACAATACAAAGGCAATGATACCAATGATCAGAATATCCATAAATTGGATACCATCAAATGCACCACCAAAGAAAGCAGCTAACAAACCACCAGCAAGAAGGCCACCTAACAAACCACCCATTAGGCCTTTTTTCGCTGATGAAGCAGCAGTTGGATTTTGTTTACGGATAGTATCAGTCTGTTGTGGTTGCTGCTTACGAACCGGGGCGGTTTTAAAGCTTTTACCAAATGACTTACCACCACCGAATTTTTTTGCTTCTGCATGTGGTGCAGTAAATGACACTGCCACAATAAGAGCAAATACGGTAAAAAAGCGTTTCATGATAATAGATATACCTTCGTCATTAACTCTAAGCATCGTAGCTATTCGCTACAGAATGTCAATTTAATCACCCATCAAAATTGTTACTAACGTTTAACATTGTTGCTATTGTCAAATATGGCCTCTTAAAAATCCGAATAATCATACATACAAAACTAGCAATATAGACATTAACGGTTGTGAATCGCTATATAATTAAACATAAATACATTTAATATGCATACTTATGTGCAATAAATTCAACTAATACAATCTAAAAGGTGAAAATTACAATATCCTTCCATATATTATCCGCAGCAAACGTTTATTATTATATACTGTTTTTTATAACGTCAGTGAAAGTGCAAAATATTCGTTAAAAGACCGCGTTTTCTTTGATTATTATCATTTTCGCAATGGAGACATCTATGCAAGACAATAATACACACAGTAAGTTTGTGGGTTATCTTTTGTGGATTTTTGGTTTTACCGGCGCACACCGCTTTTATTACGGTAAGCCTGTAACCGGTACAATTTGGTTTTTAACATTAGGATTACTAGGTATTGGCTGGTTAATCGACCTATTTTTGATCCCGTCAATGAATCGAGAGTCTGATTTGCGCTTTGCTGGCGGTGAAATCGATTACAATATTGCATGGTTATTACTCACCTTCCTTGGTGTATTTGGTGTTCATCGTATGTATATGGGGAAATGGATCACAGGTATCCTTTACTTATGTACCTTTGGTTTCTTTCTCATCGGTATCCTAATTGACTTCTGGACACTCAATGATCAAGTCTCATTAGAGAACACCAAAAAACGAAATGCTTAATATTTAATTGAAATTTATATTGTGGCAGATATCAATGCCACAATATCTTCGTTATGCCAAACTTACTTATATTATGCATAACGATTCATGGACGATAATAATAATAAATAATTAAAAAAGCCGCTTATAGCTAAGCTAATTATAACAATTGCAAACATATTTAAAGAGTATAATTCCATGGCAAGAAGAAATGACCACACCCGCGAAGAATTGGTAAACATGACCTTAGAGCAAGTGAAAAATTTTCTTGATGAGCATCCACATCATGAACTTAGTTTACGTAAAGTCGCGGCAATGATTGGCTATGTACCAAGTACATTAGTTAATGTGTTCGGTAATTATAATTTATTACTCCTTCATGCCGTTGCTCAAACACTTGACGAATTATTTCAGCAAGCTGAATTGTGTGTTCGTGATGCAACATCTTCACAGCAAGCCCTACGTAATCTTGCTTTTTGCTACCTTGATTTTGCCACAGCGCATCCTTATCGTTGGCAGTTAATTTTCCAACATACAATGAACGGTGAAGATCTTCCTGAATGGCAAACTGATCGTATTGATAATATGACAGGCATGCTAGAAGCACTGATCGGTCAAATTAATAGTGACATGAGTGATAAGCAAGTACTTGAAGCAAGCCGTGTTATTTGGGCGGGTGTACATGGTATTACGCTATTAACTGTTGATGATAAATTGTTCACCTCAAGCCCTGTTGATGGTAAAGCGCTGATCAATAATTTATTAGATACTTATTTAAACTCATGGCACAAATAATTTAACGAGAATCATGTAATGTCCCCTAAGCCACAATCAAACCTGCTAACTAAACGCCGGTTTTTACCTTACTTTCTTACTCAGGCCTTAGGGGCATTTAACGATAATGTTTATAAAAATATTCTACTTATTTTCATTGCCTATGCCTCGGCACACACGCTACCACTTAGCGCTGATTTATTGATCAATTTAGCGGCGGGATTATTTATTCTGCCCTTTTTTCTGTTTTCAGCCTCAGCAGGTATTCTTGCTGACATTTATGATAAAGCCAAAATCATGCGCATCGTTAAATTGGCGGAAGTCATTATCATGTGCTGCGCGGCCGTGGCGTTTATTTACCAAAGTTACCTAACTTTACTGTTCTTATTGTTTTTAATGGGAACACAATCGGCTTTCTTTGGCCCTGCAAAATATGCTCTTTTACCACAACACCTCAAAAAAAGTGAGTTAGTGTCAGGTAATGCGCTGGTTGAAACTGGTACATTCCTTGCCATTTTATTAGGTACTATTATCGCAGGCGTTATCGCTAACAGTGATAATGGCCGCTATATTGCTGCAATTAGTGTCATTATTTTTGCTATTTTAGGTTATCTTGCCTCACTTGCGATCCCTGCTGCGCCACCGAGCCAACAACATATCAAGTTTCAGTGGCGTCCATGGCAACAAACGCGTCATACCATGAAAATCGCTCAACAAGATAAAATCATTTTCCAATGTATTATTGGCATTAGCTGGTTTTGGTTTTTAGGCGCATGCTACCTGACCCAATTTCCTAACTTTGCACGCACCAATTTAGGTGGCCAAGCATCGTCAGTATCTTTTTTATTAACCTTGTTTTCAATTGGTATTGCCGTAGGATCAATGTTATGTGATCGCCTCTCACAGCACCGAGTTGACCCGGGGATTGTACCTATTGGCTGTTTTGGGATCAGTTTGTTTGGATTTGGCCTATACGCAATGACACCTAGCGTGATCCCTGCCACTGATGGCATTATTGCCTTTATTAGTCAGCCATCATTATGGCCAATTTTTATCTCGTTATTATTACTTGGTGTTGCGGGCGGTATTTTTATTGTGCCGTTATATACTTTAATGCAGCAACGTGCCAAAGAAGATCAGCGCGCTCAAATAATTGCAGCTAATAATATTTGGAATGCGGTATTTATGGTTATCAGTGCGATAGCTGCGATTGTGTGCTTATCTTTACTACAACTTTCTATTCCACAGTTTTTCTTATTACTGGCAGGGTTAAATAGTCTTGTATTGCTGTATATCTATTTTCAAGCTCCAGATTTTTTCTGGCGTTTTGTAGTGTGGGTTGTTACTCATACCATGTATCGCGTCCGTCACCATAATCTTAATAACCTACCACAACAAGGTGGCACATTATTAGTCTGTAACCATGTCAGTTATATGGATGCGCTATTATTAGCAGGTGCATGTCCTCGCCCGATTCGTTTTTTGATGGATAAAGACATTTATAACCTGCCTATAGTCAATACTTTCTGTCGTGCCTGCAAAGCTATACCGGTTGATGCCAATGATCGTAAATCAGTACGTACGGCTTTTGCTCAAGTTGCCACCTATTTAGAAAATGGCGATATTGTATGTGTATTCCCCGAAGGTCACTTAACACCAGATGGTGAAATTGCCCCTTTTATGCGCGGTATTGATTTAATTATTAAACGCTCTACAGTACAAGTGATACCTGTTGCTTTACAAGGTTTATGGGGCAGTTACTTTAGTCGTGAAGGCGGACATGCGCTACTAAAATGGCCGAAGCGTTGTTGGTCAAAAGTCACTATCGTTGCTGGCGAATGTGTACCATCACAAGCAACCGATAGCCAATTATTACGCCAACAAGTTATCGCATTACGTGGTGATAGACGCTAGTGTTTGGTATGTAATTACAATAAAAAAGGCGAAGCTATGATGCTTCGCCTTTAAGTTAACTTTTGTGATTAATCTACTCTTGAGTGGCTAACCACTGCGCTAAATCTGTTCGTGAAATTTTTACATTTTGAGTAAACTTTTCAGGTAAAGCAATGTAGCGAATCGGGCGCTTATATGGTGCTACATGCTGTGACATATAACTTGCTAACAGATCCATTAAATAGTTATCTAATGGTTCTGATGTCGTCAGTATTGCCACCGGTCGAGCACCAAAATCCTGTTCGGTCATCGGTAACACAATCACTTGATTCACCGTAGGGTGTTGTAATAATACCTGTTCAATATCTTCTGGCTGCACATTCTCGCCACCAGAAATAAACATATTATCAACCCGCCCACGAATAAATAACTCGTCATCATGCCACTCCCCGAGATCTTTGGTGGCAAACCAATCATCGTCATCATCACAACCTAATAACGAAAAAATTGTGTTATTGCGGTAATAACCTAAACATAGCACGTTACCGCGTACGCAAATTTCACCGTCTCGTAAAATCAATTCTCGATGCGGTAACACCGTACCGACACCAGCACTGCTATTGGCACGTTTGGCGGTAATGGTTGATGCCATTTCTGTCATGCCATAGCCACTCCAACATTCAATACCGACTTGCTCAGCCGCAGTGGTTAAACTCACGGGAATGGTAGCACCACCTAATAGTACTTGTTGCAACTGGTGCTGCTGTGCGTAGTCAGAGTCCAAAAAGCGCTGCAATTGTGTCGGCACCAAC
This sequence comes from Photobacterium sp. Alg240-V54, assembly GCF_900537155.1. Taxonomy (NCBI): domain Bacteria; kingdom Pseudomonadati; phylum Pseudomonadota; class Gammaproteobacteria; order Vibrionales; family Vibrionaceae; genus Photobacterium; species Photobacterium sp. Alg240-V54. The sequence continues at coordinate 346,346 of NZ_UNRL01000003.1, forward strand.
GAGGCGTGACTTACCCATTGTAGCGCTTGCTGGTGTAACTCTGGCGCAACCACAACAATGCTTGCACCACGGTATAACCACCGCCACACAATGGCTAACCCAGAAATATGGAACAAAGGTAGTGACAATAACCAACTGTCATCAGCGGTAAATGTCATTTGCTTTAATAGTCCACGTGCACTGGCTAGGTGTGATTGCGCATTATGTACCACCGCTTTAGGCAAACCTGTCGAGCCCGACGTTAAGGTTAAACTCACTGGACGATGCTCTTGCCACATCACAGGGATCAAACGCTCAGAGGTTATTTCTGGTATTAACGAAAGGGTTTTACCCGTAAGCTCTGCGGTGAGCTCACTATTGTCACACCAAATGTAATCATTCTTGAGGGCAGTTAACTGTTCAGTTAATGCATTGAGTGGCAATTTAGGATTAAGCCCTACATATCGCGCTCCAACGCGAATAATGGCTAGCAGCAGCCATAAAACATCAATACTATTGGGTGCAACAACAGCAACCAATTGATCGCGTTTTACCCCTTGAGCAACGAGTCGTTGGGCATACTTTTCAATATTGGCGGTAACTTCAATCCAATTCCACGTCACAGCGCCAGCGTTAGCATCACCTAATGCTATCGCAACCTCTGCTGGTCGGTGCTCGGCCCAATATTGCCAAGGCCACATTTGAAATACTGGTTTTATTTGTGCCATACCATGTCTAATTCAGATAAAGGGATCACCGGTAATTCACAACCTGGCCATGACTGTATTAATTGCACTTGGAATAATTGCATCGTATCTAACCCAGGGATCACATTTGGTGTTTGCCATTGCGCTAACCGCGCCAGCTGATTTAAGCCTAAACTTGATTCAATGCTTGAACTAATTACTGCAGTAAGTCCTGCTGCATGTGCTTGCTCAATCAGTGCAATACAACGTGCAAGTGAACCAATTAAGGTTGGTTTAATGATAATTGCGGCAACACCAGGCTCTGCTTTTACTTCAAATCCTGCATCACGGACGGTTTCATCCCAAGCAATGTTGATACCGGTTTGTTGTGCAAACGCTAAACTGTCACTCGGTAAACGACAAGGCTCTTCTAAAAATGCAATCCCGCTACGGTGTTCCGGTTTCACATATTTGGCAAATTGTTGCGCTTTTAGTGGTGTCCATTGACGATTAGCATCAAGGCGTAATTGCATATCTGGAATCGCTTCAAGCAACATATTTGCCACAATACCATCGCGTACAGCTTCGTACATACCGACTTTTATCTTTGCAACTTTATCACCTGGCATCTGATTTAAGCGCACCACTAAATCATCAGGATCACCGGAGCATAATGGCGCAGCCAAATAATTTCCAGTCTCGGGAAGCTCTGCTGCTAACTCTGCAATTGCGCAACTGATACCAAACGCAACCGATGGAAAAGCCGCATCAAGATCAAGCTCTTCACCGGCAACCCATTGTGAGAGTAGTTGTTGTGCTTGCTCACCAGCTTCAACTGCTGTCTCAAGACTAAATTCCGGTAATGGCGCAATTTCACCATAAGCCCGTTGTTGATCTTGGCATAATTCAATCACCCAACCTTCACGCGTAATCAAACGTTGATCACGCAAGATAACCCCTGAATCCATTGGAAGTTGGTATTGAAATAACTTCGCACTACGCATTACATTTCCTTTATATGATGCCAGAGACGTATTAACCAAACACTCTAGCCAAAAACAGAGTCGCTATCAGTTACATTGCAGGATTATTAATCAATAAAGTTTAATAACGCCGCTGTAAAAGCAGTAGGTTGTTCAATATGAATATTATGACCTGCATTTTCTATCACCGTAACCTTCAAGCCAGACGTTGATGCTAATTGACAAAACTTAGTATCATGTTCGCCACAAAGGTAGTGAATAGGAACAGCAAGCTGTTGTAATTTAGGTAATAACTGCGGTTGTTTAGCCAGTGAAGTTGCTAACATCATTTGCGCAATACCAGAGCCTAAATTATCACTTCGTTTAGCAACCAGTGCTTGTCGCTGTTCGAGGGTCAGTGAAGCAAAAACCGGTTGTTGATACCAATCGTGTAATACATCAACTAATGGCTGCTGAGCAAATCGTGCCGCCCAACGTTGATCATGCACGTAACGGGGTTCACGATCAGCAACCGCGAGGCCGAAATGTCCACCTTCAAGTAACAGTTTGATTAATCGTGGAGAGTCTGTCGATGATGTTGAATGAGAGGCTAATGCACACGCATGATACATGGCCAATCGAGCGCCCATTGAATAGCCAATCAGCACGTAATCTTCAACGCCGCGTTGAACCAATGTTGCCGTCAATGCTTGATGAATAGCTTCGAAACCACCATCAATCGCCTCTGTCGTCATGTCAGCATTAACAAATGCACTTAGACCGTGGCCTGGTAAATCAATGGTAATACATTGGTAGGTTGTCGCAAGCTGGCTAATGACATAACGCCAATCACGCCCATTACCTAAGAGGCCATGCAGAAAAACCAATGTCGGCTGAGAAGCCTGCGTTTTAACGCCAAAGGTTTCAGAATAAAGTAGCATGCTTAACCTCATCAAATAACACCTTTAGCATCTCTCCAGCTTCACCTGCAGGGGTTTTAATTTCAACTAAGGTTGTACCTGCATACTGTTGGCCTTCACGGATCACTGTTTCAGCGGCCGCTAATGTGGTTGGTGCACAATAATTTAAGCCAAACATCGCCGCCGCATGGCTAAACTCAAACCCATGTGGCATGCGATAAAAATCATCTTTCTGTTGAGCAGGCACTGGCAGCATATCAAAAATACCACCACCATCATTATTGGTTACAATAATAACAAGCGGGTATTGCTGTTGCTTTAATAATGCCAATGAATTGAGATCATAGAGTAACGAGGTATCACCAATCAAACACACTAACGGGGCTTTACGCGCGCGTTGTACCCCTGCGGTAGTGGCAATTAAGCCATCAATACCTGATGCACCGCGGTTAGCAAATGTTGCGGTTAACGGTAATTGAGCGCACATATCCAATAAGCGCACAATCATGCTGTTGCCCAAAAACAGTTCAGTTTGCGGGGCTATCCACTGCATGACATGAGCAGCTAAACCCAACTCAGAAAACGGCGTACTGTGGGCAGCAACAATATCAAAATAGTGCTCAGATGCTGTTGTTAACGCTAACGCCCAGTGTGAATGTGATGATTCAGTGGTGATAGCAATCGCAGCTTGCGCCCATGCTTCAATATTGGCTTGAATACGTTGACTACGACGATGATTGGGATCTAATCGACCCGCTAACGGATCGATGAGCAAAAAAGACTGCCACGAATGCTGACCAATAAGCTGCAATAAACGCTTTGAAACTAATCGACCGCCAAATTGTAATAACACTTGTGCTTGCTGAAGATGATCCTGACAGGCTGTGTTTTGCAACCAACCATCAAAACCAGCATAAGCACTACTGCCACCCGCTTGTGGATCTACCAGCAGTGGCCAGCCCAAGACTTTAGCTAATTGTCGTACCACATTAAGCTCATTGGCGGCCATTCGACCAGCAACAATCACCCCTTTTTGAGCGCACAATGATTGCCACAGGGCGTGATCAATCGTGGCGGTTGTCGAGGCAAGTAACGCTTGATGATCACAATATGGCTGTTGATCTTGTTGCCACTGCGCAACGGGTTTTAAATACTCACTAAAATCGACATCATCGCCATATAAAGGCTCTGGGTAATGACAGTTAAAGTGGACCGAACCACCACGCAGTTGCTGTTGCTGCATCACATCATCAATCGCACACAATAACCAATTGGGCTCAATATCCAAACTTGGGCTTGGAATATCTAAAAAGTGGCTGACATGATTGGAGAAAATGCCATGCTGACGAATCGCTTGGTTAGCACCACATTGGATCAACTCAGCGGGACGATCAGAGGTTAATAACACCAGTTTTTCACCGGTTAAACCTGTTTCTGCAACGGCAGGTAATAAATTGGCTACCGCTGTGCCAGAAGTCACAATCACTGCAACCGGAGCGCGAGATGCTTTGGCTAACCCTAAAGCTAAAAAACCTAAACCACGCTCATCAAAATGAGTATGAATAGTCAGTTGCGGTAATTTTGCTGCTGCCAAAGTTAATGGTGTCGAACGGGATCCAGGAGCAATACAAACATCTTGTACTCCAAGCCTAACTAACTCCTCCAACATTAAACTTGCCCAGCAACCATTTAATGCCGCACGGTATGACTGACTCGTTGTTAATGAAGGCTGCATCATGCGCTTTTATATTCCATATTATCCATAATATTATCATCACCAGCATCTGGCTGTTCAAACAAACTGCATAAGGTTGATGTTTTACGATCAAGCTCTTTCCATTCACTGTCAGCCACTGATCCCGGCACAATGCCAGCACCAGCAAATAAATACAAATCATCACCACTGATCATTGCACTGCGGATCGCAACACAAAATTCACTGTGCTTTTGGCCAATATAACCGACCGCGCCACTATACCAACCCCGTGCAAATGGTTCATGCTCAGAGATGAAATTTAAGGCTGCATCGCGGGGTAAACCCGCAATCGCTGCGGTTGGCTGTAAGCTATCAAGCAAATTAGCACTAAAGACAGTATCGTTGAGTTGACCATCAATGCTACGTTTTAAATGCTGCACTTTTCGCAATTGTACCAATTCAGGTACAGGGGCAACATTCATTGATTCACATTGCGGCACTAAACGTCCAACAATGTCATCCACCACTAAACGATTTTCATAACGGTTTTTGGTATCAGCCAATAGCCATTGCGCTAATTGTTGATCCTCTTGCGCATCAGCGCCGCGACCAATCGTACCGGCTAGCGCTTCAGTTTGTAACGCCCTATCATGACGTTGAAATAGTCGTTCTGGGGTTGAACCAATAAAGCAATGCTCAGCATCTAAAGCCATCAAAAAATGAAAGCTGTTACTGTTACTAGCGCGACTTGCTTTTAGCAATTGGGCTGGCAATACTGGATGATCAAGCTGCAATGTTGTTCGTCGAGCTAATACCACTTTTTCAAATTCATCATTCGCAATGCCCGTCAGTGCTTGATCAATCATGGTTGACCAACCCGCAAAATCAGGACTATAGCTACGACTTAAAATTCGACTGTTAATATCAGCGACCACCTCAGGGTGGGTAGCGATTTTGTTCAACATCGCTAACATCCGTGGCTTATCGTCACTCATGTTTGCAGCAAGATGCCACTCACCATCAAAACGAATAATTTCAAGCAATGGCAAAAAGAAAAAAGATGATAGGCAACGACGATTACGATCGGTATGACCATCAAAAGAACGTCCACCCCATACACGCTGATCATTACTAATGACCTTTTCTGCTGTTAATGGATCAGTAAACGTTTTGATCTGCCCTAACGCCACCACTTCTTCGCGGCAATCACGAGACTGCCAATAAAATTTAGGAAATAACGGTTGTGCATCCATCCAATCAATTAAATCAGTGTTTGCAGGTAGTTCTAGTTTTACTCGTAATCGTTGTGTTGTTACTGATGCTTGCTTAATTTTAGCAACCAATAATTCAACGGCTTGTTGTAACGCAGTCAAGATAACCTCGCTCAGCTCAATATCACCAATACGGCTCATCCCTGGCTGAAAGATAAAATATGCCAATCATGGACATACTCGATTCTTTGCTAAGAATAGTCATTATTTCAACGCTTACCTATTGAGGGCAAATCATTGATTATCAGCAAAGAAGAATGATGGGTATATTCTACCTCACTCAATAGCATCTGACTAATGAAGTAACATCATTCCTTTTGGCGATATTTCAGCACAAATAGCTGAACCTTAACTGTAATTATAGTTAATATCACAACCACGATGGGTTCGATATAACACAAAACACTATTTTTCCAAATTTTGTGCTGAAAGGTGTTCCTTTAAACCAGTTTTATAGTGTAATTTGTGGGGATACCAAAAATTATCATCAGGAAAGTATTATATGCAAAATTTCGGGATGTCATCCAAGCTCAATAATGTTTGTTATGACATACGTGGTCCCGTTCTAAAGCATGCCAAGCGCATGGAAGAAGAAGGCCAAAAAATACTTAAACTTAATATTGGCAACCCAGCCCCGTTTGGGTTTGATGCCCCTGATGAAATTCTGGTTGATGTAATTCGTAACTTGCCAACATCGCAAGGTTACTGTGATTCAAAAGGTATTTACTCGGCACGTAAAGCCGTGGTCCAGCATTACCAAAAATGTGGCTTGTTAGACATTGATGTTGAAGATGTATTTATTGGTAACGGTGTATCAGAATTAATCGTGATGGCGATGCAAGCATTGCTTAATCATAAAGACGAAATCTTAGTGCCATCACCTGACTATCCATTGTGGACTGCTGCAGTATCACTTTCTGGCGGTACGGCTGTGCATTATACCTGTGATGAACAATCAGATTGGTACCCTGATCTCGACGATATCAAGAAAAAGATTGGCCCGCATACGCGTGGCATCGTGCTGATCAACCCTAATAACCCTACCGGTGCGGTTTACAGTCGTGAATTTTTACTTGAAGTCGTTGAAATCGCTCGTCAACATAACCTGATCATTTTTGCCGATGAAATCTACGATAAAATTCTTTATGACGGCGCTAAACATACCTCGATTGCACCATTAGCACCCGATGTTTTTTGCATTACTTTCAATGGCCTATCTAAATCATATCGCGTATGTGGTTTCCGCGCTGGTTGGATGGTGCTATCAGGCGCAAAGCATAAAGCCAAAGGCTATATTGAAGGCCTAGAGATGCTATCTTCAATGCGACTGTGTGCCAATGTGCCGATGCAGCACGCGATTCAAACCGCACTGGGCGGTTATCAAAGTATCAACGAATTAATTTTACCTGGCGGGCGTTTACTTGAACAACGCGATAAAGCCTATGATTTATTGACGCAAATACCGGGAATTTCATGTGTAAAACCCAAAGGGGCATTATATTTATTCCCGAAATTAGATCAGAAAAAATTCAACATTGTTGATGATCAGCGTTTTGCGATGGACTTCTTACTCCAAGAAAAAGTGCTCGTGGTTCATGGAACAGGCTTTAACTGGAAACAGCCAGATCACTTCCGTATCGTGACGTTACCGCGCGTTGATGACTTAGAACAAGCAATGACTCGCCTTGAGCGCTTCCTGCATAGCTATCGTCAATAACGACATTCGCGAACAACAATAGACTAACAGTCACTTATCATCAGCCTCGAATCTTCGAGGCTTTTATTTATCAGCGGCAGCATGACAACCAACTAATTGCCGATCATACCCATACACTTGATATACTCAACCTATCAGTATTTCGCTATGAGGGAACACTCCCATGGAAAAAAGCCATTTTTTTGCTCACCTAGCACGGATGCGGTTAATTCAACGTTGGCCATTAATGCGCTGCGTTGAGGCTGAAAACATCTCAGAGCACAGCTTACAAGTGGCGTTTGTCGCCCATGCACTAGCATTAATCAAAAACCGTAAGTTTGACGGTAATGTTAATCCTGAACGGATCGCGTTATTAGGCATGTTTCATGATGTCAGTGAAGTTATTACCGGCGATATGCCAACCCCAATAAAATACTTCAACCCCACCATTGCTGAGGAATATAAAAAGATCGAGCTTGCTGCCGAGCAAAAGTTACTGTCGATGTTACCTGAAGAGTTTCATGATGATTATGCGCCGCTACTTGATAGCCACAAGCTTGATCCTGAACATGCCGCGATCGTCAAACAGGCTGATACCTTATGCGCTTATCTAAAATGCTTAGAGGAATTAAGTGCAGGCAATCATGAATTTACTAAAGCAAAAAAACGTCTCGAAGAAACCTTAGCGGCACGTAGAACACCAGAAATGGATTATTTCTTAGCCACTTTTGCTGATAGTTTTAATTTAACCTTAGATGAGATCAGCTAATGACTGCTTTTATTATTGATCCTTGTTGGCAACAACGGCACAGCGATGAGCAAAAAATGCGCCGCAATGATCACCGTTCAGCTTATCAGCGTGATCGCGCCCGTATTCTGCACTCAGCCGCTTTTCGTCGCTTGCAAGCAAAAACCCAAGTCCATGGCGCTGGTAACCATGATTTTTATCGTACTCGGTTAACTCACTCGCTTGAGGCCTCACAAATAGGCACAGGGATTGTGGCACAATTAAAATTAAAACAGCCCCAATTTCATTCGTTACTCTCTTCAACCAGCTTAATGGAAAGTATCTGCTTAGCGCACGATATTGGTCATCCACCATTTGGACACGGTGGAGAAGTCGCTCTCAATTATATGATGCGTAATCACGGTGGTTTTGAAGGTAATGCGCAAACGTTTCGTATCGTCACCCTGCTAGAACCTTACACTGAACATTACGGCATGAACCTTTCACGACGTACTTTGCTAGGTCTGCTCAAATACCCCGCCTTACTGAGTCAAACTACCGCCTCAGAGCGACCTAATGACGTGAATAACTTTCGTCATCTAAAAGCCAAACAATGGTACCCTGCAAAAGGTATTTATGATGATGATCAAACGGTTTTTGATTGGGTATTAGCGCCACTCTCACACCATGACCGCCAGCTGTTTCAGCAAATGCGCACTCACAACCATCAACCGCAACAGCATCATAAAACCCAGTTTAAATCACTTGATTGTTCAATCATGGAACTGGCAGATGATATTGCTTACGGTGTCCATGATCTGGAAGATGCGATTGTAATGGGGATTGTTAACCGTGAACAATGGCAAGAAGCGGTAGCATCGAAAATTGCTGAGTGTGGTGACCCGTGGTTAGAACAGCGAATTGGTGAGATCAGTGACCATATGTTTGCTAGTCACCACCAACGTAAAGATGCCATTGGTGCGCTGGTTAATGCGCTACTAACCTCGATTGAAATTGCACCGACACTGCAAGATGGTATCAATAGTTTTGAAGAGCCATTATTAAAGTGGAATGCTTATCTATCACCCGCAATGGAAAATACTCTTAATATCCTCAAACAATTTGTCAGTGATTATGTGGTTAAAAAGCCTGAATTTCAGTTATTAGAATATAAAGGCCAACAATTAATCATGGAGTTGTTTGATGCCTTTGCATCGGATCCTGAGCGGTTATTACCAGAAGCGACGCGTAAACATTGGCAGCGTGCAGTCGACAAAGGTGACAATGAGATGCGGATCATTGCTGATTATATTTCCAGCATGACCGATGGCTTTTCGCAGCGACTATACAATACCCTATTTCAACCATCGATTACGCTGGAAATAGGTAACGAAGGGCACGGGGTATAGAGGTCGAGGGTCGAGGGTCGAGGGTCGAGAATGTCCAAAATTCTCGTTACTTGCTTCTGCTTTTTCTCGTCACTCGCCCCTGCTATTCCTCGTAACTCGTCCCTACTCTTCCCTATTTACTCACAAATAATTCTTCTCAAACACCCCTTGAGGCATTTGCTTAATCTGAAAATCTATCATGTGATTAAAGGTGGTTAGCAAAGGCGTAAACTTATCAGTATCAACTTCAAACGCAGACAAGGCTAGATATCCCGCTTCTACAGTTGATACTCCCTGATCTTTAGGCGACTTACGAATGCGATAATTGCCACTATCAGCATTGTCTAAATTCACTAACGGTAAATGGTGTAAGTTAGTCGCTAGCTGCCACATTTTATAGGCTTTTTTCCACGTACCATCTAATAATATAACCGTTTGTATTCGTTGCTTACTTACTGTCGCTGCCACACTGGATATCGGCACAGATCCCTCACCAGGATAAACGACATACACATCACGTTCAGGCTCTGCGAGTAAGCTGTTAAGCTCATCATGTTCAGAAAAATCTTCTCCCACCCAAAGTCGGCTATTTGGTAGAGAAAGTGATAAGATTCTTGCAGTACCTATTGCACGTTTAATTTCTGATGGATGCTGTAAAATCCAAATTTCTGTTGTTGCTGTGATGTTTTCGATCCAGTGGCAAATACAGGCTTTTTTTGCCTTACCACAGTATTCACAATACCGACTCATTGAGGTTGCCTTGTCTATTCGCAATTACATTATTATCGCATTAATTATAGGAATTATTGCTCAAATCCCACCACTACAGCCACTGCTAGTATGGGATCGCCAAGCTATACTTGATGGCGAGATATGGCGGATCCTAACAGGAAATATTACCCATACCAATTGGATTCACCTTGCTATGAATGCAGGTGCATTTGCTATTATTAGCTTTATTTTTCGATCCCATTTTACTGCTCGGCGTTATAACCTCTTAATTCTCGCGCTGAGCTCTATTATCGGGCTAGGGCTATTTGCAACTCAGATTAGCTGGTATGCCGGGTTTTCTGGTGTATTACACGGGTTATTTGCTTGGGGCGCAGTACGAGATATTCAAACCAAAACCAAAGGTGGATGGTTATTACTGTTAGGTTTAATTATTAAAATCACCTGGGAACAATGCTTTGGTGGCTCAGCTAGCTCTGCAGAATTGATTGGTGTACAAGTGGCAACTCAAGCCCACTTAATCGGTGCTATATCAGGCGTTGTTATAGCGCTTTTTATCCCCAAAAATAGCGTCATATCGATACAAAAATGATAAAAGTGACGACAGCTTCACATCTGTCGTCATCATTAATATCGCTTTACTGATAAGCTACAACTTAATCCGATTACGGTTTTTATTAACCGTTGACATACCAATACCCTTCACTTTTGCAAGATCATCAGCAGCGGCAAATTTGCCATACTTAATTCGATATTGAATGATATTTTCAGCTTTATCCGGCCCTATCCCTACTAGTAATTTATCAAGCTGTTCTGCATTGGCATCATTAATATTAACAATAATATCCAGCCCTTTATGTTGATCTGGATTAGCATAACTTAGCGGTGCTAATACTAATGTGCCAGCAACAACCATCGCTTTAAACAACTGATATTTTGTAGTCATCTTCATTCCTTTTTATATTGAAAGAACAGAAAGGATATGCAACAAAACACTACAATAGGTAGTGAGCAACAGGATTTAAAGGCAAAAAAAAGACGAGCTGCACAGACAGCTCGTCTATTTACATTACAGTTTCAATTAATCTTTCGATGAGTCTTGCATTGGATAGCTAATCTTTGCTGATTCACGCAACGTTTTTAGTGTTGCAGCAAGATCTTCTTGAGCAAACATTTGCTCAATTTGCTGTTCAAATTGACTATTTACTTTATCACCAGCCAACTTCATATTGACAACTTTATCCAGCGCAATGATTTCAACATTACCGTTGTTATCACGTGCCATACCATAAGTTGCTTTACCAGCGGTTGGTTTAGGTAGACTAAATGCAACATTTGAAATGTTTGCATTTGGACCAGAACGATTAATCGTTTGTTCGCCAGAGAAGCTTAAGCCATCTTTAGCAACAATATCGTTTTTGCCTTTTTGTAAATCAGCAATGATTTCATCTGCTTTAGCTTGTGCTTGTTGCTCACCTTTTTGGCTTGCAACCATCGCATTCACTTTTGCTGCAACATCTTTAAATGGCAACACAGCTTGAGCACGAGCATCATCAACACGTACCACAATCACATGCTCAGGACCTAACTCAATCACATCTGAGTTCATACCATCATCATGCACTTCAGGGCTTTGTAGTGTCTCTTGAACTTGTTTATTGGCTAACACACCTTTTTCTTCAGCTGGCGTGATGTAATCAGTGTGAACAATTTTTGCCTTCACAGCTTCAGCAGCAGCATCTAATGAATCTGGTGATTCAAACGCAACTTCTGCTAGCTTACTTTTCAGCTTATAGAACTCGTCAGCTGATTGCTGTTGTTGTAATTCAGCAACAATTTGTGCTTTTACATCAGCAAATGGCTTCACTTTTCCAGGTTTAATACCATCAAGTAAAATGATGTGGTAACCAAATGAAGACTTCACAAGGCCAGACATATCACCAGGTTTAGCAAGAGCAAATGCTTCTTTTTCAAACGCAGGATCCATTGTACCTTTAGTGAACCACTCTAATTTACCGCCATCTTTAGCACTGAATGTATCGTCAGATGATTGCTTAGCAACTTCAGCAAAATTAGCACCATTTTGCAGCTTCGCCAGTAACGCTTCTGCTTTGGCTTTTGCCGCAGCACCATCACCTGTCACTAAAATATGGCTAACTTCACGCTCTTCTGCAGAACTGAACTTAGTTTGGTTATCTTTGTAGTACGTTTCAGCAGCTTGCTCTGAGATATTGATATCTTTAGTTAAGCCTTTACCTGATAGTTCAATGTAAGATACTTTGATTTGTGCAGGTCGAGTGAACAAGTTCGGATTTTGATCGTAAAAGTCTTGGGCTTCTTGCTCTGTCACTTTTACTTTCTTAGTAAAGTCTGCAAGATTTAGCGTTAGTGTACGAACAACACGTTGTTGTGACTCAAGTTTACGCAATTCATCAGCTTCATCACTCAATACAAAATCACTGCCTTGTAATGCTGATAAGAACTGCTGACGTAGCATATCTTTACGGATCGTTTCTGCAAACTGATCAGGTGTAAAGCCTGCACGACGTAATGCCATGTTGTATTGTTCGTTATTAAATACACCATCAACAGCAAACGCAGGCATCGCTAGAATTTCTTGCTTAACTTGTGCATCACTGACACTAAGACCTAGTTTATCTGCGCGCTGTTGAATCAGTTCATCATTGACCATACGATCTAATACACTTTGACGGAATTGCTTCACATAAGCAGGATCGCTCATCAAAGTTGAAAAGTAATCGCCCATACGCTGTTGCATACGGTTACGTTCATTTTGGTAAACTTGCTCAAACTGACGTTGGCTAATCTCTTTACCGTTAATCTTTGCTGCAACTTGCTCATTACCACTCGCCAGATAACTGCCGACGCCAGCAAATACAAAAGATAAAATAATTAGGCTTAGAATAATCTTAACCCAGATGCTGTTAGCGCCTTCGCGCAATCGCTCCATCATAATCTGCCGTCTCTCCTACTGTTCGATCTGGCTCGGTTTCGAACTACTATCAAATTTATGCACAATGCTAACGGCATCACCATGATGACCGCACCATACTATTTACTACATGTTATATAACAACAACTGAATAGCTACAGCTATATATAAATAAGCTAAATCTTAATTAAGCTAGTCTTATCAATATAGATAACCTGTGACCGATAAGCCACACGCAGCACTGATAATTGTTACATAAACGCAATTAAACAACCCTCAAATGCATACCTTACTCAGTATGTGGCATTAAGGGCTATTGATTAGGCTTTTTATAAGTAAAAAAAGCGCATCAACCGATGCGCCTTTATCGTACCGAATAAGTATACTCTTTCCGGTAGCAATTTTTAAGCCATGAAAACATGACAAAACACGGGCTTGCACCCATTGTTTTTAGTTTACAGAATCTTTAAGCGCTTTACCTGGTTTGAAACCAGGTACTTTTGCAGCTGCAATTTGAATTTCTGCACCTGTTTGTGGGTTACGGCCAGTACGTGCTGCACGTTCACGCACAGAGAAAGTACCAAAACCAACTAATGCAACCGAATCGCCTTGTTTTAGAGTTTCTGTCACTGTTTCAATCAATGCATCAAGAGCACGGCCTGCAGATGCTTTAGAAATATCAGCACTTTCTGCGATTTTATCAACTAGTTGAGTTTTGTTCACAATTAGATCCTCTTAATGAACCTTGATCACTACGCGCTGTTTATCAGATAGTCGCGTAATCGTAATCAAATAGAAAAATATTCGTAGTTTGAGAGCCGACTATAAATAGCTATCAAAACTTAAAATTAGTTCGCATAACGCGGATTAGATGTACCTTATAGCCACACAAAAAAACGCTGACAAGGTTTTTAACCCTGAAAGCGTTTTTTCTTTAACTAATTTTGCTATAGGTCACTATTTCGTGCATTGACTAACTCAATGCCTGCTGGATTATTCTGCAATGCTATCGTTAGCACTTCATCAATCCAACGTACCGGACGTACTTCCAAATCAGCAATAACATTTTCTGGAATTTCTTCTAGATCACGTTCATTTTCTTTTGGAATTAATACGGTTTTAATCCCACCACGGTGAGCCGCTAATAGCTTCTCTTTTAAGCCACCAATCGGTAATACTTCACCACGTAATGTGATTTCACCTGTCATGGCAACATCAGCACGTACTGGGTTACCCGTTAAGCTAGAAACAAGCGCAGTACACATTGCGATACCAGCACTTGGACCATCTTTTGGTGTTGCACCTTCAGGCACGTGAACATGAATATCGCGTTTTTCGTAAAAATCGCTCGCAATACCTAAACGCTCAGCGCGACTACGTACCACTGTCATTGCTGCCTGAATAGACTCTTGCATCACATCGCCCAAAGAGCCGGTGTAAGTTAGTTTACCTTTGCCTGGCATCGATTCAGTTTCGATAGTTAATAAATCACCACCGACTTCTGTCCATGCAAGACCAGTTACTTGACCAACACGGTTACTTTCATCAGCTTTACCGTAATCACAACGCTGCACACCTAAGTAATCTTTTAGATTATCTTGGTTAATCGAAACGTGTTTAATGTCTTTGTTCAATAAAATTTCTTTCACTGCTTTACGACATAGCTTTGAAATTTCACGCTCAAGACTACGTACACCAGCTTCACGGGTGTAGTAACGAATAATGCCAATAAGTGCTGAATCTTCAATTGTCAGCTCACTAGGCTTTAATCCATTACGCTGAATTTGCTTCTCAAGTAAGTGATTTTTAGCAATGTTTAGCTTTTCGTCTTCGGTGTAACCAGAAAGACGGATCACTTCCATACGATCAAGCAATGGTCCTGGAATGTTCATTGAGTTCGAGGTAGCAACAAACATTACATCAGATAAGTCATAATCAACTTCAAGGTAATGATCGTTAAACGAACTGTTTTGCTCAGGATCTAATACTTCTAGTAATGCAGATGCAGGATCGCCGCGCATATCAGAAGACATTTTGTCAATTTCATCTAATAGGAATAGTGGATTTTTCACTTCCACTTTTGCCATTTTCTGAATTAACTTACCCGGCATAGAACCAATATATGTACGACGGTGACCACGGATTTCCGCTTCATCACGTACACCACCTAATGCCATACGCACGTACTTACGTCCGGTTGCAGCAGCAATAGATTGACCTAGCGAGGTTTTACCTACACCAGGAGGACCGACAAGACAAAGAATTGGACCTTTAAGCTTGTTAACACGGCTTTGCACTGCGAGATATTCAAGAATACGTTCTTTAACCCGCTCTAAACCGTAGTGATCGGCGTTAAGAATTTCTTCAGCTTTAGCAAGATTCTTCTTCACTTTAGAACGCTTATGCCAAGGCACGCTTAACATCCAATCGATGTAACCACGTACAACAGTCGCTTCAGCAGACATTGGTGACATCATCTTTAGCTTTTGCAGCTCTTGCTCAGTTTTTTCACGTGCTTCAGCTGGCATCTTTGATGCTTCAATCTTAAGCTTTAACGCTTCAAATTCATCTGGTGCATCGTCAAGCTCACCCAATTCTTTCTGGATAGCTTTCATTTGTTCGTTTAGATAATACTCGCGCTGAGATTTTTCCATCTGCTTTTTAACGCGTCCGCGGATGCGTTTTTCAACTTGCAGCAAATCAATCTCAGACTCCATCATTGCCATCAAGAACTCTAAACGCTCTGTGATATCAACAATTTCAAGTACTTTTTGCTTATCCGCTAATTTCAGAGGCATATGCGCTGCGATAGTATCAGCCAGACGCGCTGCATCATCAATGCCATTAAGGGATGTTAATACTTCAGGTGGGATCTTTTTGTTGAGCTTGATAAAGCCTTCAAACTGGCTGATCGCCGTTCGAACTAAAACTTCTTGCTCACGCTCATCCATTGCTGGCGTAACCAAAAACTCAGCATTGGCTGTAAAAAACTCGTCGTCAGCAAGATCTTCAACTTTGGCACGTTGCTGGCCTTCAACCAACACTTTTACCGTACCATCTGGCAGTTTTAATAGTTGAAGAATGGTGGCAACAGTACCAACATCATAAAGATCAGTGATCGACGGTTCATCTGTGGCTGCTTCTTTTTGAGCAACTAGCAGAATCTGTTTATTGTTTTCCATTGCCGACTCAAGGCAACGAATTGATTTTTCCCGGCCCACAAACAATGGAATAACCATATGAGGGTATACCACTACATCTCGTAGAGGTAGAACCGGGATCTCAAGGCGCTCAGAACGCTCCAGGTTCATATTCTTCTCTCTTCCTGTCCATACTAATCGTATTAAATAACGTAACTGGATACAGCTTAGTTACTTAATACGATTAGAGTTAGCTTATATTGAGTATATGGGGGTAAAGCATCAAGTTTCAATGTATGAAATGTCAGAAAATAAAAAAGGAGGCAAAAGCCTCCCTTTTTTAAGCTTTTATGTGCAGATATTAAGCACTTACTCAGCAATTACTCAGCACTTGCTGCTTCTTGTGTTTCTGTATTTTCGAAAATCAGTAATGGTTCTGATTCACCGTTAATTACAGACTCATCAATAACAACTTTACTGATACCTTCTAGAGACGGAAGCTCATACATGGTATCAAGTAACACTGCTTCAACGATAGAACGTAGGCCACGAGCACCTGTTTTGCGATCCATTGCTTTTTTAGCAATCGCAATTAGGGCATCATCGCGGAATTCAAGTTCAACGTTTTCAAGCGCTAGTAATGCGGCATACTGTTTAGTAAGGGCATTCTTAGGCTCACGTAGAATTTGAACTAACGCATCTTGGTCTAATTCGCCAAGCGTTGCTGTAACAGGTAGACGACCGATGAATTCAGGGATTAAGCCGTATTTCACCAAATCTTCTGGTTCAACTTTCTTAAACAAATCACTTAATGTGTCTGTTTGATCTTTTGAACGTACATCAGCAGCAAAGCCGATGCCAGTACCTGTTGCTACACGTTGCTCAACCACTTTATCTAGGCCTGCAAACGCACCACCACAGATAAATAAGATCTTAGAAGTATCAACTTGTAAGAATTCTTGTTGAGGATGCTTACGACCACCTTGCGGCGGAACAGAAGCAACTGTACCTTCGATTAGCTTCAACAATGCTTGCTGAACGCCTTCACCAGATACATCACGTGTGATTGATGGATTATCTGACTTACGAGAGATCTTATCGATTTCATCGATGTAAACAATGCCACGCTCAGCTTTAGCTACGTCGTAATCACATTTTTGTAGCAGCTTTTGAATGATGTTTTCAACGTCTTCACCAACATAACCAGCTTCAGTTAATGTTGTTGCATCAGCCATTGTAAACGGTACATCAAGCATACGCGCTAATGTCTCTGCTAATAATGTTTTACCACTACCAGTAGGACCAATAAGTAGGATGTTACTCTTACCTAATTCAACGCCATCACTATTCTTGTCGCCATTACGTAGACGCTTATAGTGATTGTATACAGCAACAGCCAACACTTTTTTAGCATGTGATTGGCCGATGACATAATCATCTAAGTTGTTACGAATTTGTTGTGGTGTCGGCAGCTCGTCGCTATCGCTTTTCGTCATCACTTCTTTGATTTCTTCGCGAATAATGTCGTTGCATAAATCAACGCACTCATCACAAATATAAACAGAAGGACCAGCAATTAGCTTGCGAACTTCATGCTGACTTTTGCCACAGAAAGAGCAATAAAGTAGTTTGCTACTACTTCCCTCTTTTCGTTTGTCTGTCATTCGCTAACCTCTTTATTGGGGTATCCCATCATTGTCTTGTCTTGAGTGTATAACAAGTCGACTTATTTTGCTTTACTAAACCCGCATCGCGAATTGCAAAATAAAACTGGCTTAGTCACGCTTACTCAATACAGCATCAACAAGGCCGTACTCTACTGCCTGATCTGCAGACATAAAGTTATCACGGTCAGTATCACGCTCAACAATTTCTAATGGTTGACCAGTATGTTCTGCCAATAGTCCATTTAAACGTTGTTTAATCGTTAGGATTTCTTGTGCATGGATTTGAATATCCGATGCTTGGCCTTGGAAACCACCAAGTGGTTGGTGGATCATAACGCGTGAGTTAGGTAGACAGTAACGTTTACCCTTAGCACCGCCAGCCAATAGGAAAGCACCCATAGAACATGCTTGACCCATACATACTGTACTTACATTTGGTTTAATAAATTGCATGGTGTCATAAATTGACATACCAGCAGTTACTGAGCCGCCTGGAGAGTTAATGTAAAGGAAGATATCTTTGTCTGGGTTCTCTGACTCCAAAAATAGCAGCTGGGCTACAACTAAGTTAGCCATATGATCTTCAACCTGACCGGTTAGGAAAATCACACGCTCTTTTAGGAGACGGGAATAAATATCGTAAGAACGCTCACCACGAGAAGTCTGCTCGACCACCATCGGTACCAGCGCATCCATAATCGGTGACATGCCGTTTTGTGCTTGGTAGCTCATAATCTTATTTCCCTAAAATAAATGGCCCGAATGAAAGTATTCACACGGACCATTGTTAGCAGAAGACTTGAGACAATGTCAAATCTCTACAGCAATTTCAGTAAATTAAGCAGCAGGATTCATTAGATCGTTGAAGCTAACTTCTTTATCTGAAACCTGAGCTTTAGCTAGAAGTGCATCAATTGCTTGCTCTTCTAGAGCAACGTTGCGCATATTATTCATTAGCTGCTCGTTGCTTGCGTAGTATTTAACTACTTCTGTTGGATCTTCGTATGCAGATGCCATTTCAGCGATGATTGCAGTTACGCGCTCTTCGTCTGCTTTTAGCTCTTCTGCTTTAATTACTTCACCAACTAGTAGGCCAACAACTACACGACGCTTAGCTTGTTCTTCGAACAATTCACGTGGTAGTTCAGGCATGTTCTTAGCATCGCCGCCAAAACGTTGTGCAGCTTGCTTACGTAGTGCTTCGATTTCTTGATCGATAAGCGCTGTAGGTACTGTGATGTCGTTTTGCTCAACAAGACCGTTAAGAACTTGATCTTTAATGCGACCTTTAACAGCTTGCTTAAGCTCACGCTCCATGTTCTTACGAACTTCAGTCTTAAGACCTTCAACAGAACCGTCTTCAACACCAAACTTAGCAACGAATTCTTCAGTTAGCTCAGGTAGTTGTTGTGCTTCTACTTTATGAAGAGTGATAGCAAATGCTGCAGACTTACCTTTTAGGTTTTCTGCGTGGTATTCTTCAGGGAAAGTTACTTCTACAGTAAACTCGTCGCCTGCTTTATGACCAACAACACCTTCTTCGAAACCAGGGATCATACGACCTTGGCCCATAGCAAGTGCGAAACCTTCAGCTTTACCGCCGTCGAATTCTTCGCCATCGATAGTACCAACGAAATCGATAGTTACACGGCTATCTGCGTCAGCTGCTGCTTCAACGTCAGTCCAAGTAGCTTGTTGCTTACGTAGTGTATCTAGCATGCCGTCAACGTCAGCATCAGTTACAGTTACAACTGGCTTCTCAACAACAACTTTGTCTAAACCAGCTAGTTCGATTTCTGGGAAAACTTCAAAAGAAGCTTTAAACACTAAATCTTTACCTTCAGCAATTTCTACTGGAGTGAAAGTTGGTGCGCCAGCTGGGTTGATCTGCTCTTTAACGATAGCTTCGATAAAGTGGCGGTGCATTACTTCACCTAGGATGTCTTGACGTACAGAAGCGCCAAACATTTTAGCAACCATCTTCATTGGTGCTTTACCTGGGCGGAAACCGTCAAAACGACGAGTTTTAGCAATTTTACGTAGTTCAGCAGCAACAGCATCTTCGATGTTTGCAGCAGGAACTGTAATAGTTAGGTGGCGTTCTAGACCTTCAGTGGTTTCAACAGTAACTTGCATTATATTTAACCTCAAAACTTAACTCAGTGTTTCTGAGTGATGTTGCCGAACAGCCATTTACTGACGGTGGCATCCTTTCGTGTTACAGCTCGAAAACCATAACGCCTAAATTCTTTCTTAAAGATTCTGAGAGTAGATAGCCTACTTCTCAGAGCGCGCTATTATAACGACACCTTTAGGTGACGTCGAGGTAGATACCTTATTAACGCGAACGATCTCTCTGACTGCATTACAAGATAGGGGCTAGAAATATCATTTCAAGGGGAAAAATGAAAAAAATCGCATTTTAACGGTTTTTTGTGGTTCAAATGTTGGAAAAACGAGCTAATAAGACAGATAACAATATTTTATTATCGAGCCTAATACTAAAATTTTGCATGCTCAATTCGATGACAATTTGCACAGAGTAAAAGACATTTGTCTAATTCATCCATATGCATTGTTGAAAATTTCAAAGATCGTACTCTACTTAGAATAAAGTCTTTTTGAGTAGGATCTTTATGATGAAAATCAAAAATTGCTGGATGGCCTGTAATGCCGCATCTTTCACATTTCCCGCCTTTATACTCAATACATTGATTTTTTAAACGTCGCTGCCGCTGTAAGGTTTGTAAATTTATACAAGCCTTACAATAAGAATGTGTTTTACCTTTCCTATCTGCGCGTAAATAAAATTCAGATATTGGCTTACAAATCTCACACCTCGGGCAACGCTGCATATAATTCACTATTTGGTTTGATTTTTTAAACTCAACTAAATATAGATAAGGCTAAGCAACAGAGAAAGAATTTCAATTAAAAGCTAAATACATCAAATTTTAGATAAAAAAAAGCCAGCTAATAATAGCTGGCTTTTAAAAAGTGGCGTCCCCTGCAGGATTCGAACCTGCGACCACATACTTAGCTTACCACTACAGTTTTCACTGCCACCTTTGGTGTTTGTAGTCTGGACTATATCATCACCCACAGCATTATCTGTTTGGGTGGAGGGCGCTAGTGATGTATTACACAATGAGATCGCATTGCATCATCTAGTCTCTGCACCTTCTCTACACGCCTGTAGAGCTTGGCTCAAGATTGCCACCGCCATTACGCGCTGAGGTTTCCTTGAATTCACCCTCTCCACTGTAACTGTTTCCAGATACAGGCTCCTCTCTTAAAGGTACGTGCTCTATCCAACTGAGCTAAGGGGACAATTTTTAATATTAATCGTTAACTTTTATAGTGTATAAACTTAACGATTAACACTACAACATGATATGACATCAGGTTATGCGACGAATTATACGTAGCTATCATATAAGGTCAATCTCTTTGCTTCATTTTTCATGCTTAAAACAACTGACTGGTTAAAGATACAACAAAAAAACCATGATTGAAGATATTTTGAGAAGAAACAATCGCTCACAGCAACAAGTTAGCCGCATGTTTATCACTCTTTTTCGATTACTCATCACTGCTTCAACACTTAAATCAGAGTGATAGCAAAATATAAAATCAAATAGCAATCGTTTGCCTAATGGCAATTCCATTCATAATCTGCCACAATATTGGCGTTGATACGTTCAACCAACACAACAAGGATCACCATGAGCGCTCAAATTATTGATGGGAAAATTATCTCCCAAACTGTACGACAGGAAGTTGCCGCCAGAGTAAAAGCACGCACCGATGCCGGATTACGCGCACCTGGATTAGCTGTTGTTCTCGTAGGTCAGGATCCAGCCTCACAGATCTACGTTGGTAGTAAACGCAAAGCCTGTGAAGAAGTCGGGTTTATTTCAAAATCATTTGATCTACCAACCACAGCGACTGAACAACAATTACTCGATTTAATTGATGAGCTTAATCAAGATCCAACCATGGATGGTATTTTAGTACAATTACCATTACCTGCAGGTATAGACACCACCCGTATTCTTGAACGCATCGATCCTGAAAAAGATGTCGATGGTTTTCACCCTTACAATGTCGGTCGCCTAAGTCAACGTATTCCTAAATTACGTTCATGCACACCAAAAGGCATTATTACACTACTGGAACGCTACAATATTGAAGTACGCGGCAAACATGCTGTTATTGTGGGTGCATCAAACATTGTCGGACGACCAATGACACTTGAGTTGTTATTAGCAGGAGCTACTACAACGACTTGTCACCGTTTCACACAAGATCTTGAAGGTCATGTCCGTCAAGCTGATATTCTTGTGGTCGCCGTTGGCAAAGCTAATTTTATTCCTGGAAACTGGATCAAAGAAGGCGCAACAGTGATTGATGTCGGTATTAACCGTCTTGAAAATGGTAAGTTGTGCGGAGATGTAGAATTTGATGTCGCTTGCCAGCGTGCCAAACATATCACACCTGTACCTGGTGGTGTCGGGCCAATGACGGTTGCGACCCTGATTGAAAATACGTTACTAGCCTGCGAGCAATATCATTCAGCCTAAGTAAATGCCTCTTAATGAGGCTGCACTGTTATTAAACACAAAAAGCGAGTATATCAATACTCGCTTTTTTATTAACTTATGCTTTGTTGTTGATGAGATCCGTATTCTCTACACTAACTTTAACTTGTTTACCCAATAAGTTAATCAGCATAAATGATCGCTTCTCACCATCAGCTTCCTGATAAATCGCATCAAGGCCTTTAAATTTACCTTGCTGTAAAATCAGTTTATCGCCTTGTTGTGGTAATGATTCAAACATATGATCATGTGAACCATTATCTTCATTAAGCATTAAATTATAAATAAGTTCTTCACTTACTATCTGTGGCATTGCCCCTTGACGAATAAAATCAGCAACACCACGCGTTGAACGCACTGTTGTAAAACTTAATTTTTCAGGATCAAACGTCACAAAAACATAACTTGGAAATAGTGGCTCATGACACTCACAACGTTTACCACGCACAATCTTTTCAACAACAACTTGCGGGTAATAACATTCAGCCCCTTGACGATCAAGATTGATCACTGCGCGTTCTTGCTCACTACGCTTACAATAAAGTAGATACCAATCTTTCATCATCAACCTCAATTAAATCTTAACTTTACTCAGTATATACAAATCAATGCTAATTTTCATCTTCCACCACAACAGCCCAATTTTGATTAACATTGGAATTATATTCTATGGTTATTGGTCCATGTAATATGATTGACCAATATCCCTGCGCTTAATTTGTAACATATATGAATATTCTCACAGGGTGATATAACCACCCAATATAATACTAAAAAACAATATAAAACCCTAAATATAAACAACCAAATAGTGTAAGATATAGATAATGGTAATGGAATTTGATTTTTCATAATTGATCAATATATATACAATTGCTTATTTATCAATTGGTTGTAATGTTTTATCATTGTTTATTAAATGTAAAAACTTGCAGTCAAATATATTGTGCTTTATAAACCTACATGAATGAGCAAACACACTAATTAAAATAAAATAGAGAATCTTATGAGTCATAATAGTAGTGGTACCCTTCTGGGCCACCCAAAAGGCTTGTTCCTTTTATTTGGAACAGAGCTATGGGAACGCTTTTCTTATTACGCGATGCGCGCCATCTTGGTTTTATACTTAACAGATAAAACCATTAACGGCGGCCTTGGCTGGACCACAGAAGAAGCACTTAACTTATACGGTATCTACACAGGCTTAGTTTATTTTACTCCTCTTATTGGTGGTTGGATTGCCGACAACATTTTAGGTCAACGTCGCTCAATTATTATTGGTGGTGTATTAATGGCCATTGGTCAATTTACACTTGCTTTACCTCACAGCGTGGTTGATCCCCATGCCGTTACTGCTTTCTATGTTGGTTTAGCCTTCCTTATTGTCGGTAATGGTTTATTTAAGCCAAACATTTCAACCATGGTTGGTGATTTATACCCTGAAGGTGATAACCGTCGTGATGGCGCCTTTACGATTTTCTATATGGGTATTAATATCGGCTCACTACTCGCGGGGGTGATTGCTGGTACCGCATCTGCTGTTTACGGTTGGAAAGCTGGCTTCTTATGTGCTGGTGTTGGCATGTTGATGAGCCTATTAATTCAAGTTTTCTTCGCTCAACGTTACTTAGGCGATATCGGTACTGTACCTGCCGCTGTGCGTGATGCTGAAAAAAATGCCAGTGGTAAAAAAGAGCCACTAACTAAAATTGAGCGTGATCGCTTAAAAGTAATTTTAGTTATGTGTACGTTTGTGATTGTTTTCTGGGCAGGCTTTGAACAAGCTGGCGGCCTAATGAATATTTACTCGCAAGAATATACCAACCGTATGATTGGCGATTTTGAAGTACCAGCAGCATGGTTCCAATCATTAAACCCGTTCTTCATTATTATCTGCGCACCTATTTTAGCGGCACTTTGGGTTCGAATGGGTAAGAGTGAACCAAACTCACCGGTTAAATTTGCGTTAGCGATGTTCTCGCTTGCACTTGGTTTTGCTTGTATGATCGGTGCGGCACTAGAGCAAAACGGTGATGTAACCGTTAAGACATCGATGATGTGGCTGGTTGGTGCATACTTCTTCCATACCATTGGTGAACTATGTCTATCACCAATTGGTTTATCAATGGTAACTAAATTAGCGCCACTACGCTTAGCATCATTGATGATGGGTGCATGGTTTGGTGCTAATGCGATTGCAAACTACATTGCCGGTGTTGTCGGTGCAAGTATCGGTGAAGCTGGTCCGTTAGCTATCTTCTCTGGTATTGCTATTACAGCCGTGATTGCGGGCGTATTATTACTATTATTTTCAAACAAACTGATTTCGTGGATGCACGGTGCTGAAGGTGCTGCGAATAACGACGATAATCAAACTAAGCCACAAACTGCAAATGCGTAGTGGTTTAAAGTGATTAATAGAAAATAAAAAAGGGATGCAGCGGCATCCCTTTTTAATTTAAATATCGCTTAATTTAAGTTACCGTTTCAAAGTTAACACTAAAATTAGCATGCTGGATATCGCTCAATGATAATCGACCACCGTTATCAGACATCGGTAAAATCACCAACGGATTATTGCAAGCCTCGTTACCCAACCACTCGCCAGCGGTTATCGTAGCGCACTGCTCACCTACTTGTAATTGACCACCAATGCCGGCCGCAATCAGGTGAAGTTGCTTTTCAGCAAGATTAAATACGCCAAATAAACCTTTCACAGGTGTGGCATAACCTGAATACTTCAATCCTAATTCTATTTGCGACACTAAATGTTGCACACTGCTTAAATAATTACCTTGGCGACGTAAACAATCATTAAAACACGCTCTGATTAATAATGCCGTTGCCGTGCTATTTTCACCACCAGAACTCGTATCAACCATATAAAATGCTAGTTGGCCATCAATGAGCCAAATATAATCAAAAATAACTGGCGAAATCTCTGCTGATTGCAATGCACGATAACTGAGTTTCCAACGTCCATAGTGAGATTGAAGGTTTGGCATTAACCCCATTAGCAACTCACGTGCTGCTTGAGGGTTATTCTTTAACTCTGAGATATGCCATTGCAACTCTTCTTCAACCAATCCGGCATCATCACCATCGACTAACCAGCGCTGCGAAAAATCTTGTTGCTGCTGTTTAGCGCTGTCTTGCATTTTGAGCACTGACGTAATGGCAGATTTAAGCGTCATGATGTTATCAATCGGTTTAATCAGAAAATCTTTAACCCCAAGCCGAAGTGCCTGAGCAACATCTGTCATATTACCAGTACCAGAAATAACAATCACTGGGATCATTGGATACTGCAATGCCACCTCTTCTACAAACTCCATACCAGTCATCACTGGCATCGCCAGATCACATAATAATAAATCTGGAATATTGTCTTTGAGGGCTTTTAATCCAACCAAGCCATCTTCCGCCTCTCTCACCAGACAACCTTGACTCTTTAAAAAGCCAACAATCATAGTTCGAAACACAGGATCATCTTCTACGATAAGTACAGTTTTCCCTTTTAGCAAAAGTCTCTCCTTTTTCATGACTACGTCTATGAGTGTATAAGCTAACATCAGCAATACCAACTTTGGATCACTAAAGTTTGTAGTCGCAACAAAAGTTATGTCTGTGATATCACTTAACATAAACAAATAAGCACAATAAATAACTATTTTTAGGCAATATCAAAAAATATGTTCTATATATATAACGGTTTCAAACTTCAACAAACCCCCACCCTGAGTGGCTTTCAATCAATTTGAATAAGGGTTAACATATTTTTATTAAAAACACTCAACAAAAAGAGATAATTGTGACTCATTTTGTTATACAATTACCCATTATCAGTTTTCACAAATGACTTTGATATGAAACTTGACGATCTAAACCTTTTCCGCATGGTTGTGGAAAATGGCAGTTATACTGCCGCATCACGCAAAACACAGGTACCCGTCGCGACGCTGACACGCCGTATTCAAGCACTTGAAGAAGGCCTTAACATTCGCCTTTTGAATCGTCATGCTCGTAAACTATCACTGACTGAAGCCGGTCAGAAGTTTTACCATGATTGTGCTCCATTATTACAACAGCTACTTGATACCACTGAGCACATCAGTGAAGAGTGTAAAGGCGCTGCCGGTAAATTGCGTATTGCTGCACCAACGAATATTACTAAAGTAATGTTACAACCGTTGTTAAACGCATTTATGCAAGAACACCCAGCAATTAGCATTCAACTTTACATGAGCAATGAACCAGATCAACTTGATCCAACTGACTGGGATGTCATGTTCCGTGTTGGTCCTCAACGCGATTCAACGCTTATTGCACGTCGTATCAATGAAGTAAAAGATATTTTGGTCGCAAGCCCTGACTATCTAAAGAAAAACCCAGAACCTAAGCATGCTCAAGATCTTCATGAACATACGCTTTTAAAAGGTAATCCACTTTTACGCTGGCGTTTAACTAACCAAAATGGCGAGACCGTTACTATTAACGAACGCGCACGTTTTGAAGCAAGTGAGCTTAATGTTATTCGTAAAGCATGCAGTGCTGGGCTTGGTATTACATTAATGCCTAACGTAATGTTAGAAAAGTACATTGCTGCAGGAGAAGTAGTACAAGTACTTAAAAATTGGTCGGCAAACCCGCGTGATGTGTATTTGATTTACAACCACCGTGATTACCAACCAGAAAAGCTACGTTTATTTATTGACTTTGCAAGCCATTACTTTGATCTTGAAAAGCACTAATTAGTCGCGCTTAAAACCAGAGAAAAATGCCGCCAAATAAATTAGGAGCGGCATTTTCATTTGTTAGCACCATACTTTCTCACTCTCTGCACTATCATCCATAACTTTAGTAACCTCTCAAAAAATCCTGATCGTCGCCAACAAAAAAGCGACAGGTATAACCCTATCGCTTTCATCATGAATACGTCAGTTAAAGTAGTTACATACCTTCGTTATACAACTCAAGGTTAGCTAAATCTTGTTGTAATTCTGATTGTAATTTTGAATCTTCATTACGTAACGCATCAAGATAATCAAGGTATTGTTGGTCAACGTCACCGGTAACATAACTGCCATTAAACACTGAAGTTTCAAACAATGTAATATCAGGGTTACCCTCAGCAACCGCTGCCACTAAATCATTAAGATCTTGGAAAATAAGACCATCAGCACCAATTAACTTGCTAATTTCGTCTACTTCACGGCCATGGGCAATTAATTCATTAGCGCTTGGCATATCAATACCATACACATTTGGGAAACGAACCTCTGGCGCAGCTGAGGCTAGATACACTTTTTGGGCACCAGCATCGCGTGCCATTTCAATGATTTGCTCAGAAGTGGTGCCACGAACAATAGAATCATCGACTAACAGTACATTTTTACCTTTAAATTCAGAGCGGATCGCATTGAGTTTACGACGCACAGATTTACGACGCATTTGCTGACCCGGCATGATAAAAGTACGGCCAACATAACGGTTTTTAACAAACCCTTGGCGATATGGCTTATTCAATGTACGAGCAATTTCAAGCGCACTATCACATGAGGTTTCAGGTATTGGGATCACAACATCAATATCAACATCGCCCCACTCGCGCTTGATCTTTTCACCGAGCTTAGTGCCCATTGCTAAACGTGCACCATACACCGAGACTTTATCAATAAATGAATCTGGACGAGCAAAATATACAAATTCAAACACACATGGGTTTAGCTGTGGATTAGAGGCGCATTGTTGAGTGAAAAGCTCACCCTCAAAGTTAATATAAACCGCTTCACCCGGTGATACATCACGCATAAAATCAAATCCAACCGCATCCAATGCAACCGATTCTGATGCGACCATGTATTCAATTTTGCCGTTTTCTTCGCGCTTACCTAAACATAATGGACGAATGCCATTAGGATCACGAAAAGCAATAAGTCCGTGGCCAATAACCAAAGCTACGACTGCATAAGCACCTTTTACAATGTTATGCACTTCACTGATGGCTTTAAAGATGTCGTTAGGGCTAATAGGGTAGGTTTGGCTGTGTGCTAATTGATTAGCTAGCACATTGAGTAGAATTTCTGAATCTGAGGTGGTGTTTACATGACGCTTTGTTTGTTCAAACAAGGTTTCTCGAATATCAGCCGCATTGGTTAAATTACCATTGTGAGCTAAAGAAATACCATAAGGCGAGTTAACATAAAACGGCTGAGCTTCTGAAACACTAGAGCTACCTGCCGTAGGGTAACGAACATGTCCAATACCCACACTCCCCTGTAAGCGCTGCATATGTTTAGCTTCAAAGACATCACGCACTAAACCATTCGCTTTACGCAGACGGAAACGATTGCTTTCTAAGGTACAAATACCAGCAGCATCTTGGCCGCGATGCTGTAACACTGTTAGTGCATCATAGATAGACTGGTTTACCGGGGTTGAGCCCACGATTCCAACAATACCACACATTTCCTAAGTCCTCGTCCTGCATAAAATAACAGTCGCTAACACCACGATTAAAAATAATAGTGTTAGCAACCGCAGTTAATCTTGCACTATTTAATGCTATGTAAAAAACTAGAGCTCTCTTTGATGTATTCAAAGAACCATTCTATTACTGCACCAAATTGAGGTATCAATTCAGATTTTTTCCACCACTCTGAGCTTGATAAACCCGTAAAGGTGTCAATAAAGAACAATACCGCAGCGACAATAAGTACGCCACGAACTGCACCAAAAACAACCCCTAAAACACGATCTGTACCAGACAAACCGGTCTTCTGCACTAATTGACCGATAACGTAGTTTACTACCGCGCCAACAATCAATGTGGCCACGAACAACACTGCAATTGCACTGCCGTTACGCAGCATCTTGTCATGGAAGTTGGTAAAATAAACCGCCAACTCTGTATAAAAGTTACTCGCGACAAAAAACGCGGTAAACCAAATCACTAATGACAGTGCTTCTTTAACAAAACCACGGACCAAACTCACCATTGCAGAGAAGCAGATCACGCCCAGTATTACATAATCAATCCAGATCATTTTTGTTCTTGCTCGTTTTGTTGATAGCTATTCTAACAGAAAAAATGCTCACGCAAACGTTTACCTAAGGATTTATTGCATCAAATCGGTTCAATTTACCGTTTAAGCCAGTAATTTTTTTCAATTCTGCAATTTGTCCCGCGAGCTTCGCTTTTGATACATCAGGGCCAACAACAACCTTAACTAACTGGCCAGGTTTAGCATTACGTGGAATTAATTGAGCTTGATACCCGTTTAAGCGTAATTTTGCAACCAATCCATTAGCATTATCGAAATTACCAAAAGTACCCATTTTAATCACCCATGCAGAACTTGTTGTTGCTGGTGCTGGTTTTTTAACAACCGGTTTTGGTACGCTTGGTTTCACTGTTGGTTTAACAACAACCGGTTTTGCTACCACTGGCTGTGGTTTCGCTGCCGTGTTAGTCGTTGCACTGCGATCATTTTCGATAGTAAACGTTTCATCATTAGTCGATGTTGACGCTTGCTGCGCTGTTGTTGCTGTTACCGGCTGTTTAGGTAACACGACATCCGCATTTTCAGGTTCAGGAATCGTTTTTGCTTCACTCTGCCCACCCATTTTTGGTTGTAACGGAATACTCGCAAACTCTTCTTTATAATGCTCTTTCTTACCATCGAAAAAATCTGGTAGAAAAATCACCCCTATCGCAACCAAAATAATGGTGCCGATTAGTCGGTTTTGAAATTGACTTGCCACAATGACTCCTGTTGATATCTAAAACGAAAACTCGGCATGCACAATATGCTCTCTTTACGTTCTACAGTTTTAAATGTGAGGTTATTTGGCCAACAGTGTAAAACGAGCCAAACACGATTACCACATCGTCTGCACCTGCTTGTGTTAGGGCTTGGTCAAAAGCCAACGCTGGGCTATCAAAACCGCGGCAACCTGTTGGTAAATGCACCAGGATCTCTTCAGCAGCAGCAGCACGAGGGCCTTGCAGCGAAGCTGGATACCAATAATCAACGCTATCACGCAGAGTCGCAATCGTCGCGGCAATATCTTTATCATGCAACATTGCCACTACTGCATGGATTTTATTTTTACCTTCTTGGGCTTTGATTTTAGCCAATTGGGTCGCAAAATATTGTGCTGAATGGGGATTATGTGCGACATCCATAATAATCAATGGTTGTTCACTCACTCGTTGCATGCGTCCTGGTAAACGGGCATTTCGCAAACCTTCGACAATATTTTGATCGCTAATATCTAAATTCGTCACTGACAATGCCATTAACGCTGTCGCAGCATTAGGTAAAGGCAAGCTCGGTAATGGCAAATCGGTCAGAGAAAATGCACCAGCTTGCCAATGCCAACAGTCAGCTTGTTGCTGGTAATCAAATTGATAGCCAACTTGATATAATTCAGCCCCAATATCATCGGCATGTGCGGGTACAGTTGCAGGCGGATGTGGTTGACCACAAATAGCCGGTTTACCACTACGGAAAATACCTGCTTTCTCATAACCAATCACATCGATGTTATCGCCTAACCAATCAACATGATCTATTGCTAAGCTGGTGATCACACATACATCATGATCAACGATATTGGTGGCATCTAAACGACCGCCTAAACCGACTTCTAATACCACCACATCAACCTGATGTTGTTTAAATAACGTCAGCGCCGCTAGCGTACCAAATTCAAATAAACTTAAACTGGTGTCGCCACGCGCAGCTTCTACGCTCGCAAATGCTTGGCTATGTTCACTATCAGCTAATTCTTGGTTGTTAATCCGCACTCGTTCGTTATAACGTACTAAATGAGGAGAGCTATACACGCCAACCTTATAGCCTGCCGCGAGCAAAATCGCTTCTAGCATGGCACAAGTCGATCCTTTGCCATTGGTTCCAGCAACAGTGATCACACACGGTGCAGGCTTAATTAAATCTGCGTTTTCCGCTACCTTTCGAACCCTATCAAGCCCGAGATCAATAGCACTAGTATGAAGTTGCTCAAGATATTTCAGCCATGTTGAAAGCGCGGCTGTCGCTTGCGGAGAGGTCAATCCTGACATTAAGAATCATTCACTTGTAGTAACGAACTGAATCATTAATTTACCATTGAATGGCTAATAACTTAATCATCGAGCACAATAAATTAGTAATTCGGTCTAGAAAACAAAAATGCCACGCTAATTAAGTTAATTAGGGTGGCATTTATTAACATTAATTGCAGTGGCTACCGAGGGTAACGCGCACTCAATTAAATATATTATGATTAATCTTGCTGCTCTGGTGCCGATTGTGGCGTTACTGGCTTACTATCAACAGAAACAACCAATGGTGATTCTTGATTAGTCATTTTAGCCATTAGACCAGCAATACGCTGACGCATTTCACGACGATCAACAATCATGTCAATCGCACCGTGTTCAAGCAAGAACTCACTACGCTGGAAGCCTTCTGGTAGCTTTTCGCGTACTGTTTGTTCAATAACACGTTGACCAGCAAAACCAATCAATGCTTTAGGCTCACCAATATTAATATCACCTAACATAGCCAGTGATGCCGATACACCACCCATAGTTGGATCGGTTAATACAGAGAAGAACGGCAGACCTTTAGCAGATAAACGCTCTAAAGCGGCACTGGTTTTCGCCATTTGCATCAGTGACATTAATGCTTCTTGCATACGCGCACCACCACTGGCAGAAAAACAGACAAATGGACAGTTGTTTTCAATCGCAGCGTCAACTGCACGCACAAACTTAGCACCAACAACAGAACCCATTGAGCCGCCCATAAATGAGAATTCAAAGGCACAGGCAACAACAGGTAGACCTAATAATTCGCCGCTCATTGCAACTAAAGCATCTTTCTCGCCAGTTGCTTTTTGGGCTGCATATAAACGATCTTTGTATTTCTTAGAGTCACGGAATTTAAGCTTATCTTGTGGCTCAAGCTCCGCTGCAATTTCCACTTGCGTATCTGCATCAAGAAATGTTTCAAGACGACGACGCGCTTTCATACGCATGTGGTGGTCACATTTAGGACAAACTTCAAGATTGCGTTCGAGATCTGCGTGATACAATACCTGATCACAAGACGTACATTTCGTCCAGACACCCTCAGGAATAGATACTTTACGCGAAGATACGATGTTACTTTTAGTTAGAATCTTTTCAAGCCAGCTCATGAATGACCTTTCTTTTTTATTCTTCCGCCAGAGACCGAAGAGACAAATTCATTAAATATTATTTAAGATTAAAACATAATCTTATTAATCTGTAGATAAAAAACTGGTATTACCTTTGTGAGCCATCATGGTTTTTTTAAGCAAAAACACCATTACATATCAAAAACAGTCATAATCGAGACTAATAAGCCATTTATGTTTTCATCTGCTGTAAATAAATGACTTATAAAAATATTGGACCAAGCACTGAACGCGGTAAATTGTGCTCAGCAGGATAGTCAACATCAACCAAATAAAGACCAGCAGACTTTGCTGTAGGACCTGCAACACGACGATCTTGTTGATCGAGTACCCACTTGATCCAATCCGGTTGTTTTTCACCTTTACCGACTTTAATCAGACTACCCGCAATATTTCGCACCATATGGTGAACAAAAGCATTGGCCTTAATATCAATCACCACAAAGTCACCTTTGCGCGTTACGGTTAAATGCTCAAGTCGACGCCACGGACTGCGTGATTGGCATTGGGTAGCACGAAATGAAGTGTAATCGTGCTCACCGATCAAATGCTGAGCCGCCTCATGCATTTTTTGTTCATCTAGATGACCATGATAATGGCTAACACCATGCTGAAAAATAGCCGGACGCACAGCATGATTATAAATTACATAACGATAGCGACGTGCGGTAGCTGAAAAACGCGCATGAAAATCCTCACTGACTTCATGTGCCCAGCGCACAGCAATATCTTTTGGTAGATAGGCATTAACACCCATAGTCCATGCTGCCATTTTACGCTCAATATCAACATCGAAGTGTACCACTTGCCCTGTACCATGCACCCCAGTATCGGTACGTCCAGCACAAAAAACAGCAATGGGTTGATTGGCAATATGTGATAGCGCTTTTTCTAAACGTTCCTGCACACTATCTACATCTACTTGACGTTGCCAACCACAATATTTAGCACCATCGTACTCGATACCTAACGCTATTCGCATAATCTCACTTCGACTTAATTTAGCATAAATACACAGGCGATATTGTTTAAGCGCCTGCTCAAAACAGAGGGGAAGTATAGGGGATGGCGCCACAAAGGGGAAGAGCAGGGATTTCGAGGGCGAGGAAAAGCAAACATAAAAAAAGCGACAGGCTCTCACCCATCGCTTTTTATCTCGAAACTCGTAGTCTCGCCCCTCAAAACCTACTTCTTAAGCGTAAACTTCTCAAGTAATGCCTTGGCTTCAGCTTGGACTTCGCCCTCACCTTTTAGAGCGATATCTTGCAGCAAATCAATCCCACCACTGATATCGTTCATTTCAAGATACGCTTTGGCTAAGTCTAGCTGACCCGCATACTCTCCGGAACTATCAACATCAAATTGACGAATATTGGCAAACATATCAGGAAACTCGGTCAAACCCACATCAAGGTTTAATGGCTTTTCATCAGGATCGTCTTGTTGATAATTAGGATCATCAGCCAACAGCTCATCAATACTAATGTATTTCGACGTTGTTGCCGATTTAACATCCGCTTGAGCAAAAGACGGTTGCTGAGACCAATCTTCACTTGCTAGTTCAGGCTCAGCCACTGCACGTTGCCATACCGCTGCTTCATCTTCTGCTAATACATCTTCATTATCAGCAATATCACTCTCTGGTGTTGAGGCTAATAACTGCTCACGCTCATCACTATTAACACCCAGCCCACCTTTAGGAGATGCTGTTGTTAGCTGTGAGTCATCAAACAGTAACGCATCCATATCTAAGCCTGCAGCATCAACACGCTCTTGTTCTGCTTCTGGTGAGCGATCAACCGTAGTAATACCTGGCGATGATGGTTGCGGTTTAAGCCCTTGCTCAATGGCGTATTGTTCTAATTCATGCTGCTCTTCAAATGATGCAAATAACGCTTCATCTTCATCAAACTCAGGTAAAGTAGTAACGTCAATATTCTCAAACGCATATTCCAAATGACGAGCAGTATCAAATGGCGAGTAATCCGGTTCAACGTTAGCACTAACATTATCAACCGCAGCGGCCTGACGTTGTTCTGCAGCTTGTGCCGCTTGTTGTAATTGACGTGATACATTATCAATTGCAACTTGCTCATCAATTTCTGAACGCTCGTCTGTTTGCTCTAATGGCAATGCTTGCGGATCATCAAACGCAGAGTTTTCATCAAACTCAGGTAAATCATCAAGGCTTAATGGCGCATTGTGCACTGCATCTGCTGACGGCAAGGCTGAGAGTTGATCATCATAATCATCAAATGCGGCTTGCTCATCAAACTCAGGCAAATCATCAAGATTAAACGTTGGCGTATCTTTCTCGACATCGATTAACTCATCTAATAGTGCTGTACTATTTTCAGCAACTTTAATCTCTGAAGTCGGCGCTAAGGTATCGCTATCATCTGCAAGTAATTCATCTAATAACTCAGTACTATTTTCTGCAACCTCAATGTCGCTTCCAAACGATGTATCGTCATCATCAGTAATTAAATCATCCAATAGCTCAGTGCTACCTTCAGCAAACAATGATTGTTCATCATCTGTTGCGTGCTGAGTTGATGGCGTGGTTATATCAGGTAAATCATGATTAAACTGTGAGAACAATGCATCAAGTTCATCTTGAGAAACCGCTTTAGTACCCACTAATTCCGATTCAGAAACAGCTTCAGACTGCAGCTCATCATTGGTTGATGCTTGTGCTTGTTGCAAAATCTCATCTAATAACGCTTGGTCTGATAACGGCTTGTCGTCATCGTCATCATGATCGAGGTTATCTGTAGTAACTGATGCTGTTGTCACATCATCATGTTCAGATAGATCAAAGTTAGCTTTATCTTCCTCGCTAAGCGATTGCTCCCACAATGCCGCTAATGCTTCATCTGAACTTGGTTGTGGTTTGGCATCAAGCTCATCCAGCGCGCGCTCCATGTCTTTAAGGCCAATAGCATCATCGTTAGCCACTGAAATAGTGCTAAGGCTAGAATCAAAATCCTTATCATCAAAATCTGTTGCAGCTAACGCCAACACCGATGATGACTCCCCCTTCGCTAACAGTTGATCCTCTTGTTGTTCTCGCGTTTGAGAATCAAGTTCTTTATCAGAGGCGTTGTTATTGCTGTGCTGTTTAGGTTCAAGATCTGCAAACAAATCATCATCAGCAAATAAATCATCAAGATCGTCATTATTATCAGCATCAGCTAAATCAATCGGTGGCACTACCGCTGAACCGGTGTCGTTATCTGTTATTGGTGCTGGTAACGATTGGGGTTCAGGCTCATTTTTCTTACGGCGGAACAGTAATAAGGCTAATAACGCCGCAATTAAGCCGCCAGGTATAATACCCGCAGCAGCAAGTGCCCATGGATTATTCGTTAGACGCTCTAACCATGTTTCAGGAACAGGCTCTGGCGCTTGTTGTAACTGCTTTTGTTGCTCTAAAAACGACACCATTTGTTGACGAATACTGTCACTTTCAGTGACCTGATCTTTCAATGTCGCCATATCTTGTTGCATTGCAGATAATCGCAACCGCAATGCGTGGTTACTTTCAACCAACGCTGCCATTTTCACATGATCAACATCGGCTACTGGCGCTACTGGTTTAGCTGGAATAATGGTTTGATCATTATTCTTAGGCCCATCAACGACCGCAGGCTGTTCACTTTTGGTTGCCGCCATTGCAGTAACATCTGCCGCGTTGTCAGCATCAGTTTCAACGTTGGTGTCTTCAGTTGGCGTAACAGGCGTCATTGACTCTGGCTTTGGTGACAGTTTTATCACTCGTGGCTTGTTAGCGACTGAAGCTTGCAGCTCTGCTAAGCGTCTTTTTTCTAACTCAGTTGCGTACGGCGCACGTAATTGGTCTGCTGCTAATTTTCGGCTAACGGCACTAATACGTTGCTGCTGTATTTGCTCCATTGTTGGCAGTTTTAAATAGCTGCCTGGTAACAATGAATGAATATTATTATTTTCAAACGCATCTTGATTGAGACTGTAAATAGCACCAATAACTTTAAAGATAGACACATTTTTATTAGGTAAATGACGCGACGCAATGCCCCATAACGTTTCAGTTTCGTACGTTGGACCATAGCTACGCGCCATTAATGACGATGGTGAAAATTGTTTAGCAGGTACAGTTAACTTGCTCGCGTCAGAACCTTGATTCATCGTTGTATACGAGCTGTCTTCATTCACTGGGCCTACTATACGTATCGTATTAGCATTCACTACCGGTAAGTAAGATGAAATAGTCACAAAGGCTACCGGCAGTACCATACGTTTAAGTATTTTTGGGATGTCAGACACTGTCTACATTCCTCTTTGGCAGAGATAAAGTTGCTCGAACTCGTTGTCATACAACGAATTCGAAATAATAGTTTGTTGATCATAACGACTGCTATGAGTAAAACTTGAATAGCAATATTCAATCACAATGTGGATGACATTATGTCAAGTTATCAGCAAAAGAAAAGCAAGCAACTAACGAAATAAAAAAGCGACCGGCTTTCACCCATCGCTTTGTTATTTTGTTAGCAAGTTCGATCGCACTATTGTGTTAACCAACATTAATAGCGCGATCTAGGCCTTACTTTTAATAAGGTTGATTATAAGTAGTCAGCAATCAACTTTTCTGCAATCTGAACACTGTTAGTTGCCGCGCCCTTACGAACGTTATCAGCCACAATCCACATATTTAGACCACATGGGTGACTAATATCTTCACGAATACGACCAATCATCACATGATCTTTACCAACAGCATCCGTTACTTGTGTTGGGTATTCATTACCAGGGAAAACTTCAATGCCATCAGTGTTTTCAAGTAAGTTAATCGCATCTTCTAATACGATTGGCTGATGGGTTTCAACGTGTACTGCTTCGCCATGACCAAAGAATGAAGACACACGTACACAGGTTGGATTCACACGAATACTTGCATCGCCTAAAATTTTCTGTGTTTCCCACACCATTTTCATTTCTTCTTTGGTGTAGCCGTTATCCATAAACTCATCAATATGAGGAATACAGTTGAACGCAATTTGCTTATCGTAGGCTTTGGTTTCAATTGGCAAACCGTTCAGCAACTTGGCAGTTTGTCCTGCTAGTTCATCAATACCTTTACGACCAGAACCTGATACTGACTGGTAAGTTGCAACGTTAATACGATCGATACCATAAGCATCTTGAATCGGCTTTAGTGCAACTAACATTTGAATCGTTGAGCAATTCGGGTTAGCGATAATGTTACGGTTACGGTAATCCGCAATCGCTTCTGGGTTCACTTCTGGAATAACCAAAGGTACATCATATTCATAACGGAATTCAGAGGTGTTATCAATCACTACCACACCTTGCTCAGCGGCAATCGGTGCCCAATGGCGTGATGCTTCAGCACCGGCAGAGAACAAGGCAATTTGCACTTGGCTCCAATCGAAATCTTCTACATTACGAACGCGGGTTGATTTACCTTTAAAACGTAACGCTTTACCTGCGCTACGATCACTTGCCAGCAAGTAAAGATTGCGAACAGGAAAATTGCGTGCTTCTAGCACTTCGACCATAGCTTCGCCTACAGCGCCTGTTGCGCCAAGTATTGCGATATCATATTCCTGACTCATTGAGTGACCTCTACTACTGTAAAACCTAATTTAGCCAGCGACTCTACCGCAAACTCGGCCTTCGCCGCTACTGTAATCGCACTATATTCACGTCGATCCCAGTAATTTTTACGCATTAAATCAAAAGCGGTCGCCATTTTGCTGTTATCGTCGCCAGCAGCTAGCATTTCACGACGGAAAATACCGTCATCTTTACGTACATCATAAACTAATTGGATCAAGCTAAATAAGGTCGCTTCATCCCATTTTCGACTTAATTGCACTTGGGGTACAGGTGCAATGGGTAACAAATCACTTGCCTGAGCACGATGATCATTATGTAGAAACTGACAAAAACTATTAAACACCATTGTGGTGCCACGTGCTTTGCCTTCAAGACCGTAACCAGCAACATGCGGTGTCGCAAAGGCTAATAATGGCAATAATTCTAAATCCACCAGCGGTTCTTGTTCAAACACATCTAACACTGCGGTGAGAGCCTTACCTGAACCATCTGTTGCCGCTTGTAAGGCCAGTTTCAGTGCTTGATTATCAACGACTGGACCACGGGCTGCATTAATTAAAATCGCATTAGGCTTCATTGCCGCTAAAAATGCTGCATCCACTAAATGATGGGTCGGGTGATCGCCTGCACGTGTTATCGGAGTATGGGTGGTTATCACATCACATTCAGCTAATAGCGTTGCCAATGAATGGAACTCACGCTCATCGCCCTCAGCTTGTTTTAGTGGATCATTTAACAGATAACGAATACCCAAAGCATCAAGACATTTAGCTAAATAGGTACCAACATTACCCGCTCCAATAATACCCACGGTGCGATCAAAAATAGAAAAATCCTGCTGTTGGCCAAGCACCATCAAGCTACTTAATACATATTCTGCCACACCCACTTTGTTACAGCCTGGCGCTGCGGTAAAGGTGATCCCCTTAGCGGCTAATAAATCCTGATCAACATGATCTAGCCCTGCGGTTGCAGTACCCACAAATTTCAGTTTGTCGGCTTTAGCTATTAAATCGGCATTAACTTTGGTTACAGAACGGATCATCAAAGCATCAATGCCGACTAAATCATCAGCGGTTAATGTGCGTCCTGGTTTTGCAATAACCTCACCTAATTGGCTAAATAATTCCTGAGCATAAGGCATGTTTTCATCGATAAGGATTTTCATATACGTCCTGTAGAGAGAATAAGTAAAGAAAGGCGCGTGCGGGGTTATTATATAGCAGAGAGGGACGAGGGAAAAGCAGAGGCGAGGAAAGGCAGTAACGAGTGGCGAGTGGCGAGGAATGGCAGTGGCGGGTGGCGAGATTATCCGTCATCTGAAAGTTGAGGTACGAAACTATCCGTGATCTACTCAAGGCGTGATCGAGCCTTAAAGAAACCAGTGGACTCAATAACTCCACGACGCGCGGTTAGTAGATTCCCTATCGCCCTCGCGGGCATTCACTGTAGGGAATGACGGGGTTGGGGCTGGTCTGGGTACTCGCTTTTATCTCGATACTCGCAGACGCGAAATCTCATTACTCAAAACAAAGTAAGAGCGAGGAAATAACAATTGGCTAGCACATAAACGCTTTTATAGTAACTGTATTATGCTACTTGTGTGTGATTCACCTCATGTTTATTCATTTTATCAATGATTTTAGTTGTACAAATAGAGCTATATCCTGTTTTTCTCGGTCTTTTACGATTAGTGTGCCTAGCTCACTTATTACTAGATAGACAGTTTATATGCAAAAGACAGCGGTTGCAGTCAATTCCAATAAGACCAAATGGGCCTATCAAGATTTTACCTGGGCACTCTCCCTGTTTGGTACAGCTGTTGGGGCTGGCATTCTTTTTTTACCAATAACAGCGGGCGCTGGTGGTTTTTGGCCATTAGTTATTTTAGCGTTAATTGCCTTTCCGATGACGTGGTTTGCGCATAAAAGTTTAGCTCGCTTTGTCTTATCTTCATCAAAAAAAGATGCAGATATCACCGATGCTGTTGCAGAGCACTTTGGAAAAAAAGGAACGAACATAATCACTGTTGCTTATTTCTTTGCTATTTTCCCGATTGTTCTCATTTACGGTGTCGGCATTACCAATACTGTTGATTCATTTATGATCCATCAATTGGGCATGTCATCGATTCCACGCTGGTTACTATCAGGTGTACTGATTGGATTAATGACCGCGAGTGTTGTTTTTGGCAAAGAGCTAATGCTAAAAGTAACGTCAGTTTTAGTTTATCCATTGGTCTTTATTCTATTAGTGCTTTCTATCTACCTGATTCCGGATTGGAATATGTCAATGGTTCACACCAAAACTGATTGGTCATCAATGCCACTCGTGATTTGGTTAGCGATTCCAATTATTGTGTTCTCGTTTAACCACAGTCCAATTATCAGTCAGTTTTCTAAAGAACAACGTCGTGTATATGGTGACAATGCGGTGAAGAAAACCGATATGATCACTGGCGGTGCTGCAATGATGCTAATGGTATTTGTGATGTTCTTTGTGTTCTCGGTAGTATTATCGATGACTCCAGCACAATTAAGCATGGCAAAATCAGATAATATTTCAGTGCTGTCTTACTTAGCTAACATCAAGTCTTCACCCGTCATTTCATACTTAGGCCCTATCATTGCGTTAGCGGCGATTACATCAAGCTATTTCGGCCATTTTCTAGGTGCTCATGAAGGTCTGACTGGATTAATCAAGTCTCGTTCAACCATGCCCGTTAAAAAGACCGAAAAGCTATCTCTGGCTTTCATCGTGATTGTTACTTGGATTGTGGCAATTATTAACCCAAGTATTCTAGATATGATT
This sequence comes from Photobacterium sp. Alg240-V54, assembly GCF_900537155.1. Classification (NCBI taxonomy): domain Bacteria; kingdom Pseudomonadati; phylum Pseudomonadota; class Gammaproteobacteria; order Vibrionales; family Vibrionaceae; genus Photobacterium; species Photobacterium sp. Alg240-V54. The sequence continues at coordinate 387,424 of NZ_UNRL01000003.1, forward strand.
GAAAGTATCGGCTCGCCAATGATTGCTGCAATTTTGTTCTTATTGCCAGTATTTGCAATGCAGTGTGTGCCTGCGATGGCGAAATACAAAACATCGCCGATTGCACAAGTCTTTACTGCTATATGTGGTATTGCTGCGATTACATCTGTTATTTACGGTACGTTTTTTTCTTAGAGGAAGATAGGGGCGGTTTTAGGGGCAAGGAAAGGCAGTGGCGAGTGGCGAGATTGCCTAATATCCGTCATCTCGGAAGGTGAGGTACGAAACTATCCGTGATCTACTCAAAGCGTGATCGAGCCTTAAAGAAACCAGTGGACTCAATAACTCCACAACGCGCGGTTAGTAGATTCAATAACTCCACAACGCGCGGAGAGTAGATTCCCTATCGCCCTCGCGGGCATTCACTGTAGGGAATGACGGGGATAGGTACAAAAAAAGCGATAGGCTCTCACCTATCGCTTTTTATTATACTGTGAACTCAGACGCGCAATCTCGCTACTCGAAATCTCGCCGCTGCTGTTCCTGCCTTACGCTTCGTATTTCTTAATTACTAGCGTTGCGTTAGTACCACCAAAACCAAAGCTGTTAGACATAACAGTCTTCAATTCAACATCGCGCTTCTCAGTCACGATATCAAGGCCTTTCGCAGCTTCATCTAGATTGTCGATGTTGATGCTTGGTGCAACAAAACCGTGCTCTAGCATTAGGGTTGAGTAAATCGCTTCGTGAACACCAGCCGCACCTAGAGAGTGACCAGTCATCGCTTTAGTTGCAGAGATTGCTGGGCAGTTTTCGCTAAATAGTTCCTGAATAGCACCAAGCTCTTTCACATCACCTACAGGTGTTGAAGTGCCGTGAGTGTTGATGTAGTCAACAGGTCCATCAAGATCTTTCATTGCCATCTTCATACAACGCACAGCACCTTCACCTGATGGTGCTACCATGTCGTAGCCGTCAGATGTTGCACCATAACCTACGATCTCACCGTAGATTTTTGCGCCACGTGCTAGTGCATGCTCTAGTTCTTCAACCACAACCATGCCGCCGCCACCAGAGATAACGAAACCGTCACGATCAGCATCGTAAGTGCGTGATGCTTTTGATGGATCATCATTGTACTTAGTCGACAACGCGCCCATCGCATCAAACATCATTGTTAGTGACCAATCAAGCTCTTCACCGCCACCAGCAAAAACAACGTCTTGCTTGCCTAGTTGAATCAGTTCAACCGCGTGACCGATACAGTGCGCAGATGTTGCACATGCAGAACTCATGGTGTAGTTAACACCGCGAATTTTAAAAGGTGTTGCCAAACATGCAGAAACAGTTGAAGACATAGTACGTGGAACCATGTAAGGACCAACACGCTTAACGCCTTTCTCACGCAGTGTATCTACTGCATGGTACTGGTTGTATGATGATGCGCCGCCTGAACCTGCAACTAAACCTGTACGCTCATTAGATACTTGGTCTTCTGCTAGGCCAGAGTCAGCAACCGCTTGCTCCATTGATAGGTAAGCGAACGCAGCAGCATCACCCATGAAACGCATTTTCTTACGATCAATATGCTCAGATGGTGTAATTTTTAGATCACCCCATACATTTGAACGCAATTTCATTTCTGCAAACTGCTCAGAGTAAGTAATACCTGATTTGCCTGTTTTTAGGGACTCCAGTACTTCAGCAACGTTGTTACCGATACTAGATACAATACCCATGCCTGTAATTACGGCTCGTTTCATGATGAATTCCTACTGATATTAATGGAAATACCTACCCATTTTATAGAACAACCACGGTCCTATTTCAATGGCTAGAATAGGTCCCAAACGGCTTTAAAATCTGCGCTCACATCCACTCTTCGTTTGCTATAGCGAACGAAAACACGCGATATTAAAGATGTTTGGGCCGACATAATTCACTAATCTAACTCTTTTATTAAGAAAAAAACAAAAAAGTTAACGATTATTTAGTACGAGAACTATAACGGCTTTGTCGCTGAAAAGTGGTCAGCTTTCCTGTATTTCAGGTACAATCGAGTCAAAATTGCTATTCAATCGCATTCAAAGCCCATAATTGATGCATTTTCATGCATAAAGTGATGCTAAAGTGCTCAGCTGCTAAACAAGAGGTTCATGTTGTCTCGTCCTACTTCTACAACGTCTACACCACGGATCAAAAATGCCATCCTTGATTGGAACGATACTGGCAGTCCAATATTTCATCAATTAGCGTCATCAAATGATCATGGACTCGAACAAACACGCAATGCCTTTATCCACCAACATGGTTTACCGCAATGGTGGCAGAATTTTGACCGCCGTCGATTTGTGGTAGCTGAAACCAGTTTTGGTACCGGGGTTAACTTTTTAGCACTATGGCAAGCATTTAACGCTTTTCGTGAACAGCACCCAGAGGCAACAACGCAAGAACTGCACTATATTAGTTTTGAAAAAACACCACTGACCAAACATGATCTGATTAAAGCCCAGCTTATGTGGCCTGAGTTGGCACAGTTCGCTGAGCAGCTACAAGCACATTATCCTCCTGCAGTCGCTGATTGTCATCGAATTGTGCTTGAGAATGGCCGCATCACCCTTGATTTATGGTTTGGCGATATTAACCAATCTATGCCGCAACTATGGCTTGGCAATGACGGTCTTATCGACGCATGGCTATTAGATGAGTGCGCATCTCAACATCAGATCGAGAGCTGGAATCAACAGCTGTTTAATAGCATGGCTAAAATGGCACGCGCTCAATGCCGTGTGAGCGCTGTGACAGCAACAACGACAGACTTAGTGCGCGCAGGCTTAACTGAAGCTGGTTTTAGTATCAACAATGCGTCAGCGCTAAACGATCATCATATTACCCTAGCGACAATCACTCCCCCGCATTCGCAAGCTAACTTTAAGCCGTGGTTTTCCCGTAGCTCACAACAAGCATCGCCATCACAACCAAGCGATATCGCGATTATCGGTGGTGGTGTAGCATCAGCGACCACTGCATTAGCCTTAATTCGTCGCGGTCAGTCGGTAACTTTATATTGCGCTGATAGCGAGTTAGCCCAAGGCGCATCAGGCAATCGTCAAGGTGCTGTCTATCCACTGCTCAATGGTAAACACGATCCGCTATCACGCTTTTTTGCGCCGGGATTTATTTTTGCGCGTCAGTTTGTTGAACAAGCCGCTCAGCAATGTCAGTTTGATCATGATTGGTGTGGCGTAACCCAATTAGCATGGGATGAAAACGGTAAAAACCTGACTGATGCTGAAAAACAACTCGCGCTTGCAACCCAAGATAAAAAACTCGGTCGTCAAACCAAAAAGTTAGACTGCATGTTAAGCGGTGGCTTTCCTGACGAGTTAGTCCGTGAATTAGATATTGAACAAACCCGCGCGATCACCGGTGTCGACACTGATTGTCGTAGTGTTAATTACCCATTAGGTGGTTGGTTATGCCCCCAACAATTAACCCAAGCATTAATTGAATCAATGCAGCAAACAGGCAAATTAACCTTACACCTTAATTGCGATGTCACGGCGCTTGAACAACAAAAAACACCCACTAATGATCCGCAATGGCAATTAACGTTTGCCGATGGCAGCACCACAACTCACACTACAGTTGTGGTTGCCAGTGGTCACCGTTTTAATCAATACCCACAAACCGCTCCTATTCCAACCTCATCAGTACGTGGTCAAGTCAGCCATGTACCAACCAATGAGACCTTGGCGCAACTTAACACGGTATTATGTTATGACGGCTATTTTACGCCAGTAAACACCAACACCAATAGTCATTGTATTGGGGCTAGTTACGCCCGTCGTAGTTGCGATTTAACTTACAGTGATGTCGATCAACAACAAAACAAGCAACGCTTATTAGACAGCGTTCCGGCAACGGCTTCATGGATCGATGCTATCAACGTTGACCAGTTTGATCCTCAGCAACGAGCACGTGTTGGGGTGCGTTGTGCGAGCCGTGATCATTTACCGTTTGTGGGTAATGTTTGTCGTTATGATGATTTGATTAAGCAATATCAGGATCTGAAAGATAACCAGCTTTACGCTCAAAATGTGCCGGTATACCAAAACTTATTTACCATTGTTGGCTTAGGCTCACGAGGGTTAAGTTCAGCACCACTATTAGGCGAATTACTGGCTTCACAGATTTGTGGCGATCCACTGCCCCTGCCGCACACAGTGCTTGATGCCCTTCACCCAGGCAGAATGTGGGTACGGAAATTAGTGCGTGGTAAAGAGGTGAAGGGTTGAGGTTGTGAGGGGTTTAGGGGCGAGGAAGAGCAGTAGCGAGTGGCGAGATTATTAGTGCCGAGACTGCCTAATATTCGTGATCTACTCAAGGCGTGATCGAGCTTTAAAGAAGCCAGTGAATACAAGGCAATAACGAGTAGCGAGTAGCGAGTAGCGAGTAGCGAGTAGCGAGTAGCGAGTAGCGAGGACGTTAATATCTAGACTCGCTATCTTCCTACAAATACTTACAGTGTTGGGCTTAGCACTCGCTCTGCCCAATATTTATCATCTTAACTGTCATTTAATAGATTACTTTTATATCACAATAAAAGTTCCATGTGACCCGAGAGCGTTTAACTCTAAAGTAACAGTGCCATCTTCATTGAAGAATTTGAGTAATGTTAATCAAAACTATAACTCTCTAACTTACCTGCTTCTTTTTCTGCTTTAGCAATAATAGCCTGATTTACAAACTCGTACGGTAAGTCAGGATTATCTTCCATCATTTCACCAATTTTTGCCCAATGTTCAATTTGCTTTGACGTAGTACGATTAAATGCTTTGGCGATGATGGTTGCTTTCTCAAAAAGCTCTTGGTCAATTCGTATACTTACTGTAGCCATAGTTCTATTCCTATGTAATAAAGCTTCAAAACTAAATGTCGTAACTCGCTGTAAAAAGTAATTGTGAGTTACTGAAGCATAACAGACCACAATAACTCCACAACGCGCGGGCTTCTAGCGGGCATTCACTGTAGGGAATGGATTTAGCACTCGCTTTTATCTCGAAACTCGCAACCTTCCACCTCGTCCCCTCGCCCCTTACTCACTTGCGGCAATGATCACTGTTGCCTCAGGCTTAACCTTCCTTAGTTCTGTCGCTAATGCGGTTTGCGCTTTAAGATCGCCATGTACGACTTTAATTACCTTAGGGCCTTGCTCAATATCAGCCACAAAACTAACAAGATCTTGTTGCGCGGCATGAGCGGAATAGCCTGATAATTGATGGATCTGCGCCGCAACATCAATCACTTTATCATCAATTTTAATGACCCTATCGCCATCAACTAAAGCGCGTCCGGTTGTGCCTTGGGCTTGATAACCTGCAAAAATCACATCGGTACGTTTATCAGCTAACAACGCTTTTAAATAATTGACCACTCGACCACCAGAGCACATGCCGCTAGCGGCAACAATGATCGCGGGTTCAGCGGAATGCTGCAGCCTGTTGACTAATTCTATATGCTCAGCATGACCATCAATAGTAATACACTGCTCAAATGCTAACGGATGCCTACCCATATAACGGCGCTGTTTGGCTTCTTTCGCCCATAGTTCATGAAAATAACGGTACTGCTCTGTCACCTTTTGTGCCAGTGGCGAGTCTAAAATTATCGGTAAACTTTTCCACACCCGCTTATTGGTGGCAGTTTCATTGGGATCGACATCAATTTTGGCAATAATATTTTCAAGATCAAACAGTAACTCTTGAGTACGACCAACACTAAAAGCAGGAATAACAATCGCGCCACCATCTTGTAAAGAGCGTTCAACGATCTGTTTTAATAGTTGTTGACGATGCTCAAGGTAATGTTCAGCTTTATCACCATAAGTACTTTCAATTACTAATGTATGGGCGGCAGTTGGCGCGATGGGATCGGTTAATAACGGGGTGTTTTTTGGCCCCAAATCGCCACTAAACACCACTATTTCATTGGTTGGTAATTTGATTTCAATATAAGCAGAGCCCAAAATATGCCCAGCAGGTCGAAAACGGATCTTAACTTGCTCTCCCGTTGGTAACACTATTTGTGCCCAACAATCATAAGGTACTGGACGAATACGTTGATGTATTAATGCTAACGCTTTTTCACACTGTTTTTTATTGAGTCCTAGCTGCAGTTTAAGCCCATCTTCTAGCATTAGCGGCACTAAAGCTGCAGTCGCTTCTGTGGCATAAATAGCCCCTGAAAAACCCGCAGCAAGTAGCCATGGCAAACGGCCAATATGATCAATATGGCTATGGGTCAGTAATAATGCAGCAATATTGTTAATATCAAATTCAATATCTAACGTCTCACGGGCTTCTGTTCCCTGAAATAAACCACAATCGATCAATAAGCTATTATCGCCAATAATAAGCTCATGACATGATCCCGTTACTCCTGTTTTTGCACCATGATGAACAATATTCACTGCAATCTCCTTTTACCAATAACCATAAGCGACTCATGATGACAGCGCATATCTATTGTTAAAAATGTTATCAGGTAGAACTAGGAAGCATTCACCTTTACAATGTTAACATAATGTAACTGTCATCTATAAATTGTTAATCAGTCACAAAACAGCGCTTATAAATATACATAGAGGTGCGTAATAGCTCTAATGGCTACCTGATAACAGATTAAAGAGACATTTTTATTATGTATCCCATCATTATCGCTATTCATGGTCGAGGAAATAAAATCCCGACGACAACCTTAAGTGCACATTGGCAGCAAGCGCTTAACTATGGTTTACAACGCTACAGTCAATCTCGGTTACATCCGCAAATTGATTTTAAAATGGCCTATTACGCCGATCATTATTATCAACAGCCATTAGTGTTATCAGCCGCTCCCACGACTGCAATTCCGCAGATCCATGCCATTAAGCATTTATTGGTAGACAACTTAACCCATCACAACCATCAGCTCACCACCAGCACCTCACACTGGACAACCGGTGTCGCTGAATGGATAGAAGATAAATTAAGTGTGTTCTCTTTTATCTCTAAACCGTTTTTAAAATCACTGCTGCCAGATATTCATCATTACTTTCATGATTCAAAGTATCAAAAAGCGGTCGAGCAACCGCTGATAAAGCTGCTGAATCAATATCAACATCGGCCAATTATTTTACTCAGTCACTCAATGGGCACGGTGATTGCCTATAACGTTCTCCATCAACTCAGTCGCCAAACAACACCGCCACAAATTAGTACTTGGTTTACCTTTGGCTCACCGCTTGGACTTACTAGCGTCAAAGGCTTTCTGCCCCAAATCACTCAGCAACCAAGTGTAAAAAAATTAGCGACGCCCGATTGTGTTACCGAGCAATGGATCAATGTCAGTGATAAACGCGATATTGTGTGTATTGATCATGATTTAAGTGATGATTACCTTGCCAACCGCCATCAAATCAAGCCGCAAGATTGTTATATCACCAATGAGTATCCTGGTAATGCCCATAAATCTTACGGCTATTTGTGGAGCCATGTTATCGCGAAATACGGTATTCCTAAGGTGACCTTATGAAAGCATTAATTTTATTAGATCCTGGCCATGGTGGGATCATTAACAATGTCTATCAAACCGCAGGTAAACGGTCACCATTATGGTCCAACGGCCAACAATTATTTGAAGGGGAATTTAATCGTGCTATTACTCACGGCATTAGCCAAGCCTTAACCCTATATGGCATTGACAATAAAATCATTGTGCCTGAACGAGAAGATATTAGCCTGCGTACGCGGGTTGATCGGGCCAATTTTTTAGCCCAGCAATACCCGCATCATCGCTGTTTATTAATTTCAGTGCATGCCAATGCTGGTGGTGGTAAAGGGGTTGAAATTTTTACCAGCCGCGGCCAAACCGACAGTGATATTGTCGCCGATCATCTTGCCCATGCTTTTACTCAAGTGTTTCCAAATAAACCCCTGCGTAGTGATTATCGTGATGGCGACATCGATAAAGAGCGTGGCTTTTATATGCTCAGAAAAACCACTATGGCTGCGGTATTAACTGAAAACTTCTTTATGGATAATGAAATCGAATGCTGTTTGATATTGATGTCGCCTAAAGGCCGAAAAAAAATCATTGAGTATCATGTGCAAGGGATTATGGCGTGGGTGGAGGGAGGAAGATCAGAGGTTTCGAGTAGCGAGGAAGAGCAAAGGAAATAAGGGACGAGGAGAAGCAGGAAGAGCGAGTGGCGAGCGGTATCAAGATAAAAGCATCATCTGTTGTGACGCTTTTTTCTTGATACTTAGGTGGTTCTACTTCACGCGGCTATTGATATTAATTATTGTCACACTCTTCCAGCATTGATTGCCACCACGTGGGATTATTTAAATACCATTCAACGGTTTTACGTAACCCCGACTCAAAGGTCTCAGCTGGGATCCAACCTAATTCACGAGTAATTTTAGAGGCATCAATAGCATAACGAATATCATGCCCAGGCCTATCTGCCACATACGTAATCAGATCACTGTAAGCATCAATAGCTTGAGGTTTGTTCGGTGCTAACTCTTCTAATAACTGGCAGATTGTAGTAATAACATCGATATTGGCTTTTTCATTATAGCCACCAATATTATAGGTTGCACCTGCCTGCCCTTGCGTTAAAACACAATATAAAGCGCGTGCATGATCATCGACAAATAACCAATCACGAACTTGTAAACCATCACCAAACACGGGCAATGGCTGCCCCGAAAGTGCATTTAAAATTATTCGCGGGATTAGTTTTTCAGGATGATGATAAGACCCATAATTATTAGAACAATTGGTTACAATAACGGGTAAACCATAAGTTCGTGACCATGCTCGTACTAAATGATCACTCGACGCTTTAGAAGCTGAATATGGACTTGAAGGATCATAGGCACTATTTTCACTAAACAGTGCCTCACAATGGCCTAAATCACCAAACACCTCATCGGTTGAAATATGATGAAATTTAAATGCGGCTTGGCGAGCGGGCTCTAATGATTGCCAATAACTGCGTGCCGCTTCTAATAACGTATAAGTACCGATAATATTAGTGGTAATAAAAGCAGCAGGTGCATTTATAGAACGATCAACATGACTTTCCGCCGCTAAGTGCATCACCACATCAGGCTGATGCAGAGCAAACAGACGATCTAACTCATTACGATCACAAATATCAACCTGCTCAAAAATATAACGGCAATGTTGTGCCACTGATTCCAATGTGGACAAATTACCCGCATAGGTTAATTTATCAACATTAATAACGCTATCTTGAGTATTATTAATAATATATCGAATAACGGCAGAGCCAATAAAACCAGCTCCACCCGTCACCATTATTTTCACAACATGTTTCCTTTGATTACTTTTTTACGCTTCGTGTACGGTATGAATACCAAACAAGCGCTTAACGACAGCGGTAATACGCCAAATATGATTAATCATCATAAAGTAACCGCCAAACATCGCCAAGAAAGCAATAAACATGGTTGATTCTTTAATACCCACCATTTCAGACCAAATACCGATCGCAGCACAATTCATCGCTAATAAACAAATCACCGCTAATGTCATGCGTGACGACAAACCAAGACGCTGACAGATGTGGTGTAAATGTTCACGATCGGGCTTAAACGGCGACTGACCTTTGCGAACACGGCGGATCATAATCGTCGCCATATCCATTAATGGGATCGCAATTAACCACAATGCCGTTACCGGTTTAAAGGCCACTATCTCTGCTTCTTGCGTACCACGTACCAATAGCCACACCACAGTAAAGCCAATAAACACGCTGCCAGCATCGCCCATAAAGACTTTAAAGCGACGCCCAAATGGTAATCCTAAGTTAAGCATAATATAAGGCAACATAGCCGCGACTAATAAGCCACAGAACAAGGTTAATTCGTCATTACCATTTAAGTAAAACACATACCCCATCGCCGAGAATGTCACCGAAGCGAGTCCTCCGAGTAAGCCATCAATACCATCAACCATATTAAACGCATTAATAGCACCGATAAACGCCACTACCGTGACAACACCACCGATAAAAGGTGATAGCTGCAATGTTTCACTGCCCATTAAGTAACCGAGGTTATCCAATGAATGGCCGCCAACACCGATGATCGCCAACGCGATCCCAGCTTGCACCACTAAGCGGATCTTAAAACTAATGTCGAGGTAATCATCAATCACCCCGACGGCTAATAAAATCAAACCACAGCCGAGATATAACAAAAGGGTTAAATCAACAGGTAAAAACAATAACGCGGCAATAGCAAAAGCAAAAAAGACCGAGATGCCCCCCACGAGTGGTATCACGCCCTGATGATGTTTTCGAGCATTAGGCTTATCAACCAAGCCGACTTTTTGGGCGACTTTGCGCATTATAAATAAGCTTATAAATGACAGCACAAATACAACGATATATGAGTATTTCATAATTAAATACGTACCTGTAATCCAAAGAATAGTTCGTTATCAATCACAACCAGAATATTCACCGCAGTGATAATCTGATAAGTAACCTTAAAACGAAACCTACAGCCACAATATTACATAGCAATTAATTGCTAAAGGAATAAACACTCAAAACAAAACAAAACAGAATATTTAAGATAAATTAATCATAATAAATAATAAACCTACTCAAAAACAAATAACAAAACATTAATTATCAACAACTTAAATGAAAACAAGCCGCCTATAAAATAACGATATATAAAACAGTTGAATAAGTGAATATGAATTCATAAAACCAATATCATAACTAAAAGATATTCAGTAAATTGATCAATATCCTTGCTGTATATATACGTCAGTAATAACATCACATCGCAGCCATAAAAAAAGCCACAACTATTCACTAAGAATATAAGTTGTGGCTTGATTATTATATATTTGAGGATAACGCTAATTATTATTTTATTTTTACAATTGAAAAAATCGAAACAAAACGGCTATTTTTTGATTTTAAGCGACTCGGTTGTGTAGTCATATTCATCACGACGATCTTCACAACGCATTTGCTTCGCCTGCTTATCGTACTCATCAAGTTTGCTTAGCCACGCCTTAAATTTCTTCAACAATTGCATACTATATTCACTCTTAATATATAAATATGGTGAACAGTTCCTCCTGCTCTATGTGATAAGTATAGGCAGAGCATGGGCTGTAATCCATTAAAATTATACATTTACAGTATAAGTGTGAACAAAAACATAAAAGCCAAAAATATGACGGTAATAGCAAACAGTTGATATAAATTATTCTTATATTAAGCATTTTGGTGCTTATCTTATGGGTCAAAAAAGGAACGGGGAGAAAGGAAGAAAAGTTCACGATAGCCGAGGTTTAAGGATCGAGAAAGAGCTCGATAGGGAACCTACTACCCACGCGCCGTAGCGTTATTGAGCTCACTGGCTTCTTTCAAGCTCAAGCACCCTGTCATTCCCTACAGTGAATGCCAAGTCTCACCACTAATAATCTCGACACTCGCAATCTCCCCCGCTCTTCCTCGCCCCTACCAACATCAATATGCAATAAAACTCAAAAAAGCCGACATTGAGACGAAAAAATCTGTAGTTATCACTTAAAAGAATAATTACTTTGATCAACATCTAAAAATGTGATGTCTGATATTGACGAATATGCGCAACTAAAATATAAATTTAAATTATATTAACTGGATGATGTATTGATACATTACTTTATTGCTTGATAACAAAAGACGACACTTATGACATTTATTAAAAACGTACTATCAATGCTAACGAACAACAAACAAAGCGAAGTAAAATTTATTGAGTACACATGGAATGAAGTTCTCACTATGTCACCAGAGACTGATATTGTTATAAAGTGGAACTATGAAAGTAGCGACGCAGCGCCTGAATTAAGAACCGCAGGTGAAGTGCAAGCAATGGTAAAAGAATATAATGATAATCAACAATACGGTTATCAGAGCTTTGCGACTTGCTATCACAAAGACACTATGTCGCTGTTATTGCAGTAAATAAAGACTCTGTAAATAATTCTGTGTCACTGCTCTGGGTTACAAATATTCAGTCAATCGGTCTTCAAACATTATCATAAAGCGGTTCAGGGCTTGTCGCCAGTTTCTAATTGGCATCGTCCATTTTTTGGAAGCATCCTGAATCGCTAGATAGATTTAACTGAGCAGCATTAATGAACCTATCAGCCCCTTTTTGTAATGATGTATTACATTGTTATACTTTGATTGACAGTGGCGCAACATGTGACGGTAGCAAATAGCGGGTACTACGACCGCCCGCTCCCGATTTCACTAAACAGCCTAATTCAACCAATAGCGCCAAATGACGGGTTGCGGTTGGCTTACTGACCTTCGCCACCTTATGGTATTGGCTGGTATTGATCCCCTGCTCAAAGTCACCATCCAACATTCGATTGAGCACTTTTACTTGCTCTGTAGTGAGCTTGGTTTGGTCGATCTGACGCCAGTAATTAGTCTTGAACAAGGTTTGATCGATCTCCGTTAACACCCCATCAAACGTGGCATTCAAGGTGGTTAAAAACCAGTGTAGCCAAGCTGTAATATCGAGATCGCCTTTTTGGGTTTGCTCCAATACCTCATAGTAGCTGTGGCGGTTAGCCAAGATCCCTACCGACATCGCATAGAACCGAACCGACTGTTGCTCGGCTTGGGCTAATGCTAAATCTGTCAGCAAACGCGTAATACGGCCATTACCATCATCTAACGGGTGAAGAGTCACAAACCATAAATGGGTGATTGCCGCACGCAGTAAAGGGTCGAGTGACGTATCGGCTTTAGATTGGTTAAACCACGTAATAAAAGTATCCAGCTCAGGCTCAAGGATGGCACGGTGTGGCGCCTCAAAGTGCACAACAGGTTTATCAATACGGCCCGAGACGACTTGCATCGGCGCATCACCCCGTAATAGCCCACCGATTACCGGGTTAAACATTGTATAACCTTCAGGGAACAAGCGTTGATGCCAGGTTAAGATCCGCGAAAGCGTCAGCGGCGCATCGAGGTTTTCTACCGCATCAAGCATGATTTCAGCTAACCCATCGGTTTGTTCGGTGGTTGGAAACGGTTTCTCTTCCGTCATCCCTAGCTTATTGGCCAACGATGAACGTACTGAAAATGCATTAAGCTTTTCCCCTTCAATAGCACTGGAATGGACAATGTTTGCCAGTAACGTATCCAACATACTTTGCTGTTGGTTCGGCGATTGGCAGGTGATTTTCCCCAGTAATACACCTTGGTTAAGGCGTGTTTGCCTCACCATTGGCTCAATGATGGCTTGATCCCAGTGAAAATGAGGCCAGTTATTTTGCAGCCATACCCACATAATTGATCCTTTGATGCGAAAAGAGCGCCTATTCAAATCACATTGTGATGTAAATAAGGGTATTAATCAAATCAAATGTGTCAAAGTGATAGGTTTGAGCGTGTAAGCCGACTAACTTATCGCTCATGCCATGTTCAGTTAAGCAAAACAAGTATTACCTTGGCTTTAACCGAGTTTATATTGGATTTGGATCTGTTAGTTAGTACGCATAAAATTTGTGATGTTAAATGCTAATAATTGAGAGTGTCCTAAATTCTGTGTCATTGCCTATAATTAAGTAATGACTCAGATAGTTCGCCGATGACATTAGAAGAAGTGAAACGCTTTTTAGACTATGTCGATCCTAATTGGTACGACTATTTTTTACTGCGTTTTATGACGGGAATGCGAAGTTGTGAAGTGCATGGATTACAATTAAAGCATCTTGATTTTGAGCATCGCTTAATTAATATTCGTCAAAATATGGTTAATGGTGACATCACTGATGTGAAAACCCCAAAATCACGTCGCGACTTACCAATTAATGATCTGTTACTGACCGCGATTAAACGTATTACCGCCCCCCTCACTGATCCTAATGATTTTTTGTTTACCGATGATAATGGTTCACCATTAGATACCCGTAAAATTGGTAAAGATATTTGGCATCCAACGCTTAAAAAAGCCAATTTAAAAACACGTCGCCCTTATGAAACTCGCCATACTGCGGCAGTGCTGCATTTAGCGGCCCATGAAAATCCACTGTACGTTTCACAAATGCTCGGTCACAGTAATACACGGTTATTATTTGATGTTTACGCGCCTTATGTCTTTAACGCCACTCGTCATGATGGCAGTGCCTTTTCAGATATGATGGAATCAAATGGTGTGTTTGATAGACGTTGATAATTTTATAAATATTTAAAACGCAAAAAAGCCCGTATGAACTATTTATATAAAGGTTCAATACGGGCTTTTATTTAATCGTTCTGTTTAAGCAACAATGATTCAAGCGTTAGGTTTATAACTAAGGAGGCAAATCAATAAATCAAATAACAATCAATCAGCGCCAAATAAATCGCGTGTATACACTTTATCAGCAACATCTGAAAGTTCTTCAACCATACGGTTAGATACAATCACATCACACTGCTGTTTAAACTCAGCCAAGTTATCCATGACTAATGAGTTAAAAAACTCTTTTTCCTTTAAAACAGGTTCATAAATAACAACTTCAATACCTTTGGCTTTAATGCGCTTCATGATCCCTTGAATACTTGACGCGCGGAAGTTATCAGAGCCTGCTTTCATTATTAAACGATAAATACCAACACGTTGTGGATTTTTAGCAATAATAGAATCAGCTATAAAATCTTTACGAGTCGTATTGGCATCAACAATAGCACCAATAATATTATTTGGCACATCACGGTAATTAGCACGAAGCTGTTTAGTATCTTTAGGTAAACAATAACCACCATAACCAAACGATGGATTATTATAATGATTACCAATACGAGGATCTAAACCTACACCTTCAATGATTTGACGCGCATCTAGGTCATTAGAAGCTGCATAAGTATCTAATTCATTAAAGTAAGCAACACGCATTGCTAAATAGGTATTAGAAAATAACTTTACTGCTTCAGCTTCAGTTGAATCTGTAAATAGAACCGGAATATCTTGCTTAATCGCGCCTTCAACTAATAGATTAGCAAATACTGTTGCACGTTCGCTTTGTTCACCAACAATAATACGAGAAGGATAGAGATTATCGTAAAGTGCACGACCTTCACGTAAGAACTCAGGTGAAAATATAATATTCTCACAACCAAACTGTTGTTTAATTTGCTCAGTATAACCAACAGGAACAGTAGATTTAATCACCATCACTGCATTAGGGTTAATAGCTAAAACATCGTTAATAACAGCTTCAACAGATGAGGTATTAAAAAAATTATTTACAGAGTCATAATCAGTAGGCGTTGCAATAATAACAAAATCAGCACTTTCATATGCTAATTGCTTATTCAATGTAGCATGAAAATTTAATTGCTTATCTTGGAGAAAATCTTCAATTTCCTTATCTACTATTGGGGATATTTTATCGTTTAATAATTTTATTTTTTCTTCGATAATATCTACAGCAATAACTTCATTATGCTGTGCTAAAAGCATAGCATTAGACAGGCCTACATAGCCTGTTCCAGCAATAGCGATTTTCATTTTATAAATATCTTCCTTAATTTAATATTAATACGTTTTAATATTTTTAATTTATTCAAACTTAAAACATCAACACTAAAAACAACAAAAGATGATTTAAATATAACATAAATTGTATTCAATATTTCAGGAAGTTTATTGTTATTAGGTAATTTAAAATTATTAG
The DNA here is from genome assembly GCF_900537155.1 of Photobacterium sp. Alg240-V54. Classification (NCBI taxonomy): domain Bacteria; kingdom Pseudomonadati; phylum Pseudomonadota; class Gammaproteobacteria; order Vibrionales; family Vibrionaceae; genus Photobacterium; species Photobacterium sp. Alg240-V54. The sequence continues at coordinate 403,168 of NZ_UNRL01000003.1, forward strand.
AGTTAAATAGCACGGGTTTTGTATAATCTCTTCCATTGAAATAAATCTTAGGAAAATCTTTGTTGATAATTCCTTGAAAACAATAGTTAGAAAAAATAACACTTAAAATCGACTGTTCAGGAGTTGACCATCTGAAATCCGAGTATAATAAGCCATAAACATTTCCATTAATATACTTTTCATTTAAACAAGCATTTTTCCATTCTTCTAACAAGCTTATAGATAGTTTAGATTTCCTAATTATTATAAAATTAGCCAATAAAAGTGGAAATTTACTGCTATAGTTTGAATCTATAGCTAGCCCTTCCACCATATTTTTCTTTGCAAAATTACTTACTTTATTGGAATCATTTTCAGCAGGTACAAATATATCAAAATCAACTAAATCTAGATATTCTATCGCCTTCTCTTTAATATTTTTATATTTAGATAATATGGGATACTTTTCAATATTAACATCACGATAAATTAATATATCACCCTCGCTCATATTCTCTAGCTCTAATAGTAAAATTAACGGCCTCCAAGCACAAAATCCAACATGATTCATACCAGGGTTTTTATAAACAAGACCTCTATTATTGAATTCCTTTACATAATCAATATATCCTAAATGTTTTAATAATCTAGGAGTGTAAAAAGATATATTATCAACAAAATTTGATGCACTATCAATAACATTTTCTTTATTAACAGATAAGTTTAAACCTCTATCGTAAGGGAATCCTTCAGAATAAAAACAAACTAAATTCAACTTGGAATTTGTCATTACTTTATCTCAATTTAGAGTAGATTATTTTTTTTATAAAAATTGGTGATAGTCGTGTACAACTTCGAATAATAGAGTTAAATATAAAATCAAATAAACTAATAAAACCTAAATTATAAGCATTATATTGAACAATGATTTCATTTTTTGCATATTCACACCCAGTTCTCCGATAAAGCATATCACTACCGGCTCTAACATTAACAAGATTGAAGTCAATATTCTTACTTCTGCATCTATTATTAAGCATGCGTATCCACAAATAGTAATCCTCTTGAAAATTCCTTCCTCCAATATATCCACCAGCCGCAATAACTTGAGATTTCTTATACATTACAGTAACATGATTAAAAGGGCAGCGTCTTCGGGAAAATTTTATAATCTCATCATTTTCTAAAGGAACCTTCCTTTGAGAATAAGGCTGTAAAGGATCTTTATCAAATTCAGATATATTCCCGCCAACAATATCATAATCAGACATATATTTAACTTGTTTTTCAAATCTATCAATATGACACAAATCATCTGAGTCCATTCGAGCAACAACTTCATACTTACAATAAGATAAGCCTATATTTAACGCATTCCCCAATCCAACATTTGATTCTAAATATATAATATTAAAAAGAGGTGTTTCTGCATATAAATCAAGTATTTTTTGAATATTACAGCCAACTTTTCCATCAACAACAATGACTATTTGATTTGGTACCACTGTATTATTAATAATAGATTCAATAGCTTCAAAAAGCTGGTTGTCATCATCTTTATAATATACAGACATTAAAACAGAAAAATTCATATCATACACTTCTAATTTTTAATAAAAAGTACTTAAATACGCGTAGATCACAAGAAGAAACTCGTTTAAATAAAACAGAAAAAGGGATTGATGCTCGCTGAGTTAAAAGTTTAGTAAATAACAAACTATTTAAATTTTCTTTTGATAACTCATTATTATGTTTTACTATAAATTTATCATAAGCATCATTTATTTTAACAGGGTTAGTAATCCTCCCATATTCATGATCTATATAGTGCAAGTAAGTATAAGTTTTTATTTTATATGCTTTTCCAAACTTTAATAAAAGTCGAAAGAAAAGTTCATAATCCTGCCAAGCAGGAAAACTCTCATCAAAACCTCCAGTTTGAACCAATAATTTTTTTTTCACAAAAATCTGATTTCCAATGCAATTACAATTTTTCATATCATCAAGTGATATAACACCAGTTTTATTCTGAGCCTTATAATCCATTGACTTACTTATTACCTTCAGTGGCGTACATAAAAACGAATATTTTTCATCTATGTTATTTACAAATACCTGAAGTCTTGATATGGAGAAAGCGTCATCATCGTCAAGTCCCGTTATATACTCACCTCTAGATTCTTTGATTGCTAGATTTCGACTATAACAAGCCCCTCTATTTTTTTCGTTAATAAGCAGCCTCACATTTGAAAAACCTCTAATACAACTTTTTATATTCTCAACAGTTCTATCAGTAGAACAATCATCTACAATTATAAGCTCGAAATGATCATACGTTTGATTAAGCACCGAGTTTATAGCTCGAACAATTAGATCTTCACGATTGTAAGATGTTATATATACAGTTATAAATGGTTTATTCATCAACTAACACCAAGATTAAAGAGAACACTTTCATTTGAAAAAACATAATAATAAAATAATACAAAAAGTATCGAAGATATTATTAAAGATTTTATACTATTAATACTTGCTAATAAGTAATACATAATTATTGGCTCCAATAAAAATCGCATAAAACCAATCCTATTGAACGAATTCGCATTACTCAAAAAAAGTGTTTGTAATGACAAAAATACCAGATAAAGCTTAATGATTGGATCAATGTTATATTTACCTTTATGTTTTATATAAAAAATTATAAAAACAAATAGAAAAGAAACCAAATAAGCTGGATGGTATAAGTAATTTGAATCAATCAAACCATAAGCAGGAACCAATTTATTTAAAAAATAATCTGAAAATGATGACAAATATAGAACTAAGCACGAAATAAGGATGAATATATAAGTTAAAATATTTATCCTTATTTTGATAACTATAATTGCAACAATGTATAATGGTATTGAAGAATAATGTGAGAGACAGGCCAATACAAAGAAAAAGAAAAAACTATAATTTCTTCCTTTCAAAAAAAAAGACAGTGACAAAATAAACAAAGAAACGGATACTCCCTGCCTTATAGTATTTGACATTAATGAAAAATATGAGCCAGTAGAGATAAATATTAAAAAGGAAAGTCCATGAAGGTTTTCTATCCTCTCCGATTCCATATTCGTCATACCTAGCATGAAAATTACCGAAGAGAAAAAAGCCACACAAAAGAAAACAAATTCAGATGAATTATCTATCGAATAAAAAAACTTACTTAGTAACCAGAAAAAAGGCTCATATCCAGCTCCTATAATATTCTTAACTTCACTTGATATATGATACCAAGATATATTGCTAAGATTATTAATCACATTTACATAGTTTATAGTATCATAACCAGCGAATTCACCTCTTGTGCCGATGAATATTGCCAATATAAATGAAATAACAGTTAGAATTAAATATGTAAGTACTTTACTTCGATTAAAAAAAAGAAAAACAAAAATAAAGTACATGAGCAAAGGCCAAATTTCTAAAAATAAATCTCTCATTAGACACCTTTAAAAAGGGAAATAACAAGACGACCAAAGAATGATGACGAGATCTTTTTTAATATTTTCTTTTCATTCTCATTTCTAATATTTTTTTTTAATTGATAATAATTTTTTCTTTGCTCTAACAACGGAGGATTTTCAAATAGAGAAAAAATATCTCTTTCCATATACTTTTTGATATATGAGGGCTCACTTTCGTTGTAAGTATAAACGATATGATAGTCTTCATAACGCTTGATATTTTTTTTCACACAAAAAGCATATCTAAAACTTTTTAATTTCAACAATAACTCAGGATTATTACTCGAAAATATAAATAAAATATTACATCGCTTTAAAGAAGAAACCCCCCATACTTTTAAAAACTTATTTATAGGAGCAAACATTAAATGATCAGAAACCCAGTTAGAAGGTATAATGGGATTATCAGCAACTAAAATTGAACCATCCTTATAATCATCTAATGTAAATGAATCAAAAAATATCGAGTCAGTTCTAACTCTTAAGATATGTGTATACTCTTTAAAATCAGGATGTTTTTTTATGACATCACACAATACTGATACAGAATAAAACATACCTAGCATTGCTTTTTTACTACTGTGACCTAATACTTTTCCTCCGAACCTTCTACTTATTTGTTCTTCATTGAAAGGCTTTTCTACATGTAATACTTTTGAGTTTTTTCTATAGTAGTTTATATTCTCAGATATATCTGATGAATTACTTCTATTATCTTTATCCTCATCCCATATAAATATGAAATTATCGTATTCATACTCACTAAATGTACTTTCTAAGTTCTTAATAACCTGAGGAAGAAACCTCTCAGGACCACAGATGAATACTGCTATTTTACCTATCACTTTCAACCTTGTTTTTAGTTATGACATAAATAGAAATAAGAATAACAAATTCAATAAAGATACAGCTTATAATAGCCCCTACCTCATTAAATGAATAAGTCATTACGGGAAGCACAATTATATTAATAAGACCAGCAATCAAAATTATTTTAGACACTTTTTTTTCTAAATCATATTTATAAACTCTAGTGAACATCATAACATTGGTCATTGATATAATAGGAATGATAAATATGAATATTTCATATGCCAATAATAAATCATAAGAATATGAGTGATAAAAAAAAGATAATATGTAATCTCTAAAAATATAAAGAAATATACTCAATAACAATGATAAAAATAACACAAAGAATTCTATTATTCGAACTTTCACATCCCCTCTTATTACTTTGGGATAGATAGCATTGGTCAATGGAGGCACTAGTGATGAAAATGCAGACTTTATAATTCTTTCTGACTGTAAATATAAGGCTGAACTATTTACACCAAGTACTAATGAAATTATATAACCATTAGCAACAGTATATAAAGTCGCACCAGATTTCAATATAAACGCATCAAATGAATATCTTAAAGTATCAATAACGACTAATAAATTAAACTCAAAATTACAACCATCCTTATAGATACAATATATTGATGCAAAAATATTAATAGCTCTTGATACAATTAAAAGACAGAACAATTCATTTATGTCAATTGTGCTGTAATTTAGAAAAAACAAAAGAATCAATATAAAAAAAGATGATGATATAAACTCAATAATAGATTTATTTTTTAATTTTTCTACTGCAATAAAATACCAATAAAAATTCATCCCCATCAAAACCATATATATGGATGATAAAAAGATCAAAATTGAATCCACATTTATGATAAAAGATAAAATGACATATATAATCAATGATAATAATGACAATAGCAATTTGCTATATATTATATTTGAAACACTTTTTTTATTTTCTTTTATTAGCTTAGTTGCTGTTATTATAAATCCATAATCAATAACATATGAAATCCATACACAAAGCGATTGCAATAGCAAATATAGATTAAACTCATCAGTATCAAGCACTCTTGATAAAATAGGTAAGCTCAAAATCGGTGTTAATATAATTGAAATTTGTATCAGATAGGAAAATATTATATTCATTATTGCTTTATCTTATAGTTATCAGAAAGGACTTCACGAATATACTTTCTTACTGGATCATCATAGCTTCTTTCGATTCTCTTAACTGATAAATATTTTCCATTACTTAAACATTCATTAATTTCATCTATCGTCACTGAAAGATCCTTTTTATGCCACGGTATGTAGCAAAAGCGATCTTTCGTTAATCCACTAGAAATTATAGAAGGGAATAATAACTCTTCGGATGCATATGAGTATCTTGCGATGAATGATGGTAGATATTTAATAATATCTAATTTATAAAACAATTTCGAAGTAAAACAGAATACCTTCCTAATCTTCAATCCAACATTTTTTTTATATAACCATTCACTATCTAAAAAATATCTTTCGACTTTTTTATTTTTTACAAAATCTTCTATTAATTGTTTTTTATAGAAAGTACCTTCAGGAGCTGATTTTGAAATATTCAGTCCTAATAACTCAATCATAACAGAATCTTTACGGTAAATAGATAATTGATAATTATCATTACTTACATTTGGTATGTATGATTTATCGTATCCTAAGATATATTTTTCAACCCCTTCTTTAATAAATAACTGATTACTCCCAAAAGGTATAAAATATTCATATTTCAATTTATTTTTATTTGCATATTGATAATTTGAATAATGAACAAAAGATAATGTACCATCGGCATAACCCGTTATGAACTGATTTTTGTTTATAAACAAATTAGTGTGTTCTATATTTAAATTTAGTTTACTCTGTTTTGATAGATGTAGAACAATATAACAGTCTTTACAATAATAATTAATATTATCTATCAAATCAATTATTGACATTTCATCTTCATGAACTGCTATGCTAAACAAAATACTCAAGATACCTCACTATTTATGAATATAATAATTTATTAAATATACAGTGGTTAATTTAATTCCAGACTGATACTGCTTTGGTAATTTATTATGTATTTTAGCAGATAATATAATTTCTAGGCTTCACTCATTAAAAGCCTAGGAATATTTATACACCCGTAATAAATTTATAACGCCATAAATTCATTATATTCATGTGGTACTCCACAAAAAATCACTTCATTTCTATTTATTAAATTATAAGTAATTTGATATCCATTATTAATTAAATAATTATATATAGGTGCGATATATAGCTCTCCGCTGTCCCAATCTTTTTCAGACTTTCTAATATAATCCTGGTAGGCCAGTTCAAAAATTCCTCTGGTGCTGAAATAATATAATCCACTGCAACACAAATCAGAAATTGGTTTTTTCTCAGTCGTTTCAATAACTTTATTACTATCCTTATTTTCTGATTTAACAAAAGACCAATTATCACCAGAACCTTTAAACACTTCTAAATAACCATCACCCATGTTTTTTAATTCTGGGTATATAAACCCTGGTCTAAATGTATCTATATTAAATATAGTTATTGAACTATTATCGTTTACTTCTATATCCTTTAACCCTAAATAGACAGTTTCTGCTTGTCCTCTAGTTTCTTTATCTAAAATTACAACTTTAAAATTTTTAATACCTAGCTTTTCCAAACTTTTTTTTACAAAGTCAGCGGTATTATAAACATCTCGAACGATAAATATAAATTTTTCTGAAATGAAATATTTTTCAAAACTCATAACAGCATGGTCAAAAAGTGTCATACCATGAGCTTCTAACATATATTTAGGTTTTGTGTAACCCGCTTTAAAAAACCGAGAACTCAGTCCAGCCATTGGAATAACTATCATTTATTGAATCCTTTTAATATTTTATAAAGGCGGAAAGCATTTGCAAATAAAGCATCCTGACGTTTTGTATCGTCAGCATGAAGTGGTAACATCGACAAGAATAATTGTATCTGCATCGCATATAAGTTTCGTGGGCTAAGATCGAATTTACTTTCAATTATATCTATAAATAGTTGTTGCACTTCCTGTTGCTTTTTCTGACCATCAATTTTTAATGTAATATTATTATTAGAAATATCAACTTGATAATTTCCAGCAATGATCCAATCATACATCCCAAGAACAGAATGGCTTAATTTCGCAAGATCATAACGAATATCACCAAAAATAGTAAAATCATTCTTATAATTAATCCCTCTTGGATCAATTGTTTTGATACGGTTAGCCCTAAAATCATACAAAATATTACTAAAACAAAAATCCCCATGCATTACCGTTGATGCTGTAGATTTAATTGGTAACCATTCTGCAGAAGTTACTAAAATATCTTTTAATGTAATCTCTTCCCCTTCAAATAACCATTTATCATCGATAGAAATATTTCTCTCTATACAAAAATCAGTTAGTCGACTCCTAGTCTTCTCACCAAACAGTTCATTAATAGAAGAATAAACAGACTTACTAGATAAATGATTTTTCTGGCAACACTTTATGAAACTAAAGCAACTTTCAAAAATATTTCGCCAAACAACAGGTGGCAGTTCAGAAAATACATAAAGTTCATTTAACGCTGTATGATGAAGATATTCCAACCTATAGCTAAATTTTCCTTGGATATCTTTAGACCCCATATATTGAGGAATATAATTTCGCATTTCAGCTGGCAATTCACTAAACCAATTTGCTTCTGCTTTTATTTTTATATCATTATTACTCGATTTTTCTATCCATTCAGGAGTAATAATCAGCTCATTAAAAGCACGTTGCGTTGTGAATTTTGCTTTTGAACGATAATATGTATTAACATGTCCAAAATCTAACCATTTATCAGTCAATATTGGTGTTAAATTTTTCAAATCATTATAGCTATTAAGACCTTCGATAAAATCCCAATGGTTTTGAGTAATACATTTAACTAGTTGACGGGGTACTGAAAACTTAAAATATCCGCAAACAACCTCATTAGACAACTGTTTTTTAGATAATGAGAATGAGTTAAATGAATTATTTAATGTTGACCAGTTATAGTTATCATCAATTTTTGAAATTGCAATAACATCATTACCTAATGGTAATTCTGTTATTAATGTGTCACCAAATAATACATGTAAATTCTTTTCAATCGGTTCATCAATCAAGCTAATTGATGCTACAAGCGAAGCACCTAAAGATAAACCATCAGGTGCAGAGATTATGGTAAAACCATTATCTTTTAACCATTGGGTATCCATAGATGTTAATCTATACGACTCAGGTAATGAAATGTATTTTTTGGCCCCCTTAGGTATAATATTATTTTGGTGCTGAAACAATCTTTTATTGCCTAGAGGTAATAAAGCAGGGGGAATAAGTCCAAATTCTGATTGTAGCTCTACATCAACATATGCAGCAGACATAATTAAGAACATACTTTCTCCTTGCTTATTAAATTCTTTATTTCTTCATTAGTTAATTGTGCAAACTCTGATGGTCGAATAGCTCGATCATCTATATAAAAACCTTCGTGACCACACCATGGTTTACCCACAATAATTTCATCGTAAGGTATATTATATTTCTCAAGCCATTCAACAATAACAGGCAAAGTATAAATATTAATTTTTCCTATATTACCTTCAAAGGTACGCATGTTTCTTGCTGTACTAATTACTATCTCGAATCCATCTAAATGATATTCTTTTAACTTTTCAATCACATCTAGTCGTGGCTTTACTTTCTTATAATCAGAAGAATCCGCTTGAGTTAATGTTCCATCTAAATCTACAATTAATCTTTTCATAATATAACTATTCTAATTTTGCTCGTGATGAGGGATATTTTTGACCAAAGGTGATACTAATTTTTTAACCCAAGTCGTGATCCGCCAAATATGATTAATCGCCGTAAAATACATTACGAACATGATTAAGAAAGCGACGAACATGGTGGATTCAGCGACACCATTGAGATCTGCAACAATCCCCACCGCCGCACAAATCGATGCTAATAAGCAGATAACAAATAACGTCATTAATGACGATAAGCCCATGCGCTCACAGATATGATGCAGATGCTCACGATCAGGTTTAAATGGTGAATGGCCTTTACGTATACGGCGGATCATAATCGTTGCCATGTCCATCAATGGGATCGCAATTAACCACAATGCCGTTACAGGTTTAAAGGCAATAATATCGACTTCTTGCGTGCCGCGGATTAACATCCAGATCACCGAGAAGCCGATGAACATACTGCCCGCATCACCCATAAAGATTTTAAAGCGTCGCCCTAGCGGAAAACCAAGGTTCAACAAAATGTAAGGGAACAATGCGGTTACAATTAACAAACAAATCGTAGCTAAATACTCGTTACCGCTGTTGTAAAATACAATCCCCAACGCAGTAAAGGTCACCGAGGCTAAACCGCCCAGCAAGCCATCAATACCATCGGCCATGTTAAAGGCGTTAATGGCAGCGATAACTGCTATCACAGTGATCACAGCACCTGCTGCTTCATTGAGTACAATGGTGTCACTGCCCATCAAAAAACCTAAATGATGCAAACTGTGGCCACCGACCCAAATCATCGCCAGTGAAATACCCGCTTGTACGACCAAGCGGATTTTAAAGCTGAGATCCAAAAAATCATCCAGCGCGCCAAGCACAATTAAAATCGCCGAACAGCCTAAGTACAATTGCAGGTTTAGGCTCATCGGTAGAAACAGAGTAAAGCAGGCCAGTAATGCTAAATAAATGGAAATACCGCCCACCAAAGGCACGACCCCTTTGTGGTGTTTGCGGGCATTAGGCTTATCAACCAGACCAATTTTCTTTGCTACTTTTCGCATAACGAATAACGTTATAAACGACATAATAAAGACAAACAGATATGCATTATTCATTATTGCCAACTTTATAAAAATGGAATGTAAACTAAAATGAGAGTGTAAAACGCGTTGCTTTGGGTGTAAAAAACACCTGTTTTAGGCCGCGATTTAAGCGCGACACTTATCGAAAAAATGAATTTTTTCATCAGGCCCACTCAGTGTTTTTAAGGGCCTGAGACACAAATACTGAAATTTGAGCCATAAAAAAGCACTAGCTGTGGCAGCTAATGCTTTGTTATGAAACAAGTTTGTTTGTTATTTGAAGGTTGGAGGGAATAGGTCCCCTCCCTAGCGAGTAGCGAGTAGCGAGTAGCGAAAATTAATTCACTCTCTTTAGTTTAAACAACTAAACACTCGTTACTCGCACTCTTATACCTGCTCTCTACTTATTATCACTCACATAACTGTATTGGTAATAACCATAGTTACCGTAATATCCACTCGCTTTGCGCACTACGGCATTTAATATAAAGCCTTTAACTTCAATGCCATTTTGTTCAAAGCGTTGTTTACTGATTTCAACTTCTTTAACCACACTTTGTTCAAAGCGGCCAACCATCAGTGTTGTGCCAGCATGGGCACCAACAATTGCGGCATCGGTTACGGCTAAAATAGGTGGAGTATCAATAACCACCATATCGTAGTTGGCAGATGCCCAGGCCATTAGTTCACTAAAGCGTGGGTGCATTAATAATTCAGATGGGTTCGGTGGTGTATCACCACGGCTGATAAAATCTAAATTATCGATGCTTGGTTGTTTAATAATATCGGTCACACTTTTTTGACCGCTAAGGTAATCTGATAAGCCACTTTTGCTGCTAACACAGAATTGGCGTTCCATACGGCCCTTACGCATGTCGGCATCAATTATTAACACTCGTTGACCCGTTTTAGCTAGCACTGCGGCCATGTTAGCGGAAACAAATGATTTACCGATTTCAGGGCTAGGGCCTGTGAACATTAGTACATTATTTTTCGCTTCCATCATCGCAAAATGCAAGCTAGTACGTAAACTGCGCAGGGCTTCAACCGATAAATCAGCAGGGTTCGATACTGCTAATAAGGTTTGTTTAACCGTCAACGGTTGATTATTTTTACGTTTTTTATCTAGGTTTAGCTGCCAATCTGACATTGGAATTGAGGCATAAACAGGTAAACCGATTTGTTCGATTTGATCTGGGTTCTCAATCCCTTTACGTAATGCTGCTAATAAGAATGCAACCGCAACCGATAACATTCCCCCCAGCAAGGTTGCTAACACTACAATTAAGGCTTTTTTAGGCTTAACCGCTTGTGAGTAAGATTGTGCGTTATCAAGAATACGCACATTACCGACAGTACTGGCTTTAACAATATTCAATTCTTGAACTTTGTTAAGTAGCTGGACGTAAATTTGTTGGTTCACTTCTACATCACGGGTTAAGCGTAATACTGCCCGTTGGGTTTTTGGCAGTGTTTCAATGCGTTTATTTAAGCGTGCTTTTTCACTCATTAATGTTTTACGTTTATCAATTAATGAAATGTACGCAGGGTGTTCTTTAGTAAATCGTTGTGAAATGTCACTTTCTTTAAAGGTTAGTTCATTAAGTTGTGCTTCTAAACCGACCATGGTTTCAAGGGCTGATTTAGCTTCTAAGCTTAAATCAACCGATTCATTAGTTTGGCGGTAACGGTTTAGTTTGTCTTCCGCGACAGTAAGCTGATGCTTAATTTCAGGTAAATGCTTTTTCAAAAATACTAAGCTGCCTTCAGCTTCAGCTGCATTACGGGCAACGTTTTGCAAAAAGTAATTTTGGCTAATGTCATTAAGGATTGCTTGAATGCGGCTTCGATTTTCACCTGTCATTGATAACTGTAAAATACCAGTTTGTTTTCCGCGCTCACTAACAGATAAATTCGTTTGTAACGCTTGAATAGCATCTAAGCGGCTAACTTTACCAACGCTAAAGCTATCACCGTCAGCACCGGTTAGATCGGTTACATAAAGATCATAACCATTGTCGGTTGCTAATGTGCCCACTTTACCGGTAAGCACCTCACGGCCTTCGCTGTTAGTTAACGCATATTCACCCTTTTCGCTATTGGTGATCGTTAATACATAACCATTTTGTAATGCTGTTGGCGGTAAGGCAAAACGTGAAATCGCAATCTGCTGACTTTCACCTAAAATACGTGCTAAACCTTTACCGAAAACAGGTAAATAGTTTGGAGTTGCTACCGTGGTAAGGTTTAGTTTATCTACGGTTTCACCTAACACCATTCGGGATTTGATGATTTCAGTTTCAGTGGTAGCACTTGATTCACCGCTACCAAACATTTCAGCCATTTCGCCACCTAAGGCTGGCATACCGGTGCTTTTGGCTTCAATTTGAATTAATGCGTCAGCTTTATAAATGGGGGTAGCAAGTAAAGCGTAACTGATTCCAATAAAGGCAAAGATAAAGGTGGTGATAACAATCATCCAACGGTTATCAATTAGAATACCAAACAGTTTACCGATATCTATTTCATCCGTTGCTGGTGAAGTCGTCGGTTGAGGAGGTTGAGCAATACTCATTAAGTAAATATTCCGATGTTAAATTTTTAAGAGATGAGGTTTAAACGTCGCCGACGTTTCGAGTTTCGAGTTTCGAGTTTCGAGTTTCGAGTTTCGAGATGATTATGATATTTGCTGTGAACGATAACGGATAAATCCACCAATCATATTACTGATATCATGAAGTTCAGTAATCAACCGATTTGCACTTTTCTCTTCTATATAGTTAAGATCACGAGCTAACATTATTTGAGTTAATAATTCACCACACGATCCTTTTGCTATATATAAGAATTTCACATTATCTTTTGCTGTTTTCCTTTCTGCGCCTTCTGCAATATTTGATGGTATTGATATTGCTGACCGTGAAATTTGATCTTTTAAGGCATAGTTATTACAAGACCGAATTAAAGTACAAGATTTTAATGCGGCTTGATAACTTCGCTGCCAAACAATTAATTTCATATATTGCATCACTTCTCCATAAGTTATTTTGCAATATTTTAGTGTCACTTATCGAAGCATTATCCCTAGTTCTCGATAGCGCGATACTCGAATACTAAGTTACAATTTCTTTGCCCAAGCTTCTGCTGCTTGTTCAATTAAGTCATATGCATGTTCAAATGCTTCTTGGCTTTGGCGATAAGGATCAGGAATATTCTGCTGGCCTATCCATTGACCAAATAACATTGTTTTGCCACGGGCTTCTGGCGCAATATTTGCTACACCATCTATATGGCTTTTTTCCATTACTAAAATAAGATCAGCATTGCGACATAATTCAGTGCTGAGTTGCTGTGCTTGATGGCCATCAAGTGAATAACCATGTAATTTTGCAACTGTGGATGCCATGCTATCAGCCGGTTTATTAGCTAAGCCACTTTTGGCTGTCGCTAAGCCGGCTGAGCATATTTCTTTATGCGGTAGTTTGGCTTTTAAAATACGTTCACCTGATGGCGAACGGCAAATATTACCGACACAAACAACGAGAATATTGTTGAACATAGAGATAGGTTCTAAGGTTTCGAGTTTCAAGATTCGAGATTCGAGATTCGAGATTCGAGATTCGAGATTCGAGGTTCGAGGTTCGAGGTTCGAGATTCAAGGTTCGAGATTCAAGGTTCGAGGTTCGAGGTTCGAGATTCAAGGTTCGAGGTTCGAGATTCAAGGTTCGAGATTCAAGGTTCGAGATTCAAGGTTCGAGATTCAAGGTTCGAGGTTCGAGGTTCAAGGTTCAAGGTTCAAGATTCGAGGTTCGAGATTCAAGGTTCGAGATTCGAGATTCAAGGTTCGAGATTCGAGGTTCGAGATTCGAGATTCAAGGTTCGAGATTCGAGGTTCGAGATTCAAGGTTCGAGATTCGAGATTCGAGATTCGAGATTCAAGGTTCGAGATTCAAGTTTCAAGGTTCAAGTTTTGAGTTTCGGAGGTTTTCGTACTCTCGTCACACGCTTCTACTCGTCACACGCTTCTACTCGTCACACGCTTCTACTCGTCACACGCTTCTACTCATTACTCGCCCCTCTTCAACTCGTCTCTAGTGACTACTTCAAATTCATGTAATAGTTCATACCTTCAGAAAGGTTGTTGAAACTAGTAATCGTTGGTACTAACTGTGAAATAACACGATTCCAACGTGTGATTGGTGCGGCGGTAACATACACCACATCATGCGGTTGTAAGGCAAACTCGGTGCCAATCACTAATGCGGTCGCATCTTTGATATTTAGTTGGTAAATATTGGCGACTTGTTGTTTATCATCAGCTGAACCTGATGGCGTTTTATTTTGATCCGCAATGGCACGAATAACAAACACACCGGTTGCATCTGCTTCTAATTGATTAATGCCGCCTACTGCACTTAACGCTTCTGTTAGGCTCATGCCGACACGATCAATTTTAAGTAATTTCGGCTCATTCACTTCACCCATCACAAACACTTTTTGCGAATCGTTACGGGGAACATGAACAATATCGCCATTTTGTAATAAACGGTTTTGAGTTAAATCACCGCGTTGCATTAGAGCGTATAAAGAAACGGTTTGATCTTTGCCGTTGCGGGTTAATGTTACATGACGCCAATCTGCATCGGCAGCAATACCACCGGCTTTGTTGATTGCATCTAATAACGTTAACGGTACATTGGTAATCGCTTGTTGGCTCGGCGTTTTAACTTCACCAGTAATGTATGCTTTTTGCGAACGGAAAGAAGCAACATTAACATCTACTTGAGGCTTTTCAATAAAGGCTGCTAAACGGTTGGCTATTTCTAGTCGAATTTGTGACACCGTTTTACCAGCCACTTGCACTTTACCAATGTAAGGGTAAAAAATAGTGCCGTCAGCATGTACCCAGTTACCTGCTTCACTTGCGCTACGGTAAGAGCCTGCAGGTATGGTTAATTCAGGGTGATCCCAAATGGTAATATTAAGAATATCACCAGCACCAACATGGTATTCATAGCCTGATAGATTAGCTTCTAAACTAGGATTCACCTGCGCATTAATCGTCGGTATTTTAAATTGCTGAATATTATTAATTGATAATGGATAGACATTAACATGCTGCGAGATATCAGTAGCAGCTTCAGATGGCCCAATGACTTTTTTACCATCAAGACTTAAATTAGAGCCTGGTGTAGTACATCCCATTAGGATGGTTGAGGCTAACACGGTCACGATGAGTTTTTTTGATAATTCCATTTTAGATTCACAATAGATAATAAAAAAGGATTAAATCACTATAGCAAATAAACATTCAGACAAAGCTACCGCCCTAAAGTTACAGCTCTTCAAATGCTATAAAAATTCAATTTTTGTGTTTATTGCGAATATTCAAAAAATGAATAATTAATCCAAATAAACATATTTATAGTAATGAAATTCACAGCACAAATAAAGAATAACAAAAGCAGCTTCGTGATGAATATCACATTAACTTCCAACTTTTTTATTAAAAAAAATAAAGAATCCAAAAAAAAACAATAAAAAAACAATAAAAAAACATCGACACTCATAAAAAACAACAACTCGCTCTTTTTTATTTTTTATTGATATAAAAATCAACAATATAGATGATAGCTCAAAAAATATATACAATATTCATAACTGCCATGAATCCAAATAAAGTGAAAATCGGTCACTATTGTTACAAATGAAAACATAAAAAATGCCTCGCATAGATACATATCACAACCACAACCAATAACCACCAATAGGCAACATTATTCAGTTATTACAACAGCAGTGATTGCTTATAATTGCAGGTCATTGATCGCAACTCATATATTCAGTTTAATTATTGGTGGTCTTTATTATGAAAAAAATATTGCTTATTTTGCCTCTCGCACTAGCGATTTCAACTGCAGTAAATGCAGCAACAGATAATCCGTTTTATGCGGGTGCGCGCGTTGGTGTTAGCCATATTTCAAATATGGGTAAAGCGGTTACCGATGTAACTGGTTTTAATAATGATAATTTCGCTGGCGGCGTATTTCTTGGATATCAAATAACGCCATGGTTTGCTGTTGAAGGTGGTTATACCCATTTAGGCAATGCCAAACTTAAAGATGTGCATGGTAGCTATGAAGCTCAGGGCGCCGATTTAGTCGGTAAGTTCTCTTACTCATTAAATAATAATATCGATTTATTCTTAAAAACGGGTAGCTATTATTACGATTGGAATGCTATTGGTGCAGGTGTAAACAAAAGTGATACTGGCTGGGCTGCAACAGCAGGTGTAGGTGCTGAATACTTTATCAATAAAGATATCTCTACCCGTATTGAATACCAATATTACAATGATGTCGGTGGTGTTGATATTCACTTCGGTGGGGTTTCATTTGTTTACCACTGGGGCGCTCCTGCTCCTGTTATTGTTCCTGAGCCGGTTTATATTGATCAAGTTACTGTTGAAAAAATAGATGCAATAACACTCACTGTACCTTTTGCTTTTGATAGTGCTTCTATTACTACAGGTGATGCTAAACATCTTATTCCTTTTGAAGAGCGTTTAAACGCCCACCCAGATAACACTATTATTATTGTTGGTCATACCGATAGCACTGGCTCTGAAGAATACAACATGACTCTTTCTAAGCAGCGCGCTGAAACTGTTGCGAAAGAAATTCGTGCTCATCTAAATGTTGGTGCCAATCGTGTGTTAAGCGAAGGTCGTGGTGAGTCTGATCCTATTGCATCAAATGATACTGAAGAAGGTCGTGCAGCTAACCGCCGTGTCGATATTATTGCGCCAGTCATTGAAATTGAAACAGTCACTCAAGTTATTGCTGAGTAATATTTAATTTACACAGACAGTTAGCAACATCACTCAAATTATATTTAGGGAAGATTATGAAAATTAAACTATTAACAGCGATCATTGCTGGTGTATTAATCACTGGTTGTGGTGGCGGCAACGACAACAGTGTTGATGGCGGCGGCGATAAAGACAAAAAAACCACACCTGTATTAGCGTTTGATGGTGCAATTAATGGCATGGTAGCAAGCTATACTTGTGCTGATGGATCATCCGGTACTACAACAACAAAAACAGATGGTTATGGTTTTGTAACTGTATTAAGCGATACCTTTGCTGATACACCAGAATCTTGTTCTGTGCTTTTAAATGTACCTAAGGGCGGTAAAGCTGTTGATATGTCTAATAATAAAGACATGTCTAACGTTGCTTACTCTATTCCACAAGGCTTACTAGCAAAAGGTCAGAAAGTTGCTGCAACACCATTTACAACCTTGGTTGATAAAGCAATTAAGCAAAGTGGCGAAACTAATCCTGAAAATGTAGATATTACTGCCATTACAGAAGAAGTCTTTAAAGATCTTGGTATTGATACAAGTAAGGTAAACCCTGCACAATTAATGTCAGATCCTGCAGCAACCCTAGCAGCACTTGATCCAAAATTTGCACAAGATATTGTTGCTAAAACAATGGTACTTTCTGATATTCTTGTAACACATAAAGATAATACTGATATTAGTACAGCCGATATTGCAACAGTAACAACCACTGTTGCCGCAGATATTATTGAGAAAAACCCAGAGTTCCCGACAGCAACAGGTTCTGATGAGCAAATTTATGTTGATTTAAGTGATGCGCTTGCTAACAAAGATAACTTTGAAACAGCTGCCGGTGGTGTCGTTCCACCTGCCGTTGAAGACGTAAATAAAGACCCAATCGTTGTACCTGACACTGATATTCCAAATCCAGAGAAGCCACCAGTAGATCCAACGCCAGATCCAACTCCGCCACCAACAGGTGGTACTGGTGGTTCAGGTGATGGCAGTTCAGGTGGTGGTAATGGTAACTAATTAAGCCAGTATTTTTTTATATAAAGGCATCTTCGGGTGCCTTTTGTTGTTATAACTTTTTGTGTTGCTACACGGACGTCATTATGTCAATTCACTCCCCTTTATTAACGCCGAAAACCTTACTTAGCCTGAGTATTATAGCTAGCTTTAGTATGTTGCCTCTTCATGCTCAGGCAAATCAAATTACTGTTTTACCCTCAAGCCAAAGTTTTAGCGGCTTAATGTTTACTCCTAACGCACAAGTTATTAAAACGGGAGATATTAGTTTATCGTACCATCAAGGCGTTGCTCATAATAATTCGATTCAAGCGCTTGATAATTGGTTTTTTGCAGCGGGTCTATTCCCTGGCCTCGAGGCTGGCGGTCGAATTGTCACTAAAACCTATAATACAAACCTTTATACTGACGCAAGTGGCGGTATGAGGGATTTATCAGCATCTGCTAAATATCAGTTACCGTTTATTTATGATTATACTGGGTTTAATATTGCCATTGGGGCGCAAGATATTGGCGGTGCAGCCAATAATTTTGATACTAAATACGTTGTTATAGACCACGAATTTGATGCGTTATCATTAAGAACCAGTGCTGGTTATGCCCGTTCGTCGTTTGCTGAAGGTATTATGAATGGGCCTTTTGCTGGTGTTGAATGGCAGCCGTTATCATTTTTACAATTAACGTCTGAATATGATGCTGTTGAAATAAATGCTAATGCCAAGCTGTTTTCGCCACAAGGATTATTACCTTGGGGCGCTCAACTGAGCATGGATTACCAATTATATACTGGTCATGAACGCAGCGAACAGAATGTGTGGGGGGTAAATATTGCCATGCCACTCATGGGCTATAACGATAATCGTCAGCAAAACTTAAATACCAATAAACAGGCCCAACTAGAACAACAACTCAACAAAAATCTCGCGGAACATCAATCAGCCAGCCTCACCAATTTAATTAATGCTCTGCAAAACGAAGGCTTTATTAATCTTAATGTTGGTTACCGTAAGAATAAAATGGTGGTTGCATTAGAAAACCGTCGTTATAACCATAACCAAATGGATGGTGTGGGTGTTGCACTAGGTATTATTACTTCAAAAGCAGGTGTTGATGCTTTTGCCGATCTTGCAAAAATTGCAGCAACAGATAAATCAGCTCAATTTGTTACTACTGATAAGCAAAATATTGAACTTATTTTATTAACTAACGATATACCAATGTTAACTGTCACTACTGATTCACAATGCTACCGTGAATTTTTAGCCACTGGTAATCCATGTGACCAATTAATGGTTAATACAGTGAATGCAAAAAAAGACTTTAATAACAGTAAGTGGCTTTATCACACTCTCAATAATGGTTTTGGACGTAGTCAAATAATTTTATCGCCAGCATTAAACCACCGTACGGCCACTGAATATGGTGTCTTTGATTATTCACTTGCGCTAGCGGCCAATGTTTATACACCATTATGGCAAGGTGCAGCTATTGATGTTCGCTATATGGTGCCAATCAGTGACAGTGATGATTTTAAACAAGGCGGGTTATGGCACAATCAAGCTTATGAAAATAAAGTGGATCGCGCATTACTTCATCAAGCTGTGAAATTACCACAAAATATTATAAGCCAATTTAGTGCGGGTTATATGATGGGAAATTATTGGGGCGGCGTTAATGAAACCCAATGGTATTCACCTCAAGGTAATCATATTCTAGGTTTTGAGGTTAGCAAGTTTATTCCAAGTGATGATAAAGATAATAATGGCCGTAATATTGCTGATAAACAAAGCTTTATTGCCAATTACACCTATTCTTTACCAGAATATAACTGGCAGTTAGGATTACAAGCAGGTGAGTATTTTCAAGGCGATACAGGGGTGCGGGTAACATCTGACCATTGGCTAGGCGACAGCCGCTTAAGCATTAACTATTTAACGACTAAGCCTAAAAATAGTAATACTTATGAGGATTTCTTAGGAGTGAGTATTGCGATTCCATTAACACCGTGGCGTGATATGAAGCCGGGATATGTTCAGGTAAGAGGCACCGATCAATTTGTCTATTCTTTACAAACCCGTGTCGGTGAAAGCCACAATAATATTAATACCGGTTTAGGTGCAACATCCGATCTGCAACATAATATTAGTCGTCAATATGAGAACCGTGGTCGATTATCACCAGCCTATTTTGACGCCAATATTCAACGCTTACGTAATGCTTATATTCGATATATAAAAAACGTCGAAATGTAATCTATTATTTTATAATAGTGCCGGCAGTTTACACTGTCGGTATTTTGACTTTTAATACTTAACGTCAATTAAACATTATTCCACATCAGAATTTTACTTTTATTATCATTCCATGTGATCTTAGTTCTAATTCTATCAATAAAAATATGGCTGTTAGCCCAAGATAATATAAAATATATTTATCTAACGATTAAGATTAAATTATAAAAAATATGTTTAGACACTATGCCTATTTTTCAACATACCACCCACTTTTACATAAGATGAATATTATTTTTATTTTGTGTTTATTCTCATTATCTGTTTATCAATTACTTGCTAATGAAGCCCTTGAATATGCCATAGGGCTATTTATCACTTTAATAACAGTGGTTATCTTTGCAAAGTCATCAACATATAAAAGTAAGTATTTGACAAATAAGTAGTAATATCTTTTTCAGTTTAACTGTTAATGATATTACTACCTTTTATTATCTTGTATTAATCAATGTTAATAATACTAAAACTCTTAATTAAATCATCAAGTTGTTTAATTTGCTTTAAAAACACTTCTAACTTATCGAGAGGAAATGCAGAGGGTCCATCACAACGTGCTGAATCTGGCGTTGGATGTGCTTCCATAAATAAACCAGCAATACCAGTAGCAATACCTGCACGTGCTAAATCTACTGTTTGTTCACGTCGACCACCAGAAGCTGCACCAAGTGGATCTCGACACTGTAGAGAGTGCGTCACATCAAAAATGATTGGGCTGCCTTTAGAAGCTTTTTTCATTACATCAAAGCCAAGCATATCAACAACAAGGTTATCATAACCATGTAATGAACCACGCTCACAAAGAATAATCTGCTCATTACCACATTCAGCAAACTTATCAACAATGTTGCCTACTTGTCCTGGGCTCATAAACTGCGGTTTTTTTACATTAATAACTGCGCCTGTTTTTGCCATGGTTTCAACAAGATCAGTTTGACGTGCAAGAAATGCTGGCAATTGAATCACATCAACAACATCGGCAACAGGCTGTGCTTGGTGATGCTCATGAATATCTGTGATAATTTTCACGCCAAACGTATCTTTAAGCTCTTGGAAAATTTTTAAACCTTCTTCCATACCAGGACCACGGTATGAATTAATAGAAGAACGGTTTGCTTTATCAAACGAGGCTTTAAATACAAAAGGAATGGCTAATTTATTGGTGACTTCTACATAATGTTCACAAATTCGCATCGCAAGATCACGAGATTCAAGTACATTCATACCGCCAAATAAAACAAATGGTTTATCGTTAGCTACATCAATATTGCCAACTTTTACGATTTTCTGTTCCATGATTTATCCATTACTTATTTTAATTAAATTCAACGTGTAACAAGCGTCGTACACGTTCTAAATCTTCAAGCGTATCAATTCCATGCTCTGGTGTTTCTTGAGCAACATCAACAACAATTTTCACCCCATGCGCTAAAGGGCGTAGCTGCTCTAGTTTTTCCAAGCTTTCTAAAGGATGCTCTGCCATTTGAGTGACTTGTTTAAGTGTTTTAACGCGATAAGCATATAACCCTAAATGACGGTAATAATCACCACGTGGTATTGTGGTCGCATCAAATGAAAACTCATCACGTGGGAAAGGAATCGGAGCTCGACTAAAATATAATGCAGAATTATTTTCACCCTGCACCACTTTAACAACATTTGGATTAATTAAATCTTCAAATTGTGTAATTGGCTGCATCAGTGTTGCAATTCCCGCGTTCGGATTTACCTCAAGTAACTTAGCAACCTGCTGTAATAATGCTGTTGGCATTAAGGGCTCATCACCCTGTAAATTAACCACAATATCTTCATCTGCAAAGACTAACTTTTCAGCCACTTCAGCAAGACGATCGGTGCCTGAATTATGTGTTATAGCAGTCATTACAGCATTAGCACCAAGCTTTGATACACAATCGTAAATATCAGCATGATCAGTAGCAACATAAACAGAATCTGCAACTGTCATCGCTAATTCAACAACATGAGCAATAACAGGTTTTCCAGCAAGATCTAACATTAATTTACCCGGTAATCGGCTAGAGCCAAATCGCGCAGGAATAACTATATGAACGCGAGACATTATATTTCCTTGTTAATACACTTAATTCATCAATTAATTAAGAGAGACGCAATAATGATTTAAGCGTTCTTTTTGATTTTTTTAATGCCAAAAGATACTTCAAGCGGGTGTCTTTTACTTGGTAATCCCCGGCTTTTAATTGCGTTACACGCATAAGAGCCTGCTCAATATTACATGGTTTACGTGAAATAGGATCAACATAAACGGGATAATAAATTAACACCATTGCTACTAAAGTGGTTAATGTCTGCGGCTGATTACGACGCGGACAATGACACTTATCAGTAGTTAACCCCCACCCGGCATAAAATGGCATACCATAAGTGACGACTTTCTTTCCACGCAATAATGCTTCAAACCCAGTCAATGAGGTCATCGTATGAATTTCATCAACTTGTTTTAGTAACGTCGCCATGCTGACATCCGTTACTGTAAGATCTGCGTATTGTTGAAAATCACCTTGCCAATTGCCATTATCACGCTGACCTGCTAATACATCAGGATGCGGCTTATAAATAATATACGCATCAGGATTAGCAGCACGACTTGCCGCGAGTAATTGAGCATTTGTTTTTATCTTCGGTGAGCCGTAACGAATAGACGCATCCCCTTCAACTTGCCCCGGTACTAAAATTAACGTTTTATCTTGGGGCAATTGTAATGTTGAATGGTGGCCGACGTTATATTTAGTGATCTGAGATTGATTTAATTGTTCGATAAGCTGTTGTGCGCGATATAAATCCCACTCACTCATAACTTTTGTATTTAATAACGATTCTAAATCACTTGGACGTGTAGCATCAAAATAAATACCTGAACGATCACACACTAACGATATTGGCCGATTAAAATGCACACCTAAACCAACAGATCGAATAAAACCATCCTCTATCGTATAAGTGTGTTGTTGTGGTTCTTTTAATCCCCAACCAAGTAATGCACTCTCTCTATTGTCTGATTGTTCCATTTTCCACGCGGAAAGAAAATCACCAATCCAACGTTTTTTCCACCATGAGATCGCACTAAAAGTAATATTGGTTGATGGTTTTTGCTGCAGAGCAAATTCATCGATAACAATATTAATAATCTGCTCTAACTCACACCGCTGTCCTAATATAGGATCAACATATCGCGCATACTGAAAATAAGCAGCAGCAAAAACTTGTTCTAATGAACGTGATAAATTACGTCGATCAACTTGTTGTTGATCTTGCGTTAACCCCCATCCCGCATAAAATGGCATACCAAAACAATAAACCTGACAACCTGCCATTAATGCTTCAAATCCCATTAAACTTGATACGGTATAAACATGTTGTGCTGAATCTAAAAAATCCCATGGATTAACGGACTCAGCATAAACACGAATATTGGGATGTTCAAAAGGTAATGGATATAAGAAGCCTTTTTTCTTACCACAAATAACATCGGGATGAACTTTTACCCAAATAGTTTCATTAGGATGTGCAGTAATAGCGGCATACAGCATATCAATAAAACTTTGCGCATTTGCCATTGCACCATCAACAGAGGCATCACCCACCGTTTGATCAATAACAACCACTTGCGGTTTTTGAATAATTAAATCAGCATCTGAACGATGCTGATTATATTTAGATAACCGATAATACTTTATAGCGTTTATTACTCGCTGGCTACGCAACAATAATTCATCAGATAATGTTTCATTAGCAATGATTAATTGTTCTAATTTAGAAGGCTGACGCGCATCATAATAAATTCCTACCTCGTCAACCACTAAACTTAAAGGTTGAGTACCTTCGACACCCAACCCTACCGAACGAATAAAACCATCTTCTAAAGCAATATAAGGTAAATTATTTTTTGCAGCATAATCGCGAGCACGTTTAGCTGTTGGTTTAAAGCCCCAGCCAATGACATTGGTAATATCAGAAGTATATAAATTACGAGTTATACAATTTACATCAGAAATAAATATTTCAATATTTCTATTTTTTAGTATCCCTCGAGAAAATATTAATGATTTAATATCAATATCCTCTACTTATGATTAGAACGTATAGATTCTAACTCTTGAACACATTGTTTAATATTATTGAAACTTAATTTTTTTATCTCATCAAAAGATAAGTCCCACCATTTAAGTTCCTGCAATTTAAAAATTTCTTCATGTTCAAAACGATATTTAATTAATTTTGCCGGTACTCCACCATAAATAGCGTATGCCGGTACATTTTTAGTTACAACTGAACCAGCAGCAATCACAGCACCATCACCAATACTGATACCTGAAACAATAACGACTTTCGCACCGATCCAAACATCATTACCAATAAATGTTTCCGGATGAGCTCGATGAGATACTCTACTAACCTCATCTTTATAGCCTGGATATTTAGGAAATTGTGATGCATGATATTGAAATGAATGCGTTGATAAATAATTTAAAGGATGACGTGCAACTCCTATTTCACAATTTCGTGCAATAGAACAATACCTACCTATAGTTACATGTGGGTAAATAATACTGTCAATATTTAAAAATAAAAAACTACCTATTTTACACATAGCACTAATTTGTGTTCTAGGCCCCAAATGAACAGGGTATTCAACAATAGCTCGCTCATCTATATGACAAGAGTTAGCTATTTCAGAGAATTTTTGCATAAATCATCTCTTTAAAAGATTATAATAATATTTTCTACAATCTAAAATTTAAATAACTTTAGATATTTTTCTATTAATTACACCTTGAGGATCTTTAAATAATTTTTTTAGCTTATGTTTAATACCATATTTTTTCGCTTTTAATATAGTCACATCAGGAGTATTATTATTTGCCATTACTGGCTTAACTACTGGCTTAACTACTGGCTTAACTACTGGCTTAACTACTGGCTTAACTACAATATTATTTATTTTATCTTTATGAAAATAACTTCTATAATAATCATAATATCTAGAGTTTGTAGAATAAGGTATATCTCTCCACTCTTGACTTTCAGAAAATTCACCGTTTATTGTTATTTTATAAAATTTACAAAGCATTGCTACATTACGAGATGCTCCGTTATCATCTTTAACTAATTTATAATCGGTTTTAGCAAAGGAATAAACATCTGTAATTAAATAATGAACAAACTTTTTCACAGATTCAAAATTAAAATCAAATCCAGCTTTTATTTTATTAACAGCGTCATCAACATCAAAAACCTCACAAGCAAAATCATCATGCGCATAATATGTTTTGCCAAAATGATACACAGGTTTTTTAGCCATTATACTCAGTAAACCAACACCTGAATTGATCAATAAAACAGCGTCACATCCTTGAATACAATCATATACATGTATATTATCAGGTAGCTGTATCACATTATCTGGTAATTCTATTTTAGACTCTAATGGATGTTTTTTAGCAACAACAACCCAATCACTTGATAATTTTTCAGAAATACTTTTCAAATTAAGAGAAAAATCATCAATACTTTCAACGTTACCTGAAAAATAATTAATTACACTATCATTTGGTCGTTGATACGGAACAAATAAAATTTTCTTATTATCTAGTGAATATCTATCTCTAAATAATTCAGAGCCAATACGCTCACCATTTTCTTCCAATGTCATATCATCTAAAAATGTATTATAAATATAATTTTCTACATTTTCACTATCGTCGTCAGATAATGGTTTATCCCAATATTCTTTAGCATATGTTTTACTATCGGCATTAAAACCATTTCGATCAATAAACCATGAATTGACTAAACCCCCTCGATCAAAAACATAAAAAGGTATATTACTATCTCGACACATTCGATATAAATTTAAACGGTGTTCATTACCATAAGGATTAAAAAAGAAAACTTTATCATAATTCTTATTATTATATATTTCTTTTAATTCCTGACTTGAACTTATCGTTTTTTCATCAATAAAATCACAATCACCAATAGTGACAAATAATTGACGCAAAGAGGATGCATTTATTGATTTATGAGAAGCGAGAACTAATATTTTATCTTTTAAATGTATATTTTTAAGGATTGGTAATCGCGATTGACCATTATCGTATTCTGTCATCAACCGTTCAAATATTAACTTATTTGATTTATTTCTTTTTTGATAATTAGTTCCCGCATGATTATCATGCCATAAATGAACAAAATATAATCCTTCATTCATCAATGGACGCCCAAACATACTAAAAAATGTTCGGTACCCTTTATATTCAACTGAATCATATTGATAATCATGAGATTTAGAATTATGAGTTCGATAATATTTTTTACTTAAATCACACAATCTATAGTGTAATTCAAAATCTTCAAAACCATGCCCATAAAACTCTCTATGCATACCACCACTAAGTAAATAAAACTTTCTATCTAATAGCTTACATGATGATACAGGAGCATACATATGTATGATTTTTTTATCATTCTCAAGATATGCTTGTTGTATTATTAAATCCTGTTCAGATTCACATAAATCCATATACTCATTTGAGAAATTTTCAGATAAATATAAACAAGGAATTAATTCAAGCTCATTTATATATTTATATTGTTGTATTCTTGATTCAATTTTCTTATATACACTATCATTAGCAAATAGATCAACATCTTGGAATGATATATATTTTGTATCAGCCTCAATAGCACCTACATTCCTACATATACCACTAGAGTATAATTCTCCGTGTTTATTAAGCCTTATATATTTAATGCCTCTTGATTTTGCAATCAGTTCTAGCTCATCTGAAATATTTTTATCTGATGCAAAATCAACGATAATTCGCTTTGTGAATTCTGAAATATATGAATTCTCTAAAAAAAACTTTGCTCGTTCATAAAGATATGATTCTTTATTACTACAATTATAAGGAGTGATATATGTTAGAGTCATTTTTAACCTTTCCATGTTAAATTTATAAAACCACATTAGCCGCAACGGCAATTTGATAAACAATTTGCGTCATATCTTTTACTAATTGCATATTTTTAGTATCGATATGAGGCATCACTAAAACTTGATCGCCTGGTTGCAATTTAGAGCCAGAATTAAAACTTACCATGCCATTTGCATGAATAACGGCAATACGCTTTTCATCGCCACGTTCACTAAATCCGCCAGCCCAAGCAACATAATCATTTAATGTTGCTCGTTTATTGTAAACAACCGCTTGTGGCATTAGCACTTCACCACCCACATTGATCAAATCTGAACGTTTAGGAATAACAATAATATCGCCTTGTTCTAAACGTACATTCGCTAGTTGACCCGCGTCAGAAATAATCACTTTCCCTTCAGGTTTAATTTGACGAGCACGTTGAACAAACTCAGACACTAAAGCTGCTTCTTTAGCGCGAATAACGGCTTCACCATCAGAAGATGCTGGCGTAGTATAAATACTACGCTCTAAACGATCTAATGATTGATCAAGCATGGCTTTTTGTTTTTCAGCAACACTTTTGCGTTGAATATAAATCGATTGATAATTGGATTCTTGAGGATTAATCGCAATATAATTTAAAAAATCATACAGTCGAGTTCCTTTTTCAACCGTATAAAATGAAGGACCTAAATATTCTCCCTGTAAGCGTAAATTCATTGTTTGTGCATGCAAATCATCTTTGAACATAACTCTATCACCATCGGCTAAAGTTACATTGCTAAAACTTGAATACGGCAAATAAACAGAAAAGGGGCCTGTTTTACGATTTCCCATTACACCGACATGAGATACCTTTGCTAAAGGACGAGAATATTTTATTAATTCATTACCATCAGCCTTTTTATTTGAAAACTCAAATCTAAATGGATTACGGGCTCCGCCCTCAACAATCACTGTCGTTCCCTGTTGGGCAACAACAACTGTATCACCATCTTTAAATTGAAACTGTTTCAAATTACCATTTAATAAGAAGTCATAAAGATCATAGTTAGCAATGATTTTATTTTTTCGCTTAATAGTTATATGACGATAACTTCCTCGTTCAGAATCAATACCACCGGCACGTTTTAAATATGCTAATAAACTATCAGATGAAACACCTGCATATTGTCCTGGTCTTAATACTGGGCCTGTTACAAATACACTCACAGGTGTTGCCGTTAATACATTGACGTACGTTTTTACATCTTGGGTATAAACTTGGCTAACGCGTCGTTCAACCAGTTTAGTGATATCACCTGCTCGAGTTCCTAATACATTAATAGGTCCAACTTCAGGTATAAATATATTTCCTTGGGCGTCAACAACAACAACTTCGTTAACATTAACTGCCCCCCAAATCCAGATTGCTAATTTATCGCCAGTAGCAATACGATAGTCAGCATTTATATTTGCTGCTGATGTTGAATCATATCCACCAATAAATAAGTTACTACCAAAAGGCGGTGGTAAATCAGATTCAGCAGCAGGTAGGGCTGCAGCAACCGATTGATTCGTTTCTTTGGTTGCAGCAGAATTATTATTTACAGATAAATTTGGGGAATTCGTTATTAATGTCGGCGGTAATGCAGCTTGTGCATAATTGTGACTACCAACTAAGAAAAGCATTGAAAAAAGTAATGTTTGTTTATATTTCATTATTATACCCAACCGGCGTGATCTCTGATGGCACCAAGACCTAACAGCCCGATCCCCCAAGCAACAAACGTTGCTAAAAACACAGTAAATATTGATTTAATACGATAAGGCTCAAGTGCTTCATCAGGTACAGTAGGTGCAACAAACGTTGCTAAATAGCGATGCTTTTTAGCCGCTTCAATACGTGCAGCTTCTAATGAAGCAAGTACTGATGTATATGCCTTTTCTGCAAATGTTCGTTCAATTAATAATGGTTCGTAATCAGCAAACACACTACTTAAGCCATTATCAGCATCAGAAAATTGATTGACTGCCATACTGTTATTACTGATTGATGATTTTTCAGCAACAATTTGAATTTCTAATGCGTCTATTTGCCGTTTCAGGGCTTTAATCGGTGAGGCATCACTCTTCATAAAACCTGTCTTCGCTGTTAATTCTGCTTTGGCTGTCGCTAGCTGCGCTTCAAGCTGACCAATTAATGTCATTTTTGCCACAGCTGTTTGAGTAGGGTCAAGATCTTGGTGCTTTTGACGAAATAAATTCATCGCTTGACGTGCTTTTTTTACTCGTAATTCAGCTAATTTAACTTCTTTTTCTGCAAAACTTAAATCATCATGGCGTGAACGTTCAGATAAAGTATTAATCAATTGCTCACTCGCATTAATGACGGCATCAGCGAGGATTTTACTGTCATTAGGATTAAAGGTACGCACCGTCAAGGAAGTAATACCACTGGTAGGATCAAAACTTGATGTCACCATTTTACGCCAATATTGTTCTTGCTTTTCTTGCGTACTATTATCACCAAGTCGAGAAAGAATATCGGCTTCTTCTCTATTAAATAACGGCTCAATATTTATATAAGTTTTAATCGCAGATAATATAGAATAAGACATAATAAAATCTTGTAATATATAACCATCAGATGCAGTGCTTTGAGAGGGTAATCCCGCCATTCCTCCCAATAAATCAAGTTGTGGTGACTCATTACCTTTAATTGCAAATTTCGCTGTCGATACATAACGATCTGATGCAATTAAACTAAAATAAAGTGTTGCAAGTAACGTTGGTATAATAACAATAAATAAAAAACTTCTTTGTTTAATATTACGATTTTTCCAAAACTTATTAAGGATAATTTTTATATTTCTATTCATTTCTTGTCCTTGAACATTTTATCCTTGAAGATAATCAGCAATGGCATCATCAATATTTTCATAAAACTTTAACTCACCATTTTTTAGTAAAGCGCCCATATCACAATGTTCTTTTAACGTTGACATACTATGAGAAACCATAATTAGACTAGAACGTTGACTACGTTCTTTAAATGCATCACGACACTTATTTTGAAAGTTTTTATCACCAACGCCGGTTATTTCATCTACAAGATAACATTCAAAATCCATCGCCATTGATAAACCAAAAGCTAAACGCGCTTTCATTCCTGATGAATAGGTTTTAATTGGCATATTAAGATAATCACCAAGTTCTGAAAAATCACGAACAAATTCTTCAACTTTCTTTATTTCCGCACCATATATACGACTAACAAAACGCATATTTTCAGCGCCCGTTAATGTGCCGTTAAAACCACCGGCAAAACCAAGTGGCCAAGACATTTTCACATTACGAATAATACGCCCAGTTGTCGGCGCTTCAGCTCCTGATATCATACGTAATAATGTTGATTTACCCGCACCATTAACACCTAATAAACCTATATTCCTCCCTTTCGGAAATCGAATAGTTGTTGGTTTTAATACGTGCTTTATACCACTGGCCGTAGGATATATTTTTGATACATTTTGCAACTCAATCATATGAAATTCCGCGCTTTATCACGGGTTAAATACACACTTAACAAACCTATAAATAACATAAAAAAAGCACACCCAACGGCATACTCATATTTTATGTAACTTGTAGATATTGTCGAAAAGAAACCAGATCGTAGCCATTCAATATATTGGAATATCGGATTCCATTCTAACCATTTTCTAGCTTGTGGTGGTAGACTACTTGCGGTAAAGAAAACACCTGATAAAAAATATAAAGGACGATTCACTGCACTAAATAGTTTATCCCAACTATCAAAATAAATACGAATAGCAGCATTAACCATTCCAATTCCTGCAGCAAAAAAAGTAATTAAAAAAAGAGCGACGAGTACATTGTAAAGATCATAAATTGGTACCGCTTTTCCCATAAACTGTAATACCTGAACAATAATACCAAAAACAACAATAAGCGTTGTTGCTTCTAATAATAACCGTCCTAGTAAAACATCAAGAGGAGTAACATGTGGGTACGACATTAAAGCTTGGTTTGCACCTAATGCTCCAGATAAACGACTAGCAATATTATTATATATCATCCAAGGGATAATACCTGTTGTAAAAAATACTGCCAAATCACCACCTGCAGGTGATTTCCTCCCTAATGCAGAAAATATCAAAACTAATATCAATATCTGCACAACAGGTTCAACAAGTCCCCACAAATAACCTATTTTTGATTTGCCGTATTTACCTAATGCTTCTCTTAAAATTAACGCATATATTACTCGCCCTTGAACGTGCAATGATTGCCTTAATTCTTTCATTCTTTTGTATCATCCAAATCAGTTACAACAGGTGGAACTAAGTACCATTTTTTCTTCTCTTTATTTGATATTTTACAAAGTACTCTCACACTTTTTATTCCATTTAAATTTAGAGCAGCGCCCTTCATACATTGTTCACCTAAAGCTGATATATAATTCTGCAAAACCTCAAATTGCATTTTTGCACCACTACAAACTAATGAATATTTCCCAGCATAAGTATTGTTAGCGATAATTGATGAACAACTTGTATGATTATTTGTAGTATATGCTGCAGATAATAATGGTATTTCTGCTATAACATTAGGCGGGCGGTGAGTACATGCCGTTGTTGTAATAATAGCTATTAAAATTATTAAATTTTTTACCGTTATAAACATTGAACTAATATCTCTAAAAATAAGGATAGCGTACTAATAAAATAGTACGCTTAAAGATTCAGATATTATATATTTGAATTAAACCAGATACCTGTTCTTTGTTATTAAGAACAGCCACTGTTGATATTTTATTCTCTTGCATAACCTGTTCGGCATCAGACAGCATATCAGTTTCATAACACTTTTTAGGGTTATGAGTCATAATATCACAAGCAGTCAGAGTAAAAGGCTGCTCTTCCATCATTACGCGGCGTAAATCACCATCAGTAATAATACCAACTAGGAGCTCATTTTCTATTACTAAACCGATACCGTAACGGCCTTCATTCATAACAACAATAATGTCGCACAATAAACTGTTAGCAGACACTAATGGCAAGTTATCTGATTTCATTACATCTTTTACTTTTGTTAATAAACGACGTCCAAGAGATCCTCCCGGATGAAATTTGGCAAAATCATGAGCTTTAAAATCTCTTAATTTCATTAATGAAACGACAAGAGCATCTCCAATTGCAATAGTTGCTGTTGTTGATACTGTTGGTGCTAAATTATTAGGACAACTTTCTTTTTCTATATTAATTAATAATGTCGTTGTCGCGTTTTTTGCTAATGTTGAATCTTGATTACCAGTAATCGCAATAATATGATTACCAAAGGCTTTGATAGATGGAATTAACTGCAATACTTCATCTGTTTCACCACTATTTGATATTAAAATAACAATATCATCTTTAGTGATCATCCCTAAATCGCCATGAAACGCTTCTGCTGGATGAAGAAAGAAACTTGGTGTACCTGTAGATGCAAAACTCGCTGCTATTTTTTTGCCTACATGACCAGACTTACCCATACCACAAACAATGATGTGTCCCTGACATTCAAGTAGTAACTTCAACGTTTCTTGATATTGATAGTTATCAACATCATCACTTAGTTTTTTAAGTGCATCACCTTGTTCATTTAATGTTCTTTTAATTTCTAATACTGCATCATTAAAATTACCGTCCTGAGTAAAATCAATATTAGGAGTACCGACCAATGTAATTAAAGTCATACCAGTTCCATTATTTGGTTTAATTTTTGATGTATATTTTCATTATGGTAAGAAAATCCAGCACCATGTAATAAATAATTATGCTTAACATAATTTAAAAATTCTTTTCTTTTCGATGTATATTGGTAGTTATCATCATTAGAAATCAAGGTATCAATATCATCAAGAACTACACGCTCAGCTACACCTTCATTGGCAAATACTGAATTACCTAACAAATATAAAGGTGTTGGTGTTTCTAATACTAATAAAGATGCACTTGAATTAACAGTAAAGACATAATCAGATATTAATGATATTTTTTTAATACAAGAATCAACGATATGTGTTGTTTCTTTAATGTTAAATTTATTTATCTCAAGTGGATGCATTTTAATAATAAGTCTTCTATTATACATCTCACATTTCGTTTCAAAAATATCTATTAGATCTTGATTTCTAATCCTATCTCCATGAACTAATAATTGAGAGTCATTTTCTAATTGTAAAATTAAAAATACTGTTTTACAGTTTTCATCTTTAATTAAATCAATACTCTCTCTTTTTTTATATAAACTATTTTTTATAATTGTTAAATATTTAGATAGTGAGTATTGATTATAGAAATATTTTCTTTCGTTACGCCTAAATAATGATAATTCCATCTTTACAAATAAGAAGAAAAAAATAAAATAAAATCGAGATAAAAATGTATCGTGACCATATTTGACATCATTATTTTTTATTGGTTTATATATGTCTTTTATTTCCCAATTGACTCTTTTTAATGTCATCGAATTTGCATTACATCCCATCAAATCAACCACAGTTGTATTTGGACGAATTAAACCGAGCTCTAAAACTAAAACAGGGATATTCTTAATTTTAGCTAATTCTATAACTAATGCATGATTCCAACGAGTATCATTATGCATCACAATAAGATTAATATTCTTACTCTCAATAAACTGATTAATAAATTCAGCATACTGTGCAAAATAAATAATCTCTTCTTCATTAAGTTGCCGTTTCAAGTCTCTATATATTGTTTCTGTATATAGATTCTTATTTTTTCCTACTAAATCAAGCATTTCTTTAGATGGAGGGTTCTTCCTCTTTACGCGATAAATCTCACAGTTAGGTAAATAAATCCAGAATGAGCATAGAGAAGGAATCGCATATTTCTTATTGCCCCATAAATTACAAATCTTATTTGATAGACTAGAAAACATAGGATCTAACGTCAAAATATTATATTTTTTGTCATTCATAGTAATGTTTACCATTAAATCATATACCAACTTAGCATCTTATTGGTTTTAAGCATGCTACCGCCCGAAGGTTACAGCTCCTCACTTGCTTTAAAAAATTTGATTTTTTTGTTGACACCAATACATAATCAACATGAATATATAGCAGGAAAAAACCAACCCCGAAACTGCATAAACACTGCATCAAACTCTAAATTAAACTAACACTTATTATCGATCACGATTATGTTAGTGGCGAATTCTACTTAATTTAAATATAAAATGAAATATAAACATTCAACCAAACGCTATCTAGATCACACTTTAAACCCCTACAACTAACTGTAAAAAAAGGTCTTATACAAAACCCACCACATTTACAATTGATAGTTACCGCAAATTTTATAAATCATTACATTATCTTGATCAATATCACACTTTATAAACGCAGATGCATAGCGGCAAAAAAAACCTGCGCAATTATATTCAAATAAAAGGTATAATTATCAATTCATAAAACTTATAAATAACCATGAAATCGTCATTTTTTTGACGTGAATGTTGTTTTTACTAATAAGGATTTACATCATGAAAAAGAATGCATTAGTGCTTCTAGCTGCTCTAGCTATGTCTTCATCAGCATTTGCTGGCGGTTATGTGGCTGATGACGCAGCAGACACAGCTACAACACAAACAGGTACTACAGCGGGCACAACAACTGCTGCTGGTACTGCAGCGGGTACAACAACAGCAGTTGTTGTTGGTGCAGCAGCAGCTGTTGCAGCAGTTGCTATTGCAGCAAACGATTCTGGTAACACCAACTCAACAACGACATCTACTTCTACATCTACTTCTGTTAGCGCAGCTAAGTAATTAATGTCGTTTAACCTAGTAAAAATTTAGGTTAATAAAAAAATAACCGTGCTTGTCACG
The DNA here is from genome assembly GCF_900537155.1 of Photobacterium sp. Alg240-V54. Taxonomy (NCBI): domain Bacteria; kingdom Pseudomonadati; phylum Pseudomonadota; class Gammaproteobacteria; order Vibrionales; family Vibrionaceae; genus Photobacterium; species Photobacterium sp. Alg240-V54. The sequence goes on from NZ_UNRL01000003.1 coordinate 438,456, forward strand.
GTTATTCTATTTGTAAATAGGGGCGATGATTGCCATCTCTCGCTTTAATATGGCCTATCGGAAGCGCGACCCAATGCTAAAAAAAACCACCTCTGATGTTATTTCAACCTTGGCTATACTTTTAACCGCCACTTTATTGACTTCTGGCTGTAGCCAAAAAATAGCCAGTGTTAGTGATACGGTTAATGTCGCGATCTACGGTACCGCGGATATTCATAAATCAGCACAAGAGGTTGCTGCATTACCTTATGCCAGCACCTATGTTCGCATTGACGACCAATCTCAACTTTTTATGGTATTAGCTCTGGCTGAAACAGCCACTGGCGCCACCATTAATAATGCCAATACAACGGTTACTCCGGCTCAACTTAAATGGCTTGCAAGCGATAACGGCATGTTGATCACTCAAAGTGGTCGCATAATAAAAACCGTTAATCTAGCCCAAGGTAATTTATTGGGTACTCACGCAAAAACAGCAGATCCATTGAGCTTAGGTCTACATTTAGCCTCAACGCCTACCACTTGGCAGCGCACAATTGATTGGCAACCGGGTTACCACGTTGGTTATCAACTTGATTCTGAGTTTGTTTTTCAGCGACCTGAAGTGTTAACCATTAACGGTAAATCAGTGCCGGTATTGCGTTTTAATGAAAATGTCACCGTCAAGCAGCTTGATCGCCACTACAGCAACACCTTTTGGATTGAGCAACGTACGGGAAGAGTGGTAAAGAGCCTGCAATATTTAGCGCCCTCTTTACCAAATGTTGAAATGACTATTCTTAAACCTTTTGGCTAACGGTAGCATCTTTTATGTCTTGTTCAGTTTTTAGTTTATTCTTTTGCCGACGCACCTATGCTGCGATGGCGAGTTTGTGCTTATTGGTTACTATGCCTGCCATCGCTCAAAGCACTATTACCTTACATGCTAATGGTCATTCGGCAGCCGCTGTCACTTTACAGTACGCCGACTCAGTACGCTTAGCACAAGTTGTTAGCGATAGCCTTAAGCAGCGCACAACAGCGACAGCACCTTATTGGCTTGGCAGTAGCTTAACCACTACTACAGTGCCGAGCGCTAAAGCAACGTTAATTAAGCAGCTAACCACATTAAGCCAACAGCACAGTGACGATGCAGCACTTAGCCGCAGCTTTGCCAATACTGCGCAATGGTTACAGCAACAGATTCAAACTCAGCGCTTACCTGTCGCAATTGATATCGACAAAGTACGTTTACATAACGCGGATAACCCATTATTAAATGGAAACTATCAACTTAATTTGGCTAATCACCCAACGTCTATCACTGTCATTGGGGCGATTGAACAGCCGCAACAGCTTGATTGGCAAGCACGAATGGCTGCGAGTGACTATTTAGCCCATGTCTCACTATTAGATATTGCTGCCAATAGTGAAGTCACCGTTATTCAGCCGGATGGCGTAGTGCAACAACACCCCATTGCTTACTGGAATAATGCTCATTTGGATATTGCCCCTGGCGCAATCATTTATGTTGGCTACCAATCTTTATTCAATAATTATCGTGATTTAAACCATGATATTTCTTCAATGCTAATCAACAGGACGTTGTAATGAACTCTGTCACCTCGGCTGCAACTCGCCGTCACCACTACCAACGTCCGTTATTTACTCTGTCGACACTAGCGATGGCGTTATTGCCATTGTGTAATACTTACGCAGATGAATTTAGCAACCCGACGTTACGTCACTCTAGTAGTGATTTTGGCGGTGTTGGTTTAATGCAAATGCCTACTGCTCGTATGCATCAAGAAGGCGAACTAACACTCGGCGCTTCATTTAATAAAGATTATTATAATTATTGGCTATCATTACAATTATTTCCATGGCTAGAAACGACTATCCGCTATACCCAACTACCTAATTTTTTATATAACACCAATGAAGACTTTAGTGGTGAGACTTTACGTACAGATAAGGGTATTGACGTAAAAGTTAGAGTTTTAAAAGAATCTTATTGGGCTCCAGAAATAGCAATAGGCCTACGAGATCTAGGTGGTACTGGTCTATTTGATAGCGAATTTATTGCAGCCAATAAACAATTTGGTCCTATTGATATCACTCTTGGTTTAGGGTGGGGATATATTGGTCAAAGTGGAAATATTAAAAACCCATTTTGTGCGATCAGTAATAAATATTGTCAACGCGAGTACTACGGTGGCTATAAGCCAACTGGCGGTATTTTAGAGACTAATCGTTTATTTAAAGGTAGCAGTGCAATATTTGGTGGTATCGAGTATCAAACACCATTTTCACCTTTACAGCTAAAACTTGAATATGATGGAAATGACTATAGCCAAGATTATCGAGTACAGCGAGGCCATGATGCTAGAACACAAAGTTCTCCATTTAATATCGGGGCTGTTTATCAATTAAACGACTGGGCAACGGCAAATATAAGCTATGAACGTGGCAATACGATTAGCTTAGGCTTTAGCGTTAATACTAACTTTAATCAGCTTAAAGCCAGCTGGTTAGATGAGCCAATGCCAACGGTAACCACAACGCCGACAACAAATAATTTAACTACTGAGCAATGGCAACAGTTAGCTCAAGATGTTGAAGAGATAGCTGGCTACAAAGATCCAACCATTTATCAACATGGTGATAATAGTATTACTGTGGTCGCTGAACAGGTTAAATATCGCAATCGTGATCAAGCCCAATTACGCGCCGGGATTTTATTAAATAACCAAGCGCCAGCAGTTGAACAATTCAACATTATTGAAACAGTAGCTAACCAGCCGATCACCGAAACTATTCTAAATCGTCAGCAGCTACTGCAAGTTGCTAACAATGATTATATCGGCAGTAATATCGCTGATAGTCGTACCACGGTTGCCCCGAGTGCTATTCAAGGTCAGCAAATGGTTGATCTTAATCAGAACTGGAACGTGGGTGTAGCGCCAACTCTGCAGCAATCATTAGGTGGCTCTGAAGGCTTCTACATGTTTAATGTTGGGGTTACGGCCAGTGCTGACTATTGGTTTAATAACCACTTCACTGTTGGTGGCTCGGTATATTTAAACCTCTACGATACCTACGATAAATTTAAATACGATGTTCCACCTGATGGTACTCATAATAAACGTGTGCGTACTTTAGTACGACAGTATATTACTGATAACACATTACGGATGAATAACTTACAGCTAACGTGGTTAGATCAAGTATCAAGTGATTGGTATGCCCAAGCGTATGCGGGTTATTTAGAAGTGATGTTTGGTGGTGTTGGTGGCGAGGTGCTTTACCGCCCTGTTGGTAGTAATTGGGCATTAGGGCTTGATGTCAATTACGTTAAGCAGCGTGATCCGCACTCAGCATTTGGCTTCTTTAAAGATCAAAATCAATTCGATGATCATTTAGGTCGTCCATATGAAGTTCAAACGGGTACGACAACCGGTAATTTAACCGCATATTACCAACCGCAATGGCAGTGGTTACCTAATACATTATTAAAAGTCAGTGCTGGGCGTTATTTAGCAGAAGATACTGGCTTCACTATCGACTTCTCAAAACAATTTGATAGCGGCATTATCGCAGGTGCTTTTATTACTCAAACCAGCATGTCAGCAGAAGAATATGGTGAAGGTAGCTTTAACAAAGGTTTCTATGTCTCGATTCCATTTGATATTCTAACCGTTAAGCCAAGCACTAGCCGTGCCCATATCTCATGGTTACCTATGAACCGTGATGGTGGTCAAATGCTAGGCCGTCAATATCACCTTTATGACTTAACCGATGGACGCCAACCATGGAGCGGACGTAAAGCGTTTAATAACTAAATTGTGTTATTAGATCGGTAACTCATTATTGGGTTACCGATTTTCGTCACTATTCGACTCATTTTTATAAATTTGCACTTTTTACTATTGCGTTAAAAGCAAATGATACCAACATGAATTCCCTAAAGGTATGCAATAATTCCTTATTAACAGTTTGTTACACTCTAAACACCAAAAAAAATGAAACGCCGTTTAATTGCTATGTCATTCAAAAAAAATGCATTAATATATATGAAAAATATATCCCAATAGCGTTTGTTATTGTAGGGTATAGACAAGCACTTTCATATAATAGTGCGAAAATTACCGGCTTAAGTCGGATCTATTACAATTAGGAAAATACGGCAAATATTATGAAAAAAACTTTTCTAGTACTACCTCTTGCTCTTCTTGTATCTGGCGCGGTAAATGCTGCAACAGATAACCCATTTTATGCTGGTGCTCGTTTAGGTAATAGCTTCTACGACATCAAAGACAGCACTAACAACATCGACCTTGATAACAAAAACCTTTCTGGTGGTGTTTTCGCTGGTTACCAAATCACACCATGGTTTGCAGCTGAAGTGGGTTACACTAACCTAGGTAGCGCAAGCGTTACTAATGGCCAAGGTAAATTTACTGCTCAAGGTGCTGACCTTGTAGGTAAGTACTCTTACGCTATCAACGATAAAATCGATGTATTTGGTAAGCTAGGTGCTTTCTACTACGATTGGAACGCTAAAAACGGCGCAGTTCACGATGACAACGGTTGGGCTGCAACTGCTGGCGTTGGTGCTGAGTACTACATCAACAACAACGTTTCTACACGTGTTGAGTACCAATACTACAAAGATGTTGGCGGTGCTGACATTCAATTCGCTGGCGTTTCTCTAGCATACCACTGGGGCGCTCCAGCACCAGTAGTTGCTCCAGAAGTTGTTTATGTTGATCAAGTATCTGTAGCAACAATCGAAGAGCTTAAGCTAACTGTACCTTTCGCGTTCGATAGCGCTAAAATTACTGCTGGCGATGCTGCACACCTAGTGCCTTTCGAAGAGCGTCTAAACCAATACCCTGAAGCTACAATCACTGTTGTTGGCCACACTGATAGCACTGGTCCTGAAGCTTACAACCAAAAGCTTTCAGAAGAGCGTGCAGAAGCTGTTGCTAAAGAACTACGTGCACACCTAAATGTTGGTGAAGATCGCGTTCTTAGCGAAGGCCGTGGTGAGTTAGATCCAGTTGCTTCTAACGATACTGCTGAAGGCCGTTCTGAAAACCGTCGTGTTGACATCATCGTTCCTGAGCTAAACATCGAAACAGTTACTCAAGTTGTTGCTCAGTAATTAATACTGATACAGTAACTTAGTACGGCGTATTTATTAGGTAACTAGTAAGCGCTGATAATCCGCCATAACTTCACGGTTATGGCGGATTTTTTTGTTTTGGGGAAATGGAAAGATAAGTAGCGAGAATAAAAGATTACGAGTAGCGAGTGGCGAGAAAGCAGGAAAGCATAATAGCTGGTATAAGGGAAATACTTGTGGCAGAGCTAGAAGCAAAAAAAAAGCCCAACTCATTATTGAATTGGGCTTTTTATTAACATACTTCAATTATTGAGCACCAAAGCCTGTAAGCATGGTACGAATAGTTTTAAATACAATATTAATATCTAGCCAGAACGATAGATTCTTAATGTAATATAAATCATGTGCTAACTTCTCTGATGTCGATTCAGTATCATCAGCATAACCTTGAACAACTTGAGCCCAACCCGTAATACCAGGTTTAACCATATGTCGATAGCCATAGAATGGAATCTCTTGCTCAAACTGTTTTACAAAACTATCTTGCTCTGGACGAGGGCCAATTAATGCCATATCGCCTTTTAATACATTAAAAAATTGCGGTAATTCATCAATTCTAAATTTACGAATAAACTTACCCACTTTGGTTACACGTGCTTGCTCTGCCGTGGCAAACTTATCTTCAGCACCCGCTTCTTTGATGGTCATGCTACGAAACTTATAAATACGAAATAACTTACCACCTTGCCCTACTCGCTCTTGTATAAAGATCGCAGGACCCGGATTCTCACATTTAATCAAAATAGCTGTGATCGCCATTATTGGTAATGTAATCGGAAAAGTCGCAATAATAATCAGTGATTCCCAAATACGCTTAAACATCATATAAAGCGGATTAGGCTGCAAAGAACCAATCGCATTTTCCATTAGATGCTTAGTTTGTACTTTACCTTCAAGCATCTCACGAATACTTTCAGCATGGAAAACGGTAATATTATTCAAACTACAATCTGCAATAAACTTTTCAGCTTCTGGCGAAAGATTACGATGTAAATCAACAACTAAACCACCTTTAATATTTGCAATATCATAAGGTGCTTTTAGTTCAATCACCCGCACTCTACCCTTTTGATTTAACGAACTAATATCAAAATTAGGAATAGCAAAAAGAACTAAACGTTGGCTATCTTGACGCAGAAGAGTCGTAAAATAAAACCATACAAAACACAAGATAGCCCCGTATAGCAATGTACTACGTGAATATTCTATTCTAGTCATAAATACAATAATCATCGTCAATGTAAAAACACTAGCAACGACGGGTAATATATAATATTTACGTTCAACTAATAGATATGTTGTAATTTTAGGCAGTATTGCAGCTACTAATAAATAACACCCAATAGTCAGCCATAAGGTATTAATAACTGTTGTTGGCAATCTATGAGTATATCCAGAGCACAAATATAGAATTAGAGTGACAATGATCACTCCAAGTGTATGACAAACATACGAGTTATTAAGCAATTTTTTCACATTTACACCCTGTTCAAGCACCGTTATTTTTAGCCGAAAATTATTTTTTTATAAAAAAGCTTATATTCTTTAATATCAAACGTTTCACTTTTAATCTTAGCATTTTTGTCAAATTCGCATTGCTTTGAAAGCAATTCTTCAATCGCATTAACAATATCGTTAATCGTATTTGATACAAGTATTCCATTTGGGTTAGTGGCATCGATTAGTTCGTTACAACCACCTACATCACTTAAAATCATCGGTAATTGATTAATCCCAGCTTCTAGTGCAGACATGGGTAAACCTTCACTGTCAGAAATCAGTACAAAAGCATCATAATTCTGATAATCACTAAAACCTTTTATTTCCCCTAAAAAATGTACATTATCAAAATTATAATGATGTAAACGTTCCCGATTTGGGCCATCACCAACAATTGTTAACTTAACATTCTTAAGATCTTTAACTGCATTAATTAATAAATCAAACCTTTTAGGATGAGCAAGGCGCCCCACGGCTAACAACTGTAACTTATTATCAGTATTTGATTTTTTTTCAGTACTATTGTTTATTGAATTAACAAATATTGCATTGCGCGCTAAACTCAATCGAGATGATGAGATATGCAATACTTTTTCAGCTAATTCGTAATCTCGCTGTGATACACACCAAATTGTGTCAGTTAAAAGTGACAATAACCGTTCTATTCGTGTAAACACAACTTTCATCAATCCGCCATTGTATAAACATGACCAACCATGTGAAACATATACGCAACGAAACTTAGTAAAAATTCTAGCTAATCGACTATATAAACCTGCATTCGCAGAACTAGCAATAACAATATCTACTTTATTTATTTTTATTGCTTTGGTTATAGCGAGCAAAGCAGTTATTGAGAATCGCGATTCAATCTGAGGTACGTAAATACATTTAACTTCAGGTAATGATTCTGATAACCAACCCTGATGATTTGTAATAATTATTGGCTCAATTTCACCATCAAATAATCTAATTTGATCCCGAACCCAAGTTTGAGCACCACCGACTTCAGACCTTGTAATAATAAAGGCTACTTTTTTCATTTATAATGACCTTGATAGATATTAAGCCATTTATTTGCTATTGCTTTTAATGAATATTTACATTCAATATGTTGACGAGCTGCAATACCAATTTTTCCTTTTTCTTCATCTGTCATATATAATATATTTATCATAGCGTTGGATAATAATAGGGGATTTTTAGGCGGTACTAAATAGCCATAATCGCCAACTACCTCACTAACTCCACCACAATCTGTAGCAACAACAACACGCTCAGTAAGCATTGCTTCTGCAACAACTAAACCAAAACCTTCATATTCAGATGATAAAACAAAACAATCAGCAGCAGAAAGCCATCTTTCAACATTGTGCTGTAAGCCAAGGAATACTACATAATCTTCTAGTCCTAAATCATTCGATAAATGTTTTAATTTTTGTTCTAAATAACTTTGACCAATAATGGCAAGTTTTACTTTTTTACCTTCCTCTGTTGCAGTTTTAACTACTTCAGCCATGGCAACTAGCATATTAGGATAATCTTTTTGCTCTTCTAAGCGCCCAATTGCCATATATAAAAAAGTATCATCTGTAATATTAAGCTGTTGTCTTTTTTCATCCCTTACATCTAGAGAAAACACAAAACGTTTATTATCAATGCCGTTAGCTACTGCAATCATTTGGCTTGATTTTACAGCACCATCTCTAATAAAAGCTTCAACGGCCTCATCACTAACATTCGTATTAATATCAGCAAGAAAATTCGTATAGCGATAGGCTAATATTCGCCCTTTTCCACCTTCATTAGTGTTATGAGCAGTGCACACTAGCATTGGCATTTTGATAACTAATCTTAATATACGAGAAAAAATATTTGCATGCACCATATGACTATGAATAACATCTGGCTTAAAACTCTGAATACACTTACGAGCGTTACACAAAGCTTTAATTAAACCGATAGGTGTTTTAGGCATAAAAAGCTCTGTAAATTGAACCTCTTTTGATTGAGTATTTATTATTTTATCGCCAGTAAGAGACATAATCATTACCTGATGACCTAATGTTACAAATTCATCAGCTAAATCTAGAACTTGTTTTTCTGCTCCTCCCATACCGAGGCCGGTTGTCACTAGTAATATTTTCATATACTTTTCTTATTCTCTTTACACTTAGTTAATAATAATATTTTCAACACAACACACAAATATAACCAAAACAAAGGATAAGATGGGCTGCATAATTTAAGTAGTGGTATAAATAATATTATTTTAATTCTAAAATCTAACGTTGAATAATAAAATAAACCAATCAATAAAATACAAAATAGTCCACCAATGATTACACCATAAATTGATAATGATGAACCAAAAATTGTTAAATCTTTTAATGCTTCATAATAAGAAGGTAAATTAGGACTATCTCTTCCAACAATACCATAACCAAAAATATAAATATCAGGGTTAGTCATAAAGTGAATAATAGCATCGCCTTTTATATTGTTACTTGCATCTTTACCACTTATAAACAACTGATAACGTTCAATCAACTTAGGTAAAGCTAAAATTAACACGCCACCAAAACCTAACAAACTATATATTATCTTCTTCCTACTACTAAAAAGTAATATATAACTTCCAGTAAGTAACATTAACAATAAAATGCCAGCAATAGACTGCGATATAAATATAGATATAGCACCTATAATAAACGCATAATTTATTTTTTTATTAAAAAACAAAAATAATGCAAGAAGAGCTATCATTTGACCACTATATACTGCTGGCTCAGGCATAAAGCCACTCGGTCTATAATTTCCATAATAACTACGAGATGGTATTCCTCCCGTCATTATGGAGAAATCAAAATTAAAACCAAAAAAATAATGAACGATAATCTGCGTTATAATAAATAGGCTGGGAATAATTATGACTAAGGATAATATTTTAGTTATATCATTTCGATTAAAAGAAAAAATATATTCTACGACAAAAGCCGATAATATAGCCCAAAATGAACAAAGAATTAGGCGTTTAAATATTATTATATCAACACCACTGTAAACCAAGTCGGAATAATAATTAACATGATAAATACTGGTAGCAAATAACATTGCAACTAAAGACAAAACTATAAGCAAAATAGATAAATCAAAATTCTTATTTCTATATACTATATATAAAGCTAATATCCCAAATAATATAATTTGTAGCCCATATAAACTAAACGGGCTAGTTGTATACATATTTGGGATCATTAACAATAAAAACAATAATATTTTATCTAATCCTTGATGACTAGTTAACCTCATTTATAGCCATCCTTTTTTTTCGTTAATAAATTCAACAATCCTCTTGCAGTTATTGCCATCACTATATTCATGGAACATAGCTTTAATCATTTGATAACGATGACAATCTGATTTATTACTTAATAATGCCCTTTCTAAAGACACTAATAAACAATCAAATGTTTCTATTGTATCTCCAGGGAAAATTTTATCTACATTATATAAGAAACCGCGATCGTCTCTGTATGTTTCTTTATCAAATTGGAAGCTAATAACAGGCTGGTTTGTTAATAGAAAATCTAACCAGACACTAGAATAATCTGTAATAAGAACATTCGATAATAGAAGCAAAGACTGAATATCATTGAATTCATTATTAAAATCAATAATATTTTTAGATTTTGGAACTATACGCTCTTTCAGGTAAGGATGACCTGCATAACAAAATACAGCATTATTTTTTTCTAAAAACTCATCTAAAAGCTTAATTTCATCATCATTAAATTGATATGCACTTCCTACATTTCTAAAAGTTGGCGCATAAGCAATGATTTTTCGCCCTTGAATAATAGCATTTAATTTATTAATATCATCTTTTACAGTTGCTGGTATTAATTTTTCATCGAAATTATTAAATAAGTCATTTCGAGGGATTCCAGTTATTTTTACGTCATTCAACTTAACATGGTAGTATGTACAACAAGCTAGTGCATCAATATGTGAAGATACTGTATGATATTCACAAAACCATTTTGTTTTTACTTTAGAACTGTTTTTATATTCTAAACAATCTGGATCTAATGCTAATTCCACTTTCTTAAAATGAATACCATGATTAATTTGTAAGTTTAATCTTCTTTTAGACATTAAGGGGATTCTTCCAGCAAAAGCACCGTGATGATATATCACTACACCAGATGTAAATAGATAGTATAATCCTGAGAATGACTTTAACGGTAGAATATCATCACTAATATCTTTAATATTACTAAGTTTACTACTATTATTAACTAATATACGAACATCAACGCCATATATATTTCTAACAGATTTAATATATTGATAAATAAAAGCACAATTTCCTTGCCATTCACTATCTATTACACATGGAATAGCTATTTTCCTTTTATTCTTTGGGAAAATAAGATCTATAATACCTAATATAATATTGAAAATCTTATCCATTTTTAGAACCTTTTATTAAGTAAAAGTAATACCCTACGCGATACAGCATAATAATAATTTCAATACATAATATTGATAGTGCTACATTATTTGCAGTAATTTTATCGATATAATATAAATAAGATAATAACGCTAGTTGGCATATAGCTCCAATCATAACACTTCGATTTACTATATCTAAACGATTTATTGTTGAATAAGCAGGATATCCAAAGTTAATACTAATAAAACTAATCACTGATATTATCAAAAATATTTTCAATGTTCCGGCGGCAGCAATAAAACTAACGCCATATATTAATGTTATTATTTCTTTTGAAAAATAAATACAACCACTAACACCAACAATCATTATTGGTAAGAAAATAAGCAAAAATTTATACAATAATTTCTTATCACTCGTCCGTGCTAAATATGGATATAATGCCTGACTGATAGGTGATGTCATACTTAAAGATGCTTGATATAGTTTCTCTGCACTAGAGTATAAAGCAGCTTGTTGTACGCCTGCAAAATTACCAATAATCAATGTACTAGCACTAGTATATATACCAACGGAAGCTCGTGACATAAAAAATGAAAATGTATTTTTAAATAATTTCGTCACGTCATAAAAAGAGGGCTTAATAATTTTATATCCTTCTTTTTTATATAAGTATATTCCAAGCAACATTGATAACATATTACTTAATCCAAATGAAAATAAAGCTAGAACTTCATCACCTGGTTTTTTTACAACGAGAATAACCAAGATCAAATAACTAAATTTAGAAAAAGCAACACAGAATGTGATATTCTTCATTTTTTCAATTCCTTGGAAAAACCAAGTTATCTGAAAAGCCTGAAAAAGCACAGACATTGATATAGCTAAAAGCATCCAGTGACTATTAAAAATTGCTTGTTTTGAAAAATAGCTATAAACATACAACCCTAATAAGACAATAAATACCAATATCGTTTTTAATACAAACACAGAGCCAATATATCTAGAGACTTTTTCTTTCATATCTCTATTTTTAGAAACCCAATAGGTTGACGATACTGTAAATCCAAAATCGGTAACTATAAATGAAATAGCACAAAGAGATAACGCTATTGATATAATACCAACACCATCAATACCAACAACTCTTGATAAATATGGTAAGATTATTATCGGAACTAAATAATTAGAGAATTGAACAAAAAACAAAGATATAATATTCTTATTAACATCTTTAAATGACAAAACATTCACCGTTAATTTTATTTTTATACTTTTTTCTTAATCTATAAGAAACTATAATAACACCAAATATAAAACCTGAAATAGCAGAATTTATAACTGTTATATATTGTGCGACTTTACTTACGTGATTATCAATTATAATCTCACCTAAGTAACTAAATGGTAAAATCGTGATTTTATTTTTTTCATTAATATAGTCAATAAACTTAGATGTGTTTTTTATATCATCCATCTTATTTTGAATAACATTTAAAAATTCATTTTTTGTTAAACCATTATAATATAAATATTTTTCATAATCATAAGTCCTTAATGAAAGAGGTAATAAACTCCTATTTAAAAGTTCCTTATCAAAAAAACTTTTATATAAAAAATAACTTCCATAATAAGCATTACTTCCAATATCTTTTATAAGCGAGTACATCTTATGTTCAATATCTAATTTTTCTTTTATATTATAAGATTTTATCTTTGTAGTTAAATACAATAATTCATTCGTATTATTAATGGTATATTTAATATACTCATTAAGTAGAATCTTACTTCTTTTACTGTTAAACGTCTCAGCTATGAGTAGATATCTATCATGACCACTTATTTTTATAGCTCTAATTTTTTTTTCAAAATCTTCGATGCTATTGTTTTTACTGACAGAATTAATAAGTGTTATATTATTAATAATAAAGTTTATTTTGTTTTCAGGTGAGTTATATAAATCAATAAAGCTCTTAATTTTTTTATTGCCATCAAATATTTCTCTATCTATTCTATTATTATTTTTTAAAATAAATGGATTTAAATCAGTTCTTAAATATCCCATATCTGAATACTTATTTTTTGTAACGATAACAGTAGCAGGTATCCACTGATGAGACATTAACACATACCCAACACTTAATATAACCATAATTATAACATTAGCAATAATTATATTTTTACCCAGCCATAAATTATATAAATACCATTGAATAGACATTGATGTATTTGCCAAGTGTTTTTTTTTCTGAACAGACATATTATCCTCAAAACACGCTACCGCCCTTGGGATATGCTATACACCCACAAAGCATTCATTCTAATTTTTAAACTTACTCATAACGCCATGCTATAGCATGTAATTACGCCATTAATTTATCACTGTATTGCTGAACTAATTGCCAATCACTTGGACTTAATTCACTTTTTGCGTCCAACAAGCTTTGTTTTACTTTTTGCTGCATCTGCGCAATATCAGTAATGCCTTGCAACTCACAATCAGCAGCCGCAAGTGAGATATGCCCACGTAAATAGCCACCAGCAAACAGTTCATCATCCGTTGCGCTGTCAATATTGTCATCAATAAGCTGTAGTAGCTTTTGTTCGTAATCGTGGATCATCTTCTATCCTTGCTCTTAAGCGTAATCAGTTAATGGAATCGGCTTTGGAAAATCAGCTTCAGTTAGTGGTTCTATGCCATAAAAATCACGAAACGCATTCGATAACATTTTGGCACGCTCTGGAATACCGTGTGTTAAATAGTGGATAACTTGCTGACGTACTTTTAACGTGAAGCCTACCCTATCAGGCTCACAGCTACCGCTCAAATTATCGCAACTTACCTGATACTTAAACCCACAACTTGCTGATAAAATCCACTCTATCGCTTGCGGTTTAATTTCAACCACTTCAAATTCTGCTTGTACTTCAGCACTGCGACCATCTGGCTGGTACCAATAACCATAATCTTCTAATAACCGTCTTGCTTCTCCGGCAATACACCAATGTCCGAGTTCATGCATCGCTGATGCATAATAGCCACGTGCAAATATAATTTGATGGTGGTTACGATCCTCAGAAGCAGGAAGATAAATAGGCTCATCGCCGCCTAATAATAGTTCAGTATTTAGGCGCTCTAAAAAGACCTTATTAAACAACTGAATAAGATCGTTATAATCATGTCTCATATGCATTTTCATTTAATAATTATTGGTAGGTCATAGTAATTTAACGCAAGAAGTATATAGGGTTTCCTGCCTTATCGCGAATACTCGTAATAATTTATGTGTTCTCGTCAATATTTATATTGTTACTATTAATTTTATTTTTACATTAGCTCAATTCATACCAAGTTTAATTCTTTTCATTAGAAGTTGAGAAAGGTCACTAATACAATACTGTAATTCCAGCAATTCATCTTAGGTGTCACATTTATCATGCTGCTTTCAATTTTATACATTATCGGAATTACTGCTGAAGCCATGACAGGCGCCTTAGCGGCAGGTAAACGTCATATGGATTGGTTTGGCGTGATGCTAGTAGCAAGTGCAACTGCCATTGGCGGCGGTACTGTGCGTGATATTTTGTTAGGCCACTATCCACTCGGTTGGGTTGCTCATCCACAATATTTAGTGATCACTTGCGTTGCAGGCTTACTGACAACCGTACTCGGTAAATGGGTAGTACGCTTTCACAAGATTTTTATTATTCTTGATGCCATCGGTTTAATTGTATTTAGTATTATTGGTTGCCAAGTTGCAATTACGATGGGGTTATCACCGATTATTTGTGTGGTAGCAGCTGTAGTAACGGGGGTCTTTGGTGGTTTGTTGCGCGATATGATCACTCGTCGTAAGCCAATGGTTTTGCATAAAGAACTTTATGCTTCAGTATCATTTCTAGCGGGGATTATGTATATCACTATGCTGCATTTTAATATTCCAGCTGATATTACGACTTTAGTCACCTTAGCCGTTGGTTTTAGCCTTCGTATGGCTGCTGTATTCTTCAGTTGGAGCTTGCCCGTATTTAAGTTCGAAGAAGCAGAAGCTTAAAAGTTGGCAAAGTAAGAACGAGGAAAGGCAGTAGCGAGTGACAAGTTACTAATACACTCGCTATCTCGAAACCTATTTTCCTCGCCTTTATATCTTCGGCGTTGTTGTTACTACATCGGCATTTTGACCGCGGTGTCGCAACAAGTGATCCATCAGAGTGATCGCTAACATCGCTTCAGCAATTGGTACTGCGCGAATACCGACACATGGATCATGACGGCCTTTGGTGATAACTTCTGCTGATTCACCTTGCTGAGTGATTGTTTCACCCGGTACGCTGATACTTGAGGTTGGTTTTAAAGCAATATGGGCAATAATATCTTGTCCTGATGAAATCCCACCAAGAATGCCACCAGCATGGTTAGTTTTAAAACCTTGTAATGTCATTGCATCACGGTGCTCACTGCCACGTTGTTCAACCACATCAAAACCATCACCGATTTCAACCCCTTTAACCGCGTTAATACTCATTAAAGAATGTGCAATATCAGCATCTAAACGATCAAATACTGGCTCACCTAAACCAACAGGCACATGACGAGCAACCACGGTAATTTTGGCGCCAATCGAATCTCCGTCTTTTTTAAGGTTACGGATCAATTCATCAAAGGCATCGACTTTATCGACATCTGGACAGAAAAAGGCATTTTGTTCAATTTGCTGCCAATCGACCTTATCGATTTTTACATGACCCATTTGAGATAAGTAAGCGCATACTTCTATGCCATGCACTTGTTTAAGGTATTTCTTCGCAACCGCACCTGCCGCAACACGCATTGCGGTTTCACGTGCAGATGAACGACCACCGCCACGGTAATCACGTACACCATACTTTTGATGGTAAGTATAATCGGCGTGACCGGGGCGGAATAAATTCTCAATATTAGAGTAATCTTTTGAGCGCTGATCGGTATTTTCAATCAACAAACCAATCGATGTACCTGTGGTTTGGCCTTCAAATACGCCCGATAAAATCTTAACTTCATCGGCTTCACGACGTTGAGTAGTATATTTTGAAGTACCAGGACGACGACGATCGAGATCGTGTTGCATGTCGGCTTCGGTTAGTGCTAATCCAGGTGGACAACCGTCAATAATACACCCTAATGCGACTCCATGACTTTCGCCAAAAGTCGTTACACGAAACAATTGCCCTATGGTATTTCCAGCCATGACTTCCCCTGTAATAAATCTATGCTTACATGCATTTTTAATTATGGTAATCAATACATACTGCAAAGATGTGATTTGAAAAGCAAGGAATAAAGTAAGGGCGAGGTTTTAAGAGCGAGTTTCGAGGGGTGAGGAAAAGCAGAGGCGAGTGGCGAGATTATTAGTGACGAGTAACGAGAATGACTCAGCCTATTATCCGTCATCTCGGAAGTTGAGGTACGAAACTATCCGTGATCTACTCAACGCGCGCTTGAGCCTTAAAGAAGCCAGTGAAACTCTATAATACAACCACTATAACTCTACAACGCGCGGACAATAGATTCCCTATCTCGTTCGTAACCTCACTGTAGGGAATGACGGGGGTTGGTTTGGCATTCACTGTAAGGAATGACGGACTGAATTTGATAACAAAAAAAGCGACAGGCTTACACCCATCGCTTAATCTCGGAATCTATTAATCTCGATACTCGAAATCTTACCTCTCGAAACCTCTACGCTACCACTAACTCTTTATCCGCTTTTGCTTTACGGAATTTTTTCAGTGATACCGCAACCAGTGCTGTAACTACCATACCCGTTGCCATACATAGCAGAGCAAGTAATGGTTTGTTCATTGCACCCAGTAATGCCACTACAGGACCACCGTGAGCAACGCTGTTGGTGATACCAAATGAGAACGCCATTACTGCCGCAACCATGCTGCCTAGTACGTTAGCTGGAATAACCGAGATTGGATCTTGCGCTGCAAAAGGAATCGCACCTTCAGAGATACCCACTAAGCCCATCGCACCTGCAGCTTTACCCGCTTCAATTTCTGATTGCTCAAAGATATTCAGTTTACGGCCAATCACAGTTGCTAAACCCATACCTAATGGCGCGACAGGGATCGCACATGCCATTGCCCCCATAAACTGCGTTTGACCATTAGCAATCATGCCGACAGAGAACAAGAACGCCACCTTGTTAAATGGACCGCCCATATCAAAGCCAGCCATACCACCAAGCACAATACCCAGTAGAATAACGTTACCTGTACTCATTTCAGTTAGTACAGTGTTCATAGTGTGCATAAGGCCAGCAATCGGCGCACCAATGATAAAGATGAACGCACCAGCAATGAATAATGTACCCGTGATCGGCGCAATAAGAATCGGTACTAATGGTTGTAATAACTTGTGGTAATTACGCGTTGCGACCCAACGCACAAAGTAACCAACTAATAGACCAGCAATGATGGCACCAATAAAACCAGTACCTGCGTCTGCACCATAAAATGAGCCGTTATTTGCAATCCAGCCGCCAATGAAACCCGGTGCTAATGCAGGACGATCACCAATCGCATACGCTATGTAACCGGCAAGTACAGGGATCATTAACGTAAAGGCAACAACACCAACATCAAGCACTTTTTGCCACATGCTGCCTGGTGGGATTTGCATTCCGGCATCCGTTGGCTGTCCACCAATCGCTAATGCCAGTGCAATTAACAAACCGCCTGTCACTACAAACGGGATCATGTGTGATACACCGTTCATCAAGAAGCGGTATAGATCTGAGCGAGCTTTAGAAACTTTACTTTCGCCGTCTTCTAAACCATCGCCATTAGCATCAAACGGTTTAGCAACTAACGCTTGTTGAATAACACCCTTGCCGTCTTTGATCGGTGCTTTAACGCCAGTTTTAATTAATTTTTTACCTGCAAAACGTGCCATGTCGACTTGTTTGTCACAGCTAACCACAATGGCTTCAGCACGCGCGATTTCTTCTGCGGTTGGAGAATTTTTAACGCCGATAGAGCCGTTAGTTTCAACTTTAATTTCATAGCCTAATTCAGCAGCGGCTTTTTCTAATGCTTCAGCAGCAAGATAGGTATGTGCAACACCGGCTGGACAACCAGTAACGCCAATTAATAAGCCTTTATCTTGTGGCTGGGTAACTGTCTCTTGCTTCTCTGCCAGTAATAAAGCTAAAGCATCTGCAGGTGTTTTAGCAGCTAAAAAAGCATCAACAAAACCATCTTCAATCAACTTAGAAGATAATTCAGCTAATACTTCAATATGATGATTATCACCACCATCAGGAGAAGCAATCATGAAAAATAGTTTTGATGGTAAGCCGTCTTCAGCACCGTATTCAATACCACTTTGGCTGACACCAATGGCCACTGCTGGCTTAATAACAGCCGCACTTTTAGCATGAGGAATAGCAATACCCTCTTCAAATCCAGTATTGCCAAGTTCTTCACGAGCTTGAATATCTGCTAAAAATTGCGTTTTGTCCGCAACGCGACCTTGTTGAACTAAAATCTCTGCCATTTCAGCAAACACTTCATCTTTGGTGGTTGCTTTGAGGTTGAGGTTAATCAACTGCTCATTGATGAGAGTGGTAATCATGTTTTATCCCCGATGATTTATTTATGGGTTCGATGACATCGCATCGGCCATCAGCATGGGAGTATTGTCGAATGTTTGCGGTCAATAAAGTAGAGTACAAAACAGGCTTTAACTGGAAATTTGTAACATTGAATCATCAGTGTGAGCTATAACTCATATTTTTCATTGTATATAAAACAAGTTGAATCTATATTTTTGCTTAAGTAATTCAAGAGCTTAAATTAAAATTATTATTGTTAAATATATAAAACCCATCATAAAATAATTTCATAAACTATCTAAATAAGGCTTTTTATTGGTTGGGATTTCGATTTTTTAGTGCGGAAGATCACAGAAAGGGCGAGGTTTCGAGAGGCGAGGAAAAGCAGTGGCGAGATCATTAGTGACGAGTAAAAGCAGTAACGAGTTTCGAGTTACTGAAAAATAGTCAATCACTATAACTCTACAACGCGTGGTTAGTAGATTCCCTATCGCCCTCGCGGGCATTCACTGTAGGGAATGACGGGGGGGTTTGACATTCACTATAAGGAATGACGGAATAGGTACAAAAAAGCGACAGGCTTGCACCCATCGCTTAATCTCGAAACTCGAAATCTTTAGAACTCGAAAACTCGCGACTAATATAATCGCAACTTAATTATACGCCCGCGCAAACATACCAGTACAATTAGCGGTATATGCCTTCGCATAAGCAGGAATAAACACTGACTGGCCTTTTTCAAGCGTTAATGTATCGCCATTGTGATGCGTTACAGTCAATGGCGCATCAATCGCAAATAAGATTTCAGCACTGGTATTTTGTAACTCAAGCTCATCCACTTGCTTATACACGCTGAATTTAAAATCAGGCACAGGCACAATATAATCCAAGCCACCACCCGCAACGGTTGGTGCTAACAGTAACTGATCAACAGCCATGCTAGTAAACTCAGTGTTTGCCACCAACTCTGGCACATCCATAAATTTAGGCGTCAAACCTGCGCGTAGCACATTATCTGAGTTAGCCATGATTTCTAAGCCTGTACCTTTAATGTAAGCATGTGGTGTACACGCACTTAGGAACATAGCTTCACCCGGTTGCAACGTTAATACATTTAGCATTAATGGTGCAAATAAGCCGATATCACCTGGGTATTGAGTGGCTAATTCTAATAATAAGCTACACAATGGCTGGTCTTGATTCGCATCGCAATAAGCAAGTAATCCTTGCACTGCTGCATCTTTTTTCTCACCTTCAAGTGATAACATTGCAGCAAAGAAGTCACCTAAGCCCGCTTCTGTTTGATTCGCTGCTAATGTTGCAACCAGATCGTTAATCACCTCAAGATTCAGTGCTTGGAATAAAGCTACGATCTCAGCAACTTGACGGAAACCATTCATTGCTTGATAAGGCGTTAGTGCAAATACTAGCTCAGGTTTGTGGTTAGGATCTTTGTAGTTACGGTTAGCTGCATTACGGGCAATACCGATCTTTTCTTCTTTTGCGTAACCGATTTCAGCTTGCTGCTTACTTGGGTGCACTTGCACTGATAACGCATTCTCTGCCGCTAACACTTTAAACAAGTATGGCAATTCAGCAAATTTAGCCTGAGTTTCAGCACCAATAATGGCATCGGGATCGGTCGCAATAAAATCAGCCAAGCGTACCGCTTCACCATTAACCGTGATCACCGAACAACCATTCGCATGCGCGCCCATCCACATTTCAGCTTGTGGTTTTTGGTCTGGGTTTGGAATAGCAAACAGTTGCTCAATTGATGTTACACTGCCCCAAGCATAATCTTGGATCACGTTATCCATCTTGAAAAAGACAGTGCGGGTAGAGTCGGTCATTGTCAGGTCCTATTGTTATTATTGCTCACGATATTGATGGTATGGTATCAACCACATTATTATTGATGTCATACGCTAACTGACAGCACTATAACAAAACTTAAATGGTTTCTTCAGCACAAAATAATAATCTTGTTACCATCACCCCAAATATAAAGTGAATACTATGGACAATGTTTTCTTTAATTTAATTGACTCAGTATTAACTGAACGGGAAAGCTTTAATCGAATTTGGTTCGCAGGCGGAAAAACTCAACCGCCTCAGTTTAGCTATCAAGTTAATTTTCCACGCTTAGAGTTAGTACTTAAAGGGGAATATGTTAACCAGCTTGATGATGGTGATAATGGTATTTGCCAAATTAGTTTAATGGGCGGTGATGCGATTTATATTCCACCAAATAGCTGGAACCAACCGAGCTGGAATACCGAATATTCAGTATTGAGTTTGTTGTTTGGTAAGCGTCAATTGGGCTTTAGTTTGGTTAGTAAAACCAAAGATAGCCCGAAGTTTTATGATGTTCAAAAACATTCGATTCAGGCATGGACTGGCCATGCCATCGATTCGATTTTAACAGCGCTAAATATGCTTGCCAGCGAGCCACAACAGCAGCCTATGGATGAACATTTACTGCAAGCATTGCTGAGCTACACTCAAAATATGCTTCACGTACCGTTGCATCAATCAAAAAATCGCACCGAAGATCTCTATCAAGGGATTTGTATTTATATTCAGGAAAATTTTCACCGCGCCATTAGCCGCGATACCATTGCCAATCGGTTTAATATTACTCCTAACCACTTATCACGTTTATTTCGCCAACAAGGACACATGCGCTTAGCTGATTATATTTGCTGGGTTCGAATTGAACGGGCTAAATTCATGCTGCGCCAATATCCATTTCGACTAACCGAAGTGGCAACTCGATGTGGTTTTGTGGATGTGAATTACTTTTGTCGCGTATTTAAAAATAAAACCGGTCGCACACCATCTGAATACAGAATTGTTGTCTAACGATTACCTTAACGCTTCAATCACTAATGCTTTTAGATCTTGCGGCTGCTGGGCTAAGCTTAACGCCAGACAATAATCATCATTTAATAAACACTTTGAAAACTGTGCAAAGGCCATGATCACCGCTTTAGGTGGTGGCTTAGGTAGTATCATCGCAATTGCACGGCTGATATTTCCACGAGATGATCCCCAATCGATGGACTGTTGATGACACACTATCGCCATCGCAGGCTGTCTGATGCTCTCGTGCATGACATGTGGCAATGCTATTTGAGGCCCCATTACAGTAGCTGAAATGGTTTCTCGATCTAATAATGCTTGTTGTAACGCCGGCTGTTGTTCAGAACTGATAGCTTGCTGCGCCACCAGCATTTGACTTAACTGCGCAATGGTATCGGCTTTATCACCATTGCCACAGCCAATGCTGGTGACCGGGAAATTAAGCTTAAATGGCTCTGGGGGGGAGAATTGTGACAATGATAGTGCGTATTGAGCAATAAAATCAGTCAGCACCAGGTTTGCTAACTCAGCATCATGACCTTTGATGATCAATTGACATAATGCATGCGGTTTATTTGCCAACGCTAGTATTTTAAGTGGCTGAGATAGCGGCGCGCGGGTTAATTGGCGCACATTAAATAGCTCAACTTGTGCTTGAAAATACGAGGTCAATTTCTTGAGTTGATTAAGTTGGTAAGAAGGCAATCCAGCTTCACCACAATAGAATGTGATCCGTCTTTCTAACATCATAATTCCTTTCAGAGTTGTGGCTTAATCCAACACGCTTGCAATGCGATTATTGACACAATTGCTGACAACGCTCAATCACTGCAGTTGCATCCACCAATACTTCTTCTATTGTCACACAATGAATCCGACTGCCAGTAAAACGAGTCCGCTGTTCAACTTCAATATCAGATGCAATTAATACAATATCAGCGTGGGCAATATCTTTGGCGGTTAGAAAATTTTCGATCCCCATTGCACCTTGGGTTTCAACTTGGATCTTAATTCCCATTTGATGGGCGGTTTTATTAAGAACATCCGCTGCCATATAGGTGTGTGCGATACCCGTTGGACAGGCTGTTACCGCGACAATTTTCATTTTTAATCCCTGAATATTGTTAAATATAGTGTTACCCAAGTGAGGTAACTAACTGTGCAGAATAGCATAATAAATAAGATATGAGCGAGGGAAAGAAAGGCGAGGAAAAGCTGTGGCGAGTAGCGAGGAGAAAAAGGGGCGAGGAAAAGCAGGGGCGAGTGGCGAGAATAACTCAGCCTAATATCCATGTTCTATTCACAACGTGCTTAAGCCTCATAGAAGCCTTTGAAACAACAACAAACATAAAAAAACGAGGAAAGTTAAGCGGTTATTATTGGCTTCACTTTTCCTCGATTCTATTTTATCTCAAGCTCTTCCTCGAGACTCGAAAACTCGTCCCTGCTCTTCCCTATCTTTTACTCTTCGCGCTTTGATTTCCACTTCTTAATACCGTTGCTCTTACCACCAAAGCTTGGCTTGTTAGTATCACGGCTTGGCGCAGAAGTACGTGCAGGACGGTCATCATTATTACGACGCGGTGCATCGGTGCGAGCGCCACGGCTTGCATTACGACTATGACGATCTTCGTTATTACGGCTGCTGCGGTTATCGCCATCAGGACGACGATTAAACTCACCTGTACCACGGTAAGTTTTAAACTGTTTTTCAGCAGCATGCTTTTCATTACGTGCTTCTTGAGCGCGGTGGTCATACAGCTTAGCGTCAGTCGCTTTAGCAATTGTACGACCTTCAGCGTCGGTTTTTGATGCTTCTTCAGTACCGCTTGATTGCGAAATCATCTGCTGAATTTCATTAATTTCAGCATCAGTTAAATAACGCCACTTACCGTTTGGTAAGCCATCAATGGTAATGTTCATGATGCGCACACGGCGAAGTTTATATACTTCATAGCCTAACGCTTCACACATACGACGAATTTGACGGTTTAAACCTTGAGTCAACACAATACGGAATGAGAAGTTAGTCTCTTTAGTCACTTTACATGGCAAAGTAACCGTATCTAAAATCTCAACCCCAGATGACATTTTTTCAATAAACTCAGGCGTGATCGGCTGGTCAACACGCACAACGTATTCTTTCTCATGCGAGTTACCCGCACGCAGAATTTTATTAACGATATCACCGTCATTAGTTAAGAAAATAAGACCATCAGACGGCTTATCTAAACGACCAATAGGGAAAATACGCTTACGGTGGCCAATGAAGTCAATCACGTTGCCTTCAATATGACGCTCAGTAGTACAAGTAATACCGGTTGGCTTATTTAACGCAATGTAGATTGGACGCTCTTTGCTGCGCAGTGGCTTATCATCAACCAATACTTCGTCGTTATCCATTACGCGCATGCCCATTTCAGGCACGGTGCCATTGATGGTTACACGTCCCTGATCAATCAGCTTGTCCGCCTCACGGCGTGAGCAATAGCCTGTATCACTGATAAATTTATTAAGTCGAACCCCTTTCGGGCTCTGCTGGTCAGTAGAATTTTGTGACATGGTTTTCTTCTATAAAGGGCTTTAGGTCGATCAGGGTAATAAACCACTCAATTGTAGTTTAGTTACTCGATAGTTGTTATGAGGGGAGTTTAACTGATTGTGAGGCGAGTAGCGAGTAGCGCGTTTTTAAGCTCGCACAAACTCGCTACTCGTTACTGATATTATTTACTTTGGTAAATCACCATGACTAATACGGCCAACATAATCACGCTGCAGTTCTTTTTCTAGCTGCGCTTCAATGTAGCCTGGCGATTTCGTCTTCGCTGATAACAAGCGGTACATCGCAGGGATCACCAATAGCGTAACTAAAGTGGCAAATGCCATGCCAAAGAACACCACTGTTCCCACTGAAATACGACTTTCTGCACCAGCGCCTGTTGATAGAATCAACGGTAATGCACCAAATAGTGTCGTGAAAGCGGTCATCAGTATCGGACGTAAACGGCGTACCGAGGCATCAACAATCGCTTGTTCAAACTCAATCCCTTTATCACGCAATTGGTTAGCAAATTCAACGATCAAAATGCCGTTCTTGGTTACCATACCAATCAACATGATCATCCCGATCTGACTATAAATATTGAGCCCTTGCCCCATTATCCATAATCCTGCCAAGCCACCAAAGATCCCCATCGGCACCGTTAGCATTACCACCAGCGGGTTAATAAAGCTTTCAAACTGCGCTGCGAGCACTAAATAAGCCACCAATAACGCCAACCCAAACACCACTAATATGCTGCTTTGGTTATCACGGAAATCTTGTGATTCACCAGCATAGTTAACCGTAATATCTGATGGCAGCGTATCAATCGCCTGTTGATCAAGAAAATCAAGTGCATCGCCTAAGGTGTAACCTTCAGAAAGGCTTGCTTTTAGAGTGATCGATTTCTGCTTTTGGTTATGGCTTAACTTTTGCGCTGATGCCACTTCATCAATTGACGCCACAGTATCAAGCGTGACTAACTTGCCATTGCTCGCTCGTAAATAGATCTGACTTAAATCAGTTGAGCTGTTAAAACTATTTTCATCTCCACGCAGGTAAACATCATATTCTTCACCGCGATCAACAAAAGTGGTTTCACTGCGTCCACCTAACATCACTTCTAATGTTTCGGCAATTTCAGTCACTGGAATACCTAACTCAGCCGCACGCTCACGGTTAACATTAACCAATAACTCGGGGGTAGTTTCGGCATAATCTAAATCAGCACCTTCCATTAGCGGGCTATCTTCAGCTATATGTTTAAGCTTGGTTGCCCATTTAAACAATTCTTGATAATCCGCGCCGCCCAATACAAATTGCACCGGCTCTGAGGATCCACCACGGAAACCTGGCATCATCGGCATAACCCGTACATCAGGAATACCTGCTAATGTTTTACTGATCATCCCTAACGCTTGTTGGGCACTCACGGTTCGATCATTCCAATCTTCTAATTGCATGATCACAAAGCCAGTTTGATCTCCAGCGCGACCACCAAAGGCTGGAGACTGAATACTAACTGATTTCAATACTCCTTTGCCTAACAATGGCAATAAACGCGCTTCGACTTGATCCATGTTACCAATCATACGGTTATAACTGGTGCCTTCTGCCCCTTTTACAAACGCAAATAATACTCCGCGATCTTCTTGGGGTGCGAGTTGAGCTGGGATCAGTTTCATTAATCCAGCACTGGCAGCAATACAGCCTAATACCACTAATGGCGCAACAAAACGTTTTTTAACTGCCACGGTTACAATGCGACGGTAACCATTTTCAAGTTGTTCAAATTGACGATTTACCCACAGATTAAACCGATTTGGCTTCACATTCGCTTTGAGCAATTTGCTACACATCACCGGCGTTAGGGTTAATGCGATAAGAGATGAGAAAATCACCGCCATCGCCAGTAACACTGAGAACTCAGTAAATAATCGCCCGACCATGCCTTCCATAAACGAGATCGGTAAAAACACCATCACCAATACCGCGGTGGTCGCAATAACCGCAAATCCCACTTCACGCGTACCTTTATAGGCCGCAAGTAATGGGGATTCTCCTCGTTGTAAATGGTGAAAAACGTTTTCAACCACCACAATCGCATCATCGACCACCAATCCAATCGCTAGAATTAACGCCATTAGTGTTAGCAAGTTAATTGAAAAGCCAAAAAAGTACGCCGTAATAAACGCCGAAATTAATGACACTGGCACCGTTACAGCCGGAATTAAGGTTGCCCGTACTTGACCAATAAAGATATACAGCACCAAAATAACCAGCGCGCCGGTGACTAACAGGGTGTTATAGACTTCATTAATCGAGCGTTCGATAAACACCGTTGCGTCATAATCTATGGTTAACGATGCGCCTTGCGGCAAAAACTTTTGCATCTTTGCCACTTCAGCGCGCACTTCTTTAGCAACATCAAGCGGGTTAGCATCTGACATGGTCACAATGCCTAAACTTAAATTAACCACGCCGTTACTTTTAAAGGTCGAATTTTCGTTTTCAGCACCAATGCTGACATCAGCGACATCTTTAAGATAAATCGGTGTACCCGCTTCTGTTTTACGAATCACTAAATACTTAAAATCATTAACGGTTTTGTATAATCGTGCGGTACGTACCGACATCACCGTTTGATCGTTACGTACTTCACCACCAGGTAATTCAACGTTTTCATCTTTTAGTGCATTAACAATATCTTTGGTGGTAATACCACGCCCTGCCATTAGTACCGGTTGTAACTTTACATACATAACCTTGTATAAAGCACCACTCAAGCTCACTGAGCTGACACCGTCTAATAGGCTAAATCGATCTTCTAATACTCGCTGTGCATAATCTGTCAGCTGAGTACGATCCATCTCTGATGACGATAGATTAATGTAGATTGCAGGCTCACCCGAACCATTATCTTTTGAGACAATAGGATCATTAGCATCATCAGGTAAACGACGCTGGGCACGAGCAACAGCATCACGAATATCACTTACCCCCTCAGTCAGATCCCAGTCCATATTGAACTCAACCGTGATCCGCGACATGCCATTACGAGTGATCGAGGTAATGTTTTCGATACCACTGATGCCAGATAACTCATCTTCAATTGGCGTGGTGACTTGGCTTTCCATTACCGAGGCTGATGTACCTTCATAAGTGGTCATCACGGTGACAACAGGGCTTTCAACATCTGGCATTTCACGGACAGCCAGTTTAGAGAAAGACACAATACCAAATACACACAACAACAAACTTAATACGATCGCAACCACAGGTCGCTTGACGGAAATATCAGATAACCACATTAGCTTGCTACTCCAACCGCTGGAGTAATGTCTTTGATGGTAATGCCGTCACGCATATTAACTAGCCCTTGCACCACAATACGCTCGCCAATATTAAGGCCTTTTTTGATCACTACGTTGTTATCAATACGCTCACCAAGCTCGACCAAGGTACGGTGAACTTGCTGTTGAGCATCAACAATGTAGACATAACGTTTAGTACCTGAATATTCTAATGCTTGCACAGGAATAATTGCCTGTTGCTGCGGAATAAAATCAATATCGGTTGCAAGTAGCATTCCCGGTTTTAAGGCGTGATCTTTATTTTCAAATACCACCCGAACTTTGATATTGAGTGAATCTGGTTGAACGCGTGAATCAATGGCTTGAATTTCACCAACAAACGCACGATCGCCCCATGCTTGGCTTTTAGCGGTGACGTTAATGCCAACCTTTAAGAAGGAGATATATTGTTCTGGAACTTCAATATCCAGACGCATAGAAGAAAGGTCATCAAAATTAAACAGCTCACTGCCAGCCGCTGTCATGTGTCCAGGACTGAAATCATATAGTCCGATAGTGCCATCAAATGGCGCGCGAATAGCATGATCGTTAAGATTTGCTAATGCTGCTTTTAAACGTGCATTCGCAATACTAACGCTGGCCGCTTGAGCATCAATCTCAGTTTTGGTAATCGCACCACGACTTAGCAACCGCTGAAATTCTGCTAATTTACGTTGCTCATCATTACGATATGCCAATGCTTCATCGTAAGCTGCTGCAGCTTTATCATCATCAAGTTGGATCAGTAATTGTCCCTTGGTAACTGTGGTGTTCACAGGTACTGCAATAGTTTTGATTTTAGCTGACACTTCTGCTGCAACATTCACCGCTTGTTGAGCATGCAATTTACCGACTAAAGATAACGATTGAGCGACGGCAACTGACGTTACTTCACCGATTGTGACTGAGACAACCCGTTGTGAACGCTGTGGCTGTGATTTATTTTGCGCAGCATGTGACGTTCCTTGAAAGTAAAAGTAACTACCTGATAATACTGCGGCGACTAATACTGCTACGGCCATTTTTTTCATTTGCTAAAACCATCATAAAAATCCTAGCCGAATAATATCTGAACTCGAGCTTGAATAACGTCAAGAAATGTAAAGTTAAGCAAAAATTAGCTTACTGATGAAAAATCCAGCAAGCATTCGATAATTATAATAAAAAAGGTTTACAGCGCTGAAATGTTTGTTATTATCCGCCCCGCACTTGTGGTGGGGTTCCCGAGTGGCCAAAGGGAGCAGATTGTAAATCTGCCGGCACTGCCTTCGAAGGTTCGAATCCTTCCCCCACCACCATTAATTTTGAAGAGTTGTTTTATAACGGCTTTTCGATGGTTAAAGTGGCCTTTAATCATCATAGCTTCAACTAATTTATAGCAACATCCCGTGGTGGGATTCCCGAGTGGCCAAAGGGAGCAGATTGTAAATCTGCCGGCACTGCCTTCGAAGGTTCGAATCCTTCTCCCACCACCATTATTTTGAAAAGTTGTTTTAATGACTTTTCGGTAATTAAAGTGGCCTTTAATTATCATAGCTTCAACTAATTTATAGCAACATCCCGTGGTGGGATTCCCGAGTGGCCAAAGGGAGCAGATTGTAAATCTGCCGGCACTGCCTTCGAAGGTTCGAATCCTTCTCCCACCACCATCATTTTGAAAAGTTGTTTTAATGGCTTTTCGGTAATTAAAGTGAGCTTTAATTACTATAGCTTCAACTAATTTATAGCAACATCCCGTGGTGGGATTCCCGAGTGGCCAAAGGGAGCAGATTGTAAATCTGCCGGCACTGCCTTCGAAGGTTCGAATCCTTCTCCCACCACCATCATTTTGAAAAGTTATTTTAATGGCTTTTCGATAATTAAAGTGGCCTTTAATTATCATAGCTTCAACTAATTTATAGCAACATCCCGTGGTGGGATTCCCGAGTGGCCAAAGGGAGCAGATTGTAAATCTGCCGGCACTGCCTTCGAAGGTTCGAATCCTTCTCCCACCACCATCATTTTGAAAAGTTGTTTTAATGGCTTTTCGGTAATTAAAGTGAGCTTTAATTACTATAGTTTCAACAAATTATAGCAACATCCCGTGGTGGGATTCCCGAGTGGCCAAAGGGAGCAGATTGTAAATCTGCCGGCACTGCCTTCGAAGGTTCGAATCCTTCTCCCACCACCATCATCTAGCCAGTTGCTTTGCAGCTGGCTTTTTCATATCTACAATAAACTGCCGTTAAACGTTCAACAAATCAAACCAAACTGTAACATATGTGTAATAATGCATACTATTGCTGGTATTGTTTATGGATCGTTATGACACAAGCATCACTGCACACCAACATCAATTGGCAACATGTAAAGGTACTGATTATTGATGATCAGTTATCTTCTGCATTACTGATCCAAAATATTTTACACAGCATTAAGCTGACAACTGTGGATATCGCTACCAGCAGCAGCAGCGCCCTTCAATGCTGTCGTACTACCAGCTATGATCTGATTCTAATCGACTTTCATCTTGAAGCGGATATTAATGGCAGTGAACTTCTTACTGCGATAAGAAAAAGCAATTGCATTAGTGCGCATTGTGGCGTGGTGTTTATCTCAGGCGATCGCACCCCGGAAGTTATTGTGACCTCAATGACAATGGATGCTGATAGCTTTCTGAGTAAACCGTTAAATATCGGTATTCTGAAACAGCGTGTGGTGACGGTTTATCAAGCCTGTTTACTGCGTCGACCTATTTATACAGCGCTAGAAAATAATCAGATCCCAACTGCAATTAGATTGTGTCGACAGCTGCTACAACAACACGGACATAATATTGAGATTGAGATTTTATTAATTGATTTATTACTTAAGCAGCAACACTGGCCACAAGCACAGCAATTACTAACCTTATTTAGCCAACACAGCCAAAACCATAAACTGGTATTGCGCCAAGCACAATTAACCCATCACCAAGGTGATACCTCAGCCGCTATTTGTATATTACAAACGCTCATTCAGCAGGTGCCGTTATTTGTTGAAGCTTATGATGAGTTGGCGATATTGTTGCAACAACAGCAACAAGACGATAATGCCAAAGTGATTGCTTATAAAGCATTGTTATTAACTCCAACGATAAGCCAACGTTCATTATTGGTTGCCCAACTGGCTGTGAATACCAACGATCAATCCTTGTTTATCAAAGTCGGTAAAACGGTGGTCAATCATTTACCGATTATTGATGATGATTGGATTGTATATCTGGCTCAATACACAGCACGCTTTGAACAACTTCACAGCCAACAATTATCGCCACAGCGGCAACGGAGATTAATCAAACAGCTTAAAAAGTTATTTCAGCAAGCAAATCG
This sequence comes from Photobacterium sp. Alg240-V54, assembly GCF_900537155.1. Taxonomy (NCBI): domain Bacteria; kingdom Pseudomonadati; phylum Pseudomonadota; class Gammaproteobacteria; order Vibrionales; family Vibrionaceae; genus Photobacterium; species Photobacterium sp. Alg240-V54. Next base: position 469,293 of record NZ_UNRL01000003.1, read on the forward strand.
GCGCTTAACTCACAACCAGAAAAAATGTCTAACAGCATTTCGGCATATTACCTTGGCAAGGTTTACTGCCACACTGCAACCATTAACAACCAAGCGGCGGCTATTATATGGCTTGAGAAGGTATTTTGGACAGATGTCGCAAGCACCGACAGCAATAATGGTTGATGCACTACCATTATTAATTCACTTTGGGGAAACGCGTCTAATTGGCGAGATATATCAAATATTAATGACGCGAACAGCATTAGATCCACACAGTCATTATCGTATGGCACAATTACAGCAAAATAAATTTCTGGTTGAAAATGTACGTTTGTTAGTTGCTCAACTCGCGACAGCGAAAGCCACCATAACGCTCGACCCACAACGAGCTTACTGTATATATCAAACCATTTTACGTGATTATCCTTATAATACAGAAGCTCATTTAGGCCGTATTGCGAGTTTACTTGCGCTGCAACAGGTTAACCATTTGCACATAACCAGTAGCTTACAACAAATGAAAAAGATGCCATTACCATCGCCGTTATTGGAATGGTTTGAGCAACTTCAGCATCAATATAACGATCAGCACATCATCAGTTATGATCAATTCTCACCGTCATCATCATGATCGGCTGGCTTATCTGATGCACCTTGAGCATATTTCTCATTTCGATGTTGCTGAGCTTGTTCTTTTCTTAGTCGAGTCGCTCGCTCTTGTTCCGACTCCGAGCCAAACAAACGCTTTATAAAATCAAACATGATGATGTCCTATGGTTATCTTGGTGTAGTACGGTTATTAGCGGATAAAACGATTATAGATAAACAGTAATATAAACGCGCCAGCAGTGGCTATAATAATACTGCCAAGATTAATCCCACCCGCTGCACCTAGCCCTATCAAAGAGCCAAGCCAGCCTCCAGCTAAAGATCCGGCAATACCCAAGCCACATGTTGCTATCCAACCACCACCATCATTACCAGGCATTAACCATTTTGCTAATGCGCCAGCAATAAGACCTAAAATAATCCAAGAAATGATCCCCATATTACTGCTTCCTTCTAGTGATAAATTAAACATAATGCCCGCTCATTAGCGGTTTTATATGCGCTGACCATTTAAAAACAATAACTTGTCATAAACGATATCGGCATCTTTATCATAGACCTGCAATAATCATCATGCCCAAATAAAGCGATCATTTAGTTAACCTCAGTGTTAATTGTTATCAGCATATATTGAAGTGATGATCGATGTGCTAGTATCTGTAACCAATAATTATTCGCAGTTATGGACACTAAATATGAAAGTTATTTCTTTTAACATCAATGGGCTACGTGCTCGCTTACATCAACTTCAAGCTATTATCGATAAGCACCAACCTGATGTTATCGGTTTACAAGAAATTAAAGTTCATGACGAAGCCTTTCCGCTCGCCGATGTAGAAGCGATGGGATACAAAGTGTATTTCCATGGCCAAAAAGCCCATTACGGCGTGGCTATGCTTTGTAAACAAGAGCCAATCAGTATACAGAAAGGCTTTCCTACTGATGATGAAGACGCACAACGTCGTATGATTATGGCGACTTTTGCTCAGCCCAATGGCACTAATATTACGGTAATGAACGGTTACTTTCCGCAAGGCGATAACGTTAGCCATGAAACCAAGTTTCCAGCCAAAGAAAAATTTTATGCTGATCTAATGCACTATCTTAATAATAGTCATCAGGTTGAGGATGAGCTGATCATCATGGGTGATATCAATATCAGCCCGACGGATTTAGACATTGGTATTGGTCCTGCTAATGCTAAACGATGGCTAAAAACGGGCAAGTGTTCGTTCCAGCCAATTGAACGTCAATGGTTAAAAACATTACTTGATTGGGGCTTTATTGATACCTTCCGTCAGCTGCACCCAACAGTCGATGATCAATTCTCATGGTTTGATTATCGCTCTAAAGGATTTGTTGATAATCGAGGCCTACGGATTGACGTGATTCTAGCTACACCAACGTTAGCTCAGCGTTGTATTGAGTCAGGTATTGATTACCCATTACGTGGCATTGAAAAGCCGTCAGATCACGCACCAATTTGGTCTACTTTTAGCGACTAATCGAGCTATTGGTCGACAATAGTCATCATCAACCTCGCCATTGATATCGAAACTATTATCAAATAATTTCCCTTAAAGCCGACTATCATCGATAGCGGCTTTTTATTAAGTTTACATATATATTCACCATCACTCCCCAATAATACCTATACAGCATCGAAATAGAGAATACATAACCAGACCATACATTCACCTTGAGAATATAAAAAAAGTTGAATCAATCTTGCTTTGATCACATAAAAATATTAAAAAAGATCACAAAAAAACATAAGCCACTGATTTTAAATGATGCATAATTTTGTGGCTACTCTCTAAATATTATGAAATAAAATTACATTAAAATTTTTTTTAGTTTTCTCAAAAAAATTATACCTTTAAAATTCAATTGATTACATTATTTTGCAATGTCATAATATGTCTAATATTGTTATAAATTTTCACCGCAATGATCCAGATCAAGTTTATGATTCACGACCTTTGCTATTATTCTTGCAGCCTAACTTAAACCATAAAGAGCACCCCTGTGAAAATGGAAACTAATCCTTTTGACTCGCTGATGCCACCAGCTATGGCACATAAGGCCGAAGAAGTCGGCGTTTATAAAGCAACAAAACATCCACTACAGTCATTCTTTTTAGCGATAACTGCGGGTGTGTTTATTTCAATTGCTTTTGTGTTTTACACAACAGTTACTACCGGCGCTGGTGATATGCCTTGGGGGATGTCTAAATTTGTTGGTGGTCTTGCATTTAGTTTAGGTTTAATCCTAGTCGTAATCTGTGGCGGTGAACTATTTACCTCTTCAGTATTAACCACCGTTGCTCGTGCAAGTGGCCGCATTACGACGGGTCAGTTAATGAAAAACTGGGGCATTGTTTACTTCGGTAACTTTGTCGGCGCAATATTTTTTGTTGTGTGTATTTGGATTGCAAAACAGCACCTTGGCGCAGATGGCCAATGGGGTATTAATGCAATGAAAATCGCTCAACATAAGCTTCATCATAGTTTTGGACAAGCTGTTGTTTTAGGTATTCTTTGTAACCTAATGGTTTGTCTTGCAACGTGGATGACTTTTTCATGCCGTAGTGCCACTGATAAAGTAATGGTTATGTTGTTACCTGTTGCGATGTTTGTTGCCAGTGGCTTTGAGCACTGTATTGCAAATATGTTTATGATTCCAATGGGTATCGTGATCCACGCTTTTGCAAGTCCTGAATTTTGGACTATGACCGGCATTGATCCGGCTCAGTTTGCAGATTTAACTGTACATAATTTTGTTGTAAACAACTTAATCCCCGTTACTATTGGTAATATCATTGGTGGTGGTGTATTGGTTGGTATGACGTATTGGGTTATTCATCGTCGTCCAGAACTTAAAGGCAATAGCCACCACTAAGTTCGACACGATAACACTTATTTTTTTCTACTGAATAGTATAGGTAGGTATACAATGGCAGAGCAATTTGCTGCATGGGAAGGCTTCACAGCTGGTGATTGGCAGAACGAAGTAAACGTTCGTGACTTTATCCAAAAGAACTACACTCCTTTTGAGGGTGACGGCTCTTTCCTTGAAACAGAAGCGACTCCAGCTACAGCTAAACTTTGGGAAGCTGTAATGGTAGGCATCAAACAGGAAAACGCGACTCACGCACCTGTTGATTTTGATACTGACGTTGTTTCTACTATCACTGCACACGACGCTGGTTACATTGACCAAGAGCTTGAAACTATCGTAGGTCTTCAAACTGACGCGCCTCTTAAGCGTGGTTTGATCCCTAACGGTGGTATCCGCATGATCGAAAACTCATGCAAAGTATACGGTCGTGAATTAGATCCTACTATCAAGAAGGTTTACTCAGAGCTTCGTAAAACACACAACCAAGGTGTTTTCGATATCTACACTCCTTCAATCATCAAATGTCGTAAGTCTGGTGTTCTAACTGGTCTTCCAGATGCATACGGCCGTGGTCGTATCATTGGTGACTACCGTCGTATCGCTCTTTACGGTATCGACAAGCTAATGGCTGACAAGCTAGCTCAATTCAATTCTCTAGAAGAAATGTTTGAGAACGGCGAAGATCTTCAAATGACAATGCAACGTCGTGAAGAGATCTGTGAGCAACACCGTGCACTTGGCCAAATTAAGACTATGGCTGCTAAGTACGGTTGTGATATTTCACTTCCTGCTACTACTGCACAAGAAGCTGTACAGTGGACTTACTTCGGCTACCTAGCTGCTGTTAAATCACAAAACGGTGCTGCAATGTCTCTAGGTCGTACTTCGACTTTCCTAGACATCTTCATCGAGCGTGATATCGCCGCTGGTAAGATCACTGAAGCACAAGCTCAAGAAATGATCGACCACTTCGTAATGAAGCTACGTATGGTTCGTTTCCTACGTACGCCTGAATACGATGAGCTATTCTCTGGTGACCCAATCTGGGCAACAGAATCAATGGGTGGTATGGGTCTTGACGGTCGTACACTAGTTACACGTACTAACTTCCGTTTCCTAAACAGCCTATACACTATGGGTCCTTCTCCAGAGCCAAACATCACTGTTCTTTGGTCTGAGAAACTACCTGTAGGCTTCAAGAAGTTCTGTGCGAAGGTATCTATCGATACGTCTTCTATCCAGTACGAAAACGATGACCTAATGCGTCCAGACATGAACTCTGACGATTACGCTATCGCTTGTTGTGTATCGCCAATGGTTGTTGGTAAGCAAATGCAGTTCTTCGGTGCGCGTGCTAACCTTGCTAAGACTATGCTTTACGCAATCAACGGCGGTGTGGATGAGAAGCTTAAGATCCAAGTAGGTCCTAAGACTGACAAAGTAACTGCTGAAGTTCTTGACTACACAGATACTATGGATCGTCTAGATCACTTCATGGATTGGTTAGCAACGACTTACGTTTCTGCGCTAAACGCTATTCACTGGAGCCACGATAAGTACAGCTACGAAGCATCGCTAATGGCTCTACACGATCGTGACATCAAGCGTACAATGGCTTGTGGTATCGCTGGTCTTTCTGTTGCTGCTGACTCACTATCAGCTATCAAATACGCAACGGTTAAGCCTATCCGTGACGAAGATGGCATCGCTATCGATTTCGAAATCGAAGGTGACTATCCTAAGTTCGGTAACAATGATGCACGCGTTGATGACATCGCATGTGACCTTGTTGAGCGCTTCATGAACAAGATCCGTACTCACAAGATGTACCGTGATGCGATCCCTACTCAGTCTATCCTAACTATCACATCTAACGTTGTGTACGGTAAGAAGACGGGTAACACTCCAGACGGTCGTCGTGCAGGTGCTCCTTTCGCACCAGGTGCTAACCCAATGCACGGTCGTGACGAAAAAGGCGCTGTAGCTTCACTTACTTCTGTAGGTAAACTACCGTTTGCACACGCTAAAGATGGTATTTCATACACATTCTCTATCGTTCCAAACGCACTAGGTAAAGATCTTGATACTCAAGAAAATAACCTAGCTGGCCTAATGGATGGTTACTTCCACCATGAGTCAGGCATCGAAGGTGGTCAACACCTAAACGTTAACGTTCTTAACCGTGAAACTCTTGAAGACGCAGTTAAGCACCCAGAGAACTACCCACAGCTAACTATCCGTGTATCGGGTTATGCAGTGCGTTTTAACTCTCTAACTGCTGAACAGCAGGCTGACGTTATCGCTCGTACATTCACAGCATCTCTATAATATAGAGTCTTCTGTGTAGGGAATTTACTTCCTAATAAAAACCGGCTTATTATAGCCGGTTTTTTCATGCCTCAAGTTTATCTGCAATGACACACCCTGTTACATCTTTTATATTGTTCATATCATGCTTTATCGTTAATCTGCGCAAAAAACACCCATCAATTGCAATTATTTGCTCTTACATTGCCAGGATACGACTTTCTGATGCGAAGAACTCAATCGGTATTGATTGTCGATGATAGTAGTATTATCCAACAAACAACCAAGCTTATTTTAGTCAATGGTCAATTTCAAAGTGCTAATATTTTTTGTGCATCAAATGCCACTGAAGCGATTAAATATTGCCAGCAGCAACGCTTTGATATTTTGTTTCTTGATTTCAATCTTGGTTTTGGCAGTACCGGATTACAACTGCTGGAACGCCTCCATCACCATGAGTTATTGAATCATTCTCCGCTTATTTTCATTCTGACAGCAGATGACTCTCCTGCGGTATTAATGGGATTTTCAGAATATCAACCGGATGATTATTTGGTTAAGCCACTACGCTTAAGTACCTTAAAACAACGCTTAGAGTATAGTTTTGAACAGCGCGCAATAAATGAGCGGGCGTTTGCTCATTATCAACAAGTTGGTATTAGTGGTATTGAATCAATGTGTACTCAATATACTCCCCCACTTGCGATTCACTGCACCACCATGACAGCAGTTGCTAAACAGTTACTCAATCAAAAGCAGCCGCATTTGCACGCTGATATTTTAGCCTTATTGACATTAATTCAACGGTTATATCAAAGCTTGCCAGCACAACTGTTATTAATCCAGTTATGGTTACAGCAGCAAAATTTTAAAGCGCTTGATCCACTATTAGCGCAATTACGCCGCTCATATCCCAATCATTTAATGTTGCTTGAATACAGTGCCAGTGCTGCACTATTACAAAATAAAATCACTCAGGGTTATGATTTTTGGTTACAAGCGCATAATGTTAGCAAAAATAATCTACAACGCCTGTTTGGTTTGTTATGGATAGAATCCCATTTTCAAAATCACAGTGCGATGCAGCAACATTTGCGAGAAGCGATTTCTTATCTTCGTTATTCTGTGTGGGATAAGCCGTGTTATCACGCGTTTATTGTCTGGTTACAATTACAACATAGTGATAAAAAAAGCTTACCTATCGAACGCTTATGGCGCACAATTAGTCAACAAAAGACCATCACTAAACATGAACGGCCTTTTATTTACTTACTCCAAGCATGGCAGTATTTAGATAATGATAATAATCTTGGTGCCTATAAAAGTTATGGTGCTGCAATGGATGCCATTCATTATATTGATCCTGATAACCATAGCTTTGAGTTTGATGCGATCGCACTTTGTATCAACAAACGTTTAGCCATGACGCGCCATCAAACTGACTGTTATCAGCGCTTACAGCACAACCTGCTGCAACGTCAAAATGAACCGCATTCAATTATAAAAAATATGTGGTTAGAGACGATGCAACCGACATCAGATCATCGAACAGATGATCAATACCGCCATGCATTAAGGTTAGTAAAACAAAAATATTATATTGAAGCAGGACAAGCCATATTACAACTCTGGCCCCATTATCGTTTTGATGAAGTATTAGCACGCTGCTTAGTTGAATTATCATCCCGTGGGCATCTCGATAATGAACCACAACATCAACAGTGTATTAAAGAGGCCAGATGGACTTTTGAATCACAAGATTTTAAACCTGAATGGTATTTAAAGCTAAAAACCCAGTACCGCAGCCTGCAACGGCCTTTATATTAATTTGTTATTTTAGGTATTTATCAATGCGAATTTTCACATTATGGCTAACGTTAACAATGTTAATATTAAGTTTTAGTGTTCATGCCAAGCCATCAAGTGACATCGCAGAGAAGCCGATTATCACTGTTGGCTACACTTCATTTAACTGGGCACCGTTATCTTTTAAAAAAGAAGATAAAATCATTGGTTTAATGCCATCAATAATGGATGCGATTGCAGCTAAAGCGGGCTTTCACGTTAAGAATATTCATTACTCCAGTTTTTCTGGAATGGTATCGGCTTTTAAGCGCAAGGAAGTCGATTTACTGATTGGTGTGGCTGCAACCTTTGAACGCCAAAAATACATGGTATTTAGTACTCCTATTTTAAGTACCTCTTATGCCATGCTCAGCCGTTCTCCCCAGCGTACAAACCTCACCGATCTTAACGACATTATTGTTAGTCTTGAAGAAGGCTTTGCTATCGAACAAAAAATAGTTGATATGCAATTAGCGGAACAAATTCTTTCAATGCCGTCAAATAAAGTAGCACTGAATGCTGTAAAGAAAGGCTTAGCTGATGTTTATATAGGTAATGGTCTTATTTTACAAAACTTATATACCTATGGCGACTTACAGCACTCGCTATCTTTTTCGCCCTTAACGGAACTTCCTTTTGAGCGGTTGTATATCACTGCGACTAAAAATAACCGTTCACTTATCAATAAGATAAACCAAGCCTATGATCTATTACCAGAATCAGAACTTACTGAAATTTATGATCATTGGCTGACAAACAAACAACAAAAAATGTTGGGGGATCCCCATGAGTTGCATTTAACTGCAGCCGAAACCCATTATTTACAACAACATAAAAATATTCGTATTGGTTATCAATTTCCAAAGTCAGAGATACTGAATAATAACGACATTACCTTTAATCAAGTTAACGATATTCTCAAACACATCAACAATAAGCTGTATTTTTCGACAACGATTATACCAATAACCGATTATCAAGACGGTAAGCAAAAACTCGCGAGTAGTGAAATTGATATCATCGCAGCGGTAGCTGTTACCAATAAGCGTCAACAAGAAGTTACATTTACCACCCCTTATGGTAATGATAAGTGGGTGATCGTTGATCGTATTAACCATATAAAATTAGCCGGTATTGGTAAGGCCGATGTTATCGGTGTACTTGCCTCTGGTTTTGGCTCACAACTGGTTCAAGATCACTATCCGACGGCTCAAATCCATAATTTTAATACTAAGAATGACATTTTACAGGCACTTGCTGACGGTAAAATTAGCTATGCCGCTTTACCTCTTTCGACTGCGCAAGTGTTATTACAAAAAAACTTTTTAGGCCAATTTAAAATTGTCTCTAGCCACCTTGATGACCACCATCGAAAAATCTCATTTGCAATCAGCAAAGACAATTATTTGCTACGTGATGTCTTTAATAAAGCATTAGATTCTTTGCCACCTGATACCTTAAATGATATTCAAAAAAAATGGCATACAGTGACGCTTAAAGCAGATGGTAACTACCATAAACTAGTGACAATTATCATCATTTTTGGGTTAGTTATTTGCTGTATTATTGGTGCGATTACGGTTTGGAACCGCCGCTTAACCAATGAAATAAAACACCGTAAAGCAGTTGAAGATAAATTAACTTACTTAACCAATAATTTTGATGGCGTATTAATCCAGCACCACCAAAAAAGTGATGATCCAATGGATATTGATATTCTATTTATGAGTGAAAAGATTATCGATTTTACTGGCACATCAGCAAGTAAATTTTATTTTTTTCCTCAATTGCTAAAAGATCGAATGGCTTTACGGGATGATTATCAAACCTTACTTACTGCGATGCGTAATGCGGTCAAGCAAGGTTATTGGCGTACAGAACTTCAAGTTAATACTCAAGAAGGCAACAACTCACGCTGGATTGAGCTGCGGTGCCAAATTACGCCTTCAGCAACAGGCTGGCAGTGGAACAGTATTTTGATTGATATCACGCAATTAAAACACCAACAACTGGCATTAACCGCAGCTAAACAAAAATCACAAGCTGCAACGACTGCTAAATCACGTTTTTTAGCGATGATGAGTCACGAGATTCGCACCCCGATCAGTGGCATTATTTGTTTATTGGATCTGATGAAGCCTTATGCCCAGCAACCTGAATTACAACAGATTCATCAAAACCTCACCCTTTCAAGCGATAATTTGTTAAATATCGTCAATGATGTATTAGATTTTTCAAAGCTTGAATCTAAAAAACTCAAGCTCGATCTGCGTGAGAAACAACTCAATAAAATCGCCACAATTTTAGTGCAGCCCCACGCCCTTCATGCAGCACAAAAGGGGCTCGACTTTAAATTATGGATCGATCCCAATATCGCCCAAAGTTTACGCTTTGACAGTATGCGTCTTAAACAAGTGCTAAATAACTTACTCAATAATGCGATTAAGTTTACTGCTAACGGTTCTATTCAACTTGATATAAATCTATTATCTCAACATGATAACCAACAGCTCATTAGTTTTAAAGTGACCGATACTGGCATTGGTATCTCTGCCCAAGATATCGATAATTTATTTCAGCCTTTTGAGCAGCTAGACCAAGACAGTGCTCGCCGTTATGACGGAACTGGGTTAGGGCTTTCAATCTGTCACCAATTGATCCAACTGATGAACGGCACTATCACGGTCGCCAGTCAGCCAGATCAAGGCACGAGCTTTACGATCATACTGAAGTTTGATATTTGCCAGCCAACGGTAAGTAAACCATTACATAAACATTGTGGGCTATTAGCCATGGTCAATGATTCTATTTTAATCAATTACCTAACGGCTTGGCAGTGCCCAATTACGGTATTAACCGCGATTACCAAAGAACAGCTTGCTGCCTCGGTATCGGTACAATGTATTGATACGCTGTTTGTCCCTCAATCATGGGTCATTGAGCATGATATTGATTTGAATTGGATTGCGATTAACTTGCCATCGGTAAATTGGATCACCATTACTTCAGCCGATGTGATGCTAACCTCAAACATCAATGCTCGAAATATCTCGCTGAGTCCATTGTTACCAAACCAGTTATACCGAGCATTAACGCAACCTTTTCAACCTTACAATAACGATAGTCAGTGTGCATATACTGTCCGAGCTCCTCTTACTCGCGAGCAAGCTATTGCTGAAAATCGTTATATACTGGTGGCAGAAGATCATCCAATAAACCAACAAATACTTAAGCAACAGTTAGAGCAACTCAATTATGCGGTTGATATTGTTGATAATGGTAAACAAGCGTTAGTCGCCTTAGTCAACAACAATTACAGTATTTTATTAACCGATTGCCATATGCCTGAAATGGATGGTTATGAGCTAACCAAAACAATTCGCGAACAAGAACAACACACAACAAGCTATCCATTACCTATTATTGCTGTTACTGCTAATGCCCTTACTAATACCGATCGGTTTAAAGCAATGGGATTTAATGATTATTTAATTAAGCCATTAAAACAACAGCAGCTAAAAACGGTGTTGGCTCGATGGCTACAACCATCAGCAACAATAGATAAGGCTAAAGTGTTACCACAATTAGCTCAAACATATATTGAATCACCGCCAGCACTGGAACCTGTGATGATGATTGATATTGATGAATTGCTGCTTATCTTTGGCGATAAAGATCTGTGTCAAACTCTGTTGCAACAATATTTAACAGCTTGTATGGATGATTTAAAGCAATTAAATGCTGCTATTACACAACAAAATAATGATAGTATCTTTATGGTCAGCCATCGTATCAAAGGGGCTGCACGTATGATGGCTTTTCATCAATTAGCACAGGTTGCTGATGAGCTTGAATCATACTCTCAACACACTCAAATAAACAAAACTGACTTACAATCTTATTACACTGATATTGAACAATTAATTAAAAAATTATCCTTACAAATTCATAGCAAATAGGATCGAAATATGAACATATTATTGATTGAAGATCATGACTTTCAACGTCAAGTTCTTGCAACCCAATTAGCTCATCTGATCGATCCTAATTACGACCAAATACATTATGCAGCTAATGGCATCGATGCATTAGCAATCATGCAAAATTATCGGCCTCAATTATTGTTATGCGATCTCAATATGCCCCAAATGGATGGCATCAGTTTTCTTGGTCACCTCGCAGAACAACAATTTGGTGGTAAAATTATAATCACCAGTGCATTGGATGCAGAAGTGCTCAATAGCGTCAATAAAATGTGTAAAAACTACGGCCTTAATCTATTAGGGACACTCGTTAAACCAACCCATCTTGATCAACTCAAGCAATTATTGACGCTGGCCACCAATGATTCACCCCCTACTAATTCACCGCTTCCGCTACCGCAAGAGATCAAAGAACAAGACATTATCGAGGCATTACAAGCAGGTTACCTAACCCCTTATTACCAACCGATTGTCAATCTGAAAACCGGAGAATGGGTAGCAAGTGAGGCCTTAATTCGCTTTATTCATCCAGATCATGGCATTGTTCCTGCTATCAAGTTTATTAAGCTTTTAGCCACGCTAGGTAAAGACACTCAACTAGCATTACTAATTATTAATCATATTATTTGTCACCAACCAAATTTGGGTGGTCGCAAAGTCGCGGTTAATATATCAGCCAATACATTAGTTGAACGTAGCTTTATTAATACGGTATTAACCCTCCACCACCAGCATCCACAACTGCATCATTGGTTATATTTTGAGTTAACAGAATCAGATATTTTTGAATCTGCAGGACAAGCACTAGAAGCTGCTGCACGCTTAGGTATGCACGGTTTTAATCTTTCTATTGATGATTTTGGAACGGGCTATTCATCACTTAAACAACTTGATATTTTGCCGTTTAAATCATTAAAGTTAGACATCAGTTTCATTCAAGCGATGCCGACAAATTACACCGCAAAAGTGATCATTGAAACCTGCCTTTTATTAGCACAACGTCTTAATTTAATCGCCATTGCAGAAGGTGTGGAAGATATTACCTTGTGGCTAAAATTACAAAAAATGGGCTGTGAATTAGCCCAAGGGTACTTTATTTCTCCACCGCTGCCTGTTAGTCAAATTCCAATTTGGCATACGCAATGGCAACAACGAAGCCAACAACTGGTTAATGATTCACTTTCTAAAGCGATAACGTAGCAAATAAAACTACTATCAATGTTAACCATAACAACGTGGTCAAGTTGATTAACAATCCAGAGTTTTCGCTATATTCAGACATCGTTTTGTAATAAAATAACATATAAATAAAACGCAGTATGCGGAGAAATAAAACAATGTCAGTAACAGGTCGTATTCACTCTTTCGAATCTTGCGGAACCGTCGATGGGCCAGGAATTCGGTTTATTGTATTCCTGCAAGGTTGCTTAATGCGCTGTAAATACTGTCACAACCGTGATACATGGGATACCCATGACGGTCGTGAAGCTACCGTCGAAGAATTAATGCATGAAGCTCGTTCTTACCGTCACTTCATGAACGCTTCTGGTGGTGGTGTTACCGCCTCTGGTGGTGAAGCTATGCTACAACCAGAATTTGTTCGCGATTTCTTCCGTGCTGCACAAGCAGATGGTATTCATACTTGTCTTGATACCAATGGCTATATTCGCAAACATACTGATGTTGTTGATGAAGTGCTAGATGCTACTGATTTGGTTATGCTTGATCTTAAACAAATGGATGACACTATTCACCAAGATCTGGTTGGCGTAGCCAATAAACGTGTACTTGATTTTGCACGTTACCTACATCAACGTGATCAAAAAACGTGGATCCGCTACGTTGTTGTTCCTGGTTATACCGATGATGAACGCTCTGCACATTTGCTTGGCGAGTTTATTAAAGACATGGACAATATCGAAAAAATTGAGCTGCTGCCCTACCATCAGCTTGGTGAACACAAGTGGGAAGCCCTTGGCTATGAATACCCGCTAACAGGGGTTCAACCACCGAAAAAAGAAACCATGGAAACGATCAAGAATATTCTTGCTAGCTATGGCAAAAAAGTAATGTACTAATTTTATGCCGTGATTTAGTCACGACATACAAAAAGAGCGGCTTATCTTTACCTCTACAGGTGCTAGATAAGTCGCTCTTTTCTATTTAATACTTAAATAAAAACCGTTTATTTATCGGGACAGCGGTAAAATAACAACAAGAAAAGAAATTAACGCCACCATAATAAATAATGAAAGGGGTAAGGTGTATTGCCACTTTGTTACAGGCTCTTGTTCTTGCATAATCACTTCCTTTACTAAATTTACACCCTAATTGATCAGGGTCATTTTTTCATGTTACGTCTACTGTAAAGGCAGAGCAAAAATCAACCAACATCTAATAGTGGAATAATATATTTCATTATCACAACAAAATAAAAACATTCACTCTTTATTCATTGTCAATTAGCAATTGCATCTACCAAAAAATCATAAAATGATATTTATCCATGATAAAATTATGGTATAAACCAAAAGCAAACGATTGCTTTAATGAAAAGTAATCATAATCATTGCAATCGCAGCCAATAATAACAGTCTTGGTATTACTCTCTCTGCCGATGAGGAAATAAGCTCTCATGAAAAGCGACATCGAAATTTGCCGTGCAACGTTACTCACTCCTATTGATCGTATCGCCTTAAATGCCGGCATTGAAGCACAAGATCTTACGCCTCAAGGCAGTTTAAAAGCGAAAGTCAAACCTGCAATATTAAAACGCTTGGCAAATAAACCTGAAGGTAAACTGGTACTCGTAACGGCCATTACACCGACCCCATTAGGTGAAGGCAAAACAGTGACAACTATTGGCTTAGCACAAGGGTTAGCTAAAATTGATCACTCGGTCTTTGCTTGTATTCGTCAGCCTTCGATGGGGCCAGTTTTTGGGGTTAAAGGTGGCGCCGCCGGTGGTGGTTATAGTCAAGTTGCGCCAATGGAAAAGCTCAATTTGCACCTAACTGGTGATATTCATGCTGTTACTGCTGCCCATAACCTTGCTGCTGCTGCACTAGATGCTCGCCTTTACCATGAACAGCGCTTAGGTTATGAGACTTTTGCTGCCAATACTGGCTTAACAGCCCTACGCATTGATATTAATAATATTTGTTGGAAGCGGGTTATCGACCACAATGATCGCGCATTGCGAATGATCACCATTGGTCAAAATGAAGCAGGTAAAACCATTAATGGCCTTGAGCGTCAAGATGGGTTTGATATTTCAGCGGCTTCTGAATTAATGGCTATTTTAGCGCTCGCGACAGATTTAGCCGACATGCGCCAACGGATAGGTAAAATTGTCGTTGCTTATAATCTCGACGGAGAGCCAGTGACCACTGAAGATCTGCAAGTTGCGGGCGCGATGGCTGTCACTATGTGCGAAGCAATTGAACCAACGTTAATGCAAACCTTAGAAGGTGTACCCACTCTTATCCATTCAGGGCCATTTGCCAATATTGCACATGGTAACTCTTCAATCATTGCCGATAAAATCGCGCTTAAATTAAGTCAATTTACCGTAACCGAAGGCGGTTTTGGTTCTGATATGGGATTTGAGAAAGCCTGCAATATCAAAGCTCAACAAGCCGAAAGAGGCCCTGACTGCGCAGTTGTCGTTGCAACCTTAAGGGGTCTTAAAGCCAATTCAGGACTGTATGACTTACGTCCAGGACAACCTTTACCTGACAGCATTTTTGAACCCGACGCTAAAGCACTGTTAGCTGGGTTTGAAAACTTACGCTGGCATATCAACAACGCAGCCAAATATGGTGTACCGGTGGTGGTTGCTATTAACCGCTTTCCACAAGATACCGATCAAGAGCTTGAACAGTTAAAACAGTTAATTTCAAACTCAAGCTTCAATGTCCATGTTGATGTAGCCCTAAGTGAAGCATTTGCAAAAGGCGGTGATGGTGCAATTGAACTTGCTCATGCGGTAGTTAATGCCTGTAAAACCCCGGCTAATTTCAAACCGCTTTACACGTTAGATCAAACCATTGAAGAAAAATTAATGGCGGTGGCAGAAGTGGGCTATGGTGCTAAAAATATTGAACTGTCCCCTTTAGCAACCCAACAATTAGCCCAATTAAAGGCACAAGGCTTTAATGATCTCGCGGTTTGTATGGCAAAAACACCGCTATCTATTACCACTGAGCCACATATCAAGGGCGCACCGACTGGTTTTACGGTTCCAGTTAGAGAGCTCAAACTGTGTGCTGGTGCCGGCTTTATCTATGCCTTATGCGGTAATGTGATGACCATGCCTGGTTTACCTGAAAAACCAGCCTTCATGAGCCTTGATCTCGATGCTGATGGCAATATCATTGGCCTAAGTTAATTCCCCCCCCATTAACCACTTCAGTATTGGTAGGTTGTATTGACTACCAATACTGTTTTATCCTCCACCTTCATGAAAAATAGCCATATACAAAAAGTGGTTTTCAATAAAAATCAAACAGATAAAAAATTCACTTTTATATCAGATGAATAACATTCACTAACAAAAAATACCGCGATTCGTGGTGTCAGATCATTTTATTTTACACCCAACCTGCTAATCTCACGCTCATAATAAATATTCCTTGCTCTCACTGCAGTGACTAATAAAAGCTGAGTGAGGGTAATCTATAAAAAATTTGAGGCTTACTGCTATGGATATGACTAACGCTCAACGTCTAATTCTATCAAACCAATACTACATCATGGCAAAACTGACACCAGAAAATGCCGATAAATACCGTCGCCTGCAAATGATTGTTGAACGTGGTTATTGCTTACAAATGCGCGAACTTGATAAAGATTTTGGCGAAGTGTCAGAAGATGAATGTAAACAAGTTCTTGAAATCATGGAAATGTACCACGCACTACAAGAATCATTTAATTTAGAAGATTGCCGCTGTGATGGCGCAAAAGATATTGATCAACGTCGACTACAATTTTTGGGATTTGATGTTATTACCGAAGCTAAATTAGTTAACTACGTTCGTTTCTTAACCAATGATGAAGGCTTATATCCGCAGTTTCCTAAAAATGAACACCAATTTAATAGCCACGTACCTATGCTTGAAAAATATCTACGTATGCTAAAAATTTGGCGTGCATGCCCACGTCACTACCATTTATCATGCAGCGAAATCCAACAGATAATTACCGCTTAAGTTAATTATCTACACAATAAAACCGAGTCAATATACTCGGTTTTATTGATTTATATATATTCTCACCCTGTAAAAATAAAAACCAATTTGTAACTCTTGTATCGCCTTAGAATAACAATCTTGTTTCATATTAATAACCGCATTGCCTTTGTCATAAAAACAATTAGTGATCATTGCAATCACTACGTATAATCATTTTATCTCTTTGCTGTTAATTGTTGATCGATAATATCTGTCTTTATTAGCAATATGCCATTATCAATGGAATATAAAATAACAATGATTCGTTGCGTAAAAAATAATACCATCGGTAATCGTCTGACCTTAGCTATTATATTAATGGCATTTTTAACCATCAGTGTCAGTGTTATTGCAGCCCTAACATGGCAAAAGCTTAGCCAACAAATAGAAACGATTGCTAATGAAAACATGCCAACTTTACGTTCGAGTTATCGTCTAGAGCGCAGCACAGCAGAATTACAAGCAGCACTAATAGCATTAGATATAAATACTAATCCACTCAAGCACAAAGCTATCAAGAAAAATATCGCTTCTGTTTTGAAAAATATTAATCAATCAATAGATAACATCTCCAGCTTATATTACTACCCAAAAATAAAATCAGGTCAGCAGCAATTAGTTGCCAATATTGATAGTTATATTGCCTTATTGCAGCAAAGAAACACTCAGCAATTTGCGCTTAAACAAACCGACAATACCATTAAGTGGCTACATCAGGATCTCATTGATGAGTTACAACCGTTACGATTAGAAATTGAATGGCAAATGATGCGATTGTTAAATAACCCTCAGCAATCGCCACTTATTCACGATACTAATATTAAAAATGTTATGACTGAATTTTCAGTTATTCAAGCAATAACTGTTAATGAAAATGAATTACATCAACTTATTGAAGATATTATTCTACACCGTCAACATAACGACATTAATGTGGCATTTGATGCTATTGGTAAAAAAATAGTAAAACTCAATAAAATCAGTAAGAAATTAAATAATTACCCATCAACAATTGCATACCGTCAATTACAACAAGAGTTTACTCAATTAGTGTTACCTAATGGTAAGCTGCAAAAATTATTAACCCAAGATAATATAAACAATATAAAAATTACTCAGGCGCAACGTGATATCCAGAGTAAATTAACCCAACAAGAAAATATCATTCAAACCTTAGTGAATCATGCTGATAATGCACTATCAAAACTCAATGGTGAAACTCGTCATTCTATTTGGATCAGTAATTTAGTTCTATTTGGGGTAGTATTTATTACTATTATCCTCAGTATTATTTTATCGATTTATTTGGTTGGTCGTGGTGTGGTTAAGCGCTTAAACTTACTTGGTCAAGATTTACAAGCTATTGCTAGCGGCGATCTTAATGCAAATATACAAACAACTGGCGTGGATGAGATTGGTCTTTTAGGGGATAATTTGCGCTACTTTTGCCAACAAATGCAAGAAATTCAAAATTCTAATGCACTTAATCTTATCAATAATACTCAAGCCAGTATTATTACCTGCGATCTTAGCGGAATAGTCGAATCTGTTAATCCACAGGCGTTAAAACAATTAAACTTCTGTAATTTGACCAAGAGACATCAAGTTTGGGATTTATTTAACCACTCAGTCACAACAACATTGCAGCATTTATTTACACCTGACGGCCCATTAATGGTTAATGGTGCCTATAATATGACAGTTAAATTAGTCACTAAACACCATCATAGTTTATATTTACGGTTAGATTTTCGTATTTTCACCCAAGGTAATGACGACAAAGTAATTATGACGATGACGGATATTACTGAACAAGAGACGACTGCCCGCTGGTTAGAAAATACCGTTGCTGAAAAAACGCAATCACTGACTATCACCAACCAGCAGCTACGAGATGAAATAGAAGATCGTAAACGGATTGAAGGTGATTTACTCGAAACCCAAGATGAATTAATTCAAGCGGCTAAAATGGCTGTCGTTGGTCAAACAATGACATCGCTGGCACATGAACTTAATCAACCTTTATCCGCGATTTCAACGCGAATCTTCAGTGCCAAACTTGCACTTGATCACGAAAAATACGAAAATCTACCTCAAAATCTGACAAAAATAGACGATCTAGTGACTCGTATGAGTAAACTGATCATTAATTTTAGAAATTTTGCTAAAAAACAATCAGCTGCTAAGCCATTGAGTGACGTTGACGTTCAAGACTCAATCAAACAAGCATTAACCTTGGTTGAAAGTCGCGCCAAACTACAACAAACAACAATGGTAAATACGATTGAACAGCCGTTGTTTGCACTGGCTGATCAAGTGCAATTAGAACAAGTATTGGTTAATTTATTAGTCAATAGCTGTGATGCAGTGGCACATTGTGAACAACGTGAGATAAACATTATTCTACTAGATAGCCCTGCGAATAAAATTCGATTGGCTGTCTATGACAGTGGTGATGGTTTTGATGCCGCTATCATTAAAAAGTTATTCATTCCCTTTACCACCACTAAGGATGTTGGGTTAGGCCTTGGGTTAAGTATTTGTGGTTCAATTATGACGCGACTAAAGGGTGAAATCTTCCTTGCTTCTAGCTTATCAGGTGGAGCAATGGTCGTACTGGAGTTAAATAAATATGATAAGTGATGATATTGAAGTTCTGATTGTTGATGACGATCATGATGTTGTCGAGGCCTATCAAGAACTACTTGAAATAGCTGGATTTAAAGCACAAAGCGTGACTGATTCTACGTTAGTATTGGGAATGCTAAAACGTAATTGGTCTGGTGTTATTGTGTCTGATATGTACATGCCAGGTTTAGATGGTATGGAGTTGTTAGCTCAAATCCAGCAATTTGATCATGAGTTACCAGTTATTATTATTACTGGACATGGTGATATTCCGATGGCTGTTGGTGCACTTAAAAAAGGTGCTGTCGACTTTTTGCAAAAACCCTTGCAGCCAAAAGAGTTAATTACACTGCTTGAGAAATATTTACCTCAGCGTCGCCAAATTATAGAGCAGCGAAATACCTTACATACCACCACTGCCGAAGTATTATTGGGAGAAAGCCCATTAATCATTAAAATTCGCGATCAATTAAAAACCATCGCCTTAACAACCAAAGATGTGTTAATTGAAGGTGAAAGTGGTACAGGCCGTCATACTGTTGCAAAATTACTTCACCAAAATAGTCAATTAAGTAATGGGCCTTTTGTTGAGGTAAATGCAGCTAACATTACTCGCACACCTGATTTACAGCGCAGCATGATTTCTGCACGTAGTGGTTGTTTATGCTTATGTAATCCTCACCATATGCCGATTGAAACTCAGCAATGGTTATGCCGTTTTTTACTAGAACAAGAACGCCAAGGTAAAAAAGAAGTTCGTGTGATTGCGCTATTTGATGGCGATCCAACCGAGTCGGTTGAAACTGAGCAATTTTTACCAGAACTGTTCTACTTTTTAAGCCAAGTACGCTTTAACTTACCGACATTGCGTCAACGTAGTAGTGATATCACTTTGATATTTAAACACTATATTAAGCAAAGTTGTAAGAAGCTCAATAAAACAATTCCTGCAATTGATAAAGCTTATTTAGCTATTTTAAATCGCTATGAGTGGCCAGGAAACGTGTTAGAGCTTAAAAACGTCGCTGAATTATATGCCATTGGTATCGTTAAACTCGCAGGACAAGAGCGTTCTAAACCGTTAGATCAAATGAGTAGTCCATTGGATGATTTGGTCGATGGCTATGAAAAGCAAGTGATTGAGGATGCGTTATATCTGTTTTCAGGACGTATTAATGAAGTGTCATCATACTTACAAATACCACGTAAGAAATTGTATTTGAGAATGAAAAAACACGGCCTTGATAAAGCTGAGTATAAAGTACGTACTGCAAACTAATACCGTATAAAATGAAGCCTTCAACTATGAAGGCTTCATTTTATTACGATCAAAATCTGTTAGCGGCAATCGCTAATAACCATTACACTCTACGGCTGTTTTTCAGCTTTGGTCTATTACATGTCTTATCAATGCCCTTTATGTCACCTGCCACTTACTATGGATGCTCACAGCACGTCATCAACATCATACCGCTGTAGTAATAATCATCAGTTTGATCAGGCCAAAGAAGGCTATGTAAACCTGATGCCTGTGCATCATAAAAGTTCGAAAAATCCTGGTGATAATAAAGAAATGATGCAAGCACGCCGCTTATTTCTTAATACTGATCATTATCAACCATTGCGTGATGCTGTTATGGCGCAATTACGTCAACAGTTACCGTCTACTGCCACAGAACTGCTTGATATTGGTTGTGGTGAAGGTTATTACACCTCTGAATTTGTACAACTGCGCCAACAATTTCCAGATATCAGTATTCATGGGCTAGATATATCCAAAGTTGCGGTAAAATATGCCGCTAAACGCTATCATGATTGTGATTTCTGTGTCGCATCAAGTCATCGCTTACCGTTTGCCGACCACTTTTTTGATGGTGTGGTACGTATTTATGCACCATGCAAAGGTGAGGAACTACACCGCGCGATAAAACCCGGCGGAATATTGGTTGCGGTAACACCTGCGCCACGTCATTTATATCAACTTAAAGAATTGATTTATAACGGTGTAAACTTGCATGATGTGCCAGTAGAAAATATTGAAGGCTTTGAATTAGTCGCAGATCAGCAGCTTCACTATGACATGACCTTAAGTGGTGAAGAAGCAACAGCGTTAATGCAAATGACCCCGTTTGCATGGAAAACCTCTGATCAGGTATGGCAACAACTCGCACAAGCGCAAAATTTTAACTGCGAAGCTGATTTTGCTATTCGTGTTTATCGCCGTCAGTAAGGTATTTTACCGTCTTTAAATAGATAAACGAGATTGATTATCATTTATTATTGATAATCAATCTCGTTACATTTATTATTTATCGTTTTCTTGTCGGTATAATAATAATGAAATCCTTAATATATTTGGGTGTTGCAAGCTTATTGGTTGGCTGTGCATCTTCACCACCAGCAACCATGACGTCACCCGCCTCTAGCACAGTAACAACCACTCGCACCGCAGCAACCCTGTATGATTACACCATTGCTAGCCCTCAAGGCGAACCTCTCTCTGTTACCCAATTAGCGCAAGCATTAACAACCGCTGACATTATTCTCGTTGGTGAATGGCATAGCCACCCTGCAGCCCACCTTTTACAAGCTCAATTAATGGCGGCGCTTTACCAGCAAAATCCACATTTAACCCTATCAATGGAACAATTTACTCGCGATAAACAAGCGGTTGTTAATGACTATTTAGCGGGAAATATTGGCGAAAAAACCTTAGTAAAACAAGCCAATACATGGCCAAATTATGATAGTGACTATCGACCATTAGTCGAATTTGCAAAGCAGAATAAATTAAATGTGATTGCAGCAAATGCACCGAAATCTATTGTACGTTGTGTTGGACGTCAAGGGGCTGAATACCTTAATAAGCTTCCTCCTAATGAACGATTATGGGCCGCGCGTTCATTAACGTTAACTACGGACGCTTACCAGCAAAGGTTTATAGCCTCAATGCACCATGGCGATGAAGCCCAAACGAAACGTCAATTTGCTGCCCAAACAACATGGGATGACACCATGGCAGAAAGCATGGTTGATTATTTAAGCCAACATCCACACCAACAAATTATTCATGTTGCTGGTCGATTTCATACCATGGAAGGCTTAGGCACAGCATCACGTATTAAAGCGCGTAATCCAACCCTAAAAGTAATGATGGTCACCCCAGTATCAGATCAAGTATCGCTAGATGCTGATGCACAAGATTTCACCGTAAAGATGCAGCCTTTACCACAACGGTATGTACAAAAAGATAAAATGATGGCGGCCATGAAAGCCATGGGACAAAGAAATAGTGATTTAAAATGTTACCAATAACATCAAAATAATTAAATCACCAACGCCAGAAAGAGGAGAACCCCATCGGCGGCCAAGCAGTTGGGGTTCTAAGAGAGATAACAGCTATATCTCTAGGTTACTCGGTAAGTATACCTTAACAACCTGTTTATTGCCTGAATAGTCATCAACTAATAGTGCAATTGGGACTATAATACGGTTATAGCATGGCATTATTATGACGTTTTCAAACAATTTTATTATTCAGTTATAGATAAGACCGCCAGCATTAAAATTAGTTGCAAAAAAGTTCTCAATCGATGAATTTTTTTTTATCGCACGAATTTCAGCCTTACCCCATCGCTACCCACGACAATTTACAGTAAAATAAAGTCAGAGCTCTTTTCTTTGAGCCAAATTAATTAGGAAAACAATGAAAAAAACATTTGCTTTAACTCATCCCAAAAAAGCACCTGCTCGTGTTGTAGAATCAGTTAAACACGATGTGAAGAAATACATTCGCCGTGAGCGTAACAAAACATTACCTGCTGGTACTGATTTTTGGGATTTTGATTGCAAGTTTGGTCATACCGAGCAAGAAGCAAAAGTTATTCACGTAAAAGAAATCAACAAGTACATTGATGAAGCTGAAAAGCTAGAATTACCGTCATTATACCTAGAGATTCTGGCAAAGCCTGCAACACGTGCACAGCGTCCAGATTTTGATTTCGACGAAGAATAATCGCTCTTAGCCATTATGTAATGCGCGATAACAACCAAACAAAAAAAGAGTCGTATTTACGACTCTTTTTTATTACCTATAATATCGTTATAAAGACCATTAAAGTCGCTTAAAACCAACGATCTAATGCATGTCTATCTAATTGTTTAAATGCACGATTTAATACATCTGCTAATTCTTGATAGCGTGGCTGAGATTTTTTCGGCTGCATCGCATGGCCTTCGCTGACAATCTTTTGATAAATTTCGCTATACCACTTCGCTAACGATGGCGGCAATGTCGTTTGACTGCGCTTACCTAACCACCATAACCCTTGTAATGGCATCGATATCGCTAGTAACGCAATCGCAATCGCTTGTGGCATTGCATCATAATTATGAAATGCCATTTGAGTCAGAATACTGATAGCAGCAACGGCAGGCATCACTTTGGTTGCAAATTGAGTAGCCTTAATATACCGATGTTCAGGGAAAACAGCCGCCAACTCTTTGCGCATTGGCCATGTTGTCATGTAATGCTGACCATTCTGAAAGTGTTTCCACATTGTATGTTGAGCCATAATGCACCACTCATCAAAAAAAATTATAACATTTAAAAAAAACACACAACAAACTTGATTCAAATTAAAATTTTCTAAAAATCTTTTTGTTATATTGCGTAACAATCGGTTATTCTAGGCGAGCCTAGATGTAATTGTTGCTGTTAATAGCCTTAACTGCAAGCTAGGCTCTGTCAAGGATGACCCAGAATTAGAGGTAACTCAATTCTATTTCTCAGGAAAGAGTGTGATTTTCTCCTCTGGGGGGACGATAAATTATAATTCGTCTATTCTAGGGGTACTTTTTTATTCAAACATGAATATCAACTTTCAGACAGATTATAGGTAGTCACTCTCATGTCTAAGCTGGTTTTAGTTCTAAACTGCGGTAGTTCATCTCTTAAGTTCGCCATCATTGATCCAGCATCAGGTGAAGAACATCTTTCAGGTCTAGCAGAATGTCTAGGTCTTCCTGAAGCTCGTATCAAGTGGAAACTTGATGGCAAGCACGAAGCTCAACTAGGTGACGGCGCTGCTCACGAAGAAGCTCTAGCATTCATGGTTGATACTATTCTTGCTTCTAAGCCAGAACTAAAAGAGAACCTAGGCGCTATCGGTCACCGTATCGTACACGGTGGCGAGCAGTTCTCTGCATCAGCACTAATTGATGATGTTGTTCTTCAAGGTATCGTAGATGCGTCTGATTTCGCACCACTACACAACCCTGCACACGTTATCGGTATCGAAGCTGCTAAGCACAACTTCGCAAACCTAAAGAACGTTGCGGTATTTGATACAGCTTTCCACCAGACTATGCCTGAAGAAGCTTTCTTATACGCAATTCCTTACCGTCTATACAAAGAAAACGGTATCCGTCGTTACGGCGCACACGGTACTTCTCACCGTTTCATCGCTCGTGAAACAGCGGTACTACTAGACAAGCCTCTTGATGAACTAAACATCATCAACTGTCACCTAGGTAACGGCGCATCTGTATGTGCAATCAAAGGCGGTAAATCTGTAGATATCTCTATGGGTCTTACTCCTCTTGAAGGTCTAGTAATGGGCACTCGTTGTGGTGACCTTGACCCAGCTGTTATGTTCCACCTACACGACCGTCTAGGTATGAGCGTTGCTGAAATCAACACTATGTTCACTAAAGAGTCTGGCCTACTAGGTCTTACTGGCGTGACTTCTGATTGTCGTTTCGTTGAAGAAAACTACGGCACTAAAGAAGAAGCTACACGTGCAATGGACGTATTCTGTCACCGTCTAGCTAAGTATGTTGCAAGCTACGCAGCGACAATGGAAGGCCGTCTTGATGCAATCGTATTCACTGGTGGTATCGGTGAAAACTCTGCACCAATCCGTGAAATGGTTCTTAACCGTTTAGCTATCTTCGGTATCGAAGTAGATAACGAAGCAAACCTTAAAGCACGTTTCGGCGGCGAAGGTGTTATCACTACTGCAAACAGCCGCATTCCTGCAATGGTTGTTTCAACTAACGAAGAATTAGTAATCGCAGAAGATACAGCGCTTCTAGCTGAGATCTAATCTTACGATTATTGAAACGGCTGACCTTTTGTCAGCCGTTTTTTTAGTACCATCTTTTACTGTGGTGCTGCTCTATGATTATTCTGCTTTAGTACTTAAAGTCGAATTGTGATTGAACAGTGCTGTATCGATTCAATAGTCAAAGGAATCTATAGTGTCTCGTACTATTATGCTTATCCCAGTTGGCGCTGGTGTTGGTCTAACAAGCGTTAGCCTTGGTGTACTTCGTGCAATGGAGCGCAAAGGCGTTCGTGTTTCTTTCTTCAAGCCTATCGCTCAACCACGTCACGGTGGCGATCAGCCTGATTTAACAACGACTATCATTCGTGCAAATAGCACAATGGAGTTGGCTGACCCATTCTCAATGGCAAACGCAGAAGAACTGATCCGTAACGACAAAACTGACGTTCTACTTGAAGATATCGTTGCACGCTTTAAAGCAGCAACAGCAAATGCTGAAGTGGCACTTATTGAAGGTCTTGTACCAACACGTAAGCACCCATTTGCTAACCAGATCAACTACGAAATTGCTAAAACATTAGATGCAGAAATCGTATTCGTTGTCTCTCCTGGTACTGATAACCCAGCGCAACTTAAAGAGCGTATCGAAGTAGCATGTTCTAACTTCGGCGGTATTAAGAACAAGCAAATCTCTGGCGTTATCGTTAACAAGCTTAATGCACCTGTTGATGCTGAAGGCCGTACTCGTCCAGATCTTTCTGAGATCTTTGATGACGTTGAAGGTACTGTGCCTTCAAATGTTGAAATCATGCAAGTGTTCAACTCTAGCCCTATTCGTGTACTTGGTTGTGCACCTTGGAGCGCAGAGCTAATCGCTACTCGTGCAACAGATATTGCTCAGCACCTAAACGCTGAAATTATCAATACTGGTGATCTAGAAACTCGTCGTATTAAGAGCATCACTTTCTGTGCACGTTCTATTCCAAATATGGTTGAGCACTTCCGTCCAGGTTCACTACTCGTGACTTCTGCTGACCGTCCTGACGTTATCGTTGCTGCATGTCTTGCTGCGATGAACGGCGTTGAGCTAGGTGCTCTTCTACTAACAGGTGGTTACGACCTACCTAAACCTGTTATGGATCTGTGTGAGCGCGCATTCGCTACTGGTCTTCCAGTAATGACAGCTCAAGGTAACACTTGGCAGACATCGCTAAATCTACAGAGCTTCACGCTAGAAGTACCTGCAGACGACAAAGAGCGTGTAGAGCTAGTTAACGAATACATGGCAAGCCACATCGATGGTAACTGGATTGAGTCGCTATCTGAAGGTTCAACTCGTGAGCGTCGTCTAAGCCCACCAGCATTCCGTTACCAGTTAACTGAACTTGCTCGTAAAGCAGCTAAGCGTATCGTTCTTCCTGAAGGTGATGAGCCACGTACAGTTAAAGCTGCAGCTATCTGTGCTGAGCGCGGTATCGCTGAATGTGTACTTCTAGGTAACCCAGAAGAAATCCGTCGCGTTGCAGAGCAACAAGGCGTAGTTCTAGGTGCTGGCGTAACTATCATCAACTCTGATGAAGTACGTGAAAACTACGTTGCTCGTTTAGTTGAGCTACGTGGCGCGAAAGGCATGACTGACGTTGTTGCGCGTGAAAAACTACAAGATTCAGTATTCCTAGGCACAATGATGCTTGAGAATGGCGAAGTTGACGGTCTAGTATCTGGTGCAGTTCACACTACAGCAAATACTATCGTTCCTCCGTTCCAAATCATCAAGACTGCACCTGATGCGTCTATCGTATCATCTGTATTCTTCATGCTACTACCTGACCAAGTATTGGTTTACGGTGACTGTGCGATCAACCCAGATCCAACAGCTGAGCAACTTGCTGAAATCGCTATCCAATCTGCAGACTCTGCAAAAGCATTTGGTATCGAACCACGCGTAGCTATGATCTCTTACTCTACTGGTACTTCTGGTAAAGGCGCAGACGTAGATAAAGTACGTGAAGCAACTAAACTTGCTCAAGAGAAACGTCCTGATCTTATCATTGACGGTCCTCTACAGTACGATGCTGCAATCATGGAAAACGTAGCGGCTTCTAAAGCACCTAACTCTCCAGTAGCAGGTAAAGCAACAGTATTTGTATTCCCTGACCTAAACACAGGTAACACAACTTACAAAGCGGTACAGCGTTCTGCAGATCTAGTTTCTATCGGTCCAATGCTTCAAGGCATGCGTAAGCCAGTTAACGACCTTTCTCGTGGCGCACTAGTAGACGATATCGTTTACACAGTTGCACTAACTGCGATTCAGGCTGAACAAGCTAACGCTAAGTAATTCATTACTTAAAAAACCGTTCTAACGCCCCAGCACGAAAATTTTGTGCTGGGGCGTTTTTTATTGCTGGCAACAGCTGATTTAAGCCTTTATGCTAAAAGTCTAGTTATGGTTAAGGACAACCACATAGCATGGATGCACTCAATACATTAGGGCTTTTTATTGGCTCATTAATTTCAAATACACTGGCTTCCCTTTCTGGTGGTGGCGCAGGACTGATCCAATTTCCACTGCTTATCTTTCTCGGCCTTCCGTTTAGTATTGCCCTTGCAACCCATAAAATAGCCAGTGTCGCCTTAGGCATAGGTGCAACAATAAAACATCTTCGTAATGGCACTTTGGCATGGAAGCTAACCCTGTATGTGATCATCGTCGGCAGCGTTGGTGTCATCCTTGGCGCTAACCTAATTTTGTTAATTCCGGTTAAATTTGCAGAAGCTGCTTTAGGCGCATTAATCATTAGCCTTGGTATTTATTCCGTTACCACCAAAGAGCTCGGCCAAATTTCAAATCCACAGCACCGTAATGCGGTTGGCTTTATGGTTGGCGCTGTGAGCTTATTTATTATCGGTATTATTAACGGCTCCCTCACTGCTGGCAGCGGTTTATTTGTGACTTTATTTCTGGTGCGTTGGTTTGGTTGCGATTACAAACAAGCGGTAGCCATAACCCTCATTAGTGTTGGCTTATGTTGGAATGCAATTG
Source organism: Photobacterium sp. Alg240-V54 (assembly GCF_900537155.1). NCBI lineage: Bacteria > Pseudomonadati > Pseudomonadota > Gammaproteobacteria > Vibrionales > Vibrionaceae > Photobacterium > Photobacterium sp. Alg240-V54. The sequence goes on from NZ_UNRL01000003.1 coordinate 497,893, forward strand.
GCGCTGTTGCTATTTATCAGGCCGGTGCGACCATCTATTGGCCATGGCTGCCAGTATTATTGGTTGGATCATTATTGGGCGGCTACCTTGGTGCTCACCTTGCCCATCAACGCAGTAATCAATTAATTAAACGTTGCTTTGAAAGTTTAACCTTTGTGATTGGCTTTAAACTGTTACTCGATCTTTAATCTTCAGCATCAACAGGAATACGCATGAACACAGCCACTATTGATATCTATTATTGTCGTCAGTGTAATTGGATGCTGCGAGCAACATGGATGACTCAAGAGCTCTTACACAGTTTTAGTGAAGAAATTAACACCATCAGCCTTCATCCAGACACTGGCGGACGATTTGAAATCCATTGCAATAACCGCTTAATTTGGGAACGTAAACAAGATGGTGGATTTCCTGATGCCAAACAACTTAAACAACGCATTCGTGATGTGATTGATCCTGAGCGAGACTTAGGCCATATCGATAGATAGCCCTTCCATCAACAAAAAAGCGCATGCTCGATAACTCAAACATGCGCTTTTTTATTGATTAGCTAAGATGTTAGTTAAGCACTGTTTGCGCCAACACCTCATCCTCAAAACTAATCACAGATAACTGATTACCGTCTAATAAACCGTAGCTTGCAGGTAACCCATTACGTGGAATAGCCACTGAGCCTGGATTAAACACATAATAATCCCCTTTCAGCTCAGCAACCGGAATATGGGTATGTCCCGCTACAATCACATCACCCGCCATTAATTGAGGGTGTTTATCAGCATTATAAATATGACCGTGAGTTAAAAATAATCGTCGACCATCGGCTAACATCACTAAGTTATAATCTGCCATCATTGGAAAATTTAACAACATCTGATCGACTTCGCTGTCGCAATTACCGCGAACTGCAGTAATACGATCAGCATACTGATTTAATAATTCAGCCACTTTGATCGGATCATAGGCTTCAGGTAACGCATTACGTGGGCCATGATTAAGAATATCACCAAGTAAAATAAGATACTTAGCGCCACTTTTTTCAAAGGCTGCAATCGCTTTTTGAGCACTTGCCAAACTACCGTGAATATCAGATGCAAAAAATAATTTCATTACTAAACTCAGCTACAACATCAAAAACATATCGCTTTAGTCTACGTGAGCAACAATAAAAATACTATTGTTGTAGCTTCAGCGTAATCAGGCAACATTGTGATACAACGACTATCATTGGCTGCAGTTATACTGTGAGGTAACAATAATTGCGGATATTTATCTCACCACTAACTTGCTAACAACATCAGTTAATTTAAGATAGTAATACCGAATACAGCGAGGGAATAACCACATGAAGATCTTAGTAACAGGCGCAACGGGGCTGATAGGAAAAGCATTACTCCCTCATTTAAATCATGATGAAATTACTATTATTAGCCGTGATCCTACTCGCGCTTATCAATTATTAGGCCATCATATTAATGCACTTGATTCATTACAATCGCTGCCTAATCTAAATCAATTTGATGTGGTTATTAATCTTGCTGGCGAACCTATTATGGATAAGCGCTGGAGCGAGCAACAAAAGCGAATCATTGAAGACAGTCGCTGGAACATTACCCAACAATTAGTCGATAAAATTCAAGCCAGTGACAATCCACCACATACCTTTATCAGTGGCTCAGCCGTGGGAATTTATGGCGATCAACACGATCGTACTATTGATGAAACGTTTAATATTGAGCCTGATAACACTGATTTCTCCCAACAGGTCTGTTACCGCTGGGAGCAAATCGCGTTAGCTGCCCAATCTGATAACACCCGTGTTTGTTTATTACGCACAGGGATTGTGTTAGCAAAACAAGGCGGCGCGCTGGCAAAAATGTTACTGCCTTACCAATTCGGTTTAGGGGGGCCGATTGGCAATGGCAAACAATACTTTCCGTGGATCCAACTGCAAGATATGGTGCGAGGGATTTTATTTTTAATCAATCACAATGAGACTCAAGGTCCGTATAATTTCACCGCCCCTAACCCTGTTACCAATCGTGTTTTCAGTGCTACTCTCGCCGCCACTTTGCATCGCCCACACCTGTTATTTACCCCTGCTTGGGTATTAAAATTAGCCCTTGGTGAATCATCACAACTGTTATTAGATGGTCAACGCGCACTGCCAAATAAGTTACAAGCAGCAGGGTTTAACTTTACTTTTCCTTGTATTGAACAAGCGTTAAAGCAGACGTTGGGGGAATAGTTTTTAAATGTTTACATAAAAAAGTCGTTCTATTGCAATAATAGAACGACTTTCTAAATTTACTTATAAACCAGACAATAATCGATCAACGTCTTTTGCATATCTTGTTTATCACTAAGCATCAACATTACATAAACGATGTTATTAACAGCATCATAACGGTAAACAATTTTTAACCCATCAGATTTAAATACTCGGTACTCAATCATTCCAAAAAACTCCCTTATGTCGTGACATATAGGGTACATTTTAGGATTATCTAATACTGTCGATTCAAATTTCTCAATCAGCTTTTCAACCCGTTCGACGACTTTATTTTCATCATTCCACTGAGTGAAATAATCAATCAGCGCAAACATTGTATTCTCAAATGTATTCGTAGAAACTAGTTCAATCATAGACATAAAATCTCATCTATTTTTTACGCGCTGCTAATCTTTTCTTTAATGATGTCATTGACGATGTACGATCTTGTTTGATATCAGCTTCAGCAAAACTTAGCATCTTCATCATAGCAATAGCTTGCTCACGACGCTCATGTTCTTCATAAGAAATCACAACGTAAGATGGCTTACCATTTTGGGTGATCGTCAAAGGCTCAGATAATGGAAGATCTGCAGCATTTTTCTTCAGAAAACTTACTGTTTCAATCATAAATAACCTTATGCGTTTTTTTCAACGTTACAATTATCATAACCTATGACTCATGAATTGGTCTATATTTAGACTAAATAAAAACCACTATTGTTTTATATCCATCACCGCAACGGCAACAATAACTTGTTGATCTGCGACCGTGACACCAAATACACCAGTGCGATCGCCAGTACAGGTAAGCCTAACCACATTAATGGGTGTAAGCTAAACGGCAGTTCAAAGCCTTTCACCACCAGCAGACCGACAACAAATTCAGCCCCTACCGCAGCAATAATACCTGCCAATAGCGCAATAATGCCGTATTCAAACCATAACGTAGCAGCAATGCGTTTACGGCTTGCACCTAAAGTGCGGTATAACTGAATTTCAGTTTGGCGCTCGGAGATACTCAAGCGTAATAAGGTCATGATCAGCAATAAGCCACTGACCACCCCCAACCCAGCCAATACCGTTAACGACCAACTGACTTGTGCCAACAGACCTTGAATACGGGTCGCCATCATCCGTAAATCAAGCACAGTCACGGTTGGATATTGGCTGGCTAAGGTATTGAGTAATGCATTTTGCTGCTCGCCAACTCGAAAACTGACAAGTCCTGTTGCGGGGAATGACTGCAACACATCTGGTGTGAAAATAAAGTAAAAATTAGGCTTCATATTACGCCATTCAACATCGCGAATACTGTTCACAGTAGCGTTAAATTCTCGTCCACCCACAGTAAATGCTAACTTGTCACCGAGATTAATATTCAACCGTTTGGCAATGCCAGATTCAACCGAGACACCTTCGGCTTTACCCCATTGCCCTTTAGTCACGACATTATGAGTTGGCAGTGTTGTTGCCCACGTAAAGTTAAGCTCACGTTTTAAGGCAGGATCGACACTGTCATCATCCGCGTTTCGATTTATCTCGTTACTTATCTCAGTATTATCGCCGCTTTGATCAATTGCGGTTGAATTTGATGGTGTGTAAAAGCGTTGATCATTAATTGCCACTAACCGCCCACGCGTTACTGGATAACCTTGCGAACGGGTTAACTGTGCTTTATCTAGATCAGCTAAATAGCGTTGTTGTTGCTCAGGGGCAATATTGAGAGCAAACACATTGGGCGCATCAGCAGGGAGCGTATGTTGCCAATCAGCCAGTAATTCATTTCGTAATAAGCCAATCACTGCCAATAACATTAATGAACACGTTAATGCCACCAGTTGCGTCGCCGTTTTGGTTTTACTACGATTAACTCGGCTTAGTGCCAAACGATAAGCAGCACCGAGTTGTATTTTTTGTAATAAAGCAATCGCTGCCACACCGACTAACGCTAATACGATCAACAGTACAGCCATACCTAGCAAGGTTAGCCATACAAATAGATTACTGCCAATCCATACTATGGCTGCTAACAACGGCAAGGAAAGTAACAGCCAAGATAAACGGTTCGGTATCGATGCCGGTATTAAAGCTTGGACTGAATTAATAGACACAGTTTGTACCAAACGTGATAACGGTATCCCCAGAGCAGGCAATGCAATTAATAACGCCAATAATAAACTGATCACTATCGGGGCTAATCCCATTGGCGGTAAATCATTTGGCAATAGATTTTGCAGTGGGTAACGCAGTAACCATTCAAGCCCAAATCCAAGTGTTAAACCAATAATAATCGCGACCACAAACACTAAACTGATTTGGGTTAATAACCAGCGCCATAAAAAAGACCTTGAAGCACCAAGGCTTTTCATCATCGCTACCGCCGTTTTACGGGTAACAGCATAGTGTTGGCAAGTCAGCACTAAGGTCGCCGCTGCCATTAATACCACCAACACTAACGTCAGCGATAAATACTGCCGTGCCCGCTCAATAAAATCACCACTGCGGCCGGCATCATTTTCAGTTAGCCAACGTTGACTTGGGGTTAACCTTAACTGCTGACGAATATCGTCTAAGGCTGTATTTGAACCGGTAAAATAATAACGATAACTGATTCTACTGCCTGGTTGTACGCCTCCAACCGCATTAATATCTTGTTGATGAATAAACACGGTCGGCATTTGGCTAAAAGGATTAAATGATAATTCAGGATCTTGAGTAATACGGCCGCTAATTTTTAGTTCAGTATCGCCAACCATTAACATATCGCCAATATTGACGTTCAACAGTGAAAATAACCGTTCAGCGAGCCATAATTGCTGCGGCTGTACATGCTGCTCTAATGTGGTTGTATTAGCGCCCTCTAAACCCAGTTCACCACGTAATGGAAAAAGAGCATCAACCGCTTTAACACTTACCAACTGCATACCGTTATTACTAAATACCATAGTGCCAAAACGGGTTTGCTGTGACATTTTCACAGGATCTGTTGCTGGAATCTTAAGCTGCGACAGATCAACCGGCTGTGAAGAAACCAGCACCCGATCCGCGGCAAGTGCGGATCGGCCCTGATCGACAATGATCGCTTCAACACGACTCACTAATGCCGATAATGCAAACACACAGCCAATAATTAAGCTCAACGCAAGAGTAACCAACCATAATTGCCCTTGCCGAATCTCACGCCATGCCCAATGCAGCATAAAGGCCGTTTTATGACTTATGACAGCAATATTAACCATGGCGTTCTTCCTTGTTTTCCTTGGTTGGTTGTCGATGATCTTTCGTCTTTAACACGCCATTATCTAACCGCATCACACGATCACAACGAGCCGCTAAGGCATCATCATGAGTAACTAATACTAACGTAGTGCCACTGTTCCGATTAAGCTCAAACAGTAACTCAATGATCATCGCCGCTGTTTGCTGATCTAAATTACCCGTCGGCTCATCGGCAAACAGAATTTTAGGTTTGATCATAAACGCCCGTGCTAATGCGACCCGTTGCTGCTCTCCACCAGATAATTGGCTCGGTAAATGGGTTTCACGTCCTTGTAATCCCACCACGCTAAGTAGGTGCTTACCGCGCTCAATATCAATATCATTGTTTTGAATTAAGCATGGCAAGGTGACGTTTTCTAACGCCGTTAAGGTGGGTAACAATAAGAAATTTTGAAATACAAACCCGATTGATTCACTGCGTAATTGTGCCCGCTGCTCATCGTTTAGATTTGTCAGGTTATGGCCTAATAATTCAATCTCACCGGCTGTTGGCACATCTAACCCAGCCAATAAGGTCATTAAGGTCGATTTTCCTGCGCCAGATACTCCCACTAATGCAATTGACTCACCTTGCTCGACCTCAAGCGAAACATCCTGCAATATAGTCATAGGCGACAAGGCTGTCGTAACCTGTTTGAAAACAGAGTGAGCTTTTATTACGGAGACTGACATGATACGAATCCTTTCATTAATAATGCTGTTATTTGCATCGACAGCATCGAGTCAAACGCTATTAGTGCTGGGCGATAGTTTAAGTGCGGGTTATCAAATGCCTGCCAATAAAAGTTGGCCCAGTCTTCTTCCTCAAATATTAGCCCAACAATCTCAACCGACAACGGTTATCAATGCCAGCATTTCAGGTGACACCAGCGGTAATGGTTTAGCACGCCTTCCCCTGCTGCTGACACAACATCAACCTGATATTGTCTTAATCGAGTTAGGTGCTAATGATGGCTTACGTGGATTTCATCCTAAAATACTACGCAATAATTTAACCCAGATGATCACTTTAATTAAAGAAATGGGATCACAGCCATTATTAATGCAAATAGAAATTCCCCCTAACTATGGCAAACGCTATAACGAACTGTTTCGCAATACCTACCCAACATTAAGTCAATCATTGAATGTGCCGCTATTGCCTTTTTTTCTTATTGAAATCATTACTCAACCTCAGTTAATGATGAAAGATGGACTCCACCCAACAGCACAAGCACAACCACTGATAGCTCAATTTATGGCTCAGCAACTTAGCCCTTATCTCAACAAGGAAACCATCCAGTGACACAATCTATTTTAATTACCGGCTGTAGTTCTGGTATTGGTTATTACTGTGCAGCAGAACTCAATAGGCTCGGTTATAACGTTATCGCCAGTTGCCGCCAATTGCGTGATGTAAAACGGTTAAATAACCAAGGTATTAAGTGTATTCAACTTGATCTTAGTTGTTCTGAATCGATTGATCGCGGTCTAAAACAAGCGTTAGTCTTCGCTGATGGTCACTTAGATATGCTATTTAACAATGCCGCTTACGGTCAACCAGGTGCATTAGAAGATTTACCCACTGAGGCATTGCGCGCACAATTTGAAACCAATTTTTTTGGCTGGCATCAACTCACTCGCGCCGTGATCCCATTAATGTTGCAACAAGGTCACGGTAAAATAATTCAAAACAGTTCCGTTTTAGGGTTAGTCGCAATGAAGTATCGTGGCGCGTATAACGCCAGTAAATTTGCTCTTGAAGGGTATACTGATACATTGCGCTTAGAGTTAGCAAATACGCCAATAAAAGTTGCATTAATAGAACCTGGTCCGATTGAAAGCAATTTTCGACATAATGCTAAGCACAAATTTGAACAATATATTGATAGTAATCACTCGCGCCATCAACAGCCTTACCAACAAACATTGGCTCGATTAGGGGCTGCTAACCCTAATAACAAGTTTACTTTAGGGCCTGAGGCAGTATTTAAGCAGCTGTTGACTATAATTAATAGTAAGCAGCCAAAAGCACGTTATTACGTAACCCAGCCTACATATGTTTTTGGCTTTTTGCGTCGCATACTGCCAACAAAGTGGTTAGATAAACTACTAATAAAGAGTAATTAGTTAAATATAGACCATAATAGCACTATTTATTATGGTCATTTTTATAGCGACTGCCCAGATAACATGGTGATAAAAACAACAACAATAAAATCAATATTGCTATATTCGCCAAATAACAACAGTTAAAGTTAAACAAATAGCCCTTGAATCTAAATAATCACCCATCAGCTATAAAAACTATAATAACGTCATATTAGTGTCACAATAAAACGCTACAGTAGTTTTAAGTCAAAAGACTCATATCATCGTAAATTTTCTTATCTGAGGTGTAGTATGTCGTTGCGCCAAATTAATATTATCTGTGTCTGTATCACACTCGCTATTATGCTGACGTTTAATAATTAGTATCATTTAGTGCTGTTTTCTTGATTCGTCTCGATTCATCCCCATATATTTGTTATAGCCTTTCAAATAGCCAACGGATATCAGCACATGTATCAAAATGTCGCGCTTGAATTAAACGAACAGAATCTTCAGCAGATCATCGACCAATCGATGCAGACACCAGTGGCAATCAGTTTCTGGGCCCCTTCAATGCCAGAAACACTTGAAGTAAATGCAACTCTTGAAAAAATTGCCCGTGAATATCAAGGCCAATTTACGCTTGCGACAGTCAACTGTGAAACTCAACAAATGGTTGCCTCTCAGTTTGGCGTTCGAGGTTTACCAACTGTTGCTTTATTTAAAGGGGGTCAGCCTATTGATGGTTCTGCCGGCCCACAAACTGAACAAAGTTTACGTGAGATGCTTAATCGTCACTTGCCATCACCTGAAGAACTTCAGCTACAACATGCATTAGCATTAGTCGCAAGTGAAGATTACAATCAAGCACTAGCATTACTTCGCCAACTGGCGCAAAAATTCCCTAAAAATAGCACTATTGAGCTAGCCATTGCCGAATGCTTAATTGCCGCAGGATTATTTGACGAAGCAGAATTAATTCTCGATACCATTCCAATGCAAGATCAAGATGCTCAATATAAAGGACTGGTTGCTAAACTGGAATTACACAAACAAGCGGGTAATTCACCAGAAATTCAACAATTAGAACAAAAATTTGCGACTAACCCTAGCGATGCCAATATTGCTTTTGAGCTTGCGGTTCAATACAGTCAAGTTAATCGTAATGAAGAAGCATTAGCACTATTGCTTGAAGTACTTCGTCGTGATCTTAATTTTGCTGACGGCAGTGCTAAAAAAGCCATGATGGATATTTTAGCTGCACTAGGCCAAGGTAATCCAATTGCTGCCAATTACCGTCGTCAACTGTATTCATTGTTATATTAATTTAATCCAATAAAAAAAGGCCCGCAAGCATCATGCTCACGGGCCTTTTTTATTTATCTAATCTTAAAATTAACTGGCATTAGTTTTTTCAAACACTAAGAATTTATTACCAGAATCAACCACTAAAGTATTATTAATCACTTCAATACTGGTTGCGCTACGCAGTACGTTCAGCATATTTTCTTCTTGAGTAACAAGCTCTGGCAAACAAATTCTGCGGGTAACACTCGGCAAAGTAAAACTGCCATTAGCGGCAATTAAACGCCCTTTAAATTGATTACAGCCGGTAAATCCAGATACTTTCATATCAGCATTAATAATTAACTTAGGCTTATGCTTGGTGACACCAGGAATACAGACGCCTCCTTTAAGGGTCCAATCACCAACCAATTGGGTTGACTTTTTTAGCTGCTGATTTGAAAAACAGCCCGTTAATGAAATGGCTAATAATATTAATAAACAAAACTTACTTTTTTTCATCATTGCTCTATGGCTCAATCTTAATCTCAATAGTTTGCTTTCGTCACATCTAAACAGGCTATTGAGATAGCAATCGAATAAAATAATGCCGATGATCTCTCATCGGCATTAATATTAAAACTAGTTAAAAACTAGACAGTTAGTACAATCGTCTTAATTACTTAAGGATGATCTGTACTGAACGCTGCACGTAGTTAGTGCTGTCTGCTTTATCAGTTTTGATTGGGTTTGTGTTAGCAACAGAAGAAACAGTTAGACGAGATGCGTCGATACCATTTGCTTCTAGGAAGCTAGCAACATTTGCTGCACGCTCAGCAGAAACTTTCTCGTTGATTGCTTGACCGCCAACATTATCGGTACGACCGATGATTTGAGCGTTAACTTCTGGGTTAGCTTGCATAGTTGCAGCAATCTCACCTAGGTTGTAACGACCGTAAGCGTTTAACTTAGTTTCGCCATTTTGGTATGGAAGAACGTAAGAAGAACGTGTTGCTACTTGAGACTCAACAGCGACTTCTTTAACTACTTCAACATTGTTAGTAACAACTACAGGTGTAGCTGGTTGACCAAACTTGTATGTCATACCCCAGTACGCTTGAGTTAGATCAGCGTGACCGTGTGAAGTACGTAGGTTTTGGTAGTAATCAGCACCAATTTGAGTAGATAGTGCGTTAGTGATCTGGTAAGAAAGACCTAGGCCACCAGTTGCAGAGAAGCTATCAGACTTCATATGGAATACTTGATCAGCATCTTTATCATCTGCGTAGATGTAAGTTGCACCTACTTTAGCAAATGCAGATAACTTTTGTGTAAGAGGTAGGTTACCTTTAACACCAACAGTTGCTAGGTTTAGGTTTGAATCACCTAGGTCATGCATGAAGTCGTAGCTAGCGTAAACACCAACGTATTGGTTGAAGTCGTAACCAGCGTCTAGCTTAACGCTAGGAGCATTAGTTTGACCACCAAACATGTGAGAGTCTGCGCTACCAACATAGCCCATACCTAGTGCACCACCAACCCAGAAGCCGTGGCCTTGACCAGCGTACCAGTGACCAGTTGCTGCTGATTGAGTTAGTGCAGTGTTATTTGTAGCTGTTGCAGGTGCATCAGCAGCCATTGCAGATGTAGCAACACCTAGAGATAAAGCTGCTACTACAGCTAGAGATAGAGATTTCAATTTCATGTTTAACTCCATTGGTTAAATACTTTAAAACTTTTCTAATTGTCTGCCCATATAAGTGCGTACTATCTATTTTTTTAAGTGTGTATCGCAGGACAGTCTTTGTCAGGAACCCTCTCATTTTGTGGTCGTGTTAGCATTAAGGCAAATAATAAAAAATGATGTTCACAATTAATTGGCGTTTTTTCACACGCGTCAAAAAAATGGCTTCTGAAAAACAAATCTTTCAGAAAAAATTTAGATAAATAAAAAAAACGGTTTTTTTTAACGATTATATTCATATAAAAAAACATAAAAACAGCGATATTTTTAAACTTTATCGATAAAAATCATGTAAATACATAATGACACCTTTATCATCAAAGCGTAAAAAAAAATGTGAAAAACATACTTTTTTATACTACACATAATGTGATAAATAATCATATTCGACCTTTTGAGCAGGTAATTATCCTTTATCATCTCTTCCATAAATCTTTTTTTTTGTTAGCATTTGCTTTGAAAATAAAGGATCAAGATGGGTAATGAACTTTTTTAGAGTAGCAATAACAGCAGTGACTCCCTTGTTGCTCTTTATATGTTTACTAAAAAAATGTGTCTTTTATATCGCTATAAACACCCGAATGCTTCGATACCGAAAGCAATAACAATAAAAAAAGCAGTCGTCATCTAAGAGCGTACTGCGTAAAACAGATACTAAGATAGGTAGTTAACGCCATGATCATATATAAATACGGTAAGGATGTTTTTGAGCCGCAAAAAAGCGCTTACACGAATCAAGAAGCAACCACTAAGCTTAGTGCTAGCGAAACAAAAATCCTCCAATTTTTAATCGATAACAGTGGCGAAATTATCAGTCGAGAAAAACTACTTGAAATTGGTTGGCCAGATAAGGTGGTTGTTCCTAACTCATTAAATGTTGCTATTGCGAATTTACGCAAAGCATTTAAAAGTAAGAATGAAATTATCATCACCATTAAAGGGGCTGGCTTTACGATTGCCAATAACACCTTCATCCAACAACAATTTCAACCTGAAGTTGTGATCGATAATGAACAGCATAACTCGGAACAATTACAGCCAACCGATCACCATAGTGATAGCAATACCGCAGGTACTGATGCGAAGAAAACTAAACATACATCAACAGCTCACTCACTTCCAACCATGGCAAAAATTGGCTATAGCATTTGCTTAACGGCGATGCTTGCTTGGGTGATGTTATGGGCTAGCAGCTGGCAGTCTCCACCTTGTGTAACCGTTAATGCTCAAAAAATTTGTGGTAACATTGAATTGCTCAATCTACAAAAACTACCACAAAACTTGAGCGATAAAAGCACGGTTTACATTGATACCAATGGAAAAATGTATGAAAAAATTTAAATACGTCGTCATAGCATTATTAGTTTTAATGCTATACCCCGTTATTAATGGTATGGGGTGTGATTTTAACTATAAATACGTAACATCCAACCACGAACAATTTGGCAGTTGCAAATTTGGTCAATACACACTTATTGACTACCCAAACCCTAAAAAAGACAATGGGTATACGGTCTTAAAAGGGCTGTATTTTTACGCCTTTGGAAATGCCGCAGTATTAGTGGTTGATACAGAAGATCACACTAAAAAAATCACCGATGCCGCTATTGAAAGTCTCAATTGGACCCATGAAAGCTTTTGGCATCAATTTAATCTACAACGATTAGATAAAAATACCATGATTAGCTACAACTCATCTCCAACAAAGCAATTACGTGTTATTCCTTATGATGGCACCTTATCAATGACAGATAGTGATCACTAACTAACATTTGGCTAAATAATCTACTTAAATAATTATTTAGCCTTTTTTAGTTAAGCTATCAATAATTGGACATGGCGCATTTTTATCGCCAGGGCATTGTTCCGCCAATGCTGCTAAAGTTAATTTAATTTGTTTTAGCTCTTCTATTTTATGATCTATTTCTACCAGTTTTTGTAGTGCTTTTTGTTTAACATCACGACTTTGACGATCGGGATTGGTTGATAATGCCAATAATTGCTGACATTCATCTAAAGAAAATCCAATCATTCGAGATCGCTTAATAAGCAATAACTCCGCAATATGCTCCGCATTGTAATAGCGATAACCATTTACCCCCCTTGGCGCAACACTTATCACCCCTTTGCTTTCATAAAACCGGATTGTTTTAGCCGTTAATCCGGTTTGTTTGGCAACCTCACTGATATTCATCATCACTTTTCTACTCTACTGTATAAAAAAATAGCCTTGACATTATAGTTACTGGAAGGATTATGCTAGCGCTATTATTTCATTTAAGCATTAAAGGCGAGCACATGAATACTGTTACCCTTCCTGTTGCCAATGTACGCTGTATGCGTTGCGTTAATAAAATTCGTGATGCCATAAGCCTACTTCCTCAAACTGAAATTATTGATATCAATACTGAGCAATTAACCATAACCAGTGATACCCCGTTAAGCCCACTGTTTGATGCTGTGACAGCATTAGGCTACCAAGTTGGCTATCATTACCAATTACCACTGAGTGGCTTATCCTGTGGTCGCTGTGTTGCTAAAATTGAACAAGCACTAGCTGAACGTGATGATATTGCACATTTTAATATTAGCAAACAGCTCGCGGATGTATCGGGCTCAATAAGTGAGCAAGCACTAACTGATATTATCGTTGAACTTGGTTATCAGGTTGTCACTAACCCGCAACAACATAACTATAACTTCAATTTAACCGGTTTATCATGCGGAAAATGTGTCGCTAAATTAACCACTGCATTAACGCAAGACAATATTGAGATTGTTACTATTGATAAAAATAATCTCAATGTTAAAACATCATTAACGGCTAACGAGATTATTGCACTAGTGACTACCGCTGGTTATCAAGCCATTGCGATAACACCATCTCAACCAGCAACGTTAATTGATCAATCTCTCGTGTCAGAGCCTAAGCCTGAGCCTGAGCCTGAAATTACAGCGCCACCTCAAGGTCAAGCAACCCAATTATTATTATCAGGGCTAACGTGTGCGAGTTGCGTAGCATCAGTAGAAAAAGCAATCAAGGCTGTAAACGGCGTTGACAGTGTCAATGTTAACCTTGCTGAGCGTACTGCCTTAATTTATGGGCAAGCATCACCACAGGCGGTTATTACCGCAATAGAACAAGCGGGTTATGGCGCAGAACAAAGTGAAGATGATCAAAGTCGCCGTCTTCGCCAACAGCAACAAAACCAGCAAACAGTAACAACCCATATGCGTAATGCCATGATTGCACTCGGCTTAGGGCTACCAATGATGGCTTGGGGGATCTTTGGCGGTAGTATGATCATTGATTCCACAGCCAGCCAAATAAGTTGGGGAGTTGTTGGTTTAATTACCTTGGCGCTATTGGTAACGGCCGGTAAAGATTTTTATATCAATAGTTGGAAAGCTTTCCGTCATCATCGTGCCACTATGGATACATTAGTAGCCTTAGGCACCGGTGCGGCATGGCTATTTTCAATGGCAGTGGTTATTGCACCAACTATGTTTCCAGTTGCTGCTCGCCATGTCTATTTTGAAGCTTCTGCAATGATTATCGGTTTAATTACCCTTGGGCATGCATTAGAAGCACGCGCACGCAGCCGAACCTCAAAAGCCTTAGAGCGTTTGATCGATCTTCAGCCTCAAACTGCGATTGTGGTTGAAAATGGGCAAGACATTGAACGCCCATTGAGCGAAGTTATTGCAGGCATGACGTTACGTTTAAAGCCAGGAGCTAAAGTGGCTGTTGATGGTTATGTCATTGATGGTAATAGCTATATTGATGAATCAATGCTTACAGGTGAGCCTTTGGCTGTGCATAAAAAAACCGGCGATCATGTTCGTGCAGGCACAATTAACCAACAAGGGAGCCTATTATTTAAAGCTGAGCATATTGGCAGTGACACTATGCTTGCACGTATTATTCAATTAGTACGCCAAGCACAAAGTAGTAAGCCAGCCCTAGCACGCTTAGCGGATACCATCTCCAGTATTTTCGTACCCAGTGTGATGATCATTGCCATATTAACGACCATGGCTTGGTATTATTTTGGTCCACAACCAGCATCGGTATATATGCTTGTTGCAGCGACCACGGTACTGATCATTGCTTGTCCATGTGCATTAGGCCTAGCAACACCAATGTCAGTAACCGTTGGTGTTGGACGTGCAGCAGAATTAGGCATTTTAATTAAAGATGCAGAAGCGATGCAACAAGCGGCTAGCATTGATACTGTAGTATTAGATAAAACGGGTACCTTAACTGAAGGCAAACCACAAGTTGTTGACAATAAGATTTATAATGCATTAACTCGTGAACAGTTGATTCAATTAGCTGCTAGCTTAGAGCAAGGTTCAGAGCACCCATTAGCGAATGCCATTGTTGAATCAGCACGCCAACAGCAGCTCGCACTTTCCCCACATAGCAACTTTAATGCGTATGCCGGATTAGGCGTATCAGGCACTATAGAACAACAGCAATTATTGCTCGGTAATACCAAATTCATGCATCAAAATGAAATTAATATTTCTCACGCTGAAGCAGACTTTGACTTCATTGCCAGCCAAGGTGCAACACCGGTTTACCTTGCTCAAAATGGTATTTTAGCAGGGATCATTGGTATCAGTGATCCACTGCGTGATGATTCATTATCCGCCGTTAAGCGTATGCAAGATATGGGACTTAATGTGGTAATGCTCACCGGTGACAGCGTCAAAACTGCCCACGTTATTGCTGCTAAGCTCGGTATTTCAGATGTAGTTGCCGATGTATTGCCTGATGGCAAAGCGGCTCAAATTACCTTATTACAACAACAAGGTAAACGAGTAGCTATGGTCGGTGATGGAATCAATGATGCGCCAGCTCTTGCATTAGCTGAAGTTGGAATCGCGATGGGAAGTGGTACTGATGTTGCTATTGAAAGTGCCCAATTTACTCTAATGCGTCACTCACTACACGGTGTGGCAGATGCCTTGGAATTATCAAAAGCAACGCTACGCAATATCAAAGAAAACTTATTTGGTGCCTTTATTTACAACACATTAGGCATTCCAATTGCCGCTGGCGTGTTATTCCCACTCACAGGGACACTGCTAAGCCCTGTGATTGCAGGTGCGGCGATGGCGCTATCATCAATCACTGTGGTAAGTAACGCTAACCGGTTACGTTTATTCAAGCCAAGCCAACAACATCAGGAGAAATAATATGTGTTTTTTATTAGGTGCTGCTGCAATTGGGTTTATTGTATGGTGGTTCTGGCTTCATCCAAGTATTCGTAACCCCAAATAATTGTCTTTTAGCAATCAAAGCAATCATATTAAGGCTACTTCGGTAGCCTTTTTTGATCTCACTTAGCCCAATTATTTGTTATAACTAAACTATCCTACTTAATCAGCGGTAACTTATGTTCAAATCTCTTTTATCAAAAGCATTATTACTTCTGCCTTTTATTTCCCAATCGGCACTTGCAACACCGATTGTATGGAAAATTTCTGACCAACAACGTGAGTTTTATGTTTTGGGTTCTATTCATGCAGGAAAAGAAGCTATGTTTCCGTTGCCTGCTATATTTCTTGAGCAATGGCAACACGCTGATGCATTGGTTGTTGAAGCTAATATTTTACAACAATCACAGGTAGCTCCAACGATTAAGCCACCTTTTACTCAACAAGCACTCTCAACGGCGGAACTCAAACAGCTACAAAAGATCACGACTACACTCAACATTTCATTTGAACAGCTACTTCAACAGCCACCTTGGTTAACTGCTGTTACTCTTCAGCTCGCTCTTGCTGATAAACTCGAACTAAAATCAGATTATGGCATCGACTACGTGCTGTTACAGCGCGCTCAACAGCAACAATTGCCAATCCTCGAATTGGAAAGTGTTAGCCAGCAATTTAATATGCTTGCAACGCTACCAGAAAATGGCACCCCAATGTTGCTTGAAACCATCAATGAATGGCATAAAACCCAATCATCATTACGTTGCTTAGTTAAAGTTTGGCAACACGGCGATGATAATAAGCTTGAACAACTGTTTCAAGAAAGCCAATTTGATCCCACCACTGATGATGCCTTAATTTTTAATCGCAATCAGCACTGGGCAGAAACCTTAATCAAAGATCCCGCTTATCAATCAGGCAAGTTTATGGTGGTAGTCGGCGCATTTCATTTGATTGGCGAACAAGGGTTACCAAATTTAATGAAGCAACAGGGCTTTATCGTTGAGAAGATGACTTCAGGTACAACCGCTGATTGTGATTAAGGTGAAGAGCTACCAAACTGAACTATTCACCCATTTTCGACAGACGAAAAAAAACCGTATCTTTCGATACGGTTTTCTTAATAGTGGTCGGTGAAGAGCTAGGTTTTAATATCAGTGAACCCCCGACCCTCTATGGATCTAAGCTATGATTCATTTTATACAAACGAAAAAAAACCGCATCTTTCGATACGGTTTTCTTAATAGTGGTCGGTGAAGAGCTAGGTTCTAATATCGGGAACCCCCGACCCTCTGTGGATCTAAGCTATGATTCATTTTATACAAACGAAAAAAAACCGCATCTTTCGATACGGTTTTCTTAATAGTGGTCGGTGAAGAGCTAGGTTCTAATATCGGGAACCCCCGACCCTCTGTGGATCTAAGCTATGATTCATTTTATACAAACGAAAAAAAACCGCATCTTTCGATACGGTTTTCTTAATAGTGGTCGGTGAAGAGGGATTCGAACCCCCGACCCTCTGGTCCCAAACCAGATGCGCTACCAAACTGCGCTATTCACCGACTTAATTCTTTTTCTGGAACGCTGCTAGAAGGGTCAACCCTCTTGTCCGCTATTCCTAACATCAGAGATGCGCTATCAAACTGCGCTATTCACCGACAATCTTTAGGCTTACAAGGCCAAGGTCTCTAAAAAAGATAACCTGAATAATGGGGTGGCTAACGAGGCTTGAACTCGCGACAACCGGAATCACAATCCGGGACTCTACCAACTGAGCTATAGCCACCATTGTAAGTGGTCGGTGAAGAGGGATTCGAACCCCCGACCCTCTGGTCCCAAACCAGATGCGCTACCAAACTGCGCTATTCACCGACTAAATTCTTTTTCTGGAACGCTGATAGAAGGGTCAACCCTCTGGTCCGCTATTCCTAACATCAGAGATGCGCTACCAAACTGCGCTATTCACCGACGTAATTCTTTTCGAGATGTGTTATCTACTAACACCTTCTCTGATAATAACGGTTTAATAAACCACTATTATATAAATAGTGGTCGGTGAAGAGGGATTCGAACCCCCGACCCTCTGGTCCCAAACCAGATGCGCTACCAAACTGCGCTATTCACCGACTAATTCTTTTCGAGATGTGTTATCTACTAACACTTTCTCTGATAATAACGGTTTAATAAACCACTATTATATAAATAGTGGTCGGTGAAGAGGGATTCGAACCCCCGACCCTCTGGTCCCAAACCAGATGCGCTACCAAACTGCGCTATTCACCGACTTAATTCTTTTTCTGGAACGCTGCTAGAAGGGTCAACCCTCTGGTCCGCTATTCCTAACATCAGAGATGCGCTACTAAACTTCGCTATTCACCGACGTTGTTTAGGCTTACAAGGCCAAGGTCTCTAAAAAAGATAACCTAAATAATGGGGTGGCTAACGAGGCTTGAACTCGCGACAACCGGAATCACAATCCGGGACTCTACCAACTGAGCTATAGCCACCATTGTAAGTGGTCGGTGAAGAGGGATTCGAACCCCCGACCCTCTGGTCCCAAACCAGATGCGCTACCAAACTGCGCTATTCACCGACTAATTCTTTTTCTGGAACGCTGCTAGAAGGGTCAACCCTCTGGTCCGCTATTCCTAACATCAGAGATGCGCTACTAAACTGCGCTATTCACCGACTTAATTCTTTTAGAGATGTGTTATCTACTAACACCTTCTCTGATAATAACGGTTTAATAAACCACTATTATTTAAATAGTGGTCGGTGAAGAGGGATTCGAACCCCCGACCCTCTGGTCCCAAACCAGATGCGCTACCAAACTGCGCTATTCACCGACTAATTCTTTTCTGGAACGCTGATAGAAGGGTCAACCCTCTGCTCCGCTATTCCTAACATCAGAGATGCGCGACTAAACTGCGCTATTCACCGACATTTCAACACGCTATGCGTTGTTGAGGTCGCTATAATACTCGCCATTTTTATTTTAGCAACCCCTATACGGTATTTTTTTTGTAACTAAAAGATCTGTTGATTAAACAGCCTTTTTTATAGGTTATCAGTAGCGCATGTCGATTAAAATACCACCAACCATTAACTTCCTATAACAACCATAAAAAATTAATGATATATCACACGATAATGCATTAACAATATTCTATAATTAGCCAAACTTAAATATCTATAGTTCGGTATAGGTTTCCTATTTATTGGCTTTTGTTTCTCTTTCGCGTAGGTATACTGAAATTATTGGTTAATTATAGTGAGTCTTTTATGCCTAATGATGAATTGGATCTCTTTAAAGAGATGATGGCTGATATTGCGCCAATAAAACAAGATACCGTTTTAATTCAACAAAAACACCAAGTCTCAGAAGCACAACTTGCTCGACGATTAGCGGCACAAACATTAGCTAATAGTAATATTGATTATTTGTCTCTTGATCATGCCAAGATGGTCAAACCCGATGACATGATTGAGTTTAAGCGTGATGGAGTGCAATTAGCCGTATTTAAAAAGATGCGCCAAGGTAAATATGATATTCATGCGCGGTTAGATTTACATAAAAAAACATTATCTCAAGCACGAGAGGAATTATTGGCTTTTTTAAAGCAAGCCCAGCGACTAGATATTCGTACGGTGATGATTATTCATGGCAAAGGAGAGCGCACTAATCCACCAGCATTAATGAAAAGTTATATCACCACCTGGCTTGAGCAGATTTCAGATGTACTGTGTTTCCACTCAGCTCAACGTCAACACGGTGGCACAGGTGCACTTTACGTTATGATTAAAAAGAGCGCCGAAAAAAAACAACAAACACGTGATCGGCATTTAAATCACCGTGAAGCTTAAATAAACCTCGGGAATATATCACAAAATATTGATTGATAACGCAAATAACCCTTCTCACCCTAAATATAACCCATAACTAAAATGGTAAGATAAATATATCCTAGGGTTAAATTGTTTTGAATTTATTTATCATACAATTCAAGTAGAGTCGCCGCCCGAGGAGATTACTAATGAATTCAGAAATACGTCCAATGTTGCTAATGCTAGTATCTACATTTAGCTTATCAGTAACAGGATTAGTCGCTAAATTGCTAACCCACAGTTTTGACCCGGCATGGCTATGCTTTTTCCGCTTGTTATTCCCAGCTATTCTTGCATTCTGGTTAATGATGATCACTAAATGGTCACAACCTAATAAACAAGCGTGGAGCGGTTTAATTGTTCGCGGTATTTGTATTACTGGTAGCCAACTGTGTTTTCTTGCATCAATTAAATACCTAAGTCTTGTTGAAGCGGTTGTTTTATTTGGTACTAGTCCTTTATTTGTCCCTATTTTAGAGCGTATATTTTTTAAAACACCGATCAAACGCCTTATTATTATTAATTTAGGCATTACCTTTACAGGATTACTATTCATTGCTGGTAATCTTGAACAAATGAAGTTTGGCGGCAGTTTATTGTTAGGCTTAGCCGGTGGTATTTTTAATGCTGGCTCACAAGTGGCAATGTACCGTTCAAGTAAAAGTAACCTGACTCCTGTCGGTGTGAGTGCGTGGAGCTTTATTGTTGCTTCCGTCTTTTTGATACCCTTTTTAATATTCTCGCCAATTACTACCGCAGTAGAGTGGCATACATTAACGGGTTGGCAGCATCCTTTATTATTACTATTAATCTTTATGGCGGTATGTACGATTAATACCCAAGTTTTCCGTGCTAAAGCTTATCAATTAGCAGAATCGGGCTCACAATTAGCACCGATTATTTTTACTAATTTAATTTTCTCAGCTATTTGGCAATTTATATTTTTTAACCACCCAATGCCATGGAATAAAATGGTCGGTGTAGGATTAATTATATTAGCAACAATCCTTAATACCTTTGTCCCTATTTGGTTACGGAAAAAAAGACATCAACCCAATGAATAAAAAATAGCCGAACTGAGTTCGGCTATTTTTTATGCGTTTTTTACCACTAAGCTAACCACACCACTCGACACGCTAATCCAAGTAACACAACGCCAGATAAACGATCGATCAATTGTGCTTTGGTTCTTAATGCTGTTAACACTTTTGGATAAGATAAAATAGATGCAATTAATGTGTACCATAATCCATCCACCAGTAGTGGTGTTGCAATAATGATCGCCTTTGATGATGCTTCATTACCAGCAGCAACAAACTGACTAAATAGCGCTAAGAAAAATAATGCTAACTTAGGGTTAAATAAAGAGATCATCACCCCATCACGTGCAGCTTCAAGTAATGTACTAGCTTGCCCTTGTGCCAATTTTGCAGCCACACCGCCTTTAGAACGTAACGCATTAAATCCTAGATACGCTAAATATCCTGCGCCCACATAACTTATACTGCTAAATAGCAGTGGTGATTGATGCAATATTGCCGCTAGACCAAGTAACGTTAATAAGGCATAAAACCCAACCCCACAAGCATGCGCCCACGCGGTGACGATCCCATGCCAACGTCCTCCCGATAAACTATGTTTAGCAACAACAGCTAAACTAGGTCCCGGTGACATCGCCCCTAGCAAACAAATCGCTAATAAAGACAGCCAAAGGCTAAGTGTCATCGTTAACTCCTTTTATCAATGACGATATAAACATCTTTGTCTTGGTTAATCGTGTTTAGCAATCGTTGCAAACTTAGCGCTAGTGAGTGTCGCTAAATCTTTCGCTGCAAGCTCTATTTCTAAACCTCGGCGTCCAGCACTTACGCAAATGGTTTCAAATTGCTCAGCACTACTATCAATAAAGGTTGGTAAGCGTTTTTTCTGTCCAAGAGGGCTAATACCGCCAACAATATAACCCGTCACTTTTTCCGCCAATTTTGGATCGGCCATCTCCGCTTTTTTTCCAGCAGCCGCTTTTGCTGCTGCTTTCAAATCGAGCATGCCCGCCACAGGCACCACAGCAACGGCTAAATTTTTAGGATCACCATTTAGAGCAAATAATAATGTTTTAAACACACGATGAGGATCTAAGCCTAATATTTCAGCAGCTTCATGACCAAAGTTGTTATTAGCCGGATCATGTTCATATTGGTGAACTTGAAATTCAATCTTATTTTTTTTTGCTAATTTAATTGCTGGAGTCATTATATTTATCTCTACAACATAGCGTCAATCAAACAGCTGTAATTAGCTCCCCTTTATATCCACCATAGACAAAGAAGCTAACCACATCTGTTTACCAAAACAGAACTATATACCGAGATATATTTTTTAAAAAGAACAAAAAAAACGGCGCTGAAAATTCAGCGCCGCAAATACAATAGACCTGTCGCAAGACTGGTTATTTATAAGTAATTTCACCTTTTGGAGCAAAGCGATTTACATCAATTGGGCTGTTGGTTTGCAAATACTCTTTTAGCACTTCAGCATCAACAAATCCGGTATTGACATAGCCAGGATGGTTGTTTACTTTTGGATAACCATCACCACCAGCAGCATTAAAACTCGGCACCGTAAAGCGGTAGGTTTTATCCATCATTAATGGCTTACCGCCAACCTTTACATTATTCACTTTACCATTGGCAACAGTCATTGCGATGCCATAAAACTGCGCATAAGCACCAGAATCAATTGGCTTGGTTGCGACTACGTTCAAATAATCAAGGATCTCTTTACCTGACATATCAATATAGGTCACGATATTGCCAAATGGCTGCACAATGAGCACATCTTTATAAGTAATATCGCCACCATTAATCGAATCACGTACACCGCCAGAGTTCATCACTGCAAAATCAGCTTTAGCGCGTTCCATATGTGAAGCCGCAATTAAACGTCCTAAGTTGGTTTGCTGAAAACGCACCACATTACGATCACCTTCTAACTTACCGTTAGACTCTGCAATTTTAACCGTTAATTGCTCTTGGCCTTTTTCTTGATAAGGTGTTAAAAACGACAACACTTCTGGATTTTGTTGAATCTCACTCTGAATAAAGACTCGCTGTTGGCTGCCATCCGCTAATTTGATTTTCTTCTTTAGGTTTACTGGAATCAGATCATAGCTAACCAGATTTAACTCACCATTTTGGAATTCAAAATCAGCACGACCTACATATTTCCCCCACTCATGGGCTTGTACAATCCAGGTGCCGTTTTGTTGATCTGGCGTACACTTGTCACCAGGTTTAAAATCACTGTTATTTTTATTTAGTCCTTCCATACACACGGGTTCTTGCGAGTGACCACCAACAATCATATCAAGATCGCCTGCTGGCATGTAACGCGCTAATGCCACATCACCAGGCGCATTAATACCGCGCTGACCATCTTCATAATGGCCCATATGGGTTGCTGCAATAATCACATCAGGCTTTTCATTGGCTTCTAGTTCAGCAATCACTTGTTTTGCTTCTACTTTAGGATCGCGGAATTCAATTTCACCAATATATTCAGGATTACCTATTTTTGCGGTATCTTCAGTGGTTAAACCGATAACCGCAATTTTAATCCCTTGCTGCTCAAAAATTTGATATGGCTGAAATAAACGTTTTCCCGTATTTTTATCGTAAATATTGGCTGATAACATTGGGAAATTAGCCCATTGTTGTTGCTTACGTAATACATCGAGTGGGTTATCAAACTCATGGTTACCTAATGCCATGGCATCGTAACCTAGCATGTTCATGCCTTTAAAATCAGGTTCAGCGTCTTGCAAATCAGACTCAGGCACACCAGTATTAATATCACCACCAGAAAGTAATAATGTTGTCCCCCCCTCAGCCTTCACTTCTGCACGAATACTATCTAATAATGTTTTTCGTGCTGCCATACCGTACTCACCATTTTGGTTTTGCCAAAAACGGCCATGGTTATCATTGGTATGTAGAATAGTAATACGATAGGTTTTATCTGCATTCCATTTAGGTGAGGTATCATCTGTCGGTGTTGCACAACCAGAAAGTACAGCCAGAAGAGCAGCAGTTAATGCTGTCTTAGCAAATAAACGTTGCTTCATGTTATCCACCTTAATGATTTTAATCGACGATACCGACCATGTTTTAATATTTATATGGCTGAATCGAGTCAGATTTATGCGTAAAAATAGTGTTATTTAATGAAATAATCTTACTAAATAACCGTTTCAAAATAATCGCGCTCAGTGTAGGTGAATCAAAAGCCTGTACTTGTTTAACGTCACAATTCTGCAACCAAGATCACCGTTACAACATTAAAAACAAATCATTGATCACAAACCATAAAAAAAGCTCGATCATAATCGAGCTTTTTGAAAAAATATTGTGAGTATTCAACAACTAAAAATAATCATTTATGAATTAAAAGACTTTCTCAAATTTAGTCGTTGAGCGGCGAATAAAAATCGCGATTAAGGCCGAAATGGCCAAAAAGAAACAATAGTAAGAATGAG
This sequence comes from Photobacterium sp. Alg240-V54, assembly GCF_900537155.1. Lineage (NCBI taxonomy): Bacteria > Pseudomonadati > Pseudomonadota > Gammaproteobacteria > Vibrionales > Vibrionaceae > Photobacterium > Photobacterium sp. Alg240-V54. Next base: position 522,184 of record NZ_UNRL01000003.1, read on the forward strand.
AAACGATTTCTAGTGGCGATAATTTAAATACCGACCCTAATAATAATGCTTGAGCACCGTAAGGTAATACACCTTGCACCACACAAGAGAAGATATCCAATAAGCTTGCCGAGCGACGAGCGGTGACATTATTCTCTTGCGCTAACTCACGCGCCACGCCACCTGACACAATAATTGCGACAGTATTATTAGCAGTACAACAGTTAGTTAGACTCACTAAGCTCGCAATACCTAATTCACTGGCGCGAGAATTTTCTGAGGCATTATGTTTTGAGCTGAATTTACCAATCACACGGCTAATTAACTGGGTTAAAAATGCTAAACCACCCTGTTGACGCATTAATTCACTCACACCACCAATCAACATTGATAGTAAGAAGATTTCTTGCATATTGCCAAAGCCGCTGTAAATATCTTTACCAAATGTCGTTAAGCTATAGCTATCAATTGAAAATAAACCCACACCACCCGCAAGAACGATACCTAAACTCAACACCACAAAAACATTTACCCCAGACACAGCAAGAATAAGGATCGTGATATAAGGTAATACTTTTAACCATTCAATTGGATTTGCTGCAGGTAAGGTTGTTACTGAACTGCTAAAAGCAAACAACAGCATAGTGACAACAGCGGCAGGTAAAGCAATTTTAATGTTCTCACGGAATTTATCTTTCATCTGACAACCTTGAGAGCGGGTTGCAGCAATCGTTGTATCAGAAATAATCGATAAGTTATCACCAAACATCGCACCACTTAATACCACACCAGCGGTTAACGCAACATCCATTCCAGCAGCTTGAGCAATACCTAATGCAACTGGCGCTACCGCCGCAATCGTACCCATTGAGGTACCCATTGAAGTTGCAATAAAAGCAGAGATTATAAAAATCCCCGGTAAAATCATGCTTGCAGGCAATATTGCCATACCAAGGTTTACCGTCGCATCAACCCCACCCGATGCTTTCGCAACGGCTGCAAATGCACCAGCAAGTAAATAGATCATACACATCGCAATAATGTCATTATGACCAACACCACGAATAAACTGCTCTATGGCTTTATTTAATTTTTCTTTACTGAGAATAATTGCCAAAATAACCGCAGGTAATGCTGCAACAGGCGACGGTAATTGATAAAAAGCGAAATCGACCCCTTGGTAAGTCAGGTAACTACCGACACCAATAAATAAGGCAAGAAAGACCCCCAATGGCAGCAATGCCAATGCTGAAGGTGTAATTGATGATGTATTGGTTGAGTTTGACATGCTGATAATGAATATCTATTTTAGAATTTCCCCTAGGTTAATGGGATGTGTCACGAGTGTCAACATCTAGACGTCTAAACATCCATATGCACATTGCTTAATCGCTCTTTATAAGTATCTAAAACAACCTTTAACTGTCAATTTAATGGCGTTAAACACCACCGCAACCGTCAATAAAAAGTAAAAATATATCAATATGTTAGCGACTTAAAAATAAACTACTCACTAATCAATGAATCAATTGTAATGCAAGTTATAATTTGCTCTCATAGGGTATATTTTGACTCCTGAGATGGACCTATGCAGCTTTCCCTCAAACAAAAATTGATCATGGCTAGCGTATCGGCAGTCGTCGTCATGGCAACAGCATTAACATGGCTGGCCGCCAAGCAACTTGATAACGAAACCCATGCCAATACTAATCAACGAGCACGCAGTATTGCCTCAACTGCTACTATCGGCATTGCTGATTGGATGGATATTCGCCGTTCAATTACTCAATCTTTTAGTAGTTATTATGACCAACCGAATAATGTGATGTTTTTAGAACAAGCACGTAAAAGCGGTGGCTTTGATGATATTTATTTCGGCAGTGCTGCAGGTAGCACCACGAGTTCTGATGCTACTCGTAATTTATCTCAAATAGACCCACGTACACGTCCTTGGTATCGTGATGCTCAAACAGCAGGCAAACAAATTATTACCCCTGCTTATCAAGATGCTATCACTAACGCACTATTAATCACGATTGCACAGCCACTAACCAATAACGGTCAACAGCTTGGTGTGGTTGGCGCGGATGTCTTGATAGATCAACTGATTAATGATGTTATCAGCCTCAATGTCGGTCAAAATGCCATTGCGATGCTGATTAACAAACAAGATAACCGTTTTCTTGCACACCCAAATAAACAATTATTACTCAAGCCATTAGCGCAATACAGCAATCAGCTCACCATGGGCAATATTGAACAGCAAATAGCGACCAATAAAGCTCTGCACTTAACCATTAATGGCCAACAAAAAGTGCTTTATTTTGAGAATATTCCAAATACAGAATGGGTATTAGCGTTAGAAATGGATCTGGCGACAGAAGAAGCTAGCTATTATACCGCGCTTAAACAATTGATCATCACAGCGTTCATCATAACGTTATGCGTTATTATTGCTCTGACACTGTTAGTTAACCTGTTATTCCGTGATCTTAACCGAGTTTCTGCCGCATTAGCTGAAATTGCTAACGGTGAAGGTGATTTAACCCGCCGCCTTGAGCCGCATAGTAATGATGAAGTGGGTCAATTAGCCCACAACTTCAACTCATTTGTAAGTAACTTACATAGCATGCTGATCCGTTTAAGCCATGTTTCAAGTACGCTCAGCCAGCAATCGCATATCACCGCCTCTCAAGCAGAAGAACGCAGTACTCGAATTCAATTTCAACAAGATGAAATTAATATGGTCGCAACAGCGATTAATGAAATGGCTGCCGCAACCCATGAGATAGCATCAAACGCAGAAAACACCGCTCGCACCTCAGAAGAAACCGTTATCGCTTCTGGACATGGCACCACTCAAGTGAATCAAAGCCAACAATCAATTACTAGCCTTGCTCAAGAAGTTGAAACGGCGACTGGTGTTATCAGTGCATTAAACAGCCACGCGCAAAGTATTAATACTATTCTTTCGACCATTCAAGGTATTGCTGAGCAAACCAATTTGCTCGCGCTTAATGCTGCGATTGAAGCCGCGCGTGCTGGAGAACAAGGCCGAGGATTTGCGGTGGTTGCCGATGAAGTGCGAGTATTAAGTCAGCGTACTCACGCATCAACTCAAGAAATTCAACAAATGATTGAAACCTTACAGCAAACAACAGGTCAAGCAGTAGGCATAATGGAAGATAGCCGCCACTTAGCTGAAACCAGCGTTGATGATGCTAACTCAGCCTCAGCGAGCTTGTCGCAAATCACTACCGCGGTGAATAACATCAGTGATATGGCAACCCAAATAGCGTCTGCCGCAGAAGAGCAATCATCAGTAACATCAGAAATTACTCGCAACACCGAGGGGATTCGTGATGTTTCAAATGAATTAGCTGTTGAGGCCAGCGAAGCTGCCAAACAAGCGGCGGAGTTATCGACGTTATCGTATGAATTACAGCAAGAGATCAACCGCTTTAAACTGTAATAATAACGCGATAATCACCCTCTAAAAATAAGGCTTGCATCTCTATTGTCTATATAAGTAGACATTAACAGGAGCAAGCCTTTATTTATCTGCAGTACTATTTAACCATGTTAAACACAATCGCGCCGACCGCTAAACACCCCATCACTAAGATGAAATATGTGCTTAGTTTACCACGGTAGATTTTCAGACTTTCAATGTGATACACCGCTAGCATTGGCATCAAAAATAAAATCATCGCAATCACAGGCCCAGAAAAAGCCTCCATCATGCCTAAAATACTTGGGTTCATTACCGAAGCAAACCAAATACTAATAAACATCAGTACCACACCGATCTTATCGATGGTTTTAATTGGTAATGAGGTTTGTTTAGCCACTAGACCATTAAAGCTTTCACGTGCCCCCATAAAATGACCTAAAAACGATGATGTAATCGCAATAAAGGCAATTAAAGGCCCCAGAATCATAATAAAGTGACTATCTTCGACATTGGCTAAATACGATAACACTGACACATTATCGACTTTTGCTTGTTGCAGCTGTGCTGGTGTTAGGCTCAAGACACATGAAAAAACAAAAAATAATACGAATGCAATTAGCATCACAGAAGTACGTTTTAAAATAGTCTCTGATTTAGTATGGGCATGATGGCCATATTGACGTCGCTGAGCATTAACAAACCCAGACACGACAGGTGTATAACTAAATGCAAACACTACTACTGGAATCGCTAACCATAACGAAGCACTTAAATCACCAACACTTTGATTAAGGCTAAAATTAGGCATGTGCCAGCTTGGAATTAGATAAATTGAAATGCCAGCCAAAATAAACGTTAGCGGATACACGATCATGCCAAATACGCGTAGCATGGTTTTTTCACCAGCCAGCATGATCGCTATCATACCAAACACTAAACAACCTGAAAGTATCACTCGAGACGGCGCAGCCATACCGAGTTGATGCACCATAAAACTATCAACGGTATTGGTTAAACCAACACCATAAATCAACAAAATGGGAAAAATAGATAAGAAGTATAATAAAGAGATTAAACGCCCATAACGCTGACCAAAGTGCTCTTCAACCACATCAGTAAAATCAGCATTAGGCTGTTTAGAAGATAAAACAAATCGAGCCAATCCGCGGTGAGCCCAAAATGTCATCGGTCCGGCAAGCAGCGCCATAATAACTAATGACCAAAAACCACCAGAACCAATATTAATCGGTAAAAATAAAATACCAGCACCAACAGATGTACCAAAGAGGCTCAACATCCAACTGGTATCATGTTTGGTCCAACTTGCGGAGACGGTTTTTGCTTCGAGAGCGGAAAGATCTTGTGATATCGACACGGTAACTCACTACGACTAATAAAACTTAGCGGTAGTATGAAACGACCAGTGCCAAGACTCAAAAAAAAAGTGACACAGATCACCCTGAATTTTATAATTCCAATAAAGCATAACAACTAAAAAACAGCCAACTTACAAAGTATTACACCAGAAATTAGCACTTAAATCAGAATAAAAAACCAAATTTTACAATTAAACAATTTTTCCTATTTCGTATGCTTTTCACACAAAAAAGCCCTATAAATAGAATTCATAGGGCTTAATGTATCTCAACAACGTTAATTAGTTGATTTCAATCGGAGCAAAACTCTTAATTAAGTCATCAAGTTGCTTAATCTGTGCAAGGAATGGTTCTAGCTTATCTAATGGGAAAGCTGATGGGCCATCACAACGTGCTAAATCTGGCGTTGGATGTGCTTCCATAAATAAACCAGCAATGCCAGTTGCAATACCAGAGCGTGCAAGATCAATAGTTTGCTCACGACGACCGCCTGATGCTGCACCAAGTGGATCACGGCATTGAAGCGCATGGGTTACATCAAAAATGATTGGGCTACCGTTTGACGCTTTTTTCATTACATCAAAGCCAAGCATATCAACCACAAGATTATCATAACCGTGTAATACACCACGTTCACATAGAATCACATTGTGGTTATCACACTCAGCAAACTTCTCAACAATGTTACCCACTTGGCCTGGGCTCATAAACTGTGGTTTTTTCACATTAATCACAGCACCAGTTTTAGCCATCGCTGCAACAAGATCAGTTTGGCGAGCAAGAAAAGCCGGTAATTGAATCACATCAACCACATCAGCAACAACTTGAGCTTGTTCTTTTTCATGAATATCTGTAATGATTTTCACACCAAAGGTGTCTTTTAATTCTTGGAAGATTTTTAAACCTTCTTCTAAACCAGGGCCACGGTATGAACGTACAGATGAACGGTTTGCTTTATCAAAAGACGCTTTAAATACGAAAGGAATACCCAGTTTATTGGTTACTTCTACGTAGTGCTCACAGATTTCCATTGCTAAGTCGCGCGACTCTAGCACGTTCATGCCACCAAAAAGAACAAATGGCTTATCGTTAGCAACGTCAATATCACCAACACGAACAATTTTTTGTTGCATCATATTTATCTTCTCATCTAGTGCAAGGTAAGAGGCTCTTCGGACAGAGCATCTACTTGAAGTTTAAGCAAATCTGCAGCAGGATCTTCTGGGCATTGTTCTATAAAATAAGAATAATCAACCGCTGCTGCATGAAGGCAATCAAGTTGCTGGTAAATATAACCGCGATCACGGATTTCATGCGGATCACCTGGGTTTAATGCTAAGGCTAAATCACTACAACGCAATGCATCTGTAAATTGTTCTTCACGCAATAACGCACTTTTCATCACTGTTAACCAGCGCGATAAAATGACATTATTTTGCTGTGCATCAAGAAATTCAGGCTTAAATTCAGCAAATGGACCACGATGGCCAATCAACCAACTCCGCAAAATATGGACACTCACAAATTCACCATCAAAAGGATTAATATATTGAATTTCCTCTTGTGACCATATCACTTTCAATAAAAACTGGGTTGGAAAACCTACATTTTCAACTGGCAATTCAAGGTGTTTGGCTAAGTAAAGCAAGATAGCCCCTAAGCTGACAGGGATCCCTTTGCGGCGCTCTAATACTTTATCTAGAAAAGCATTATCAGATGAAAAGTATTGCTGTTGATCACCTTGAAAGCCCCATTCATGATAAAAAAGTCGTAACAAACCCTCAAGACGCAGACGAGGATTAAGCTCGTGCATCAGTGTTTGTTCTGCTTCTTGCGCAAGTTGAGTCAAACGCAATTGTACCCATGTCGCAGGAAAATCAATGTCGACCTCAGCCATGAAAGCAATCGCTCCATCAACCAACGGCATCTGATTAAGATCTTGTTCATTAAATGGCATCATGATATTACTCTCACTAGCCCAAGATAGGCGTTTTAGTGATCGCTAATTGTGCAGCCAATACTAACCACCCAATCGCACCTAAGAAGGCAAATGTCTTAAATACTTTGTTTTTGCCATGATGAAGGGTGAAATAGCCTAATGCGATATATGCCAATACGCAGGTTAACTTCTCAGTCAGCCAACCATTTCCAGCGGTGAATGGCATAAATCCAGTAATAAAAATTAACGCCACACCAGAAGCAAGCATGATCGTATCAATGACATGAGGAGTTATTTTAAAGAATTTTTTATTCATCATTGTTGAGTTTGCCATCACCATTATATAGCGAATAACAAACAGTAATACGCTTAACGCAATTGCGGTAAGGTGAATATGTTTCATTGCCATGTACATCATTACGAATGATCTCCTAGCCAGCACCCCATCGTTACTCGATCGAGCCCAGCATAATCTTGACTTGTTGATACCTGTACGTAACCTAATTGCTCAAGAATAGCTCGAACGGCAACGCCTTGTTCAAAACCATGCTCCATGAGTAACCAACCACCAGGCAATAAATATTGACGTCCATCTTGACTAATAATACGAATATCGGCGAGCCCATTATCACTCGCAACTAACGCACTTTTAGGTTCAAAGCGAACATCACCTTCAATAAGATGCGGATCGGCTTCATCTATATAAGGCGGATTACTCACAATGACGGCAAATTGAGGCTGCTGATCAAGAGGACTATACCAACTGCCTGCTAAAAATCGGCTATTGGTCATATTGAGTCGCAGGCTATTTTCTGTCGCTAATGCCACCGCTTCTGGACGTAAGTCAATTCCCGTAACAGTAATATCTTTGCGTTCAGAGGCTATCGCCAATGCAATTGCACCCGTGCCAGTTCCTAAATCAAGTACCTGACATGCGGTTGCTGGTATTTTTTCAAGGGCTAATTCAACCAGTCTTTCAGTATCAGGGCGAGGAATTAATGTCGACGGTGACACTTTTAACGGCAGTGACCAAAACTCACGCTCACCAACGATATAAGCAATCGGCTCACCTGCAATTCGACGGGCTAACAATGCTGAAAAAGTCGCAAATTGCGCCTCATCAAGCTGCTTTTCCGGCCAAGTTAACAAGTAACTACGTGGCTTATCTAATACATGACATAACAATACAACACTGTCTAACTGCGGACTATTAGAGCCCGCAGTCGCAAGTTGTGCATTGGTCTGTTGTAATAAACATTCAATGCTACGTGGCATTAGTTTTGCTCAGCCATCGCTGCAAGTTGATCCGCTTGATATTCAGTAAATACCGGTTGAATCAATGCATCTAAATCACCTTCCATCACTTCATTTAGACGGTAAAGTGTTAGCGTAATACGGTGGTCTGATACACGACCTTGTGGGTAGTTGTAAGTACGAATACGGTCAGAACGATCACCTGAACCTAACAAGTTACGACGGGTACTTGCTTCAGCTTCGTGACGACGCTCTTCTTCTGCTTTGATGATACGCGCAGCTAACACTGACATCGCTTTCGCTTTGTTTTTATGCTGCGAACGTTCATCTTGGCACTCAACCACAATACCCGTTGGTAAGTGAGTAATACGAATAGCTGAGTCGGTGGTGTTAACGTGCTGACCACCCGCGCCTGATGAACGGAAAGTATCAATACGTAAATCACCCGCATTAATTTCTGGAATTTCAGCTTCTGGAATTTCAGGTAAAATCGCGATAGTACAAGCAGAGGTATGAACACGGCCTTGAGATTCAGTTGCTGGAACACGCTGTACGCGGTGACCGCCTGATTCAAATTTTAGAACGCCATAAGCACCATCGCCATTCACTTTAGCGATCATTTCTTTATAGCCGCCTTGCTCTGAACGGTTCTCACTAATGATCTCCATACGCCAACCGCGACGTTCAGCATATTTGCTGTACATACGGAACAAATCACCGGCAAAAATACCCGCTTCATCACCACCTGCACCAGCACGGATTTCGACAAAACAGTTACGATCATCATTTGGATCTTTTGGAATCAATAATAGTTGTAACTCATCGGCTAAACGTTCAATTTCAGCCTTAGCATCTTTGATTTCTTCTTGCGCCATTTCGCGCATTTCAGCGTCATCTTCTTGTGCCATTTCTTCTGCAGCTTCAAGATTTTCTTGCGCTTGTTGGTACGCTTGGAAACTCTTCGTCACTTCTTCAAGCTGAGAGTATTCTTTTGATAGTGCACGAAATCGGTTTTGATCACTAAGGACACTGGGATCACCCAGTAGGTGTTGAACTTCTTCGTAACGTTCAACCAGCGTTTCTAATTTAACTAAAATTGATTGCTTCATAATCTTCTAATTAAGTGCGGAGTAACGGCCAAAGCCATCAACTGCTAATCGTTATAGGAATCCAGCCCGAGTGCTTCACGGATCACAACCAATTTGTCAGATTCACCATCTTTGGCAACCTGCTGCATGGCTTTTGTCGGGGCATGGATAAGCTTATTGGTTAGTTTATTGCTCAATTCTACCAAGGCTCGTTCAGGATCGGTACCATTGGCGATTGCTTGTAAGCTGCGTTGTAACAGCTCATTTTTTATTGCTTCGGCATATTGACGATAATCACGGATACTATCGACCGCTTCCAGTGAGCGTAGCCATTGCATAAAAGTAATACTTTCTTCAGCGATGATCGCTTCAGCTTGAATCGCAGCCACTTTACGTTGCTCACGATTTTTCTCGACAATCGAATACAGATCATCGACAGAATATAAATACACATCATTAAGATCGCCAACCTGTGATTCAATATCACGCGGTACAGCAATATCAACAAATAACATCGGCTGATGACGACGACGTTTTAAGGCCGCTTCAACCATGCCTTTACCCACAATAGGTAATGGGCTTGCTGTTGAACTAATGACGATATCGGCACAATGAAGATGATCAGGAATATCTTCTAAACCTATCACTTCAGCGCCAAACTCTCGTGCAAGATTAAGCGCACGTTCACGGGTTCTGTTGGCAACAATTAAACGGTTACACCCTTGCTCAACAGCATGACGAGCAACCAATTCAATGGTTTCCCCTGCTCCTATGAGCAACATTGTCACACCCGATAAAGCTTCAAAAATTTGTCTTGCCAACGAACATGCTGCATAAGCAATAGAAACTGCATTACCACCGATATCGGTTTCAGTACGAACCCGCTTAGCAACGGTAAATGTTTTTTGAAACAATTTTTCTAAGGTACCAACTACAGTTCCATTGTCTTTTGATTCCGAATAAGATTGCTTCACCTGTCCTAGGATTTGTGGCTCACCTAATACTAACGAATCTAACCCACACGCAACACGCATTAAATGGCGCGCCGCGGCTTGTTGTTCATGGAAGTACAGGCTTGGCATCAATTCTTCGGCTGTGATCTGATGAAATTTGGTCAACCAGTCAATAATCACACCCGGTCCTGACTGCAATAATTCACAGTAAACTTCGGTTCGGTTGCATGTAGATACAATCACCGCACTCGAAACTTCAGGATGGTTTTTAAGCTCCTGCAGTGCCAAAGACAGTTTTTCAGGAGAAAAAGCTACCTTCTCACGCAAATCAACAGAAGCTGTTTTGTGGTTGATTCCTAATGCAAGCAAGGTCATGGAAACAGTATACCCACTTCGGCAATGAAAAAATCTAAGGTGAAGATTTTACTTGATGCCATGTCGTAATAAAAGGCAACAGAGGTAATCAATCAGTAATGACACCATTTTTATCGTTTTTTAGCCACCTTATTCGTATCATTAATGGTTATAATTTGGCTTTCGATTAAATTATCGCTATTGTTTTGGCTCATTCTGATAGAGACTTCCTACGATGATATTGCGTACTCTTGCTACAAATCTCCTTTCAGCCACTGTGACATCGGTTCAAAAAAAAGCAGTGACTAACCACAGAAAAAAATGGCTACTCTCTATTTTCGCCTTATCGTTATCACTTCTTTCAGGCTGTGCACAGCAACCGGTAATCACCCATAAAGCCGATTGGTCACTTCATCAAGCTCAATTGCAACAACTTACTCGTTATCATGCTCAAGGCGTATTTGGTTACATCAGCCCTCAGCAACGGGTCACCTTAACCTTTAATTGGCAAAATAAAGCCAATGATTATCAACTCATTTTAACCAAAATGTATAAAACCATTCTTAAATTGGATGCGGCCCCTGATGCGGTCACACTTACCGATCCCGATGGTCATACTTATCATGGCACCGATGCCGCACAATTAGTGCAACAACTAACTGGTATTAATTTACCTCTTCAACAAATGCGTGATTGGTTAATCGGTCTTCCAACAGGCGCTGATCATTATCAACTCAATAAAAATGACCAAGTGGCCTTTCTCACCAAAAAAATTGATGGCCGCACTTGGGAGATGCATTACAGTAGTTACGATAATACTAAGGTACCATCGCTACCAATATTGATGACCTTAAAACAAGGCCAATTAACCATCAAAATAAAAGTCTCCACTTGGAAGATATAATAATAAGCCTTTGTTTGTTAATACTTAAAATTCACGTAATTAATGAGTCGTTTTCATGAACCACAACGCTAAATTTGATATTGCTACGCAGTGGCCGGCGCCTGCCAAACTTAACCTTTTTCTTTACATTACAGGTCAACGAGACAATGGTTATCACGATCTGCAAACCTTATTTCAGTTTGTAGATTATGGTGACACATTAACCATTACTGCTCATCAAGATAATCACATCAGCCTTACTCCAGCAATAACAGGCGTTGCCACAGAAGATAACTTAATCTACCGTGCCGCTGTTGCGCTGCGCCAAGCGGCACAAGTGGATTTTGGCGCTGACATTCATATTGATAAAATTTTACCTATGGGCGGTGGCCTAGGGGGAGGATCATCCAATGCCGCCACCACATTAGTGGCATTGAATTTTCTATGGCAAACCAATTTATCCGTTGATGAACTTGCCACTATCGGCTTAACACTTGGGGCTGATGTGCCTGTTTTTGTTCGAGGTCACAGTGCATTTGCGGAAGGTGTTGGTGAAAAATTACAACCTGCAGCACCACAAGAAAAGTGGTATTTAGTCGCAAAACCCGATATTAGCATCGCAACTGCTGAAATTTTCAACCATCCGCAATTACCTCGAAATACCAAAAAACGTAGCTTAGATGCCCTGTTACGTGATGTTTACGAAAACGATTGCGAGAAAATTGTAAGAAGTCTTAATCCTGAGGTTGATCAGGCGCTTTCATGGCTGTTAGAATATGCGCCGTCAAGATTAACTGGTACTGGCGCTTGTGTGTTTGCAGAATGTAACACCGAGCAAAATGCTAATGATATTTTGAATAATTTACCTGACTGGCTCCAGGGATTTGTCGCAAAAGGTGTTAACGTATCTCCTTTGATGACAACGCTAGCCACATATTCTATGGATTGTCAGTAATTACAACTTGGACGCAACCTGAGGTTTACACCGTGCCTGATATGAAGCTGTTTGCTGGTAACGCTACACCAGAACTAGCCCAACGCATCGCTGATCGTCTTTATATTTCATTAGGAGACGCAACGGTTGACCGTTTCTCCGATGGTGAAGTGTGTGTGCAAATTAATGAAAACGTTCGTGGTAGCGACGTCTTTATTATCCAATCAACTTGTGCACCAACCAACGACAACCTAATGGAACTGGTTGTTATGATCGATGCATTACGTCGTGCTTCTGCAGGTCGTATTACTGCTGTAATTCCATATTTCGGTTATGCACGCCAAGATCGTCGTGTACGTTCTGCTCGTGTACCAATCACTGCTAAAGTTGTTGCTGACTTCCTATCTAATGTAGGCGTTGACCGCGTATTAACGGTTGATCTACATGCTGAACAAATTCAAGGTTTCTTCGATGTTCCTGTCGATAACGTATTTGGTAGCCCAGTGCTACTTGAAGATATGTTAGCGAAAGATCTTCAAGATCCAGTGGTTGTTTCTCCTGATATCGGTGGTGTAGTACGTGCGCGTGCCATTGCTAAGCTATTAGATGATACGGATATTGCGATTATCGATAAACGCCGCCCACGTGCTAACGTTTCTCAAGTTATGCATCTAATCGGTGATGTTGAAGGCCGCGATTGTATTATCGTTGATGACATGATCGATACTGGTGGCACACTATGTAAAGCTGCTGAAGCACTAAAAGAACGCGGTGCCAAGCGTGTATTTGCTTACGCAACTCACCCAGTATTCTCTGGTAGCGCACTACAAAACATCACTGAATCTGTGATTGATGAAATCATTGTTACTGACTCAATCCCACTAACGAAAGAAATTGCAGCAACAGGTAAAGTATCAGTACTGACCTTATCTGGCATGCTAGCTGAGGCGATCCGTCGCATCAGTAACGAAGAATCAATTTCTGCTATGTTTGAACACTAATCACGTCTGATTAGAATGAGATTTTTCTTAGTAAAATTCTCAGCTAAATAAAAACCAACGCCTCGCTTTTGCGGGGCGTTTTATTTTTTGCACACTACGCCAATAGCAGATCACTGCAGAACCATATCAATTTAGCTTCGTTTGGTATAATATAGCGCGCGTTTTGAACCCGCTGATTATGCGGTTTAGCCATCATAATGGTCATAACAAAACGCTATCACTACGGCTGTATGACAAGAGAGACAAGCGTGAGTAATAATATTCGGTTACTTGTCGGCCTGGCAAATCCTGGCCAAGAGTATGCAAAAACCCGTCATAATGCTGGTGCATGGGTCGTTGAAGAACTAGCTCGAGTCCATAATGTTACCCTGCGCCCTGATCCAAAATATTTTGGTCTCACAGGCAGGATCACAACTAATGGTCAAGATCTTCGCTTGTTGATCCCAACCACATTCATGAATTTATCAGGTAAGTCTGTATCTGCATTGGCGAATTTTTTCCAAATTAAACCGGAAGAAATTTTAGTTGCCCATGACGAACTCGACTTATCTCCTGGTGTTGCCAAGTTCAAAAAAGGCGGTGGTCACGGCGGTCATAATGGCTTGCGTGATATCATTAGCAAAATGGGCAACAACAAAGATTTCTATCGCTTAAGGATTGCTATTGGCCACCCTGGTGATAAAAATAAAGTCGCTGGTTACGTGCTAGGAAAAGCACCGACCAAAGAACAAGAGCTTATCGATGCAGCGGTTGATGAATCAGTTCGTTGTATTGATGTGCTTCTAAAAGACGGCCTGAGTAAGGCACAAAATCGTCTTCATTCATTCAAGGCAGAGTAGCGCACTGGCAACAGAACTACTTCGTCGTTATAGGCTCGTGTGAGTACTATAATTGAGTTGTTACAGAATAATCACCAAAAGGGTTACAAACCATGGGTTTTAAATGCGGTATCGTAGGTCTACCAAACGTTGGTAAGTCAACACTGTTCAATGCCTTAACAAAAGCAGGTATCGAAGCAGCTAACTTCCCATTCTGTACTATCGAGCCAAATACAGGCGTTGTACCTGTACCAGATCCACGTATGGATGCATTAGCAGTATTCGTTAAACCAGAGCGTATTCTGCCTACCACAATGGAATTTGTAGATATCGCAGGCCTTGTTGCTGGCGCATCTAAAGGTGAAGGTCTTGGTAACAAGTTCCTAGCTAACATTCGTGAGACTGATGCGATTGGTCACGTTGTTCGTTGTTTTGAAAATGACAACATCGTTCACGTTGCTGGCCGTATTGACCCTCTTGAAGATATCGACATCATCAACCTTGAATTAGCAATGGCTGACCTTGATACTTGTGAGCGTGCTATTTTCCGTTTAGCAAAGCGTGCAAAAGGTGGCGACAACGATGCTAAATTCGAGATCAAAGTATTAGAAAAAATGCTGCCACTATTAACCGATGGCGGCATGCTACGTTCAATGGAACTAAGCAAAGAAGAAAAAGCAGCGATTGATTACCTGCACTTCCTAACGCTAAAGCCAACCATGTACATTGCTAACGTTAACGATGACGGTTTTGAAAATAACCCATTCCTAGACAAAGTTGTTGAGCGTGCAGCAACAGAAAACGCGATTGTTGTGCCAATTTGTGCAGCAATGGAATCTGAAATCGCTGAGCTTGATGATGAAGATCGTGAAGAGTTCCTAGCTGATATGGGTATCGAAGAGCCGGGTCTTAACCGTGTAATTCGTTCTGGTTATGAATTACTGTCATTACAAACTTATTTCACTGCTGGTGTGAAAGAAGTACGTGCTTGGACTATCCCTGTTGGCGCAACAGCACCAAAAGCAGCGGGTGTTATTCACACTGACTTTGAAAAAGGCTTTATTCGCGCTGAAGTTATCGGTTACAACGATTACATCGAATTCGGTGGCGAGTCAGGCGCTAAAGATGCAGGTAAATGGCGTCTAGAAGGTAAAGATTACGTTGTTAAAGATGGCGACGTTGTCCACTTCCGTTTCAACGTATAATTTTTTATTCAGTTATCATTGAGATAACCACGAATAAATCAATAAGCCAGCCTCGTGCTGGCTTATTTTTTATTATCTAGCGTATAAAAATAAAATCGAGTTACATCACAATTTTAATCATTAATAGCTGACAAATCAGATATCAGTTTGTGATTCGCCCACTTCGTCCAAATAACCGCCGAACAAACGTATTTTCGCCATTTATCAAAAAAAACTATTGACGGTTTTGGCTGGTATGAGCATAATGCGCCCCGTTCCCAACGAAGCGGCTCACTAAGAGCAGTGGCTGTTGGATGCAAAATGGCTACGTAGCTCAGTTGGTTAGAGCACATCACTCATAATGATGGGGTCACAGGTTCGAATCCCGTCGTAGCCACCATTTCAATTTTATTATAAGATTGAAAATCAGTGCTAGACATTGATAAAATGCGGAAGTGGCGGAATTGGTAGACGCACTAGATTTAGGTTCTAGCGCCGTAAGGTGTGAGAGTTCAAGTCTCTCCTTCCGCACCATTCTTTCAATAGAGTTGAAAGAAGCTTGAAAAAGCACACTGTAGGTCTATCGCCAAGCGGTAAGGCAACGGCTTTTGATGCCGTCATTCCCTGGTTCGAATCCAGGTAGACCTGCCAMTCTTTAAGAGTATTGATTAAGTTCAGTATTYTGCGTTGGCTACGTAGCTCAGTTGGTTAGAGCACATCACTCATAATGATGGGGTCACAGGTTCGAATCCCGTCGTAGCCACCATTTATTCTTCAATTAAGTATTTACCTATACTTACATTGAAAAATACGATCAGAGAACAACAGTTAKTTATAACTGACAATATGCGGAAGTGGCGGAATTGGTAGACGCACTAGATTTAGGTTCTAGCGCCGCAAGGTGTGAGAGTTCAAGTCTCTCCTTCCGCACCATTCTCTCTGATTTTAAAGTCTTGTTACTACCCAACAAGCATCGCTTATGTAAATAAGCACTGTAGGTCTATCGCCAAGCGGTAAGGCAACGGCTTTTGATGCCGTCATTCCCTGGTTCGAATCCAGGTAGACCTGCCATATTTAGATTAATTGTTGCGACAGTTAATCATTGCGGAAGTGGCGGAATTGGTAGACGCACTAGATTTAGGTTCTAGCGCCGTAAGGTGTGAGAGTTCAAGTCTCTCCTTCCGCACCATTATTCTTTAAATCAGCTTTTTACCAATTACTGATTTAATTAATACTACTAGAGATACAACAGTTATTTATAACTGACAATTTGCGGAAGTGGCGGAATTGGTAGACGCACTAGATTTAGGTTCTAGCGCCGCAAGGTGTGAGAGTTCAAGTCTCTCCTTCCGCACCATTCTCTCTAGTTTGTGAAAAGTCTTATGAAAATAAGCACTGTAGGTCTATCGCCAAGCGGTAAGGCAACGGCTTTTGATGCCGTCATTCCCTGGTTCGAATCCAGGTAGACCTGCCACTCTTTAAGAGTATTGATTAAGTTCAGTATTCTATGTTGGCTACGTAGCTCAGTTGGTTAGAGCACATCACTCATAATGATGGGGTCACAGGTTCGAATCCCGTCGTAGCCACCATTTCTTTTCTGATTTACAGTTAAGAATAAAAATTTGCGGAAGTGGCGGAATTGGTAGACGCACTAGATTTAGGTTCTAGCGCCGTAAGGTGTGAGAGTTCAAGTCTCTCCTTCCGCACCATATTAGAAACCTACTCTTTGAGTAGGTTTTCTTTTATCTGCTAAATGGTAATTACCTGCCTAGCAGACATAAAAAAGCCGCAAACAATATTACTTTGTTTGCGGCTTTTTTATTATCTTCATATATGGATAACCGATTAAATCAGTTCACCACTACTTTTTAATTGGTGAAGATGTTTTAATGTTGCAGCTGACAGCATGATCACCGCCCTTACCGTCATTTGATCTGCAGATAAGCTATCATCCTGTAACTCAGTATTTAAATCATCAAGATAAGGAAATGTGGTATCGACCCCATCTCGTAACTGTATAACCAACGCTTCAATCCCTTGCTCAATCGGCACTTGATAATCAACAATTGCGGGCAATACTACCCCTTTGCGTAGCATCGAAACTAAAATACAAAGATAATGTACCAGCTGATGGTATTGTTCTAATAATTGTTGTTGATAATCACTATCTTCATGGGTACGTTTGGGCTCTTGCTGCATGTCATTAAAAACTAACTCCCAATCATGCTCAGCCATCAACACATTTTTACGGTATCCCATTAAAGTTTGCCGTGCTTGTTCGTCAACAATAAAATCTGCTCGATTATCACCTTTTAACTGACAAAAAGCATAATTAAGTAACACCCCGGCAGTGATTATTCCCTGAGTTGCTTTGTTATTGATGTCGTGACTGCGCCATGCGGCCACAAAAAGCTCATCCCTAATAACACCACCATTGCCCCCACAAAACAATCAATTAAGCGTGGTAACATTAGAGCTAACCCTTGATGAGCAAGTAACTCTAACGCCAGTATCAATACCGCACAGAAACCACCAACAGCCGCTACGTAATAGCGTAAAATCAACGTTAATGATATTGGAACTAACATTAAGGTGATCAATTGCATTGCACCAACGGGTAACCCTGATTTAATCACCACCAGCGCAAACACTAATCCGCCAATAGTACCAATACATCGCTGCCAAACACGGCTTCTGGTCGCGACAAATCCAGGCTGCAATACCAGCACCATGGTTAACACCACCCACTCTGGACGCAATAACTGAAAGTACTGCGCAATGCCAGATCCAACAGCAAAGATGATTCCCATTCGTGCGATATAACGCCAAATAGGGTGACCAAATACAGGCCAACGCCAAGTGAATTCAAATGGCTGAACTTGAAACTGACGTTGGTATAATGGCTTATTATTTTCAATCACCTGCGAGATACGAATAATCGCTCTTCCCCACAGCCGCAATTGTGCATGCGCATCATCAACGGTACTCGCCACGAGAGGTTGCGCTAATGCAGACAACTGATGTTGACACTGGTAGCGACCGCCACTTTGAATTGCTTTAGCTTGACGATATAGGATTTGTTGCGCATGTTGGCTCCACAAGATCAACTGCTGGCGACGAATAGGATCCTCAAACCGAGCTAAGAGTAGTTGATTCGTTGAATGACCAATAATAGCTAATTCAAAAACATCACTTGCAACCTGTAAACTGGCTATCAATGATTGGCGCTTTGCTGTCGCAGTATACGATGCGCTTGATTGAATCGTTTGGCTAAATAAATCAACCAAGCGATGTTTTTGGTTTGATAAAACCGGCAGCAACTCGGCTTCTCCTAATAATATCCGTTGCCTCAATGCAATATAATCCGCTAAGCCATTATAAATAGCAGCCAGGCTTGAGCGTAAGGCTAGATTTTGCCATACCACAAACCACAACCAACTAAACAGCGCAAATATCATCGGGCCGAATAATAATACCGGGAAATTTTGTAGTGGCGAATGTTGATTAAATAAAGAGAAACAAACCGTAGCTAAATAGAGCGAAGAAATACCTAATCGCGTCCAGAATGGACCATTCACAGCAGGAGAGGCAAGTAACATCGCAATAATAGCAAAGCAGAGCCATAACGGTAATGGACTATAAAAAAGCCCCAACGAAAGCGTGATAGCAGCAGTCCACATCACAATCGAGATACCGAGCCGTTGCCATCGTTTAGGACCCGGTTGATCTAGACCGCTTAATAATGCTGCTGGCATGGCAATGATGGCATAAGAGGCTAAATCTAATCGTTCTCCAACCATGCCAAGCACGCCGATCAGAATGATCGCTGCCGAGCCTCTTAATCCCATATTTAACGAAGGGTAATACCACAGTCGCGTTAAAAATCGGCTGATGTTAGTAATAAACAAGGCTTCCTCCTGTGAATTCATCTTTGCCATAACAAAGATGTCACAAACAACAAGCACTATCCAATAAACTTCAATTCAAAAAGAGCCCCCCTTTGCTTTAAATCCCCATCGCGTATTTAAGCACCTGTTTTTTCATAGCACCAGTATGATCTGCAACCCGTAAACTGACATTACGTAGTAGCTTTAATGGTCCAATATTATTGCTAAAAGTACTGTAGAAAAAATCCATACCTGTTTGCATTAACAAATTATCAGGTCGGCGACAACGTTCATAATTCGCCAACACTTGCGGTTGTTGCCAATCACTACCCGCTTGGCTTATTTTATCTAATAAGCAACCAACATCTTTAAAACCCAAATTAACCCCTTGGCCCGCTAAAGGGTTAATGGTATGTGCAGCATCACCTAATAACACCACATTGGGTTTATAGTATGTTTGTGCATGGCGACGGGTTAACGGAAAACTGCCATGATTAAGCACGGTAAACTCGCCTAACTCACTTGGAAAAGTAGCCATGATCTCTGCCTGTAATTGGGCTGCAGGCATAGCTGACAATTGTCGAATACGCGCAGGAGAGTCATACCAAACTAACGATCCTTGATGACCGGCTAACGGCAAAAATGACCGTGGACCAGCAGGCGTAAACTGCTGCCAAGTAATGTCTTGCTGTGGTAACGCCGTTGCAATATTAATCAACATACAATGGTGGCGATAATCCCATGCTGTAATACCAATATTTGCTTGGTGACGTACTTGCGAGTTGGCGCCATCTGCACCGATCAATAAACCACAATTAATCAATCCACCATCATTTAATTCCACCTGATAACCATCATCAATTGCTGTTGCTGCTACCATGGTTGCAGGACACAATAAACTAATATTGTCGTATTGTTCAAATTGCTGCCATAGCGCGAGTTGGATCACGCGATTTTCAACAATATAGCCCAATTGCTGTAGCTGCATTTCATCAGCATTAAAGCGGGTTCGACACTCTGGATGTTCCCATGTTTCAAGCCGCTTAAAAGGACATAAACGCATCGCTAACACCGCTTGCCATGCGCCTAATTGTTCTAATAGTGCGACTGAGTGTGGCGAAATCGCGGACACCCGTAAATCCATCGCTTGCTCAGCAACAAAAGGGGCAGGCGCGTAACCTTCAATAACTGCGACTTCAAATCCTTGCTGAGCTAAACCGATTGCAGCTGCTGCGCCAACCATGCCGCCACCAGCAACAATAACATCATATTGTTCCATCTTTTCACCTGCCTATTATGTCTTGGCTTGTTATTTAGTTATAATCTTGCCAACCATTATGTTGAATAATTGTATAAGAAAACACGCTTAACGGTGTACTCCAATAATGTATTTGCCGTTAACCACCCACTCAGGCCATGGTCTCTCATTGCTGAAAGGAATCAAATCACCATGCTGGCAGGCTTTCGACGCTTTATTGTTAAACTTATTTTATGCGTTCTTATTATACCGATTATATTGATCGTTATTTTTAAATTTATTAATCCCCCCTTTTGGGGCTGGGAAATAAGTCGCGCACTCTTTCCACCTCAAGGTTACCCGACCCAAACCCAGCATCAATGGGTAAATTTGAATCAGATTTCAAAAAATATGCAGTTAGCCGTTATTGCATCGGAAGATCAAACCTTTCCTGAACATCATGGTATTGATCTCCAAGCTACCTTATCGGTACTAGAGCACAGTGGTAAAAATGGTCCTAGTCGCGGCGCAAGTACCATTAGCCAGCAAACTGCCAAGAATGTGTTTTTATTTCCTAGCCATTCTTTTATTCGTAAAGGTATCGAACTGTACTTTTCATTATGGATGGAAGTCATTTGGGGCAAAGATCGTATTTTAGAAACCTATTTAAACGTGATTGAATTTGGACCTGGCATCTATGGTGTTGAAGCAGCGAGTGAGCACTTTTTCCATATTCCCGCCAGTCGTCTTAGCGCTCAACAGGCAGCACAGCTAGCGGCGGTATTGCCTAATCCGTATAAAATAAAAGCCAGCCCAATGAGCAATTATGTTTATCAACGTACTTTATGGATCCGTAAACAAATGCGCCAATTGGGTATGGGGACGCTTGATAAAGTCTATGATGAACAATCACTTTTTAAATCGTTTCACCTTTATCGCTAGCCGCCATCAAAAGACCACAATTTTTTCGGGGTGGTGATGATCTAGTCAGACCGAGTTTAAAGCAGTACAATACGCGGCTTGCTACAGGGCATTACCTGAAAGAAGGTAAAGCAGCCCTGTCAGCCCGTAATCTGAATGTAATGAATCAACACTACGAGCGAAGAGAGATGGCGAAGAAACTGCTGATTAAAACCTGGGGCTGCCAGATGAACGAATATGATTCATCAAAAATGGCCGATCTTCTTAATGCTGCTAATGGCTTCGAGTTAACAGAAATCCCAGAAGAAGCAGATGTTCTGCTACTTAACACCTGTTCGATCCGTGAAAAAGCACAAGAGAAAGTTTTCCATCAGCTAGGCCGCTGGAAAAAACTAAAAGATAAAAAGCCCGATCTTGTGATTGGCGTTGGTGGTTGTGTAGCAACCCAAGAAGGCGATTCAATTCGCAAACGCGCACCTTACGTTGATGTGATCTTTGGCCCACAGACCCTACACCGTTTGCCTGAGATGATTAAACGCTCTCAATCAAATGAAAAAACCGTGATGGATATTTCTTTCCCAGAGATTGAAAAATTCGATAGCTTACCTGAGCCTCGTGCTGATGGCGCAACAGCGTTTGTTTCTATCATGGAAGGTTGTTCTAAGTACTGTACTTACTGTGTTGTACCTTACACCCGTGGTGAAGAAGTTAGCCGTCCTATTGATGACGTATTATTTGAAATTGCGCAACTGGCAGATCAAGGCGTACGTGAAGTTAACCTACTAGGCCAAAATGTTAACGCATTCCGTGGTCCAACTCATGATGGTGAACTTGCGAGCTTTGCAGAACTACTGCGTTTAGTGGCAGCGATTGACGGTATTGACCGCGTACGTTACACAACCAGTCATCCGATTGAATTTACTGATGACATTATTGACGTTTACCAAGATACCCCAGAACTGGTTAATTACTTACACCTACCAGTACAAAGTGGTTCAGATCGTATTCTGACAATGATGAAGCGCCCTCACACGGTGCTTGAATATAAGTCAAAAATCCGTAAATTACGTAAAGTACGTCCAGATATCACCATGAGTTCAGACTTTATTGTCGCGTTCCCTGGCGAATCTGATCAAGATTTCGAAGATACCATGAAGCTTATTCGTGATATCGATTTTGATATTAGTTACAGCTTTATCTTCTCTCCTCGTCCAGGCACGCCTGCCGCAGATTACCCTTGTGATCTGACTGAGGAAGTAAAGAAAGAGCGTCTTTACGCCTTGCAACAACAGCTAAATAGTCAAGCGATGCGCCATGCACGTCAAATGTTAGGCACAGAGCAGCGTATTTTAGTTGAAGGACCATCACGTAAAAATGTTATGGAACTGCGTGGCCGTACTGAAAACAACCGTATTGTGAACTTTGAAGGTTCTGCTGAATTGATTGGTCAATTTGTTGATGTCAAAATCATTGATGTATTTACTAACTCATTGCGTGGCGAACTTGTTCGCACGGAAGCAGAAATGGATCTTCGCGTAGCAATGTCACCAGCTGCAATGATGGCAAAAACCCGCCGTGAAGATGACTTAGGTGTAGGCGTATATACTCCAGAATAATGCGCCACAAAGGCCGTTTCGTTTCCTAGAGACTGCTATATGCATTATTTAAAGTAAACCGCATGCCCTGAAAACATGGTCGCCTACTAATAGGCGACCTTAATGAGAGGCAAACCTTGAGCAAAATAATTACTGTAGAATTTGATTTAGAGCCTGCAAATAATCAGCGTCTATCTAGTCTTTGTGGTCCATTTGACGACAATATCAAACAGTTAGAACGTCGTTTAGGGGTTGAAATCAATCACCGCAGCAACCACTTTAGTGTTGTTGGTCAACCGCACACTGCCGAAGCTGTCACTAATATCATTAAAGATCTCTATGTTGATACGGCTCCCGTACATAACAATATTCCTGATATTGAACCTGATCATATTCATCTGGCGATTAAAGCCTCAGGTGTACTAGAGCAAACGGTAGAAACCACCATTCCCTTTGGTAAAGAAGTTCATATCAAAACCAAAAAAGGGATCATCAAGCCCCGCACGCCCAACCAAGCCCAATACATTGCCAATATTGTCGGCCACGATATTACTTTTGGTGTTGGCCCTGCAGGAACAGGTAAAACTTATCTTGCTGTTGCAGCGGCAGTTGATGCGCTTGAACGCCAAGAAGTGCGTCGTATTCTACTGACCCGTCCGGCAGTTGAAGCGGGTGAAAAATTAGGTTTCTTACCCGGTGATTTAAGCCAAAAAGTCGACCCATATCTACGCCCACTTTATGATGCATTATTTGAAATGCTGGGTTTTGAACGTGTTGAAAAGCTGATTGAACGAAATGTAATTGAAGTCGCACCGTTGGCTTATATGCGCGGCCGTACCCTCAATGATGCATTTATTATTTTAGATGAGAGCCAAAATACTACCGTTGAACAAATGAAAATGTTCCTAACTCGTATTGGCTTTAATTCACGCGCGGTGATCACTGGCGATGTGACTCAGATCGATTTACCACGTGGGGCTCGTTCAGGCCTACGTCATGCAATTGAAGTATTATCCAATGTTGAGGATATTAGCTTTAACTTCTTCTTAGCCAATGATGTTGTGCGCCACCCAGTGGTTGCTCGTATCGTTCAAGCTTATGAAGTATGGGAAAGTGAAGACCAAAAACAACGTAAACAAGCAGAACAACGTCGTCGCACAGAGCAAGAAGCCAAAGAAGCCGCCTTATTCGCTGTGGCAACCGCTGCTAAAATTGAATCACAAAAAGAGTAACTAATGGCGATTTACCTTGATCTACAACTTGCAACAGCTGACGAAGCGGGATTACCAACGGAAGCGCAATTCCAACAATGGCTAAATGCTGCTGTAACACCGTTTCAAGCTGACGCAGAAGTGACAATTCGTCTGGTTGATGAACAAGAAAGTCATGCACTGAATCTTGAATACCGTGGTAAAGATCGTCCAACCAATGTGCTGTCGTTTCCGTTTGAAGCGCCACCAGCCGTTGAAATTGATTTACTGGGCGATTTAATTATTTGTCGTCAAGTGGTCGAAGCCGAAGCTGCTCAACAGCAAAAACCGCTGGATGCGCATTGGGCACATATGGTTGTACACGGCAGTCTGCATCTGCTAGGTTATGATCATATTGAGGATGACGAAGCAGAAGAAATGGAAGCATTAGAGACAGAAATCATGCAAAACATGGGCTTTGTTGATCCTTATATTTCTGAAAAGCAGTAGTAAAAGTAGTAGTATAGCTACATATATTCCGCGGCTTACTAAGCTAAGCCGCATTTCCGTGGCGATGTCCACTTAATTGATAAAGTAAATAATGAACGAAGATAACTCTCCAACAACTGAAGGTCCGAGTAGAAAGTCCTTCTTTGAACGTATTGGCCAATTTTTTCAAGGTGAACCACAAAACCGAGAAGAATTAGTTGAAGTATTCCGTGATTCGGAAGAAAACGATTTGATAGATCATGACACTCGCGACATGCTCGAAGGTGTGATGGAAATAGCCGAAATGCGTGTGCGGGATATTATGATTCCACGCTCACAAATGACGACTGTCGAGCGTTCTCAGAAGTTAGAAGATCTGATTGATTTAATTGTTGAAGCCCAACACTCTCGCTACCCTGTTATTAGTGATGATAAAGACCATGTTGAAGGCATTTTATTAGCCAAAGACTTACTGCGTTATTTATTACCTGATAGTGAGCCTTTTGATATCGATAAAGTATTACGCCCTGCTGTTGTTGTACCGGAAAGTAAGCGTGTCGATCGATTATTAAAAGAGTTCCGCGAAAAACGCTACCATATGGCAATTGTGGTTGATGAGTTTGGTGGGGTATCTGGTGTTATTACGATTGAAGATATTCTTGAGCAAATTGTTGGCGAAATCGAAGACGAATTTGACGACGAAGAAGAGCAAGATGTTCGCCAGTTAAGTAAACATACTTACGCTGTAAAAGCATTAACAACCATTGAAGATTTCAATGAACTATTCCAAACCTCATTCTGTGATGAAGAAGTCGATACCGTCGGCGGACTTGTAATGATGAGTTTTGGTCACTTGCCATCGCGCGGTGAAGTCGTTGAAGTTAATGGTTATTCATTTAAAGTGACCTCGTCTGATAACCGCCGCATTATCCAGTTACAAGTAACGGTACCAGATGAAGCATTTCAACCTACCATTACTCCGTAAATGATGACAAAAAAAACACTCATCTTGTTGGGACAGTTGCTTGCAGCTGTCCCTGCGGGCGCAATTGCAACCTTGTCTTTTGCCCCTTATGACTACGCATTTATTGCTCCATTAACATTGATTCTGTTTTTATTTTTATTACAGAAACAATCTCCTAAACGTTCAGCATTGATTGGCTTTTTTTATGGCTTAGGCATGTTTGGTACTGGCATCAGCTGGGTACATGTCAGCATTGATACCTTTGGTGGTATGCCTAAAATTGCCAGTATGTTCTTAATGGTATTACTGATTAGCTATCTTGCGCTTTATCCGGCGCTCTTTGGCTATTTATTTAATCGCTTTAACCGTCAACGTCCTTTCCATCAATTATTGCTTTCAGGCCCTGTTATTTGGCTGGTACTTGATTGGGTTCGAGGTTGGCTGTTTACTGGTTTTCCATGGTTGTGGATGGGCTATAGCCAACTCAATACCCCCTTGGCACACTTTGCACCGATCTTAGGTGTCGAAGGCATTACCCTCGCGTTGATGCTTATCTCTGGCTCAATTGTTGCAACCATTTATTACCGTAATTGGCGTCCCTTACTGGTTGCTATTTTAGTGGCGATCTTAGCGCTATTAGCCGCTATTCCACAGTGGGTTAAACCCGATCCTAAACACAGTGTTACTGTGGCTCTGATCCAAGGCAATATCTCTCAAGAAGAAAAATGGCTGCCAAGTCACCGTTGGCCAACGTTGATGAAATATATGGATCTGACTCGCGACAATTGGGGTTCTGATCTTATTATTTGGCCCGAGGCTGCTATTCCTGCACTTGAAGAAGATATTCCAACCTTCTTACAAAATCTCGATGCTGCTGCACGTGCTAATAACAGCACCGTGATCACCGGTATTTTAGATCAAAAAGCCGATGGCGAATTTTTCAATAATATTTTGACACTAGGTGTCGATGCCGACGGCCCGTATAACTACAACACCGCAACCCGTTACACTAAACATCACCTATTACCTTTTGGTGAATTTGTACCGTTCGCGAGTATTCTACGTCCGTTAGCGCCGTTTTTTAACCTACCGATGTCGTCATTTAGTCGTGGTGCTTATATTCAACCAAATATTCAAGCTCATGGTTACTCTATTGCGCCAGCACTGTGCTACGAAATTGCTTTTGGTGAGCAGATTCGCGAGAACATTACCAAAGAAACAGAGTTATTACTGACCTTGTCTAATGATGCTTGGTTTGGTCGTTCAATCGGACCGTTCCAGCACATGGAAATTGCTCAAATGCGGGCGCTTGAGTTTGGTAAACCTTTGTTACGTGGAACAAATACGGGGATTACTGCCGTGGTTGACCATAATGGTCATATCACTAAAGAATTACCACAATTTGTCACAGGGGTATTAAAAGATAAAGTGATTCCAACCATTGGAATGACACCTTATACTACCTTAGGCAGTTGGCCATTATACGGTTACTGTTTATGGGCACTCGCATTATCTTGGCTACTCATTCGGCGTAAACGCGGACATTTCCGTGACTTACGCTCAACAGAAAAAGAATAAACTCTAAGGTGAAGTTAATAACTTCACCTTTTTTTTTGCGGCTAATTTGTTAAAGTTTTATGATAAATAACCGCTGCAACTTC
This sequence comes from Photobacterium sp. Alg240-V54, assembly GCF_900537155.1. NCBI lineage: Bacteria > Pseudomonadati > Pseudomonadota > Gammaproteobacteria > Vibrionales > Vibrionaceae > Photobacterium > Photobacterium sp. Alg240-V54. Next base: position 549,345 of record NZ_UNRL01000003.1, read on the forward strand.
GCAGGTCTTAACCATCTATGGCAACGATAAGGAACAACAGATGAAAGCACCATACAAATTATTTATTAGCGTATGTTCATTATTGATGCTGATGCTATCAACCCAAGCACTTGCTCAAGAGCAACAAAATGACACTAAAGATGCATTAGCCCATTTTTACAAGTCCCCACAAACACAACCTTTTTTCCATTCTGCTTATGGATATGCTGTTTTTCCATCTGTGGGTAAAGGTGGTTTTTGGGTTGGTGGTGCTTACGGCTCTGGCGTGGTATTTAAAGCCAATAAAGCGATGGGATTTGCTAAGTTATACCAGCTATCGATTGGATTACAATTTGGTGGCCAAGCCTTTAGCGAAATTTTATTCTTTCAAGATAAGCGTGCTTATGATCGCTTTGTTGAAGGAGGCCTAGAATTAGATGCTCAAGCCTCTGCGGTAGCCTTAGATGAAGGCGCATCGGCTAAAGTCGGTACCGCAGGTGCAGGTATGCATGCGGGTAGTGATTATATGACCAAAAGCTACATCAATGGTGTTGCTATCTTTACTCGTACCAAGGGTGGCGCAATGATTGAAGCATCGTTGGCAGGTCAAAAATTCACTTATGAACCAATGACAGCAGCGACGCGTGAAATCAAAGGCTATGACCACGTTTTGCCTGAATTTAATCAAGACTATCAGCCAACTCAAGCGGCACCTCAGCAACAGCAGCAACTGCAAAAACCGGCTACTACTATTAAGCCTGCAGATTCTGCCGTCGTGGTAGATACCATTGAGCAACCAGACTACTAAACAATAAGTTAAATAATAAAAAAACGCAGCGTTAATAGCGCTGCGTTTTTAATTGCGATAAATCACACGACCCATTATGGGTTTAATGGCAAACGCGAAAATTGCTTACAGCCACATTTGACACAGGGTTCAATGCGTGTCACATGGGTGATCATTTGAGTATGACCACATTGCTCACAGACTAAATTACCTAATCCAACCAGTTCACCCGCCTGATAAACACCTTTATGTTGAATATCTTCCATTACTTCAATCCACTCTAGTTGAGTCTTATCAGTAATCTCTGCTAAATTTTTCCAAATACTTTCACTAACTAACTTATAAAATGGACTTTCACTGAAAGGTTCTGAGCTATTTTTCACTTCTTCAGTAAACGTTTTTAGATCGCTTTTGACATAAGCTTCCACTAATGACAATTCATCTTTGGTCATATCACTAGCCGCTTTACCATAAAGCTCGGTCGTTTTAAGATCATTTTTGATATACGCTTCAATCAACGCCAGCTCATCTTTGGTCATATCACTGGCCGCTTTACCATAAAGCTCGGTCATTCTAAAAAACTTCTTTAGCTCTTCTGGACTATGCTTAAGCGCTTCAGTTACTTTTTCTAATACTGCTTCATACTGCTTTTGTTGCTTAGTCATGGGATTAATCCTCAGCCAATGTGCGAAATAATTACGTAATTACGTCCAAATACAAGATTAAGGTCGTCGAATCGCTATCAGCTATTGTTGACACCTTTACCTTTGGTTATCCTATGTCGATTACAATGAATGTGTTTGTATTAAACTCACAAAATTCTGGATGTCATCGATGCAAGAACAATATCGTCCACAGGACATTGAACAAAAAGTTCAAGAACATTGGGATAACAATAAGACCTTTGTTGTTAGTGAAGATCCTAATAAAGAAAAATTCTACTGTCTCTCTATGTTCCCGTACCCAAGTGGTCGCTTGCACATGGGTCACGTGCGTAACTACACTATCGGTGATGTTATCTCTCGCTACCAACGCTTACAAGGCAAAAATGTCATGCAGCCAATTGGTTGGGATGCATTTGGTCTTCCAGCAGAGAACGCAGCAGTAAAAAATAACACCGCACCTGCGCCGTGGACCTACGAAAATATCGAATACATGAAGAACCAACTTAAACTATTAGGTTTTGGTTACGATTGGAGCCGTGAATTCGCAACCTGTACGCCTGAGTACTACCGTTGGGAACAAGAGTTCTTTACTAAACTGTACAACAAAGGCTTAGTTTACAAGAAAACATCTTCTGTGAACTGGTGCCCTAATGACCAAACAGTACTGGCTAACGAGCAAGTAGAAGACGGTTGTTGCTGGCGTTGTGATACCCCTGTTGAACAAAAAGAGATTCCACAGTGGTTCATTAAAATTACTGAGTACGCACAAGAACTGCTTGACGATCTTGATACCCTTGATGGCTGGCCTGAGATGGTTAAGACCATGCAGCGTAACTGGATCGGTCGTTCTGAAGGTGTTGAGCTAACGTTTAACGTTAAAGGTCAAGACGATCTAGAAGTGTACACGACTCGTCCAGATACTCTAATGGGTGTTACTTTTGTTAGCATTGCAGCAGGTCACCCTCTGGCTGCAAAAGCGGCTGAAAATAACCCAGCCCTAGCAACCTTTATCGATGAGTGCCGTAACACCAAAGTTGCAGAAGCTGAACTTGCAACCATGGAAAAGAAAGGCATGGACACTGGCTTAATCGCTATCCATCCTCTTGATGGCCGTGAAGTACCAGTCTACGTTGCTAACTTCGTATTAATGGATTATGGCACAGGTGCGGTAATGGCAGTTCCTGCTCACGATCAACGTGACTTTGAATTTGCAACTAAATACAACATCGACATCATGGCGGTTATTAAGCCAGAAGACGGTAGTGAGTGTGATATCTCTGAAGCGGCATACACTGAAAAAGGTATTCTGTTCAATTCAGGTGAATTTGACGGCCTAAACTTCCAACAAGCGTTTGATGCGATTGCAACTGAGCTTGAAACACAAGGCAAAGGCAAGAAAACCGTTAACTTCCGTCTACGTGACTGGGGTGTTTCTCGTCAACGTTACTGGGGTGCACCAATCCCAATGGTAACCACTGAAGACGGTCAAGTTCACCCAGTACCTGCAGATCAACTACCAGTGATTCTGCCTGAAGACGTGGTAATGGATGGCGTAACCAGTCCAATTAAAGCAGATAAAGAGTGGGCAAAAACCACCTTTAATGGCGAGCCAGCATTACGCGAAACAGATACCTTTGATACTTTTATGGAGTCATCTTGGTACTACGCACGTTACTGTTCACCACAAGCAGATGATATTCTTGATCCAGCTAAGGCGAACTACTGGCTACCAGTTGATCAATATGTGGGTGGTATTGAGCACGCGTGTATGCACCTATTGTACTCACGTTTCTTCCACAAATTGCTTCGTGATGCAGGTTACGTAACCTCTGACGAACCATTTAAGCAACTACTGTGTCAAGGCATGGTATTGGCTGATGCGTTCTTCTACACCACAGAAAAAGGTGGTAAAGAGTGGGTTGCACCAACAGATGTTACTGTTGAGCGTGATGGCAAAGGTCGTATTACTGCTGCTGTTGATTCTCAAGGTCACAACGTTGAGCACTCAGGCATGATCAAAATGTCTAAGTCTAAAAACAATGGTATCGACCCACAAGAAATGGTCGACAAATACGGCGCAGATACTGTACGTCTATTTATGATGTTTGCATCACCTGCTGACATGACACTTGAATGGCAAGAATCTGGCGTTGAAGGTGCTAACCGCTTCCTTAAACGTGTTTGGAAACTTGTACGTGAACATGCAGAAAAAGGTCAAGCGACTGCCGTTGATACCGCAGCATTAAGCAGCGATCAAAAAGCACTGCGTCGTGATATCCATAAAACAATTGCTAAAGTAAGCGATGATATTGGTCGTCGTCAGACATTCAATACTGCGATTGCTGCAATCATGGAATTAATGAACAAGCTTGCTAAAGCGCCACAAGAATCAGTACAAGATCGTGCTATTCTTGATGAAGCATTAAAAGCAATTGTAACGATGCTTTACCCAATGACACCGCATATCTGTTTTGAAATGTGGCAAGCACTAGGTCAAACAGACATTGACCATGCAGCATGGCCACAAGCTGATGCCGCGGCATTGGTTGAAGATGAAAAACTGATTATTGTGCAAGTTAACGGTAAACTACGTGCTAAATTAACCGTAGCGGCAGATGCAACCAAAGAGCAAGTAGAAGCACTTGCTATGGCAGAAGAAGGCGTAACACGCTTTACTGATGGCAATACCGTACGTAAAGTTATTTATGTACCAGGTAAACTGCTGAATATCGTAGCAAACTAATCAAGGTTACTGTGTTAGCTCGACTAACATGACAATAACCTCAAGATCCCCGCTTTTGCGGGGATCTTTATAATTACAGTCATCTTTAATTTTGCGCCTAGCGCACCTTCTTTTATTTCAAGGAGCTGACTTTCGTGAAAAGTTTTTTCTCGGCCAACAGCCTAACTCGACTACTTATCATTACTCTTCTCGCGCTTACAACAGCTTCTTGTGGTTTTCACCTTCGTGGTAACTACATGCTACCTGAGGGAATCGCTAAATTATCATTAACAAGTTTTGACCCCTACGGTAAATTAACTCGTATGGTGAAATACCAATTTAAACTGCATGGTATTGAAGAAGTAAAACCTGCAGCAACAGTACCAAACCTGAATATTACCAGTGAATCAACTGGTGATAGTACGTTATCGTTATACCAAAATAACGGTAAAGCAGAATACGACTTAACCTTAACCGTTAACTATACCGTCACTATTCCAAATCAAGGTATTGAGCAATTTAGTACTAAAGTTACGCGTACTTTCTTAGATAACCCACTATCAGCATTAGCAAAATCTGTAGAGCGTGATGAGTTAATTGATGTAATGCGTGAACAAGCAGCGCAACAAATCATGCGCAAACTTGCACGTCTAACCACTGTCTTTAATAAGATGGAAGAAGATAAATTAAATGCAGAATTAAACCATATTTTGCAGAAGCAAAAAGTTTCAATCAAAGATGGCAGTACAACCACCATCACTACCACACCTGCGGTTATACATAAAAAACAAGATCACAACGCGCAATGAGAGTCTACCCAGAACAACTGACGCAGCAGCTAACAAAAGGCCTGCGTCAGGCTTATTTACTGTTTGGTAATGAGCTGTTATTAAAACAAGAAGCGGGCGATAGTATTAAGCATATCGCCCAGCAACAAGGCTTTCTCGAACGCCATGCTTTTACTATCGACAATAGTATCGATTGGAATGCAGTGTTAGATTGCTGCCAGGCGATGAGCTTATTTTCAGCACAACAAATTATCGAACTTGAAATTGCCGAAACAGGCTTAAATGCCAATCAAGCCAAAGCATTAGTTGAAGTTATTAACGCCCTTCATCCTGATATTTTATTAATACTTACCGGCCCTAGAATTAATAAAAAACAAGAAACGACCAAATGGTTTAAAGCGCTTGATAATATTGGTTTGTATGTACCATGTAATACGCCTGATCCACGCCAAATGCCGCGCTTTATTCAAAGCCGCTGTCAGCAATTAGGCTTAAAGCCCGATCATGAATCGGTACAAATGTTAGCCCAATGGCATGAAGGTAATTTACTGGCATTATCGCAAAGCTTACATAAATTAGTGTTGCTTTACCCTGATGGCATACTGACGATAGTACGCTTGCAAGAAGCATTAAGTCGCCATAATCACTACACCCCATTTCAATTGATTGACGCGCTATTAGCCGGACAAGCAAAACGCAGCCAGCGAATATTACGTCAATTGCAAGCTGAAGGGGTTGAAGCAACGATTTTATTGCGTACGTTGCAACGAGAACTAACTCAGCTATATAAAATGCAAGAAATGGGTAAAAAAGGTACCCCTTTAAACCTCATTTTTGAGCAATTTAGAGTGTGGCAAAATCGTCGTGAAATGTATATTGGCGCATTACATCGACTACCACTAGCAACCTTAGTGACTATTATTCGCCAGCTAACGTTATTGGAAATTCAAGTCAAAACTGACTATGACACTCAACCATGGTCAGCCTTGAGTTGCTTATGCGCAGAAATGTGTGGTGTTCCAACCCATTTACAACTGATGAAGTAGTCTCAATACAGGTCAAAATCGCGACTTTTTACTTATTTGAACTAAATCGTCCAACAAACATGTGAAAAAATACCGTCTGAACCTTGTCCTCTTATCGCGGTCTGATAAGAGCATGGTATACTGCGGCACAATTCATGGTCAGTATGTCTATTTGACATTACCGATGCTACTTATAGCGTCATTCGGCCACTACTATACTAACACTCAAGTGAGGGAATCCCTTTGCAGGTACAAGAACTACACGATTTCATTGTTGATAAAATTGACGACATTAAAGCACAAGATATCGTAACTATTGATGTTCGCGGTAAATCAAGCATCACCGATTTTATGGTTATCTGTACAGGTACATCTAACCGTCACGTGGCATCTATCGCTGATCACGTAAACAAAGAATCTAAATTAGTTGATTTTCCTCCATTCGGCATCAGTGGCGAAAAAGAAGGTCAATGGGTTATCGTTGATATGGGCAATGTTATGCTGCATATCATGCAAGAAGATGCACGTGAGCTATACCAACTGGAGAAGCTTTGGAGCTAATTGGTCATGAAGCTTCAACTGATTGCTGTTGGTACTAAAATGCCAAAGTGGGTTGAGGAAGGTTATAAAGAATATAGCCGCCGCTTCCCCAAAGATATGCCACTGGAATTAATTGAAATTCCAGCAGGAAAGCGTGGCAAAAACGCTGATATTCCTCGCATTCTGCAAAAAGAAGGCGAGGCAATGTTAGCTGCAGTTGCGAAAGGCAACCGTATTGTCACACTGGATATTCCCGGTAAACGCTGGGATACCGGACAATTGGCACAACAATTGGATGCATGGAAACTAGATGGCCGCGATGTCTCAATTTTGATCGGCGGACCAGAAGGACTTTCTCCTGCATGTAAAGCAGCGGCAGAACAAAGCTGGTCATTATCACCACTTACACTACCACACCCATTAGTGCGTGTGGTAATGGCAGAAAGCTTATACCGTGCATGGAGTGTCACGGCTAACCATCCGTACCACAGGGAATAATCATCAATGAGACAAAAGCGAACCCAGATCCGCGATCATCGCGCTGAGTCGGCACTGTTTTTTCGTCGAGCTCTTGTCTCATTTATTGGTATAGCCATACTTGTAGGCCTGCTGCTATTCAATCTATTTCACATTCAGGTTGAGCAGCATCAGGACTATCAAACCCGCTCCAATGATAACCGCATTAAAATTGTCCCCGTCTCCCCTAACCGCGGCTTAATTTACGACCGTAACGGGGTGATATTAGCTGAAAACAGACCTATCTACAGCCTTGAAATCACGCTAGAAAAGGTCTCTGAACTTGATCAAACTTTTGCCGATTTAAAACAGATCATGGGCATTACTGATGAAGACATTGCTAATTTTCAAAAAGAACGTCGCCGTACCCGTCGCTTTAAATCAGTGCCTATTCTAGATCATCTCAATGAAAAGCAAGTTGCACTGTTTGCTGTTAATCAACATCGTCTTCCTGGTGTAGAAGTTAAAGCGCACCTAAAACGTTATTATCCTTATGGTGATGCCTTAACGCACGTTCTAGGTTATGTCGCTAAAATTAACGATCGTGACCTTAAAAAACTTGATAAAGCAGGACAACTCAGTAATTACAAAGCCACTCGTGATATGGGTAAGCTCGGTCTTGAGCGTTATTATGAAGAGCTGTTACACGGCACATCTGGCTATCAAGAAGTTGAAGTAAATAGCCGTGGCCGCGTTATTCGCACTTTAAAATATATTCCGCCGATTCCAGGTAAAGATATCAAGATCAATATTGATATTAAGCTTCAGCAATATGTTCAAAACTTATTGACTGAACGTAAAATTGATCCTGAAACCGGCAAAGAGATCATTAAACACAAACGCGGCTCAATTGTGGTGTTAGATCCTAAAGATGATGCGATTTTAGCCATGGTCTCAAGCCCTAGTTATGATCCCAATTTATTTGTGCGCGGCATCTCAAGTAAAAAATACAACGCGTTATTAAATAACCCTGATCGACCATTGGTTAACCGCGTCACGCTTGGCATTTATCCGCCGGCATCGACGGTTAAACCATTAATCGCTGTCGCGGCATTAACCGAAGGTGTTATTACCCCCAACACCACCCGTAATGATCCCGGTTGGTGGCAAATTCCTAATTCAACCAGCCGTAAATTCCGTGACTGGTTACGTTGGGGTCACGGCCGAGTCAATATCTATAAGGCGATTGAAGAGTCAGTCGATACTTACTTCTATCAAGTTGCCTATGATATGGGCATTGATCGACTCTCAACGTGGATGAACAAATTTGGTTATGGTGAATACACCGGCATTGATATTCACGAAGAAAGTAAAGCCAATATGCCAACCCGTGAGTGGAAACAAACACGCCATAAGCGCCCTTGGTATCAAGGCGATACTATTCCTGTCGGGATTGGACAAGGGTATTGGACCGCGACACCATTACAAATAGCCAAAGCAACCTCAGTGTTAGTCAACAGTGGTGTTGTTCATCGCCCACACCTACTTAAAAATATCATTGATAACAAAGTAGAAGCACCGGCTGAATTTGAAAACTTTCCACCGATTACAGGTGTAACCCCTCAAACGTGGGAAATCGCCCGTGAAGGAATGCACCGAGTATTGTATGGCAGTCGTGGTACTGCACGTAAAGCATTTTACGATACCCCTTACCAAGCAGGTGGCAAGTCAGGCTCTGCCCAAGTATTTGGTTTAGCAGAAAATCAAAAATATAATGCCGATGAGCTTGAAGAGCATTTACGTGATCATGCACTCTTTACCGCTTTTGCACCATTTGAAAAACCTCAGGTTGTAGTCGCGATGGTACTAGAAAATGCCGGTGGTGGTTCAAGTAATGGTGGACCTATTGCACGCCAAATATTTGATCATATGCTGATAGAATCTCCTGCCGATATACCGTCACCGGTAATGCCACCAATAAAAGCAACCGCAGAGGTACGTTAATGAGCATCATGGCAACAACGGGGCAAAAGCCAACACTAAGTGATCGCTTACATATCGATATTCCGTTGTTATTAGGCTTACTCGCTATCATGAGTTTCTCATTAGTGATCATGTACAGTGCCAGTGGCCAAAGTATGCCAATGATGGAACGCCAAGCGATAAGAATGGGATTATCGCTTGGAGTAATGTTGTTATTAGCCCAAATCGCACCGCGTCACTATGAAGCATGGGCACCGTATTTATTTGGTATCGGCTTAGTGATGCTGATGAGTGTGCTTTCATTTGGAGAGGTTTCTAAAGGTGCACAGCGGTGGCTTAATTTAGGCTTTATTCGTTTTCAACCATCAGAACTGATAAAACTGGCGGTGCCATTAATGGTGGCGCGTTTTATTGGTAACCGCCCGTTACCCCCCGCTTTTCGACATATTTTTATTGCGTTAGTGATGATTTTTACTCCCACCATCTTAATTGCTAAGCAACCTGACCTTGGTACATCAATTTTGATCGCCGCATCGGGGATATTTGTTCTGTTTCTGTCAGGAATTAGCTGGCGAGTGATAATTGGTGCATTGGTATTACTCGGTGCCTTTATTCCTGTGTTATGGTTCTTCCTGATGCATGACTATCAACGCACAAGAGTAATGACCTTATTTAATCCTGAGTCAGACCCTCTTGGTGCTGGATATCATATTATTCAATCAAAGATAGCCATTGGTTCAGGAGGAATCACTGGTAAAGGCTGGCTTCATGGTACGCAATCACAATTAGAATTTGTTCCTGAACGTAATACTGACTTCATTTTCGCGGTGATTGCCGAGGAGTGGGGATTAGCAGGTGTTATTGGTTTATTAGCAATGTATTTATTTGTGCTTGGACGTGGATTGTTACTAGCAAGCCGTGCTCAAACTGCATTTGGGCGAATGATGGCCGGCAGTATCGTACTCAGCTTCTTTGTTTATATTTTTGTTAATATCGGAATGGTAAGTGGATTATTGCCTGTTGTAGGTGTTCCACTTCCCTTAGTCAGTTATGGTGGTACCTCAATGGTTACTCTTATGGCTGGTTTTGGTATTCTGATGTCTATTCACACTCATCGAAAAATGTTGTCTAAGGCGACCTAATAAATGCGTTCACTATTTGTAATTTTCTTCCTGATCCTTGCTGGGTGTAGTTCTTCGCCTGAACAAACTCAACAGCCACAAACTAAGCCAAATACAACCACTAAGCCAGCTCAAGTCGTTAAACCGAATACCGATGACCCCAATGCTGGGCGCTATTCTCTTAAAGATGACCGTGCACCTAAGGTGATTCCTGATTTTTCAAAAGTACAATTAATTACCCCTCACTACGAACCTTATAGCCGTGGCGGTAATAAAGACTATACCCTACGCGGCAAACGCTACCACATTATAAAAAATCCTCAGGGTTACACTGAAACAGGGTTTGCTTCATGGTACGGTGAAAAGTTTCATGGTCATAAAACCGCTAACGGTGAAGTGTATAATATGTTTGCTATGACAGCGGCGCATAAAACATTACCGTTACCAAGTTTCGTGCGTGTAACCAATACCCTTAATCATAAATCAGTGATTGTACGGGTTAATGATCGTGGCCCATTCCATGATGGTCGCATTATTGATTTAAGTATGGCTGCAGCGTCTAAATTAGGCGTGATCAGCTATGGTACTGCGCCAGTAAAAATTGAAGTAATAACAGTACCAAAACCATCAACTAAAGCTGAAATAAAAAAAGCACCGATTCCAATTCAGTATTTTATTCAATTAGCAGCGGTGAATAACCAACACAAAGCGGATCAGATGCAGCGTGAAGTAAAACAACGTTACAGCACCAGTGTTGATGTTGAAAAAATCGCTGATCGAGCTATTTTCCGCGTTCGCTTAGGACCATTTTTAGACCATAAAGATGCTGAATTATTACTCAAGCAAGTCAAAATTAAGCATTACCCACAAGCATTTATGATCACTGAAAAGCGATAATTGAACCTTATCATTATTCCTTAATCATACCAATAGCCTATAGTTTGTTGTTTAAATCATATAACTATAGGCTTTTTATTGCTATTAGTTATAACTATCGCATCGCTGTTAATCTTTATTTCCCAATGTCAGAACTGTGGAAACTTCCGTTCAGGCACTGATTGCCTATGTGTTATCTGTTATAGTGAGCCCACTTTTTAGCCACAGATTAATTAAAGTTAGATATATCATGAAAAAAACCGCTGTGCTTTTCCGTTCTGTAGCCATCTCTGCCACTCTGCTGGCTTCAGCTACTGTTGCTGCATCTCCAGCAGTAGTACCTGAAGCTCCACAAATTGCGGCTAAAGGTTATATTCTTGTTGACTACAACTCAGGCAAAATCATTGCTGGTCATAACCAAAATGAAAAATTAGCGCCTGCCAGTCTAACTAAAATGATGACCAGCTATGTTATTGGTCAAGAAATTAAAAATGGCAATATCTCTCCTGATGATAATGTCGTTATCAGTAAAAATGCGTGGGCTAAAAACTTCCCTGGATCATCAAAGATGTTCTTAGAAGTGGGTAAAACAGTTAAAGTCTCTGATTTAAATCGCGGTATTATTATAGACTCAGGTAATGATGCTTGTGTTGCCATGGCCGAGCATATTGCTGGCTCACAACAATCTTTTGTTGAGCTAATGAATGGCTGGGCAAAAAATCTAGGCATGAAATCAACCCACTTTACTAATGTGCATGGCCTTGATAACCCAAATTTATACACAACACCTTATGATCTTTCTGTTCTTGCACGTGCGTTAATTCATGATTTGCCAAATGAATTTAAGATCTATGATGAAAAATCATTCACCTATAACGGCATCACTCAATATAACCGTAACGGTTTATTATGGGATCAAAGCATGCATGTTGATGGCTTAAAAACCGGCCATACCGACAATGCAGGTTACAGCTTGGTGAGCACGGCAACAGAAGGCAACATGCGCCTTATTTCCGTGATTATGGGTACAGCAAGTAAGCACGCTCGTCTTGCCGAAAGTAAAAAGTTATTAACCTATGGCTTTCGCTTCTTCACCACGTTAACACCGTATAAAAAAGATCAAACCTTTGTGACTGAAAAAGTCTGGATGGGTAATACTGATAAAGTCGATCTGGGTGTTAATGAAAATACTTATGTGACCATCCCTCGTAGCCAAACGAAAGACTTAAAAGCAAGCTTCGTGTTAACTAAAGAGCTAAAAGCACCGATTAAAAAAGGTGAAGTGATGGGTACGTTATATTACCGCTTAGGTGATAAAGATATCGCGCAATACCCATTAGTTGCGTTGTCAGAAGTAAAACAAGGCAGCTTCTTTAGCCGCTTGGTTGATTATGTTGAAATGCTTATCCAAAGCTGGTTTTAAGTTGTTGTAATAACATCCACCAGCCTAAATAAACAAGCTGCCAACTGGCAGCTTGTTTAGGTTTACAAGCCTGCATACACATTTTCCAATAACCAAGATAATCACAACCTTGTTTTCCAGCTACTGACGCATTAAGATGCCTGCATATTACCGTGATTTGTGATCTATACCACGGTGTAAAACCAGAAAAACTCGAACCTTGGAGTTCTATTATGCAAGATTTAAATAAAGAGCAACTAAAACTTAAAGATTTACTTGAATTCCCTTGTAGCTTTGCCTTTAAAGTTATGGGTGAGAATAAACCAGAATTGGCTGATCTTGTTGTTGAAGTTATTCAAAAAACAATCCCTGGCGATTACGTTCCAACAACAAAGCCAAGCAGCAAAGGTACTTATACCGCAGTTTCTGTAACTGTTAACGCAACCAATATTGAACAAATTGAAACGCTATACAAAGAACTTGGCGCTATCGATATTGTGCGTGTTGTACTATAACAATTTAATACTACATCCAATGGCGACTAACTCTTAGTCGCCATTTTTTTATGTTTCATTTTCATCATCACTGCCCTTTTCTACTCTTTTATATACCCACAATATTATTGTCAAATATATTAATAATAAGTGAATAACTGGTTAATCATGCATCTTTTAACAGTTTAGGTATAATAGCTCAGTTCACAGCCATTCAATGGCGCTTTGCGTTATATCAATAAATAGGCACAAATTTGCAAACATCTCTTATTATTAGAAATCTGGGCCGTTGTGATTATCAAGCCACCTTTGATGCTATGCATCAGTTCACTAACGACCGCACCGACATGTCTGCCGATGAAGTATGGTTGGTTGAGCATCACCCGGTTTTTACTCAAGGCCAAGCTGGAAAAATAGAACACCTGCTCAATACCGGTGATATTCCAGTGGTGCAAAGTGATCGTGGTGGTCAAGTAACCTATCATGGCCCAGGTCAGCAAGTCGCTTATATATTGATTAATTTACGCAGAAAAAAACTCAGTGTTCGTGACTTAGTCAGCCACATCGAAAACACAGTTATTAATACCTTATCTCAATTTGGGATTACATCTAATGCTCGCCCTGATGCCCCTGGTGTGTATGTCGCCAATCGCAAGATATGCTCATTAGGATTACGGATCAGACGCGGCTGCTCTTTTCATGGTCTGGCACTTAATATAAATATGGATTTGGCCCCCTTTGAGCGGATTAACCCTTGTGGTTACGCTGGAATGGAAATGACGCAAACTGCGTTATTAAATGGCCCTAATGAACTGATGGAAGTTCAGCCGGTACTCATTGAAGAATTAACAAAATTACTCGACTACTCACACGTCGAGTGGATGACGGAAAGCAATCAACTATGAGCAAACCAATTAAAATTGAACAAGGCGTTAAATACCGCGATGCTGATAAAATGGCATTGATTCCGGTGCGTAATGTTGCCCAAGAAGAAGCACCCAAAGAGGTGTTACGTAAACCTTCATGGATGAAAATAAAACTGCCATCTGACAGTAAGCGCATTCAAGAAATTAAGTCTGCGCTACGCAAAAACAATCTCCACTCTGTATGTGAAGAAGCCTCTTGTCCAAACTTAGCTGAATGTTTTAATCATGGCACAGCTACTTTTATGATTTTAGGTGCTATTTGTACTCGCCGCTGTCCATTTTGCGATGTTGCTCATGGTCGTCCGTTACCACCCAACGCAGAAGAACCAAGTCATTTAGCGCAAACTATTGCCGATATGAAGCTACGCTATGTGGTTGTCACTTCTGTCGATCGTGATGACTTGCGTGATGGTGGTGCTCAGCATTTTGTTGATTGCATTAATGATATTCGCGCTAAAAGCCCTCAAATTCACATTGAAACTTTAGTGCCTGATTTCCGTGGTCGTATGGATCGTGCATTAGATATCTTCCGTGATACTGCACCAGATGTATTTAACCATAACCTTGAAACAGCTCCTCGTTTATACCGTAAAGCTCGTCCTGGGGCTAATTACCAATGGTCGCTAGATCTGTTAAAGAAGTTTAAAGAAATCCACCCAACAGTACCGACAAAATCAGGCGTAATGATGGGGTTAGGTGAAACAAAAGAAGAGATCATTCAAGTATTAAAAGACCTTCGCGCTCACGGCGTCACCATGCTAACGCTCGGTCAATATTTAGCACCAAGTCGCCACCATTTGCCGGTTGAGCGCTACGTGCCACCAGAAGAGTTCGACGAATTAAAACAAGTCGCACTTGATCTTGGCTTTACACATGCCGCTTGTGGTCCGTTTGTACGTTCTTCTTACCATGCAGATTTACAAGCTCAAGGTGTTGAAATTAAATAATTAATAATCAATTAGCTATTAATTTCCATAAAAAAACCGCTTTAGTGAGCCACTAAAGCGGTTTTTTAATAACCAAGATAACAAATTAGTTATTTAGCAAAAGCAGCACCAAATACGGGAGCAATTGAGTTTAATACTGACTCGGTTACTGGCTTACCATCATTATCAGTAATATTTAATGAAGTACGGTTACCTAGATCACCCACCAAAATACGATACTTATCATTGGTTAAGTTCATTGGCTTAGTGCCAAGCTTTGTCCAAAATGCATCATCAGGTTGACGGTATTTAACATCAATTAAACCTTGTGAGCGATTACGATCTTCAACCGTAAAGCCAAGTTTTTGTAACATGACTGGTAAACGTTCCCACATATCATCATAAGGGGCGCGAGCAATAATAATCGGCAAACCGCTGCGATCAGTACCCATCATAATAGGCACGTTTTTCAATTGCTCAGCGGCTGCAATACGTGCTTGCTCACGCACCATATTATCGTATTTCGCCATCACTAAATTGGTCATTAAAATGCTATAGCGACGCTTATCATCTGCACTAACAGGCTTAACTTTACCGTCTTCACGCCAATCAGTTAACGTAATACGGTAGCTGTTGATGTTCGGTGATTTTTCAATAGTATAACGGCTACTGATCTTGGTATCTTCGTCTTCATTAGTCCAAGAAACCCAATCCGTATCAATACGATCAGCACTTTGTTTTACAATACCGACTTTATTATCAGCAATCAGCTGCTGAGTCACACGCCAGATCTTCATTAACTCATTTGATGACGGCATAAACAAGGTTACGCCTTGACCATCAATCGCTGAAGTGACACCAGGGATCAACTCTAGTACCTGCAACGGTGGACGAATATCAACCTTAGTACCAACTTCTCCCTTGTAAACACGTTGTGGGATAGTGTAATTAGTATTACTAAAAGGTTGAGCACCTGCTGGCAACGTCCAACTTTCAAGTGCTGGCGTATCAAGATAATTAAAATCTTGCGCTGCCTGGCGGCGACTATCTGCACCACTAGAACATGCTGTAATGCTTGTCACTACGACAGCGGCTAATGCTAGCCGGTATTTATAATTCATTTATGCTCCTGCGCTCCTTGATTGTTACAACCACTCAATTAATGACATTGTATTACAATACGTTAGCGTCAATAAGTGCTTGTTTAACAATAGGCTGCTGTGATTCGCTTAAAACAGTAAGCGGAAGTCGTAAGTTATCGTGTTCAATTAATCCCATCTGATGAGCGGCCCATTTCACGGGAATTGGATTCGCTTCAACAAATAGTTTGGTATGTAATGGCATCAAGCGTTGGTTTATTTCTTGGGCTGCTTCAATATTACCATCTAAAGCTAAATCAAACATTGTTGCCATCTCTGCTGCGGCAATATTTGCGGTAACAGAAATAACCCCATGACCACCTTCTGCAACAAAATCAACAGCTGTCGCATCATCACCACTTAGTTGGATAAAATCTGCGCCACAAAGTTCCCGTGTTTTTTTAACGCGCGTAATATCACCCGTCGCATCTTTAATGCCAATAATATTGTCAAGTTTCGCTAATCGCGCCACGGTTTCAGGCAGTAAATCAACCGCAGTTCGACCTGGTACATTGTATAATATTTGTGGAATATCGGTCGCAGCGGCAATGGCTTTATAATGCTGATATAAACCTTCTTGTGTCGGTTTATTATAGTACGGTGTCACACTTAGGCAGCCCGCAATACCTGTCCCAGAAAACAGTTTAGTAATCGTTACTGCTTCATGGGTTGCATTAGCACCAGTACCAGCGATAACAGGCACGCGTCCATCAACATACTCTAAGGTTTTTAAAACAACTTTAACTTGCTCATCAACGGTTAATGTTGTCGACTCTCCCGTTGTTCCAACCGAAATAATCGCTTTGGTGCCCGCGTCAATATGGTAATCAACTAGCTTCTGTAAGCCGATGTAATCAACTTCACCTGAAGAATCAAATGGTGTCAATAATGCAACCATGCTTCCTGAAAACATATTCGTCTCCCTTTGTTATATAGCGTAACGATTCAAAGCTAACAACATTAACAACCAATCAATAGGAATGGTTACGGTATATAGCTAGTTATAAGTCATGGTACTTTTGCATGACTATAAACTCAAGCAAAGGGTGACTGAAAACCGTTAACTGGCGCGCTTTATCGTATTCATTTTAACGTTATTGTTAATGTTTAACGTTTCTAACACCAAAAACAAATCTTTTTCAGCGATTACTATTGCTAACCATACAATTATAATAAAAAACTTTGTGATTATTGATCCTAATTTGCGCTCTTTTGAATAATCACTCTGTGCTAACATGCTAATAATGATCACGAAAAATGGCGCTAAATATGGAACATTATCTCGTAATAACAGCAGTAGGTACTGATCGCCCTGGTATCACCGATGAGATCACCCATCTTGTCGCGCACAGTGGCTGTAATATCATTGATAGTCGAATTGCTCTTTTTGGCTCTGAATTTACCTTGATTATGCTACTTTCTGGTAATAGCAATGCCATCTCTAGAATTGAATCGACATTGCCTCTTAAAGGCCAAGAGCATGATTTAATCACGGTGATGAAACGCACCAATAAACATATTGCCCGTTTCTTTCCATATACGGCTGATTTTCACATTGAAGCCAAAGATAGCCCGGGGCTGATTAAACATTTCACCCATTTTATGGCCAGCCGAACAATTGACATCTCAACCTTAAGTGCCAATACCATTGAAAGTGGCCATGCTGATATCGATAATCAATTAGTGCTGCAAATCAGTACCAATTTACCCGAAGATTGTAATTTAGTCAGTCTACAAGAAGAATACGATGCACTTTGTAAGCAATTAAATGCTTATGGTACGGTTAATTTTATTGGCCACCATTAAGAACCTATTCCACAAAGTTCGTCATAACAGCACATGTTATTATCTTAAACTTATTAAAAGGACAGCTGCATGAATACCCTAACAGCAGGAATGCTCGCCCCGACTTTTACTTTGCTTAATCAAGATGACCAACCCGTCAGTTTAACTGACTTCAAAGGTAAAAAAGTACTGGCTTATTTCTACCCTAAAGCAATGACACCCGGTTGTACGGTGCAAGCTTGTGGTTTACGCGACAGTAAAGCAGAACTAGATGCACATAACGTGGTTGTATTAGGTATCAGTATTGATCCTGTTAAGCGTCTGCCTAAATTTATTGAGCGCGATAACCTTAATTTCACGTTATTATCTGATGAAGATCATGCTGTTGCTGATCAATTTGGCGTGTGGGGCGAGAAAAAGTTCATGGGGAAAATTTATGATGGTCTACACCGCATCAGTTTTCTAATTGATGAGCATGGCAACATTGAGCACGTGTTTAATAAATTTAAAACCAAAGATCACCACCAAGTGGTATTGGATTATCTCAACCAATAACCCCTTTCAAACCACAACAGCGAAAAAGGCCATTAACGGCCTTTTTGTTTAGCTATTATTCTATGGTAAAGATCAGTAATTCACTGGCGGCACAGTGTCTTTCATCACTAATGCTCCCCATACTGCTTTGACGAGGGTAGCTAATGGAATCGCAAAAAATACCCCCCAGAATCCCCACAACCCACCGAACACTAGAACTGCAACAATAATTGCTACTGGGTGTAGGTTAACCGCTTCAGAAAACAGTATCGGTACTAATACATTACCATCTAAAATTTGCACAATACCGTAAGCGACTAATAGCCACCAAAAATCAGGTGTCCAGCCCCATTGAAATAAAGCAACCATTGCAACAGGCACAGTAACTGCGGCGGCACCGATATAAGGTATTAATACCGATAAACCAACCAGTACCCCCAACAGTACCGCATATTGAAGCCCCATAACCGCAAAGACGATATAACTCGCAATACCGACAATGAATATTTCAATCACTTTACCGCGAATATAATTAGAGATTTGCTGGTTCATTTCGGCACTAACCTTAGTGGCTAAACGTCGATTTTTAGGTAACACCCCAATGAATGACCGCAAAATAGTGTCTTTATCTTTAAGCAAAAAGAAAATCAATAACGGTACTAGGATCAAATACACCCCTAATGTCGCTAAACTGACTAATGATGATAATGAGCCTTTAACAACACTGCCACCTAACGCTAATACTTTTTCACGCAAAGTATCGGTAAAGACAGTCACTTGATGGGCCTGAACAAAATCAGGATAACGTTCAGGCAAACTGGAAACGTAAAGCTGCAAATCATTAAACATTTTCGGCACATCAGCACTTAAATTAGTAATTTGATGCCAAATAGTCGGCACTAATCCTAATAACGCTAAGATCATTAACCCTGCAAAAACAATTAATACAATCGCCACAGCAAGTGTGCGCGGCAGCCCCAACTGAGCCAAACGTGCCACTGGCGATTCAAGTAAATAAGCCAAAACGATTGCGACTAATAACGGTGTAATTAACCCTCCAAAGAAATATAAGGTTAAAAATGCCCCCGCTAGAATGATCATTAAACTCACAGCATGAGGATCAGAGAATCGGCGTTGATACCAACTTTTTAACATATCCAACATGCGTTACTGTCCTTTTTTCACAATAATCACCAACTGATCAACCGCTTCAGCCTGTATATCAATAGTAAATCCATTATTTTGTAAATAACGAAAAATATCCGTTTTTGCACTGGGTTGTGAAACTTTAATCACCAGTTTTTGAGTTAGCGATAAGTCTCTGCAGCTGCGCTTCACCATCAATAATGCTAACGGGCAACGGTAGGCCATAAGATCAAGAGTGAGGATTTCCATTCCAATAGAGTGACAGTGATTATCCATTGTCGTATTGTACCCTTAACCGCAAGGAATAAGCGAGATAACCACAAACGAATATCACGATAGCGAACCTAAGTTAAAATTCGCTGTCATAACAACGCAACAGGTTATCGATAATTATCCGTTATCCTATATTAATCGACATGGTGGTTGTATTATTAATATGTTCCAATTAGCTAAAGCGCCAAGATCAATTTTACTGGCAGCCTTGCTCACTACAAGTTTATCAGCCGTTGCTAGTAATGCTATATTACTGCCTGATATTGGTACCACTGCGGCATCGACACTAACGATTGATAAAGAAATCCAATACGGCGATATGTACATGCGTATGATGCGTGCCAGTCGTCCTATTATTAACGATCCCGTTTTATCTGAATATATTCAAGATCTTGGTCATAAATTAGTGGCTAATGCAGATGGTGTAAAAACGCCGTTTAACTTTTTCTTGATCCAAAATTATGACATTAATGCCTTTGCCTTATTTGGTGGTAATATTGGCGTCCATTCAGGGCTCTTTTTACATGCTAAAACAGAAAGTGAATTAGCCTCTGTGCTTGCCCATGAAATTGCCCACGTCACACAACGACACCTTGCACGAACTTTAGAAGATCAAGCCAAAAAAAATCCCGCCACGATGGCAGCCTTGATTGGGTCACTATTATTAGTCGTCGCAGCACCAGAAGCAGGTATGGCAGCATTACACACCACCACAGCAGTATCGATGCAAGGAATGCTTAATCACACCCGTAGTAATGAAAAAGAAGCCGATCGAATTGGTATTGCCACGCTAGCTAAAGCCGGATTTAACCCTCAAGCAATGCCCCACTTTTTTGGACGTTTGGCTGATAAATATCGCTATACCACTACCCTGCCACCCATGCTACTTAGCCATCCACTGCCGGAATCGCGGATCACCGACAGTCGTATGCGAGCCAATAATTATTCAACCGTAAGATTGCCACCGTCAGAACGTTACTTATTAGCAAAATCGCGGATCGTGGCGCGTAATCTAGGTTTTAGTCAAACATCAGCACTTAACTGGTTTAACACTGAGCTCAAAAAAGCACCGGTAAACCGACGCAAAGAACTCAATTATGGTAAGGGATTGGTGTATCTTGATAACGGCCAATATGCCAAAGCGCAACAATTTTTGATGCCATTACTCACGGCAGAGCCCAATAATTTATTTTATATCGATGCCATGACTGATATCGATTTGTATCAAAAGCATTATGATAAAGCGATTACACGTTTAGAAAAAGCGTTGCAATATCAACCAGAAAGCACTGTGTTACAACTTAATTTAGCCAATGTCTTGTTAGAAGCTAAACGCTATAAACACAGTCTCAATATACTTACTCGCTATACCTATCAGCATGCAAATGATACCAATGGTTGGGCGTTATTAGCGCAAAATTATGCCAAACAAAACCAACGTGCGGGCGAGCTTGCCGCGATGGGGGAATTGGCCGCATTACGTGCTCAATGGAAACTTGCAATTAGTAACTATACGCAAGCAGCTCAACAAGCACCATTAGGTTCGCTCGATCAAGCTCGCTATGATGCACGGTTAGATCAATTACGAATTCAGCAAATGCAATTTGAAGCCTTACGTTCTTCTTTTTAATTATCACAAATTTAACAAGGACTCATGATGACAGTTTCTATTTACCACAACCCTCGTTGTTCAAAAAGCCGTGAAACACTCGCATTACTCACTGAACGAGGAATTAATCCAACTATAATTAAATACTTAGATACACCACTAACAGTTGTTCAGCTACAACAGCTGTACCGCCAATTAGGCTATAACACGGTACGTGAAATGATGCGCACTAAGGAACAACAATACCAAGAGTTGCAACTGAGCGATCCAAGCTTAACTGATCTGGCATTATTTGAAGCAATGGTATCGCACCCTAAATTACTTGAACGTCCCATTGTGGTTAATAATGATAAAGCAGCCATGGGTCGTCCACCTGAGCACGTGTTGGATATTTTATAATGATTAAAATCTTAGTACTTTATTACAGCCTTCATGGTAATACTCGTCAATTAGCACGCCATATAGGCCGTGGCATTGAACAAATCGATAGCTGTGAAGCAGTACTAAGAACCGTTGCCGACATATCAACAATGCCAACAACAACCCCAAGTGCTCCGACAAACCAAACAACTGATCCCATTGTTAGTCATCACGATCTTAGCCAATGTGCTGCCATAGCAATGGGAAGTCCGGTTCGGTTTGGCAATATGGCAGCGCCACTAAAACATTTTTTAGACACGACCAGCAGTGAATGGCTATCGGGAAGCTTGATTGGTAAGCCAGCTTGCGTATTTACATCATCGTCATCGCTGCACGGCGGCCAAGAAACTACGCTACAATCAATGATGTTACCTCTGTTGCATCATGGTATGTTGGTGGTAGGGATCCCCTATTCTGAGCCCTTATTACACACCACCAGCCACGGTGGAACACCTTATGGCGCATCACATGTTAATCATGGCACTAACAAACAGCTCCACGCTGATGAAATAGCACTTGCTCAAGCTATCGGCCGACGTTTAGCAACGATTGCATGTAAATTAAGTGGCTAAAAAAGGATCATTTCATGCCCAAAATGCAACCTTTAACCTATTTTGCACGTCAATCTGCACTATTGTGTCATTGCGGTTTAATTGTTTTTGTTGGCGCATGGCAATTATTACTGTCTCCCCACTTACACTTCTCTGCCGCTGTTATTGCTCTGGTATGGATAGCACCACTATTATTGCCCCTTGCCGGTATGGTCGCCGCTAAACCTTATACCCATGCATGGGCAAACTTTATTTTAATGTTTTATTTTATCCATGCCGCAACCCTTATAACGATTAACGAGGGTGAACGCAGCCTCGCAGCAATAGAGCTTATACTGGTAACATTTTGCTTTATCAGTAATATTCTCTTTTCCCGTTTACGCGCCAAAGAATTGGGAATTAAATTGAAACGCTTATCACAGCTTGAACGTGAAGAGCATGCCCGTTATAACGGCTAATCTTTACTCATTTTCATCGCTATAAAAAAGGCCTGTGTACATAAGTACTCAAGCCTTTTTTCACTTATCAGCGCTATCTATTCAGTTTAGATTAGAATGAAATTAACTATTCCAATCATAAACATTTTGTGGCGATACTGTTAATGGTGTCACTGATGATGTTGTTGCAGGAACCGCTGATGCTGTCGTTGTCGCACTTGTCGGTGCCACTGCTGGCGTTGGTACCGAATCAGCCGCAAAAGCTACCCCTGATTGAGCCTGACTCACTTGGTTGTCATGGCTGATCTCTTGACGGAATGCCTGCTCTGAACCTTGAAGATTCAATTGAAAAATAACACTATTACCTTTAATTCGCATCGCATTAGCACTGCCCACGGTGGTTAAGTTATTCAGCATTTTCTCTAGGGCAAAAAAGTCTTCTGTCGATTGAATATTATCAACTTCAATATTAACCTTACCACCAGCAACACCACCTAATACCACGGCATATTTATTGGCTAAATAATCCGTGACTTTATTGATCATCTGCGTCGATGTTTGTGCCAATGTACCAGATGCAGTACCCGCTATAGGTTGCGTGTCTGCTGTTGCAATTTTACTTGGTTGCTGGGGATAAAATTGCCAATTTAGGCTTACCGTACCATCCGGTTGTTGCTGTGCTTTAACCAATAACAAGCCATTGGCATGATAACGATGACTGGCCGCGGCGATTGGATCAATAAAGTTACCCCACAGATCTGACACATTAACTGCCGTTGCATCTGTTATATCACCAACCGGAAATGTTAATGGCAACCCACGGCTATCTGCTGCTTGTTTAGTATCATTAACTAATGCGTTAGTTGATTGATCCCACAAAATATTACGTTGCTGGTCATCACTATCAACCATCCACACTAAAATATTAGGACGTTGATCTTTCCAAATACTGGCTTTTGACTGCATCAATAATTGCTTGATCTGATTTTTATCAAAGCTTAGATCAAGTGCACGTTGGCCATCAACTTGGCTGTAACCAAATTGGCTTATATAACGACCACTGTTCGTAATTGCCGCTTTAATTGCTGGGTTGTTAAGAATATCAGTATTGCCTGATATTTTGACCAACACATTCGCCAGCCCTTGCTCGCGCGCGGCTTGATCAGCTTGTTGATCGCTTCCAATCAAAGCAACCTGGGTTTGATAAAGATCATTTACCGTCGCAGCGCGTACTGGCAATGCCAATACCGCTAAAAATAATAATGCAAATCGCAACATAGTAAGACTCATGGTTAATTCAAAAAATAGACCTAGTAAGACAGACAACAGGTTTTATCATTGGTGCCGTATCATAGCGCACAGTTTGTAAATTTCATTCGACAATTTCGACAATATAATTTTATCACTCACATTTTTGACTGCGAGATGACTATTGTCATGCAAATAAAGCGCCACTCGTTCTAAATTTAAACGATCATAAGTATATTTTAACTTTTATTCATATAGGCTACCGTTTGCTTACATGCTAGGATTGCGCGATTTTTTTACTTAGGAATACATATCATGATGCAGGTTCTTCAAGGTGCGCAAATGCTATTTGTCGCCTTTGGTGCATTGGTGCTGGTGCCATTACTCACCGGTTTAGATCCCAATGTTGCTTTATTTGGCGCAGGTGCTGGCACTCTTTTATTTCAGGTCGTAACTAAACGTTCTGTTCCTATTTTTCTTGCCTCATCTTTCGCTTTTATTGCTCCAATGATGTATGGCATTCAAACATGGGGGGTTGCTAGCACCATGGGTGGCCTAATGATGGCGGGTGTGGTCTATGTGATCATGGGTGGCATTATTAAAGTACGTGGGGTTGGTTTTATTCATCGTCTCTTGCCGCCAGTTGTCGTTGGCCCAGTGATCATGGTTATCGGTTTAGGGCTAGCGCCTGCCGCAGTTAATATGGCGGTCGGTAAAACTGGTGGTGGCGATGTTCAATTGATTGCTCACGATACCGCGTTATGGATCTCTGCTGTTTCTCTTAGCGTAACCATTATTTTAAGTGTGTTCGCGAAAGGCATTTTGAAATTAATCCCAATCGTCGGTGGCATTAGTGCTGGCTACATTACTAGCCTTGGTTTTGGGGTTATTGATTTTACACCTGTCATCCAAGCAAGCTGGCTTGCAGTACCAAACTTTACTCTACCCGAGTTCAATATCAATGCGGTGTTATTTATGATCCCGGTTGCGATTGCGCCAGCGGTCGAACATGTTGGCGATATTTTAGCGATTTCAAATGTGACAGGTAAAGATTACCTTAAAAAGCCAGGACTACACCGCACCATGGCAGGCGATGGCATTGCCACCATGGCAGCATCACTTATTGGCGCACCACCGAATACGACTTACTCAGAAGTAACTGGAGCGGTAATGCTAACCAAAGCATTTAATCCGGTGATCATGACTTGGGCAGCCGTTACCGCTATCGTATTGGCTTTTGTGGGTAAACTTGGCGCAGTATTACAAACCATTCCCGTACCTGTGATGGGCGGCATTATGATTTTATTATTTGGTTCGATTGCTACTGTTGGCTTAAATACGCTTATCAAAAATCAAGTTGATTTACATAAAGCCCGCAATCTAGTGATCGTTGCAGTAACCTTGGTGTTTGGTATTGGTGGTATGGCATTTGGTATTGGTGAGTTTAGCTTACAAGGTATCAGTTTATGTGGCATTGTTGCGATCTTACTAAATCTTATTCTGCCGCAAGATTTAGGTGAAAACAATGTGGTTGATAATGCTCAAATTGAAGATACAGAGCATTTGTAATTATCACGACAATTCATTGCCAATCACAATCAATAGTTAAAAAAAACCGGACTCACTTAGTCCGGTTTTTTATATCAGTGATAAACAATAGAATAATTATTTAGTACCGAAAATCTTATCGCCCGCATCACCAAGACCAGGAACAATATAGCCCTTGTCGTTTAGCTTCTCGTCAATAGCTGCTGTGTATAGCTCTACATCAGGATGGGCTTTTTCTAATGCTGCAATACCTTCAGGGGCTGCAACAAGTACCAACACTTTAAATTGTGTACAACCATGCTCTTTTAATAAATCAAGCGTTGCGATCATTGAACCGCCAGTTGCTAACATAGGATCAACAACCAATGCAATACGCTCATCGATATGTGACGCTAATTTATTAAAGTATGGTACTGGCTCTAACGTTTCTTCATCACGGTAGATACCAACAACACTAATACGTGCACTTGGCATATGCTCTAATACACCATCCATCATGCCTAAACCAGCACGAAGAATAGGTACTACCGTCACTTTTTTACCCTTTAGCTGATCAATCTCAACTGGACCATTCCAGCCTTCGATCATCACTTTTTCTGTTTCGAAGTCTGAAGTCGCTTCATACGTTAATAGGCTACCAACTTCGGTTGCCAATTCACGAAAACGCTTAGTGCTGATATCACCTTCACGCATAAGACCGATCTTATGTTTAACCAGTGGGTGTTTCACCTCAACGACTTTCATCTTGACTCCTGGGAACTAAATTATAAAAAATAAAAAATCGCATTATTATATACCATGCCAATCGATTGCCGATAGTATCAAATGTTTAATTGACTGAAATTTAATCGCGCAACAAATTAACGCAAACGTTTGCTCTAATGTAATGACTGCTGTTATCATACGCTGGTTTTTTACTTTAATACGTTTGAGGGATCATCTGTGAGCAACAAAAACTCTTCTCTTAGTTACAAAGATGCTGGTGTTGATATTGATGCTGGTAATGCATTAGTTGACCGTATTAAAGGCGTGGTTAAGCGCACTCACCGCCCTGAAGTTATGGGTGGCATTGGTGGTTTTGGTGCTTTATGCGCACTTCCTACCAAATACAAAGAGCCAGTTTTAGTCTCTGGTACTGATGGTGTTGGCACCAAACTTCGCCTAGCGATGGATCTGAAACAACACGATACTATTGGTATTGATTTGGTTGCAATGTGTGTTAACGATCTGATTGTACAAGGTGCTGAACCTTTATTTTTCCTAGATTATTACGCAACAGGTAAACTTGATATTGATACTGCAGCAAGTGTTGTTGCTGGTATTGGTGAAGGGTGTATTCAATCTGGCTGTGCATTAATTGGTGGTGAAACTGCTGAAATGCCAGGCATGTATCATGGTGAAGATTACGACGTTGCCGGTTTCTGTGTTGGTGTCGTTGAAAAAGCGGATATCATTGATGGTTCAAAAGTAACCGCTGGCGATGCACTTATCGCTGTAGGTTCAAGTGGTCCACACTCAAACGGCTACTCATTAGTACGTAAAATTCTAGAGGTTTCTCAAGCCGATCTTGATCAAGACCTTGATGGTAAAAAACTATCTGAGCACTTATTAACCCCAACTAAAATTTATGTAAAATCAGCCCTGAAAATGATTGAAAGCTGTGATGTTCACGCGATCTCTCATATTACTGGTGGTGGTTTCTGGGAAAATATCCCACGTGTATTACCTCAAGGTACCAAAGCAGTTGTTGATGGTAACAGCTGGCAATGGCCGGCAATTTTTAACTGGCTACAACAAGCAGGTAATGTCGATACTTACGAAATGTACCGTACATTCAACTGTGGTGTTGGATTAGTGATTGCACTTCCACAAGCTCAAGCAGCACTTGCGATTGAAATTTTACAAGCAGAAGGCGAAAACGCATGGCTGCTCGGTGAAATTGCAACAGCAGCAGTAGGCGAAGAGCAAGTAGAGATTAAGTAAGTCCATGCATAATATCGTTGTCTTAATCTCAGGAAATGGCAGTAACTTACAAGCAATTATTGATGGCTGTAGTAACGGCATTATCAACAATAGCCAAGTTGCTGCTGTGATCTCAAATAAAGCCGATGCTTATGGTCTTAAACGTGCTCAACGTGCCAATATAGATAATCTTTGTGTGGCTGCAACGGATTACGCTAATCGTCAAGATTACGATCAAGCACTGATGGAAAAGATAGATGCTTATCAGCCTGATGTGATTATCCTTGCTGGTTTTATGCGGATCTTATCGGCGAATTTTGTCCATCATTATCAAGGAAGAATGCTTAATATCCATCCTTCCTTACTGCCTAAATATTCGGGATTAAATACTCACCAACGCGCCATCGATGCGGGTGATAAAGAACATGGCACCAGTGTCCATTTCGTTACCGAGCAACTTGATGGTGGGCCGGTTATTTTGCAAGCGAAAGTTCCTATTTTTACAGAAGATAGTGTCGACGACGTGATAGAACGTGTTCAACAACAAGAACATAATATCTATCCATTAGTCACACAGTGGCTACTAAGCCAGCGGCTATCAATGCAAAATGGTTATGCCGTACTCGATGGCAACAAACTGCCACCACAAGGCTATGCTGCACAATAAATGCTTAATCTAATGATATAAAAAAGGCGATCTGATTAAGATCGCCTTTTTATTATCTACTATAAATAGTGCTGCTTATCGTTAGCAAGTACTAACATCGGTTGAGATAGCATCATAAACTGTCTCACCAAAATGGAACACGCGAAATTCACCTGTTGCCATCTTCTGCCAATTTTCATCGTTCGTTAACGGCTGAGTTGCAATCACAGTGACAATATCATTCGCCGTTGTTTCACGTTGAAAATCAATGGTGACATCTTCATCGATTAATGATGCTTTACCAAATGGCGCGCGACGAGTGATCCAATGTAAGTTATTAGTGCAATAAGTTAACACATACTCACCATTGCTCAGTAGCATGTTATATACACCTAATTGACGCAATGTATTACAACACTCAGCAAAGTAATCAAACACAGGCGTCATATCAGCAGGTAATACCGGAAAACGAATTTCTAATTGATTCATTAACCAACAAAATGCTGTCTCACTGTCAGTATCACCAACAGCTTGATTACGTCCTGTTGCTAATTGCTCATAGCCTGTCAATTGACCATTATGCGCAAAAGTCCAATAATTACCCCATAGCTCACGTGTAAAGGGATGAGTATTTTCTAAACTCACTCCACCACGATTAGCCTGACGAATATGACTCACTACAGCACGACTTTTAATTGGATATTGTTGCACCAACTCAGCAATACGTGATTGGCAACTCGGGTTAGGATCTTTAAAAGTTCTAAAGCCTTTACCTTCATAAAAAGTAATTCCCCAGCCATCACGGTGAGGGCCAGTATTCCCCCCACGTTGCATTAAGCCAGTAAAGCTAAAACAAATATCTGTTGGCACATTGGCACTCATGCCTAATAATTCACACATTTTTATTTCTGCTCTTTACGCTGAGTCATGCTCATTTAAACATTAATAATCGCTATTATTACTTTCTTAATGAGTAACAATATATACGATTATTTTTCCATTTCTTTTTCAACTAACATAATTAAAATATGAATGATTTTAATATGTATTTCCTGAATGCGATCCGCATAACCAAAATGTGGTACTCGAATTTCCACATCGGCTAAACCTGCCATTTTGCCGCCATCTTTACCAGTTAAGGCAATGGTTTTCATTCCTTTCGCTTGCGCAGCTTCAATAGCCTTCAGAATATTCGCTGAGTTGCCTGACGTTGAAAGCCCAAACAACACATCACCTTTCGCGCCCACAGCTTCTAAATAACGTGAAAATACATATTCATAGCCAAAATCATTACTCACACAAGATAGGTGACTTGGATCTGAAATAGCAATTCCTGGGTAACCAGGACGATCATCACGATAGCGGCCAGTTAGTTCTTCGGCAAAATGCATAGCATCACAATGAGAACCACCATTACCACATGATAATACTTTCCCACCTTGTTTAAATGAATCTGCTAATAATTTAGCTGCTGCTTCAATATCAGCCAAATTTTTATCATCACTTAAAAAACGGTTAAGGACATCAGCGGCATCAGTTAATTCGCTGCGGATCAGATCTTTATACATAAGCTGCTCTCTCACTGTTTACCATTAAATACAAATCAAGTGAACAAGCTGTTCACTTGATACTGCAATACATCATTACTCGCAGTTTACAGACAAATAACTTCCAGTGTCGACTATTGATGTAATGCTATGTCGGAATTAACCACTAAAATTTACTCTAATGACAAAATTGGAGCAGTAATGTAAATATTCCACTCAAACATTGTCAGCAAAATCTACCAACCCTATCGTGTAATACATCTACACCACACATTCACAATAAAATATTTTACATTAATTTAATAATTAACTTACAATAAATAAAGGTAGTGGTTAGACCTCTTACCTTTTTATGAGCCATACTCTACATAACCGTAGCACAATGTTGTCTCTAAAATTTTCAGTCGACACTGCAATGAAATTTTTACTGTTGTTTACAATGCTGCTATAAGATTACGGAGAATCGCTATGCCTACATTTATATACTTAATCAGCTTTATCTGTATGGTTGTCATCCTCGCTTATCACCGTGTATCACGTCCTATTTTTACAGCGATGATTGCAGCACTATTGGTCATCGGTACTCTGTTCGATATTATCGGCATCGTGGGTTGGCTTCTGTTTACGATCATTGCATTAGTGGTAAATATTGCCCCGTTACGCAAAAAAATACTCACTACATATGCGCTCAATAGTTTCAAAAAAGTCATGCCCAAAATGTCTCAAACAGAGCAAGAAGCCATTGATGCCGGTACGGTATGGTGGGAAGCAGATCTTTTTAGTGGCAAACCCGATTGGAACAAATTACATGCTATTCAGCCTCCAACGCTCACTGCAGCCGAGCAAGCTTTTTTAGACGGTCCCGTCAATGATGTTTGCCGCATGGTAAATGACTTTCAAGTCACCCACGATCTTGCTGATTTGCCCCCAGAGGTATGGCAGCAACTCAAGCAGCATAAATTCTTTGCGATGATCATCAAAAAACAATATGGCGGCTTAGAGTTTTCAGCTTATGCGCAATCATTAGTGTTACAAAAACTCACTGGCGTTTCTGCGGTATTGTCATCAACTGTCGGTGTACCAAATTCATTAGGTCCCGGTGAATTACTGCAACACTATGGTACCGAAGATCAAAAAAATTATTATTTACCCCGTTTAGCCGCAGGCACAGAGATCCCTTGTTTTGCGCTTACCAGCCCTGAAGCAGGATCCGATGCTGGTTCAATCCCTGATTTTGGTATCGTTAAACAAGGCTTATGGCAAGGCAAAGAAGTGCTCGGTATGGAGCTCACTTGGAATAAACGCTATATCACTTTAGCGCCAGTCGCTACCGTATTAGGATTAGCATTTAAGCTTTTCGACCCCGACCACTTACTTGGTGATAAGCAGGATCTTGGTATCACTTGCGCCTTAATTCCAACCGATGTTGATGGGGTCGAGATTGGTCGACGTCACTTTCCACTCAATATTCCCTTTCAAAATGGCCCGACTCGTGGTGAAAAAATATTTGTTCCTATCGATTTTATCATTGGCGGTCAAGCAATGGCTGGTCAAGGCTGGCGCATGCTGGTTGAGTGTCTCTCGGTTGGACGTGGAATCACCCTGCCCTCTAACGCAACTGGCGGCTTAAAAAACGCAGCAATGGCAACCGGTGCTTATGCTCGTATTCGACGTCAGTTTAAGTTACCGATAGGTAAAATGGAGGGTATTGAAGAGCCACTAGCACGCATTGTCGGTAATGCATATGTCCTTGATGCCGCAGCGACGATGACCGTTACTGGCATTGATTTAGGCCAAAAACCCGCGGTTATCTCAGCGATTGTAAAATACCACTGCACCCATCGCAGCCAACGCGGCATCATTGATGCGATGGATATCGCTGGCGGTAAAGGTATTTGTATGGGACCACGTAATTTTCTTGCTCGAGGTTATCAAGGCGCACCTATCGCGGTCACCGTTGAAGGTGCAAATATTCTCACGCGATCAATGATTATCTTTGGCCAAGGTGCTATTCGCTGTCACCCTTATGTTCTTGATGAAATTAATGCCGCTTATAGTGATGATCCCCACCATGCGGTTGATCAATTTGATCGCGCTTTGTTTAGTCATATCGGCTTTGTGATCAGCAATATGAGCCGTAGTTTATGGTTAGGTCTCACTGATGGCCGTGGCTCATTCGCGCCATATAAAGATGAGACTCAACGCTACTATCAGCAAATGAACCGCTACAGTGCTAATCTAGCTTTATTAGCTGATATTTCAATGGCTACTCTTGGCGGTTCACTTAAACGTAAAGAACGTTTATCTGCGCGACTCGGTGACGTACTAAGTCAATTATATTTAGCCTCAGCGACCTTAAAACGTTATACCGATGATGGTCAGCAACAGCAAGATATCGCCCTTATCCATTGGGGACTTCAAGATACCCTTTATCAAGCTGAAGTCGCTATTGATGAGTTTTTAGTTAATTTTCCCAATAAAGCGATTGCTTACGGATTACGACTACTGATATTACCAACGGGTTTGCGGCGTCGAAAACCCGCCGATGAGCTTGATCATCAACTTGCAGGTTTAATTCAAACGCCATCAGCAACACGAGATCGCATTGGTCGTGGCTTATTTTTAGAACCAACAGCGAATAATACCGTCGGTATGATGGAAGTCGCGCTACGTGATATTCTCGCCGCCGAGCCTATTTATGATCGTGTCTGCCAAGCAGCGAATACACAATTACCCTTCATGCAATTAGGTAAAGTAGCGGCAATAGGATTAGAGCTGGGGGTTATCACCGCCGAGGAAGCTGAATTACTTCATCGAGCAGAAGCTGGACGGTTATATACCATTAATGTTGATGACTTTGACCCACAACATTTAGCAGCTAATCCACGCCAAGCAACATCACAAATAAATAGCGCGGCTTAACTTATCCAACATACTAATAATCAACAGGGAAGCATCATGCTTCCCTGTTTTATAACGCTTATTTAGGAATAATTAAATCTGATTTTAGTGCACGTTTACGTCGCCATAGCAACAGCCATGCTAAGACACCGATCATAACGATAAGATTGGCAACCCCTAACCATAATAACCGTTGTTGAAGCAGCTCCGTTTTCTCGACTGTTAACTGCTGTTCACGTTGTCGTTTAGCCAATACTGACGAAGTATCCACCGTGACGGGCGCAACTTGAGTATAATTTTGTTGGGCTAATCGAAACACCAATTCACGCTGAGTTAGCGTATCGGTAACATAAGCCCAGCCACGCCACCACCCCTTACCCACCTGACGATTATTAGGCCACCTTAGAGTTAATTGTGATTGTTGAGGTTGAACGCGGGTTTGAATAATTTGCGGCTGACGTTGAGGTTGTTTAACTCTTAAATAAGCTGCTAATGAGCCAACAGCAGCTAGATCATCGTTCGCTGTAACTTTAACGACATGAGAGACTAGCGGCTGATGACTTTCAATAAAGGTCGTTGTTATTAAGCTTGGGTAAACTAACACTGTTTGCTCAACTGCTCGCTCAAAAACACCATTTGTGGATGCTATTTTGACGCGATATATTCCAGGCACAACATCAACACCAAGCGCGACAGTAAAAATGCCATCGCCACCAATCTCGTCATATCCTTGACCGTTATCAGCAAATGTTCCCACTACTATCGAAGCTGACTCCTTCACAGTAACATCATCTACATCAGTGTTAACTGGATAAAAAGCCACCTTCAGCTGCACGCGATCTAAAAAATCACGTAACAATAAAGGCTGTTTATTTTGAGTTAAGCGGGCTCTAAATTTCAACACTTCAGTTTGGTATAATTGCGTTGGTAACGGATCAACATCAAGTTCAATATTAGACACTATTTTAATGCCATTATTGGACGACACTTTCCCTAAAGCTTGCCAAGGTCCAGCCATTGGATGATCAATAGAAATAATATCCATCCCCTGATCGCTGTACCACGACATCGCTTTAGAGTGACGATCGGCATAATATTTATGCCCATTCGGTGCGACTAATACCACTGATTGACTGGGCTGTTCTCGCGCCACAATAAATGTAATTTGTTCGATCTCAGGATCAACGCGAAAACGATTATCAAGCCAAGTTAATCTGGTCTCTGTTTGTGCCCAAGCACAGAGCGGTACATAAAAAATAAGTACCCATAATCGCCGCAACATACTCCCCCTAAAGACGCCAAATAACGTCAACCTTTTTACCAATCAGATCAAGCCTATCTTGATGTGCTGTTAGTTCATCGGCAGTAGCATTGATAACCTTTAATACTTTTCGATCAGTGGCTAAACGACGAATAGTGGTTGCTGTTGACGAATCATCATTACCGCTACTTAAACGTAATGATGTTTGACCACCCGTCATCATTAAATAAACGTCAGCTAGAATCTCAGCATCGAGTAATGCGCCGTGAAGGGTACGATGAGAGTTATCAATGCCATAACGTGAACATAAAATATCAAGGTTATTTCGTTTACCTGGAAATAGCCTTTTTGCCATTTCTAAGGTATCGGTGACTTGACAGATATCCTCTATTTTCGCAATTGATGCGCCCATTTTATGAAATTCATAATCCATAAAACCGGTATCAAACGATGCGTTATGGGCAACAAGTTCAGCGCCATCAATAAAATCAATAAATTCTTGGTGAATATCAGCATACACAGGCTTATCACGTAAAAATTCATCGGTTATACCGTGGACAGCAATCGCTTCAGGATCAATCGTGCGATCAGGTTTGATATAAACATGGAACGTATTACCGGTTAACTTACGATTGATGATCTCAACCGCACCAATTTCGACAATACCATGACCTTCATAATGAGGGCCGGTCATGTTCATACCTGTTGTTTCTGTATCAAATACAATAATACGTTGATTCGTGTTAGTGGCTTTCATAGTAGTTAATGTGTCAGACTTAAGTTTTTATCTAAGGCAAAACTCCCCACAATGATGAAGCAGGTAGAGATTTTCACCGATGGTTCGTGTTTAGGTAATCCAGGTCCCGGTGGTTATGGCACCGTACTAAGATACAAACAACACGAAAAAGAGCTCAGTGGTGGCTATTTTATGACCACCAATAACCGCATGGAACTGCTTGCCGCCATTATGGGACTCGCTAGTTTAAAACAGCCATGCCAAGTCGATCTTACCACTGACAGCCAATATGTGCGTCAAGGAATTACGCAGTGGATTCATAATTGGAAAAAAAGAGGTTGGCAAACAGCAGATAAAAAGCCGGTCAAAAATGCCGATTTATGGCAGCAACTGGATCAAGAAACCCAACGTCATCAAATCCAATGGCATTGGGTTAAAGGTCATGCTGGTCATCCAGAAAATGAACGTTGTGATGTTTTAGCGCGAACTGCGGCTGAAAATCCAACCCAACCAGATGCCAGTTATCAACCAAACTAAATCTAGGATCACGACTGCGGTGGAATTTTAGGTCTTGTTTTTTCAGTTTGAGTACAACAGTTAATTCGTATCGGTGCTAATTGACGACGTAATTTCCAGGTCGGCTTAATCAGTTTTAATGGACAAGTACGTTTACGTGCAACAATAAAATATAAACTCCCCACCGCAGATAATGGCTCTGAGAGAACATGCTCAAGCCATGCTGCGCAAGCAAGGTGACGTGTCGCTGGCACTATCGCAAACGTTTCTTGGTATACCACTTCATAATTAAGTAACCGTAACCAATCATTAATTCTAAATGGCAGGTACATCCTTCCTGTCCATGGTGCTTGACGACGATTCCACGGTAAGAATCCTCGTAAGCCTAATAAGCTTAACGGATTATTACCACTCAATACTAAATAACCATCATCAACCATCACTCTATCGATTTCTCGTAATAACCGGTGAGGATCAGCCGCATAGTCTAATTGGTGCATTAACAAACACGCATCAAAAGATTTTTCAATAAAAGGTAACGCCATCGCATCAGCGACGACACTACGTTTAGAGCTGAACTTATCGACACTAATTTGATGCTGAATATTACAATGGCTACTGGTCAGCTCTGCACTTAAGCCACCAAGCTTTAACATGTGATAGCCAAACAATTTCGGGCACCACTCATCAAGGCGTGCTTGTAATAATTCTGCTACCCACTCACCATTGATCACATTCGACCATGTATAAGGGACTTCAATGTGTGTTACTGTACGCGCTGGCTTCATAAGATACTGCTCAACACCTGATAAGGCTGGAGACAAAATTCATGTTAACTGTTAAAAGCATACCCGCATTTAAGGACAATTACATCTGGCTAATTCAAAACCCAGACAATCATTGTGTCGTTGTTGATCCAGGGGATGCCACGCCGGTTCTTGAGGCAATAGAAAAAGACAATTTAATTCTAGATGCGATCCTGATCACTCACCATCATCATGACCATGTCGGTGGCATCAGTGAGTTAAAGCGTCGTTTCCCTGCAACCAAAGTGGTTGGGCCTAATGATGAACCTATTCCTGGCATCACACGCCCAGTAGAAGATGGCGATCAAGTCGATATCTTTGGTGAACGCTTTATGGTGCTTAGCGTACCAGGACACACGCTAGGTCATATCGCTTATGTTGGCGACGAAAAGCTTTTTTGTGGTGACACATTATTCTCTGCCGGTTGTGGTCGCATATTTGAAGGCACACCAGCACAAATGTTTAATTCATTACAAAAACTGGCTTCTCTGCCTGACGAAACTAACGTTTATTGTGCTCACGAATACACCGCGAGCAATCTGGCTTTTGCATTAGTCGCTGAACAAGATAATGCCCATTTACAACGTTATCGCGATCAAGTTAACCGCCTGCGTGCTAACGGCCAAAGCACACTCCCAACAACCCTCAGTAATGAGAAACTTATTAATCCTTTTTTACGTTGTGATCAGCCAAGTATTAAGCGCTCGGTTGCTGATAAAGCGTACGATAACTCAGATATTGAGACATTTGCAGCACTTCGACGTTGGAAAGACGAATTTTAACGTTTCTCCCCTTGTAACCAAGGTGGTTGGGCAAGTATCATCACCAACCATTTTGGCTACAAACGACTGTCATGAAATTCAAAATTCTTTTAGCAAGTGTGCTTGTTATTGCAGGTTGTCAAACGACAAAAGAGACAACACAGGTCGATACCAACCAATCAAATACTGTCGTTGAGCAACCAACTAATACACCTGTTGTACCTGTAGCGCCGGTTATTAAACCGCCTCAAGCTGAAGTTGTAAAATTAACGCCGCAACAACAGCAGGACGTATGGGATCGCATCGCAATGCAGATCACCACTAAAATTCCCAATAATAAACGCGTTCAGTACTACCGTAACTGGTATCTAAAGAACCCGCGTAATCTTGAAATTATTGCTCAACGCGCCCAGCCTTTTTTATATTACATCACAGAGCAAGTCGAAAAGCGTGGCATGCCGCTAGAGCTAGCATTATTACCGATCGTTGAAAGCTCATTTGATCCTCATGCTTATTCAAGTATGGCAGCTGCAGGTTTATGGCAAATTATTCCCGACACTGGCCGCCGTTTTGGCTTAAAACAAAATAGCTGGTATGACGGTCGTCGCGACGTGGTTAAATCCACTACCGCTGCACTGAATTTACTAGAGTATTTAAATAAGAAATTTGATGGTAACTGGCAACAAGCATTAGCTGCTTATAATACTGGCGAAGGCCGTGTGTTTAGTGCTATCCGTAAAAACAAAGCTGCGGGTAAGCCTACTGATTATTGGGCGCTTGATTTACCCAACGAAACCAGCAGCTATGTCCCTAAGCTTTACGCCGTTGCTGATATCATCATGCATTCGAAAAAGTATGGTTTTCATATCGCACCGATTAGCAATAAACCCGTTGTAGCTATCGTTAAACCAGGTGTGCAAATGGATCTGACTATTGCAGCCAAATTTGCAGGTATTAGCTTAACTGAACTCAAAGATCTAAATCCAGCTTATCGACGTGGTGTAACAGCACCCAATGGACTTAATCAGTTATTACTGCCAATCAATACTGTTAAACGTTTTAAGCGTGAACTAGCTCAGAACCGCAATGCAAGCATCGTAACTCATCATCACCGCGTAAAAGCAGGTGAAAGCTTAGGGTTAATTGCTAAGCGTTATCACAGCAGCGTTAAAACGATTCAAAAAGTCAATAAGCTTAAAACGACCAATATTCGTATTGGACAATTACTGACTATTCCAACCTCACCTATTTCACTGGTTAACCGTCAGCATCGTGCCGCGCTTAATGTCGAAACACAACATTATGTAGTGCAGTCTGGCGATAGTTTATGGAGCATTGCTCGTAAGCATAAAACCAGTATTACTAAACTGAAACAACTTAACCGTCTTAGCAAAAATACGGTACTGCAAAAAGGACAACGCTTAAAAGTATCAGCAGTAGCAAGCGTTAAAAAAACCGCAGCGAGCCGTAAAACGATCAGTTACAAAGTCCGTCGCGGTGATAGCCTAAGCGTTATCGCACAGCGGTATGATGTCTCTATCGCCGAGATAAAAAAATGGAATAATCTGGCTAATAGTAAATATATAAAACAAGGCCAACAGCTAAAATTAATTATTAGTAGTAAGGCTAAAGCATGACGCCATCAAAAAATCCAATCATCGCCATTATTGATTTGTTTCGCTCACCAATAGAATGCTTTGCTGCAATCTATGAACGTCCCAAGTGGGCTATTTTACCCTACTTAATGGCTATTTTTGGTTCGTTTATTTTATGGGGTAGCTACTTTAATCATGTTGATATGCCATGGCTGCAACAAGCGATTCAAGCACAACTGGGTAATATTGGTGAAACTGTACAGCAATCATGGTTAACACGAGAAGTGCTGCTTGCTGGTGAGGTCTTTAGCGATATAACTGGCCGCACAGTGGTCATTTTTGTATTAGCTTTATGGTTAAAGTTAGCCACGAAAAGCAGTCAGCATCAACACAGCTATGGTAAATGGCTGGCTGCTAGTTGCTTTATTATGCTGCCATCTTTTATTGGTGACATTGCGAGTTACATTAATATTGTTTTTAACCATAACAATATTCTGCCCAATGCGGCCGATTTAAACAGTGTTAATGGCTTATTAAAATTACCAATGAATAATCGCTGGGCAGCAATCGCAACCACAATGCCCTTATTAGCACCGTGGTACATTGCTTTAACCTATGCTGCAGTGAGTGCATGGACAGATCTCGATCGTGCAAGAGCCATCATTATTGCCATACTACCGTGGGTATTAACCCTTATTGTATGGCCGCTATTGATTATTTCAGCCTAATGCACCGTCGGTGATACTAGCTTAAACGTCGCTAATAATGGGTTATGATCAGAAGCATCTGTTTTAGGTGCTTCTGCCTTTACTAGACGTAAATCACGATAATAAAGATGATCTAACGGCTTACCTAGTACTCGCACTCGCTGATCATTATGATAGTGCACTTCTTTTAACCCTAACGAATGTGCAAAAGCTCGTACCACTTTAATCCGCGCTTTACGCCAAGTATTAAAGTCACCCGCCAATATAATCGGCCCCTGGTGCTGTTCTAAAACAGCTTTTAAACTGTCTAATTGTTGTTTATATTCATTTAAACCAATAGCAAAATTAACCCCATGCAAATTAACCACAGCAAGAGTTTGTCCATTTGACAATGAAAATTGCGATAGTAAAGCTGATTTAGGTAGCCTTAACCACGGCTCCATCGCAAGATAAGCGCACGTCTGACGTGACGATACCCGCGATAAATTCATCACCCCTGCGGGTGTATCAAGAAAGCGAAATGCATTCGCCATTCTGACTTGCCATTGGCTATCATTCAAATAGGTTTGTAATTCAGTATTTAAACTCGCTTCTTGTAATAAGACTAAATCACTTTTTTGAGTAAATGATGCTAATGCTGAACGCCAATTAGTCCGTTGCTGCTTATAAATATTCCATACTGCGACGGTTAATTGGCCATGATTATCAAGTGGTGGTGCAATTTCAGTTTCAATACAGTGATAACTAAAGTGAGGAGCAAAGACCTCATTAGTAATTTCAGGTTGCACTGAGACATCAAATGAAGAATTAAATGCCCCTAACCCCAATGCACCAGCAACAACACCTAAGCCAGCAACCACTTTTGTTTTTGTTCTACGCACCATAATACAAGCCTGCATCGACAATTCAGCCCATTATAGTAATGGGCTAATATCATCGTAAAATTAGAAATAACAACATCAATGTAAGCATGAAAGAGGATTTAGTAGTGGTTACCATTATCATAATAAGCTAACGGTTTCAGCGCTGTAAAAATAACTGCGACATCTTGCCGTGGATCTTCAACGGCCTCTCTGACGATATTAGTAATCGCTTTAGCAACAAGATCCTGCGTATTCTGGCCCCGATCAAACCAAAATACTTCAACAAAAGGATAAGCATCAGACACTTCGCCATCAAAAATAAATGATGCTGGAATATGTTCGATAGTAAAATCCTCACGAGGACAATCCATCAATGGTTGTAAATCATCAACCAACTTAGTTGATAGCTGTTTTACTGTATCAAAGGCAACAGCACGAAAACGAAGATGTGGCATAAAAACTCCAAGAAATTGACTATTTACCTCACTACATTACCACTTTCGCCCTCTATTCAAGAGCTTTTTATTGCAAATAAAGTGTCAACATTGCAGTTAATCTCAAAGACATCAAGCTGAGTTTTATTGCTTTATCATTGTTTTTTCTATTTTTTAGCACTCAATAGCACTATAAAATATTTATAGACCAACAAGCTTAGTATGCATGAATGAAATCATCACTATTGCATTATTTCCCTCTCTAACTACATCTATTCACCTCTTGCACCCACTCGATCATTCGTAAGAATACAGACGTAAAAAAGCCTCACATTGCTGTCGAGGCTTTGTTGAAGATGGCAGGGGTTACGATATTCAAACTTCACAACACGCGCTGATTTTTGGAAAGGCGAATCCGCTGCTGTGCCAATTAACGTTACAAACATAAATTACAGATAGCAAAAAGGCTCATATCTTTCGATATGAGCCTTCTTTAAGATGGCAGGAGTTACGATATTCAAACTTCACAACACGCGCTGATTTTCGGAAAGGCGAATCCGCTGCTGTGCCAATTAACGCTACAAGTATAAATTACAGATAGCAAAAAGGCTCATATCTTTCGATATGAGCCTTCTTTAAGATGGCAGGGGTGGAGAGATTCGAACTCCCAACACGCGGATTTGGAATCCGCTGCTCTGCCAGTTGGAGCTACACCCCTGTAGTTATTTTAAAGACTTAACTGTGTCTAAATAAAATGGCGGAGCGGACGGGACTCGAACCCGCGACCCCCGGCGTGACAGGCCGGTATTCTAACCAACTGAACTACCGCTCCACACGGAGATAAAACTTTCGTTTTATCCGATATTCGTAGTTCAAAACGAATATCTAAATTTGAAGCCTGGCGATGTCCTACTCTCACATGGGGAGGCCCCACACTACCATCGGCGCTATTACGTTTCACTACTGAGTTCGGCAAGGGATCAGGTGGGTCCATAACGCTATGGTCGCCAAGCAAATTTTTTTGTTACGAGTATCGAGATTTCTCGATTCGAGACTCCTAACATTACAATCTTAAAAAACTGACTATCGCGATACTCGATAACTCGATTCTCGCTGTCTCAAACTTACATTCAAGTGTTTGTAGAGTCCGTCTCTTCTCTTTTGAGAAGAAAAACCCCTTGGGTGTTGTATGGTTAAGCCTCACGGGCAATTAGTATCAGTTAGCTCAATACCTCGCAGCACTTACACACCTGACCTATCAACGTTGTAGTCTTCAACAACCCTTTAGAGACCTTAAAGGTCTAGGGATGACTCATCTTGAGGCTCGCTTCCCGCTTAGATGCTTTCAGCGGTTATCGATTCCGAACTTAGCTACCGGGCAATGCATCTGGCGATACAACCCGAACACCASCGGTTCGTCCACTCCGGTCCTCTCGTACTAGGAGCAGCCCCTCTCAATCATCCAACGC
>NZ_UNRL01000004.1:0-378634 GCF_900537155.1 Photobacterium sp. Alg240-V54
GTTAAGTACTGCACCCATACCAGTTGTTACACCACAACCTAGTAGACAAACTTCTTCAAGTGGTGCTTCTTTGCTGATTTTAGCTAAAGAAATTTCTGGAAGTACAGTGTACTCAGAGAAAGTAGAACAGCCCATGTAATGGAAGATTGGCTGACCGTCTTTGTAGAAACGGGTTGTGCCATCTGGCATTAGGCCTTTACCTTGAGTTTCACGTACTGCCTGACAAAGGTTAGTCTTGCCAGATAGGCAGTATTTACATTTGCCACACTCTGCAGTGTAAAGTGGGATTACGTGATCGCCTACTTCAACACTTGTTACGCCTTCACCAATCATTTCAACAATACCGCCACCTTCGTGACCAAGGATTGCAGGGAAGATACCTTCTGGATCGTCACCAGATAATGTGAATGCATCTGTGTGACATACGCCAGTTGCAACGATGCGAACTAATACTTCACCAGCACGAGGTAGCATTACATCAATTTCTTCAACAGATAGAGGTTGTTTTGGACCCCATGCGATAGCAGCTTTTGATTTGATAAATTTGTCAGTCATCGTTTACTCTCTTAAATGTTTGCGACCCATGTTCAAGCATGGTGTTCGTTGTTAATTATAGTCACAGATTTAACATTGTCGTTGTGACTTGATGCAGCTATTATATTTATTTCTTAAAGATTGATAATCCCTGTAAATGGAAAATCATTATTACCACGAGGTAATAATATCGGCTTTTTTGATACAAAGATAATACTAAGTACTCAATTGAAGCTGATTGAAAGGGTAGACCAAGATAATCAATTAGGTATTTAATGGTTATGCAAGTGTGATCTGCGTCACGTTTATTGTTTTTTGTGTTAGTGAAATGAATAAAAAAAAAGCAACACCTTTAAAGAGGTGCTGCCTTATATTGTTACACAAGAGTAATGTAAAGATTATGCTTGTGGGTTATTTTGAGCGTAAACATGTGTTGCGATTGCATCCATTAAAGCTGGAGATAGGCAGTCGTAAGTGTTTAGGCCAAGTTCATTTAAACGTGCACGGATTGCAGTCATATCTTTTGGATCAGTACCTGTTTCGATGATTGAAGAAACAAATGCTGCAAACTCAGGTGCAGACCAACCTTCATCAGTAGATAGCTCTGTGTGAACAAAATCTAGACCAAAGAATGGGTGGTT
This sequence comes from Photobacterium sp. Alg240-V54, assembly GCF_900537155.1. Taxonomy (NCBI): domain Bacteria; kingdom Pseudomonadati; phylum Pseudomonadota; class Gammaproteobacteria; order Vibrionales; family Vibrionaceae; genus Photobacterium; species Photobacterium sp. Alg240-V54. Next base: position 1,176 of record NZ_UNRL01000004.1, read on the forward strand.
AGTATTGTCGATACGACCATACATATGAACACCACACTCTTTACAAGCGTGACGCTTGATAGCTGCAGACTCATCGATAACAACAAGTTTGTCAGCATTTGCGATTACTTCAACATTGTCACGTGAAATAACAGCGATTTGTGAAAATACTGCGCCTTCTGGCTTCCAGCACTTAGAACAACCACAAGCGTGGTTATGTGCAGTTTGACCTGATAGTTTTACGCGTACAGTATTTGCTGCACAGTTACAGTTTAATACGCCACCTTGAAAGTTTTCTTTAGTTGCAGCGAAACCGTTATCAATTGCAGGGTGTAGAGATATAGACATAATTTTTCTCTTATTTAATTGTTATTAGATAATATTTATTTTGTAGGTTTATTATAATTAATTATAAACGACATTTTTAAAAGTACCGTGTTTAGTAGTACCTGTTTGAAAAATGGAAATTAATTATAATAATAATCAACGAAATATATATTTGGTTGATGCGATATATATTATGCTTAATTTCATTTTTCACAATAACGAATATTGTAATTGATTATTACTAAATAGGAACAATCAAAAATTGATAGCTCTAATAAGGCACAACTTAAAAGAGCCATTATTACAATGAAATAAAATAGCGGATATTTTATTTATTTTTACTGATATGTGCAGCAATTGCATCCATTAAATCTGGAGATAAGCAATCGTAAGCTTCTAAGCCTAATGACTCAAAACGTTCCCTAATTTCTGGCATTGACTTAGGATCAGTACCCGTTTCAATCACTGATGAAACAAACGCAGCAAAAGCAGGAGCAGACCAACCTTGCTCACTAGATAGTTCTGTATGAACAAAATCTAAGCCATAAAATGGGTGGTTAGTGTCTTCGATACGGCCATACATATGTACACCACAGTCTTTACAAGCATGGCGCTGAATCGTAGCAGCTTCATCGATAATAATCAGTTTTTTAGCATTTGCAATAACTTCAACATTATCACGTGGAATAACGGCTACTTGTGAAAATAAAGCGCCTTCAGGCTTCCAGCATTTAGAACAACCACAAGCATGGTTATGGGCTGTTTGTCCGGTTAATTTAACATTCACTTTATTTTTTCGACAATGACAGCTAATTAAACCACCTTTAAAAGTATTATCCGTTGGTTTAATTCCATTATCAATTGCTGGGTGCAATTTAATAAAAGGCGATGTTGTACCTTCAGTATTATTACCGAATAATTTAGCAAAGAATTTTATCATTATATTAATCTTATATTATATGTAGAGTAAGAGTATTAAATTCTGGTGATGAAATATCACTAGTTATATTTTAAAGTATTAAGTATTAAGTATTAAGTATTAAGTATTAAGTATTAAGTATTAAGTATTAAGTATTAAGTATGTATATTTGACTAATGAGATTAGCCAAATATACATATACTGCTAGTTACTACATTCCGTTAGGTTGGAATAGTGCTTTTAAGCGTTTAGTAATAATTAAACGTGATACAGTAAACATACCTTCAACGGTACGTTGGTGTAGACGGAAAATAGTATCGTAAAGACGACGAATAAGGCGTCCTTTAAATACCAAGTTGTTTGCCATCTTTGACTGAGGAGCAAATGAACCTACAGCAAAGTGATGACCAACTGCGACAACCATACCACCATCTTTAAATTCAAAGTCAGTCAGTTCTTTACCACGTAATAAGCCAGTTAAACTTTTGCTTAAATGCACAGCTGCACGGTTTGCCGCTTGTGCTTTTGGCGGAACAAAACTGCCATCAGCTTGTGGAATTGATGCACAATCACCTAAAGAGAAAATGCTATCGTCAATTGTTGTGGTTAAATTCGCATTCACCATAATTTGGTTCATACGGTTATATTCTAAACCACCCAGTCCTTTAAGCCATTCTGGTGCTTTTACACCTGCAGCCCAAAATTGAATATCAGCTTCTAATGGCTGATTATCAGCAGTGACCATACCATGTTCTGATACTTTACTAATTCGAGTATTTAAAAGTACATTAATATTGGTACGTTGTAGCTCTTTTAATACTTTAGCTGACATTTTTTGTGGGCTATTTGGTAACACACGATCTGCAGCTTCAATTAAATTGATTGTTAGTTTAGCTGCATTGTAACGTTGTAATTTATGGCTTACTCGTGCAAGTTCAGCTGCAAGTTCAACACCTGTTGCGCCAGCGCCTACAATATTTACAGTGCGATCACTACCTTCACGTAGCAAGTGACTGATTTTGTTCCATGCATGACGAGCTTGGCTTGCCGAATCAAGGAAAATACAGTTATCACGAGCACCGCTAGTATTAAAGTCGTTACTTACTGCACCAACAGCGACAACAAGGTAATCATATTTTACCGCTGCTTCTGTGCCATCGTTACGGCGAACACTAAGCATTTTATTTTCACGGTCAATATCAGTCATTGCTGCTTGATAATGTTGGTAACCATTAATTGCACCATGGGTGAAATAGCAAACTGAATCTAACTCGCGATCAAAGGTACCTGCAGCAATCTCGTGTAAGCGGGGTTTCCAATAGTGATCCGTTTCTGGTTCAACCAGAATAATTTCATGTTTTTTACGGTTAGCTTTTGCTAACAAAGTCGATAGTTCTATACCGGCAGCACCGCCACCTACAATAACGATTCGTGACATAACGAATACCTCAAAAAGTGAACCCTAGATATCATTCTCAGGGGATGGTCTTCCATCATTAAATTGATGAGCTGATCCGTTGCTACAAAATGACTTTTTATTAGCCACAACACGCAGGGCGGCTACCTGATATCTTATGTGTGATGAATTTCTTTGATATAAGACAATTAAATCAGTCAAAATTCAAGTTCTGTGAACTCGACACGGGTATTTTTTTTAAAATATCACTGTTGTGCCATTGGTGACCATTATATTCCAAACATATTTAATGACAATGGCGTCAAAAAACAAATGACCTTTACATGTTGGTAATAATGGTGCGAAAAAAAATGCACTTGTAATTATTAGTAACAATTATTTACTGGTAAGGTGTTGATTTGTATGTATCCGAATAATGTGCATAACTATACAATTGTAAGTAGAAAACGAATGACTAAAGCGAAGGGAAAAAGAGGGCGTATTCTTATAATTTGGGAATGTTAACGCAGATTAGAAAAGTAACAGTAAGTATTAAGCATGAGCAAAACTGCTCATGCTTAAGTAAGGCGGTAATTTAAAATGATTCTATGTCAGTAAATTGCCCTTGCAACCAGTGAATTGCTGGACTTAATTGAGAGCCAATAGGGTAAATAAGAGAAGCCGACCATACATTACTGGTAATTTTACTGAATGAAAGATTAAGTTTCTTTAGCATTTCATTCTTAAGATCATGTTTTAATACAAAATCAGGTAAGCAACAAATGCCAATATCTTCACGGCATAATGACAAAATAGTATGGATATCTTCAACATGCCATAATTGTAGTGCTGCTTTTGCTTCATCAAATGGCAATGAATCTAAAGATGCAGGGATCAATAGACGTTGCTGACAAAAATCTTGGTAGCTTAATGTTGTTGCACCCGCATTATATTTATCAAGGTACGATTGAGTCGCTACCCAGCTAACATTAATATTAAATGCTTGGGTGTACTCTAGGTTAATTTTATTTTCGTGATCAAAAATACCTAATGCAATATCAAGATTTTTAGCTTTGATTTCTTCCGCTAAACGCTTACTGTTTTGCTGCATAATAAACAATTCAATATTTGGCAAATCAGAAGATAATCTTTTGATTATTGAAAGTATTTTTTCATTACAAACCAGTGGATCAATACCGACTTTGATTTTCACATCATTCATGTGATAAATAGATAATGAACGCTCAAGGAATGTTTGATATTGCGCCATCATTATTTTGGCATTTTTTAATACGTGCTCACCTTTTTCTGTTAGGCGAGGGCATTTGCTTGAACGATCAAAGACTTGAAATCCTAAATCAATTTCAAAGTTTTGGATAGTGAGGCTAACTGCAGCTTGGGTTTTATTCAGCTGTCGTGCAGCAGCACTAAACGAACCATATTCGGCAGCAGCAATAAATGAGCTAAGAGTTTCAATCTTTATATTCATTTTTTAACGATTCATCTTATTTTTATAATGGGTAATAGGTCATATCTTATCGTTCGACATAAGAATAACGACATTGGTGTTGCTCTAATATAACTAAAACCTATACCTAAAGACAACTATTAGTGTTTTTTATATTGATATTTATTATATTTATGGCTTTGGTAGCATTTGACAAAATTTAGCTTATACGTATTTTTATTTTATTAGTTGATATAAATCAGTCGCTAAAGGATATACCTAGCGGCATACCCTTAATGTTTAGCCAATAAATTTAGTGATAAAGCCGCTAATATTAGAAAGGCTTGCTAGGCTCATAATAAGGACAATAGTGACACCAATTATCGTAAGGTAGAGTGGATGCTTGTAGGTTCCTACGATATTGGGATAGCGTGTAGCGCCAAGTACTGTTGCAAGTACGATAGGTAAAATGATGCTGTTAACAAGTCCAGCGAGCATTAGTAATAGGATTGGCATATTCATTAATACAGTGCCGAAGGTAGTGAACATGATAAACCCAACACACCATGATTTTTCATTACGTGCAACAACGGGGAAAAGGGTTTTTATCAGTGATATTGCCATATATGAGTTGCCAACCACCGAGGTAATTGAAGCGACAAATAATACCAATCCAAAAATAAAGTAACCAATATCCCCTGCACCATGACGAAACGCATCTGCTGCAGGGTTTGATGGATCTAATGTTACTCCAGTAGTGATAACCCCTAATACTGCGCAAAATAATAAGATACGAATAATGACCGCAATAGAAATACCGGCCCATGCGGTTTTGGTAACATTGTGGGTATTTTCAATGCCAGTTAAGTTCACATCTATTAAGCGTTGTGCGCCGGTGTAATAACCGCCGACGGCGCCACCGACGATAGTTAATGTTGGTAATAAAAGATTTGAAAAATCGGAAGGTGCTATCGCAGCGACCACTGTTGGTGCGAGTGGTGGTAAATTGGTGAGTGCAACATAAGCAATTAATACGATCATTAATAAGCCTAAGTAACGCGCCATTTGATCCATACGTTTAGATGCATTATGAACAATGAATAACAGACTACCAATGACTCCTGTAAAAATGGCTCCCCACGTCGTATCCAGTCCTGTGAGAACATTCATGCCAAGTGCTGAGCCACTGACGTTGCCAAAGTTAAAAGCAACGGCGCCAAGTGCTAATAGGATACCAATAAAGTACCCCATTCCAGGTGCTACCTTATTTGCAATATCTTGAATTCGTAAGCCAGAGACGCCAACGATACGCCATAAGTTCATGACAATACCAAAAGTAATAAACATTGAAGCAAAAACAGGAAAAGCCATATCAATGTTATAGATATTGGTAAATACAGCGGTTTGCGTTAAAAAGCCAGGGCCAACAGAGGTCGTCGCCATTAAAAAGGCAACACTTAAAATGGCTTTATTTTGCCAGTTAGTGTGGCGTGGGGAAGTTGTTGTGGTTAGTGTGTCAGTTTGCATTATCAATCCCAAAATCAAAGTCTCTCATATTTATAAAAATAGAAAGACAACTGATAGGATCAGCTGCATTATGGGATGATACATTTGATGACAAAAGCAATAAAATGTAATCGATTGCTTTGGTTGGCGCGGATAATAGAGATAGTTATTGGGAGTGTCAATAGTCTTTTTTTAAACAATAAAAAAAAGCCCTATTCTTGTAAAAAGATAGAGCTTTAAGGTATTTTTTAGGTCGTGTTATTTCTCTGTGGTATGAATGGCTGCTTTAAGATCATCTGGATTTAAATCAGCGCGATCAAACTCTTGAGAAGCTGGCATACGTAAGTGGAAATCTTTAAAGATCTCAACTTCAGCAGTACCTTCAGTTAAAATAAAATCACTTACATGACCACCTTGAGTGCGATCGTCACTAATAAAGTGGAAATGGAATCCTGGAACGTTAATACCGATCATGTATTCAGGGATTTTAAAACCAATCATGACACCAGAAACATGGGTCATTTCAGCAATTGGCTGATGCTTTACTACCTCTACCATGGGCGGGTAAGGGCGATGCTGTGCAGGTACTGTACGGGTTTTAACGTATGAGAATTTGCCGGTTAAACGGATCGCATTAATGGCGTTATTAGCGACAAAATCTTTTTCTAAGCAGGCTTCAAACTCAGCTTTGGTTAGCTCAATAAGACTGATAGTGTCTGTTGGCTCGAAATTAACTACGCCAGCAAATGGTGTCGTAATATCATGGTTGACAAGATGTACATCGCCAGTACTGGTGAGTTGATATACATCATCACCTAATACAATCATCTCGCCGTCAAGATCATTAAAAGTACCAATACCAAAATTACCATGATCCAATAATTGACCAATTGTAAAATCACCTTGGTATAAACCTGCAATTAAGGCACTCATCATTGAGGTTTGATAAAACGTTTTGCCGCTATTTTGATAACTCATGATGTATTCCTCTTAATCTTGTTGGCAAGGGTGAAGTTGATCAAGTAGACGGCTGTTATCGCGGTAATCAACATTAACATTAACCAATACTGGACCACTTAATGCCATTGCTTTGCGAAGTACTGGCTCGATGTCATCAGCATTATTAATTGCCAAGCCATGTGCACCAAAACTTTCTGCATACTTAACAATATCTGGACCGATAAAACTAACGGCACTTTCACGACCATATTTTTTCAGCTGCTGAATTTTAACCATGTCGTAGCTATGATCTGTCCAAACAAAGTGAACAATATTACATTTATGACGAACAGCAGTTGCCAATTCCATTGATGAGAATAAGAAACCACCATCACCAGACATTGAAATAACTTTTTCATTTGGCGTTAGTAATGAAGCGGCTATCGCCCAAGGTAAGGCAACCCCTAGCGTTTGTTGACCATTGCTAAATAACAGCCGACGTGGTTCAAAAGCGTGGAAATAACGCGCCATCCAAATGTAGATAGAACCTACATCACAACATACAGTTGTATCATCACTCACAAATCGACGTAGATCATGTACAAAACGCAGTGGGTGGACACCCATTGATGAAGTTTTGTTAACACCCATACGCATAATATGTTGTAAGTCTTGACGCAAATCTTGTAGTTTTTGATTATTTTCAAGAGGTTCGCGTTGATCTAATTCTGCTGCAATAGAATCAACAGAAACGGCAACATCGCCAACAACCTCACAAATTGGATTATAACTAATCTCTAAATCTGCTTGCTGGTAGCCAATATGAATAATCGGTGTTTTACCGTCTTTATTCCATAAAATAGGATCATATTCGATTGGACTGTAGCCAATTGTGATTATTAAATCAGCATTGTTTAATGCGATATCACCCGGTTGGTTTTTAAATAAACCTACACGACCAAGGAAACAATCATATAAATCATGTGAAATCACGCCAGCAGCTGCAAAGGTGTTAACTACCGCTATTTTTGTTTGTTGTAGCAATTGGCGAATAGATGCTGTTACAAAAGGTTGGCTGGCATCCATACCCAATAGTAATACTGGATTTTTTGCCGCATTAATACGATCGGCTGCTTGGCGAATAGCTTGAGGGTGCGCACCACCAAATAAAATAGGCTTAGGTTGCTGTACAGGAATAAACGGGATCTGATTGGTTAGCACATCTTGAGGTAAGCTAACAAAACTAGCCCCTTGAGTAGGTTGCTCTGCAATACGGAATGCTTTATGAACCACATCAGGGACTGAGGCACTGTCCATTACTTCGGCTGAGAACTTAGTAATAGGATTAAACAGTGAACGTGTATCCATTGATTGGTGCGTATTATGAGAATACATCGAAAGCGGGACCGCACCAGCCAGTGCTACAACAGGGTCGCCTTCACTATTTGCTGTTGCAACACCAGTAACAAGATTCGATGCACCAGGACCTGATGTAGCAAGACAGATACCCGCTTTACCTGTTAAACGTCCAGTTGCAGCTGCCATGAACGCGGCATTTTGTTCATGGTGACAAATAATGATTTCAGGGCCGTTATCACATACAGCATCAAAAACTGAATCGATTTTAGCACCAGGGATACCAAAAATATGTGGAACATCGTGTGCGTTTAGAGTTTCAACGACAAGCTCGGCACCTGAAATGGTTTTATTTAACATATAAGCCTCATGGTTATAATTATTAATCGGCTCAGGACATGTTTTCGCTAAATCGAATTTTATGTGATGAGTGGCACAAAATTTAAATTATTTATCATACAAATTAAAGAGGCTAAAATTGGAAGTTAATATTTCTTATTTAACCGTGGGCAGTGTAATTAGTTGCATTTTGATGGTGAGGAAGAAGGAAATCCAGATTGGAAGGGAAAATCATGTGGCAAGATAGAACAGGGGCTTCAAAAAGAAGCCCCTAATCATTAACGGAAGTGTTTATAGCATGATGTTTGCAATGAGTGCTGATAACACACTAACTAACGTTGAGCCGTATAGTAGACGCAAGCCAAAACGCGCAACCATATTACCTTTTTCTTCATTCACCCCTTTTACTGCACCAGCAATAATACCGATAGAACTAAAGTTCGCGAATGAAACCAGGAAGATTGAAACCGTACCAACGGTATGTGCCGATAAGCTTCCCATTTGTTTTTGAAGGTCCATCATAGCAACAAATTCATTGGTCACTAATTTAGTTGCCATGATACTGCCTGCTTGTAACGCTTCATGAGCAGGTACACCCATAAGCCATGCAACAGGATAGAATAAGTAACCAATTAGGTTTTGGAAACTGATACCAAAAGCAGCATCAAAGCCCGCATTAATCATTGAGATTAGTGCGATGAAGCCAATTAGCATAGCAGCAACAATAACGGCAACTTTAAAGCCCATTAAAATGTATTCGCCTAGCATTTCAAAGAATGTTAATTTTTCACTACTTTCAGCCGCCATCATTTCATCGATATCCATCTCAGCTTCATGATCATAAGGGTTGATGATAGAAAGAATGATGAAAGTACTAAACATGTTAAGGAACAATGCTGCTACTACATATTTAGGGTCAATAAGTTTCATATATGAGCCAACGATAGACATCGAAACTGTCGACATTGCAGTGGCTGCAAGGGTATACATACGACGCTCAGACATACCGCCTAAAATATCTTTATAAGTAATAAAGTTTTCAGATTGGCCAACCATTAATGCACTAATTGCGTTAAATGATTCAAGTTTACCCATGCCGTTAACTTTAGACAGTAAGAAACCTAAGGCTTTGATAATATAAGGCAATACTTTTATATGCTGTAGAATACCAATTAATGCAGAAATAAAGACAATTGGCATTAATACACTAAGGAAGAAGTTAAAATCATTGTTATTCGATAAATTACCGAACACAAAATTAGTACCATCAGCAGCAAATGCAAGCAGACCATTAAAGGCGTCAGCAAATTCTTTAACTATGCCAGTACCCGCTGATGAATTAAGTAAAAAGTATGCTAATGCTAATTCAATAATAAGCAGTTGAAGAATATATCGATATTTAATGTTTTTACGGTTATTACTAGCAAGTAACGCTAATACTGCAATAACGACTAACCCGAGTATAAAATGTAGATAGACCATATTGGATTGTGCTCAGTGTGATTATTATCTGTTTATGTGGTTATGCTGAACGATTTCATTCTCAGATAAAGTGATATATATCGCATTTTTAATCCAGTGCTTTTTTTTGCAATTGACAAGAACTTATTTCTCGGAATTACGCAATCGCTTGCTATTTTTAAAAATCCGACGCTAGATATGTTAAAAATCATCTTTTCGAAGTAAGAGTTATCATTGATTATGATTTTTTCTGTGATCTAAGTAGTAGTATAAGCGTCATTTATCCTTTGTTTTTTAATTGTTAATGTCATAGATGGGGGGATTTTGTTAAAAATAATGAAGATAGGTTTGAAGGAGAATAGTGTGAGCTTAAAGGGTAGGGTATATTTGTCGAGTCAATATTACAATTTAACATTGTAAAGATGATGCGTTGTTGTTAGCGGCATTAATTTACATTAAGACTAAATAATAGGATGATATTTACTCTATTTTTATTGTAATTGGTAATGTAATGAAAAAATCATCTAAAAACCGTAAATTATGGTATTTCCAGAAGCAAGAACGTCGTACTAAGCATTTATCTATCCCTAACTTAAAAGCATAATATAACATTGCATGTTAGGTGCGCACTTATATTACATTCATAACATTACTATCGATATAGGTTATTTAAATAAGACTGAACCATCAAATCGATATGGTGGAATAAACGGTCGAATACCAGAGTCACGAAAGCGTTTTAGTTTCATTATTTGCTTATAGACAATGAAATAACGATTAATATTATTAACATAGACAATAGGCTGTAATCCAATATGTTTACGAGTAATAAGCTCGACATTATTAAACCAAACATTAGGGTTATAGCCTTGCTCTTTAGCATACCGTCGCATTTTATTGATATTACCTGGTCCTGCATTATAAGCGGCTAATGAGAGGTAAATTTTATTGTCATAATCGATTTCATTGCTACTAAAATACTGATCTTGTAAGAAACGCATATATTTAATACCTGCGTGAATATTATTGGTTGAGGTATAAATATTAGGAATATCAACATTAGGATCACGCGCAGTACTAGGTAATACTTGCATTATACCTACGGCTCCTTTATTTGAGACTTTATGTTGATTCAACCCAGATTCTTGAAACCCTTGTGCCATCAACATTAAATAATCAAAATCGTATTGTTTTGAGTAACGGAAAAAAGTGTGTGATAATTTTTCCATTCGGTCAATATTGTTAGGATCAAGCAGAGTATCAAGCCAACGATGATTTTCTAAATATTTGTTATAAATCATATTGCCTATTAATGTGCCTTCCTTAACGGTATTAATATATTGATTAACTAAAGTCATCAGCTTAGGACTATCTTTACGCATTGCCCATGCGATCTCACCATTGTTACGTAAAACAAAGCGATCATTTACTCGAATATTTTTTAAAATTGGTAGCCAAATTTTTAATTTATGATCGTCAATGACCGTTGCATTTAATAAGTCTAAATTTATTAATTCCAATAATTCATAGTCTTGTAATGTTTCATCAATAAAGAATATTGATGCGATTGGTAAATTTTGCATCCTCAATTTATTATTAACTTTAAGTAAGCTTTGGTAGTAACTTGAACTTTTTCTGATCCATATAGTTTGACCACTTAAATCAGTTACCTTATTGAAGGCGAGCTGTTTTTGATTATTAATTAAAACTTCTGAAATCTTACTTAATACTGGTTGACTAAAAGCGACTTGCTTTTTGCGCTCAGTAGTAATGGTAATATTAGCTACGGCTAAGTCGCCTAATCCACTAACAATATAAGGCAGCAAGTTGTCACGGTGGACAGGAATAATTTGTAAATGTAACGTTGGGTGACTTTTATGAATGTTTTTTTCAAAGTGTTGTAATAAATCAGCAATAATGCCTTTAGTGATACCATCCTCGATGTAATAAAAACCTAAATCTGCTGCGACCAATACTCTCAATACTCGCTTTTTTTCTAATACAGCTAAATCACCGGTATATTTAGTACCGCTCAGAGGAGCAAGTTGAATTGAATAGCTCTGAAAACTTATGAATAACAGACACAATATTACTAATTTGTATTTATGTTTAATGAAGTACGGTATCTTGAACATAACTTACCTGCCAGACCTAAGTAAACGTAAATTAATAGGTTTGGAGTTAATTATGGTTGTTAATCGTAAAAAATGCTTATTTATATCGCTATTTTGTATGATTTATACTGATTTTTCATATGTTAAAGATAGTGATATGATAGTTAATTATTGCTTCATTATATTGTGATTTTTATGGGTAACTAATTAATAATGAAAAGAATTCTAATAGGATTGTTAGCTGTGTTATTACTGTCATCATGCAGTGTGGCAGCTACTTATTTTGTGCGGAATACCCTTTATGTAGATATTTTGGCATATATGCCTAAAAAGCTAAGCGAGACATCAGGGTTAGCCATCATTGATGGTGATATTTGGACTCAGAATGATACTTATGGCCAAAATAAAATATATCGATTAAATAATGATTTAACAGGTATTGCTCAGACAGTTAAAATTAATAAAAGTCTTAATCGTGATTGGGAAGATTTAGCGCAAGATCAGCAATATATATATATTGCTGACATTGGTAATAATCTTGCGAGACGTAAAGGCGGCTCTATTTATAAAGTCGACAAAAGTCAGCTTCATCATCAAAACAATGTCACACCAACAGCAGTATTAAATTTCCAATATGCTGATTTTAAAAAAGGTTGGTTTAATAAGCATAATTTTGACAGTGAAGCGATTACTATTGTCGGTGATCAGTTGTGGTTGTTTACTAAAAACTGGGAAAATGAAAACACAAAATTGTACCGTTTAGACACATCCACAGTAGACCAAATGCAATATGTTAAACCTGTAGCGGAATATCCAAGTAAAGGTCTTATTACTGGAGTTGATTATGATCCACAAACGTCAACCTTAGCCTTCATTGGTTACCGTAAAAATATGTATTTAGGTTACTCATTCATTTGGCTGGTAAAAGTGAAGAATAACGAGCCAGATTGGTCAACAGGCATTTATAAACGGTTAGGTATTTATTCACAGTGGGAAGCTATTCATTGGTATGGTGAGGGAAGATTATTGATTACTGCTGAGAAAAACCCATTGAACAAAGCTATGATCGGTATAGTTGATGTGCAAAAGCTACTAGAGACGGGTGAATAGCAATGGATTATCTGTTATTCTGCGCCGATAATTTCGCTGTGATTATTGCAACCACAGCATACTAAATTGGATAAATTGTGACTAATAACGATGTTTTGCGCCGTGTTCGCTATACTTTTGATTTAAATGATAGCGAGATGATCGCTATTTTTGCAGCAGCTGATTGTGAAGTAACACGTGAGCAAGTGTGCAGCTGGTTAAAAGCGGATGATGCTGAAGGTTATAAAAGTTGTTCTGACGAGCAAGTTGCCACTTTCTTAAATGGTTTTATTAACCAAAAGCGCGGCAAAAAAGAAGGTGTTCAACCAGCACCAGAAACAAAAATCACAAATAATATTATTTTTAGAAAATTACAAATTGCACTTAATCTTAAAGCAGACGATGTGCTTGATTTGTTTAAATTAGTTGATTTTCGTTTAAGCAAGCATGAATTAAGTGCTTTCTTCCGTAAAGTAGATCATAAACACTACCGTGATTGTAAAGATCAAGTATTGCGTAATTTTTTACAAGCATTACAGATCAATCATCGTGGCGTAGAATCATTAGAAGAAACGACTGACGAGAAGTAATTGTCTGCGTTGATTTGACTATTAGAAGCAGCTTCCATTGAAGCTGCTTTTTTGTTGGCTGTAATATGGTAATAAATATTAACCATTGTGTTTCGAAATATTTACTAACATATTTATCAATTTATTGGTTGGATTAATTATATTCATCAAAGAAAAAAATCGCTGAATTTGTAAGCTATTCACTTCTGTCATAAATATTGAGTCAGTGAGCTTATGAAAATTATGGATAATTTACACCACCCACGTATTGGTATCATTGGTGGTATGGGCAACGAAGCTATGGTCGATCTGATGCTAAAAATGGCATCGTTACCAGCACAAAGAGACTACCAATTTGTTGCTTTTGGTAATGCACGTTTGGCCTATAAACCTCAAGAAGTGATGCAACAATGGCTACCGACTGATATCCCCGAACTACGTAAATATGATACAGCTGCCTATACATTACGCTTAATGCAATATTTAGCCGTTGATCAGCTTGGTTTGGCATGTAATAGCGCTCATGAATTATTTCGTCGTATTTTACCAAATATACCAGTGACTTTTGTTGATATGATTAAACAGACCGCAACGTCGTTACAAGGCTGTCAAGAGTCGGTATTAGTGATGGGGGTGAGCAGTCTTATAGAATCAAAATTATATCAAATAGCCTTAACTGAAGAGGGAATTAAAGCCACGCAGCCTTCTGCAGATAATCAAGCTAAGATAATGGAAGCCATTTACAATCCCAGTTTTGGTATTAAAACTGCTAAAATAACCCATCAAGCAGAAACACTATTATGTGAAGTGATACGTGATGAGATAGTCAAGCAAGGCTGTACTAAAGTAATATTGGGCTGCACTGAATTACCGTTAGCTTTAACAGCTATTAGTTGTCAGCGATTTAAAGCACAAGGGCTATTACCTGAAAATGTTGAAGTGATTGATGCATCGATGGCGTTAGCGCAGGCATTAGTGTCAATTCAAGGCCAAAGTGACGCGTTAATTCAACCTTTGGCAACTTATCAAGGACAATACTTAGATTGGGCACAACCATTAGCGTTTAAAGTATCATCATTAGTTGAGGCAATAGCGATTCAACAGCGCATTTTTGATTATACGGTAGACTATTTAACAGAGCGTAATCAAAGTCTTGCTGGAAGCTATTTTCATTTACCAACATTATTTTTTTCAGCGCCAGCCGCGGATATTGAGCATAAGCTACAGGCGTTAGGTATTGATGTTTATTGTGGCATTAATGCGTTAGATGATATTATTGAGGATAAATTAGCTCAGTATTATTCTGATTTTGAATAATATTTAGTTAAATAAAACGAGGCAGAGAATAGTATCTACCTCGTTTTTAATTTTGAAAAGTAGCTTATAACGTGATTGTTTTGGTCATACCTACAGCGGCATGTCCTTCCATATTACAAGAAAATTCTATCTTGTTACTGCCGTGAAAATGCCATAATACTTGTTTGGCTTTTCCTGGTGCGACCGTTACTGCATTGCCATGCTCTTTATGGTGATCTTTTCCAATTTGTCGAGCTTGTGCTTGCTCTTGGGGAGAGCCAATTGCAAATTCATGTGCCATTTTTCCTGTATTCATTACTACAAATTGCACCACATCGTTAGGCTGAATATCGGCTGCTTCTTTAACGGTAATCGTCATATCGTCAGCAAGGGTGACATAAACCACTTTGTCGGGTTTTGAACCTATCGCAGGCATACCTACCTCAGATATGCTTTTCATATTCATCATCTGATGGTCCATTTTAGTGGTGTTCATTTGTGAGTGATCCATACTACTGTGATCCATAGCAGCCATAGTCGTGGTGGTTGTTAAGGCCAATAGTAAACTAAGTAGTGTTTTTTTCATGACTCATTCCTTTGTGATTGAAGATGAATTAATGACGGTTGTGCTAAGTTCGCGACTTTTCCAAAGTTTAAAGATGGCAGGTAACACTAATAATGTTAGTAAAAGCGCTGACGCCATTCCGCCAATCATTGGTGCGGCAATACGTTGCATGACTTCAGAGCCAGTACCTGAACCATACATTATCGGAATCAAACCAATGGTAACGGTCAGTACGGTCATCATTACGGGACGGACACGTAATCCCGCACCGTCACTGATTGCTTGCTGTAAATCTATTGCAGTTAATGGACGCTGCTGATCTTGTGCATCTTGTTTTTTAAATGCCCATGACTGGTTTAAGTACACCAACATAATCACCCCTATTTCAACTGCGACACCAGAGAGTGCGATAAAGCCAACCCCAACAGCAATAGAGAAATTAAATCCCAGTATGAGCATCAGCCATAAACCACCTACCATCGCTAATGGTAGGGTTGCCATAATAATGAAGACTTCTTGTACACGGCGGAAACTGAAATAAAGCAGCAGCATAATAATGGCAAGAGTAATTGGGGTAACAATACTCAAGCGTGCTTTTGCTCGTTCCATATATTCATATTGACCTGACCATGCCAATGAGTAACCAGCGGGCAGTTTTAATTGTTTGGCGACCACTTGCTGTGCTTCGACAACATAAGAGCCTAAATCACGCTGTTCAATATCGACAAACACCCATCCATTTGGACGTGCATTTTCAGTTTTGATCATTGGTGGTCCATCTTCGTAACGAATATCTGCAACATCAGCCAGTGCTATACGGGCACCATTGGGGGTAATCAATGGTAGATCTTTTAATTTTGCTGCTGAATCACGGTAAGATTGTGGGTAACGCACATTAATAGGGTAGCGTTCTAGACCTTCAATGGTTTCACCAACGTTCATTCCGCCAACAGCAGTAGAGACTATCTGTTGAATATCTTTAATAGCTAACCCATAACGCGCAGCTTGACGACGATTAATATCAATAGTGATATAACGCCCTCCAGCAACGCGCTCGGCATAAACAGAGGTTGTGCCTTTGATGTTATTTAAAATAGGCTCTAGCTCTGCGCCGATCTCTTCGATCACTTTAAGATCTGGGCCTGCAATTTTGATCCCTATCGGCGTTTTAATTCCTGTTGCTAACATATCAATACGGGTTTTGATCGGCATTACCCAAGCGTTAGTTAATACGGGAAATTGGATCAATTGATCAAATTGTTTGCGTAAAGATTCAGTGGTGACACCTGCTCGCCATTGATCGCGAGGCTTTAATTGGATCACTGTTTCAATCATGGTTAACGGTGCAGGATCGGTCGCTGTATCAGCTCGACCAACTTTTCCCCAAACCGTTGCGACTTCAGGGACGGTTTTAATCAGTTTATTGGTTTGTTGTAATAATTGCCGCGCTTTACCTATTGATATTCCTGGATAGGTAGTTGGCATATACATCAAATCACCTTCGTCTAATGGGGGAATGAATTCACTGCCAAGTTTTGTTAACGGGTAATATGAAGATGCCATTAAGCAAAGCGCAATAACGATCATTGTCTTCGGAAACTTAAGACTTAGATTCAATAATGGTCGATAGAGTGCAATAACCGCGCGGTTCACTGGATTTTTATGTTCAGGTAGAATTTTACCACGAACGAAATAGCCCATTAATACTGGTACTAAAGTGATCGCTAAACCTGCTGCTGCGGCCATGGCATAGGTTTTGGTAAATGCCAATGGTGAGAACATCTTACCTTCTTGCCCTTCGAGCGCGAACACGGGCACAAAACTTAAGGTAATAATCAGCAATGAAAAGAACAGGGGGGTGCCGACTTCTTCAGCAGCTTTTCCAATAACTTGCCAACGGTTGTTGTCGGTGAGCGGAGTACGTTCAATATGTTTATGGACGTTTTCTATCATGACAATGGCGCCATCAACCATTGCGCCAATGGCTATTGCTATACCACCTAATGACATGATATTGGCATTAATACCTTGCCAATGCATGATGATAAAAGCTGATAAAATACCAATGGGTAAGCTAATCGCTATCACTAATGAAGAACGAATATGGAATAGAAATAGCGCACAAACGATGGCGACTACCAGAAATTCTTCAGCAAGTTTTTGCCACAGATTTTTCACCGCATGATCGATTAAAGTTGAGCGATCATAGGTAGCAACAATCTCAACACCTTCAGGTAATCCTTGTTGTAATTGCGCCAACTTAGTTTTGAGGTTAGTGATCACTTGGCTGGCATTTTCGCCAAAACGCATCACAATAACCCCACCGACAGCTTCACCTTCACCATTAAATTCAGAAATACCTCGGCGCATTTGCGGTCCCAGATTAATATCTGCAATATCTCCTAGTAACAGTGGCGTACCATTTTCTGTTACTTTTAAAGGCAGTGATTTTATATCTTCAATATTGGTTAAATAGCCCGTAGTACGAACCATATGTTCAGCTTCAGCCATTTCAATAACGGAGGCACCAGTTTCTTGGTTACCGTTTTGAATTGCCATATTGACTTGTTGGAGAGTAAGGTTATAAGCGCGAAGTTTAGATGGGTCGATCTGAACTTGGTATTGTTTTACCATTCCGCCAACCGTTGCTACCTCAGACACGCCCGCTACAGTTTGAAGTTCATACTTTAGAAACCAGTCTTGTAAACTACGCAATTGTGCTAGATCATGCTTACCTGTTTTATCTTGTAATACATAACTATAAATCCAGCCAACCCCTGTCGCATCTGGACCTAAGGTTGGTTTTGCATTGGCGGGTAATTTAGGTGCAACTTGGCTTAAATATTCTAATACTCGCGAACGTGCCCAATACATATCGGTCTTATCATTAAAGATAATATAGACATAGGAATCGCCGAAGAAAGAATATCCACGGACAGTTTCAGCGCCTGGTACGGCTAACATGGCTGTTGTGAGTGGATAAGTAACTTGATCTTCAACCACCTGTGGTGCTTGACCTGGATAACTGGTTTTAATAATAACCTGAACATCAGATAGATCTGGCAATGCATCAACGGGAGTATTTTTAACGCTGTATAAACCACCAATAGTTAAAAAGAGAGCGGCAATTAATACCAATAATCGATTATTGATTGACCAACGAATAATAGCGGGGATCATTATTTATTCTCCATTGGTTTAAGATCTTGCAGAATATAATCACTGCCATTTTTGACTAGCTTGAATCGAATTGATTGCCCCTGTTTAAAATCACTTAATACAATGGTGTCACTGACGGTAAAATTCATTTCACCCGCAGGCCATTTCCATTCAGGTACTGCTTGGTGGTTAACCGTGATCATATTAAATGCGGCCATTAACATTGAGATATTACCGTTAACCCACACTTTATTGGCAATATCGTGCTTCTGCTTTTTATAATCAATGATGTTATATTGATTATCGGCTGTTTTTTGTAGCTCAAATTTAATCTGTTGACCAACGACTAAGTCTTTAATTTTTATATTTTTATCAATATTAAAATCCATTGTCATCGCAGGCCAATTCCAAGCACTGACTGGCTGGTGGTTGATGGTTAATATTGTTTGATCAGCATTGATCGCAGTGATCTCTCCTTGAGCCCAAGTGACGGTGGTGGCTTTATCGACACTGTCGACACCATTAATACGTGAGAGATCGGCGCTTTTACTTGATTCTGAATCAAGCATAAATTGTGCAGAGGTGACAATACGATCTGCGGTGGTTAATCCTGCCACAACTTCAACTAAATCATCAGCTTCACGACCAATGTTGATTTTTACTGAACGGTATTTTCCATTGCCTTCAGCAAGTACTACACGCGTCATGTCACCTGAGCGAATGACGGCTTGAGTCGGAATAGTTAGCACGGCTGTTTCTGTTTTTGGAGTTAGGGTGATATTGGCAAACATATTAGGTTTTAATTGACCGTTATGATTGGCAAACTTTAACCGCATCCGTAATGTACGTGTTTTTGGATCTAGAATAGGGTAAACATAATCAACTTTTCCTTGCCATTGTTGGCCGGGAATAGCATCTAATGTCATGCTTGCTTTATTACCAGTGGTTATCCAATGTGCTTGGCGCTCAAATATTTCAGCATTAACCCAGACTTCATTTAAAGGCCCTGCACTAATTGCAGCTTGTGCTGGTGATAAATAGCCCCCTTCACGAATATTTAAGCTCGCAATAACACCATCAGTAATTGCTTTTACTTCGATAGTTTTAGTCGCTTTCCCCGTTTTAATGATGTGCTCAATTTGCTGTTTATCAACGCCAAGGGCCGCTAATCGCTCACGCGTACCTCGCATTAATCCACTGCGACCGGTACGATAGGCATTGAGTAATTCTTGTTGAGATTTAACGAGCTCAGGTGAATATAAAGTAAATAGTACATCGCCTTTATGTACTTGTTCACCCACTGAGTTAACATACATTTGTTGAACCCAACCACTGACACGAATATTGGTTTGCCATAGATGACTTTCATCAAAAGCCACATAGCCAGTGGTCTTTATTTGGGGAGATAACTTTTGTTTAATCACCGCTGCCGTTTTTACGCCTAAGTTATTTTCAAGCGCAGCATTAATAATCACCGTGCCGGCAATATTTTCTTCTGCTGTATTTTTCTCGGCATAGACAGGAATTAAATCCATCCCCATTGGTGATTTACCTGGCTTATCACGTTGGTAATTGGGATCCATTGGAGCAACCCAATACAAGGGTTCACTGTTTGAAGTGGTCGCTTTTGAGTCCATCGATACAGAATGATGTGACATATAATATGTAGCACTAACTCCAATAGCTGTACCAATAAGTAAGGCAACAGCCGCAATTTTAACGGTATTTTGTGACGTCATGATATTACCTACTTATTGATGGTTGTTGAGTGCTGAAGCTGTAACGAGTGTGGTTGAACATCAAAACCATTGACTAATGAGGCTAAGTTGCTGTTAGTAATGTTTAAGTCGGTAATAACCCGTGCTTGTTCAATGACTAAAGCGAGTTCATCAGTGGCTGCGGTGATTACATTATTAAACTGTGCGGTATTATTTTGATAACCACGCTCAACAGCTTGCGTACGTGCTTTTGCTTGAGTAAGTAGGGTGGTTGTATAACGCGATAAGCGCTGGCTTAAATTATCACGTTCAACCAGTAAGGCATTTACCTTGGCGTTCATTTGATTGAGCAGTAGATCTCGTTGTGACTTTGCGGCTCCAACTTGATATTGCGCTGCGGCAAGATGATGATCTTGACGGTTATCAGTAAATAGCGGTAAATCCATGGTGAGATATGCACTCATTAGATCAGACGCCGGTTTGCCTGACATACCATTAGCTTGGCGAGAGGCGTACATAACTTCGATGCCAAATTGAGGTTTATAGGCTTGCTGGCTAATAGTGACTTGGGTTTCATTTGCAGAAATTGCACTATTGGCAATCAGTACCAGTGGGTGTTGTTTCAGTAGTGAATAATGCTGTGTTGTGGCCGTTAAATGTGGCATTAGTTGATTAAGCTGCTGCCAAGATAATTGATTTGATGCTTGAATCATGGTTTGAGTTGTAAGCCAATCTGCACCCAACCACTCAGATAGTTGTGCCATGATACGATGTTGTGTTTGTAGGTTTGTTTGTAATTTGTCTTCTATTTTGACGAGTTGTAATTTAACTTGCAGTAAATCTTGCGTTTCACTACTGCCAATAACGTAATTAGTGTTGGTGAAATTAGCGAGCTCCATTACTAAACGGTGGTTACGCTGTAAGGTGCGGTAAACAGATTGTTGATAGCCCAATTCTAACCACAATTGTGTCATTTTATTGGTAATATCAAGTTCACGAACAGCGTGTTGAATACCAATAGCTTGAGCTTGAATTTCACCTTTTTGTTGTTGTAATTCAAGGGTGTCGCCACGGTCAAATTGTTGCATTAAACCAATAGATAGCGTGGTCATTGGATCAGTATTAAGAGAGAAACTATCTGTTGGCAAGCCACTAACTCCCAGTTTTAACTTGGGATCAGGTAAGCTGTTATTGCCTAAACTGGTTGCTCGCATTGCATGTTGTTGAGCACTGATTTTTGCCATCTCGGCATCGTTTTTAAGTGCATTAGTGATCAGCTGTGTCAATTGTTGCGATTGCTGTATTTTTGTCACGGTTGTTGATGGTGACGCAAACAGTGTTACTGGTGTTATCGCGCTAGCACTGATAGCCAGAACGAGCATAGAAGTTGTAACGTTCATAACGAAATCCAATCTTCCATAAGCGAATATAAAACAATAGTCGTGATGTTCTAATTATTATTACGTAGTGAGTGAAGTAATAACGACCTAGAACAGTCATTGAATTAAATAAGGCTTATGGTGATCTTAGATCTGCTGTAAAATAATTAAATGCAGATCATAAGATACAATTAATCTGTCACGGACAATAATGATACCGTGGGTAAAAATAGATTAAGTGGATTTATACTATTGGAGGACGGTGTAGCGTTGGTGTCGTCGTACTTAATTGATGTGTTTTTTCTATAGCAATGAGTGTTAGATTTGATGGCTGGGATAAGCTTTCAAATTGACTAGGAAGAAAAGCAACATTACTTAAACATGCGATAGAACAACATTTATCCATCCCACCGATTTTATCACAATGAGAAGTAGATTCTTGTACTTGATGGTGTTGATGATCAGTCATTGATTCATCATCACAGTAATCCATCATCGGTGACATTGTGACCATCGAATTATTCATGCTAAGCATTTTTAACGACATTAAAGGCGCACTGGAAGCAACACTCGATAGCAATAATGCCATCAGCGTAAAGCTTATAATCCAAATTGTGCGAAGACGTTTACGATACATCATAAGCCTTTAATTAATGTTAAGTTATTATTATATGCAATGATTACTATTTGACGTCAAGTATTAATTGTTATGCAGTGTGTTATTAATGCATAAAATACCAAATTTAATGCTTTAAAATGTTTGCTATATTGTTTGAAATTTTTTTATGGCGAATTATTAATCGAATTTATTATAAATAGTTTAAAAAATTAAGCTGCTGTTTATTCACCCCGATGGTTTTTCTTGCTAGTCTGTGATGATTATCGATAGCAACTATTGTTTTGGCTATTGTTCACTCAGAAGGTAATCTTGTTTGAATCATTTTGTTTGGGATGTTAATCCAATACTGGTGTCATTCTTTGGTTTAAAGATACATTGGTATGGCGTGCTATTTGCGCTCGCTATTACGTTTGGCTTCCAAGTTATGAAGTCAATTTATGAGCGTGAAAATAAACCTGTTGAAAGTTTAGATTCATTACTAATGTATGCCGTAGTCGGTATCATTGTTGGCGCTCGATTATTTCATGTTGTGTTCTATGATCCAGATTATTACTGGGCACACCCTGCGAAAATCTTTGCGGTATGGGAAGGTGGACTTGCAAGTCACGGTGGTGGTTTAGGTTTAATCATTGCGGTTTACTACTACAGTAAAAAATATGCTATCGACCGTATGTGGTTGCTTGATCGTTTAGCAATAGCTACAGCGTTATTTGGTTTCTTTGTCCGTTTTGGTAATTTCTTTAACTCAGAAATTTTAGGTACTCCAAGTAGCTTGCCATGGGCGGTGGTGTTTGAGCGCGTTGATTTAGTGCCACGTCATCCAGTAATGCTTTATGAAGGTTTCTCTTATCTGGCGATTTTCTTCTTATTATTTGCTTTATATCGCAAAACCGATATTGGTAAATATAAAGGGTTACTGCTTGGTTGGTTCTTAGTGTTAGTGATGACAGTACGGTTCTTATTAGAATTTATTAAAGTTCATCAAGCTGATTACTCTACCGATATGGTAATTAATACTGGTCAGTTATTAAGTATTCCGTTTATTTTGGTAGGTATCTATTTGGTGATTAAAGGCCAAAGAGAGCGTAGCTTACAGCGTGCTAAAAATAGTTAATGTAATGCTTTCAATATAGACAACAGAAAGCCGATCGTTTGATCGGCTTTTTTTGTTATACGATAGCTGTTTTTGATGGTGTTTCTGCTATCGGTGCCACTATTAAGCGCCGACGCTGATTTCTGATGATGACACCAAAAAGTAAAATAGCAGGTAACCATAACCACTCTTTTCGCCAACGCTCAACAGGGACTCGAATATCAACAATTTGTTGGTCAAATTGCAATTGTTCGGTTGCTGCAGGGCTGCCAAATGTCACCATATCAATGAGCGTCTTACCTTGATATTGATAGGTTTCAATGCCGAGCTTTGTAAGTTTCTGTTGGCCTGTTTTAGCGTCTGGTACAGTGAATAACACACTAAATTCACGATGTTTACCGATAGCATCTTCACCTGCAATTCGCATTCGAATAACATCGCCAGCCGATAGCTTATCAAGGGTACTTACTAAGTGTGTTGGCGCAATATTTTGATAAGGCTCAACAATTAAATCTTGCCAAAATCCAGGTCGAAATAATGTAAATGAAATCAATAAGAGTGCGATATTTTCATACCAATGATTACGGGTAATAAACCATCCTTGGGTTGCCATTGCAAAAATAAGCATCGCAATTGTCGCGATAACAAAAATAATGATCCCGTGACTAACGCTAACATCTATCAGTAACAAGTCAGTGTTGAATATAAATAAAAATGGTAAAGCCGCGGTACGTAAACTGTAATAAAACGCAGTAATACCGGTCTTGATTGGATCACCTTTTGATACCGCAGCTGCAGCAAATGAGGCTAATCCTACAGGAGGAGTAACATCGGCCATAATGCCAAAATAGAACACAAATAAATGTACGGCAATTAAAGGAACGATTAAGCCATTTTGTTGGCCAAGGGTGACAATAACGGGGGCTAATAAACTAGAAACAACAATATAGTTCGCCGTGGTTGGCAATCCCATACCGAGAATAAGGCTTAATAGTGCTGATAAAATTAGCATCAGCATTAAATTACCCATCGATAGCATTTCAACTAAATCAGCTAAAATTAAACCCACACCGGTTTGAGAAACTGCACCGACAATAATACCCGCAGTTGCCGTCGCGATACCAATGCCGATCATATTGCGTGAGCCTGCAATTAAAGCTTCAATCAGATCATTTTTACCATCAACAAAATTACCATAATGATAACCGTCTTTACGTAATAAACTAAGTAAAGGACGTTGCGTCACGATAATACCCACTAGCATCACCGAGCCCCAAAAAGCTGAAAGTCCAGGTGATAAACGTTCAACCATTAAACACCACACCAAGACCACGACAGGTAAAATAAAATGTAAACCCGCTAATAAAACGCTACGAGTTTCAGGTAATTCATTCAGTGGCGCATCAGGGTTGTCTTCAGGTAATGGCGGGTGGTTGGCTGCCACTTTGAGTAAGCTGATATAGACCGCGACTAATAACCCTCCAATGACATAACCAGCATAATGACCTAATAGCGGTTTTATCCATCCTAAACCGTAATAAATCGCTAATGAAAAACCACTAATTAACAAGCAAGCAAAACTAAAACTGGTTAGGCGTACTAGCCAAGGTTTATGGTGTTTGGGTTCAATGGCTGTCATACCGAGTTTTAACGCTTCTAAATGAACAATATATAGCAGCGTGATATATGAAATAGCGGCAGGTAAAAAGGCATGCTTAATAATATCGATATAGGGAATACCGACATATTCCACCATCAAAAAAGCAGCAGCGCCCATCACTGGTGGCATAATCTGACCGTTTACAGATGAAGCAACTTCTATTGCACCGGCTTTTTCTTTACTAAAGCCAACTTTTCGCATCATCGGAATGGTAAAAGTTCCCGTGGTAACCACGTTAGCTATTGAAGAGCCAGATATTAATCCCGTTAATCCTGATGCAACCACTGCAGCTTTAGCGGGGCCTCCACGCAGGTGTCCTAATAAACTAAAAGCTAACTGAATGAAATAATGTCCAGCGCCCGCACGCTCAAGTAGAGCGCCAAACAACACAAATAAAAATACAAAGCTGGTGGATACCCCAAGGGCAATACCAAATACACCTTCAGTCGTGATCCATTGATGGTTTGCTAGTGAAGCAAATTGGACACCGCGATGAGCAAGTAACCCTGGCATCCAAGGGCCGGCAAAACTATAGCCAATAAAGCCAAGGGCAATAAGAGGTAAAGCTGGGCCTAATACTCGCCGAGCAGCTTCTAGCAGTAACGGTAAACCGATACATGCAATAACTAAATCAAATTGAGTGATGCTGCCAGGGCGCTGAGCAAGCTCATTATACATAACAAATAAATATAAAGAGGTTGCAGCTGCTATCATACCAAGTGCGATATCACTGTAGGGCACCCGATCTGTCGCTGAACTATGACGAGCAGGGAAGACTAAGAAAGCCAGAATAAGCGCAAAGGCTAAATGGATTGCACGAGTTTCAGTATCATTAAAAACCCCAATGCCAATAATAAAAGGCAGAGGAGAGGCAATCCATAATTGAAACAGCGACCATGAAATAGCTAAAAAGGTAATAACTTTTGCCATTATCCCCGTTGGTAAACGTGCACCAACGTCTTTGGCGATTAAATCTTCGGTTGAAAGGGCTGTGTCATTGGTGAGATGTTGTTGAGCCATAAGTATTCACTTACTCGTTAACACTAATGAAAACAGAAAATATGATTAAAACAATGGCATGCTGTGTATTTTCATTAGCAAAAATAAGGGGAAGCGAGATAAGTGATTATCTCGCTTAGCGGTGAAATTTACATCCAGCCACGTTCTTTGTAGTAACGTACAGCGCCATCGTGTAATGGTGCTGTTAAGCCTGTTTTTATCATCTCAGTTTCTTTTAGATCAGCAAAAGCAGGGTGTAGACGCTTGAAACGATCAATGTTAGTAAATACTGACTTTACTAGCTGATATACCATTTCAGGATCAGTATTGGCGTTAGTCGATAATACCGCTTTGCCACCGATAGACACGGTATCATTAGGGTTACCACGGTACATACCACCTGGGATTATCGCTTTGGTGAAATAACTTTTTTCTTTTAGTAGTGCATCAATGTCAGGTCCAGTAACGGCAATTAAACGGGTGTCAGTAGTGGTAGAAGCTTCTTGAATGGCCCCATTAGGGTGGCCCACAAAATAGCTCATCGCATCTATTTTATTATCACTCATTGCTGGGGCTTGTTCTGCTGGCTTGAGATCAGAAACTAAACTAAACACATCACTATTCCAGTTTTTAACCGCTAAAATTTGCTCAAATGTGTCACGTTGACCAGAACCAGGATTGCCTAAATTCACTCGCTTGTTTTTTAAATCATCAAAAGAATGAATCCCTGAGTCTTCACGAGCCAAAATGGTAAATACTTCACTTTGCAAAGAAAATACCGCACGAATATCGTTCATTTTGCCATGATCTTGAAAAGGGGCTAAGCCGTTAAGGGCTTTAAATTGATGATCAGACTGCATGATGCCAAAGTTATATTCATGGCTACGGAGGCCATTTACATTAGCAACACCGCCGCCACTGGTCGGGGCATTACATTTGATGTGATGGGTATCAGTAGTACGGTTTACAAAGCGACAAATAGATTGTCCGGCAATGTAATAAACCCCTGTTTGGCCACCAGTACCAATAGAAATAAAGTTGTCAGCTGCGGTGGCGAAGGAGGGGTAAAAAATACTGCCTAACGCACTGACAAAAATGGCGAGTCGTTTCATTTTAAAATCCTTTTCATGATTATTACACAGTGATAATTGTTATTTTTCATCACAATGGTATTGATGTTGTGTTTGTTAATATTAATGAATGAATGAAGTGCTTTTTTTGACACTGACTAGCAATTAAAAAGCATTGTTTTGTATATATAATGATCAATGAGTTTGTTTTTTGTTAACACAAGGTACGGTTAAATAGGTAAGGTGACAATAAGTAAAAATTTGCTTTTCTTATAATTTGAGAAAGAGGTGAATATTGTTAACGAGGAGGAATATTAAAAATAAGGTGTTGGGAAAGTAATTAAGCGAGCGATGACAACAGTTTAAACAAAAAAACCGCCAATAAATGACGGTTTTTAATTCAGTTTTAGTGCGGCTTAATGGAACGGATACCAGAACAGCGTTGTTGATTGGTAACGGTGTAAAATCCCCAGTCCAAGCACCAATGCAATAATGATTAATGTAATAACATCATTTCTGGTCATTGGTTTTAAACTATACCAAGTACGCTTTTTATTACGACCGAAACCACGCAGTGTCATCGCATTAGAAATTACATCAGCACGATCCAAACTTGAGAAAATCAGTGGCCCCAGAATTTTAGCAACATTACGAATACGCGTAATGACAGGGGCTTTCTTTGAAATATCCACCCCACGTGCTTGTTGAGCATGCATAATATTGGTGAAATCTTTCATTACCTCTGGCAAATATCGTAATGTTAGGCTTACTGCATAAGCAATACGATAAGGTACACCGAGTTTATTCAAACTGGCTGAAAATTCCGTTGGGTGAGTTGTGAAAACAAACACTAACGCAATCGGGAACATACTGAAATATTTAAGGGTAACAGTCAGTAAGTAAAATACAGTCTCAAGGGTTATATTGTAGTGCCCAAAAAGATGTACTAATACCGTGGTTGAATGCATGTAATCGGTGCCTTGCTGAGGGGCAATCAAAAACATAAATAAAGCATTCATTAATAATACCACAGTGGTACCGACTAAGAGGGGTTTATAGACCGCAAATGGAATTTTAGTGGCTTTTAATAGCAATAATCCCACTATGATTAGTCCACATATGACCCGCAGATCAAAGGTGAGCAGTACCATAGTTACCCACGCCATAAATAACACAAACTTGGTAATACCGTTTAAAGCGTGCAGCCAAGAGTGAGTGTTGACATAACTGATGCCAAATTTTAAATGTTTGCTTTTCATGGTTATTTATTTTTAAGTTCGTGGGCAATAAAACAGCGAATAAATTGATCGATGTGCTCAATACCCACAGCTTGTGCTAATGAATATAAGCTCGTAACGGTTAAGTTAGCTTGATCCAGTAATGCTGGCTGGCTAAAAATATGGTTCACTTTATCATCAGTCAGTAAACGATTATCAGCAATCACAATCGCGCGTTGGGTATATTCAAGTACCAAGTGCATATCATGTGAAATAATAATAATAGTTAGCCCTAGCTTTTGATTCAGTTCTTGAATAAAGGCCATCATCGCCGTGTAGTGATGGTAATCTTGGCCCGCTGTTGGTTCATCAAGGATCAATAATTCAGGCTCTAGCACCAGCATTGTTGCAATGGTCACCCGTTTTTTCTGGCCAAAGCTTAATGCATCAACAGGCCAGTGGTGGTAGCGTCCCAGACCACAAAGTTTCAGCGTCGCTTCTACTTTGATTTTAATCTGTGCTTCATCCATACCACGGTTACGTAACCCTGATGCTACTTCATCAAAAATCATATGGTGTGAGATCATATGATTAGGGTTTTGCATCACCACACCAATACGTTGGCTACGCTCAAAAATGGATTGGTTAGCTAAATCTTCACCATTGAGGGAAATAATGCCGCTATCAGCTTCTAACACGCCCATAATTAAGCGAGTGATAGTTGATTTACCAGAGCCATTTTTTCCCATAATCGCAACAAATTCACCTTTATGAATATCAAAGCTGACATCATCTAAGGTATTGCGAACCCCATCATAGGAATAGCTAAGGTTGCTCACGCTTAATAGCACTTCATTGATAGGTTCTAGCTGTGGTTGCTTAACCTGATGGAACCAATCTTCAATTTGAGGCTTGAATTTATTAAGATTGATGGTTGAAAAATAAGCAGGTTTATCTTCTGCTGTGATCGTACATCCCGCCGCTTTAATAGCAGAAATATATAATGGCTCACGAATACCATGTTGTTGTAATAATGGGCTGGCTAATAGTTCATCAGGGGTCATATCTGCAATGATTTCACCACGCTCCATCATAATAATACGATCAATAGGGCGGTGTAATACATCTTCTAAACGGTGCTCAATAATGATCACTGTTTTATCTGAATCTTGATGTAGATTATCAATGATTTCAATTGCCGCTTTACCTGTTTTAGGATCAAGACTTGCTAGAGGTTCATCAAATAATAAAATATCAACGTCATCAACCATGACACCAGCCATAGACACGCGTTGTTTTTGACCGCCACTTAAGTCAAAAGGAGAGTGATCTAAAATACTGTTTAAATCGACCATATCGGCGGTAGCTTGCACGATTTCCCGCATTTTTTGCTGTGGAATCATTTGGTTTTCAAGCGCAAAAGCAATATCTTCGCCAACACTTAAGCCGACAAACTGACCGTCAGTATCCTGTAATACTGTTCCCACCATACTGGTGCAATGATCAAGATCTAAGCTGCGAGTATTTTTACCGTTAATGTATAACTCGCCGCTGCAATCACCTTTAATTGCATGGGGAATAAGTCCATTAAGGCATTGACCTAAAGTAGATTTACCACAACCACTTGGGCCAATAAGCGCAATTTTTTCGCCCTTATTTATTGTTAGGTTAATATTTTTAAGGGTTGGGTTTTCAAGTGCCCAATATTTAAACGAAAAATTGTTAAAGACAATACTCATTATTAATAAGCCTCTTTTAGGTTGAAGCTTTGCTGCTTACGTTTAGCGACTGACGTTAAGATTAAGTGACCCACAAAGGCAATAATAACAGTATTACTTAATGCAATAATCACCAGTTGCAGCAGTACTTTGGTAAATGGTTCAGCATAAAGTACCGCATCAAGGAAAGCAGAACAGCCATAGCCGACGACATTGGCAACGAAGGCAAGCACGACAAATAGACTAAAATCAAGCTTAGAAAAAAGTCCCATGTCTAAACGACCACGAGTAAGAATAGGATAAAGACCAATAATTAAGCCAACTATGCCTGAGCCTAGTTCCCAAGTGAACCATACGCCCCAACCCGCAAATAGATCTGTCACCCAGTGACCAATAATACCAACTAGAAAGCCAACCAAAGGGCCGAAGAGAACTGCAAATAGGGCGAGAACTGCCATTGCAGGTTTAAGTGTAGTATTAGCAAAAACAGGAATACCGAACATAGGTAAACCACCAATGCCATATAGGGCTGCACCAATTGCAATAACAACAACTGTTTTAGCAGAAAGACTCATAACTTAACCTTGTTAACTCAGCCATCGAGGCATTATATCGCCATCGATGAAATGCAATAATTGGATTATAGAAATGCTTATGGTAGTAATCGTCGCGTTGCAGATTCGACAGACCAAGCCAATCAGTAGAGTACCGTATGATAGTAAGCACTATTTAATAAGGTAACTCAGTACTAATAATCCATTATTAAGTAAGAGCGGTGTAAGTCTTTTCAATATGAAAACGGAGTAAATTTTAAAATGTGAAACCAAAAGCGGCGCTATGATAACGTAATCTAACCAGGAAAGGAATGCTTTACATCTAGACGGCTAAAGAATAATCAGCATTAATTTATGTTCGCTAAATGAGGTTAATAAAGTGTTATAGATTACTGATTTGGCTATTTTTTATAGTAGTATTTGGTGTATATGAACATCTGCATTTTTTGGGGCTTTATTTTTATTATAAAATAGACAATAATCGAACAACGGTCATTATTTTACAGCGCGTAAAAAATAGATAACCGTAAACTGTCAAGTCTTAACTTTATGTGAAACTTTGCACTGATACACAGAATCAGTATGAGGTTAATGTCGAAGTTGAGGTAGAATTATAAGTATTAGTGAGTTAGCTGTCCCGCCATTGTGGCAGGGTGCAGAGCCAAATCATATTGGAGATACAGCTTGATTAATGTATTCCTTGTAGATGATCACGAACTGGTTCGCACAGGGATCCGACGTCTTCTTGAAGATGTCCGTGGTATTAAAGTGGTAGGGGAAGCCATCAGTGGTGAGGAAGCCGTAAAATGGTGTCGTAGCAATTATGCTGACATTATTCTTATGGATATGAATATGCCAGGTATCGGTGGTCTTGAAGCTACTCGTAAAATTTTGCGCTTCAACCCTGATGTTAAAATTATTGTATTAACGGTTCATACTGAAAATCCGTTTCCAACCAAAGTTATGCAAGCCGGTGCTTCAGGTTATTTAACTAAAGGTGCTGGGCCAGATGAAATGGTAAATGCCATTCGTATGGTTAATAGCGGTCAACGGTATATTTCATCTGAAATTGCTCAACAAATGGCTCTAAGTCAGTTCGCGCCCGATTCAGAAAATCCATTTAAAGAACTGTCAGAGCGTGAATTACAGATCATGATGATGATCACTAAAGGCCAAAAAGTTACCGATATATCAGAACAATTAAGTTTAAGCCCTAAAACTGTGAATAGTTACCGTTATCGTCTATTTAATAAGTTAAATATTAGTGGTGATGTTGAGTTAACACATCTAGCTATTCGTCATGGCATGCTTGATACTGAGACTTTGTAGTGTCTGAGTATGTTGATGATGGTACTGTTTTTGATGCCAAAAGTTTTCTCAAAACGGTCACTCACCAACCTGGCGTCTACCGTATGTACGACGCCAGTGGTGAGGTCATTTATGTTGGTAAAGCTAAAGATCTCAAAAAACGTTTAGCCAGTTATTTCCGTATTAATGTTAACGGGGAAAAAACGCGCGCGTTAGTTAAAAATATTTGTAAAGTGGATGTGACTGTTACCCACACAGAAACCGAAGCATTAATACTCGAACACAATTATATCAAGCAGTATTTACCCAAATATAATGTCTTATTGCGTGACGATAAGTCCTATCCTTATATTTTGTTAAGTGCGAGTAAACATCCTCGGCTGTCTATTCATCGCGGTGCGAAGCGCCGTAAAGGTGAATATTTTGGTCCCTATCCTGATGTTTCTGCTGTGCGTGAAAGTTTGCATCTGATGCAAAAAATATTTCCTATCCGTCAATGTGAAGATTCGGTTTATGCTAACCGCAGTCGCCCTTGTTTAATGTACCAAATTGGACGTTGTTCTGGCCCTTGTGTTGCAGGTTTGGTGTCTGATGAGGATTATCAGCAACAAGTACAATGGGTGCGTTTGTTCTTACAAGGTAAAGATCGCCAAGTGATCAACACCATGGTCGAAAAAATGGAGCAGGCCAGCATGGCACTCGATTTTGAACGAGCAGCTGTCTATCGCGATCAGATCCAAGCTTTACGCCGAATTCAAGAACAACAATTTGTTAGTCAAGATAACGAAGATGATTTAGATGTTATTGGTATTGCGCATCAAAATGGCATGGCGTGTATCCATGGATTGTATATTCGACAGGGTAAAATTTTAGGCAGTCGAAGCTATTTCCCTAAAATGCCCGTCGATGCTTCATTAACGGAAGTGTTATCCAGTTTTATTACTCAGTTTTATTTTAATCAAGCGGAAGGACGAGTTATTCCAAGCCTGATATTATTGAGTGAAGAACTTGGTGATGATAGTGATGCTATTTTAGCGGCGCTGTCAGAGCTTGCTGGACGTAAGATTGCGATTAAATATCATCCTCGTGGCACGCGAGCAAAATATTTGCAGCTAGCACAAACCAATGCTGCAACAGCATTAACCAGTAAACTTAATCATCGCATGACGATTCAAGAGCGTTTCTTTGAACTACAACAAGCACTGAACTTAAAACCTATTTCACGCATGGAATGTTTTGATATTAGTCATACTATGGGTGAAAAAACCGTGGCATCTTGTGTGGTCTTTAATCAAGAAGGCCCATTAAAACAAGAATACCGACGTTATAATATTAGTGGTATTACTGGTGGTGATGATTATGCTGCAATGGCACAAGTATTAGAGCGCAGATACAGTAAAAACATGGAATTAGATAAAATTCCAGACATAATTTTCATAGATGGGGGTAGAGGTCAGCTCTCAAGAGCGTATGATGTTGTTAAGCCTTACATTGCTGAGTGGCCTAAACGACCAATGCTAGTGGGTGTTGCTAAAGGAACCACACGAAAACCAGGGCTTGAAACGTTAATTTTCGTAACCGGTGAAGAATTTTCTATGCCAAGTGATTCTCCCGCGTTACATTTAATTCAACATATTCGAGATGAAAGTCATAATCATGCGATCAGTGGTCACCGTGCCCAGAGAGCAAAA
This sequence comes from Photobacterium sp. Alg240-V54, assembly GCF_900537155.1. Taxonomy (NCBI): domain Bacteria; kingdom Pseudomonadati; phylum Pseudomonadota; class Gammaproteobacteria; order Vibrionales; family Vibrionaceae; genus Photobacterium; species Photobacterium sp. Alg240-V54. The sequence continues at coordinate 34,663 of NZ_UNRL01000004.1, forward strand.
GTAAGAAAACGTAGTACACTTGAAGATGTCGAGGGAGTTGGACCTAAACGGCGTCAGGCTTTATTAAAATACATGGGTGGAATGCAAGAACTGAAAAAAGCAAATAAAGAAGAAATTGCTAAAGTGCCTGGTATCAGTTTAGCTTTAGCGGAAAAAATAGTCGATGCATTGCAACATGGTTAGTCTGTCGCTTTGAAGGTCATCATTGCAACAGTACTTTAATTGGTTGAATTTACAGAAAAGGCACACTCTTTTCGTTTTTTTAGAGTAGTCTAGGTTGTATGTTAGGCCCAGATCTTGAACATAAGAATAAAATTATGCGTTTATCAATCCCAAATATTTTAAGTTTTATCCGACTCATTCTAATCCCATTTTTTGTTATTGCCTTTTATTTACCTTATGAATGGTCGGCGTTTGCTACTGCGGTAATCTTTTGGGTTGCTGGTGTAACCGATTGGTTTGATGGTTATCTTGCGCGTAAGCTTAATCAAACAACCCGTTTTGGTGCTTTTATTGATCCTGTTGCCGATAAATTAATGGTTGTTACTGCAATGGTGCTGGTGGTTGAGCATTACCACACGTTGTGGGTGACAGTGCCTGCGATCACTATGATTGGACGTGAAATTATTATTTCAGCGTTACGAGAGTGGATGGCAGAGTTAGGTAAACGCGCAAGTGTTGCCGTTTCATGGGTAGGTAAAGTAAAAACAGCATCACAAATGTTCGCGTTATTATTACTACTGTGGCATCCACATGAGTATGTTGTATGGCTAGGTTACGCATCGCTTTATATTGCAATGGTGCTAACGTACTGGTCAATGGTGCAATATCTTAAAGCTGCAAAAGGTGATTTGCTGAACGCAGAAAATCACTAGTAAACAAGTAATGAAAAGGCCTGATTATCAGGCCTTTTTTGTATTTGTAGTTTGAAAATGGTTTGGTTATTCCAGTTGTATCGATAAGCTTTTTCAAGTGTGTTTTTTATATAATTTAGTGTATCTATAGCAAGATTCATTATTAATGGCTATTATATAACACTAAAATAAAACAGTGTTCGGTGGTGGTTTATGTTTCAAAATAAAACAGTTTTAGTACTAGCTGGTGCGCAAGGTATTGGTAAAGCTTGTAGCTTGTTATTGGCTTCTCAAGGTGCGAATGTTTACGTTGCTGATTGGAATGTTGATGAAGCAACAGCGACTGCTGATGAAATTAAGAAAAATAACGGCAAAGCAACAGGCATGTTTTTTAATGCTTTTGATAACGATTCTTACGCGCCGTTAATTGATTCTATTCTTGAAAAAGAAGGAAAGATTGATGTGTTAATCAATAACTTTGGCGGTGTTGATTTACGTAAAGATCGTGATTTAGCCCATACAGAAGTGACTGATTGGGAAAAGAATATGCTTGCTAATATTAATAGTGTATTTATTCCATCAAAAGCAGTTATTCCAACCATGGTGAAACATGGCGGTGGTAGTATTGTAAATATTTCATCACTGTCTTCTTTAAGTGCTGAAATGTCGAGTATTTCATATGGTACGGCTAAGAATGCGATTAATCATATGACCCGTCAAATCGCGATTCAATACGCAAGTTTTGGTATCCGCTGTAATGCAGTATTGCCAGGTATGATAGCGACAGATGCTGTGAAAAATAACTTGAACCAGGAGTTTATTGATAATTTCTTAGCAACTCAGCCAATTAAACGCATGGGTGAGCCTGAAGATATTGCAAATGCAGTCAGCTTTTTAGCAAGTGATCTCGCCGGTTTTATTACAGGTGTTTGTTTACCTGTTACGGGCGGTATGAATATCGCGCCAGCACGCTACTACTTTGATGCTGATAAAGTTAGCTTTTAATCTCCTTGGTTTTATTTTTCTATTATTAACGGCTGCACTATGCGGCCGTTTTAAGTTGCTATTATGAATACTGTAAAAATATCATTTAAAGACTCACTGATCGGTGCGGTTATCAATGCGGTGATTAACTATTTTGTTGCTTGTCATGCTTTCGCGGATAAATTGCATGTTCCAATGTCTTTAGATTTAATCTCGACAACGGAAGTCTCAGTATGGGGACAAGCAGTATCATTATCGTTTGGTCTTGGCGCTATATTGTCTTTCATTACCGCAAAGATATTTAGCTCACATACCTTAAAACAAGCGCCACATTTAAAACCACAAATATCATCAGTGAAATTACCAAGTCTTATCGCTATTTCTCTTAATAACACCATGTTCTTATTTGGTTGGTTTGTTGCTCTTGCAGTATTGTGGACGTATTATTTTGGTGTTGTTCTCGTACCTGTCATGTATGCATCAATCATTGTTGCTGCCTTAGCATTTTTTGTGACGATATTAGTAGAGCAAAAAACAAAAAGTAGTTTGCTGCATCGTTGGAAAGAAGTTGCGTAAATAAGCCATTAAAAAATGGCTACTAGTCGATAGTATTTAATTAGAATTGCTCTTAATTAGTCGCTAAGGTGAACGATTGTTTCGATTGTAAAAATGATGGTCACAATACGCATTTAAAGAAGGCACTTAGGGTGTTCTCTTTGTCGTTAAAAGTATTTAAGTGCCTTTTTATTTGATTGCGTTAGCTTACCTTTCGGGGTGATTGATACTGGTGAACTTTAGGATAGCTGTGTGTTTCTAGCTCTTGTTTCGCTTGAAACCAATTTAAATTGTGAGTGAGTGTCGTAACACTGCCTATCACAATAAGAGCAGGGCTTGCTGCCTCTTTAGCTAATGATTCTAAATGTGCTAGATCACCAGTATGTACCCGTTGCTGTGAACTGGTACCTCGCTCTACGATGGCAATAGGTGTTGCCAGCGACATACCATAAGCACTGAGTTTATGGCGAATAACATGGCTCTGGTTTAACCCCATATAAAAGACTAAAGTGTGATTAGTGCGAGCCAGTGACGACCAGTCAATTTGATCTTTACCTTCTTTTAAATGCCCAGTAATAAACTGAACACTTTGTGCATGATCGCGATGGGTTAATGGAATACCAGAATAAGCCGCACAGCCAGATGCCGCCGTAATACCAGGTACCACTTCAAAGGGGATATTAAATGGTAATAAGGCTTCTAGTTCTTCACCGCCACGGCCAAAAATAAACGGATCGCCGCCTTTTAGCCTCACTACTAATTTTCCACTGAGTGCCTGTGTTACCAGTATTTGGTTAATATCAGCTTGTGGCACACAGTGATTGCCCGCTTCTTTACCTACAAATATATGCTCACAATGGTGAGGGAATAGCTCAACAATCTCGTTAGATACAAGGCGGTCATAGACGATGACATCAGCCTGTTGAATACAACGTAATGCTTTGACTGTTAACAAATCAGGATCACCAGGGCCTGCACCAACCAGTATTACTTTACCGTTAGTAGCAGCAGGTTTTTCTTTCGATGTTGGCAGTGAAAACACAGTTTCATTGGTTGTCATTCTATTTGCTCCAGGCTGATTTTTATTTTAGATCGTCAATTAAGCGGTTTGCTGTTGCGGTTCTGTTTTCTGTGCAGATCCCAAATATGGACGTTGGGTACGAGGCGTGGTGAACCAGTAGCCTAAGCCCATAAATACAACACCTGAAATTGTGTTACCTAGCGTTACCCAAAATAAGTTATGACCAATTCCCGCTAGGGTGAATACTTCCTTATGTTGACCAAACCATGACAGAGCAAAGATGGTCATGTTAGCGATTGAGTGCTCATAACCTGATGCGATGAAGGCAAGTAAGCACCACCAAATAGCAATAAACTTAGCCGAACCTTCAACACGCTGGCACATCCAAATTGCCAAGCAAACAAGCCAGTTACAAAGAATACCTTTGAAAAGTAATACTGATGCTGGTGCCGTTGTTTTTGCGAGTGCGACATTGTTTAGTAAGCTGTTGCCATCATTTAAAAGATGACCACCGCCAGCATAGAAGAACAATAGCGCAACACCGACAGAGCCTAAAAGGTTACCCATCCATGTTTGCGGTAATACACGTAGTGTATCAGCAATAGTAATTTGACCTGTTTTTACACCAAAAGTTAAAAACATAGTGTGTCCGGTGTAAAGCTCTGATCCTGCAATAATGACCAAGGTCAATGCGATACCAAATGTAGCCCCCATAACGAGTGGTCTAATACTAGGATCAACCATATTACCTAAAGTAAAAATTAAAATAATACCTAAACCAACGTAAGCGCCTGCCATAGCAGAACTTAGCCAAAATCCTAATTTTTCTTGTTGTGCAAATTCAACAATACGAGCGGCATTAGCTGAACATTTTTTGATGGTATCAGTGTACATACGTTTTCCCTGTAGTAATTAAAACTGTTTGTCATAGATTGATAACGATGCTGCGTTTCAACCTATGGCAAAAGAGTTTGGCAATTACCGCCAAACTCATTACTGCTCTGATTACAAACGGACTTGTACTTGACCCTGTTGTACTTGAATTTGATAACAAGCGACTTTAATCTCAGGCTGTTCTAGACAATGACCATCAATTAACGAGAAGCGCTGTTTTTTGAGTGGACTAGCAACCCAGAGTTGATTTTGATGTTGGCAAATAAGACCACGAGAGAGCACATTTGATTGTGCAAAAGGATCGTTATTATTTAGAGCAAACAGTTGTTCGCTGTTATCTGGACGGAAAATGGCTACTTGCTGGTCGTTAACTAAAGCACAGATACCCGTACCTGGAATTAAGTCATCAAGTTGACACACAGAAATCCACTGACTCATGCTTTTTCCTCCAATGAAATGTTAAAGGTTGTGGCTTTTTCATTAACGGTAGCTGGGCGATGTTGGTCACGCTCTGGCACAAAAACCACGTTATCATCACGTTTGGTACTATTAATAAAATGAGCAAATCGTTTTAATTGCTGCTCGTTGCTGAGGGTGGTTTTCCATTCACAGTGATAGCTGGCAATCAATCTTTCAGCATCAGCTTCTAGTTGTTGATTAAGGCCTAGCTTGTCGTTGATGATGACCTCTTTAAGGTATTCGACACCACCGTCTAAACTGGTTAACCATGTTGAAGTACGTTGTAATTTATCAGCGGTACGAATGTAGAACATTAAGTAGCGATCAACGTATTTAATCAGTGTTTCAGTATCGAGATCGGCGGCAAGAAGATCGGCATGACGCGGTTTCATGCCGCCATTACCACCAACATACATATTCCAACCAGCATCGGTTGCAATAATGCCTAAATCTTTGCCCTGTGCTTCGGCACACTCACGAGTACAACCAGAGACGCCAAATTTCATTTTGTGAGGGGTACGAATACCTTTGTAGCGGTTTTCTAGTTTAACACCTAAGCCGACACTGTCTTGTACACCAAAGCGACACCATGTGCTTCCGACACAGGTTTTTGCCATACGTAGTGCTTTGGCATAAGCTTGACCTGTTTCAAAACCAGCATCAATTAGACGTTGCCAAATCTGTGGTAAATCATCTTTTTGGGCACCAAATAGACCAATGCGTTGTGCACCTGTAATTTTAGTGTACAGCTGATAATCGTTAGCAATTTGCGCTAGAGCTAATAATCCTGCCGGAGTGACTTCACCGCCTGCCATACGTGGAATAACAGAGTAAGTGCCATCTTTTTGCATGTTGCCAAGGAATACATCATTGGTGTCTTGTAATGGTGTATTTTGTGGTGATAATGCGTATTCATTCCAGCATGAGGCTAAAATAGAGCCGACTGTTGGTTTACAGACTTCACAGCCGTAACCTTTACCGTGTTTGGCAAGTAAAGCTTCAAAAGATTTGATTTCTTCGACACGAATAAGGTGAAATAGCTCTTGGCGAGAATACTCAAAGTGTTCACATAGGTGATTCTTAACCTCGATACCAGCTTTAGCTAGTTCGCTATTAAGAACTTGAGTAATAAGAGGGATGCAACCACCACAGCCAGTACCTGCTTTAGTAACCGCTTTTATTTCGCCTAGTGTTGTATGACCATCAGCAACAGCTGCTGCAATTTTGCCTTTAGTCACATCAAAGCATGAGCACATTACTGCGCTATCAGGAAGAGAATCTGCACCCATCGCTGGTTTCTCTGCGCCCGCATGAGCCGGTAAAATTAGGCTGTCTGGATTTTTTGGTAATTCAATATTGTTGAGCTTTAGCTGTAATAAGTTGCCATAGTCAGCAGTATCACCGACTAAAACCGCACCTAATAGTTGTTTACCGTCTTCTGAAACGATAATGCGTTTATACACATCTTGCTGTTCGTTAAGGTAAACATAGCTTTTACTGTTAGGCGTTCGACCATTAGCATCACCAATGCTACCTACCTTTACGCCTAATAGCTTTAACTTAGCGCTCATGTCAGCGCCTTCAAAAGTATGAGCTTCACCCAATAAGTGGCTTACAGCAATTTGCGCCATTTTATAGCCAGGCGCAACCAATCCAAAGAACATGTCGTTCCATGATGCACATTCACCGATAGCATAAATATCGTTATCAGAGGTTTGGCAGTGATCATTAATAGCAATTCCGCCACGATGACCTAACGTTAGGTTACAGTTATTAGCCAGTGTGTCTTGCGGGCGAATACCGGTAGAGAAAACGATGAAATCTACCTCAAGCGAGGTGCCATCAGCAAAAGCGAGAGTGTTACGTGCAGTTTGGCCTTGAGGAATAATTTCTTGGGTGTTTTTACCTGTATGAACCACAACACCAAGTTGTTCGATTTTTTTTCTAAGTTGAGCACCGCCATGAGGGTCTAGTTGCTCAGCCATCAATACAGGGGCAAATTCAATAACGTGAGTATCAACACCTAATGCTTTAAGTGCTCCGGCAGCTTCCAAGCCAAGAAGACCACCACCAACAACAACGCCACTTTTACTGTGTTTAGCGGTTGCTTCAATTGCTTTAAGATCTTCAATGGTTCGATAAACAAAACAGTCTTTGGATTCATTGCCTTTAATGGGTGGAACCCAAGGATAAGAGCCTGTCGCCATCACTAATTTATCGTAATGAATCTCGCGACCAGTATTAGAGTAAATAATTTTTTGATTACGGTTAATTGTGATCGCACGTTCACCTAATAAGACATTAATATTGTGCTTTTGATAAAAACCATGTTTAACGAGTGATAGTTCTTCTGCTGTATGGTGAGAGAAATAAGATGAGAGATGAACCCTATCGTAAGCAACGCGTGGCTCTTCACAAAAGACCGTTACATCATACTTATCCATGTCAGCTTTATCGATTAGCTCTTCGATATAGCGGTGGCCAACCATGCCGTTACCAATAATCGCTATTTTGACTTTGCTCATAAATCCTCTTAACAACATCGTGAATTGCGATAATCTTATTAAGAGTTCTGTAGAATAAATATGATGCAAATCAAATCCAACTTTAAATAACCCTAAAGAGGTATGCTTTAAAATCAGATAATTAGCTGTAATTATTGCCTCCTATTCAGGGGATGAAGAAGATAAAAGAACAGCGCTACCTTTAGTGGTAGGTATTTTAGGATGCGTATTGTCGTTGCTTTTCAATGTAAGTTATCAGCAAGATGGTTAATCGAACTAATGATAAAAGAATGTGTTAGGGGCGGAGAATGTAACACTCAGTCCACCATATAAAAAAACAAACCACACTAAACAAGCGTTGATGATTTTTAAATTTGGCGTTGTTATTCTGCTGTGGGTGGTTTTTGATCAGAAACGGGCTGATTTTTAGGTTGATGTAACGGAAAATGACCACTTAAATAAAAAGTGATAATTTTTCATTGACTCAGTCCGTAAAATCAGTAAATTACACCACATACCGCAGCGGGGTAGCTCGCTAAGGTTTAGTAAAGAATATCATTCTTTATGAATGGCGCGTTGGCAGAGTGGCTATGCAGCGGATTGCAAATCCGTGTACCTCGGTTCGACTCCGGGACGCGCCTCCATTCTCTTTGAGAATATGCGACACTAGCTCAGCTGGTAGAGCGCAACCTTGCCAAGGTTGAGGTCACGAGTTCGAACCTCGTGTGTCGCTCCAAATTAAAAAATACGGCTTAGGCGGTATTTACAGATGGTGTCTTACCCATCGCAAGAAATTGCGTGCCCTGGTGGTGGAATTGGTAGACACAAGGGATTTAAAATCCCTCGGCGTTCGCGCTGTGCCGGTTCAAGTCCGGCCCGGGGCACCATCTATTAGGTTGCTAAGTAATTAACAGCAGGCTAGGGAAACCTAGTAACGTTGGCGCGTTGGCAGAGTGGCTATGCAGCGGATTGCAAATCCGTGTACCTCGGTTCGACTCCGGGACGCGCCTCCATTCTCTTTGAGAATATGCGACACTAGCTCAGCTGGTAGAGCGCAACCTTGCCAAGGTTGAGGTCACGAGTTCGAACCTCGTGTGTCGCTCCAATTTAGAAATATTGACGTTGTCAGTATTCAGCAACACAAGAGGTGACTCAACAATGTTGAGGTCACGCCTGAGTTTACAAGATCGGGAACCTCGTGTGTCGCTCCAAATTAAAAAATACGGCTTAGGCGGTATTTACAGATGGTGTCTTACCCATCGCAAGAAATTGCGTGCCCTGGTGGTGGAATTGGTAGACACAAGGGATTTAAAATCCCTCGGCGTTCGCGCTGTGCCGGTTCAAGTCCGGCCCGGGGCACCATCTATTTAGGTTGTTAAGTAATTAACAACAGGCTAGGGGAAACCTAGTAACGTTGGCGCGTTGGCAGAGTGGCTATGCAGCGGATTGCAAATCCGTGTACCTCGGTTCGACTCCGGGACGCGCCTCCATTTCTCTTTGAGAATATGCGACACTAGCTCAGCTGGTAGAGCGCAACCTTGCCAAGGTTGAGGTCACGAGTTCGAACCTCGTGTGTCGCTCCAATTTGGAAATATTGACGTTGTCAGTATTCAGCAATACAAGAGGTGACTCAACAATGTTGAGGTCACGCCTGAGTTTATAAGATCGGGAATCTCGTGTGTCGCTTCAAATTAAAAAATACGGCTTAGGCGGTATTTACAGATGGTGTCTTACCCATCGCAAGAAATTGCGTGCCCTGGTGGTGGAATTGGTAGACACAAGGGATTTAAAATCCCTCGGCGTTCGCGCTGTGCCGGTTCAAGTCCGGCCCGGGGCACCATCTATTTAGGTTGTTAAGTAATTAACAACAGGCTAGGGAAACGTTGGCGCGTTGGCAGAGTGGCTATGCAGCGGATTGCAAATCCGTGTACCTCGGTTCGACTCCGGGACGCGCCTCCATTCTCTTTGAGAATAAAAGCCCGAGTGGTGAAATTGGTATACACGACGGATTCAAAATCCGTTTCCTTCGGGAGTGACGGTTCAAGTCCGTCCTCGGGCACCAATTAAAATGATAAAGCCTCAGCTCACGCTGGGGCTTTGTTGTTTCTAGCCTAATCAAAAACTTAGCCCTGTCTTTTTCTGGTCAACTTCCTGTCCCATTCCGTTAAAATCACTTCGTGAAACTGCCGTTCCTGCTCATATCCGGGTGTGTTGAAAATTCATAGCCGATTACTGTCCTGAAAATTCCAACATAATCTAACGCTTTTTAGGGCGTTTAAATGTCCATATCTTGTACGCCAAGAGATTATTTGGGGGAGGTGAATTTTATAGGTGGGTATTCTTATAAGGATTTGTCACCACTAGATATTTAGTGATGACAAGAAAATTCTTAGTTCTAACCTGCAATTACGGTAAAGTTAAATTGAGTTTGACCATGATAATTTAAATTTGCCCCAATCGATTTAGCAGCACTTATATCAAGACCAAAGCTCAAATCAAATGATTCATTTAAACCAAATAATCCATTAGAAGCATTATCAACTAACTCGATTATATGAGGGAATTCATCAATCCATAAGTATTCTGTTTTCTTTTCAGAAGCTTTTAATGGAGATAAACATTTTATTTTGACGGTATATTCATCCGCCATGTTTAGCTTTGTGGAACCTTCCATAGGGATATTATCAATAATACCTTTCAAGCCGATTGAACCAGCCTTGCTTGTCTTAACGTTAAGATCTAATTCTTTTACTCTTAAATTGGCTCTGACATATGAAATGATATCGCTAATTTGCTCTCTCATGATATATTTATGAAATTGACTTGCCGGAATTAAATAGTTTGTACGTGTTGATTTAGGATGTCGAATATAATATTGATCTTCAACCCAATCATTACCAAAAGCTTCAGTGAAGCGATCAATTTCATCTTTATTACTAAGAACGAAAGAATTATCTCTTTTGTAATCTTTATAATTTTTTATCATGCCACTAAATAAACTTGCTGTAATCGCTACTGGAAGATCTGGTTTCTTCATTCGATTATTCATTTTTCCAAAGAAGCTAGTATCTATTCGATATATTTTAAGAGACATATTTTTTACCAATATTAAAAAATTATTATGCGTTATGTTTATTATTGGATTATTGAGAGTGATCACATTTTAAACTTACTGCAATAAAACAAACTTCAAACCTATATTACTTCTTTGATTTTGCTACCTAAATTGGAGTTAGCATGAAAAAGAAGTTTAAATTTACCACTACCAACCTTAAATCGTTACCATGTAACCCAATAGATTCACCCTCAACAGAGCTTGAATTTTCCGATACAGATGTAACGGGCTTAAAATGCTTATCGGGTAAGACAGGCAGTAAGCGATTCTTATTGCGTTATCAAATCAATGGTAAGAAAACCAGCATTGCTATAGGTCGCTTTCCAGACGTTGATTTATCGACTGCTCGTATTTTGTTGTCCAAACCTTGCTTCATCTTGAAACCATACATCGACCTTATCGAGCCCTATATGTCCTGGGATCTTAAGGATCGTTTCAATTTTAAATTTTTTAAAATTATCCTGAGTTTGCTGTGATTGTTTTGGGTGTTTTGACCGTGATGTTATCCACGAAAAGCCCATGCGCTTAAGTAGATAATAGATAGAATCTGGATGATAGTTTTTATCAAATTCTTTGATAATGTAAGCATGAATATCTGCACCTATTAATCGCCACCAGAAGAATCTTGAGCTTTAAGTTTAATATAATTAGATAACTGCTCACGTTGTTTAGGTGTGAGAAATGTAGGACGCCCACTTCGCGGTTTTTCTTGAAGTCCTTCTAGGTCTTCTTCAAGAAAAACGCTCACCCATTTATTAACACTTGTTCGGCTAACTTTGAGATATTTAGCAATTTGAGTACGAGATTTACCTTTCTTGAAGTGCTCTAAGGCAAGTAACCTCATTTTCATTTGAGTTGTTTTTTGTTGGCGAGCAAGCTTTTTAAAGTCGGTATTATCTAGGCTATCCATAGCGAATCTCATCTAAAAATGATGGTTTCAATTAGATCATAATTTTAGTTAGATTGGTGTTAGTATCCCATTTGACCATTTTGCTGGTAATTTAGACGGCTGATTGAGCGAAAGTCGCGAGGGGACAATTCCGTATGGCGACGAAAAAATTTTGCTAGGTTGGTCGCCTCTTCAAAACCCAGTTGGATCGCAATCTCCCCAATAGATAAAAAAGTATAGGCCAGCAGCCGTTTTGCTTCTAATAGTAGTCGGTCATCGATCAAACGTTTAGCACTGAGTCCGGTTTGCTGCTTGCACACGCTACCCAATTTTTTACTTGAGCACCCTAATAGGTTGGCATACTCCGCCACGTGGTGATGTTGATGAAAATGTTGTTCTACTGCAGCGCGAAAGCGATCGAACAACCTTGTTGGTTGTAGTGGTGTGAACTGTGCCAATTTGAGGTTAGCACGATAGATGCGGTGAATTAAACTGCGAAGCAGGCAATGTAACATGTCGTTGCGATGAGGGTGTCTGCTTTGAAATTCAGCATAGATCTCAGCAAAAGACTCTGCCAAATCTGGAGCATGGCAATGATTAATATGCTCAAACATGGCAATGATATCAGGTTTGAAAGTGTCATCTGCACCAGCAAACAACATGTTATCGGTGAAGGTCATAACATAGCCATCACTGTGTTCATTGAGAATAAAGTGATGAATTTGATGGCGAGCAATCAAAAAAAGGCTTCCCGGTTGATAGCGAAACGGCTTGGTGTCAATCATGTGTAGCCCTTCACCATGATTAATGTAGATCAGTGAGTAGAAATCTAAACGGTGTGGAGTGGTGAGAGGATAACGGTCGATTTCTGTTAGCAGGGTGCGTAGAGGACGCAGTGTTATCTCAACGAGGTTACAATCTTGGCTATTGAATGCAATACGCTGAATGGATTGGTGTTCTTGAGTACTTAGCGACATATGAATAATGCTCTTTTACTATCACGCGTGTACTTTATTCACTCTGGTCTATTTGTCTTTGATTTACATTCGGTTTTAGGTAGGGCGATAAATAATCTCGCCCTTTATTGATAGAAATGTGAATATGCGCACTGTTTATAATGGCATGATAAAGTCTCTCCCTATAGCTACCAACCTTCAGCTTTAGAAGTTTCGGCATTCAATTCGGCTAGGCGCTTGTAGTCAATTTTCACCGGAGTGGTCACGGCCGCTTTAGTTTCGGTACTCAACACTCGATAAATAGCATTTTGCTGCTGAGAATGAGTGTTTAAGCTCATCGCTGTTTGTACAACATGGGCTACGATAAGGCCGTTAGCAATGATAAAAAAGGCGAACGATATTTTATCGCGCATGCGGTTTCTCCTGTTGTTTTGTCGGTCGAACAGAACGTTTTTTCTTAGTTAGCGATTTCCCCCATAGCTTCATTGCACGCAGGAAAGCCATAGTCTGGGTGATCGGACATAAAGTTTGACACCATGGTTTGTGGATAAACAATGATGTTAGTATCACAAGAATGGTTAAGGCAAAAAGGATCGGTCCACCAATCATGTTAAACGCCATGCCAAAGGGCTCGAAGCTGAATGATGACGGGCTGCGGAAATACAATCCCAATGCTAAGGTGAACGTAACCAGTATACGTGGAAACCATAGCATCAAAGGATGATTGGATTTACATGCTTTTGCTTTATTGAGTTTACCAATGCATTCCTGTGCTGCTCCAAAGGGGCATACAGTGTTGCAGTAGATATTTTTGTTGGAAAATAGCAAATAACCAACAGTAAATAGTAACAGCATCAGGGAGGTGTAACTGGCTACGCCATCCACCCAGAAACCATTTAGCAGATAACCAACAGTACCTAGACCAAAAGGAGCTGCTGCATAGAAGCCTAACATGATCAGTGATACACCCATGATGATGCGACGACTTGCCACTTTCCATTTGAAACCAGCTTGGTTTATTACGATAGCTGCGATGAATAAAACAAGTGCTAATCCATCCATCCAATTAGGCATTGATAATGCTGAAGTGGAAATTGGTGGGATCGTTTGTTGTAAACCATCGCGGGCGCTGTGCTGACTGCTGATAAGTATGGCTTGGTGTATCGCCTTGCTAGTAAGGGTTGCTCCAGATGTTCCATCAACTATGGGTAATATTAAAGGTAATGATTGAGCCTTTTTATTTAAAAAATCATCAACAAAACCACTATCAATTACTTGGTTGAGATAAGATTCGGTTTCTGCACTGGCTGTAATTGCAATACCGGTTAATTCACCTACGTTATCGATCGCGGTGACGATTTCTAGTGGCCCTCCATAGCCGACAGCTGTAGCAAGAGAAAGCCATGTTGTCGGGTTGTTTGCGTCAAGGTTACTATCTCGTGCACGTGCTTGCCAAAGGTTTTGACCCATAGCGGTGTACACGAGTCCACTCGGTGTCGCTTGTGAAAGGGTTTTCTGAACGCTGCTATCTTGGCGTAATCCGCCCAAAAGCCAAGCAAAAAACAAGATAAATAGCGTCGCAACAATGGCGACTTTCTCTAGCAGATCGCGTTTTAAGTGCACTAGTGTTCCTCCTTGTTTCCGTCAGCCGTAACTGTAGCCGCAGTAATAACAGGCTGGGTTATGATTTTGACTTGTTGGTGGATTGTTTTAAGGGCATCAGCGTATGGTATTGTGGCTTGCGGATGCATGCCTTGTAAGAAGTAATAGCAACGCTCTGCCTCAGCATACCGTTGTAATTCAAATAAGCATTCAAACTCCAATGCGGAACTGCGGATGTTGTATGGTTCAATTGCTTTTAGACGCACTAGATCATTTAATGCTGGTTGGTATTGCTTAATACTAACCAGACATTCCGCACGAGCAAGGTATAATCCGACTTCATCTGGCATACTTTCTAAGGCTTGGTTGAGATACTCTGCTGCGATCTCTTGTTGGCCCATCGCTTTGGCTGTGAGCCCAAGGGTTTTGTGCAATTCAGGATGGGCATCACCTAAAGTAAGAGCGTGCTGTAATGTGCGCCAAGCTTCATTAGTATTATCGAGTGACAAATGACATTTACCGAGCGCTATCCACGAGCCTGCAAAGTTCGAAGATAAAGTACAAGCTTGCTCAAAACAAGCAATAGCATGTTCAAAATCTTCTAACTGATATAGGCAGACGCCTTTGTTGTGCCATGGACCTGGTAACGTTGGTATACGTTCTATTACTTGATCAAATGTACGCAATGCGTCAGCATGTCGACCTAGGCGCATATATTCGCCTGCAAGATGGAAATAGGGCGCGTAATCTTCTGGTTGTCGCAATGACATCGCTAAATAACACGAAATCGCGGCCTCAGGTTGGCCTAAGGCAGACAGAGCTTTGCCTCGTAGCAATTCTAATGCATTGTATTGAATTGTAGTTATCGAGTTTTGCTGGTGTGACTTATTGTGTTGCTCTTCACTTTGTTGTCCACGGCCAATGCAGGTCAGAGCTGATTCAGGTAGCCCCAGTTGAATTAAACCCGCGAGAAAACGCTGTTGATGTTCAGCGGCAATGCCATTTGTACCCAGTCCATCAAACCCTAATTGCGCTAACCAAAGGTTAACCTCCATTTGTAAGGCTTGGTGTTCAATCCAGCTATATAAGGCGGCTGGTTCGTCACCATTTAGGCTATTGACGCGTTGAGTGAGTAGGAGTTTGGCTTGCTCACTCACGGCCAACGTAATGGCATCAATATCGAGTTCAGACTCGAGAGTATGCATGCACAGCGATGAAAGAGCAGTTATTTGATCGAGAGTGTGTTGCGATAACATGGTGATGTCTCTTAGTGATCGTTTCAAGTATGCCCCTGCACAACAGCAGGGGCAAAATGGCTTAAATGATGGGATTACACTGTCTTAATTGTATGGCGGTCGCGTAGCCAAATCAGTAGACGCGCTATACCAAAGCCAGCAATGACTAAGGCTGTACCGACAACGCCAAGGAAGTACCAACCAGCATTACCTTCATTTTCCCCAAGTAAGGTAAAGGCACCAGCAATTGTAAGGAGAAAAGAGCCCCACCAACCTCCAACCAGTAACCATTTAGCAGGGTTCATATTAAGTTTGAATTCTGCTGCCCAGTAGCGTGCGTTTTGAAACAGATAAAGCTGTATCGCACCCATAACCATCCAAAATAGTGGGTCGAGTATAGTCGCTTGTGGAAACATTAGATCCCCTCCCAGTTACCGTCGTATTGCCAAGTTTTATCAACATTGAAGAAGTTTTCTGTACGCATCCACTCTGGTGGCTGGTGATAGCCTGCCATGTGGCCTCCATTCCAATCGCCGTGGTAGGCTTCTGCTTCAGGGTAATAGAACATATTGTGTTGCATCGCTAATAGAGCGGTGCGTGTTAAGCCCGTTTTATCGCGAGGATCGGCTTCACGTACAATGGTATGGATCCAGTTATTTTTACGAGTGTAAGGACACACAGAAATACAGGCACGACAGCCCATACCCATCGCCGTTGGGCCACTTTGCCACATACGGTAGCAACTATCTTGATTGAAGTCGTAACGCTTGAAGCCCCTGATCACGGTGTCGGGTTTGTCAGACAATGAGATTGAGCCTGATGGACAGCTTGTTGCGCAAATTTTGCAGTCCTGACAGAAGTGCTGCATGCCTAGATCAACTGGCTTGTCATGTTCAAGTTCGATGTCGGTTATTAAAGCTGCTAAACGAACATTAGTCCCTAACTCTGGAGTCATCAGTGTTCCATTTCGACTGGCTTCACCTAAACCTGCGAGTACACCCAATGGTGGTATAGTCATTTCATAATCATTACCCGGAACTTGACAGCGAGAACCATAACCTAGTTCACCAAGGAAGATTTGTAGTTTACCAATTGCCAAGCGACACTTGTGATATGCGTCGTACGAGGTGGAATAACCGATCGCCGAGTACATTGGATCCCAGTTCATAGGAATCCCGATAACTACGATGGATTTCCAGTGAGCTGGTACATCTTCACCCCAGCTATCAACACCGCGCATCATGTTCTTAAAAATGAACTCTTTGTGTATGCCTGTAATACCGACTAAGCTGGCACCAAATTGATGCGCCATGGTTTTCACTAATTCAGACGCATGTTGTGGTGATTTAAAGTCTAGTTTTTTGCGACTAGGATCGACAAAGTAGTAATCTGCTACTTCCGGTGGGCCTTCTGGTGGTTTAGGAAACTTAATTGGGTGATCGTGAGTTCCATATGCGGCTTTCTCATGAGCACAATCGTACGCCCAGCCAATGGCAAATTGATCACGTAAACGCTCTATATTGGCTTTACGAGATTCATTTTCACGGAAGGCGCGTAGCATTTCTTCAAAGCGATCTGGTATATCACGGTAGTAAATGCGGATACGTTCGTCAGGAAAGGTATCGAGCCCCATATCTGGCGTCCAGCCTTCGTTAAACGCATTACGGAAGCTACCAGTACGGTTAAATAAGTGAGAAGCCCATTCTGGACGTTCAATCTGAGCGACTTTACGAAATGTTGGTGGATAATCGACACGGAATGAATCTCGCTCAAAGAACATATCTTTGCCTTCTTCGGTGCGCCCCCAGCCCACATAGCTGTCAGGATCGCGACCTAGCTGGAAGCCAGCACCAATGGCACCAGCAACAGATGCTGCTACCGCGGTCGCGCCGCCAATTTTCAGGAAGTTCCGTCGTGACGGATTTGTAACATCTTGCGTTGCCGTATGTTTTTCGTGGGTCATCACGTTCATCCATGGTTAACATTATGCTCGAACAGAGCAAAAATCAGTGATGAGTAAATTGTTAACGATACGGCTAGTGGTCAAAAGGTAAATTTCTGACATAAAAAGATAAAAAAAGCCATATTTGTTGAGGTAATGTTATTTATGCTGTTTTTATCGACACTATGAATATGGTTGAGCTAAATATCAATTTAGGGGGAGGTGATGGTAGGGAGTCAGATAGAGATGAGTTGATGGCAGTAATAGCACAGTCAATCGAAGCCTAAATTATCACTGTACTATTACTGTTAATATTATTTCTATTTCTATTTCTATTTCTTTAATGTCACTTTAATAACACTATGCTCTGTGGGTACACCTAATCGAAAAGGAAAGCCATAATGACCAGTACCTCGATGTACATATAGCTTAGTATTATCTATTCCCCATAAGCCATGATCTGGCGATTTTGAAAATAGACTGATTACTGTCGTTTTTAATCCTAAACTGACAAGTCCCATAAGACCACCATGTGTATGACCACTTAAATATAAATCAATAGGGTGGCTCGCTAGAGGCAGATCTGAAAGGTGAGTTGGATCATGTAGCATAGCAATACTTGCGATGACATTCTTTTCATTAGGTAAGCTTTTGATTGCGTTACTGAGTTTAAGTTTTCTATCTTTAGAGTGAGAATCAAAGCCAATAACTTCAACAGGCCCAAGTCTAGTTTCTACTACCAGTGCTTCATCTATCAACAAAGTAATATTATTGTTAGCTAAGGCTGTTTTTACTATTTCAGGTGCTTCGTAATCATGGTTACCCATACAAGCGAACACTTTACCGCGATAGTCTTTTAATGGCTGAAGTGACTGTGACAATGTTTGTACTGATCCTTTTGACTCCATGGTCAAAAAATCGCCCGTTAATAAAATAAGATCCGGTTGTTTATCGACTGCGTTTTTACAAATATGCTGAAGTCGAGCAACAGACATATATGGGCCTAAATGTGGATCGGTTAACTGGATAATCTGCAGTGTGTCGTTATTATTTGAACGTGATGGCGCTAATTCTAAACGACTTAGCTGTGATGGTTGTGCATTATCATTTAAATCTATAACAACACTTTCTTCAGAAATACGGAAATTTTGTAATATACCGATTAAACCAAGTATATAAGGGACATACAAAAAATCAGCATTGTTAAAAAATACTAACCATAGTGCCCAAGGGAAGGCGATTATTGTTGCACCTAAAAACCATTGCCCAGGCCAATTTATCACAATGCGAACCCAAAGAGGTTGCATTTTTGGTCGAATAAGAAGCAAGGTGTCTATAAATACTAAACTATATAACAACAATATTATCAAAGGAGGAATGAAGCTAACCAGAGTGCCAAATATAGTAACAAAAACTAAACTATAAACCGTTAAAATAACGCCTCTAATGATGGCAAACTCTTTAGAGCGAAATAACCAACTAACAACAATAGTAAACACTAATAAAAATAACGTTATTGTGCCGATATTATCTAAAACAAAAGTCAATGAATTAATCCTATAAAATAAGTATTATCTTAATACAGTATTGCTAGTATTTTAGCTAAATATACCGTTGAGAGTATCCTTTTATTGGCGTTTTTTACTCAAGGCTGTTTGAATTTAAAATGTTCGGTGTTAATTTATTTTGCATCAAAGTTGAATATCTAGTATCGTTAATCGACGATGAACGGTTAGGTGTGAACAGATGAATAATAAATGCTCGAGTTCTTGTTATATTTCCTTTACGGCAACAGACCAACAACTTAATGATGAACAAATGTTAGCTGCACAAGCGAAAGCACTATCGCATCCAGCAAGGCTGCGTATTTTATATATTCTGCACAGTTTAGATGCGGTGAATGGCTGTTTGAACAGTGATTTAGTCTCTGAATTGGGTTTAGCACAATCAACGGTTTCTGAACATTTGCGTATATTAAAGCAAGCTGACTTTATTACAGCAGAGCCAAATCCTCCTAAAGTATGTTATCGCATTCATCGTGAAGCACTTGATAAATTCCATACTAGATTCGCCAGCTTTTTGTCTTAACGTATGACTAAAGATCTTGATAACAAAAAATTATTTACCAATTTTAATCGTTATTCGACGATTAACGATTATTAAAATAGAAGGTTACTATGACGAGTGAAAATGTAAAACGTTCAAATAATAAAATGCACTTTATTGATCGTTACCTAACCGTGTGGATTTTTGCTGCAATGATTATTGGTGTCGGTATTGGAGCTATATTTCCTGATGTAGCGCAGTGGAATGAATCGATGTCTGTTGGCAGTACTAACATTCCGCTGGCGATTGGTTTAATCCTTATGATGTATCCGCCGCTGGCTAAAGTGAACTATAGCTTAATGGGGAGTGTAACCAAAGATAAGCAAGCCATGACATTATCGTTAGTCATGAATTGGATTGTCGGCCCAATTTTAATGTTTAGCCTCGCATTACTCTTTTTGGGAGATCATCCCGGTTATATGGTCGGCATTATTTTGATTGGTTTAGCTCGTTGTATTGCAATGGTACTTGTATGGAATGATATTGGTGGCGGCAATAAAGAATATGGAGCGACACTGGTTGCGCTAAACAGTGTGTTTCAAATTTTTACTTATAGCTTTATGGCGTGGCTGTTTATTACAGTATTGCCTCCTATTTTTGGTTATCAAAGTGTTGTTGTGAATATTTCGATAATGAACATTGCTGAAAGTGTATTTATTTACCTTGGCATTCCTTTTATTGCAGGTTTTCTTAGCCGTAAGCTGTTGGTCGCTAAGAAAGGGGAGCTGTGGTACAACGATGTATTTATTCCTCGTATATCACCGCTTACACTCATTGCGCTGTTAGCAACAATTGTGCTTATGTTTAGCCTTAAAGGCGATATGATCTTAGCATTGCCAATGGATGTGTTTCGTGTCGCTGTTCCCTTGGTTATTTATTTTGTATTGATGTTTTTTATTAGCTTCTTTGTTGGTAAGAAGATCGGTCTTCCTTATGACAAGAACGCCTCTATCGCTTTTACAGCAACAGGTAATAATTTTGAATTAGCCATTGCTGTATCTATTGCGGTATTTGGATTGAATTCAGATCAAGCATTTGCTGGTGTTATTGGTCCTTTGGTCGAAGTGCCAGTATTAATTGCTTTAGTGAACGTGGCACTTAAAATGAAACAGAACTATTTAAATAATTAAATTAAAAATGGTGGTTTTATGAACGGTTGTGTAATTGTTCTTGCACAACCAAGGTAATTCCGTATAACCATTATCGACTTTGTTATTTATTTTTATTCAACTAACTGTTAAGGCATATGTATGACCAGCTACAGCGTAAAAACGTATACTCGATCTATATTTGATGACGATTTTGAGGATGATTCTATCGATGATTTTTGTGACGACTCGCTGTCTGTAACAGATGTGTGCTCTGAACAAGCTGATATGTTTGTAACGTTAATCGATAACGGAATAGCTGTTGTTGATGATAGCTATCACATGCTGGGTGACGCTCAAATACGAGTAGGCTATCGTGCTGTTATTGATGACAATGATCTGAATATTATACGTGTCAATTTAGTTCACATTATCGCTCAGGGATCGCGTAATCTGAAAGCTTATAATATTGAAGTAAAGGCGATGCCTGAAACTAGTACGCTATATATTTCAATCATGCCTTATATGCCATTCTTTACCACTATCCTTGATATGTATGACGCTAATAAAGCTCAGCAGATAGATGCCTTAATGCAGCAAACAATCGACACTTTAGCTAAAGGGTGGCTGTTTAAACGTTTGATGGATAATAACGAGAGTTAGTGGGTAGTTTGGTTACCACTTTCTGTAAAGTAGTAATTTCAGTATAATAACCGCTTGATTTATAGTTGCGGTTAAGCGAAAAAATAAGGTATTTCTGACATGAAAGATGCATCAGTCATCATTGGATTAAGCAATCCTAAAAGTCCAACTAATATAGGTGCAGTACTCAGAGCTGCTGGCTGTTATAAAGCGGATGCTGTTATTTATACCGGAACCCGTTACGATAAAGCTGCAAAGTTTCAAACCGATACAAAGAAGATGGCGCAGAGCATTCCATTATCTGGTGTTGAGTCCATGCTTGATAATCTGCCACAAGATATGAAAATTGTTTGTGTCGATTTTGCTGAAGGCGCAACATTACTGCCGCATTTTGTGCATCCAGAAAAAGCGATTTATATTTTTGGTCCTGAAGATGGTTCTATTTCACAAGACGTAGCAGATAACGCTGATCACGTTGTTTATGTACCAACTGTAGGGTGCATGAACTTAGCAGCATCCGTTAATGTTGTTTTATACGATCGTCTTGCGAAACAAGAGAATATTGCTCAAAGCGATGAACATATTCGCCAAAATCGTGACAATAAAAATAACCTTCGTGTAAATATTAAATAAGTAAACACTAAAATCTCGATAGATTATCGCCGTGTTAATGATGAACGGCGATAATTTTATAACGAAATTACATATCACCCTGACTGTTTCACATCCCATATAGTATAAAGTCCCAAGGTAATTAAAATTATTGCGCCACCTAAAATATCATTTAAAGACGGTTGCTCACCAAGCACTAAAAATACATATAAAGGGCCTAATAGGATTTCCATTAATAAAATTAAACTTGTTTGAGCAGCAGGAATATAGGCTGTTGATTTTGAAATACAGAGATAAGAACCCGGTACAATGATCCCGCCTAATACTAATAAATATAGCATTTGAATATGTGATAGTGAAAAAGGTTGCGCGCCTCGAATATAAGCAAATACAGCGATCATAAATCCGGCTACAATCAAGATGTTTGCCGCTTGTTCACCTTTTGTTTTACGCATAGCGACAAGGTAGATAGCTGTTGCTAATGCAGTAATCAATGCCAGTAGATTTCCGACCCATTGTCCGCCAGCAGGGGCAAAAGCAAATATAATCCAAATACCACTTGTCGCGACACCGATAGCCAGTAATGTTGGCCATTTGAGTTTTTCTTTTAATATTAAGAAACCTAAAATAGCCGTAAAGAAAGGGGCTGTATTAATGATCACCAGCGTACTTGCGACTTGAGTATAATGTAATGATTCTATAAAACAGACAGTAGAAGCTGCAAAAATAAAGCCTAATCCTAAAAGAGATAAAGAAGGACGTGATATTTCAGCAGTAAATTGCTTACGGTTGTAAAGTAGTTGCACAATGACTAAAACAATACATTGAAACGCGCCACGCCAAAAAAGTACATTCCATGCGGTTGAATCTGATAGTTTTACAAATAAGCTATCAAAGCTCAGTATCATTATGCCAATGAAAGCTAATAATAATCCGCGATTTTTATCGCTCATAAAAATATTTCCTATAATTTTTAGCTGGTATATTTTCGTATTAATCAATATTTTTTGTTAAATATGTAATGAACGATTAATAAAATGTATGCTTATATCGTATTAGTCACTATCTGTTAGGATTAATCAACCATTGAATCTAATATTGTATATGTCGTCCTCTATTTAAGAAAAAAAATTCATTGTTATGATGATATTTGCGATTTGTCGTAAAATGTGACTGCCTTTATAAAGATTTTATTGGAATAATATTTACCTCACCCAATAATTGAAGTGGTTAAGGTCACTTTTTTTTATTCGTACACTTGTTATATATGCTTTATCGTATATCCTGATGTTTTCGACGGTTATTTATAAGGTGTATTGTGAAACGCATTTTGTTTCTTTGTACTGGTAACTCCGCCCGTTCGCAACTTGCAGAAGCATTGATGCGTCACATGTGCCGAGATAGTGCCGCCACCATTGGCCAATTTGAAATAATGAGTGCAGGGATGGCACCTGAGAATGTTGATCCTCGAGTATATGAAGTACTGAATTATCATCATATTAATGCTGATAATTTAGCCAGTGTCTTAGCATCCAGTCTCCAAAATCAACATTTTGATGTTGTGATCACTTTATGCGATAAAGCTAATAAAGAATGTGCCCTTTTTCCAGATTCTGATGCATTAATTCATTGGGATTTTAAAGATCCTAAGCCACTATCTGGCTCTCAAGGATTTTATGATGTCTTTGATGGTTTAAAAGCCAAGATAGCGTTATTTTTAATGCTTAATGGTGATAATCAATCTGACACGATTGGCGCAGTAGAATTATTTAAAATTATGAGTGATCCACTACGGTTACGAATTTTAATGTTGATTCATGATGAACGTGCTTTATCTGTTGGAGATTTAACCAAAGCATTACAAGTTAGTCAGCCTAAAGTTTCTCGTCATTTAGCATTGTTACGAGATAGTGGTGTATTGCATGATCAGCGAGAGGGTGTTTGGATTTTTTACCATTTTCCAGCTGATCTACCCCAGTGGATTCAGCATACACTTGATACAGTCCGTAATGGGCAGCCAGCATTGATTAATCAAGAGAAAATACGTTTAAGTGCAATAAAAAATAGAAAGAAACCACAATCAATTAATTAACGTTATAGCAGAGTAGGAATTGTGACTGTTATGGATAATCAACATCCCGTTTGGACTTTACCATTAAATGAAGCCGCACCTAAAAAAGGCGGTTTACTTTTAACGCCATGCCCAGGAACTAAAGGCGTAAATGCCATTACGAGTTTGCGTCAGCTAAAAGCAGCTGGTGCAACAGTGGTGCTAACAGCTTTAGAAAAAAATGATTTACCGGATCAAGGCGTTGAATTATTAGCCGAAGCATGCAAATTATTGGGAATGCAATGGTTTCATGTGCCGATTGAAGATGATTGCGCACCTTCTGCTGACTTTGAGTCGACATGGCAACGCGCCAATGATGCAGCACAAATCGCGCTTAATAATGGTGAATATGTTGTTGCACATTGTAAAGGTGGTTCAGGTCGTACAGGGTTATTAGCTGCCCGTATTTTACTTGCTCGTGGTAAGCCTTTTGAAGAGACAATCGCTGCAATTCAGGCACAACGCCCAGGTGCATTTACGCGTCAACCACACATTGACTATATCGCTCAGTGGAATAGTGAGATTGCGCGCTAATTACTAATAGGAATTTGATATTAAACCTCGCTTATGCGAGGTTTTTTCGTTTTAGGTCTGCTTAACAATATTTACCTGCAAAAGGTTTATTTTATTTACCATTGTTGTTATATTTGAATTTCCATATATATGGAAATTCAAATATAAATCAAGTAAAAGGAAACAATGATGACAATAAAAGTAGGCATTAATGGTTTTGGGCGTATTGGACGTTTAGCATTGCGGGCTGCGTTTGATTGGCCGGAGGTTGAGTTTGTATTAATTAATGATATTGCTGGTGATGTTAATACATTGGCACATTTACTTGAGTTTGATTCAATTCAAGGCCGCTGGGAACATGCGGTGACGACTGATAATGACCAAATAGTGATTAATGGCCAATCTATTAATTATTGTCAGCAAGCGAAAATCGAAGATGTTGATTGGTCGGGCTGTGATGTTGTATTAGAAGCCACCGGTGTGCATCGTGATACTCAGTACCTTAACCAATATTTACATCAAGGCGTAAAGCGTGTTGTTGTGTCTGCGCCAGTAAAAGAAGAGGGTGTATTAAATGTGGTTGTAGGCGTTAATGATCATTTATTTGATGCTGAAAAACACCGAATTGTTACTGCAGCATCTTGCACAACTAACTGTATTGCACCAGTTGTTAAAGTTATTCACCAACACCTTGGTATCAAACAAGCATCATTTACAACTATTCATAATTTAACCAATACCCAAACTATTTTAGACGCACCGCATAAAGACTTGCGTCGTGCTCGTGCGTGTGGAATGAGTTTAATTCCAACGACGACAGGATCGGCAAAAGCCATTGTTGAAATTTTTCCAGAATTAGCCGGTAAAATTGATGGTCATGCGGTACGTGTGCCACTCGCTAACGCATCATTAACAGATATTATTTTTGATGTTGAACGTGACACCTCTATTGAGGAAGTTAATCAATTATTAAAAGCAGCATCAGAAAATGAATTGGATGGCATTTTAGGTTTTGAAGCAAGACCATTAGTTTCTATTGATTATCGTGGCGACCAACGTTCAACTATTATTGATGGGCTATCTACCATGGTGGTAAACCAACGCATGGTGAAAATTTATGCTTGGTACGATAATGAAATGGGTTATGCCACTCGAACTGCGGAGCTTATCCGTAAAGTTGGTTGTTAATCAGTTAACAATAAATAGTGTTAGTTAGTAAGAGAGTATTTTTATGTTAGCAAAGCTAAGTCAGCTGCCTAATGGTGTACGTCAATATATGCTAGTGACGTTTAACTATTGGAACTTCACTTTAACAGATGGCGCATTACGCATGTTAGTGGTGCTACATTTTCACCAACTAGGTTATAGCCCATTAGAAATCGCATCGCTATTTTTGTTTTATGAATTCTTTGGTGTGGTGACTAATCTTATTGGTGGTTGGCTTGGTGCGCAGTTAGGTCTAAATCGTACCATGAATATTGGTTTATTTATGCAGGTAGTGGCGTTGTTAATGCTTGCTGTTCCATCTGCAAATTTAACCGTTATATGGGTAATGTTTGCTCAAGCGCTATCTGGTATTGCAAAAGACTTAAATAAAATGAGCGCGAAAAGCGCGATAAAAACCTTAGTGCCAAATGATCAACAGGGTGCATTGTATAAATGGATAGCCTTACTGACGGGGTCAAAAAATGCGCTTAAAGGTGTTGGCTTTTTCTTAGGTGGTGCGTTGTTGGCATTAATTGGGTTTCAAGGTGCAGTTATTGCAATGGCATGTGTGTTAGCAGCCGTGTTTATTTGCAGTTTATTGTGGCTTGATAAAGATTTAGGTAAAGCAAAAAATAAAATTAAATTTAGTCAGATCTTTTCAAAAAGTCGCAGTATTAACATATTATCAGCGGCTAGAATGTTTTTGTTTGGTGCGCGTGATGTATGGTTTGTGATTGCATTACCGTTATATTTGGGCCAAGTTTTTGGTTGGGATCATGTCTTAGTTGGTAGCTTTCTTGCTATTTGGGTTATTGGCTATGGTTTGGTTCAAAGTATTGCTCCACGCATAACAGGAAAAGCATCGGGTATTGTGCCTGATGGTCGAGCAGCTTTAGCGTGGGCGAGTGTATTAGCACTTGTTACTGCGGCGATTGCATTAGCGATACAAATTAATTGGTACCCTCAATTTGTTATTGTGATTGGTCTAATGATCTTTGGTGCTATTTTTGCGATTAATTCTTCATTACATTCTTACCTAATTGTGAGTTATGCCAAGGATGATGGTGTGAGTTTAGATGTTGGGTTTTATTATATGGCTAATGCAATGGGGCGTTTAATTGGTACACTACTTTCTGGTGCGATTTATCAACTTTACGGGCTATCGATGTGTCTTTGGGTTGCGTTTGCTTTTATCGCCATCACAACAGTAATTTCATTATGGCTACCTCGTAATCATCCAAATTCTGTCGCGATTTAAACGCATTTAAAAACGGCTTTTAATCGTAAAGTGATATTTATCAAAAGATATTAAATAATAACTA
This sequence comes from Photobacterium sp. Alg240-V54, assembly GCF_900537155.1. Lineage (NCBI taxonomy): Bacteria > Pseudomonadati > Pseudomonadota > Gammaproteobacteria > Vibrionales > Vibrionaceae > Photobacterium > Photobacterium sp. Alg240-V54. The sequence goes on from NZ_UNRL01000004.1 coordinate 61,272, forward strand.
TGATTAATAGTTGTCATCTTTAACTAGGCAGGTCTATACGGTATATTAGGCTAATTATTATTATACATAGTATCAAAGATAATTATTTGTCCGATATATTGCGTAGGCCGCTGATTACTTATGGTTACAACACTAAAAGCCTTAAAACGAAATAGTTATGGCGGTGAGTTTATACAAGAAGCACTTGCTAGTGTTTATGAAATGTTTAAACCAGTGCATTGCTATATTGCTTACTTTGATAAAGTACATCAAAAAGCGATTTCATTAGCCTATTATGTGGATGGCCACCTTTCAAATACAGTATTTAGCTATTCGATAGAGAATGCACCTTGTATAAAGTTGATATCAGAAGGAAGTTCCCTTCACTTATCGCATAATATATCGCAGACATATCCATTTAATCAGATTATAACCTCCCATGTTTTTCATTCTTATTTAGGATTACCGGTATTTTCTCGCCAAGGGGAAGTGATAGGTGTGATTGGGTGTTTATTTGACACGGATTTTTTATTTTCTGAAGCATTACACCAAGAATGGTGTGATGTGATTGGTCATATCCTTGGTTCCGATGTTGAGTATCTTGCTTTATTGTCATCACAAAAAAAATTACTTCGAGAAATGGAACAATGCCAACAAGAAGCGAAACTTGGTAATTGGCAACTTGATTTGGTGACAAAAAGTTATTATTGGAGTAAAGAAATCTATCGTATTTTTCAATGTGAGATAAACAATTTTATACCAAATGAAAAAACGATTAATGATTTTATTCATACTGATGATCGAGTTAGAGTAAATGAATTAAAAGATGCAATGCTAAATAGTAGTAATGTTAGTTATTGTATTATATATCGTATTGTATTAGCGAGTGGAAAAACAAAATACTTACGAGAAAATTGTAATATTTTAAGGAACATAAATGGTGTTGCAACTGTAATAAAAGGGATACTGCAAGATATTACTGATTTTTACCATATTAATGATAAATTAAATCAGGCGTCTAATAAATTAACAATGACCTATAATGCCGTAGTTGAAGGTATTTGGGAATATGATTTAAAAACAAAAAAATTAGTCACATCACCAAAGTTTTGGGATATTTTATCCATTAATCAAAACCACGCTAAAAATATTAGTGATTATTTAGCAATGGTTCACAAAGATGATCGACCAGCCGTTATTGAGGCATTCTCAAAATTACGTAATGGTGATGCGATATCTATTGACGTAGAATTCAGATTACAGTTAAAAAATAAGCAATCAGAATATCGCTGGCTTAATTGTAAAGGTAATGTGATTGAATCAAACAACAATCACAGTAGTGACAGTATTGTTGGTGTATTAATTGATATCACTGATACTATAGTTGCCGCACAACAATCAACGCTGGCAAAAACTGTTTTTGATAATACTTCTGAATGTATCGTTATTACCGATCAAGATAATAATATTATATCAGTGAATAAAGCTTTTGAAACAGTAACGGGTTATAGTAAAAACTATGTAATTGGTAAAAACCCACGCATATTAGCATCTGGTTATCATGATTTAGCGTTTTATGAAAAGATGTGGGATAGTCTTGAAACAACTGGAACATGGCAAGGACAATTGCATAATCGTCGTAGTGATGGTGCTATCTATCCAGAAGAAATGACGATAAATAAAATTGAAGATGATCATAAAGTCGTCAATTATGTCGGTGTTTTTCATGATATCAGCTCGCGGAAACAAACTGAGAAAAAGTTGAGGTTATTGGCTGATAACGATATGTTGACGGGATTAATGAATCGCCGACGATTTGTTGAGAAAGTTGAAAAGCAAATAAATAAAATGACTCATCCAGAGAAAGGGGGCACAACGACTGGCGTTTGTTCTTTATTATTTATTGATCTTGATGATTTTAAAATATTTAATGATCTTTATGGTCACGATTTTGGTGATGATATTTTAAAACGTGTTGCAGATATTCTCAGATCTACAGTATGTGAGAATAGTATTATTTGCCGTTATGGTGGTGATGAATATGCGGTATTAATCAAAGATAAAGATATTGATTATGCAAAATATATTGCACGTCAACTCATCGATATTATATCAAATCCTATTATCTGTAATGATATTGAAATAAATCTTACTATTAGTATTGGAATATCGGCATATCCAGAAAGTGGTACGACCCATCAAGCATTATTAAAAAATGCTGATTATGCAATGTATGAACAAAAATGGCTGGGACGTAATGGCCTTTGTGTTTATGACCAACAATTACAATCTGAATATATTGGTAAGTTGAAATTACGCGATAAACTAAAATATGCAATCGATGCTAATAAAATTAAAGTATATTATCAACCGATTGTCGACTGTAGAACAGGTAAAGTCTGCAAATTTGAAGCGTTAGCACGTTGGTATGATGATGTTGATGGATTTATTTCTCCAGGAGTATTTATACCTATCGCTGAACGCTATGGCTTAATTGGTCAGTTAGGTCAACAAGTGTTTGAGCAAGCTTGCGCTGATTTAGATCGTATTCATCGATGTGGATTTGATGACATTATTTTTTCCATTAATCACTCGGTAAAAGAATTCTCACAGCATAATCAACAATACATTTTTGATACTATTAATAATTATCATTTACCTTACAGCGCGATTATGATTGAAATAACAGAATCGACGGCATTGGATGACGGTAAAAATATCATTGATACACTTGCGGCATTTCGTTCTCGCGGTATTGCTATTTCGTTGGATGATTTTGGTACTGGTTATTCATCACTTGCCGCTATTATTGATATAAAACCGGATATTATTAAAATTGACCGTAGTTTTATTATTGATATTGAACACTGTAAAGAAAGTAAGATGTTGGTATCACTGGTACTTGATTTGAGCCATAAGTTAAATGTTGAAGTTGTTGCTGAAGGTGTTGAGACTCAAGCGCAGTTAGATATTCTATCTTCGATGGCTTGTCGCTATATTCAAGGTTATTATTATAGTCCGGCTGTGGCTATTGATGATGCGATTGCGATACTAAAAGTGCGTAACCATAATGTGATCGATAGAAATATACAGTAAGCAGCACCATGACTATTATTTGTAAAACTGAAATGTTATAACAAGCATTCTTTTGATATATAGATTGTTATTTGGTAAGTAATGCAGACTCTTTTTTTTGATTTTGATGGTACTTTGGTTGATTCGGAAACATTCCATGCTGAAAATTGGAGTGCCTATTTAGCAACGTATGGTGTAACTCTTACCGCCGATGATTTTATTGCCTATTATGCCGGTGTGACTTGGCCTAAGATTGCCAAACATTTTATTGAACATTACCAATTGAATGTTGATATCGTGACAATTACCACTGAAATGGAAGCATTAACAGAGGCTAAAATTCGCGAGCAAGGAATTCCTGCGTTACCAGGTGTTGATGCCATACTCAACACATTTGCGGGTAAAGTGCCAATGGCTGTGGTTACCGGTGCACCACGAGATTATGTTGAAGGTGTATTAAAGCAACATGGTTGGTTCGATCTCTTTGAGCATGTGTTTAGTGGCTATGAAGTTGCTAATAATAAACCATCCCCCGATGTTTATTTGCACGCTTGTCAAATAATGAAAGTTGAATCGCATCAAACTGTCGCAGTAGAAGATAGCCGAACTGGCTTACAAGCAGCGAAAAGTGCGAATATTTGTTGTTTATTAATTAACCCCCATTCGTCATTAATCGAGATTGAGGCTGATCATAAATTCACTTCTATGGTAGCTGCAACACCGTTATTAGATTCGTTATTTAAAGCTAAATTAGCATTGAGTGCGATGTAAAATAGGCTATTGTTTTGCGGCAACAACTGGCTATGTTAAATTACTCAGGTTGAAATAATTCAAATAGGTTAATGATGGAAAACGAAGAAATAATGACTGGTGATATGCTGGTTGAAACAGTTGAAAACCAGTTGGCTGACGGTAATCCATTAGTGGTTAAAGAAACATTAATGCGTTTAATGATGACAGGCACGGCTCGAGATGAAGCAGTGCAGATGATTGCTTGTGCATTATCAATTGAAGTATTTGATGTGATGAAAAATGACGGTAAATTTGATTTAAAACGTTACCGTGAAAATCTTGTCGCTTTGCCTGATATGCCTTGGGAAGATGATCTGTAATAGAGACTTTCTGTTGCAAAAAAACCGTGAGTTAATATCACGGTTTTTTTGTATCTACTACTATTAGTTATTGTTGATAGCAGGTGATAATAGATAAATACGAACGATTAAATTTGAGTAAGGGTTTTTGCTTGGTGCAAAGTTGCGATCCTTGAAAGCATCGCCAGTGAACGTTGATGTTCTTGCTCTGTTGCTGAAGTACAAGCATCACTGACAATATGAACACAATAATCTCGATCATGGGCATCTCGAACTGCAGATTGAATTGCCCAACAGGTACTCACGCCACAAAAATAGACATCGGTAATGGCATTTGCGCGTAAAACACTATCAAGTGCAGTGTTATAAAAGGGGTTGACGCGTGATTTTATTACCACAGTATCATCTGCTGTTACTTGTAGATCTGGATGAAATTCAGTACCCCATTGACCTAGTTCTAAGGCGCGATATTGTTGTGCTTTACCAAACATTGGTGAGTGATGTGGCAATTCGAGGTAGTTAGATTGAAAGCCGACTTTGACAAAGATACAAGGTAGACTATTTTTCTTTGCCCATTGAATGGCAATATTTGCATTATTGATCACATGGTGAGTACTAACTTGTTCTGCACAGCTAGGTATTTTACCATTCTTATCGACAATATCATTAATGAAGTCAATGATAACTAAGGCTTTATTCATCTTATCACCTTTAAGATCAGAGTTTGGTTTTAGCGAATGCTAATAAGCATACGATCAAATCTTAAATTTTAATATTATGAAATCTTAGATATAAAAAAAGCTTTTAGTCTTACAACTAAAAGCTTTTTAGGCTAGTAGCGTTATTTAGCATAAGCAAAAATAACACTGCCACCTTTGATGGTATCAATAATTTTCTTGGTCAAATATGTTGGTATAGCAGGGCAGCCCCAACTACGACCAAGATAACCATTACGTTTTATGAATGACTCAGACACATACTTAGCGCCATGGATAACGATAAAACGTTTTAAAGCGTTATCATTTTCACCTCGTGTTAGCCCATTAAGCTTTAATGAGTAACCATTACCGCCATTGTATGTCCCTTCAGTTAAGAATGTACCTAATGACGTTTTATGTGAATTGACACGATTAGAAAATCTATCTGCCACTAAGCGACCACTGTTTTCGCCGTGTGACACATAGGTGCGATAAAGTAATTTATTTGACTTTAAGTCTATAACATAAAAACGCTTTTCAGTAGAAGGCATGCTGTAATCAATAATGGTTAGCAGCGATTTCTTTTTTCCACGTGTTTTGTTATAAGCAATAAATGCTTTTTTGAACACATTAAAATCAATTTTGCCTTCTAAGTCGGCTTTTTGGTAGACATAGTCAGCAACAATGTCTGCATTTTTACGTTCTGTATTGACAATATGCGCAGACGCACTTAATGGTAAAAGACACACCATTAATAGAAATAGGTAAATAACTTTTTTCATTTCATTCTTTCTATTCTTAAACAGGTTGCAGAGATTAGTAGCAATTAAGCGAGGTTGCACTTTATCATAAATAAGAATTAAAAAAGAATAATTAAATGTTAGGTTATAAGCGCTTTACTCATATTAATTGGATGATATTTGCTAATTTAATGATTAATTTAATTATTGATAACAAAGGCTTATTAATATGAACATCATTTAATTAATAACAGTTGGTTAAATGAATGCGAAGCTAAAAAAAGCTCGTTAATTTTAGCCGTTGATGATTTTAAGTTGCTGATTGTGAATGGTTTGTGTGTTTTTTATTTTGATTTTTTAATATTTAATAAAAATTGAAAATAATAATGCGTCGAGGTTTTTTTTAGGTGATTTTTTAAGTGAATTAAAACGACAATAAATAAACCTGAATATAAGATGAAGAAAAATAAATAATAGCTATTCATATTGTTCAGTATAAATAATAGCGCAGATATTGTTAATAATATCTGCGCTAATCTATAGATTAAATATTACAAACTTTACTCCAGCTACCATCACTTCCTGGAATAGAGGCTGTATACCAATTGGCTTTGAAAACTACGCCGTTATGGATAATTTGATCGCCTGAACCAGCATGACTTGGATTGCCTTGCCAATCAGTTTGAGGCCAGTTAGGGTAAGTATTTAGGCCATCTGAATCACAGTTGCCGTTATTACCACCTGTATCACCACCATTATTATCACCGCTACTGGCATTTAAATCACCGATAGGTAGACTTGGTTGCTCAAACTTAAACGCGTACTCATTACCATCAACATTGATTGAGTAGTTAGCAGGACCTGAGATTGGTAGGTAGTAAATGAAGTCTAGTTCGTAGCTTTCACCTGCTGGTAGTGCTTTCCACTTAGGCAAAGTAAAGGCAACACGGTGCATTGTTCCGTCTAAACCACCAACGTTATCATTACGTGTATGACCAGAAGAGATAACTTTCAAGCCACCACCAGATTGATCTTTCGCGTTATCTGGTGCTGAAACTGGAATATCAAACTGGAACTCTGTGCCACCCGGTAAATCACTGCCCGTGTTGTTGGTAAAGGTTACGGTTGGGTTGATAGGGTAGTTTTGGTCACCAACTTTGAAGCCGCTAACGTTAACTGCAATATCAATTGCTTGAGTTGGAATTGCACCAGTTGCGATTGTATTTCCATATGGGGTTGCAGACTTAAACTTATCGTAGATAGCTTTCGTCATAGCGTTACCCATGTGGTATTCACCGTTACCAGAAGCACATGCTTTTTCAGTTACGTCAATAGTGTTAGTACGCTTACCGTTAGCATCGAATAAATAACAGTTGTAGTCGCCAGCAAGCTCCCAGAACATGATACCACCGATTTCTTTATCGATGACGTAGTCAGCTTTCACACCAACAGAGGCTTTATCTTCCGTTGAGATAAATACGCTCTTCTCTGCGTTCCATAACCATGGTGCAACAGCAACATTATCGTAATTACGGGTGTACGAACCAACAAGTTTATCTTGTGGGTCATTTACAGGATCTAAGCCATAAGCGGCTGTATACGAACCGAAGATACCTTTTTCAAGGTTTTTCGCATGCCACATTGGGTTAGAGCCGGCACCCATTTCTTTACCATTTGGATCAAGATCGTGCCACATGTTGTCGATACCGATAGCACCGTAACCACAGTTGTTCTTCTCGCCTTCACCAGTACCTGCCTGACACTCAGACTGATTAGGTAGTGCTGCACGACCCCATAGACCGTTATCGCCACCTTTAACACCTTGCCAACCACGGGTGTAGTATGGAACACCGATATTGATACGACCAGCAGGCATTGAACCACGGAAGTAATGGTAAGCCCAATCAGTATTGAGGTAGCCAATACCACCGTATGCCGCAGTGCCGTAAACGTTCCACTGTGCTAACTCTGAATCTTTACCTGTATCGAATAGCGCAGCATTATGACCAACGTGGTCGTTCCAAGCACCGTGTAAATCGTAAGACATGATGTTTACATAATCTAAGTACTGTGTAACATCAAATGTTTCCATACCACGTAGTAGGTAACCAGATGATGGTGCTGCAATCGTTAGCATGTAGTGAATATCATCTTCAGCAGAAGCAACATCCAGTTTTTCACGAAGGACTTTCATCAGTTCTTGGTAAGAAGCCCATAGGTATGGACGACGTGGTTCCATGAATTCTTTATCGTATGGGTTACCCGCACCCGCCATAGATGTTGGGTATTCGTAATCAATATCAAGACCATCGAACTTGTACTTACGTAGCATTTCAACGGCAGATGTTGCGAATTTTTCAATGCCAGCATGGTTAATAGAACCATCAGCATTTGTCGTCATAGTGTAGAAGCCACCATCTGGTGCTCGACCACCATCAGTACCAAAGTGACCACCTGTTTCAGCCCAGCCACCGATAGAGATTAATGTTTTAACATCGTGTTTAGCTTTTGCTGTTGCAAGTGCACCGAAGTGACCTTTAAAGCCAAGTGCTGGATCGATTTCAACACCATCCCATTCCATACCAACTGCTGCATTGCTTGGATCTGATGTATCACCGATGTTAACTTTGCCATCAGCACCAATGCTTACGAATGCGTAGTTAATGTGTGTTAACTGTTCCCATGGGATATCATTAACTAAGTAGCTACTTTGAGGATCATCGCCTGCACGCCAGCTTGTGAAGTAACCAATAACACGGCGAGGGTGATCGGCACCCATCATTTCACGTCCATCTTCATCATAGATAGAACAGTAAGGCACATTTACGCCTTCAGTTTGGTATAAACCGTCAGGACGACAACCATTTGATACAACAGCGCCATTAACAGCAACAGAGCTTACGGCTGAATCAGATGTTTTGTTTTGGTCATCAGTTGCACGAGCAAAGATTTTTGCATTGCCAGCTTGAACCGTTGTGTATTCAAGAGCATAAGGGGCTGTAGCTGCGGTGCCAACCAGTGCGCCATTTACGTAGAAATCAACTTTTTCTACCGTACCATCAGTATCTGCTGCGTCAGCAGTAATAGTAATAACTTCACCTAACTCAACACTTGTCGCTGAAACAGCAACAGATACGGTAGGCGCTTCGTTAACTGGCCCTTCAGGTGCGACATCGACGCTAACACTTGCTTGACTACTTGCTGCATTTTTATCATCGTAAGCCATCGCTGAAAGGCTATGTACACCTTCTGTTGCTGTCCATGCAAACTCGTATGGTGCTGTTGCTGTCCATGCAAACTCGTATGGTGCTGTTGTTGTTGAGCCAACAACTTGTCCGTCGACTAGGAAGTCAACTTTAGCAATAGTACCGTCAGTATCGGTTGCATTTGCTTTGATTAGAACAGTTTCACCTGTTGTGATAGCAGACGTTGCTGTTGGTGCTGTAAGACTTGCTGTTGGTGCCGCATTTTCTACTGGATCAACAGGTGGGTCGATAGGTGGCTCGCCACCAGAACAAAGATCGAGTTGAACCCATTGTGAGTATTGACCGTTGTTGTCTTTTGGTGAGTTATTCTGTGTCCAGTAATTTGCTTTATAAGCAACACCCGCTTGTTGAACTTGATCGCCGCCCGTATAAACGCTGTCACTTTTCCATTCTGTAATGTCTGTACAATCAACAGCAGCTTGTGCGTTGAATGCAAATAAGCATGAGAGGCTAAGGGTACTGAGCGTAAACATTCCCTTTGTTGCTATTCCTTGTTTCCCGCGATTCATATGTGATCCTTTGGTTTTATTATTGATACAGCACCAGTAATAAATCTGAGTTTATTTACTTTTTACGTGCCATAAAAAAACTATAAGTGCAATTAGCATATTTGTACGAAGCAATGCTTGGATATTCATGTGAGATCGCGGAAAATGTTGCAATAATGTAAAATTTTACTGAGGTGTTGAATTAAGCGCACTGTAATTGAGTAGATTATTAACTGAGGCGATGGTGAATGCTTAATAGGGATGATGTTGATGGTTGCTATTAGGAAACAGATTTAGTTGTCTTGATGGGATTGGTTTCCCCTTTGTTATTGGTTTTGAGTATTTTTAACAAAGGGGGGAACTATTGATGTTGTTAACACCGCATGTGCTATTAATTGAAAATGTTAGTTGTTGATATTAGCTTTGAATTTTTCTTGGGTAGCAGTATCTGCTTTGCTATACCAGTAATTTAACATTTTGGCAATGTAGGCTTGATCGATATGCCCATCTTTTTCTGCTGGACTAACTTGCTGCTGCGCGCGTTGCATTTCATTGGCGGTAATTGCTGTTGCTAATGCTGCAGGGGCTTTACTTAAATTGTACTGCGCGATTTCTTGTTGGTAATCACGGTTAATTTGTAGACCTTCTTTGATCAAAACATCGTGTTTAAAAGGTACTTCACTGCCATTGGCAGCTAATAAATGTAGCGTTGGTTGACGGTTAAATTTTTGAGCTTGGTAAGCACTTGAAATTTTAGGTAACTGAAGGGTGTAGGTTGCATCATTACCAGAAAATGTCATAACAACGACTTCTGAACGAAATAAGTGAGTATCGCCATTTTCACGGTAGTTTTTATCGTAACGAAACGCGATTTGGTTACTACCATTATTTAAAGTTTGGGTTGCATTACCTTCCGTGTTAACACCATTGACGAGAACCAGTTCAGCAGATTGTGGTAAGTTAAGTGTTACATCAGCAAATGATGAGAAGCTAATGCTACACGCCGCTAAAGAGAGCAGGGCTGTACGTAGTTTCATGTCGATTCCTTTTGAGTGCGTAGAATGAATAATGTGTATTAGGTATAGTAATGCTATTGTATTCTGAACATCACTGTATTGACAAATAACTATCGAAATTAATAGTCAATAACGCTTTTAGTGGTATAAAAAAACCCAGCGCAGGCTGGGTTTGATGTGCATTTATATTCAGCGATCTGTTACTTTACGTAACAAGCAAAACCTTTAAGATAGAAACCTTCAGGGTAAGCACTGTCTAGAGGGTGATCAGCCGCTTGGCTGAAACGCTCAATGAACTGCACGTCACGGTGAGCATCAATGGCAGCATCAGCAATGATTTTTTGGAACAAACCGTTATCCATCAAGCCAGAGCAAGAGTACGTTAATAGCATACCGCCTGGTTTTAGAATTTGCATTGCTAACATATTGATGTCTTTGTAACCACGACAAGCACCGACTAGCTGAGATTTAGATTCAGCAAATTTAGGTGGATCCATGATAACGACATCAAATAGTTCGCCACGTTCACGGTATTCACGTAGTAGTTTAAATACATCAGCGTTTACAAACTGTGCATTCTCAATCGGATAGCCGTTAATTTCTGCGTTAAGTTGTGCGGTATCAAGTGCTGGTTGAGAAACGTCAACGTTAACCACTTCACTAGCGCCGCCTTTTAAAGCGTATAAACCAAAGCCACCAGTGTAGCAGAAGCAGTTTAGAACACGCTTACCATTAACATATTTAACCGATGCTTCACGGCTATCACGCTGATCAAGGTAGAAACCTGTTTTGTGGCCACCGACGATATCAACGTTAATCTTAACGCCATTTTCTTCGATAGTAACAAACTTAGGTGGCTCTTCGCCGTGTAGAACACCTGTACGTTGTTTTAAGCCTTCTTTTTTACGAACAGAGACATCTGAGCGCTCATAAATATTACAGCTTGGGTAGCATTGTTGTAATGCTTCAATCAGTACTTCACGCTGTGCTTCAGCACCAGCACTCAGTAACTGACACACTAAGTAATCTTGGTAGCGATCAATTGTGATACCTGGAAGGCCATCAGATTCAGCTGCAATTAAACGGTAGCCAGTAAGACCATCACGAGCCGCTAAGACATCACGCAGACTTTGTGCGGCATTTAGGCGGTTAACAAAGAAGTTAACGTCAATGGCTTCATTTTTGTTGAATGTCCATACGCGAACGCGAATTTGAGACTGTGGAGAATAAGCACCACGTGCTAGCCATTCGCCTTTGTTATCGTAAACATCAACGGTTTCGCCGAGTTCAGGTTTTCCTTCAACACGGTCAATACCGCGAGAAAAAATCCAAGGGTGGCGACGGCGTAGTGATTTTTCACGGCCTTTTACCAAATAAATAGAAGCTGTCATGACATGCCCAGTATGGAGTTCGAGTGGGGCGTATTATGTTGCTCTGGCTAGGTAAAATCAAATGAAAACGTCTAAGTCGGCATATAAACCCGCTATTGGGTGTTAAATAAACGATGGCGGTTGCTAATAACAACTCTTGCTTTTGTGAGTCAGAGAGCAGTTTGCTATGCAGGGTTAACTAAAATAATACAATAGGCAATATAAAAGATGTGGAGGTTATTATGGCTCGATGTTGTGTAAAAACGCGCGTGGTAGGGCATGTACAAGGTGTTGGCTTTCGGTTTCATACTGCTCATCAAGGGCTGATGCTTGATTTAACTGGGTATGCAAGAAACTTAGCGGATGGCAGTGTTGAAGTGCTTGCGTGTGGGGAACAAGTGAATATTGATAGTTTGTTGGCTTGGCTACAACATGGGCCTAAGACAGCGACGGTTGAAAACCTCACTAGTGAGGCATTAGCGTGGCAACATCTAACAGGATTTAAAATGAATTAATGGCGAATAAAAAAAGAAAACCAAACATAAAGCGTGTTTGAGGCTATGTTTGGTTTTTTAGCATACTAACTTAAATACACTTCACCGGTTTTGGTAACCCAGCAAGTTTTGTTGCTTGCTTTGCGGGACCTTTTGGAAATAAACGATACAGATAACGCGAGCTGCCTTTTTCTTCACCATATTGTTTTGCCATCGCTTTTACAAGCATACGCACCGCGGGTGAAGTATTAAATTCAAGGTAAAACTCTCGAACAAAGCGTACTACTTCCCAATGCGCTTCTGATAATTCAATCGCTTCTTCTGCTGCAAGTAATGCAACTAAATCTTCCGACCAATCATCAACATTTTTTAAATAACCTTGGGCATCAGTGTCGATTTGTACACCGTTAAATTCAAGCATAATAGACCTCTTTATTGCTAACGCAGCAAGAATAGTGATTCGTTGGTCAGGCTGCAAGTAAAAAACAAAAAGCCTGCATCAAGGCAGGCTTTTCAGTTTTTATGACTAAACAGGCTAATTAATAGCGAATGCTTAGTTATCGTTGCTGTTCACTACACCTAGGATCTGAAGCAAGCTTAAGAATAGGTTGTAGATAGAAACATACAAGGTAACGGTTGCTGAAATGTAGTTAGTTTCACCGCCACGAATGATTGACTGAGTTGTCAATAAAATCGCTGCTGATGAGAATAATACAAACATACCGCTAATCGCTAACGATAGCATTGGCATCTTTAGGAAGATGTTCGCAACAACGGCAACGATAATGGCAATAAAACCAGCCATTAGCATACCGTTAAGGAATGATAAATCACGCTTAGTTGTTAATGCATAAGCAGAACAAGCAAAGAATGTCAGTGCTGTACCGCCAAGAGCTGTCATTACAACGTGGCCCATGCCTGCGCCAACATACATATTTAGTATTGGACCAAGGGTATAGCCCATAAAGCCAGTTAATGCGAAGACAAAAACAAGCCCTAAGCTACTATCACGGTTACGTTCAGTTAAGAAAATTAAACCGTAGAAGCCAACAAGAAGAAAGATCCAGTGTACAGGTGGAACATTCATCACCATTGCTACGCCAGCCACACCAGCAGAGAACAACAATGTTAGCGATAGTAAGAAATAAGTGTTACGTAAAACCTTATTGGTTGACAATACGCCTGCGTAACCGCTGTCACGATTAACCATACGTTCGTTCATAAGTGCTCCCCTTAGGGTAGTGATGTTAATTCAATTAAAGCTATATATGAGGCTAAACAATATAAATTGCAAGTCTAAGCCAAGCTTTAGCGCCATTTGTTTGCCATGAAGCACATTATAAGTGTTTGAAGATTAAAATACTTACGGCAGCAGTGACTATTCATTGTTAAGTTGTAATCAAATGTTTCATTAATTATGCTTACATTAATGGTGGCATTTTCTGCAATTAGTGCAATATTTGTTGTAAAAAAAGTTGGGTGCGGTCAGATTTTGGATTATCAAAAAAGTCTTGTGGATTATTTTCTTCAATGATTTCGCCTTGATCCATAAAGATAACCCGATCGGCAACTTGACGAGCAAATCCCATTTCATGTGTGACACATAGCATTGTCATTCCCTCATTGGCAAGTTCAACCATCACATCTAATACTTCGCGTACCATTTCAGGATCTAACGCAGACGTTGGTTCATCAAATAACATCACTTGCGGGTTCATGCATAATGAACGTGCGATGGCTACTCGTTGCTGTTGCCCGCCTGAAAGTTGGCCGGGGTATTTATGGGCTTGATCAGGAATTTTTACTCGCTCTAAATACTGCATAGCGAGTGCATTCGCTTCTTTTTTGGGCATTTTTTTAACCCAAATTGGCGCTAAGGTGCAGTTTTCTAGCACTGTTAGGTGAGGGAATAGGTTGAAATGTTGAAAACACATACCGACTTCTTTACGGATCAATTCGATATTTTTTAAGTCTCCAGTAATATCTTGCCCCGCAACTGAAATTTTTCCTTGTTGGTGTTCTTCTAAGTAATTGATACAGCGGATCATGGTGGATTTTCCTGAACCAGAAGGTCCACAAATTACGATCTTTTCACCTTTGCGTACTTTTAGATTAATGTTTTTAAGCACGTGGAATTGACCATACCATTTATTTACGTCCGCTAATTCGATAACCCATGGTGTATCATCGTTATTGGCTGTGGTGTCATTAGTATTTTTCATTATGCAATCCTTGCTAATGTTAGTGTCCAGTATGTAGTTTATTTTCTAGATAGATACTGTATCTAGACATACTAAAGCAAAAAATCCAGAAAACGAAAGCGACAAAAACATAGCTTTCAGTGGCAAAGCCTAACCATTCAGGATCGCTGTTAGCAGCTTGCCCAACCCCTAAAACATCAAACATACCAATAATGAGTACGAGACTGGTGTCTTTAAATAACCCGATAAAGGTATTTACAATCGAAGGTATAGTGATTTTTAACGCTTGCGGTAAAACGATCAGATAAGTTTTACGCCAATAGCTTAATCCTAACGCATCTGCCGCTTCATATTGACCTTTAGGTATTGCTTGTAGCCCACCTCGAATCACTTCTGCCATATAAGCAGCACTAAATAGTACGACGCCAATTAAGGCTCTAATGAGCTTATTGGTTTCTAATTCAGAGCTTAAAAACAGCGGTAACATCACTGATGCCATAAACAAGACGGTAATTAATGGTACTCCACGCCAAATCTCAATATAAACCGTACAAATGCTGCGAATAATCGGCATTTCTGAACGGCGGCCAAGGGCTAATACAACCCCAATAGGTAGCGAGACCACAATACCAACAATGGCGATAACCAAAGTAATCAATAATCCGCCCCATAAATGGGTTTCAACGATAGGTAAGCCTGCAATACCGCCGTAGAGTAAAAATCCAGCAATAAACGGATAAATATTTACGAAAAATAGCCAAATCCAACCACGATAAGGGGTTTTCTCATAGGCGAGT
Source organism: Photobacterium sp. Alg240-V54 (assembly GCF_900537155.1). Taxonomy (NCBI): domain Bacteria; kingdom Pseudomonadati; phylum Pseudomonadota; class Gammaproteobacteria; order Vibrionales; family Vibrionaceae; genus Photobacterium; species Photobacterium sp. Alg240-V54. The sequence continues at coordinate 76,487 of NZ_UNRL01000004.1, forward strand.
AAAGTAATGAAAACAGCTAGGGTGGCGTAAAACAATTTTGGTCGCCATAATTCCGCGCTGGGGTAGAAGCCAAACATGAACTGATCAAAGCGTACCTTAATAAAAGTCCAGCATGCGCCACTTAATGTACAGGCTTCACGAGAATCTCCTTGCCAGTTTGCATTGATAAATGCCCAATCAACAATGCCCCAGACGCCAACAACTGCAAAATAGCCTAAAATAAGGGTAATAATCGTATTAAAAAATGAAGAAAAAAGATGTTGGCGTAACCATCCTATAATGCCCACCGTATTTGCTGGTGGGGGTAAATCGGGAAGAAATTGATGTTTACTCATGGTTACCTCTCAACCAGTGCCATTTTTTTGTTATAGATATTCATTAGCAGAGATGTGATTAAACTTAAGCTTAAATAAACTGCCATCGTCATTGCGATAATCTCAATTGCTTGTCCCGTTTGATTTAGGGTGGTACCTGCAAAAACAGACACTAAATCAGGGTAACCAATCGCCATCGCGAGTGAGGAATTTTTAGTTAGGTTTAAATATTGGCTAGTAAGCGGAGGGATAATGATCCGCATTGCTTGGGGGATCACAATTAATCGCAACGTTTTATTACGACTTAACCCTAATGCTTCTGCGGCTTCTGTTTGACCATGACTGACGGCATTAATACCTGAACGAACAATTTCGGCAATGAAAGCTGCGGTATAAATACTTAATGCTAGTAACAGTGCAGCAAGTTCAGGTAAAACGGTAATACCACCGCTAAAATTAAATCCTTTAAGCGCAGGGTAGTCGATACTGATTGGTTTGCCTGCGATAAAAAAGGCCAATAGTGGCAGTAAAATAATAATCGCGAGGCTTACGAGTAATACTGGCGATTGTTGACCAGTATTTTGCTGTTTTTTGTTGGCGTAATACTGGTAGCCCATCGCAATAATAAAAGCAGTAATGAGAGCGAATAATATAATACCGGAGCCTTGTTCAAAAATAGGACTTGGAATCGATAATCCGCGTACATTAAGAAAAATACTGTCGCCTAACTGTAAGCTCTGTCTTGGTGAGGGGAGAACCTGTAATACGGCAAAGTACCAAAAGAATATTTGTAGTAATAATGGAATATTACGGAAAATTTCAATATAGAAAGCAGCAAACCGGCTGACTAACCAGTTAGGAGATAGACGGGCAATACCGATAATAAAACCTAAGATCGTTGCTAGAATCACACCGAGAACGGCAATTAACGCAGTGTTAAGCAAGCCAACAAAAAATGTGCGGCCATAGGTGAATGTTTCATCGTAATCGATAAGGGTTAAACCAATACCAAATCCAGCTTCTTGATTAAGAAAATCAAAACCTGTCGCAATACCACGGGTTTCAAGATTGGTTAAGGCATTATTGATGATGCTATAAAAGAAAAAAGCCAGCGCCGCAATCGCAATAACTTGAAATATGACGGCACGAAAAGTGGGATTATAAAAAATATTTTGATGGGGAGATCTTGTTTGTGATCTCTTTGTGGGTGTTTCCATACAACATCCTCATATCCTTTGAGATGTACAGAGGGAGCCATTACAGCTCCCTTTTTTATTATTAAACGCTGTTATTAACGAATAGGTGGGGCATATTGAATCCCCCCCTTAGTCCACAAAGCGTTTAAGCCACGTTCAATTTTAAGTGGTGAATTAAGACCGACGGTACGCTGGAAGCTTTCACCATAGTTACCCACTTGCTTAATGATTTGGAAACCCCAATCATCATTTAAGCCTAGTCCTTTGCCTTTTGGTCCATCAAGACCAATTAAGCGGCGAATATTTGGATCTTTTGATTCTTTTTTTAGAGTATCGACATTGGCTGATGTGACATTGAATTCTTCAGCATTAATCATGGTAAATAGTGTCCAACGCACAATATTAAACCATTGGTCATCACCTTGACGAACCACAGGACCTAATGGCTCTTTAGAAATGATTTCAGGCAGAACAACGGCTGATGTTGGATCTTTAAGGTTTAGACGCAGAGCATATAAGCCTGATTGGTCGGTGGTGAGTACATCACAACGTCCAGAATCAAAGCCTTTTGATGTTTGCGGTGCGGTATCAAAGACAACGGGTTTATATTTCATGCCATTAACACGGAAGTAATCGGCTAAATTAAGTTCTGTCGTGGTGCCTGATTGTACACAAACAGCGGCACCGTCGAGATCTTTAGCACTCTTTATGCCCATATCCTTTTTGACCATGAAGCCTTGTCCATCGTAATAACTGACGCCGGTAAAGTTGAGGCCAAGCGATGTATCACGGTGCAGTGTCCAGGTGGTATTGCGTGACAAAATATCAATTTCACCTGATTGTAAGGCGGTAAAACGTTCTTTTGCTGTGAGGGGGATGTATTTAACTTTGGATTTATCACCTAAAGTTGCAGCGGCAACCGCTTGGCAAAATTCAACATCAAGACCTTCCCATTGACCTTTGGCGTTAGGGTTTGAAAATCCAGGTAAGCCAGCACTAACGCCACATTGGACGTATCCCTGTTTTTTAACTTTATCAAGCGTGCTATCGGCGGCATTTGCATTCATTGCAAATAGGGTGGCAGATGTAGCAAGTACAGCTAAGACACCTGTTATTTTTTTAGCCATTAGTACCTTCCTTGTCTGGTCAATAGTAAAACTACGTTGTCTTAATAGGTAATACTATTAATAAGTAATTAACAATGCATTAACAATCACAAGTATAGAAAAATATATATAAAGGTCTAGTTTTGTTGGAAATAAATAGCGGTAAGTGGTGATTATGAGAGGTAAGACAACAAGATTTGTAATATCAGAGGAAACAAAACCCAGCCTGATACTGGGTTTTGCTTTTAAGCTTAAGCGTTATTATGCGGTAGCAAGTTTTTTCTCTAGTGCTGCTGCATCTACTTTTTTAGTGATAACAGACAGTACAACGGCAACAGCGATCATTACCGAACACACAGTATAAGCTAGGGTGTAAGTACCTGTCGTATCAACTGCAAATGCTGCCACTACAGGACCGATAAAGCCACTTACGCCCCATGCTGTGTAAAGTACACCATAGTTAGCGCCGTAGTTTTTAAGGCCATAGAAATCAGCAATAATTGATGGGAAGACCGCAAGTAATGTGCCGTAACCAACACCCGCTACTGCAGCACCGATAATTAACGTGAACTCAGAGTCAAATGTAGCGAACATCACCATGTTAATGCCTTGCATTACAAAAGCAATCATCAGTGTTTTTACGCCACCAATTTTGTCTGACAGAATACCAGCTACAACACGGCCACCTGAGTTAAAGATCGCTAGAATAACAACGAGGTAAGCAGCGTCAGTGATGTTTGCTTGCGTTGCTGCAATCGAAGTGATGTTACCAATGATCATCAAGCCTGCAGCTGAAGCAAATGCATACATTACCCATAGAGAATAAAACTGTGGCGTTTTTAGCATGCCACGCCAGTTAATATCAACAGGTTTTTCTGATTTCGCTTTATAACCTGCAGGTGCTTCTGGTACATAACCTGCTGGTGGGTTGTTAATGGTAAAAGCCAGTGGAACAGCAATAACCAATACAGCAATACCTAAAACAAGGAAGCTTGTGTTAATACCATACTCAGAAATAAGTGCAGATGTTAGTGGCGCTAAGTAAACAGCTGCCAATCCAAAACCAGCTGCGATTAAGCCGTTAACTAAGCCTTTTTTCGATGGGTGGAACCATTTCATCGCTGATGGGCTTAAACACGCGTAGCCAAAACCAATGCCACTACCAGTCATAATACCAAATGTTAGTACCAGCATCATTGGTGTGGTTGCAAAACTTGATACGATCATGCCTAAACCAACCATCACAGTACCAAGAATAAGTACACGGCGTGGGCCCATGCGATCTTGCAAAATACCAGCAACTAATAGTGATAATGCAAAGGTAATAATAGCAACTGTATAAGGCAGTGATGCATCAGCATTCGACCAGCCTAAATCAACAACGAGTGCTTTTTTAAAGACACTCCAAGCATAAAGGATACCCATACATAAGTTGATACAGAAACCCGCTACAAGGATCTGCATAGCTCGATCAAATTTTTTCATAGAAAACTCAGTTAATTAATTCTTAGCGTTGTTATGAATGATTGAAACAACAACGATAAGCGAATGATTTAGTGTAATGACTAAAGTCAAACTTTAGAAAGAGCGCGGAGTGTAACAACATCGAAAAAATAAGATATTGGTCAGACATTCCTTGTTACAAAACAGCAAAGATAAATAGATAATCAGCGAGGAAGTGAATATATAAAAAACAAAAGGGGCAAGATAGAGCGCTACTTTTATGGTAACACTGTCTATCTTGCCCCTTTTTATTGAAAGGTTAGCTGTTTTAGTGGTTAGTGACCAAGAAAACTAATGTAACCTTGCAGTACAAGTAGGTTAGTGATGTCAATAAAGAAAGCACCAACGATAGGTACAACCATAAAGGCTTGTGGTGATGGGCCATTACGTGACACTAATGAACCCATATTCATCACTGCTGTCGGTGTTGCACCCATACCAAAACCACAATGACCACCGGCAATGATTGCGGCGTCATAATTACTTCCCATTACTCGGAAAGTAACAAAGTAGGTAAATAAACCTAGTACAAGGGTTTGAACTGCAAGAATAATCAACATTGGCATTGCCAAGTCCATGAGTTCCCATAGGTGCAAGCTCATCAGTGCCATTGCTAAGAATAATGATAAGGATATCGTGCCAAGCGCATCAACGGTTTCTTTATTAATCTTATAACACTTAGTCCCTTCGCAGACATTAGTAATAAACACACCAATAAACAATGCATATACGAATTCAGGAATGCGTAATGCACTGATACCCAGGCCGTCGATAAAGTCTTTAAAATGTGATGCACCAGCAACACAAACCAATAAAATAAATAATACTTCAATGGTGTTTTTAGACGTAATACGGTCTTCTTCACGATCGCTATAGGTGATCAAATCAGGGTGTTCAATGTGATGATTACCACTTTCACCAAAATCAGACTTTAGCTTATGTTTGTTGATTAATCGCTGTGCAATTGGACCACCGATAATACCACCCATGATCAAACCAAATGTTGCTGCTGCCATTGATAGTTCTAAGGTATTTAGGCCGTAATCGGTAGCAAAAGTTTGTGACCAAGCTGCACCTGTACCGTGACCGCCTGAAAGCGTGATCGAACCGACAATAAGTCCAAGTAATGGATCTAAGCCTAATGCTTTACTCATCCCTACACCAACAGCATCTTGAATAATGATAAATACTGTTGCAATTCCTAAAAATAGAAATACGCGTGAACCGCCTTTCATTAGCAGCTTATAGCTAGCGGCAAGGCCGACAGTTGCAAAAAACATTTGCATTAACGTGTCTTGCATACTTAATTTGAAACTAATGTCAAAACCTTGAAAATGGAAAAAGGTAATAATAAAAGCAATGACAAGTCCGCCAACAATTGGCTCTGGAATATTATACTTTCTTAAAATCTTGACTTTAGTATTAATAAAGTAGCCAAGAAAAAGCACGATTATTGCGATGAGCAATGATTCGAGCTCATTAACATGAATTGTTGTGTTCATTTAAAATCTTCTTTTTTACTTCTTTGATGCTAATTTTAACCCCAAAAAGACATTCTTACCATATTGCCTTCACTGCATTACTGTGTTAGGCACTTCTCGTTTTTAGTACTTAGCTATTTAGATATTATTAAGTAGTCGTTTTTATATATGGTTTACTGTTAAATTGTTGTTGCTTGTTGTTAATTTTTAGTTTGTTTGTTGTTTTGGTGTTTATTAGTAATATAAATATCATTCAGAAGGTGTTTTTTACTTTCCTTATGGCTGTTAGTTTTTAAGAATCATAGTGTTATATTTTGTTGTTGGTCTTTTTTTACTATAGGGTACAGCATTCCTTTTATTTAGAGGCTGTAATGCAAAGGTTAAAATGAAAATTTAGTTGCCGAGAATGTAATATAAAATAAAGTATTAATTCTCGTAATTTGAGAAATGAAGCTTAAGAGGTTAAACAGGATTAATCAGCTGTTGAAAAAAAAATATAAAAATAACGAAAAAAGTTATTACACACTGTTCAAAATGGTGTTTTGAGGCTTTTTTTGCAACTATTAGCCATTAAATGTGAGTAAATATTTTATTATGGGGGCATATTTTAGAAAACATATTGCGTTTAAGCATGATAAATAAGTTGCGATATAACATGTTGCTTATGAAATATTATCTCATTAGGTGAGAATAATAGCTGAACATTATTTTTTCGCTATTTATAAATGATAGTAAAGAATAGTGATTTAAAAGCAGTAGGGGGTAGCCTTAATCGTAACGATATAAGGTATCATTACTATTAAGGCTATGAAGTGAGAACGATATAACGTTGAAATACTGGCGTGAGTAATAAGGTTTGTTTTTGTGTGTAATAAATTATTCAGCAGCGTATTTTTTTAGCTTTAGGTCTTTTTTAAGTTGTTGGATGTATGCAATACGATCGGGATCCGCTGGGCGAGAATTATCTTGGCGTTGTTGCTGTGCTTGTGCCTCACTTGGGAGTACACAACGTCCACGAATACGTTGATGGTATTGTTTTGTTTCTTGTTCTGCGCGCAATGTGGCTTGTTCTTGTTCTTTTGCCATCGCTTCACGTGCTTTGCTTTGATCGGTTGCATCAACAACAACATACGTATTGCGCTTTTGCATTCTATTTGGCTGTTGACCAAATTGTTCCCGTTGCTTAATAAAGTTATCTAAGTGATCACTAAAACTCATTGTGACGTCCTACTCAGTAATCAAAAATCATCCACTTATAGTTAACAATAAAATGGCGTGTAAGATTAATAATAAGCTACAACGTTGAATAAGAGAACCTATTATACAATGTTATCTGGTATTTGTTGTTGCTGAGGTAAATATTGACGATTGAAATGACAACGAGTTAATGGTTTATTGAAATAATACCCTTGGAATTCTTCAATGCCAACGCTCTCAAGGAAGTGAATTTGTTCAATATTTTCAACACCTTCAGCGACAACGGTTAAACCAAGATTATGGGCAAGATCAATAATAGCCTCAATGATAGTAATGCTATCTCGATTATAAGGTAATTCTTTTACGAACTCGCGGTCGATTTTGAGAATGTTAATAGGGAAGCGACTAAGATAAGCCAGTGAAGAGTAGCCAGTACCAAAATCATCGATAGCGATTTTAATGCCAATTTTTTTAAGTTCGATTAATTTTTGATAGGCTAATTCAATATCTGTCATTAATACACTTTCTGTTATTTCAAGCTCTAAATAGGCAGGGTTACAGCCGGCTTTTGCTATTGCTTCTGTTAAAATTGTCGTTAAGTCTGACTCCAGTAATTGTTTTGCAGAAATGTTGATCGCCATACTAATAGCCAACCCTTGTCGTTGCCATTGTTGAAGTTGAGAACAGGCCTTTTCAATTAAAAAAGTCCCCGCTTCAAGGATGAGACCTGATGACTCAAGTAAAGGAATAATATCAACCGGAGCTTGATAGTGGCCATCTTTATCGCGCCAACGTAATAATGCTTCAACACCCGTTAATGTATGTGAGTGTGCTAATACTTTTGGTTGATAGTAAAACTCATAGCGATCAGTATTAATCGATTTACGTAATTCGGATTCTAATTCTAATTTATGAGCCGTTTCTATTTCCATTTCAGGGCTGAAATAGCAATATTGGTTTTTTGTTTTATCTCTTGCAGAGCTTAATGCAATATTTGCATTTTTAAGGATTTGTTCTGCAGTTATTGCTGTATTCGTTTGGAATGAAATACCAATAATCGCAGAGGTTGAAATAAGTTTACCATCGTAACTAATGGGAGCTTTAATATTATTAAGTAGCCTTGTTGCTAAGTGGTTAATACTCTTCTTTTGTTGAGCTGATTGAATAATCACACCGAATTGATTGTTATTTAATCGAGAAAGCAGATTAATATCTCTTAGATTTGAACGAATGCGTTTTGATATAATGACTAAAATGTTTTCGATATTATCATTACCTAATGAATCATGTAGTTTTTTAAAAAGGTCAATCTCAATAACTAATACTGACATTTGTGATTGATTCTTTTTAGCTGCTAAGATAGTGTTATTTACTTCAGTAATAAACATAGTTCTATTAGGTAGAGTTGTTAATTGGTCATAATGAGCAAGATGGTGTAAACGGTTTTCATAATTTATACGTTCAGTAATATCTTTACTGGTTGATATATAGTTACTTATTCTATCATTTTCATCACGTATTGGTGATATTGTATTATCAAGATAATGAATAGTATTGTCAGTGTTTTTTTGGGAAATAATGCGTTGAATGGTTTGCCCTTGGTTTAACTTAGATTGGATATCATCTATTTTTTCATTATCATTTATATAACGTTTAAAAATGGTTTTACTATTTAAGCCAATGATATTATTTGATATTTCACCAGTGCTTTTTTCATATGAGCTATTTACATATTCAATAAAACCAAATTTATCAGTGATAATAACGGCTTCTTCACTTTGTTCTACTGCGCGCGATAATCCTTTTAATTTTTGTTCACGTTTGACCCAAGAGGTGACATCGATAATATGTAGCATGATATGGTCATCGTTATTATTAATTTTTGTGGCTATTATCTCTAAATGTTTAAATGGGGGCGTATTTATTTTTAATTGTATTTTTTTCTTATCATTAAATCCGAGTTCATCAATGCTTTTTAATAATCTTACAATATCTGTTTTGGTGTTAATAGCTGATATGTGTGAAACGATATTTTTATAAAGAGCATCTTTTTTTAACTCTAAAATCGTGATGGCTGCTGAATTTATTGCTGTTATTTTACGTTTCTTATTGATTACGATAATACCAGAGTCCGTATTTTCTATTAAAGAATAATAGCGGTGAAGAGTTGTATTTCTGACACTGTTAATGCGACGTATCTCATTTTTTTGTTGATTAATATACCGAAGAGTTAAAATTATACTAATAGTACTAAGAATTATTATTATAAATATAATGAGATATTTATTAAACAGCTGCTGAAGATATGCTGTACTACTAGTATTTGTTAGTTTAATTTCTGAAATTAATATCCACGGTGATAGATTACCTAATCTAAAGTCAATGTTTGATTTTAATTGTTTTGGTATAAAAAGAGGAGAGTAAGTATAAAGTGTATTATTTTTAATTATTTGATTATGATTATAACTTTGTATTTTTTTCCATAATGCAAAGTGGCCATTCTTAAACTTTAGGACATTATTAAAAATAGAATTTTTATTGTTATCTATATTAATTAGCGTGTTACCGCTATTATCGATAACCCAAAACTGCTGTGTTAATGGTTTATTATTTAAAAATGCTGTTAGTGTGTCTTTTTGTTCAATTTTAATAACCCATTGGTGATTATTAATTGTAATGTGCTGATAATATGCGATGTGGTTATTTTCAAGGGATAGGGCACTAATATAGGTCTTGTTCGGTGGTAGTGAAAAAGTATGATCTATATTGCTCAATTCAGTGGTAGATAGTACGGGTTTATTATCTACAACAATATTTTCAGATTCTGGGGTTGCGATTATTTTTAATCGATGACTATTCTTATAATCAATCAGAGTAATGCTATGAATATCAGGGTTATTTGTTAGTATATTATTGGTAAATTGAATAAAATCGTTACGTTGGCTAGCGGTCAGTATTAGCTGCCAATGTTGTTGGCGTAAATGAGTATTTAGCTGATTTAATTGGCTTATTGTATGTTCTATCTGCTGAGTAAGTACTTGTTGTTGCTGTAATTGTTGGTGGCGTTGAGCTGTTTTTATTTTATTGATTGTTTCATCATTATTTTGTTGGCTGTTAGTCAGTGCGCCTATCACGGTTAAAGTAAGTAATAGTAGAGTGAAGAGTAAACTTATCACCAGCGATTTTCGCATAATATCCTTATTTAGTTAATGAGTTCCATTACACACATAGACTAATTATATGCTATCTGACACATAAAGTTAAGATTGTGTGTGAAATTTTATGACTATAATGTCACTGTTGGATGGTGTTGAGGCGAAGATATAAAAAAGCCTTGAGGGGGAACTCAAGGCCTTGGTAAAACGAAAACTTAGCAGTATTAGTCGTTAGTTGCTGTTGCTAAAGTTGGTTGTTGTTCAGCTGCTAACTGACGCTCATAGCGGTTGTATTTCCACCATGCATAACCAAGGAATATTACAATACCACCAACGTTATAGAAGATAATAGTCATAATATCAGCTCCTGTTGGGAAGGTTGATGCTAAGAAACCAATGCTAAAAATACCTATTAGTATTGATACCATCACAATACCGGTTGTGCGTGAGCCCATTTTAAAATCACGTGGTAGGTGATCCAATTTTAGACGTAGGTTTAAGTAAGCAATCATAATAAACAGTGGTGGTAACATTGACGCTGCTGCTGTCATGTTAATTACAGTACTCATTAGTTCTTGTACTGAATCTGAACCTAACATTGGTACAATAAGCAGTGGAATAACAATAAAGAATTGTGCCCATGCTGCACGTGCTGGAACGCCATTTTTATTTAGTTTGACTGTTTTCTCACCGAAAATACCAGCAGGAATTTCAGAGAATTAAAACGGGCAATTAAAATGTAAAGTATTGCTTTAGGTTAATATTTAAATAAAACATGTTTAGTTCAAAGTCTTAAGTTAAATAAATGTATTTGTTCTTTACAAATAACGTTAAAGTGATTAACTTTAGTGATGGATACGAAAAATAATTAAGAGGATTTTGTTTTTGTATGGAATATTGCATTAGTAAATATCTAGACTCTACCACTGGTAGATATGAGATTATGATCGTTGATAATCTTTGCAATGTTATACCTACGTGTTTTTATTTAAATAGTCATCTACATCATTCGTATGGTGATAAAACGAATGCTACACGAGAAACGTATGCGTATATATTGATGTTTATATATAGGTATTTTCAGGCAAAAAATATAAATATTGTGAATAGAGTATCATCGGGGCTATTTCTAACGAATTCAGAAATCGATGATTTTGCATTTCACTGTAAGAGGTTGGTTGATAAAGATCAAAATAGTGGTAGTGGTAATATTTTAAATCTGGCTAGTTTTTCAGATAAGAAAATTGATAATTTAATGCAGGCAACTGCCCACACGGAAAATACTGCCTCATCTCATACAAGACGACTGCGATTAAAACTTTTTTTACGTTATGTTCAATTTCTGACAAAGTATCATCACTATGACTACTATGTACCAGAATCAGTAAATCTAGCATCAGCAAATTTTGAAAAATCCATTTTGGATGTAATTAGTGAGATTGGTAATGATGATACAGTTACCAAAGATCCCTGTAAAAAAGTTATAGGAGATGAAGAATTTTTTAAACTCCTGAAGATAATCAAGCCTAGCGATCCAGATAATCCGTGGCAAGGTGCAAAGCTACGAAATAGCTTAATGATTTTATTACTAATAGAAACTGGAATTCGTCTTGGAGCGATGCTCAAGATGAAAACTTTCGATATTGTATATGATTGGGATAACCCACGGATAATGATTACCCGAGTTACTAATAGAAGGCAAAAGGGGAAAAGGCAAGATAAACGCAGAAAAGCGCCAGCTCAAAAAACAAAAGCACATACATCAGCCATATCGTCTGAACTAGCAAAGTTACTCAAATTATATATTGAAACAGAGCGTATTAAATACCCTGAGTCAGAAAACCACGAGTATGTTTTTATTGCCGAACAGGGTTCCACAGCAGGAAAACCCTTATCTAAGGACGCTGCTTATGGCGCTGTTAAAACTCTAGGAAAAGCTGTTGGTTGTCATCTACATCCGCACAAATTCCGTCACAAATGGAATGAGATATTTAGCACAAATGCTAAAAAGCTTGGTTATACAATAAAGCAAATTGATGATTTACGAAAATATGCGATGGGCTGGTCAGAGAACAGTCAGATGGCTGGAACCTACAATAGGTTTGAAATTGCGATGATGATACACGAGATTTCAGCTAAAAATCAAAATGATACAGTTCCAGCACAAGGATATATCTAATGGCCGTAATAACAAAAAAAATAGAACTTGTGCAATTAGAATTAAATTTCAAGGGGCAGAGTGAATATCGAGCCAAAATCAAATTGTATAATATTAATATTTTTACTGATAAGTGGCAGCTTGGTACACAAAACAATTTAAACCTTGATTGGATGTATGAATCTGGCTACGACGAGCAAACTTTTTTGGATCTGCGTATTGCACTTGCAATAATGGCTGGAAAGCTTGCTTTTGCAAGCCTGAGAGATACATCAAGCTTCTTAAAGCTTATTGGTATTAATCTATTATCTCTAGTTAAATTTAAAATTTTCTGGTTGTCATTAACTGATGCTCAAAAATTGGGTGTGGCAACAACAGTTTCTCGGCTAATTAAATATGGAAGTCTTACTCAATTTAAAGAGATTAATAAATTTACCCAGAGTAACCGCCCTAAACAATCTAAAACTGAAAATATCTTAGATCTAGAAAAAGGTGTTTATTCTGAGTTCGAGTTTGACTCAATCAAAGAACAATTGCGTTTAGCTACAGCTAATTTACCTGAAAATAGCATGCTTTTGGATGATCTTCGTATATTCTCGTGGCTAATGTCGAGTCAACTTTTGATAGCTCTTGTTCGTAGAGGTTGTCAACTCAATCAATTAAAATTTTGTGACTTTCTTCCTGTAGGTCAATCGTTTTCTAGTCAACGTAATGCTAAACCTGAGTGGACACCTATCTCTGAATATCTATTTAGTGACGTTGAGTGCCTCCACATTCGAATATTTAAAGGCAAGAATGATGCTTTTCGAATTCAAGCAGAGAGAGATTCTCATCGTCTAGAGCCGAATTTTTCTTTACTGGTAGTTAAATACTTTAAGCAATATGAGTTAATGTTAATGAAATCATTGGAAAAACAGGGGATCCTTTTAACTGATGATGAACGAAAAGAAATTTTGATGAGGTGTCCAGTCATACCCAATATGGAATTATTTAAAATAACCTTTGGTACAAAATCCAATTTATTCAAATCATTAGGGATAATGTCGGATGCGTTCCATCAAAATTCCGCTTACCTCCTTCAGGGTATTAGTCAATTTTTCACAAAATTGGATGCAAAAAGTGATCGTGTTCTTGATAAAAAACTCGAATTAAAAAATAACAGGTTACGGCACACCATGTTAACACTAGGTGCATCGATGGGGCTATCAGTTTCTTATCTGGCTAAAATTACTGGCGTTACAGAACTGGCAGTTCGGCCGTACATTGAACTTGATTTCGCAGCGCGTGTGCAGATAAATCAAGCGTTTGCTGATAACGATGTCTTAAAGCGATTTGGTGCAACGTCGGTTGAAAACCTAAAAAGAGAATCGGGCTTTACAGTCGTTGATGAGTTTGAAGAGGAGATAGGTATTCAGGCTAAACCTGCCAACTGTGCTAGTTGTGAGTCTAAACTGGGTGCGCCTCTAGGTTGTTATCCTTGCGATAATTTTCGACCTTTTGATGATGCTGATCATCAACGCTATCTTGATAAAGCGTTAACCAAATATGAGTTCAACAAGATTGATGGAAATAAAGCCACAGTGAAAAAACTGCGAAAAGTCATTTTATATATTAACGCTACAATCAAGGCATGTGATGAAATTAACACAATGACGAGAGGATTAAGTCATGAATGAATTAAACCCCTATATAACACGTCAGTGTGTGTTGATTAATAAATTAATGCAGCAAGAATTGGTCGGATTTACAACTGGAATAAATAATAGGCAGGCTGATTGGGATGATGTTGCATTCAAATTTACCTACCCAAATGGTAGAACTATTAATTTGTATTGTCTAAATAATACAGTAGGGATCTATCACCAATCGACAGTAAAAAATTATTCATTATCACAAGTGTTACCGAAGGAGTTGCGGCACTTAATTATCGCCTTTGCTATTGATACAATAGCGGGTAAGAATAGTCCTCATAAAGTAAAAGATAAAGTTGCTAAAGCAAGGGAGTTTCTTTCTGTTCTTAACGATAACCCTTCGAACCTGACACAGTCAAGCTTGGATTCTACATTAGATAAATTAAATAATACTGTAATTTTAGGTGCGTTTTTTAAATGGTTGCATAAGCAAAAACTGATACCATCAAGCATTCAATTACCACCTGCAAAATATAGAGAAATGCCTTCAGGTAGTGATACGGTTGACAGAAGAAAAGCAAAAATACCGGACACTAAATTATTACTTGCGCTTGGAGCCATTTTTCATGATGAGATTCCGTCAGAACGAATAAAATGGAATACGCATTCTACAGCTAATCAACGTAACGCCTTTAGTTCAGCAATGGCTGCGATTGCAATGGCATCACCTAATAGGGCTGTTGCAGAACAGACAATTTTGGAGAAGCAGCGATTAAAAACACGATCTGAGAAAGTTAATGGAAAAGAAGAGGTTATACATTATCTTGATTGGAAGGGTTCTAAGGGATTTGTCAATAATAGGAAACATTTTTTAGGTGTAATGTCCGAATCGGTAGATCGTAGTTTAGAGTATATGGCGGTTGTCTGTGAACCTGCTCGTGTGTTGGCTCGATTTTACGAAAATACACTATTGCCATTAAATATTGTTTTGGGTGAGTTCACTCCATCTCTGGCAAATATGAATGCTCTTGATCCTGACATGAATAAGCCTATTACACTAATTCATTTAGGATATTTATTAGGATTTTATGACAACGGTGATGGAAACATCCGAGTATCACAAAACACAAAAGGATCTGAAAAAATAGTTACTGGTAATTGTGGTAAATATAAAACATATTTAAAAAAAATACCTGATTTAAAGCCAGAAGATGAGTTAATGATTGTACAGTCATGCCCTTATAACAAGTATTTACATGGCGTTCAATTGAAAAAAGGTGCGATGCAGATGATTCACTCTAATGGTAACGATGACAGCATTAAAGTGATTACAGTATCACAATTCCAAAATTTCATGGTTAAATATGCAGTTAGTCAACTTCAAGGTTTTCCTATTGGATTGAATAATAGTTCTAATGGTAAATGTAAATACAAAAATGCTCTCTTTGCATTTACCGATAATCAATTAGTTAGAAGGAAAAATGGCGTAGGAAGAGGCCATCATTATTTGATTGTATCGCTATCATCTCTTGGAGTTTTATTTACAAAAGATCTAAAAGGGGGGGATAACACAATATTTTCTGATTACGGGTTTGCCCCTGAATTTGAAATGACGCCACACCCATTACGGCATTGGCACAACGATATTGCGGAGCGTCAAGGCGTCCCACATGCCTTAATAAACTTATGGTCTGGACGTAAGGACCCTAATCAAATTATGCATTATATCCACCGTACTAATGCAGAAAAATCCTCTGAAATTGCAGATATTTTTTACCCGGAGTCAAATGAGGATATTTCAATTAAGGCGATTGGTAGGGATCAGTTTGAAAAAGCAACCAAAACGGCAACTACAGTTACGAATGTGGGCATTTGTACTCAAAATCTAAGTGAATCTCCTTGCACGTATTTGAATGATTTTTTTACTCAGTGCACATTATGTCCGTCATCGTGTCATATTGCTCATGATAAGAAATCTCTGGAACTACTCAAACGGGATTTAGTCGCACAAGAGTCACGTTTAAATATAGTCCAAGCAAAACCTCAATTCTGTCAACGAGAGGGACTACAACGGTGGTTTACTACCCATTATCATAATACAAACATGTTGCGAGAATTAATTGCTGTGATGGAAGATGCAGAGATCAAGGTTGGTTCGATTATCAGAATTTTATCACATAAAAATATGATTCGTATTACTGATGTTGAGAGAAGGATTATCACCGAAAGAAAATTCGCTTTACCAAATGCGGAATCTGCACTCACAGAGGCAATTGAATTTAAATCTTTTGATGAAGATAGTGGAATAACTGATTTTATGTCAGATCTTTTTTAGGAACAATTAATGGCTCGACCATCATTAGACACAATACAAATAATTAAAATACAAGCAATTATTAAGTCTTGGGCTTCTAATAAGTTAACATGGGAACTTCTTGTTCTTCGTATAAAAAATGATATGGGGATAACCACGACTCGACAAACACTTATAACCTATGATGCAATTAAAAATGAATATGATCAAAAGAAGGATCAGTTGCGAGGGAGGCCATCATTACCAATGGAGGCAGCAAAATATCTTAGCAAAAAGGAAAAGGTTCTGATCGCCGCACTTGTAGAACGAGACTCTAAAATCAAGGAATTAAACGCTGAGATTGAGTCTTATGAAGTGAAAAACGGTCAATTGCAGACTTTTATTAAAATTTTGGCTGAGCAGGCAACTAGAAATCCTTTATTAATTGACATTCTTCAGAGAACTCGGAATGAAGTGCTTAAAAAATAAGAGGTGAAAATGTCTAAGAAATTGAGTGGAAAGCAAAAAGGAGAAGGCAATTTCATAAATTTTTTAGCATGGAAAGAAGCTCAGACTGATGACGGTTTCAGGGCAATAGTGAACCTGAAGGATGGTGTTTTGGGACGAAATATAATTGCGAAAGCTTGTGGGTTTGGGGTATCAGTATTACGACAGAATCCAAAGGTTAAAGCTGCACTAATAGAGCTAGAGAGTCAGTTAGTGGCAAAAGGAATTTTGCCTACAAAAGTTGAAAAAGAAAGCTCTTTAAAAAGCAATGATTCTAAACTCTTAGACCAAAATAAGCGAAAACAAAGCCAGTTGGTTGTTCATACACATAGGTTAGAAAGTAGGATTACCGAACTTGAAGCCGAAAACGAAGCTTTGAGGCGAAAATTAGATAGATTTGAGGCTTTAAATTCATCCTTAATTGACATCGGATGGGCACCGTTATGAAACAAGATAGCAGTTTTAGCATTAGGGTTACCTCAATCTCTTCAGTTAGAGGAAGTAATGTTATTTTCCACGGAGTGCTCATAAAAGACGGATTTAAACGTGCGACTAATAAAAAATATCTAATGGTTATTGCGCCTAAATGCTTACTACCAATGATGCCAATAGCGGGTCAGCATTGGTACATTATAGGAAAAGCATTTGAGGAGACGGTTGAGCATAATAAAATCTATTTTAAAAAACTCACAGTCAATGCTACTCGTCTGAAAGTTATAATGCCTGAGTGTGGAGATCATTTTGTTAATTTTATAGCAAAAGATCCAGAATTCGGTGGTATCGCGGAGGTAAAGGCTAGATTATTGTGGTATCACTTTAAGACTGAAGTTTATAAAATTTTAAACGAAAAAAACGTCGAACGCTTGACTGAAGTATTATCTTCTAAAATCGCGAAAAAGATGATTAATGGATGGGAGAAATACTCTAATCTCAAATGGTTGCATTGGTTTTCTGAGCATGGAGTTTCCCCTGAGATTAGTGCAAGAATCATTAAGCATCATAGTGAAAAAACTATCCAACGTATCCAAGGAAACCCTTACGTATTGCAAACATTTGGCATGTCATTTAGTGCTGTTGATGTGATGGCAAAACAGTATTTTTTTGTAAAGGATGACGATCCACGCAGACTTATTTCAGCCGTCAGGGAAGCTCTCTATAAGCGAACTAACTCTGGGCATACCATTGCCGAATATCGAGATGTAAAAGCTATTTTGAATCGAGTGCTGAACAACTCTGAACTTGCAAAACAAGCTTTGATGCTATCGCACGAAAATATTGATTTTATTATCGATAATGATGGCAACTACCACCCTACGGGCACATTGTTAATGGAAAAAACAGTGGCATACCGATTTCTAGATTTAGCAAACAAAACAGATTTTTGGGGTGGTATTCAGGATGAAGCTTTGGCTTTCGCTATACAAGATTTACCTTTTCCTCTTTTAGAAAAGCAAGTTGAAGCTGTTTGTGATTGTATGGTCAATTCAATTTCTATTTTAACTGGTGGCGCTGGTACAGGGAAAACAACAACATTGCGTGTTATTTTAAGATCTTACCAAAAGATGGGTTATAAAATATTTCCTATGGCGTTATCTGGGAGGGCTTCAAAGCGAATAAGGGAAAGCACTGGATTTCCAGCTAGCACCATTGCTGGTTTTTTGAAAAATGCACAGATATTAGATGATGACCTCGCAATTATTGTTATTGATGAAGCTTCTATGGTTGATTTACCAACTATGTATAAAATTATCATGAAACTACACTGCAATGTTCGAATTTTGTTATCAGGAGATCAGGCGCAACTATCACCTATTGGTTATGGACTTATTTTACATGAAGTAGTTAAAACTAATATCATTAAAAACAATGAATTGAACATTGTTAATCGGCAAGTAGGCTCAACAGGTATTCCAGAATTTACTTTACTCATACGCAATGGCATTATCCCTGAATTTAAAAGTGAAAATATTACATTCCACGAAACGCAATCATCTGATTTAAATGAGAAAATAGCGGGTTTGTATGCATTAAATCCAGCTAAAACGCAGATTGTTGCCGCAGTTAAAAATAATGATGTGGGTGGCATAAGACAGATAAATACACTGTGCCAGAATTTGTGTAACTCTAGTGGTCAGCGATTAAAGTTTGGCTACTTTGGTGAGAACCAGTATTTAGATATTCGAGTGGGTGACCCAATTATTTTTAATGAGAACAATTGGGATGAGGATATTCAAAACGGCACGATGGGGCGTTTAGTTAGTGTCGGAGGGAATGATGATAAAGGAACCCCTGTAATCGGCACTGCGACGATTGACGATGGGCGTACGATAAAATTAACAACAGAGTTAGTATTAATAATGGACCTTGCTTATGCAATTACAGTGCATAAGAGTCAAGGAAGTCAGTTCCCTAGAGTCATTGTCGTTTTAAGTAATTCTCGCATGATAGATCGTTCGTGGATTTATACCGCTTTAACACGCGCAGAAGTAAATATTGAAATTGTTGGTACTAAGGTGCAATTTGAACAGGCTATTATGCGTATTAGCTCAGCAGAACAACGTAAAACGTATTTAAAAACATTACTCGAAATATCAACAACTAAAAGCTAATTGAATTTTGTAGTAGTAAGTACCCATAAAATAAGTTAATGGGGGTTTTTAGTTTCTTGATTACCACCATTTCACATCTAACGTAATTTTATTATTTACAATTCATGTGCTTGGCTAGAGAGGCATGAACCACGAAAATGCCCCGAAACAAGTTACGACTCATTGCAACGCATTTTCAAACGAGTAAAATGTGCATTAGATGAGCTAATACAACTAATGTAAAGCTTTAGGTAAGGTGTAACCTCCTCCCAGTTGTTGGGAGAAGGTTTGCTCTATAATTTATTTTGTGAGTAGCGAACTACTCATCATCGTCTTCATCAAAGTCGATGTCATAAGGGAACAACACGACTTCATCCTCAGGTATTACTGGCTCACATTTCGCAAGCTCCTCTGGAACAACAAAAGTCGTAGCCATAACGACAGTTTTAAAGTTGTTATCTGTAATCCACTCAGAGTTCCAAACATGCTCATGAGGCACTGCGTGCACACCTGACACGATGGAACAAAGTATCTCTCCATACTCTATATCAGGATTGATGTTGTAAGAGATGCGCTGAAGCCAGATGTCTAGTATTCCTGTTCCAAGTATGGATTCAAATTTATCTTTAATCAGCTCTAGCAGTTCTAGTTTCTCGTCATCGTCTGTGACGAATTTAAGGACATTACTCAAAACTAACGCACAAGAAGCAAATGTTCTTGGATTATTAATCATCATGTCTGCGATGATGCTGACGATTGGTCGAACATCCTCTTTAATCTTCGTCATTCGCTCTAGACGCTTATTTATCTTCGCAAGGTATTTATCTAATTGACCTGAGTTCTTATGCTTTCTGGAAAAGACAGCTAGTTTCAAGAGGGTTTTTTGGATAGTCGTAGCGGCAACGGTTTTGCCGAATAGCATCAAGGCTTCTTGCTTATCAGGCTTCATTGAGTTGAAGATTATGTCTTCAGATAGAGAGGTTTTAGAAGCGTTTAGCTGTAATCCTAGCCCCTGAAGAATCGCAGTTAGATATCTCGCAATTTCCTCTGCGTCTTCCTTGCTGTTAGTAAAGACTCGATAGTCATCTCGGTAACGGATGATATGGTAGTCATCAATAAGCTCGTCATCCAGTTTTTGCGCCAGTAGATCATCAGCGTAGCCAAGAACAATCTCAGCAATAAAGTCCATCAATACTGAACCTTGAGGTATGCCATTTGTCTGTCCTTCTCTCATCTGACGCAAGGCGTAATCAATTCGATTACCAAGATTAGCATTGTTACCTCTATTGGCTTTAGCGACCTCTCGCGTGTGTATAGCCCAAGGGATTGAATGGGTATATATCGACGGATAAAAGTTAGCTATATCTGTCGTAAAAAGATATTTAAATTCAAGTGCTTTACTTATAGACTCCTGCTCAACGTCTCGCCACCAACCTGTGACAGTTTCAGCAGTGTCAGATGTATCTTCCTTTTCTGCTTCTCTAGGTAAACTCGCACAGACTATATTTTCATTACCTTGAAACTCATCAAACCGTTGAATTAATAGTTCCCACTGATCTTCTTCAGTAATCTTGTGAACCAAGTGGGCGTAGATAGCTGGATGAATCAACTCGAATGGTCGCCATGAATAATGACCGTCTTTGTTTGTCTGTAATGTGTAGTTAGCGCTTTCATAGTCACATGCTTTTTTATAACCAATGTCGTTGATGCCGTTTTGTTTTCTATCAAGCGCATCACTTACAGCTTCAAGAAGAGGTTCAAAATTGAAGTAAATTGGAAGCGGGAAATTGCAATAACTAGTGTCCTTTAAGAAGAAATCTCTTGCATCTTGTGCTGTCATTTCAGTAATTAGTGCCATGAATACGTTCTCGAATATCAAAATGTCGACACTATTTAATACTCATTTTGTACCTATGTCTCATGTTGCACTTTAAAGTGAGTTGAAGCTCAAATATCTAGTTAAAAAACGGTCAGGTAACACAAACACGGAAGTGCCCTCGTTGTGTTCTAGTCGACCAGTACCTAACTTAAGTACCGAGCTTTGGTCCAGCCTAATCTTTGTCCCTTATAGAGTTAATGCAAGAGCTTTCAGGTATCCAGATAATGCTTTCTTTAGCGAAGCTTATCTGAAATGTACTTAACTCGAAAAGCGCAACTATCTGTTAAAGTTTCTTTCATATTGGTAATCAGTGATAATATTCTTCTCATAAGCGACTTACATAAAAATGGGATGAAGATGCCTCTCGAACTACCCGCAGAACTTCAGTTTGCAACTGAATATCCTTTTGCTATCCCCGACAATGTTTTTAAAGAATTGCAGACACTAATGGGAAGAGTTAATTTCAACGAAAGATGTGAGGAAAAAAACCTCATTGAAATCTATAAGAAGCACATGGCAAAGCCAGCAGGAATAGAGTTTAGTAGAAGTTCTAATACTGACTGGGCAAAAGGCGATCTGGAATGGTACATGACAGACGCAAGTAATAATGGCCCGGGATTTATTGCTGCTATCTACAATGCATTTGAGCAGCTATCTCTTTTCGAAATCACCGTCCCTACAGACGCACACATAAACCAAATTCTATCTAAGCATGGGATACCTTGTCATATCAACAATGGTGAGTTGGTAATGGCAGGAAATGTTCAGGTGCCAGAGCCTTCGCAATCTATGTCTCAAACAGTCATTAGGGCACTGCAAGACGCAAAAACTCTAATGCCAGCAAGTGCAATTGATCGTGTACATACTGCGCTTCATGCTTACATTGTTAGCCTTTGCCAAGAAGCTAATATTCCATTGGATTCAGGCGTTACAGCACAAAAGGCTTTCAAAGAACTGAAGAGCAATCACCCCGCACTTCAGCCTCAGGGAAATAGGCCATCAGAAGTTGCAAATGTTCTTAACAGTATGGCTGCAACCATCAATGCTCTGGGGACTATTCGTAACCACGCAAGTCTTGCGCATAATAACGAACTGCTTCTTGAACCAGAAGCGCAGGCGATGATTAACGCAGCAATAACCATATTTCGATACATCGAAGAATGTATGGCTAGATATAACAGAACTAGTGTCCAGTCACGTCCTGAGCTATGGGGTGATATAGAGTGGGCGTAATGTGTATACGCCCAGTATAGTGTCTACTTGATGGACTATTGGTGGCAAAAGGGAAAAACAGTCGGGTAAAGTATGGATTTTGGAAAATATAAAGAAACGAGGCATCTTAAGCCTCTACAAGTTCCTAGCAAAGAAAAGTTACTTCTCGATGTGTCGAACATCGAAGACAGCTTCACTGGAAGATCCGATGCTAGCATTGCAAACACCTTCATATTTGAAGCAAGACATCTAATTGTCAATAGTCTTGCCTTATTCGAACAGGGTTATTTTGATTGTGCCTTTTACTCTTTACGTCAGTCATTAGAAGTCGCAATGACGATGATGTATCTCTATGACACTGAAGAAGAAGTTAGGAAAAGAGAACTAGATAAATGGAAGTCTGAGCAACACTTTCCAATGTATGCAGGTATGATCAAACACTTGGAATCAAATGAGAGCGAATTTAAGGACATTAAAAGTAAACTTTCAGAGTTTTTTGACAAAGCAGAGAAAGTTAAAAAGCGTCTCAATAAGTACGTCCACAAACAGGGTTTTGACAAACTTTATGTTAGTAGAAATCACCCATTAATTCGAATCAAAAACAAATATGATGATGAAGTGTTTGTCGATGAATTTGTTGGATACGTAGAGAGTTGTATTGGGACTGTAGCTGCAATGAGGTTAGCGATAGATCCAATGCCAGTGTTACTCAATGATGAAGAGATCTATGCTAGAACAGGTGACATAATCACTTACCCATATTCTGACGAGTTCATTGAAAAATATATTGGCTTTGATGCAATTGAAAAGTACAAGCAGACATTAATGTATAAATTGCACTATGACCATTTTATGCAAGAAGAGAAGCAAAACGAAGCGGTTAGCTGGGTAATCAAAGACAAGTTTGTTGATGTCAGAAGAGCTGATGAAATTCTAGAGCAAGGTCGTCTTCTTTCACAAGTAGAATTGTTAGGTGTTATTGCGCTACAACTTATTGAGAGTGCAACTAAATTTTATACTTGCGGAGGATTCGTAATGTACTTCTCAAATAGAGATACATTAAGGCAGAAGCAAGAATGGAGTTCCCAGCAATTTGACAGTTTTCTTGAGACAACGCCCAGCACCAATCTCCCATTTGATGAGGTGTTTATATCAGCTTTCAAACTCCCAGCAGGCGAAATTTTTCTGGAGCATAATGAACTAATTTCGGAAAACGACATTTACAACATTGAGCATCTTATCAGCTCACTTAAACAGAAAAACCTCAGCCTTTAACGTTTCAAATTACTTTTCTTAATTACAGTTGTTTAATTCATCAACCCCTTAGCAATACAACCGCCCAAACATATGCATTTGCGTGGTGATTGCTGTATTACTATATTTCTCAGACGTTAACCAACCTATGCCCAACTGTGGTTATATTAGATCTTGGTGCTGCCATGGCGCGTGATGATTATGAAACTAGACATAAATGCCAAAAAGGGTATTGAGAAAGCAAAAGCAGAAGGCAAGTATCAATGCCGCCAACCTAATTTAGCGTTACATCACGATATTCTAGATCAACTGACGTTAGGATTGTTATTCGCAGATTCAAGAGAAGTTAGGCTGTAGTAGGGCGACGATAGCAAAAGTTGTTAAAAGACAATATAGCAAGGAGGTGAATACGTCAATACTGTCGTTATCTTTAGTCTTGAAACAAAAACCTTTCACTTTATTAAACGTGTTGTTTATTAGATATGTGATGTTCCTTATATATATATGATTAATTAACCGCTAAGATGAGATAAAAAGTGGTTAAGTTATTAATGTTAATGAAAAATAATAATGTTGATGTTGCTAAAAATTGAACTGTTATTTGATGTTTTATTAATAATTTTTAATCAATCAGAACACAGGTTTGATAATGAATAAAAATTCGTGGCCAATGTTATTTGACCACTTCACCCCACATAGTTTGAGTGTCGGTAACTAAAGTGAAAATACTAACGTTTATTTCTACAAGTCACGAAAATACGAGTGCTTTGATTAAGGCCTTGCACTCGCTTTTTGCGTCTTCAATAAAAAACACAGGTACCAACCCCTATGGTATCGGTTTTCCTGCGATTCAGTCGGATACAGTAGGCCAATTCATCATGGTTTATTGTCCTGAAGACGCTGATGTTATTTTGGTGCACCCTGACATCTTATATTTACTAGCTAAGAAAAAGGTATCTTGTGCTGGGGTTAAATCAATCTCTGACATTACTCCAAAATACTACCGAGCATTTATTCGTGACCGAAAATTAGAAAGAGGTGCGCCAGTTCAAGCAATGAAGCGTATGGTGTCATCAAATAAAGAAGAAAAAGAACAATTGGCTAAGGCATTAATTGGGCGCTATTTTCAATCACCTTTACCTCAAATTAATTTATCGAGTCAATCAAGCCAGCGCGTTTTTACATTAAATATCGGCGTTCAAGATAGTCATACATCATCTAATCAAGAGGTATTATCTTTTAATTCGTATGGCTTAAGTAGTTATAAGAATCCAATGTATTTACCTGTGGAGTGCATGGAATGAATTTTATTGCTAATAGCCACCAACAAACATTACTCGCTCATACACAGCAAGTAACTAAAGTCGCTTCTTCTATTTTTCAATCATTGAATGTAGCGTTTGATGATTCTATGAATGGTGAAATGGTAGATAAAGCGATTGAAATAGCGTGTAAATGCCATGATTTAGGTAAATTGTGTGTCGATTTTCAAGCTTACTTACAGCAAGATAATGCTTATCAACCTGATATCGGAGAAGGTGAATTATTTTCTACAAAGAATCCTCTTCACCATGAAATTAGTTTATTGCTATTTGATGTTTTATGGGCGCAATTAAAAGAGACGATAGAGCCGCTAGTGTTGCGACAAGCAAAACATCGTCAACTTTGTAAAATGATCCGTTATTGCATCTATTGGCATCATGCCGAGCCTGTTCGTGACGTTGACCCTACTCAAATATTGCAAGAGTACGTTGAAGACAGTGATGTATTGAGTGCATTGAGTAAGAATACTACATTGTTTTGCTCATCACTCTTCCCCGAATTAGCTCTAGATATTACAGAGGATAATATCCTCGATGCTGTAGATAGGTTTAAAGTTCCTTCATTTTTTACGTTATCAACCAGCGATAAAGGTGACTATACTAACTGGCGCAAGAGCTTTACCGAAAAACTAGACGAAAATGTGTATAATTTCTTAACCCGCTTCTGTGTGATTGCGTCAGATCGTCATGTGTCTCAATTTGATGTGGCTGAAATCGAAACGCCTTATGCCTATCACCAATTTGATGATGCCTCGTTACAACTGGCAATTACTCGTTATATAGAGAGTCCTGAGTTATCAGGTCAACGCACTAAAGATCAAAAGCAAGCAGCACATGATCTTATCGATTTTGATGGTAACGTTATTGTAGGGGCGGCTGGTTGTGGAAAAACGCGAACAGCGTTAATGGCATATCAATACCAGCGTGATGCTGGTGGTGAAAATAAAGGCATTTTATGGATATGTCCTCGTGTTGCTGTGGGTTTATCGGTATTAGAAGAAATTAAGGAATCAGTACCTGATGTTAAAGTCGGGTTGATTTCAGGTGAGTTAAAAGGCGTTTGGCAAGGTGAAGAAGAAGTAGATGCTGATCTACTTGATGTAGATATATTAATTGTTACTGTCGATCAAGTAGCGAAATGGCTAACGACAAATAGTGCTCAACCTAATTTCATCGCCTTTATGCAACGTTATGTTGTATGGGATGAATATCATGAATTGTTTGCTATTCAGACGTTATATTATATCTCTGCGCTATTAATGCGATTAAAAGAACATCAGGTTAACGCCCATGTCTTTATTTCTGCGACTCCTGAACCATTACATTTACGCTTAATTTGTCGCAGTGATGCGAGTTGGCAATATCCTGTTATTTTGCCATCATTTAATACCAAGCCAGTACACTTGCATTTCGAAACTGAAGCAGAAACGAATAACAAGGCCACGCTTTATATCTTCAATACGGCAACTAAAGCTCAAGAACATGCATTAGAAAGTTGGTTGAGTGAACGTGACGATATTGCCTGTTATCACTCTAAATTTATGCCAAGCGATAAAAAACAACTGACGCATTCTATTTTGGCGCAGTTTGGTAAGCATTCTACCTCTCTTGATGCAACGTTATTTGCAGGTCCTATTGCACAAGCCTCGTTAAATATCTCTCGTCAGTTTATGACAACTGAGTTGAGTCATCCTGCGAATATCGTGCAGCGTATAGGACGTAATAACCGTTTTGCTGAATACGATTGTGCGACAACCACATTATTAGCCTCTAAATATCAAACAAAAGAGCATGTGAGAAAATTCAGTACTGAAGGTACAGTTGTCAATACGGGTGCGTATAAACTGAAGTTTACGCAAGACCGTATTATTTCAACGCATGAGGCTTACTATAGCCAATATAGTTATGATTTCTTTAGTGTACTCATTGCCAATTTCAGTGACGATAATAATAAACCAAAAACATTAACAGGTAATGTCATCACATTAACGTTAAATGAGCTAAACGCATTTTATTTAAAATATCACATTGATGCGACAGGAAAGGATGGTCTTTTAGTGCGTGAAACGCGTGAATTTATTAAAGATTCAATGCGTTGTTTGCAAGTATTAAAACTCTTTAAACCAACTAAATTAACCATTAAAACCGCCAACCATTCAGAAGTTCGTGTGTCATACCGTGGTGCAAGTCTATGGGCGACTATGGCACATATCACCATGTCAAAAGCAGAGATGAAAGTTGGTCAATTGATTGGCTTACCTAGCGATAGTGACCATCTGGTTTCTATTAATGAGCGAGATGTAGCTGATATTAATTTGGAACAAAATCTTGCTCAAACAACTGAGCCTGAATTTAAGTCATTAAAGCAAAGCGTGAAATACCGAGCTAAATATGCGGGTAATCGCGTTAGTAGTCATCTTTTAGTGCTTGCTCGGTCTATCGATAATCCTTTGGTTTGTTCTTATTCTACAAGCGAAAACAGTGCTGGTCTGTACTACATCACCGCAAATAATTCACAGGGAAAACCCTTAACTCTTGGCTTTAGAAAGCTAAAAGATGGTCGTCGCTCTTTAACATTAACAAAATCAAAGTGAGTTAAATCATGAGTATTAATTATATTGAATTTACCCTTCAAGCATCGGGCTTTGGCTGTGTAAACACTAACGGTAATGTGAACCCATATACAGGT
The DNA here is from genome assembly GCF_900537155.1 of Photobacterium sp. Alg240-V54. Classification (NCBI taxonomy): domain Bacteria; kingdom Pseudomonadati; phylum Pseudomonadota; class Gammaproteobacteria; order Vibrionales; family Vibrionaceae; genus Photobacterium; species Photobacterium sp. Alg240-V54. Next base: position 103,972 of record NZ_UNRL01000004.1, read on the forward strand.
AAACAAGGCGGCGATGATGGCTTTAAGAACCGTATTTTTGCTAAGCAACGTAATGGCAAAATGTATATCTCTAGCAACTGTATTCGTGGTTACTTTTTCGAACCTGATGCAAAAGGCATGATGCTGTCTAACCAAGGCGGCTTTAATAATAATAAAAGCGATAACGGTGAGCTTGTTATTAGCAGTAAAGACATGCCGATGATCTCTCAAAAAATTGCCAGTTCTTATTTAGGTCTTATTCGTGGCTATATGCTGACTGAAAAAGGTGGTGATGCGATTAAACGTAATTCCCCATTAATGGTTACTGATTGGATCAATGACAAAGGCGAACCTAATAAAAATGAAGTAATGGTGAACCATTTAGCATTAGATGAAGACGGTAAAAAAGAAAGTAACTCATTATTTTATCAAGATACATGGGGTGACACGCTTTACCACGGCATGGCTGTGCTTTCTATTGAACAAATGCAGTTCATTGAAATGGATAACCGCTTAGGTCATCAAGCGGTGCGTTTTAGTCAGAATCCGAAAAAAACGAAGGTTAACGATGATATTGAAACCTTTAAAGTACAGTTGATTGAGAACCTGAAAAAAATTGGCTCACGTTGTGGTATGCCTGAATCGAAATGCGATGACATTGATGTGACTTATGGTCGCTTCATGAAAAAAGACATGCTTTTTTCTTACCCCGAAGAAGGGATTTTATTAAATAACGCTGCCCTTCATGCCTTAATTTTAGAAACAAAGCGTCGTTTGGATACGTTCGCCATTGTTAAATCAAAAGGATTTGTACGTACAGATAAAATTAGCGTGTCTATGCGTAGTACGTTAACCACAGAGGGATTTGAACAAGTATTAATGCCAGATACTATCCCTGATTATGCACGTTTCTATGCATCCGTAGAGGAAAATAACGAGGCGTAATCATGTTAAAAGTGACCCTTGATGTGCATTCTGGCACACAGAAAATCGTGATGCCTGATAAGGTAAAAGGCAGTTATATTGAAAAGTTTAACCTTAACTTTAACCCTGATAATCGGCCATTGTTCTTACAAGGTATTTTATTGTTTCTGATGGGGGAGCGAGTCTCGTTGCACGTTGTCAATCAAGATGCGGGTGATGATGAGGTGTGGGCAAAGCAAAAGCTGGGTCTGTGTGCATTTTTAGATAAACTTGAACTTAAAGGTTGCTTACGTCCACAGGCTTCAAACTACAACCTTATTACCTTTGAGCAGCACCGTAAACATGGTGTACCTATGTATGCGATGCAGCAATTTGAAGGGAATACATTAATACCTATAACTGAATCTCGTTTAAATAAACGCTATGCAGAGTTCATCGATAATGGGTTGTTTGATGTGTTTCGTTTAATGCCTTGTGCTGTAAAACCTATATATAACGGCTCAAAATTAGCAAATATCATCACACAACCTGTTAATACTGATGTGTTGTTTAAAAGTGGTAATTGGCTGTTACATAAAAATACGCTGGTGGATTTGTTAGCAACAGTGCTAAACGATAAAAATAATTTTATTAAAGGCAATTTAACCTACCAAGCAACAGATGCAATGTTAGCAACACTGAATCAAATATTTACTCCTGTTTCTACAGAGCATGTTGCACTGCGACCTGATGGAAACAGTTATAACCACATAATGGAGCATATTGAAGGGGTTCAAAATGCCATCGCTTTATTTAAGGTGAAGCAATTGGGTTATGACCTTGATATGAGTGCTCGAACACCTGAACAGCAACAATGGATTGATAGTGTTGATGAGTCTAGTAGTCGTACTGCTGCTGTATTTGCTTATTTTATGTGGCAATATTTGAGTATGTATCAACAACTCTATTTGCAAGAACAAGCCAAAGGAAAAGATGGCGCACCAAGCTGTACTAAGTTTGGATTAAACTGTTTAGACTTTAAGGGTGAAAAAGGGTTAGAAGCCTTAGCTAATTGGCTGCAAGATCCTAAGAAAGCATTTAGTGATAAACCTTCGCAAAATAGTAATACCGAGTATTACAAAGGGGTTTTTGATGCCTCTAAATATGGTGTCAGTACACGATCACCAGTGCTTACACAACGTTATGATGGTGTGTTTGAACTGTACATAAAAAGTGATGTAGAAACTGAAAGATTGATTATGGATAAAATCAAACACAGTGGGCGTCATTATTTACGTGTAGGTAAGTTATGTTTAGCTGAATTAACGCAATTACCTGCTCGTATTCCTTCAAATTATTGGGAAACGGTTGAAGATGATGCAGCCAAGAAAGGTTAAGTGAAATACCCTTTTTTATTCTGTAGTTGTAACTTGTTGATTGTTAATGGTGTATTTGTTGCCCTTTAAAAAAAGGGTAAACAAGCATTATTTACACAACATTATGTTTTATAATGTTTTTATGGGTTTAATATCCTGTGTCCCGCCACATAGGCGGCTTAGAAGGTAATGAAGTGGCTCAATCACACACTCATAGCGTGTCCCGCCACATAGGCGGCTTAGAAGTAACACTTTTAAAGTGCTTTGTTCAGAAGGTTGTGTCCCGCCACATAGGCGGCTTAGAAGTACTTCTCAGGCTGCTATTGATATTGTTGATCGTGTCCCGCCACATAGGCGGCTTAGAAGACATGGCAGCCCTTAAACAATGCTTTATATATGTGTCCCGCCACATAGGCGGCTTAGAAGTATTTGATCTTGTGCGGTGGCATTAACACCACGTGTCCCGCCACATAGGCGGCTTAGAAGAGCTAAGGCCCGCACGTTATACGGCAGTCATTGTGTCCCGCCACATAGGCGGCTTAGAAGAAACGCAACAACACACGCTATATGCCCGTGTCGTGTCCCGCCACATAGGCGGCTTAGAAGAGCATCAATATCTACACCGCTATCTAGTGATAGTGTCCCGCCACATAGGCGGCTTAGAAGTTCAGGGAACTGAGTGTCAGCTTCTTCATGCCGTGTCCCGCCACATAGGCGGCTTAGAAGTCGAATGTATAATAGCGGTCGAAAAATTCATAGTGTCCCGCCACATAGGCGGCTTAGAAGAAGTCGCTAGGATTCGGTGTAAAATCAACAAAGTGTCCCGCCACATAGGCGGCTTAGAAGTGTCTGCTCAGCCATATCATCTTGTGATATACGTGTCCCGCCACATAGGCGGCTTAGAAGTCAGAGGATGCCGATTCACTTGGACTCGTGTCGTGTCCCGCCACATAGGCGGCTTAGAAGGATAATTGAACGTAATGATTTGATATTAATAGGTGTCCCGCCACATAGGCGGCTTAGAAGACAAGAAGCCGAAGCAACTGGAGTCCTAAGAAGTGTCCCGCCACATAGGCGGCTTAGAAGGTCATCCGATGGTCAGTCAGTACAACTTACAAGTGTCCCGCCACATAGGCGGCTTAGAAGGATTGCTGAGCTGTCCAGTGACTCACAGTGCTGTGTCCCGCCACATAGGCGGCTTAGAAGGCTACTGCGATGCATGTAAACCTGCTCAACATGTGTCCCGCCACATAGGCGGCTTAGAAGGTGTCGAAATTGGAGTACGCCTTCATGCTTGAGGTGTCCCGCCACATAGGCGGCTTAGAAGGTTCTGTGTTGCGTCGTCGTAGCCACGCTGATGTGTCCCGCCACATAGGCGGCTTAGAAGTGGTTGGGAACAGAAATTCTCTGATACGCAAGGTGTCCCGCCACATAGGCGGCTTAGAAGGACCGCATCGACACCGTCGAAACCGTTTTTATGTGTCCCGCCACATAGGCGGCTTAGAAGAAATGCAAACATGGTGTTACATGCTAAAGAGAGTGTCCCGCCACATAGGCGGCTTAGAAGACCAATCACTGAAGCGGAACTGTAGATATGATGTGTCCCGCCACATAGGCGGCTTAGAAGAATGCCGAATAAATCATATGCATCAATCCCCAGTGTCCCGCCACATAGGCGGCTTAGAAGTAAAGCTGGCGTAACACCGGCAGCATTACATGCTTCTTGTATTGTGTAGCCTTTATTTAGGACTAAATTAGCAGTATTGTGCTTGAATGCGACTGAATAAGTTGTTCGAGCTTTTTTCATTATGTACACCATTTTGATATTAAGAGTATTTTATCCTATTTAGGTGTACAAGTTCATTAAGCCACAACAACATACGTCGATAAGAAGGCAAAGTGTAGAAACTTTGCCTTTTTTATCTTAAGTTTATAGCTTTTTTATCTGAGCATTACTTTGTTTAAGTATGCGTTTAGGTGTTGTACCTTTAGGTAGACAGGGCACTGTGAACGCTTCGTTAATATTACCTGCTGATGGGAGTGGCAGCTTGTTGCCATCAGTATCCTTTTTAAATTGAGCTACTCGTTTTACACCTATCTTATTACCAGCTACTGGAATATCTAGGTGACGATTCCAACCTTTAAATATCGCAGATAGTTTACACAGGAGAGCATAAGATGTTGATTCACGTACTAGTGATTGCAGATAGTTGCGAACTTGATACTCGATATCCTCTTCTGAATTTAACCCTAAACCAGAGATCACTCTTGTTAGGTAAATCTCGGGTGTAACGGGTAAACAATCAAACTCCAGCTCTTTGAGTTGTTGTGTTATTAAATAATGTGCAAATGCGTATATCGGTTCTGAAATTTGGCTTTCTAGCCTATGTCGCTTAACAACGGTTGACGCAAAATCTACTGAGAGTGCTAACTCTTCGTGTTCCTCAACATAGCTGAGAATTTCAGCAGGTTGAAAAGAGGTGCCTTGGGTTCCTCTAAAATTGTATTTATTTTTTGTCATATCAAACGATTTTGCTAACATGGCTACGCGAGATAAGATCGGGGCACTGACTTTTACCCCTGACATTTCTAAGACTTGCGCCCTAGAACGCATGTTGCCAACATCGATATGAGCAAAAGATAAATCATCGGTTACGCCATATGTGACGGTTGATATGAATCCTACTCCAGCTTCAAGGCATGCCTGTAATCGGTGATGTCCGTTTAGAATTTCGCCATCATCAGAGATAATTATTGGCTCTCCAGTTAGGCACCACCGTCCTGCCTTCATTGCCTCAGCATATTTGCATACCTTTATTCTGCTAAGTTTTCTGTTTTTATTTTCCTTATTCACCGCACCACGTTGCGAAAATTGCAGCATATCTCTTGCCAGTTTGGGGGAAATAAAAATCTCTATGTGTTTGAGACTGGTTTTAACGGAATAGATCCCAGCGTAGTACCTAGATTTGGATTTAAAAATGTCATAAAGCTGTTTGGCTGAAAGGGTGTTATGTGACTCTTCGACAAGCTTTTTAGAGCTAGCTAAATAACTAGTGTTTTCTTTATCTTCAAATCGCTCAACTAGACTGTCAATAACTGATCTTTCTAGTGAGTTGTCGCTAATCTCATCATACTGGGTGATGGCTTCGTTATCATTCATTTGAGTATCCAGAGAGTTATTTCATTAATAAGATAACGTCCTTGTCTTTTGTCTTAAGAGACATTCCGGTTAATTTAAGTAATTATCATTGATCGGACGTACGTGTCTGATCAAGTGTTTTTTTTGATTTAAACTACGCCGAAGATTTATTTTTATATGTGAGAGTGAGTTTGTCTAAGCTAAATTTAACTGGACGGTTAGCTTCCCGTGCAGGCAAAACTGTAAAAAGTTTAGTTACTTATTTGCCAGCAATTGAGCTTGAAAATTATTTATCTGTTACTCGCGTATACCCAGATCTAGAAGTTTTTTATGATGCAGCGAAGAATAAAACTAATTTAAAAAAAGTAATTGATATTCAAGAAGATATTAAGAATGAACTGCTAGCAGGAGCAGTTGGTTCTCCGTTGTCATTGACTGTCGTTTTAGAAGCTAGTCCAACGCTTATTACTACAGGTAAGCGTGGAAATATTGAGTATGAACGTGCATCTACATTTGTTGTTGGTAATGTTTTATTTTTAGTAGCAATACTTAAAACACTAGGAATAAAAGCTCCTCTTTTTTCATCAAGACTTAGCTCATCTGAAATTAAAAAAAACAGTATTTACCGACAAATGTTAGCGAAAGATGAAGTAATGGTAACGTTTGTTTTTGATGATGAAAATGGTCTTAGTGAAGATCAAGTTAGAGAGTTTTTCTTTAAATATAATCGCCAACATTTAGGTTTACATTTGACGCAGTTTTCTAGCCCAGATGAGACATTCCCATTAAAACCATTTATTAGTAAATTGACTAAGGACTTAAATTTAGAAGGGTATGGCGGTGTATCAACAAGGTCTAAACATGTTAAAGCATCTGATAGTTATTTAACGACAGAATATATTCTGTTTAAGTTTCTTGTCGGTTCTGTAGCTGGCCCACAAGTACAGGAAACAGCTATGATGTCTAAAGATGTAACTTTTGCTTCAGGACTAAAGGTTTTAGACGTTCTTGAGGATGGATACATTAAATATATTGAGGCATTCCTAAGGGGGTGGCTTCAGCCATTAGAGAATAATAATAAACTTACAAGAGTTGGATTTCGTTTATCTGCTCAAATTTGGCAAGCTTTATCCTTAGTTGTACACCAATTAGTCATCGGTGGTGCTTCTATTAAGGATCTTACACAAGCTGGCTTAATTTTAGGGGAGCTTGACTATAATAAGAAAGCTACACATTGGCACAATTGCAAGGTGATGGGTCTGGACTCGAATGGGCGCCTGTTTAAAAATACAGCTAGTTCAACACGTGAATTTCGAAATGGTTTAGCCCAATACTTTTTAACTTTAGCCACTAGCAATGTTAATACTTAAGCCTAGACTTTTTAGGAATGATATAAATACTAAATTATAATAAAACTTATTTTTATTCGATTTTAGTTATGCTTTATAAATTAGTTTTAATAAATAAATTTGGTATTAATATTTGTTCAGATAGGGGCTAAAGATGGAGGAAAAATGTAAAGGATTTTGAAGTGAAATAGGTAGCAGTGTCGAGATTTCTGGTATTGAAATAGTTAAAAAACGAAACTTAACAAAAGTGATATGTTTTTGTAAAGGATTATTGGTAGCCATTTCGGCTTAAGCCTTATGGTTACTGCTATCTTACTCACTCACTCACTGGTTAAATACTAGAATGTCCGTTTTAAGCAGAAGAAAATCTTAACTGGTGTTGCTGTCCACATTAGTAGTGAGCCAAGCATTGCTGTAAACGACACCACGCCAACGAAACGGTTCATCATGATTTCAGATAGGCCGTAATGACGCGCTAAACCTTCAAATACTTGTACTGAACCACCAGTAAACTTCAATGCTTCACGTTCAACAAATACATTCATTAGCACTGATGAAACACAATATAAGCCACCAATGAAAATACCAGCAAAAATAATTACTCTTACAAAGGCTTTATGACCACCTTTAATATCGTTAACGTAAACGGATACTGATTCTGCACCACCAGCCGCCATGAATATCCAGGCGGTGACACCAAAGAAGGCCCAGTTAATTTGTGGTGTTAGTGCTTCAATAGTAATCGGATCAGCTGGTTCAATTCCGCCGACTACTGCGGCACCTGCTAAGATAATATAAGACAAGGTTAGCACTAGCATAAATGATGAGGTTACCGAAGTAATCGGACCTAACATTTTAGCGCCATTGGTTGAGACATATGTCGCACCAGCAAACAGAATGATACTTAATATGGTGGTGGTCGTCGGTGTAAATATGTACTCATAGCCCAAGAACGCATAAGAGGCATAGGCAATAACGCGTGGTAGCAATGAGGTGAAGAAAAATAAGTTTACAAACCAATAGGTGTATGCAGCAAGAAAAGCCCAACGTCCACCTAGAGAACTTTTAACCCACGCATAAACGCCAGCTTCAGAGTTCTTATTGAGAGAAACAAACTCTGCAATAATTAAACAAAAAGGAATAAAGTAAAGCAAAGTAGCAATAAAGAACATAGGAGTAGAGGATAAGCCAATTTCAATATTGTTATTAATGACATTATTGAAACTGTATACCGCAGCAAAGGTCATCGATAGTAGACCAAATTTCCCTATGGTATTACGTTTTGATTCAGACATGAGAATCTCCGATGGATCACGTTTAGTATTGTAGGATTTCTATGTATTGAGCAAATGAGCTTAATCATAGGTTATTGTTTTTATGCTTTTGTTGTTTCTTTTGTGTGACTTCTGTTATTGCATAACCGCCAGCTATTACTAACTGGCGGCTGTGTTTAGTTATTTATTTAGGAAGTAGCCGTCCTCAATCGTGACACGTAAAACAACTTTCTCAAGGTTGTCTGCAGCACTGAAGCGGTGTGCTTGGTGATTTTCAAAGATCACCATTTGACCTGCTTCTATGCGATGCGATAGTCCTGTGCCTGTAAAGTATTCACGATCAGTTTCATCGCTATAGGGCAGGGCTGGCGTCAACGTACTTTTATCTGCGCATTCAATTGTTTCACTGCCAGCAAGGTAGTAATGAACATCAAAATAACGACGATGACCGACAAATTGTTGATCCGCTTTAGATGGTCCGTGTTGAAGTCGGTAAGCCAGTGAATCCCCTACTGAATGGAACACATTTGGTTGAATATTACTGATGTTTTCAATTGCTTCGACACAGCGGTTCCATTTACGGCCATCACGGTATAGGCTTTTGAATTGATCTAGTGATGCTAAAGTAATCATTATTTATCTCCGCCAATAGCTGTTGCTGTAAATGTTTGACTTGCCAAATAACGGCTATCACAATCCGCTTTACTAAAAGGCACTAAGCTTACTTGGTAGCTAAAGTCATTAAAGTAAACACGGTATGAATCAAGAACCTCTGAACCCCATGAGTTAGAACCTAAGCCCATAACTTGATGATCAAGATTGACTGTAATGTAACCACTTGGTTCTAGTTCATTAATATGTTGTGCCTGATGAATATGTTGATTGGTGTAATGCCATGCGCTGAAATTAATTTCTTGCTCTGGTTTAACCAATAAACCCACACCATGACGGTTTGTTAAGCTTGCCCAACGTACATGCTGACGGTTGCCATTATTTTGTGGGAACGGGTAGTTCTCAAACATATTGCTAACGGTGGTATTGTAGATATCAATAATGTTGCTTTGACGGCTATCTTGATAGTTTTCCTCTGGACCTCGACCGTAATATTCAACTTGGTCAAATTGATTATTAATGCCTAAATCTAAGCCGATAGCAGGGATCACATGTGGGTAATCTCCATATTTGTTGCCACTTAAGGTCATGTTAACTTGGCCTTGAGGACAAATTTCAAAACGGTATTGGCAACGCATACCAAAATCTAATACTGGTGGTGCAACAATACTGTTAGTGGTAACAATGACCTTACCTGCAATGTGTTCTACATTGATGCTACGGAAATGCTCTTGCATAATTTGCAGATGGGCTGGGTGCCATAAGCCTTCATATTCTTGCTTATGGTTATCAATCATTGGCTTGAAGAAACTCATTGCAGGCGATGATGCAATTAGTTCATTATTTTGGCGTAGCCATGAGGTCAGCTTGCCATCGACCTTAGAGAAGCGCAGCGCAAAGTCATAACCGCTAATTTCCCAATCAAGACGATTTTCAATAATAGTAAGCGGCATAGCATTGTTATTTTCAAACAGGTTGGCATGGGCAGTATTTGGTTTTGCTTGGTATTGGAAAATGCCCAGTTCATGGTTAGCATCACTGTAAGCTGTACGTGATTTCTTACGAATGGATACATTCACAAACGTTTCACGTTGGTCCATCACAGGCAGTGCTAATTCAATATCACGTGATTCTCCTGCCGCCAAACCTGTAACGGTAATTTGATTAAAGGCTAATGTATCGCCTTCAGCACGTACTGCAATATCAAACACCACGTCATCTAGAGTAGAGAACCAATACTTGTTAGTAACAGTAATAATGCCTTTGGTGTGATCTTTAACTGCGATTTTTACTGGACAAATAACTTGTTTGTATTCACGTAAACCAGGGCCTGGTGTTTGATCAGGGTAGATCAAACCATCCATGCAGAAGTTATAGTTATTTGGGTAATCGCTGTAGTCACCACCGTATTTATATACGTCACGGCCATTTTCATCTTGCTCATAAATGCCATGATCACACCATTCCCAAACAAAGTGCCCCTGAATATGGTCATGCTTGTAGAACACGTTTTGGTATTCAGTTAGGCCACCAGGTCCATTACCCATTGCGTGGGCATATTCACAAATAATGCGTGGCTTAGCGTGTGGGAACTCACCAAACTCATTCATCATTTGAGCTCTAGAGTACATAGTACTAATGATATCAACCACTTCTGCATCACGATCTTCTTCGTAATGAACCAAGCGAGTATCATCAATCGCTTTGGTTGCTGCGTACATTGAACGAATATTACAGCCGTAGCCAGATTCGTTACCTAATGACCACATAATAATAGAAGGGTGGTTCTTTTGAGCGTGAATATGACGTTCAATACGTTCAACAAACACTTGCTCCCATGCAGGATCGTCAGTGATCATGCTGAGATTACCAACGTTAGCGAAACCATGCGTTTCAACATCAGTTTCAGCCATTACAAATAAACCGTATTGATCACACAGTTCGTAAAAACGAGGATCGTTAGGGTAGTGTGCTGTGCGTACTGCGTTAATGTTGTGTTGTTTCATCAATACGATGTCTTTCTCGACACGATCCATTCCAACAGCGCGGCTGTTAAGGTGATCGTTATCGTGACGGTTAACCCCGTGGAGCATTACGTATTGACCGTTTATTTCAAACAGACCATTGCGCACTTTAATATCGCGGAAACCAACCCGCTGTGGAATGACTTCAACCACAATACCGTCTGCATCGCGTAACGTTAAAAACAGGTGATATAAATGTGGGTTTTCAGCCGTCCAATGGATTGGATTTGCCATTTTGATTGCAAAATCAGTATGGGTTGTTGTGGCAATAGCTAGTTTGGAAACGTTACCATTTTCAACTAAAACATGACCGTCGTAGAGCGCATAATCAAGGCTGTAATCACTAACAACGGTGCCGCTGAGGTTTTCTAGCTCAACTTTACAGCTTAAAGTTGCTGCTTGGTAATCATCATCAAAATCAGTACGTACAGTGAAATCACGCACGTGAACAGGCTCTTTACCAACTAAATAAACATCACGGAAAATGCCCGCCATCCACCACATATCTTGATCTTCGATATAGGTTGAATCAGCCCATTGCATCACACGTACAGAGAGTAAGTTCTTACCAGGATGAGCAAACGCTGAAATATCAAACTCAGCAGTTAAGCGACTGCCTTTACTAAAACCAACATAATGGCCGTTAACGTAAACTTCAAAATAGGTTTCAACACCATCGAATTTAATGATGGTTTGCTTTTCAGTCCAACTATCGCTTAAGAAAAAAGTACGTTGATATGCGCCTGTTGGGTTATTTGATGGCACGAAAGGTACATCAATTGGGAACGGAAACCCTTCGTCGGTGTATTGTAAGTTACCATGACCTTCCATTTGCCACATGTTTGGCACTTGGATTGTGCTCCAATCGTTCATCTCTTGGTTATAGAATTCTTCAGGAACGAGCAATGGATGAGTAAAGAAATTAAATGTCCATTGGCCACTTAGCAACATAAAATGCTGACTTAAATCACGCTGAAAGCGTTGTGCTTTATTTAATGCGTTGTAAGAGAAAAAATATGCACGAGGTGCCAGTCTATTTTCGCTAAGTAAGTTAATGTTTTCCCAGTTATTCACGATGCCTCCGAGACATGTTTTAATTATCTGGAGTCATTATTAAGTAAAGTTTTACTAAAAAATATAGGTAAAACTTTTTAGTATTAACTTGGTCACATTCTGTTTTGAGCTTTGTGAGGTGGGCTACAAAAAAATCATCACTGGCGTTTATTTGAGTGATCTTGCTCCTATTTTAGGCTGTAGTTGATATTTTAAACAAAAAAAACGACATCAATGATGTCATTTTTTTATTTATTATCAATATGTTATTTATTTTTTGGTGGTGCTACGTAAAATTAATTGGCTTGGTACAAATACTCGTAATGGAATTTTTCTGCCATCGCGACTGCGCTCTAATAATAAATTAACCCCTTGAGAACCCATTAACTCTGAGTGAATTCTAAAGGTTGATAACGGTGGATAAGTAAACTTTGCGGTTGGTATATCATTGACGCTGATTAATGAAATATCATCAGGAATATTGAGCCCACTTTCATGTATCGCACGTAATACACCAATAGCAATCGAATCAGATGCGACGAATAACGCGTTAGGATGATCGGTTGTAAGCATTTGTTTGGCTAATGAATAGCCTGATTGACTACTAAAATCACCGCGGTAGATATCTTTATCAGAGACAACGCCTTTAAATTTTCCATATTCAGTAAAGGTTAACTCACGAATATCGTATTTATCGGGGTTATCTTGACCGCCAATAAATCCAATTCGCTGATAGCCTTGTTGAGTAAAATGGTTAATTACTTCTTTGCTGAGTCGCTCCAAATCAATATCAATACAATCTATATCAAGGTTGTGATCGGTGTAATCAACATAAACGGTGTTATTTGATAAAGCACGTATTGCAATAAGATTGTCTTCACTGACTTGGCCAATGATCAATATACCATCAATGGCTTTAGGTGCGGCGGCAAGGTTACATTCATAGATATTGGTGAGTTTTATGCCCAATTTATCGCATTGAGTATCAATACCATGGCGAATCGCAAGATAGTATGGATCGTCAACTTCAACGTCTTGTTTGTAATTATATAAAGCGAGGAAATGAAGTGTGTGCTTTTTCGCCGTTTTTCGTGATTGGCTGGTGGTGTATTCAAGTTGCTCTGCAATCTCAAATATTTTTCGTTTGGTTTCATCCTTTACGCTAAGGCTAGGATCATCGTTTAAAACACGGGAAACAGTTGCTAATGATACGCCCGCTTTGGTTGCGATTTGTTTTAATGTTGCCATCTTTCCTCCGGCAATCCCTGCAACCTAAGTAACGTTTGCTGTGTGTTTGAGGGATGTGTTGTTATATTTTATAGAATGATATTATCCATTTTTAGTAAAAAACTCGAATAAATCAGTACCTGTTTGACAAAATTTTATCATTTCGTTCATATTTACACGGTTGTGACCGTAAAATAATTGAATCATATGCCATAAATTACCAATAAGGTTGATCTTATCCTGTGATGGTTTTCACGAATGATGCTTTTTGTGGAAACGTTTACATAACGTGTCATTGATCACGGAAGTTAATTTAAAATCGCTTTAGACTTTTTAGCATTACAGTATCTAACAGCGAAATTATTATGTCTGAAATTTTTGATCCGATTGACCATCCTCACCGTCGCTATAATCCTCTAACAGGGCAGTGGGTATTAGTTTCTCCTCATCGTGCTAAGCGTCCATGGCAAGGTGCTGATGAACAACCACAACCGGAATCAAATGTGGCTTATGATGATTCTTGCTTCTTATGCCCAACCAACACCCGTGTTTCAGGTGATAAAAATCCTGATTACACTGGCACTTATGTTTTTAGTAACGATCATGCAGCGTTAACAGCAAATACACCGTCAGCGCCTGAAAATAGTAACCCTCTCTTTCGTTGCCAAAGTGCGCGTGGTTTAAGTCGCGTAATTTGCTTCTCGCCAAACCATAGCAAAACATTGCCGCAGCTTTCAGTGCCAGCGATCCGTAAAGTGGTTGATACTTGGAATGAGCAGATAGAAGAGTTAGGTAAAGATTACGTTTGGGTGCAAGCGTTTGAAAATAAAGGCTCAGTGATGGGATGCTCGCAACCACACCCTCATGGTCAAATTTGGGCTAATAGTTTTTTACCCAATGAAATTAGTCGTAAAGACACCTTATTACGGGAATATTACTCACAGCATGGGACTAATTTATTAGTCGATTATGTTAATAGTGAATTAGCGGATGGCTCACGTACTGTTGTGGAAACTGAGCATTGGTTGGCAGTGGTTCCTTATTGGGCTGCATGGCCGTTTGAAACCATGTTATTGCCTAAAACCCATATTCGCCGTATGGATGAATTAACCGAAGCTCAGCGTGATGATTTAGCGTTAGCGATTAAAAAACTGACTAGCCGTTACGATAATTTATTTAAGTGTTCATTCCCTTATTCAATGGGCTGGCATTACGCACCTTTCTTTGAATCTGATCGTGATTTTAGTGACACCTCAACCGAACACTGGCAGCTTCATGCACTGTTCTATCCACCATTATTACGTTCTGCTTCTGTGAAAAAATTCATGGTGGGCTATGAGATGTTGGCTGAGAGTCAACGTGATTTAACCGCAGAACAAGCGGCAGAAAAGCTGCGTGCAGTCAGTGATGTGCACTATTTAGATTAAGTACTAGCAGCGTTAATGAATAATATTGTTTCTTGATAATCTTTGGTAATAGTAGGTAAAAATAATGACAACAAATCGTACTCAACACCTTATTGATAATGTATCGGCTGTTTTTGCATCTGTTTTAGGCTACAACCCTAGTCATATTGTTCAAGCTCCTGGTCGTGTAAATCTTATTGGCGAGCATACTGATTACAATGATGGCTTTGTGCTTCCTTGTGCAATTGATTATCAAGCGATAGTGGCCGCAGCTCGTCGTAACGATAATATTGTGCGTGTGGTCGCGGTTGACTACACCAATGAAATTAATCAATTTGATATCACTCAACCGCTTGAATTTGATAAACAGTGCATGTGGGTTAATTATGTTCGCGGTGTGATCAAGTGCTTATTAGATCGCGGTTATGTATTGGGTGGCGCAGATATTGTTATTAGTGGCAACGTACCACAAGGCGCAGGTTTAAGTTCATCAGCGGCACTTGAAGTGGTGATTGGACAAACGTTTAAGGCTTTATTTGAGCTAAATATTAGTCAGCAAGAAATAGCGCTAAATGGCCAGCAAGCAGAAAACCAGTTTGTTGGTTGTAATTGCGGCATTATGGATCAGTTAATCTCAGCTGAAGGTGAGAAAAATCACGCTCTCCTTATTGATTGTCGCTCGCTAGAAACTAAGGCTGTTGCAATGCCTGAAGATATGGCGGTGGTGATCATTAACTCTAATAAGAAGCGTGGTTTGGTTGATAGTGAATACAATACCCGCCGTGCTCAGTGTGAACAAGCAGCTGATTTCTTCGGTGTTCCAGCATTGCGTGATGTAACGCTAGCCATGTTTACTGAACGTGAAGCAGAATTAGCGCCAATGGTGGCAAAACGTGCACGTCACGTTATTACTGAAAATGCACGTACTGAACAAGCGGCAGTTGCATTAGCTAATAGTGATATGGCGTTAATGGCACAGTTAATGGCACAGTCGCATGCATCAATGCGTGATGATTTTGAAATTACCGTACTTGAAATTGATACTTTGGTTGACATGGTTAAAGGTGTTATCGGTGATCATGGTGGTGTACGTATGACAGGTGGTGGTTTTGGTGGCTGTATTGTGGCTTTAGTACCACCTACATTTGTTGATGCGATTACCGCTGAAGTGAATGCGAAATACCATGCAGCAACAGGCTTACAAGCGACGATTTATGTGTGTAAAGCCATGGCGGGTGCGGGTGTTATTAGTGAAAATGTTATGGCTGTTGCATAATTTACAAGGTGATCGAATATGTTAGATAACTTACCTCAACATGCAATAGCGTTACATCAATCGATAACAGCTGATATGGCTGCAGATGGGCTACCTGCCAAGTTGATTACATTAGTTAACCAGCAGGGCATGTCAGTAACTCTGATGGATATTGGTGCTACATGGTTGAGTTGTTGTGTACCTATAACGGTTAATCAGCAACTAGAGCTTAGAGAAGTGTTACTAGGGGTAAGTACGCTAAACAACTTTTATCAGCAGCAAGCTTATTTAGGCGCAACGGTTGGTCGTTATGCTAACCGTATTGCAGCAGGTAAATTTAGCTTAGACGGTCAAGACTACCAAGTATCGACAAACCAAAATGGCAATTGCTTACATGGTGGTGAGAATGGTTTTAGTCACCGTCGCTGGCAGATGCAGCAGCTAAATGCGACAGAAGTACAATTTAGTTTGTTATCAGCAGACGGCGATATGGGGTTTCCTGGTAATTTACGTGTTGTTGTTACCTATACACTCATGGAAACTAATGAACTGACTATTCGCTATAGTGCTGAAACAGATAAACCGACAGTGGTTAATTTAACTAATCATGGCTATTTTAATTTGCTAGGGGCTGATGGCGATAATGATTGTTTATCACATCAATTGACGATCAATGCCGATCATTATTTACCAACAGATCAACATGGGATCCCGTTAGGTAGCTGGAATGCGGTTGAGGCAACAAGTTTTGATTTCCGTCAGCCAAAAATGATAAATCAAGATTGGTTAGTTGATAACGATCAACAACAAGCGCATGGGTATGATCACTCATTTATATTAAGCTCAGATGTACGTCGAGCAACCACAGCTTGTGCAACCGTAACCGTGGCAGATAATTCATTAATAATGGATGTATTGACCACCAAACCGGCAATACAGCTGTATACCGGTAACTTTTTAGCTGGGTGTCCAAATCGTGTTGGCGGTGAATATGCTAACTACAGTGGATTGGCATTAGAAACGCAATTTTTACCTGATTCACCTAACCACCCTGAGTGGCATGATAATAATCCGGTATTACGCCCTAATCAGCATTACCATCATTTAACCAGTTATCGATTCCGATAGTTATTAATGGCCTCAAAAGTCATTGTTATTTCGCCCGCAGCTTAATTGATTAACGCTGCGGGCGTTTTCATTGGCAGTTAGTTATTATAAAAACCATTCAGTTGTTGAATAATCTCTTCGATACCATCGATGTTATGCAGTTTTTTGACACTATCATCAGGCACTTCAAAAATGTGTTTGATCGCCTCAGCACTAGCATTAGAGATACCATTAAGGCGGTATTCTAAACGTTGATGAATTAACTTATCTGAGGTGGTGACATATATCATGTCAATATCATCAATATGCTGACGAATATAATCACGATGCTTTTTCTTATAAGCACCTTGAGTGATTACCAAGCGTGGGTAAATAGCACGGTAATGGTTAATTTTATCAACAATTCGACAGAAAAACTGATCGCGCATATCTTCAGTGAACGGTTGTTTAGCTGCAATTACCTGACGCATTTCATCGGTAAGATCATCATCTGCATGATAAACAAACCACTCATTGTGCGCGCCTATCACATCCCCAACAAATGACTTGCCAGCACCCGATAGGCCAAACAAAAATAGCACCGATGGGGCAGAAGTTAGTTGAAGACGATGGCTCATTGAATGCTCACTGTAAATGACGGTTAGGTTATGGCAAATGCATTTAACATACAATTACTCGTTAGGGGCGTTAATGTGCCAAATAATTGCAACAGTTAACAGTTTAAAATTATAAAAAATACCGCTAAAGAATAAAAAATAGACATTAGGTGTGGTTTACCTGCATAAATGGCTATTGATAATCGGTTTTATGGTAAAACAGCTACTGAAATATCATCGCGAGTAACAAAATAATGCAAACCATACTAATGATAATTAATGATGCACCTTATGGCTCTGAACGACCATTTAATGCATTGCGTTTAGCTATCAAGCTTAACGAGCAAGAAGCACAACCCGTAGCAATGAAAATCTTTTTAATGTCAGATGCTGTCACTTGTGCTTTGGCAAAACAAGCGCCTGTAGAAGGCTATGATATTCAACAAATGGTCGAGATCATATTAGCTCAAGGTGGCGAAGTTAAATTATGTAAAACATGCTGTGCCGCACGGGGGTTAACAGCATTACCGTTAATTGAAGATGTTGTTATTGCCACATTAGATGACTTAGCTGAGTGGACACTTGCAGCTGATAAAGTGTTTACCTTCTAATACTCATTCATTGGGCTTTAAGTGACGTTGTAACTTGAAGCCCAATTAAATAATGCGTAATTAATGTAGTTCTGTTACTGATAATCGTTTAACCAACGTAGGTACAAACGTATGGGTAATTGTAGAATCAAGGGCTTCGACAGGTGTCGGTTGTTTGGCAGTTGTTGCTAATTGAAACGCCAATTGAGTGGCTTGCTCTGCCATTATTTGAATTGGATAACGTACGGTGGTCAGTTTCGGATGCAGATACTTAGCAATTAAACCATCATCAAACCCAATTAATGACATTTGATTAGGAACAGTAAGGCCATTTCCTTCAAGTACTGACAAGCAACCAGCAGCCATATAATCGTTATAAGCAGCAATGGCCGTTATTGGTAGGTTTTTGGCAAGAAGGTTTGTCATTGCCATTTCACCACCATCTTCATCCGGTGAGCCATACTCAATATAACTTTGCGGTGCTGTTAAGTTATGGGCGTGTAATGCGTCGATATAGCCTTGTTTGCGTTGTGCCGTATCTTCAATATCATGATTGGAACAAATATAACCAATATGCTGGTGGCCATTTTTAATTAATAGCTCAGTTGCTAAATATGATCCTCGATGGTTATCTAGAGCAATACAACGATCGGCAATGTCAGCAATAAAGCGGTTAATAAGCACCATACCGGGTACTTCTTTTGCAAAAGCAATCAATTCAGCATTGGATAAACTTTTGCTATGAATAATTAATGTATCGCAGCGATTATTGATCAACAGTTCAATCACTTCCCGTTCACTGTCTGCATTATGATAGCCATTACCAATTAATAAATGCTTGCCATGTTGACGGGCGATATTATCGATCGATTTGATCATTGCGCCAAAGAAAGGATCTGAAACATCGCCGACTAACACACCAATGGTGTTGGTTGATTGGCTGACTAAAGCACGAGCATTAGCATTAGGACGATAACCAAGTGCTTGCATTGCTTGTGTTACCGCGGTAATGGCGGCTTCACTGGCTTTAGGCGATTTGTTGATCACCCTTGATACGGTTGCGACAGATACATCGGCGAGCTTCGCCACATCTTTGATTGTTGCCATAATCACCTCTATTACTGTTAGATCTATTAAACTACGGTTGTGTAAATAACGCAATTTAACTGTGTGATATAGCTAACTAATTCGAAATGATATTCTTTGTAAATCAATATTTAATTGCTAATGTAAACGTTAACAATTTTGTGTGCTTATCGCTACTATTAACCATAAAGGAGAACCCATGGATACCATTTCATACGCAGACTTCGCTAAATTAGATATTCGTGTAGGTAAAATTATTGATGTTGTCCGTCATGAGAATGCCGATAAACTGTACATTGTTCAAATTGAAGTAGGTGAGACGAAACTTCAAACTGTGACCAGTTTAGTACCTTATTACACTGAAGAACAACTACTAGGTAAGCAAGTGGTGGTGCTGTGTAATTTAGCCAAAGCCAAGATGCGCGGTGAAACATCAGAGTGTATGTTGCTATGTGCTGAAACCGATGATGAATCTGAAAGTGTGTTATTAACTCCAGAACGCTTAATGGCAACCGGCGTAAAGATTGTTTAATTGCTTTTTAATAAGCTAAGTAGGCAGTGGCGAAGGGGGTTTTTATTTTTACATATATAGAAAATTACTGATTCGTCACTATCTACCTTTTTCACAGGACAGCCATAACTTTGCATACACTTTCATTGGACAGCCATAACCTTGCACATCAACCACGAGTAACTACACTTAAGCTTCAAGTTGCTTATGGTGAAACTGATGACAATCTCAAGACGCAAATTGATCGAGCCGCAAATTACGCCTTTTTATCATGTGATTAACCGTTGTGTACGACGGGCGTATTTGTGTGGTGACGATCCGTATAATGGCAAAAACTATCATCATCGACGAGGTTGGATAGTAAATAAAATCAAACAATTAACTACTATATTTTGTATTGATGTTTGCGCTTATGCGGTGATGAGTAACCATTATCATTTGGTACTAAAAATAGATATTGAGCAGCAACAGAAGCTAACCTCAAAAGCGGTAATTTCACGCTGGTTGCAGTTGTTTAATGGTCATCCTATTGCTGTCGATTTCTTAAAAGAAGGACAAGTAGGTACAGATAAACAGCAAGCGTTATCAAATTTAGTGAAGGAATGGCAGCAACGATTAGGTAGTATTAGCTGGTTTATGCGCTGTCTTAATGAAGAAATTGCTCGCAAAGCCAATAAAGAAGACCAATGCAAAGGCGCGTTTTGGGAAGGGCGGTTTAAGTCTCAAGCATTGTTAGATGAACAAGCGTTATTATCTTGTATGATGTACGTTGATTTAAATCCGATTCGAGCAGGCGTTACACAGTCATTAGAGCAATCAGATTTTACCTCGATTAAACAGCGTATTCGTGAATATCGTCAACCTAAAACATCAGCTAAACAACCATCTTCACATAAAATGCACTTCCAACTATTACCTTTTGTTGGTGCCGAACATCAAGCGAAAACAGCCGTAATAAACTTTGCTTTTGCCGATTATCTTGAACTTATCGACTGGACTGGTCGCTGTATTCGCAATGATAAAAAAGGTTTTATAGCATCTAACCAGCCTAAAATTTTACAACAATTAGGAATAACGCCAGACGCTTGGTTTGAACATAGTGAGCAGTTTATGGAGCAGTATGCCAATGTAAGTGGTAAATGGTCTCGAATGTGTGCTTTTAAACAACATGTGGGTGGTCATTGGTGTAAAGGAAAAGCGGCGAGTCATCAGCTACATCCTAAGTGAATATAGATTCTAAATAAAAGATGAAATACTGCAATAATCACTAGAATTGTGGGTGTTTGCGATCGTGAAATATGGGAGTTGGATTGATTTAACCAAAATATAAGGAATAAGCGGTAATATTTATAGTAAAAAAGTTAATTACAGATGGAATAGTTAATTTTCTCTGGTGATTTTTGAGAACGAAAACTTTTGGCTGTCCAGAATTAAGGTATTGATCACAGAACGATACATTAGCGATTAAAACCTAATTTTGTGAACTAATATTAGTGATGTTAAGCAGTTATGTAATTTATTGTGTGTTAACGTCAAAAATATTAGTAAGTATTTTAGTTAGGAGCAACAACATGCCGCATTGTATCGTCGAGTATGCGAAGGACTTAGAAACTCAAATTGATTTAAATGAGTTAATGACAACCACACATTTTTCTATTTTTAGCTCAGGTATTTTTGAAGAAGAAGATATTAAAACTCGACTGATTCCGTATGAGATTTACCGTACAGGTACAACAGAGAAGCCTTTTGTACACGTTACATTAAGAATCTTACCGGGACGCAGTGAACAACAAAAAGATATGCTTTCAGAAGTATTATTGCATCATATTGCTGCTATGTTTAATTCTGACATTGCGATTAGTGTTGAAATAGAAGATATCAATCAACGATCTTATCGTAAATACGTCGTGTAAATTTGCATATTTTCATTTTTTGCAATTAAACTTGCAATGAACACTGTTTTTATGTTGTTATAAACATGTCTACTATAAATAGGAAAAGTTATGAATAAGAAACTTCTGGTGGTTGCTTTAGGTTCATTAGCATTAGTGGCGTGTAGTGCACAAGATGTTAAAACGACGCAAGAGGCAAGTATGCAAACAGGGTGTGATTATACTCAAGCTATTCCTGGTGGTTGGCAGCAAGGGGAAATTACACCTGAAGTGACTGCTGCTGCTCAAGCTGCTGTAAAAGACATTGCGGGAGATCATCAATTAAAAGATGTATTACATGTTACTCAACAAGTTGTGGCTGGTATGAATTATAACGTGACATTTTCGATTGAAAATAATGACGTTTACACTGCCAAAGTCTTCCACAGTTTAAAAAATGTTTATACTGTTGAGCATGTTGATAAAACTAATGGCGCCGTTTCAAATTGTGACGTAAAAAATTAATCGATCACGTTTGGTTGTTATTTGATTGATTGAGTGAAAAATAGTCGTTGTTATTGAGAAATTATCAATAATAGCGGCTATTTTTTTATGTCGATTTTAAGATGGTTTAAATGGTAATAGTAATGCGAATATAAAATTTTAAGCGGGCGTACGACCATCATAAAATAATAGTTAAAAACATGGTTACAGCTCGTTTGTGTGGTATTTAAAATGAAGCTAAAAAAACAATAAACACTCTGATATTTTTGCTAGTAATTGATGGTTTATTGTTATTAATATAGACCTAAAGTTTACTATTTAAGTAGAGTAATAATTGATGCATGTGACAAAAAAACAATTTGATGGCGAGGTGTTTACGCATCAAAATTTAGCTGAAGCAACCTTTGAACAATGTCAGTTTTATCGCTGTGACTTTTCTCGTACCAATTTAACCGATGCATGTTTTATTGACTGTAGTTTTATTGAAGCAGGGGAAACAGAAGGGTGTAGTTTTGCGTATGCAAAGTTAAAAGATGCTAGTTTTAAAGGTTGTAATCTCGCGATGGCAAACTTTAGAAATGCGCAATGTTTTGGTATTGAATTGCACCAATGTAATCTTAAAGGCGTAGATTTCCACTATGCCTCATTTGCGAATTATATAACCCAAAGTAGCTTTTTTTGTTCGGCATTTATTTCAGGGTGTGATTTAAGCTATGCTAATTTAGAAAGTGTAATGCTTGAAAAGTGTGAGTTATTTGAAAACCGTTGGCGGGGAGCTAATTTAATTGGTGTGTCATTTAAAGGCTCTGATTTAAGTCGCGGTGAATTCTCAAGCGAACAATGGCAACAAGCAATATTTCAAGATACTAATTTATGTCACGTTGATTTAGATGACGTTGATGTTCGACGTGTTTCTTTAGCGGGTGCTCAAATTAGTGATTGGCAACAAGAACAGTTGCTGAGTAATTTAGGGATCATTGTTTTATAATTGTAAATTACAAATGCCACAGGAGCGCAAAACAAACCCTGTGGCGTACAATTGCCCCAATTTTACCATTCGCCAACATTAGGCTGTGAGATCCATGGTTCAGCAGGGGATAGCGGCTCGCCTTTTTGCAGTAATTCAATTGAAATACCATCAGGTGAACGAACAAATGCCATATGACCATCACGTGGTGGGCGATTAATCGTTACACCGTTATCTTGTAGCTGTTGGCATAATTGATAAATATCATCAACGCGAAATGCAAGATGACCAAAGTTACGCCCACCGCTATAAGCTTCAGTATCCCAATTATAGGTTAATTCTAACAGTGGTGATTGAGTTTGGGCTGCCGCTTGTGCTTGAGATGGTGCGGCTAAAAAGACCAGCGTGAAACGTCCACGTTCACTTTCTTTTCGGTGCGTTTCAATGAGCCCTAATTGTTGGCAGTAAAAGTCCAGTGAGGCATTTAAATCACTGACACGTACCATTGTGTGTAAATATTCCATTGCTTATCTCCTGATCAAAAAAATCCCCGCGGTTTTGTGCTATAGAATAAATCAAATAAGCACAAAAACGAACGGGGATTATTCTTAAATAGCGGCTGTTTTTAATTTACAGCTGCGATTAATTGTTGTTTCTTATCTTGGCGAACGTGGTAAACGCAGCATCCAACGAACCATACTGAACTTACAGCGATACCAATCACAGTAGAGCCTGTGATCCCCATTGCTAAGTAACCTAGGAAAGCACCAAAGGCAACGGTTAATGCATACGGTAACTGAGTCATTACGTGATCCATATGGTGACTACCTGCACCCGTTGCTGACAAAATACTGGTGCTTGAGATAGGCGAGCTGTGATCACCAAATACTGATCCTGCTAATACCGCTGATAACATAGGCATTAATAAGTTAACGTCACTCGCGATTGCCATATCACCTGCGAGAGGCAACATGATACCAAATGTACCCCAGCTGGTGCCGGTGGCAAAAGACATACCACATGATAGTAAGAACACTAATGCAGGTAGTAGCGCAACAGGCAGACCATACTTTGTTAATGATGCTAAGTATTGGCCTGTTTCCATATCACTTACAACAGTACCAATTGTCCATGCAAATAACAGAATGATAATAGCTGGCATCATCGCTTGAATACCTTGAGGTGCAGCCGTTAACCATGTTTTTAGTGGTAGCTTTAAGCGTAATGCTAATACAATAGATACTGCCAGACTACATAGCGCGGCGTACACTAATGATGAACCGACATCAGTATGTTCGATTGAACCAATTAAGCTAAATGGTTGGCCTTTAGTGGCTAACACATCAGCACCACTGATGATCATAAATACAATACTAGAAACCGTTAGGGTTAGAATTGGTAATACCATATCGATCATGGTGCCATTACCTTCACCTTCAGTGGTGATTTCTAATCCTTTTGGATGACCTTTTGCTTGATCCCAAAGTTGCCCCTCACGTGCACGTTGTTCGTGTTTACGCATTGGACCAATATCAAGTTGGAACGTGATCACTACCAGCACCATCAATAAAGTAAATACAGCATAGAGATTCATTGGAATCATCTGTACAAACAATGAAATAGGGCTCGTTTCTGTAATGTCATTGGTCACTAAAATGCCACCAAGGATAGCAATAATATATGCACCCCATGATGAAATAGGCGTGATAACACATACAGGTGCCGCGGTTGAATCTAGCAAATAAGCCAGTTTTGCACGCGAAATTTGAAAACGGTCGGTTACTGGGCGGCAAATAGGTCCAACAGACAGACTGTGGAAAAAGTCATCAATAAAGAAAGCAAATACCATCATACCAGTTAGGATATTGGCACTGCGACGATCTTTACAACGACGTACACCCCATTCAGCAAATGCTTTGGTTGCACCTGTTGCGGTCATTAAGCTAATCAAGCCTCCCAGTAATAACATAAACAATAACATGTTAACGTTACTGGTGTTGATAGCGCCATCAGCCCAAACTAAGCCAAGAATTTGATGTAAAAGATATTGTAGTGCTGCGAGTGGGTTGTAATTATTTAGAAGGATTGATCCTGCAATAATGCCCGCGCCTAAGGATAACAATACGCGGCGGGTAGTAATTGCAAGAATAACTGCCAGTAGTGCGGGTACCACTGATAGTAGTGAATCAGAATATTGGATTAAATTCATGGATCTCTTAAACACCTATAATAAGGTGGAGATCTACCGAAAGGATAGAGAAACAGATTTCTTGAGAAATAATACTTCTTATCCCTTAGGGTAGCGCTCCATAGACAACATAACTATGGCAGTTCTGCACTTATTCAATACAGAACCAGCGACTATTGATGACTCAACAATCACTTCGGCGCTGACTCCTTTCTTCGATTTTCATTGGGGATCTCCCTCCAACCGAATACTCTTAGGCAGCGCGCCTCTACTCAAAGGATTAAGATTTGACTATACCTAGATATTTCCCACAAGCAATAAAAAATAACGCTTAATTGTGTAATAGGCGTAAAATGCAGCATTTCAACTAACTGATTTTAGTTTCAATCAGTTAGCGAGAGTTTATTTCGTTATTGTTGCATATTATCTCATTATTCTAGATCATTACTCATAGGTTGAGTCATATTATGGATATTACCTGCAAATCCCGCTTTAGTAAGATCTTTACGAATTGTCGTGACTTGATTTTCTGTAACGGGAATGTCTCTGCCGCCTAATTTTTGACGTACAAAAGTGATTAGCTGGGCCAAATCAGCATCATTTAATACCGTATTGAAACTACTCATAGGCATAAAATCAATTTCCTGCTCTAAATAGTTCGGTGTAAGACCTCGAATGGTGACGGCAATGGTGTCATAAGGGTCTTTGTGCATAATAATACCATTATTGAGTAACGTCGGCGCTATACCTTCACGACCTTTACCATCAGCGCCATGGCAAGCACCACAGGTTTGAATGTACAACCCATAAAGCCGTTGTTCTTGCTGACGAATATCCGTTGGTGGCGTGGTTGCCAAATCACTTAAATCTGGGTTTTGAACATTTACTTGAGCTGGAATTAAATTACCAAAACCGGGTGGGTTGAGTTGCCCAACTGATTTATCAAGCACATTATATTTATCGCCAGTAATAAGATATTCAGCAATAGCACTGACATCATCACGGGTTAAATAGCGAGTGCTGTTTTTGACAACTTCAGCCATGCCACCAAATGCGGTGCCTTTTTCTGAATGACCTGTTTTCAGAAAATCGGTAAGGGAATCAATTGTCCAACGATCTTGATAAAGCTCCGTTGCGGTAATATCAGGTGCCATCCAACCATCAATTAAATTACCTTGGAACAGTTTTTCGGCAATTAAAGCTTGGGCGATATTTCGTGGAGTATGACATTCTGAACAGTGACCTAAGCCCATGGTTAAATATTTACCACGACGCCAAGATTCAGTGCTATCGGCAGGGTATTCAAGTGGATCAGTATTGAGAAAAGCAATATTCCAACCCAATAGACCTAAGCGAATATTACTAGGAAACATCATCTGATTATCACGATTACGAGTATTAACGTAACTAAGTGATTGCATGTACGCCCATAATGCTTGGGTGTCAGCATCTGTCACATATTGATAAGAAGAATAGGGCATTGCTGGATAAAGATAACCATGTTTTCCCTTACCTTTATGGAGTGCGTCATAGAACTCGTTATAGGTGTAATCACCAATACCAAATTCAGGGTGAGACGATATATTGGTTGAATACATGGTGCCAAATGGAGTCACAAAACCTAATCCGCCACCAAATAATTCTCCTCCTTCACCAGTGTGGCAAGCGACACAGTCACCTGCGTAAGCTAAATATTGGCCTTTAGTGATTAATGTTTGGTCTAATTGAGCTATTTTGTTAGAGCGAACGGTGTGTTGATGGCGAATGTAAGCACCAAGCGCTTGAATTTCAGAGGCAGACAGTTGGTCAGCAAACGCAGGCATGACGTTATTTAAGCCGTTATTAATCGTGTTAATAATACCTTCAATACTGCCATCATGGAGCCAGACATTATCGGCTAAGTTGGGGGCTCCAATTAATTGATTTCCCTGAGCATTACTGCCATGACAGCTGGTGCAATTATTGGCAAAGACAGTTTTACCTTGTTGTAATGCAAAGGCTGGAGCTGAAATAATCCGATCCGCTTGTAAAGAGGCAATATAGGTTGCGACATGCTTAATGTCTTCGGCTGATAAAATTGTTTTCCAGCCAGCCATGACACCATTTCGGCCTTGAGTGATTGAATGATGAATATCTTTATCTGTACCACCATAAAGCCATACATCATCAGAAAGATTGGGGAAATGGGTTTGGCCCTCAGCTTCACTTAAATGGCAGGCGGCACAATGGGTCTGAAACAATGCATCACCGGCACTGACTATCGTCGCATCTTGACTGAGTTTTTGGTATGAACTACCACTGAGTTTGGCTTGGCTAATTTGTTTTTTTAAGTCAGTAGGGTGAGGCTTGGTGGCTTCACTGGTTGATGTCCAATCCATAAGGCCCTGCCAATTACCAAGGCCAGGGTAAAGAACGAAAAAGCCCGCTGATAAAACAAATGCGATAAAATAACAAAACAATAATAACTTAGGTACTGCAGCATCATTTTCTTTAATATTATCAAAGCTATCAACGGTTTTATTTTGATCTGCGGTGTGATTTTTTCGCCAGTAATAGACCACTACTGTGATCATAAGAATCAGAAAGAGTAAGGTTAATACAATAACCCAGTTGCTCCAGAAAGTGTTCATTGCTGTACTCCCTGATCTTGTCCCAAACTTTGTAAATAGGCTATCAGTGCTTCAGCTTTGGTACTGCCTTTAACTGCTAAACGCGCTTGTTGTATTTCGCGGTCGTTATAAGGTACACCAAGCGTGCGTAATGCTTTGAGTTTGGCTTCTGCATCTTCGCCATCCAATACTTGCTCAAATAACCATGGATAAGCTGGCATAATGGAAGTAGGTACAACATGGCGAGGATTATTAAGGTGGATTGCATGCCACTCATCAGAATATTTACGCCCAAGGTTTGTGAGATCGGGGCCAGTACGTTTAGAACCCCATAAGTTTGGGAACTCATAAATATCATCACTTTCACGACTATAGCGGCCATAGCGTTTTACTTCGGCATCTAAAGGCCGCACCATCATGGTATGGCAAGTGTGGCAACCCTCACTAATATAGATATCGCGCCCCTCAACTTCGAGTGCAGTGAGCGGTTTAGCACTTGATTCTGCAATTAATTTATTTTGATAAAAAAAAGCGGGTAGTACCCAAACCAGAAAAGAAAAACTGGCCACAATCACGGTAGAAATGATTAAAATAAATACCGATTGTGTGAAATCTTTATTTAGCATGATCATTGACCTCTTCGGTTGAGGACGCCGTTGCTAAGGGTTGTTTAAGCGTGCGGTAAAGGTTATATATCATTAATAATAAACCCAGCACAAAACTAACACCGCCAATGAAGCGGGCGAGCATCCACGGCGAAGAAAAATTCATCGCATCGACAAAACTGTAGGTTAAGCTGCCATTAGGCTGTTGTTGTAACCACATATAGCCTTGGCCAATACCTGCAATCCACAGCGCAACTGCATAAATGAGTATGCCGATATGTGCCAACCAAAAATGCCATTTAACTAAGCGATTTGACCATAATTGCTGGTGGCCCCATAGTCGTGGAATAAAGTAATAAAACACTGCAATAGCTGACATGCCAACCCAACCGAGAGCTGCTGAATGCACGTGACCAATGATCCAATCGGTATTGTGGGCAATCATGTTAAACCATCGAATCGCCAGTAATGGGCCTTCAAATGTCGCCAAAGCGTAGTAAACAATGGCAGAGAAAAAGAACCACATAATGTAATCATGTTTAAGTTTGGGTTTATTGTTGAGTAAAGTCATGATGCTATTAAATGCGCCACCCCATGACGGCAACCATAAAATCAGCGACATAACGATTCCGAGGTTTTGTAACCAGTCAGGCACTGATGAATAAATAAGGTGGTGTGTTCCTGCCCAGGTATAAAAGCCGACTAAGCCCCAAAAATGAATCACGGATAAACGGTAAGAATAAATAGGGCGTTCCGATATTTTGGGAATGAAGTAGTAGTTCATGCCAATAATACCGGCAGTAAGGAGAAAGCCGACGGCATTATGTCCCCACCACCACTGGACAATGGCATCTTCTGCGCCAGAGTAAATAGAGTATGACTTCCAAAAAGTAACCGGTAATTCAAGATTATTGACGATAAAAATCATCGCAATCACGATAATAAAAGCGCCATAAAACCAGTTAGCCACAAAAATATGAGATACGGTTCTTTGGGCGATAGTGCCAAAAAATAAAATGGCATACAGAACCCAAATCACCGCAATTAAAATATCAATTGGCCATTCGAGCTCGGCATATTCTTTTGAGGTTGTAAAACCCAGTGGAAGAGTGATCACAGCCAGAATTAAGACTAACTGCCAGCCATAGTAAACAAACCAAGATAAGCTTTTATTAAATAAGGGAACTTTACAGGTACGTTGAACGATATAAAGCGAAGTACCCATAAGAATATTAACCACAAAGCCAAAAATAACCCCATTGGTGTGTAATGGACGCAAGCGACCAAATTGAAAATATTCTGAGTTTAAATTGAGTGCAGGCCAATAAAGTTGTCCGGCAAGTATTACGCCAATCGTCATGGCGATCAGCCCCCAAATAACACTGGTGACCATGAAGTATTTAACAACTTTATAATTGTATTGAATATCCATTCCAAAAACCTTTGACTGTGTTATTGGTCAAAAAATGATAACGAGTCATTAATCACAGATAGTTATCTCAGCGATAAAGCTGATAATTTAGTCATCATTTTTTAAAGGTGTCGACGTTACTTGATTGAAATAAAACGCAATGTCTTGCATGTCTTTCTCACTCAGGGCATCAGCTTGGGCATGCATGAGAATCGCAAGACCACCATTACGTTGACGCAACTGATAGGCTTTAAGTGCCGCAACAAAATAGGCCTGTTTTTGCCCTTGCAAATTGGGGTAGGTATCGATTGTAGAAATACCGTCAACGCCATGACATGTCATACAGATAACTGATTTTTCTTTTCCTTGTGAAAATTGGGTTTCAGTCGCCGTTTCTGTTGCTAATGTTGTAACTGAAAAGAGTAATACGTAGAGCGGAAGTAGTAATCTAACTAAAAAATTTATTGTCATTGTTATACTCAGCTTTAATATTATGGTTACTGTAGTAAAGATAATCTGTTTTAAAACACTCTTTAAAGATAGAACGATCACTGCGTTTTTGAAATGTAAGATTGCCTAAATGGCGTTAATTTAATGTGTAAAGCTAATGTCAGGACTGTATTTGAATGTTTTTAAATAAAAAGACGAAACGGAGTCGTATTTTGGACATTTTTATTTTTAATAATGAATAGAAAATGTTAAATATGAATAAGTGCAAGTGATAATAATTTTCGTTATTATTACGTAAATTATTTAGAGTTCTTAATAAGAGTTGCTTATTTTATGTTTCAATGTCGACCTGCGATATGGATGTCTATTTACCAGTTTACGTTTTTCTTTGCTTATGGAGTGTATTTACCTTTTAGAGGCCTATGGTTAGAAAAGTTAGGGATAACAGATGCCGATATTGGTATGTTAGTTGGGTTAGGGTTAGCTTCTCGTTGTATTATCAATTTTACCCTCACACCACTTTGTCATAAGGTTGAACACTTAATTCCAGCACTGCGCTTGTCAATGTTTCTTGGCGTTTTAGGGTTTATTTCTTTTATTTATATTGGTGAGTTAAAAGCAAACTTTTGGGTATTGGCTATTTTAATTATTATGTTTAATTTAGCGATTGGACCTGCGGTTGCTATATCAGATGCAATATCAAACCATTATGCCGCTGATAAGCAATTAGATTATGGCTATACCCGTTTATGGGGAGCCGTTGCTTTGACTGTTGCTTCTGCTTCAATGGGATTAATAACTAAACATTGGGGGATTACTGCTGTACCTATTTTAGGTGCGTTGGGACTCTTTATTACCTTTTTAGGTACAATGATAAAACCCACAGTACCGATGAAATGTAATCATAAAAAAACAGATAAGATTAATATTATTAAAGTGTTATGTGATAAAAAAACATTAATCTTTATATTAGTCGCTTCATTGCTTGAAGGCAGTCATGGTGGTTATTATTTCTTTAGTGCTATTTATTGGAAGGATGCAGGATACAGCACTGAAGTGATCGGTTATCTGTGGAGCCTATCTACAATTTCGGTTATTGTTTTCTATTTCATTAGTCGTAAAGCATTTTCTAATTGGAAGGTTAAATCATTATTTAAATTAGCGGCTATTTCTGTTGTTATTCGTTGGACATTAATGGCGTATTCAACGGAATTGCCAGTGTTAATTGCTTGTCAGATTCTACACGGCGTTACTTTTTCTGGCACAATTTTATCATCAGTACGCTATGTTGAAGAGAACAAAAAGCATAACTATATGGGGTTACAAGCCCTTTACCATGCCATTCCTGCAGGATTCGCGTTGGCATTAGTGTCTGCTGCTTGTGGTTGGATTTATCATCATAGTGATATTAATGTGTTTTGGTTTATGGCTGCAATGGGTATACCGTGTTTATTCTTGAGTGTCATTGGTGATGGTGATGATAATAAAGATAAACAGATAACCTATGGTCAGACAGTACGATTTAGTCCAGAAGAAAAAAACTCAATATAATCATTAGCAACTATATGTTTTAGCAACAAGAGCTGAGGAATCGACATTTAATCATAGTCTTTTATATTCATCTCTTTCTCGCTGATGAGTATAAAAGGTTAGGCGTAATATTTATGGGAAATAGTTATAAAATGGATGTTTTATTATAACGAGTTAACAAATATTTAATTATTAGGTGGCATTTGCAATCATAATCTAATATTTTAAGAGAAGTTATAAAATAATAAGGATATTTTTTATGAATTTCTTCTTTCGCGCCAAGAAAGCTGAAAAAGGAACAACAGCATCACAGGCAAAGCAACGACTTGTTAGTGAGATTTCTCGCCATAGAAGTACACGTCATTTACAATTAATGAAAGATGAACTTGCATCGCTATTATCACAATTTACGCATATCAAAGAAAATAGAATTGATGTAGTAAAAAATACTAAATCACAAATGGTGTTAAAAATTAATGCTAAATTAAGCCATTAATTATGCCGTGTTTTACAGTACCAAGCGATTAAAAAGCCGACATAATGTCGGCTTTTTAATAGGTTAAAATGGCGAAATAGTGGTGTTAACGTGCCGCTTCAAAGGCCAAGGCTTTTTTCTCAAATACGCGGAAAATTAAAGTCAGCACGCCATTAACAGCGAGGTAAAATGCACCAGCTACTGCAAAAACAGTCAGGGTGTCATAAGTCTGCGCATTAATTCGTTGGGCATAACCCATAATATCCATAATTGTGATGGTACTTGCGAGTGATGTGCCTTTAAACACTAAAATAACTTCATTTGAATAGGCTGGAACGGCGCGACGAATGGCAAAGGGCAGTAATACACCGAGAGTTGCCTTGGTATTCATGCCTAATGCTCGACAAGCATGCCATTGGCCTTTGGGAATGGCATCAAACGCGCCTTTAAATAATTGTGTACTATAAGCTGCTGTATTTAAAGCTAATGCAAGCATGGCACAAAACCATGGTTGACTTAACCAATCCCATAAGAAACTTTGACGAATAACCTCAAACTGCCCTGGCCCATAATAGACTAAGAAGATTTGCACTAATAAAGGTGTACCTGTAAACAGAGTAATAATACCACGACTGATCCAATGAATAATGGGCGTACGTAATATTAAGCTGGCTGTCATTAATAAGGCTAAGCTACAACCAACAAATAAAGAGGCGGCAGTTAATTCAAGGCTAGTAATTAATCCTTGTACCATAAGCCAAAAGTTTTGTTCATTCATGCGATTGCTCCTTGGCTTTTATTTTTGATTACATTAGAGCCATCTTGCTCGCTGAATTTGTTTTCGATTATTTTAATGACACGCTGAGTAATTAAAGTAATGATTAAATACACCGCAGCCGCTGTAGCATACCAAGTGAAACTTTCATGGGTTGCAGCTGATGCTAACTGCGCCTGTTTGAGTAAATCCGTTACACCAATTAACGAAACTAACGCCGTATCTTTTAATAATACGAGCCATTGATTAGTTAACCCAGGTAAAGCGTGACGTACGGCTTGCGGTAAAATAATACTGAAAAATGTACGTTGTTTACTGATACCTAGTGCATTAGCGGCTTCTTGTTGACCTTTAGGGACGGCTTTTAATGCTCCGCGTATTGTTTGAGCAGCATATGATGCAAAAATAAGCGATAACGCAATTACACCCGATAAAAACGGGCTAATTTCAATAAACTCGCCAGTAATGTAAAAAATAATTTGGCCCGAACCAAAAAAGATAAAAAGTACCACTAATAGCTCGGGCAGACCACGGAGGATAGTCACGATAAATGTTGTTGGCCAAGAAATAACACGATAACGTGACATTTCGCCGCCTGCAAATAACATCGCTAAAACTAACCCTACCGCTAAACTGACAAAAGCGAGCTGGACTGTCATCCAGCTAGCTTCTAGCAGGGATTGTGAATATCCCGTTAATATCATAACTTACTTACCAAAATACTGTTCAAAGATTGCTTGGTATTGACCATTTGCTTTAATGGCTGCCAATGCTTTATTTAATTGTTCAACTAATGCTTTATTGTCTTTATTAACGGCAATACCAAAGCCATTTCCAAAATATTTTGCATTAGTAACTGGTTTGCCGACATAAGACAGTTTGTCGCCATTGCCTTTTTTGAACCACTCCGCGACAACTGCTGTATCACCAAACACAGCATCAATACGGCCATTTTGCATATCGATAAATGCATCTTGATAGCTGGTATATGGTACCGCAGTTACTGCTGACATTTGATCAGTGATATAGCTCTGGTGAGTGGAACCATTTTGAACCCCAACACGCTTGCCGTTAAGTGCTGCTTGATCAGCAACATGATCTTTTAATGATACAAACGCGGCGGCATTGTCATAATAGGTATTACTAAAACTGACTTGTTGTTGACGTGCCGCTGTAATATCCATCGCTGAAATTGCAGCATCATAACGCTTGAATTTAAGTGCCGGAATTAAGCTATCAAATGCTTGGTTATGGAAGGTACAGTTGGCTTTCATTTCAGTACATAACGCTTTGGCAATATCAATATCAAACCCTTGAATTTGATTATTAGCATCCATGTATTCAAACGGTGCGTAAGTGGCTTCAGTGGCAAATTTTAGATCTTGTGCAATTGCGTGACTTGATGCTAGACCAATCATTGCGGCTAATAAAATTTTCTTCATCGCTATACTCCATGCGGTTTATTACGCAGTTCTATCTACGTGGCTTTAAAAAGGATACCTATTAGTGTTTAAGGTATTCTTCAAATTGAGGTGTTTTTGGGGTGGTGAAAGAAGCATGGCTACCATGTTCAATAACGCGACCGTTTTCCATATATAAAATATGACTTGCAATTTTTTTTGCAAAATCAACTTCATGGGTAACAACAACCTGTGTGATTCCAGTGCCACTAAGATCTTTGATGATCTTAACGATTTGACTGGTGATCTCAGGATCAAGTGCTGCTGTTGGTTCATCAAACAGTAAGACGTCGGGTTTCATCATCAATGCACGCGCAATCGCAACCCGCTGTTGTTGTCCGCCAGAAAGTTGCAGTGGCCATGCATTCGCTTTATCTGCAAGTTGCAATTGCGTCAGAATATCGAGAGCTTGTTGTTTGGCGGTTGTTTTAGCAACGCCTAATACTTTGATTGGCGCTTCAATAAGATTCTCAATGACGGTTTTATGTGGCCAAAGATTATATTGTTGAAACACCATGCCGACTTTTCGTCTTAGCGCTAAGCCTTTTTGTTCAGCAATAGGTTTTGAAAAATCAAATATATTGTCAGCAATCGTTAGTTCACCGTCAGTGGCATTTTCAAGCAGGTTTAATACGCGTAGCAGCGAACTTTTACCTGCGCCACTTGGGCCTAATAAAACAAGGGTGTCGCCAGTGCTGCAAGTAAAGCTGACATCATGCAGTACTTGGTTGTGGCCATAAAATTTATTGATATTACTTACTTGAATACTCATGCTCTAATACTGCATTAATCGTCACTTAATTTATATACTACTCACCACGATATCTTATGCAAGAGAAATGTATAAAAAAAGAAATATGTTGCAAATTTGTTTGTTTTATAGTGCTTTGGCAAGTTATTCTACTGGATGTAAGTCTGTATGGTAACAAACATTAAACATAAAGGTGGTGTGGATACTAGAAGGAATAAAGCGCGTTAAAATGACATATATTGTGACTTTTATAAAATGATTATTTAGTCATTTGTTAGTGATTGTCTGTGTAAGTGGATTAATAGTTGGATGGTTGTGCTATTCATGAAGGCAAAAAGGCGAGTAATTAAAGAATGAATATATATCAAACAGGAGATAATTGAGCATAATTAGAGGGCAAAAAAAAGCAGCCATAGAGACTGCTTCTGAAATGATTAAGGTGTGGGTAATTAAGCGGTTGCGGTTATAGATTGCTGGTGGCGTGATTGTGCAACCAAAATGAAACCGAAAATCGCAATGAAACCTGTGATAAACATAGCCACTGTTACCGTTAATAAACCGTAGCCAGCAAAAGCTGAAACCAAACCACTGGCAGCGAAACATACCATCGTTTGCATAAAGTTTAATAGACCTGCAGCAGTCGCACTACAATTTCTAAAGTCAGATAATGCAGCACTAATAACTAATGGGTAAATAGCACCATTAGCCACAGCAAGGAAGCAGAACGGAATTAGAATTGGCCAGATAGTCGTAACAGTCATTGAAATAGAGATAACAAACATGATTAACACGCTGCTAAAGAACAATGCCAAAATCCACGGCAATAGTTTCTTGCTTTCGAAATGATTTAATAATGAACGACAACCATAGCCACCGACAATAAAGGCAACTGTTTGTGGTGCATAGCTCAAGCCAATATCAGTGCCTGAATAGCCCATTGCTGACATTACAAACGGCGAACCGGTTAGGTAAGCAAAGAAAGCTGCTGAACATGCTGCGAAAATAAGCATGTTGCCCCAGAATTTTTTTGAACTCAGGATTTGAGCGTAATCTTTACGTAACTTAGTCGTTAGTTTTTCTTGCTGTTGGCTAAGGTTCGCACTTTCAGACTCTTTTAATGTCATGATAGCTAATACTGCGCCAAAGCCGACTAATGCAATAAAGATGCTACGCCAGCCTAATTGATGCTCAAGCATTGCACCTAGCAAAGGCGCTAAAGCTGGAGAAAGAGCAACTAACGGCATGATGGTAGCAAAAACACGCTCAGAAACTTTGCCGTCGTAACGGTCAACAACAACTGCTTGCCAGATAACGGTTGCACTACATGCACCTAATGCTTGTACAAAACGTGCAGCAAGGAATACTTCAATATTAGGAGCAAATGAACAGGCAATAGAAGCAAGGCTGAACAGCACCATACCGCCAACAAGTACTTTAATACGTCCAACGCGATCAGAGAGAGGACCATAAATAACTTGGCCTAATGCCATACCAAGCAAAAATACACTGAGTGATAGGCCGATAAGAGATTGGGTTGTTGCAAAGTCGGCGCGGATCGTCTCAAACGAAGGCAAATACATGTCAGTGGCTAGGAAACCTAGCATACTTAGACATGCAAACCAGAACAGGGTTATTTTAGATGGTTGATTTTTCATTTTATACTTTTCGTCAATATTACAATTGCCGTTAGTGTAATACTGGTTTTAATGGCTGTGAAACGCTAAAATTTAAACCATGCTTTCAAAAAATTTGATGTGATATGTTTTCCTATAATGATCTACAGGTTATTGACGTTGTTGCCCGCCGTGGCAGCTTTTCAGGTGCAGCAGAAGAATTGCATAAAGTACCAAGTGCTATTAGTTATACCGTAAGATTGATAGAAGAACGTTTAGCTGTCGAATTATTTGTTCGATTACATCGACAGGTTAAACTAACACCTGCTGGGGAATATTTTGTCGAAGAATCACGCAAAATAATCAAACAAATGCAGTTAATGAAATACCAAACTCAACGCGTAGCAAATGGCTGGTCACAAAATGTATCAGTCGCTTTAGATACTGTTGTGCGTCAAAGTCGCGTCAATATGTTAGTTCGTGATTTTTATGAACACTTTCCTGATGTTGAATTGCATCTTACGATGGAAGTATTTAATGGAGTATGGGATGCATTAGCTGATGGACGGGCAGATATTGCGATAGGCGCAACAGCAGCAGTGCCTGTCGGTGGCAGCTTTGATTATCGTGATATGGGAACATTAACTTGGAAATTCGTGATTGATCCTCAACATCCGTTAGCAAGTTGTGATCATCCATTAGAAGCGCATGAGTTGGCGCAATATCCCGCCGTTTGTTTAGAAGATACCTCACGAACATTGCCAAAACGGATCACTTGGTTGATGGATAATCAACGCCGTATTCTGGTTCCAAATTGGCACAGTGCGATGCAGTGTTTAAAAGCAGGCTTAGGCGTAAGTGTGGTACCCAGTCATATGGCTGTCCCATTAATTGAAACGGGAGAGCTAATTGAAAAAGAGCTCGCTATCAAGCCATCAGTTAGCCCATGTTGTTTAGCATGGAATACTGAAACCATGAATCCTGCGGTAACTTGGCTGCTAGATTATTTAGGCGATAGCGAGCAATTACACCGCCAATGGGTACGTTGATGAATCGCACAATAAGCGGAGTGTGAGACGGCTGGATATAAGTGTTTATATCCAGCGACGTGGCCCTAATTTTTTAAGGTGTGATAACCAGCCCA
The DNA here is from genome assembly GCF_900537155.1 of Photobacterium sp. Alg240-V54. Taxonomy (NCBI): domain Bacteria; kingdom Pseudomonadati; phylum Pseudomonadota; class Gammaproteobacteria; order Vibrionales; family Vibrionaceae; genus Photobacterium; species Photobacterium sp. Alg240-V54. The sequence continues at coordinate 141,812 of NZ_UNRL01000004.1, forward strand.
AATACGAGTAGCTGTGGTTATCCAACATAAAGAGCCAAAAATCCATGCGATAGTGGCAAAGTGTTGTGGGAATAAACAAAACAGCACGAAGCAGGCGATGGTTTCAGTGCCTTCTGTTAGGCCACCAATGTAGTATAACGACTTTTGTTTATATACAGGACTTTCTATATTGCGTTTGCTCGCCATGATAGCAAATGCAAGAAAACTTGAGCCAGTACCGATAAAAGAGAAGATTAAGAACGCACCCGCTATCGCATTTTGACTTGGATCTGCAAGTACAAATCCAAATGGAATCAATGAATAGAACAAAAAATCCAGAGTTATATCAAGAAACCCACCGCAATCAGTGATCCCTTGCCGACGAGCAACCGCACCATCTAAGCCATCAAATAATCGATTAATAACAATAAAAAACAGAGCCAAGCCATAATATTCAAATGCAAGAGCAGGCAGGGAAAAAAGGCCAATCACAAACCCACTAAGGGTGATTTGGTTGGCACTAATACCATAATTTTCAGGTAATGCTGCCAGCTTTGCTAAAGGTTGGCGTATAAGAGTAATGCTGTAACGGTCGAGCATGGTATTTTCCGTATTATTTAGTGCCAAGGCCAGTGTAAGACATCACCATCAGTGGGAATATCATCATCATCATGAGTAACCATTAACGCAGGAATGTTGCGTTGTTGAATTTGGTCAAACACAAACTGGCGAAATGCAGCGCGTAACGTTTTATCTAATTTGCTAAATGGCTCATCAAGTAATACGGCTTGTGGTTGTGATAATAATAACCGCATCATGCTGATCCTTGCTCGTTGCCCGCCGGATATTTGATGAGCTTGTTGATGTTGTAAATCAAGCAGACCTAATTCGTCCAGTGTTGCTAATGCCATTTTTTTGCGTTGTGGCCCTTTTATTTGGGAAGGTAAACCAAACGCTAAATTTTGCCAAACATTAAGATGAGGGAACAATAAATCATCTTGAAAAACAATCCCAATATGGCGCATATTCGGTGCTAGTGAAATGATAGATTGCTGATTTAATTGAATATCTCCCGTTGCTGTGAAGTCAGCAGCTAAATGACCAGCAATTGCACTAAGAATGGTTGATTTACCACTGCCACTTGGGCCCATTAGGGTCTTTATTTGTCCATTCTCAACATCAAAGCTAAGAGGGCCGATGAGAGTGTTATTGTTATTATGGCGTAAAGTCAGCTGTGAAACAGACAGCGTCATAAGGTCACCTTTGTTGTTGAAGTATCAGATGTTTGCTGCTTTGCAAACATCAGCGCGAGAGTAAAAAAACCTAAGGGTAATAGACCTTGTAACAGACCATAAACGGCGCTGATACGACGATCTTGACCACTTGCAAGGGTAACGGCTTCCGTTGTTAGGGTTGGTATGCGCCCAGCACCAAGCATTTGTGTCGGAAGGTATTGCGCCAAACTGACACTGCATCCAACCGCAAATGCTAACCATAATGCAGGTTTTAACTGTGGGAATTTGACTCGCCACCATGTTTGCCACCCCGTGAGTCCTAAACTGCGTGCGGTTTGATCTAACCGTTGATCATAACTGCGCCATGGTCCGTCTAACGTAAGGTAAATATACGGGAAAACATACAACCAATGGCTCCAACTCACCCATAACCAAAAATGTTGTCCAGCCACAAAAGAGACTGCTATTTGCATACCAAACAATAGTGATAATTGTGGTGCAACCATTGGAACAGCAATCAACATCGTCGGAATACCGCGTTGGTATTTTTGACGGTATTCAAGACAAATAATGGCCATGAGTAATGCGCAAAGGCTACTGGTTAACGCTAAAATAATGCTGTTACTCATCAGTTGTTGCAGTGGTTCAAGTTGTTGTTGCCAAAAGCGAAGGCTATATCGACTTGGTAATAAATCAGGGAACCGCCAGCGCAGGGCAAATGACCACACAGCTAACATAGGAAGCATAATTAATGGCAGTAATAATAAGCTGTAACTGCATAAAGTTGCAATTATTGATGATGGTTGAGAATTACGTGGCTGAGTTGGTTGTGCGCCACGATATTGCCATGCTGTTGAATATGATAAAAACCACCATTCAAGACAACGCAATAATCCAAATGTACTAATAACAATAGCTAATAATAATAATGCTGCCGCTGCTGCTCGTGGTAATTGAGTTAAATCGGCATCTGTAAACCATTGCCAAATGAGCATAGATAAGGTGCTAGGGTGAGTCGGACCAATAATTAATGCGACATCAACTACCGCCAGTCCATAACCTGCAACAGCAAAAATAGCTAAGCGTAATTTGGGTAACCATAATGGAAGAATAACGCTACGCCACGTTTGCTGGTGGCTGTAACCGAGACTAACGGACACATTATAAAACCGTTTTATATCGAGTTGTTTTAATATACTCAGACTCATTAATAACAAAAACGGTGTCTCTTTAATGGCTAATGCAAACAATAATCCTAAACCATAACGATCATGGATCAGGGTTGGATATAGCGTATCCGTCAGACCAAGATGGTGCCAAATTCGAGCCAACCAACCAGTAGATGAAAACAGTAATCCAAACCCAAGAACAAAGGCAACATGGGGAAATGCTAATAGTGGCGCAAGTAAGCGTTCAATTTTTTGCCACTGTGTTGTTAGCCAGAAATGGCGCAAAATTAAATAGCACCACCATAAGGCAAGTGCTGTGCTTCCTATTCCTGTTAATAAAGTTAACCCAATAGAGAGGTTAAGATCTGGCCAAGAAAACAGTTGTTGCCAACCTAACAATGAGGGCTGATGCATGTTTAATGCTGGTAACCATGCCGCAGCAGGCGCCAAGATACCCACAAAGCCAATTATCAATGGGCTTGCAAATAGCAATAAAGTAATAATAAAGATAAGGGCTAACATAGGGTTTACATCGATCTCAGACGAAGAAGCTAACTTGCTATCATAGTGCAAGTTAGCTCAATTTATAATAACTATAACAATTAGTTACCGTATCTTTGTTGCCATTGCTGTTCAATGGCTGCTAGCCATGTTGGATTTGGCTCAGCAATTGCTGGGTAGGGTTTAAAGCTCTGCTGGTTATAAGGTGCCGATAATTGCTTAAAGGCTTGTGGGTTTAAAATGGTTGGATCGCCCCATAAGTTGGTATCGGCCTTACGGGCCTGTGCTTGTGGGCTCAACAGAAAATTAATCGCTACTAATGCGCCTGCTTTGGCGTTGGCATTCCATGGAATTGCCAAAAAGTGAATGTTGGTTAACGCACCAGCATTAAAAGCATAGGTTTTAGCTTTGTCGGTTAAATTACCATTGGCAATCGCAGCAGCTGCCGCATTTGGATTAAAGGTAATGGCTAACAATAATTGTTGATCATCAAGTAACTGCACTGTTTCTGCAGTACCCGCTGGAAATTGCTTACCTTGATGCCATGCCACTTTATGGAGTTGATCGAGATAATGCCATAATGGCGCAGTAACCCGATCAAACAAAGCTTGATCTTGAGGCAGCTGCAATGGTTGATATAAGGCTTTTTTATCAGTTGTTAACTCTAATAACGCCGCTTTTAAAAAGCCCGTACCATGGAATTCTGGTGGTTTTGGATAGCTAATTTTCCCTGGGTGTTGTTGTGCTAAAGCTAATAATGCTTTAAAACTTTTAGGTGGATTTTTTAATGTTTCGGGATCGTAAATAAACACCAATTGTCCCACGCCCCATGGTGCTTCTAGCCCTTGAGTGGGCTCTGAAAAATCTTTATCAATCGGCAGTGATTTATCAACATATTTCCAGTTAGGTAATTGATGAGTAAATGGCCCATAGAGCAGACCATTTTGCTTCATTGAACGAAAATTTTCACCATTGATCCATACCATATCAACACTACCACCACTGTTTTTCCCCGCGGTTTTTTCGGCTAATAAACGTTGCGTGGTCTCAGCAATATCGGTGACTTTAACTTGTTTTAGGGTTACGCCATAACGCTGTTGTAATTGGGTGTTAGCCCACAATAAATAATCATTAATTTCTTGGCTGCCACCCCAAGCATTAAAATACACCGTTTCACCTTTGGCTTGAGTGAGCGTTTGTTGCCATGTTGGCGTAATGTGGGTGACAGCTGGTGCTTCACTGGCGTGTGCCGCGATACTACTGACAAGCATTGCCATTGCAACAGGCAGTTTTTTTAGCGTTGGAAAGCGTCTGATCACAATTGATATCCTTATTTTTGGCGCGATGAATTGCGCATCCAGTCATGGTATTTTTTAACCCAAGCAAGTAATTTTTGGGGTGCATGGGCTTGTTTCCATACGCCTGCTGTATATTTTGCGCCTTCGCTCATGGTTGGATAAGGATGTATGGTGCCTAAAATCTTATTGAGCCCTAGATTGTGACGCATGGCTAAGGTAAATTCGGCTAGCAAATCTCCCCCATGATGACCAACAATCGTCACACCCAGAATTTTATCGCTGCCTTTAGGGGTTAAGACTTTAATAAAACCCTCATCATAGCCATCGGCAATAGCCCGATCTAAATCATCAAGCCCGTAGCGAGTGACTTCATAGTCAATATTTTGCGATTGTGCTTCTTTTTCGTTAATCCCCACTCGCGCTAATTCTGGTGCAGTATAAGTTACAGCAGGGATCACGGAATAATCGACTTTGAACTTCTTCAGTGAACCAAACAAACTGTTTACAGCGGCATACCAAGCTTGATGAGCGGCAACATGTGTCAGTTGATAGGGGCCAGCAACGTCACCAACAGCATAAATATTTGGGTATTGCGTTTGTAGATACTGATTAACAGCGACAGTGCCGCGTTCAGTTGTGGTAATGCCGAGTTGTTCTAAGCCAAACCCTTGTACATTTGCTACGCGTCCCAACGCGACCATTACCGCATCAAACTCTACAGCAAGCTGGTGGTTATTGTGTTCTAGCAACGCTCGTTGAGTTCGAACGCCGTTATCATCAATAATCGATTCAAACTTTACAGCGTTATGTTGCAATAAAACATTAACACCATCACTGGTGAGGGCTTGCTCAACCAATGTTGCAGCGTCAGTATCTTCACGGCTCAATAGTTGTGATGAGCGTTCAACAACTGTTACTTCAGCGCCTAATCGACAGAAACTCTGTGCTAATTCACAGCCAATCGGGCCACCACCTAAAATCAATAACCGTTTAGGAAGGGCAGTAAGTTGCCAGATGGTGTCTGAAGTTAAGTAATCAACCGTTTTTAAACCTGGAATGTCTGGTACAAGAGGACGCGCGCCCGTTGCTATTACAATATTACGAGTTGTAATACGGTCGCCATTCACTTCAACTTCCCATGGTGACAAGATTGTGGCATCACCCGTTACGCAGTTAACCCCGAGTTTAGAGTAACGTTCGATAGAATCATGCGGTTCAACTTTTGCTATCACGTTATGAATACGGCCCATAACTTGTGCAAAATTGACATTATCGATATGAGCATCGATACCCAATTTAGCGGCATTTTTAATATCAGCAGCAGTGTGCGCGGCACGAATAAGCGCTTTTGAGGGTACACAACCGGTATTTAAACAATCACCGCCCATTTTGTGGCGTTCAATCAATGTCACTTCAGCTTTGACTGCCGCAGCAATATAGGCACTGACTAAACCACCCGCACCGGCGCCAATGACCACTAAATTTTGATCAAAGTGGGTCGGTTTTTGCCATTGTTGATAGCGTTTTTTATTTTCCATAACTTTCATAATCCATTTAGCGATGAGTGGAAACAGCCCCAATAAAAATAAAGAGACTAAAACGGGCGCAGAGATAATGCCGCTTAATGATTCTATTTTTCCTAGTTGAGTTCCGGCATTAATATAAACCGCCGTTCCGGCTAGCATACCTAATTGGCTTACCCAGAAAAAAGTCCATGCTTTAATCGCTGTTAATCCCATCAGTAGGTTGATTAGAAAAAACGGAAAAACGGGGATTAAACGTAAGCTCAGTAAATAAAAAGCCCCTTCTTTGGCTATACCTTGATTTAATGTTGTTAAACGCTGACCAAACTTTGCTTGCACCCAGTCGCGTAAGATAAAACGGCTCGATAAAAATGCCAATGTTGCGCCAATGGTGCTGGCAAACGACACCATGATCAAACTGGTCCAGAAGCCAAATAACGCGGCACCTAGCAGGGTTAAAATTGATGCGCCAGGAATAGAAAGGGCAGTGGCTAATACGTACAGACTAAAAAAGCTGATATAAGACGTTATTGGGTTTTCAGCAATATGATCCTGTAGCGCTAATTGTTCGCGCTTGGCATATTCTAGGGTTAGAAAATGCCCGAGATCAAAATAGAACCAAGCACCAATAAATACAGCGATTACAGCCAATAATACAATTTTGTTATTTTTCATCTAAGCTCCTTGGTGGCTGTTCAGTTGAAGTCGAAGAATCATTAGTCGTTGGTTGTTGAGTAGCATTATTTGTTTGTGGTTGAATTGGCAATGAGCAAAAACCTTGTGCAGGCACGTCAAGCGCAGTATTAAATTTTGCGGATAAATTTTGAAAGCTAATTAAGGCGGTTAACTCGATGATATCATCACTGCTATACCACGCTGCGAGAGCGGCAAGCATTTCGTCACTAACGTGTTCACCAGTAATAGTCATGGCTTCAGTGTAGGTCAGTACCGCTTGCTCTTGTGCGGAGAAGTGGCTAGAAGATTGCCAATTTGCCAATGCTTTTATTTTCTCGACTGAGTGACAGCGTTCTGCGAGTTTCATGCCGTTAGCATCAACACAGAAGGCACAGTTATTGAGTTGTGATACACGAACGCAAACCAATGAACGTATCACGGCATCAAGTGGGGATTTTTTACGATCAAGGTAACCAAAGAACACCGCCACTAACCAGAAGAGTACCGGCTTACGTCCCCATAACTTAGCAGGATTGAGTACTTTTCCAAAATGGCGTTCTTGTAACCACAGTAAAGGTTTTACCCATAATGAGAATGTATTTTTGGTTAATATACGCAAGGAATGTCCTTATAAAAAGTAAGTCACAACGACTCTTAACTACCAAGACCAGAAAAAGTGACATTGTATTTCATTTAATAAGAAAAAATTTGTTTATTATTGCAATTGGTTGAAATTGCAGCAACAAATACAACCTTGAGAGGCAGCAAAAAGAATGTGGTGGGCACAATGATATGCAAACGTTGATGAATGGTGAGTAATCATTATCGAACGTTAAAAATACGTTTAAGACGCCAGAAGAGAACTGATAAATGAATAAAATATAAAACAAAAAAATTACGTTTTATTTAATATTTATATCATCTATTAGTCGATATATTTAAATAAATGATATTAAGCTATTATTTTTAATTTACATTCTATCGAGGGATGCTTTAAATAGCGTGTTAATACCAAAGTAGAATAAATTAAAGAGGCACTGGGCCTCTTTATTCTTAAGCGTCACTTAGCCAGTTGACGAATATATTTATTATAGTTTTGCTAGCAGTTCATTGCGTCTGCTTTCTGGTATTACTGACCAGTGTTGGCCATGTATAGCACCTTCAAGTGCCCATAACAATTCTATACTTAACGACGTTTCTTGTGTTTTTTGTAACGCCTTATAAGCTTCGAGTGCGCCAATGTCATGCAGTTGTTTGATAGTTTTAATACCTACTTTTTTGAGCATTCGTTCATTTGAAAGCCGTAAGTTGGGTAAGTCTTTAATTCTATCTGGTGTACAGCAGTCTTTGGCTTTTTTATCAGCTTGTGCTGCCTCAAGAGAATATTTTGCCTGCTCGACAATTTTCTCTGGGTGTTGCCACCATTCATCAAGAATAGCGTAATGTTTTGTAATGACAGGGAAACCACGTTTTTTATAAATATATGGTTCTAAACCCGCTTGTTTAAATTCCTCTTCTGTTTTCGCGTTTGCACGTAGGTGGAGTTTATTATTTACCACAAGAGCAAACATTGCTTCTCCTGCGAAAATACCAAAACCGCCAAACATAGAACGCGATTTTACATTACCTAAATGGTCTAATAGTTTTAATGAATCTTTTAATATTGGTTTGTCCATACTTCTACTCGGTGAATAAATGAGTGTCACCTAACATTAAAGTAGTTGTCGTTTTACTTTTATTAATAAAGTTATTTACATCACAAACGAACTACTTTAAATCATTCATGTATTACTCTATAAATAGACTTATCAATAGCGAAGTTTTATTTATAGTTTGTAAGTCTTTTGCTTACTATTATATGTATTTACATGAATCATTATATTCTATCTTTTAACAAGTGAAGTTTGAATATTGATGAAAGCTGATGAATATGTGATATCGCTCATATTTCTTGGTAAGAAACAACGTTTTAATAGCGTTTAGAGGCAGGGGAATTATATTGATAGGAAAAAAAAGCCAATATAATTATTGGCTTGATAAATAGATAACGCTATTAGCGTAGATCTTTAACAGATTTTCGTTCAACGATAGCAGGGGCCATTTCAAAAATTTGAGGTTCGTGATCTTTGTCTTTCATTCGTGCCATCAAAATTTTAATTGCTGTTTTACCTAAGCGACGTTTTGGCTGGTGGATAGTCGTTAGTGGCGGCGCAAAGTAGGGCGCAAGATCAATGTTGTCATAACCAATGATAGAAATGTCATTCGGTACGCGTAGTCCCGCTTGTTCAAAGGTACTAATCAGTGCCATCGCCATAATGTCATTAAAACAAAAAATAGCGGTTGGGCGATCAGTCATCGCAATATATTTCTCAGCAGCTTCGACAGCAGAATCACACTCAAAATCGCCTTCAAGGATCCAGTCTTGGTTAACCTCTAAATTTGCTTCTGTCATCGCTTTATTGAAGCCTTTTAAGCGCTCACGACAGGTCGATTTATCATTGTGGCCAGATAGACAACCGATACGGGTATGACCATGTTCGATAAAATATTTAGTCGCAATATAGCCACCTTGTTCGGCATTATCTTGAATTTTATCAGTATGTGGGCTTTCTGGGCCCCAATCCATGACTACCATAGGTAAATCTTTTTGGCGCTCAAGTAGATCCAATAACTTCTGATCGAGATCTGAACACATTACTAATAAGCCATCGACACGTTTTTCTGCCAACATGCGTAAGTAATCGCGTTGCTTAGAAAGGTTGCCTTCGGTATTACATAAGATCAGAGTGTAACCTTCACGGTAACAATACTCTTCAACACCATGCACAACTTCAGCAAAAAATGGGTTGGTTGATTTAGTCACCAGCATACCGATGGTACGAGTCGTGTTACATTTTAAACTGCGTGCCACTGCGCTTGGTGCGTAGTTAAGATCTTCAACGGCAGCAAGAACTTTTTTCTGCGTTGCTTCTGCGACAAAGCGCGTTTTATTGATCACGTGTGAGACTGTTGTCGTTGAAACACCAGCCATACGTGCAACATCTTTAATGGTTGCCATATTTATTCTTCTAATAATGAGCGCTAGAAATGATTCTAGCCAATGGTGTGGTACCAAATTGAGTAATCACTGAGAGATATAAAATCCATCTTATTGCGTTAGTCGTCTCGTTAATTATTCAATTTGGCACCGATTATGTATCTGTTACATACTTAAATAGTATCCAACAACAAAATCCGCATCTATTTTGCGGCTTTATAATTATTACATATTTTTCAAGTGTAATCGCTTGCGTTCACATTTTACTGAGTGTTTCGCGTAGTGCAACGATTCTATTGTTTTGGATTAAAATATTTGATGCTATCAACAAAAAAACGTAAATTTCAGCAAATTTATCGTAGTGTTACTGAAATTTACTTGATGGACTCATCATGTGTGGTTAGTTAACATGCTGATAATAGATAAGGGTAATCATGGATAGGATGGCGGTGAACAGAAACTTGCCAACCATAGACAGTATTAATCACTGCCGGATTTAATGCTTGCCATGGTGTGCCATCGGCTTGAATTTTTCCATGTTGAATAATTACCATCCGCTGAGCATATTGGGCCGCTAAATTAAGATCATGTAATACCACGATCACCGCTGCACCTTGAGCTGCCATCGTTTGTGCCATTTGTAGCGTTTTATGTTGATGGGCTAAATCTAAGGCTGAAGTTGGCTCATCTAACATTAAAATGCATTTATCATCGGCTTGGCTTAATTGGGTTAATACTCGTGCAAAATGGATCCGTTGTTTTTCACCACCAGATAAGGTGGGATACAACCGCTGAGCAAGCTCAAGCACATCGGTATTAGCCATTGTTTGGTTAGTGATGTGATTGATTTCTTGGCGAGATAAACACAATGGCATAGTGCCAAGTTCTACCACTTCTTTACAGGTAAAGCTAAAAGAGAGTGAACTGTGCTGCGGTAGAATGCCTAAATGACGCGCCAGTTCTGCGCGTTGCCAATCATTGATATCACGATTGAAAAATGCCACATCGCCACTTTCAGGTGAAATCTCACCACATAAGATTTTAAGCAAGGTGCTTTTACCCGCGCCATTAGGGCCTAATAGCGCAGTAACTTGACCTGCTTTAATATCAATACTGAAATTATCTAATAACACTTTATTGGCTAATGTGAGCTGTAAGTTACGTGCTGTAATCGCCGTCGAGTGTGAGAGTGTCGCCGTCATGCGATTCTGCCTTTTTGCTTATTAAGTAGATAGATAAAAAATGGAGCGCCTAAAATAGCGGTAATAATACCTACCGGAAGTTCTTGTGGTGCAAACGCACTACGGGCGATCATATCTGCGACGAGTAGTATTAAAGCGCCTAAAATAGCCGATATTGGCAACAATGTCTTATGGTTAGGGCCTGAAATCATGCGCCCTAAATGCGGAATAACCAGACCAATAAAACCAATTGGGCCGGTAATCGCAACGGTGATCCCAACTCCTGCGGCACACACAATAATTAAACTGCGTTTAAGGTGTTGAACATCAACCCCCATATGACGGGCTTCGGCTTCACCTAATAAAAACGCATTAAGTGCATTTGCTTGACGGTAACAATAATAATAAATCACGATAAGGCTTATAAAAGCTAACCCAATACCAGACCATGTAGCCCCAGCAAGTGAGCCCATAGACCATAAAGAGAAATCACGTAGGGCTTGGTCATCAGCAATGTAATTTAATAACCCCAGTCCTGCGCCAGATATTGCACCAATCGCAACCCCTGCAAGCAGCATAACCACGACAGAGGTGCCATTTTTGTCAGTACCAAGGTGATACACCAAATAAGTACTTATTGCGCCACCTAAAAAAGCAAAAAAGGGTACGGCACCAATGTTCATTAATAGTGGGTAATGCGTCATCAGCGGAGCAAATAAAATGATTGCAAATGCCGCTCCTAGGCCAGCACCGCCTGATATACCAATAATACCAGGGTCGGCAAGAGGGTTACGAAATAACCCTTGTAACACGGCACCACAAATTGCCAATATAGCGCCAATCGCAATACATAATAATGTCCGTGGTAACCGTATTTGATGGATCACTAAATCAACATGAGTCGCAAGGTGATGCTCGCCGGGTAACAGGGCAATAAAGCTGTCTTTATAGCTAATATCCATCGGCCCTATCGCAATCGAACTGAGTAGCGCAAATAAAAGCGAACAGATACTGATCACGTAAATGACGGAGGGAGAAATACGAGTAACATTCATGACGACATTGATCTCAATTTACGATTGTGGATAAAAAACACCATTAAGGCGCATGGCTTCATTAATACTGTGAATACCTAATCCTCCAATCAGGGCTGTACCGTCAATCACCGCAATGGCATTGTTTTTTGCCGCAGGTGTTGCCGCTAACATGGGCATTTTTTCCAGCAACTGTTGCATGTTGTTAATTGATGCAGTGGTGCGATCACTTAATAAAATAATGTCGGGTTGCATCTGCAAAATAGCTTCCGTTGATACTGGCTTATAATTAGCCACTAATTGCGCGGCAGGATTAATTGCACCTGCTAAAGTAATAATGCTATCGGCGGTGGTATTTTTGCCCGCAATACTGATTGGACGACCATCATGGATCATTAAAAACAACACCTTTTTAAGCGGGTGTTGTTGATCTAAATTGTGCTGTTTGATGGCATCCACGCTGGTTTGGAGTTGTTGCTTAAGTTGCTGCGCTTGCTGTTGATGTTGGGTTAATGCCGCGACTTGATCAATACGATGCAGTAAATCAGCCACTGTTTCACCGCCATTGACGATATCCACTTCAACCCCTGACTGTTTTAAAAGGGTTAATGTTTTTGGTGGCCCCATTTCATCAGAGCCAATGATTTTAGTTGGCGCTAATGCAATCAAACTTTCTGCTGATAGTTGGCGGTGATAGCCTACTTTAGGCAGGCTCGGTGCGACTAAGTTTTTACTGGTGACATCTACAGCAATCAATTGTTGCTCAGCACCTAGAGCATTAATAATCTCCGTAATTGCAGCACCCGCACTGATGACTCGTGGCGAATCAGAATCAGGTTGAGCCTGAGCCTGTGGTGAAAACAAGCTTGATGCTGTTATTAATAGTGTAATTGGCAACAGTGCTTTGCGAGCAATATGACCCCAAGAAGGTGCGATAAAAACAGAGTGATGACGGTCCATTATTGTTGTTCTTCCATTAATAGTTGAGTGGCTTTGATGTCGTTTTTTTGTAGAAAAGCTAACAGTTTGAGCATTTGTTCGACCGAGGCTTTTTTATCAGCGCCAATCACAACCGGTTTATTGGGAGCAGCTTTGACTGCGGCTAATAGCTGCAGGTTAAAACTATCCCAGTCATTGATGGTTTGGCCTTGTAATGCCCAATAAGGTTCAGTTGCGACCAAATTGATAGTAATTGGATCAGCTTTGGTGGTTTGTAATATTTGAGTCGATGTTTGTGGTAAGTCGACATCTAATGCTTTGATTTGAACAGTTGCGGTTAGTAGCAAGAACACCATCACAATAAAAATAATATCTAATAATGGGGTTAGATCAGGGGTTAAGTCGTCGCTATCGTGACGGTTATTAATCGTTATCATGCTGATGTGCCACTATAAGCAGGGTTCTCTTCGCAAGTATCACACGGTTTTGCTGGGCTATTTTCAGCATCAATATTCATGCCTTCGAGCCATAAATTACAGCGGTTTAAGCTATGCTCAAGTTTCGCCATAATACTGTCAGCCCATAGTCCTAATAATTGCGAACCTGTAATTGCGGGTAGGGCAATAATCAATCCTGCAGCAGTCGTACGCATCGCAAGCCCCAAACCATCAGCAAGATCACTTGGCGTAACCGAACTGGTAGAGAGGGCGATACCTTTAAACATATCAATCAAGCCAAGTACAGTGCCAAGCAATCCTAACAATGGACTAATCACACCAATTAAACTCAGCAATCGTAACCCAGAGCGTAATTGTTGGCGTTTTTGCAATAACCAAATATTGGCCGCATCTTCTCGTAACGGTTTAGTAAAGTGACGATGAGCGATCAGCATCGCAATACCTTTACACAATAGTGGCCGTTGGTGCTTGAGTTGGGCTGCTAATTGTTCAAGTGCGCGATCGTCATGTCTATTTTGTTGCTCAAGTAAAGCCGTGACTTTGGTTTTACCAACACCAGTACAAAGAAAAACTTGTATTAAGCGTTCGACTAAAATCATGACCGTTAAGGCAGAGCAGGCAAGTAACGGCCATGTCATTAGGCCAAATTGTTGAGTAAGCGTATCGACTACAGTCATGGTTTAATCCAATTTAAAACGTACAGGGATCTGTACTCGGTGGGCAATTGCCTTACCGTTAACAATGTGAGAAGAAAAGCGCCATTTCTTAATTGCTGCAATCGCTGCATTATCTAAAATTTGTGCGCCCGATGATTTAATCAGTTTTTGTTTAAGTTGTTGTCCTTGAGCACCTATCCACACCTCAACCAATACTTGACCTTCAATACCACGCCGTTTGGCTAATTTGGGGTAATTAACCGGACTTGGTCGAGTTGCAAACGTTGGCTTTGAGACTAATTGCAAAGTTTGTGCACCAGTGTTGGTGTTGTTTTTTTGTGGTGATTTACCGAATTGATTTTTAATTATTTTTTTGTTGTTAAGTGTGTTTTTTATAGTTGTTGGTTCTTTTTTGGTGCTTTGTGGTGTTTTTTTAACTATTTGTTTTTTTTCAACAACTGCTTTTTGAGGATGTTTTTTAGCCGAAGATTTATGTCTTTTTGTTATTGTTGGCTTTTTTTTGACAACCTTTTGGCTAACAGTATCAGTGTTTGATAAACGTTTAACCTCTGATTTAATAGGTTTTTTTACGGTTTTCTCAATAGGTTGTGCTATAGGGTTTATCGTTGGAGTGTTGTTGTTCTTAGCGGCTGGCATTGCTGTAAATGTTAAACTAACTCGAGGATTATCTGCTCCCATAGTAAGTGTCAGTGGCTCTTTGGTTGGCATAGCGGCAAGGAACATACTGTGCACCAAAAGTGATACCGCTCCTGCGGCTATATAACGTTTAGTATTCACTCTTTTCACCTAAGGCTAAGATGAGATCGACGCCTGTGGTAGCAATTAAATGTCTGTGCAAAATAACGTCCTCACGATGTAATGTGTATTTTGTTAATATTTTTAATTGGTTAGCGGTGTGATATTCACAGTCCTAGCTTGTTTTTAGCTATTATCCACGAAATGCGAATAATATCAATTATCATTTGCAATATTATTCAATGCAAAATATCATGCTAACAAACAACATTTATAAGCACTGATAAAAGTGGCGATGCACCACTTTTACGCTGATATTATTGTGATAAGCATTTAGAAAGTGACAGCAAACCATTATAAATAGTGTGGTTAGTATCGATTTGTTGCCAACCTGATCGAAAAGACTAATAACAACTGACGTAGAGGGGCTAGTGACATAGCCATTAAAATGATAAATGCCGACCGATTAACATTGCCAGCTAATATGCCCGTAACATTGGACACGTCTGTTTTTGACAGTGATATTCTAGGTGAGAATACACCCGATCCATTGCGGTTTGGTTTTCGACGTAAGTTATCGGCCCATGCTGGTGGCGGTCACCATGCACCGATTACTGTTGAACAGATTCAACCACTCGCCCAACGGGTATTGCAGCAAACGACGCCGCCTTTCAATAAGCGTTGCTTATATGTTCATATTCCATTTTGTCGTGTGCGGTGTACTTATTGTAGCTTTTTTGAATATGCTTCAAGTCAACGCTTAATTGATGACTATTTTGCAGCATTGATGGCAGAGCTTAAATGTAAAGCATCACAACCCTGGACGCAGGCAGCCCCATTTCAAGCGGTTTACATTGGTGGTGGTACACCAACTGATTTAACTGCTGCGCAAATTAAACAACTCGGCACCATGATTCGCCGTTATTTTCCATTAGCCACCGATTGCGAGCTGACTTTAGAAGGGCGTATTAACCGTTTTAATGATGAAATGTTTGATTCAGCACTCGAAGGGGGATTTAACCGATTTTCATTTGGGGTGCAAAGTTTTGATACGCAAGTACGTCGTCAAGCAAAACGGTTAGATGATCGCGAAGTGGTGCTCAAGCGCATCAGTGAACTAGCAGCGGCCGATCAAGCACCGATTGTAATTGATTTACTCTATGGTTTGCCTTATCAAAATATTGATGTGTGGCGACATGATCTTGATGATTTTCTCGATTCTGGCGCCCATGGTGTCGATTTATATCAATTAATTGAAATGGGTAATACTCCAATGGGAAAAATGGTCGAACAAGGCCGTTTACCTCAGCCTGCAGATACCATCACTAAAGCCTCAATGTTTGAAATTGGGGTCGATTATTTGGCTAAGCATCACTTACGGCGGTTAAGTGTTAATCATTGGGCGCGCGATAACCGTGAGCGGAGTTGTTATAACAGCTTAGCAAAAACAACCGCAGAAGTGTTGCCACTTGGTGCTGGTGCAGGAGGGAATGTTGGTGGTTATGGCTTTATGCAACACCGTAAACTAGAACGTTACATGGATGACGTTAGCCAACAGCATTTTCCATTGTCGATGATGGTTAAATCCTCATCCCATGCAGTAATCAATACCACCATTAAAGCGGGCTTTGATCGTGGAGTGCTTGTTGCCAAAGAACTTGATAAACAAGCAGGGTGGCCATTATTTAGTTATTTCTTGCCGCTATTTGAGCATTGGCAAAAAAATGGCTTCGTAGCACTAGAACAACACGGCAGTCACCGTTATTTGAATTTAACGTTAGCAGGGCAATTTTGGTCAGTGACACTGGCACAGGCATTGATTCAAGTGGTGACAACAGCGATATCGAAACCGCAACCGTAGTCATATTTCAACGCAAAAGATTTATTAATTAAAAAGGATGATAACTGTGTTTACTCGCTATTCTCAGGCTGAATTAACAATCAAGGTTGCTGATATTCTGCAACAAAATGACAAATTGCATGCAGGCGCTATTGCTGAACAATTGCAGGTCACCGAAGGTGAAGTCGTGCTATCGTTGCCATCAACGTTGGTTGTGCCGTTAGCTGGTCATTTGGCCCAAGCTATCGTTGAAGCTTTACCTAGCTGGGGAGCTGTGACAACAATTGTACATTCAATGGGATCTATTTTTGAAGTTAAAGCTCCTTTTCCTAAAGGCAAGTTAGCCCGTGGTTACTATAATTTAATGGGGAAAGACGGCGAACTACACGGGCATTTACGCTTAGATCTTGTTGAACATATCGCACTAGTTAGCAAGCCATTTATGGGCCAAGAAAGCTATTTTATTGGTTTTTTTGCAGCCAATGGTGAGTGTGTGTTTAAAGTCTATTTGGGAAGAGATAAACAGCGTAATTTATACCCGCAGCAAATTGAAAAATTCCAGCAGCTAAAACTATTAGCCAATCAATAACCTTTGTCAGTTAAAAAATAATAACAACATACATAACTAGAAAATAAGTCAGCCCGAATAAAAAAGGAAGAAGGGATATAACATGAGTGAAGTAAAACAACAGCGCTTACAAAACCGTTTAGGGCCAGAGATTAAAGAATTTCGTGAAACGTGTTTAACACTGCAACTGGCAACCGTCGATATTAATGGCAAACCCAATGTGAGTTATGCACCGTTTGCATTATTGGATGATGGTTACTACGTATTAATTAGTCAAATAGCCAAGCATGCGCGTAATTTACTTGAAAATCCGCAGGTTTCATTGATGATGATTGAAGATGAAGCCACAGCTAAAACCTTGTATGCCCGTAAACGATTAACCTTTGAAGCTGATGTTAGTGTTGTTGATCGTAATTGCGAAGGGTGGACCTTAGCTGTCGCGGCTTTGCGCCAACGTTTTGGTGAAATTATTGATGGCTTGAGTGGCTTAGAAGACTTTGTTTTATTCCGTTTGGCACCGACTCAAGGTTTATTTGTAAAAGGGTTTGGTAAAGCGTTTCAAGTCAGTGGTGATGATTTGGTGGATTTTGTGCACTTAGAGCAAGGCCATCGCCGTATTAAAGATGGCTCAGAAATTGAAACACCCGATGAGAAATTATAAAACGCAAAAAATTAATAACGATTAACTATCACTATTTAACCCATCATGCCTGCTATTCATCACAGGCATGTGTTCGTTTAGGGCGTTATAGCAGACCCTAGCGACAGTGGTTGTCGATAAGTTGATCCCGATCATCGTAATTTAGAGCACAACTTGAACTTGGTAAAATACCTGTGATAATTAGGTTATTAATTGCTTAATTATTCGGATAAAAATGATGACGGAAGAACATAAAAAGGGTATTTGGTTTGCCTATATTGCCAGTTTTCTGACCCCATTTACTTTACTATTATCAGGTATTATCGCCATTATTTATGCGGGTTATAAACTCGATAAAGGCACTGATGAAGTCACTTATAGCCATTATTACACCATTATTCGCAGCTTCTTTTTGTTTTTAACATTTTTTGTGGTGTTAGGTGTTTCTGCGGCAACAACAACTGGCATGATTGCGGGTGCTGAATATTGGGTTCATAGCGATATTTTGCATAAAGTACTGCATGTATTACCGTTTATTGGTGGTGCGATTGCTCTGGTAGCAATTGTTATTTGGTTCGCTAAAATTCTTAATGGCATGCGATTATTAAGCCAAAATCAAGCAGTGAAGTTGTAACTGGCAGCTTAAAATAATCAAATAAAATAGCACCAATAAAAAAGGATAATCGATTGATTATCCTTTTTTTTATGGCAATGAGAATAATCTCAATGGCGATTATTTCTTAAATTGCATTACAAGTTTGTCTAGTTGCTTAAGCAGATCAGTTGTTTTTGGATCTTGCTTTTTCATTGCCGCAATTACGTCATCTTGTACTTGCTTGTCTTGCTTGCTGATTGCAGGATCATTCAAGATAGTGCGTTGTTGCTTCTCAAGTGTAGTACGGATAGTGGTAAATTCTTTTACTAACTCAGTACGCTTGTCGTTAGAAATATCTTTCTTAGTCGCTTCAACTTGAATTTCTTGAGCACGTTTAATGAGCTTCTCAGGCTGGTAACCCAATGCTTTAACTTTATTGTTAAACGCTGTTTCGTAAGCTTTCATCTCAGTGATAAGTTGAGGGTTTGCTTTCAGTGTTTTTACACGAATAGCGGCAAGCTGTTGTTGGATTTTACCAATTTCGCCAGCTACATGCTGTTGTTCAGCTGTGATCTGGTGAGACGAGGCCATAGGCACAGTCGTTGGCGCATCTTTAGCCATTGCTACTGCTGGTGCTGCTGCAAACGCACAAGCTAAAGCGATAGGCGCTGCAACTTTAAGAAGTTTAGTTTTTAAGCCAGATGTTTTAGTCTGCATTATGGTTTCTCTTATGTTCAATGAATAACGTTTCTATTCAAGAAAGCGTGAGAGAGCATCGTTAGCGAGTCTCAGCATCATAATCTTGAAGTGCTTACGACATAACATACGCGCACTGATCTACCGTTATGTCAGATCAGTGTCATTAAGCCTGAAGCTAAACTGAATAATATAGGTTTGCATTTTATCAGTTAGTCGAAAAAGGCGATATATATATAATATCAATCTAATGATCCGCAAAATAAATTGTCACACAAATTGCATTATTCTTTTAAAGCATAGATAATCAATGCTCATAATTCTCAGAATTTGAGTGTTTA
The DNA here is from genome assembly GCF_900537155.1 of Photobacterium sp. Alg240-V54. Classification (NCBI taxonomy): domain Bacteria; kingdom Pseudomonadati; phylum Pseudomonadota; class Gammaproteobacteria; order Vibrionales; family Vibrionaceae; genus Photobacterium; species Photobacterium sp. Alg240-V54. Next base: position 160,933 of record NZ_UNRL01000004.1, read on the forward strand.
ATAACCTGAACTGAGTCCTGTTTCATTTTTCTAACGTTATCGATTTTTGATTAACACCTTAGAAAATCCCCCTCTGCTGGAGTTCATATGTGCCAAGATTGCGGTTGTTCATTACCGAGAGGTGATCATCATCACCATCAATTACAAGCTAATCCACAATTAAATGATAAAAAGACCTTATCTGTTATTCATAAAATTCTTGATAAGAATGACGTGGAAGCGGCCCATAATCGAGCACATTTTGAAGCCCAAAATGTGACCGCATTTAATTTAATGAGCAGCCCAGGTAGCGGTAAAACCACATTACTTGAGCATTTGCACCAGCATACCGATCTTAAATATGCCGTCATTGAAGGTGACTTAGAAACCTCGCGTGATGCTGATCGTTTAAAAGCACACGGTATTGACGCTTATCAAATTCAAACAGGTTCAGCCTGTCACCTTGATGCCTTTATGGTACATGGCGCATTACACCATGTTGATCTTAAAAATCTTGATATTTGCTTTGTTGAGAATGTCGGAAACTTAGTTTGTCCTGCTAGCTACGACGTGGGTACACATAAAAATATCGTGCTAGTTTCAGTACCTGAAGGCGACGATAAAATTGAGAAATACCCAGTGATGTTCCGTCGTGCCGATTTAGTATTGATTACCAAGTGCGATTTACTGCCATATTTTGACTTCAGTATTGAAGAAGCTAAAGCACAGCTTAAAAAGCTTAATCCAGAGGTAGAAGTGATTACCTTATCGACTAAAGACGCAGCAACATTTGCTCCTTTGGTGACTTGGATAACGGCGAATCTACGCCCACAGGAAGCGTAATTATGTGTTTATCTATTCCTTCTCAGGTAGTTGAAGTTCACGAAGATAATACCGTTACCGTTGATACCATGGGTGTTAAACGCCGCGTTAGTTGTCATCTATTAATGGATGAGCTGGTGGTGGGCGAGTATGTATTGATTCACATTGGTTTTGTAATGAGCAAAATCGATGACAAAGATGCACAAGAAAGTCTTGAAATGTATCAATTTATTATGGATGAATCAGGACCACTGCCAATATGAGTTTTGATCTTAAAAAACTGTATGAAGGCTTTCGTGACGCCGATACAGTATTAAATCTGGCCGAACAAATTAAGCAGCTAGCGGTAGATTTACTCGAACCGATGCAAGTGATGGAAGTGTGTGGTGGTCATACCCATACCATCATGAAGTATGGTTTAAAGCAGCTATTACCCGATAATATTGATTTTATTCATGGCCCTGGTTGCCCGGTGTGCGTGATGCCTAAAGAGCGAATTGATCACGCTGCAGCATTAGCGAGTCAACCCAATGTTATTTTAGTTACGTTGGGCGATATGATCCGTGTGCCTGGTTCAAAAGGCAGCTTGGCACAATACCGCGCTCAAGGGTGTGATATTCGACCTATTTATGACCCACTTGATTGCTTAACCATTGCACTTGATAACCCTGATAAAGATGTGGTTTTCTTTGCGATTGGTTTTGAAACCTCAACCCCAATGACGGCGATTTTGATTGAATTGGCGGAACAGCGTCAGGTTAATAACCTCTATTTCCATATCAACCATGTGCTGGTGCCACCGGCGATTGATGTGGTAATGGCAGATCCTGCGGTGAAAGTGAATGCGTTTATTGGCCCTTCGCACGTGAGTGTTATTGAAGGGGCTAAAATTTATCGCTCAGTCGTTGAAAAGTATCAAACGCCAGTGGTTGTCGCAGGCTTTGAGCCAGTTGATGTAATGGAATCTATTCTGCGCTTAACTAAGCAAAGGGTCGCTGGTATTGCTGAACTTGATGTGCAATACACGCGTGCAGTAACAGAAGAAGGCAATACGGTTGCTCAAGCGGCGGTAAAACGCTGTTTTGATATTCGTGATAGTTTCCGCTGGCGTGGTTTAGGCCCAATCGCTAATTCAGCATTACAGTTAAATGAAAAATACCGTCATCGTGATGCTGAAATTAAATTTGCTGATTGTTTGCCAATGACACCGATTGATGATCATAAGGCTTGTCAGTGTGGTGATATTTTACGAGGCTTAGCAAAGCCTAAAGATTGTAAAGTTTTTGGTCGTGGTTGTACGCCACAAACGCCGCTTGGCAGTTGCATGGTGAGTTCAGAAGGTGCGTGTAATGCGTATTTCCGATACCGAGGTGTTAAATGAGTGAACAAGATTTTTCTGCATTATCGACCACAAAATCGATTCAACTAAGCCACGGTGGTGGTGGTCAGGAAATGAATAAGCTAATTAAAGGCCTATTCTTTAAAGCGTTTGATAATGCCATTCTGCGCAGCGAAGAAGATGCCGCAGTATTAACCCTTGAAGGTAAAACCGCCTTTACGACTGATTCATTTACAGTGTCACCGTTGTTTTTTGCTGGTGGTAACATTGGTAAATTAGCCATTGCAGGCACTGTGAATGATTTAGCGATGATGGGCGCACAACCACAATATTTAAGTTGTAGTGTGATTATCGAAGAAGGGTTTGACATCGGTAAGCTTAAAACTATCGTTGAAAGTATGGCCACCGAGTTAAGTATCTCTGGTGCTAAAATCGTTTGTGGTGATACCAAAGTTGTGCCCAAAGGGTGTGCTGACGGTATTTTTATTAATACCACGGGTGTTGGCAAAATTATTCAAAGCGGTATTTCAGTCCGTAACCTTGCTGATGGTGATGCAATTATTGTATCGCGTGATGTTGGTCGTCATGGCGCAGCTATTTTAATGGCGCGTGAAGGCTTAACCCTTGAATCAGAGCTTATCAGTGATTGCAATACGCTATGGCCTGCAGTTGAGGCACTTATTGCTGCTGGGCTTGATATTCATGCAATGCGTGATGCAACTCGTGGTGGTTTATCGGCAGTATTAAACGAATGGGCACAAGCGTCTGATGTTGGCATCAATGTCGTTGAAGATGATGTACCTGTGAGTGAAGAAGTGCGCGGTCTATGTGAATTATACGGGTTTGAACCGTTTGATTTAGCTAACGAAGGCACGTTTATTATTGCATTGCCACAAGCGCAAGCACAACAAGCATTAGCGGTGCTTGAAGCCTTTGCTGCCTGTGAAAATGCGGCTGTGATTGGTTCTGTGAATAATGAGCATGCTGGCCGCGTTATTTTAACCAGCGGTTGGGGCAGTCGTCGTTATTTAGATCTTCCTCAAGGTGAATTACTACCGAGGATCTGTTAATGCACGAGTATTCCATTGTCGGCGCACTTATCGAACAATGCGAACAACATGCGCGTGATAATAATGCTGATAAAGTTACTCGCGTTGCGATTAAAGTCGGTATTTTAAGTGGAGTAGAGCCAGCGTTACTTGAAACCGCTTTTCAGACTTTTAAGCTTGAAGGCATTTGCCATGACGCTGAGTTTGAAATGAATATTCAGCCACTGGTGTTATCCTGCCTTGAATGTGGTCAAGAAACCATTCATAACGAGCGCAGTATTATTTGTCAGCATTGTGGAAGCAATCGCACCCATGTATTGGATGGTGAAGATTTAATGCTAATGCAGCTTGAAGTCGAGCAAAGCTAAATCGCATAAGCAGCTATCATCACTAAGAAAGGCCATACCCGTTAACACAGGTATGGCCTTTTTAAATTTCCCCGTCATTCCCTACAGTGAATGCCCGTGAGTGCGATAGGAATCTACTCTCCGCACGTCCTAAACCCTATTGCTTTGATAGTATCTCTTCAAATAATACCGTCATTAATTTTTGACCATTTTCTGTGGTCCAATCTTGTGCTAATTCTGCAATTAATTGATTCGTTGAAGTTAGTGTTACTCCATTTGATTCCATGCGACGCAATGCGGTTTCATCCGCTAATGTCGTTGGCGATCCTGAGCCATCCACGACAACTTGTACTCGATAACCTTCTTGAACAGATGTAAGCGCAGGGTAAACAACGCAAACGTCAGTGGTTATACCGGCAATGATTAAGTTTTTACGGCCTGTTGCAGCAACAGCTTGAGCAAAGTTTGGATCTTTCATCGCATCAACAATACCTGCTCTTTGAATGCGTAATGCATACGCTTCAGGTACGGCTTGTTGCAGCTCATCAAATAATAACCCTTGGACATTACTTTCTTGGCTAGAGGTTAAAATTAGAGGCATTCCTGTCTCTTTTGCAGCACGCGCTAAGGCTAATGTATTACGTTTAATTTGCTCTAAATCAGCAGAATGAACCCATCCCATAGTGCCCACTTGATGATCAATGAGAAGCATTGCACTGTTTTCTGGTGTGAATAATGTGTTTGTCATAGTGGTATTCCTTATTATTATTTCATCATTGTTTTAAAAAGTTGCGCAATATTTTGCTGGCCAATTTTGGCATTTTCGTAACTAGTGTGGACCGATGGCCCTGTGGGTAAAATCGGTTGTGCTAAAGAAGCCGCTGACACAAAAATAAATTCACTATTATCCGTTTCAGCGATGATCTCTAACATCGCAGTATTATCAATGGTGATTAATTGTTGGGTTGCGACACGCTCGCCAGATATTGAGATGCCACCTTTTAGTACATATATAAAGCGTGAATCCTGCTCTGGTGTCGGCGCATAACGCCAGTTGGCACTTCTGGCTGATAACGTTATATGATAATAGTTCATATCAATAATATGGCTAATTGGACTTTTGATCCCTGCGTATTCCCCGACCAATATTTTCGTTGATGTATTTAACTCTTTGATAATCGGCAGATCTTCACTAGAGACACCTTGATAGCGCGCTTCACCCATTTCGATGTTTTTTGGCAAAGCAGTCCAAAGTTGAAATGCCTCAAAGTGACCGTCTTGTGAGGTTAATGTTTCTTTATGCAGCGCGCCTGCACCCGCTACTAATAGTTGAACACTGCCTGTTGGTAATTTAGCAACGTTACCTTGTGAGTCTTGATGGGTGAGATCGGCATGAATAACATAAGTAATGGCAGCAATACCTGAATGGCCATGAAAATCGAATCCAGCTTCCGTTTGGGCCGAATTCAATTGGAAATGATCCCACATTACAAAAGGATTTAATTGCTGCATATTATCTTGTCGAATAAAGCTGTTTATTGGCCCATGGCGTAGACCAGTATAGTTTGATTTAATCACGATAAACTCCTTCTGTTTGATGGAATAAGTGTATGCTTTAATCGAATGCTTTATTAGATGGTATAATTAAGTTTATCTATCCCATATTTATTGGTAATTGAATGATTGATTTAAACGAGATTAAGATCTTTGCAACTGTTGTTGAGATGAACAGCTTTGTTGATGCTGGTAAAAAGTTAGCCATGCCATCAACCACTGTTAGCCGCAAAGTTCAGCAATTAGAAACAGCGTTAGGGGTACGGTTATTAAATCGCAGCACCCGTAAATTATCGTTAACTAATTTAGGTGAAATTTATTACCAACAGGTGAAGCCTTTTTTGTGTGGCATGGAAGAGGCTAATCAATCGCTACAACAAAACCAACAAATACCTGATGGCTTAATTCGTATTACAGCCCCGTTTGATTTCTCAGTTTATTATTTACAGTCAGTGATTAATGATTTTCTGGATAGATACCCAAAAGTGAAGATAGAACTGATCGTCAATGACAATCTACTGGACATGATTGATCACAACGTCGATATTGCTTTTCGTTCCGGTGAGCTTGCAACACCAACATTGATAGCGAGAAAAATACTGCGTAAGCAAATCATCTATTGCGCCAGTAAAAGCTATATCTCACACTATGGCGTACCTCAATCACCGAGTGACTTAATCGATCATAATTGTATTTTATGGCAGCAATCTGAAGCCAAGCAATATTGGACATTCGCGTATGAAAATGGCTTAAAAGAATTCCCAGTTAAAGGCCGTTTTGCTGCAGACAATACCCATTTACATATTACTGCAGTGCGTGAGGGTAGAGGCATTGCACGGTTACCAGAAGGGTTAGTTGAACAATATATTGATAGTGGGGAACTGATACCGATTTTATCTGAATATAGCCATGAATCAGGAAATATGTATATGGTGTATCCCTCTCATCGCCTACAACCACAAACCACCCGCTTGTTTATTGATTATGTGATGGATACTTTTCATGGGCAGTAATACTTACGCAATTTAGGAAGGTGAATCCCAATCCAATTTCCGTCATTCTATACGATGAATGCCAACCTCAACTCCGTCATTCTATACGATGAATGTCAACCTCAACTCCGTCATTCCCTACAGCGAATGCCCGCGAGGGCGATAGGGAATCTACTCTCCGCGCGTTTTAGAGTTATTATTTTCATGGGTGTCTGTAATGCTCAAACACGCTGTGAGTAGATCACGGATAGCTTCGTTCCTCAACTTTCGAGATGACGAATAATAGGCTGTGTTATTCACCTGCAATACATATATCATTTTATTGATAATTAATGACTTTGTTTGAAAGTGACAGATATTTAAAATGAGTTGATAATTCATTATGATGCATATCACATTTTCAAAAAATTAGACATGATACTCCACTGGTTGAGTAATAGAATCCAGCGCGAAAAACATCTATTGAGTAAATACTCAATGGGTGAATTATTGCTGGAGATAATATGAATAACTTATCTATAAAACAAGAAATAGAACGTCGTGGAAGATTATTTAATGCAATAACTTATGTTGATATTGCAGTTGGTGTTACTGCTGGCCAATTAAGAGAATTAGGGATTTACAGTGGGGCCGCAGGGGTATGGGTTAATACCGAACTAACTAGAGGCATTGTTTCTGATAACTCTGGTGTTGCTGTTAGTATAATGCATACTGGTAAAGACTACAGCGACGATTTTTCAGAGCAAGGTATTCATTACGATTTTCCTTCCACTCAGCGTAATGGCTCTCATGATAAAAATGAAATTCAAGCACTTAAAAACTGTTATGAGGCTAAAATACCGTTATTTGTAATTAGTAAATCAGCCAATAAAAAACTAAGAGATGTACATATAGGTCTAATTGAAAACTTTGATAGCCAGTACAAAAAAGCTTATATAAAGTTTGTTTCGTTAAATGTATTCAATGTTAATGAGCCTCAATTGGTAAGAGACACTCAAGCTGAATATTTAGCAAAATTTGATACGGCAATTAGGGGTTCTCTTACTGCAACATCAAGTGAACGTAAAAAAAGAATATTAGCAGCAGATAATAAACCTAAAAAAGTATTAAGGTATATTGAAGACTACGCTCGAAATCCAGATGTAGTGGCGGAAGCTTTATATAAAGCGAATGGAATTTGTGAAGCCTGCCATCAGCCTGCACCGTTTATAAAGAAATCAAATGGTTAGCCTTATTTAGAAGTCCATCATATCAAATCATTATCAGATGGGGGCGAAGATTCGCTTGAGAATGTACAAGCCATATGCCCTAACTGTCATCGGAAAATGCATTTTGGTTAGATCTTAATAACAAAGCCTCTATTTTTATAATATTAATGGGGCAATTTACTCACCCTAATATTAGCCTATTGATAGGTGCTGGCCATACGATACCAGTTAGCATAGCCCCAGCAAAGACAGTGATGGGGCTATTGTTATTAATAATGGTTATTATTGCTGTATATCAAGTTGAGTAACACGACTATAACGATGGTTGGTTGAAGAAGTACGCAATAAAACATTTTTGTTATCGGCAACGTTAGCGGGCTTAGTATAGTCAACCCAATGATTACTATTATCAAAGGAGTACTGAATTTTTACTGTTGGATATTCAGTATTTGCAATGAGTTTACCATTAACTACTTTTGCACCAACCATAGGTAACCGATAGTGAATACTGTCGCCGTGTTGGTGGTAGTTGTCCATTTGCAAGAGTTCTTTTTGACCTAAACGGTTAGCAAATTCTTCCCAAGCAATATGTCTAGCTTGATTCCGTTGAGTTTTATTTTTAATTGTCTCCCAATCAGCTTGATGCCAAGCACGTTCAGCAACGGCAATGAGACGTGGGTAAATCATATATTCTAATTGCTCATCGGTACGAATTGTCTCACCAAAGACCGCAGCTTCAATACCTAAGATATGCGATTCTGCCGCAGGTTTTAATGTAGGCAAAGGCCCTAAAGTACCATTGCTGATATCTTTAGCGGTGATTTTGGTGCCATTTTGAAAGATATCAATATTTTTATAAATATCAGCTGGCGTAAAACTAAATACTTTTTCAGTATTAATAAAGCGGGTAGCCCAAGGATTGCCTCGCTCATAGGGGGAGGCTTCTTGCGGTTGATCTAAATATAAATAAGGGGCATTACTGAGGATGACATCATATCCAGCATTGACCAATCGATTCGCTCGTCCTCCTGATTGCCATTCCCAGATACTGTTCCACACCTGTGCGACAAGATTCCCTTTAATGCGGATGGTATGATTTTTATGATCAAAAGCATCACCGTAGGCATGCAATTCCAAATGATGCGCGGTTGAAATTTTATTGACCTTATTGAAAAAATACTCACCAAGTTGTGCTGTTGAATGTAATTGATCGTTATTTGAGATTAATTTTTTACAAGCTGGCGAATTGACCCAAGCGCCTGCTATTTCATCCCCGCCCAAGTGGATCACTTTTAGTGGTTGAATATCAGCATGAATTTTCTTCATTTGGGTAAGTAAAGTATCAACAAAATTATATGTTGAATCTAAACAAACATTAATCGCGTTATTGGTATACAACTGAACTGATTTATATTGAGTGGTATCTAACGGATCTAACAGACGATACTGTTGTGCTTGGTTTATTTTACCCTCGGCTTTTAATTTACGATAACGAGATTCCATAGCGTAAATAGCGGCACGAGCATGACCCGGCATGTCAAATTCAGGTATGACTGTAATATGATGCTCATTAGCGTATCTCAATATGTCTTTATAATCTTCCACACTATAATATTGCGTTTTTTTATCAGGGCCAGCGCCTAGTACGGGCATTAAACATTTGGTTTCTGATATATCATGGCATTGCGTTGCACCAAACTCTGTGAGCTCTGGAAGAGTAGGAATTTCAAGGCGCCAACTTTCATCGTCAGAAAGGTGTAGATGAAGGACATTCATTTTGTAGGTCGACATTTGATCGATTAATCTTAAAATGGTGTCTTTAGTATAGAAATTACGGGCAACTTCTAATAAAAAACCGCGGTATGGTTTTCTGGGTTGATCATTAATAAAACCATTAGGTAAGGTATTTCCATGTTGTTTTATTAGACTAAGTAAACTTGTTTGGGCATAAAATAAACCAGCATCTTTGCCTGTTAAATCGATATGATTATTATTAATATTGAGTGTATAAGCTTCATTACCAATATCCTGGTCAATTAATCGAATAACTTTTGAATGCGGTGATATAGATTCTTTGACTAAAATTGGTGTATTTGAAAGTGATAGTTGTTCACGTAAAATATTATGTAATGCGATAGCTTGTGATTTATTTTTTTCTGTGTAGACAATAGACCAGCTATTATCTATGGTCGTTTTTCCTTGTTTTTTAATAATAGATTTAGGTGTGGGTGTTATAGCGAAATTATCTAATTCTTGAACTGACTTTGTTTTATATTGTTCAAATCTACGATTGGGTGTAGCTAAAGGAATAATATCTTGTGGAGAACGTTTTAATTGAATGTTTGATTTAAATGGTTTAACAAAAATTGGGTCTTCAAAATTGGTACTATCAATAATAACGGGTTTTGTTTTATTTGAACTAACATACCAATTAGGTAAAACAGCAGAGTCAGAGATAATGAAATAATTACTACTAAGTGTAATAACTCGCGACTCTCCAGCTTTAATCGACTTAGTATTGGCTAGAGGAGATAAGGTTTTTATGTCTCCAAGGTGTTGTTTAATATGAAATCCATTGCTAATTGTATCTTGAATATCTCGTCTTATGCCAAAGTAAATAGACCAATCACTCATTGGAATGGTTTTATTTCCGTTATTTTTTAATGTTATATCAACGAGTTGTTTTTTTTGTTTGGTTTTATCATTAAAATTTTGTCTTACATTAACGCTAATTAAAATATGTTCAGCAATATAATTAATGGTTGATTGTGAGTTTGATACCAGGTTTGATGGTTTTGCTATTTTGTATGATTGACTATCATTATATGCATAAGTATTAAATGATAGTGCTGTAATTAAAGATAATAATAATGGATTTATATTCATATAAATACACCTCTTAATATGAAATTAATGACTATATTTGTATAACAAATGAAGTGGTGAATGTTACACGATTTTTTATTAATAAAAAGTTAATTAATAAAATACCTATTAAAATTTTGTTATGTCATTGAATTAATAAAGATTGTTTTTATTACATTAAATGTTTTTTTGACGTTACACAATAGTGGGAATTATAATTTATTGTTTTAATATTAATGCTTATGATAGTTTAAATATTAAAATCACATTCCTTTACGCTGTTTATTAATATCAAAATTAAGTTCGGTAAGGTACTGCGTCATCTGTTTATTATCTTGAATAATTTGTTGTTGTAGCCACTGGCGATAGTTTTGTTGTAACGGTTTATAACCGCTGTTTAAGTGGCTTAATAGTAAATAATGTAACCCTGTTACTATCGGCATTTTAAACGGGATCACTAATCGACCACTGCGTAAGGCGTTAAGCGCAAATAATAAATCACAGACTAACACCCCTAAGCCATTTTCAGCGGCAGAAAGTGCCATATCTAACGTTTCAAATTCATAGCCTTTAGTCGTATCGAGCGTTTCTGCTGCCATTGCTTTAGCCCAAGCCTCCCAATGGATATGCCCATCAACACGAGTATGAATCAGTGTTTTGCCAACTAAATCTTGTGCAGACTTAATATTACCATCACGCTCCATATAGCTTGGAGATACCACCACAAACAGTGATTCTTGGCGCAGTAATTCAGCATGTAAGTTATCAAAAGGATAGTCAATGCAAGCATGAATGACTAATTGATTTGCTTCGGGTTGAATATAATCGCTGATGGTGCGCAGCCAGGTAGTTTCAATATGCAATGATAATTTAGGCAAGTTTGTGTGGAGCTGCTCCATACGTGGAATCAACCAACGGCAGGCAAAGGTTGGAGGGGCTTGTAAGCGTAATTGTCCTGTTTGTCCTTGAATTTCATCTACAGCACCTTGCAAACAATCTAAGGCTTCGACACAACGGTTGTAAAATAATCGCCCGATATCAGTAAGATAAATCTTTTGGCCTTTTCGAATAAATAACGATGCATTGAGAAAGTGTTCAAGTGCTTTTATTTGCTTACTGATCCCACTTTGAGTGATAGCAAGCTCTTCTGCAGCAAGAGTGAAGTTTAAATGCCTAGCTGCTGCTTCAAAAACGCGAATAGATTGTTGAGAAGGAAGACGTTGATAGCGCAGCTTAGTATGACTTTTTGTCATGATAGGATAACCAGAAGTCGTTTGTTGATAGCATTATTTTCCCATAATCTGTGTTGATTAGATAGTTGTAGTGGGTTAAGTGATGACAGAAAAGCATAATGAACAGTTGGCATTTTTTAATGGGAAATATATGCCAGTGGCGGAGGTTGCAATCTCACCGTTTGATCGTGGTTTTTTATTTGGCGATAGCATTTATGAAGTGATACCGGTGTATAACGGAAAAATGCTAGGTGGTGATCTTCACTTACAGCGGTTAATCAATGGCTTAATAGCGATTGGTATTACATCACCTTATGCTCTTAGTGATTGGCGTACTATTGCTCGTACTGTACTAGCGACGCGTGAAGCAGCCCAAATGCTGTATATTCAGGTATCACGTGGCGCTGAAGCGTCTCGTAAGCATCGATTTCCGATTGTATCTGAGCCAACTGTTTTGATTTTTTCAACGCCATTTACTCCTTCCGTATCGCTTGACTACCAAGGCTGTGCCGCGACATTACAGCCAGATAAGCGTTGGCAACATTGCGATATTAAAGCCACTAGTTTATTGGCTAATGTCTTAGCATATCAGCAATTGTATTGTGATGATGCTGCGCACAACGAGGCATTATTTGTTCGTGATGGTGTAGTCGTTGAAGCTGCAAGTAGTAATTTGTTTATGGTAAAAGATAACCAGATATATACACCTCCTATCGACAATATTTTACCCGGTATTACACGTCATATAATTTTACAGATAGCTGCAAAACTTCAATATCAAGTGTGTGAATTAGCACCTACACCAACCATGCTCAAAGATGCCGATGAAGTGTGGGTCTCAAATTCGATTGAAGAGTTAAAGCCTGTCATTAGCATTGATGGTCAGATGATTGGCTCAGGAGTGCCGGGTAAAGTATGGCGAGAATTGTTTCTGCATTATCAACATAAAAAAGGCTAATCCAATATTGTGTTGCAATTTTAAATAAGGAGAAGAGGTGTGAGAAAGACAGTTATAGCTGCAGTATTGGTGTTCTTAGCTGGTCCTGCAATGGGATTTAATAATGACAAACCTGTCCCACTAGATATCGATCAAGTAGTGAAGGTAGGATTTGAAAAGCATCGTCACTTGAATTATCGCGCTATTGGTGCCATTGATGGCTGGGAAGGTAAATGGTGTGATGAGAAGGTGGAGCTTTATCAATATACTCGCGCAGATAATATAAATTTAGATATCTTTGAAGCTGAAGCGCTAGATCAACATGGCACAGATTGGTTTGAAGCATGTCAGTATAAAAATGTGATAATGCTAAGTAATGGTAATCAAGCTTGTAAAGCACTTATGGCTCTTTAAATACCGTAAACAATAAAGCCCAGTCATTTTATACGCTTACAGCGAGAAAAATACTGGGCTTTAAACGATCAGTTCAGTTGTAACGATTAACGGCGACGCATTTTCAAGAACAATGCACCAGCACTTAAGTTACTGCCATCAAGTTCTAGTTTACGGTTTGCAACGATAGGGAAGTTCTTACCGACGCGTAAGCAAATACGATCTGCCAGCACTTCATTAGCGAAATCACTCCCAGCAAGGGTGACGGCTTTAATGCCTGTGGTTTCGTCCATACGCTCAATCCAATTAGCGATATAATCTGCTAGAGAGTCCATAATGCCAAAGGCAAGTTTGTCGTAATCAACTTCATCAACCACGAGACAGAAACTCATTAAACTACCGACCATTTTTGCCCAATCAATCGTGCGTTTGCCATCGACCATATCTAATGAAAAATCAACACGATGGCCTTTATTATCGGCATTTTGCAGTGATTTGGCGATCAGAGCATCATTAAGATATTGAACGTTATCTTGGCTTGATTTAGAGAGGCCTAAGATAGTTGCAGCAAGGGCAAATAAACCCGATAGCTGATCATTACACTCATTTAAGATTAACTTATTAAGTGCGTTGTAGCTAACAGGAATTTGATGCTTAAATTTAGCTAATACTTCAGCTTGCTCACCCGCAGCCAGTGCAGCGATCATTTCTGAACCTGAATGTGGCAGAGTAGGCATAACTAAGAAGGTATCAGTACGGGTGAACTTATCTTGGCTAACAATTTCACCTGCGGCATGGCGACCAAAATAAATAGCAGCACTATGACGGCCAACACCTGATTCCAGCATACCACCGTGCAGAGCACAAATAGGCAATGCATGTTCAGGGGCATCATTGGCATGATTCGGCTGATAATCAAATCGAATTCGACGCTTGCTCCAATAAGCATTAAGGCCATTGATACAGGCTTGGTCGTGTAACGGCTCAACAGATTTAAATGGTACCAATGGATGAATAACAGGATCACTACACACCTGACTCCATCCTTTATTGATTCGAGCCACTAGCGGCTGCTGGTGGTTGGTTTCAATATGCAAATAATCGATACCACGCACGCGCAGCATTTCAGTTAATACCGTTAAGATACGATTGTAACTAAAGCATAGATCATACAAGGGTTGATCAAGCTGACCATGATGTTGCTTAGGACGTACGGTTACGCGTGGTTTTTCTAAGCTTGATAACGCTAACACATGCTGTGATGGCACAATAAAATGCATCGGTACATTGTTCGGGTTACAAATAATCACTTGCTGACGTTGACGGTGAGCTGCAGCAATTGGACCGCGGCTTAAATGAAACTCATGCTGGTGGTTATTTGCCAGCGGTAAGCTAAAACTCACATGGCCAGTGTTAATAACGCTATCTGCCCATTGTTGAATTTGTTGACGATCGATAGATGCTGCAACCGAAGTCTCACCATGACAATGTGAGCAGGCAATAGAGATTTCACCAAATAACTCAGATTGATTATCACCTAATGCAGGTTCGCAATAACTGCAAAATGGCAAATGATGTGGCGAGGTAACTAAAGGCACTATTCGACCTTCGCGGTGGCGAATTTCTTTAATAGAAGAGTCGATTAACCAAATAGACAATAGAAAGTCTTTGGCTATTTGATCGGCTAACGCTTCAAGTTGGGGCTGGGTGCCAACCGCTTCAATCAAGTAACGGTTTTTCTCATAACCAATGGTGGTTTCTAACGTTTGGTTAGCGAGATAATCATTACATAATTGCGCATAAAAAGGCACAGGACGTGAACAGGTAAAAGAAAATTGAATTAATTTCATTGTTCAACGCCTCGCTTATAAGCTGTTGGAATCAAGCTGTTTATGTCGATGTTATTAACTTTTTCGCAGTGGATATCTAAATCGGATAGGTGACGAAGTAATGCCGCTTCCATTACCGGAATTGCAGCATTAATTTTAGAGGTTAGCCCCATATGCATAGGTTCTAATACCGTAGGTGTTACGCCTAAAACATAGGTTTTTGGACGATCGCCAACCAAATCCATCATAATAAGTGTTTGCAGCATCTCAACTTCATGAGCACTACCTTGCCAATCAATTTCGGCAGGGGCTTTGTCGAAGTCAAAGAAGTACACTTCGCCAGCATCCACATCAGCAGCGTTAACGGTATCAACCACAATTAAATGGTCATATTGGGTTAACGTTGGAATCAGACAATGCGCTAGCGTCCCGCCATCAATAAGATCAATCTGATGGTCAGGGTGCGTAAAGCGGTAGTTTTCTGTGAGATAATTGACGAAATGTACGCCGACCCCTTCGTCGGCGTACAAGACATTGCCAATACCAAGCAGCAATATCTTCATTTGCGCTAGTGGCCTTTATTTTTTGAATGACTATTGTGGTGAGCATGATGCTGAACCGGATGATCACCCTTATGTTCATCTTTAACGTGAACAGGGTGGTAGTCAAAACCGGACATAATGGCATCAGCAGAACCGTTACGGAAACGGATCCCTGTCCAAATCACCATATATACGTGGATCAATACAAAAATAATGAATGCCCAAGTAATATAATGATGCCATTTACGCACTTCATCTAACCCGCCCATCGCATAAGCGACCCATTGAGCAGGTTCCCACATCATGCCACCAATCCCTAAGTGGTATACATTAGCATATAGCGTTAAGCCAGTCACACACATGAAGATTGCAGCAATAGAAATCCCTGCATAAACCATAAGTTGCAACGGACCATAAGCGCCATGGTGTGGTGCATTACCCATCCAAAAATAGGCTTTAATTTGTTGAATCCAGCTTTTGGGGCTAATGATATCTTTTACCGAGCGCCGTTCAACGTTACTGCGACTGAAAAAGAACAGATAAACACGAATCAGCGTTACAGCGATTAAAATAAAGCCTAACACTTCGTGTGCTAATCGAATCCAACCTTGTTCAAGGACATTGGTACTATTAGGCGCAACCAAAAATGGCCAAGCAATATAAAAGCCAGTGATCACTAGGCCAAAAATTGCAAACGCACGTAACCAGTGACATAAACGGATAACGAATGAAAATACATAGGATCGTTTATACAACACGGTATCTGTTGACATGATAAATCCTTAGTTACATTGCCTGAGCTGGAATACGGAATTCACTTAATGATTGGCCTTTGTAATCCATTACGTGTACTGAACACGCCATGCAAGGGTCAAATGAGTGAATAACACGTAATACTTCTAATGGTTTTTTCGGGTCTTCAAGTTGTAAGCCGACTAAAGATGCTTCGTATGGCCCGATCTTACCGTTGCCATCAATAGGACCTGCGTTCCATGTTGTTGGTACTACTGCTTGATAGTTTTCAACTTTAGCGTCTTTAATACGTAACCAGTGACTTAAGAAACCACGTGGCGCTTCAATGATACCGACACCTTTGTATTCTTTATTTGGATCAATGGTGGGTTCAATATAAGTGGTTTGGTCTGAATTGAGGTTAGTCACCATAGATTCAAATGTCTCTAAGCCATGACGAGTGATGGTTAGTGCATGCAACATGCGGGCAGCAGTACGACCAAGTGTGGTAAATAATGCCGCTGCTGGTAGACCTGTTTGCTGTAAGAATTCATTCACTACCGAAGTTACTCGAGTGTTGCCTTTGGCATAGTTAACCACCATGGTTGCTAGTGGACCCACTTCAACCGGCTCACCATTATAACGTGGGGATTTAACCCAAGAGTATTTACCTGCTTCATTGATTGTTGGGCGTTTGCCGACAATGGTGTCACGCTCAATAAACGGAGTATGTTCAGGAATAGTTGTTCCATCATATGGGTGTTGCGGCTTATTAGCGTCATACCAAGAGTGAGTCACATCTTCTGCAATCATATTAAGATCAATCGCTTCGGCTTTAGATAAATCTTTATTGCGAATAACACCACTTTCAAAAAGATGATCATCAGGATTTAGCAAAATAGATTGACTACACATGAAGGTATCAACGTTACAGCCACCTAATACGCTCGGCTCTTTGGCATACGCTGCGGCAGCCATTTTAATATCAGCTTGATAGACACGCTCAATGAAATCAGCAACATGAACATACTTTTGCTTAAATTCTTGCAGACGAGCAGGGTCTAGCATGTCACGAACACAGGTTACACCACCAACAACAATGGATTGTGGATGTGGGTTTTTACCGCCCCAAACAGCCATTGCCTCTGCTGCAACACGCTGAATTTCTAATGCTTTAAGGTAATGACTTAAACCAATAAGGTTTTGTTCTGGTGTGAATTTGTAGGTTTTATTACCCCAATAAGCATTAGCAAAAGGTCCTAACTTACCCGTGTTAACTAAGCCTTGCACTTTCTCTTGTGCAGCACGTAAGTCACCTTCACCTGCAGCCATTGGCGTAGCAGAGTACTTCACCGCTTCAACTGCGGCTTTTGCAGGATCAGCACTTAATGCAGATACAACATCTATCCAATCTAAACCGTGGAGAATATAGAAGTGAACAATGTGGTCATGCATTTGTAGAGTAGTTAAGATTAAGCTACGAATGTATTTTGCATTGATAGGTACTTGGGCATTGATTGCATCTTCTACTGCTAATGTGCCGCAAAGGTAGTGTGATGATGTACATACACCACAAATACGTTGTATAAGCAGGCCTACATCATAAGGGGTACGACCTTTCAGAATAATTTCAAGACCACGGAATAGGGTAGATGATGCCCATGCCTTGTTAATTACGTTATTAGCATCAAGTTCAACTTCGATGCGTAAGTGGCCTTCGATACGAGTAATGGGATCGATTACGACGCGCTTGCTCATGAATTATTCCTCGACTTTTTTAGCAAAAATACTACTTACTGCATGGGCACCAATACCCACCGCAGTAACACCTAAAATAACAGCACCAATGGTATCGGCGGTGGCATCAAGACCATGCACTGGTTGGCGACTTAATGGCTTTTCAAAATCAGCCATGTCATCCCAGAAGTCAGGCTCTGAACAACCGATGCAACCATGACCTGCAAGTACTGGCCAACTAGTGTGAGCGTTAAAACGTTCAGTTGGACAGTTGTTATAGGTGTAAGGACCTTTACAACCCATCTTGAATAAGCAGTAACCTTTTTTGGCATTATCATCACCAAACTCTGTTACAAATTCACCAGCATCAAAGTGACCACGACGTTCACAGTTATCATGCACACGTGCGCCATATGCCCATTTAGGTCGGTTGAACATATCTAATGCAGGTAAGCGACCAAACATGATGTAGTACATTAATGTACCAGTAATATTGGCAGGGTTAGGTGGACAGCCAGCAACATTGATAACAGGACGATCAATGACAGCACCGACACTTTTCGCACCAGTCGGGTTAGGACGCGCAGCTTGTACACCACCGTAAGATGAACATGTACCAACACAAATAACCGCTGCAGCATCTGCGGCAACGCGCTTAATTAGCGATAAACCTGTCTCTGCTTGGCTACCTAGAGTCAGAAAAGCACCATTATTTGCTGTAGGGACTGCACCTTCTGCAGCAAGTAGATATTTACCTTTATACGCTTTCATGGCGTTATCAAGGTTTTCTTCTGCTTGATCACCAGCAGCTGCCATCAGTACTTCTTGGTATTCAAGCGAAACATGTTCAAATAATAACGCACTAATATCAGGTGTGGTGCTACGTACTAATGATTCAGAACAACCAGTACATTCAGCTAAGCTCAACCAGATAAGTGGGACACGATCTGAAAGCTCAGCGGCTTCTGCAACCATGGTACTAAAAGGTAAGGGTAGTGCCAGCAATGAAGTGATGGTCGCACTCCAGATCATAAAGTCACGACGTGTAATGCCATTTTTTTCTAATTTTTTTTGGAAAGATCCCTCACGAAGAGGTTTCGTTTTTCGAAGCTCAGCAAGACGTTTCTGGCCGAGTTCAAAAAGGGCTGCATGCGAGTCCATCTATCAACCTTTTTAGCTATGATTATATATACCTTATTGGTATCGCCTTGTGATTCTATGACTTAAATTAATACAATTAGTTGATCTGAATCAGATTTTAAAATTTTGTATGACAATATAAAAAATCAAAAATGAGGCTATGCACAAAACAGAAGTTGGTAATGAGAAAGACTATTATTTCAATATATTATGTTGATTATTGGTAAATTAACCCTATGAAAATTAATGACTTATCATTTCAAGGGCAAAGGGTGTGATGGTTAATGTAATGCGTAGTTATGCAACATAAAATCAAATGAAAATATAAATATTTTGAAGAACTACTCTTCCTTCAAAACTTACTGTTCTCGTGTATTGTGATTTTGAAGCGTCAAACATTACTGTGATGCTCTCAGATCTTATTGCTAGCACTGAGATATTCTTAAATAGATTAGTATTGATTACATCACTTCTATTTAGGATGTTTCAGTGATTACTATAACTTTGGTAGCAATAAAAGTTGATATAACATTGGTTTCTGTCTCTTACGATACTCAAATTTGAAGTGGTCAAGTAAAACTGGCCACGGATTTGTATTCATTGAAGAAGATATTTTTAAAAACAACTGCTTTGATTGTATTTACTGTAATCATTGGATTGAAGTGGCAAGAGGTTCATAGGTATTATGTAAGCAACTGATTTGGTAATTCACCTTTGTGAGGCAGGTATTGTCCTTATTAGTATCGATAGTGACGTTCAACAAGTTGATGTGGTGCATGGACACAGAAAGTCCACAATGACTATTTCATCGAACTAAGTAGTACCTTAGGAGCAATTTCTATTGGTGTTATTTAATAATAAAGGAAAACTAATGTCATTCAAGAAGAAGAATTTTGGAAGGTTAGCATCTGCGGAGGGGCTGACTGAGCACTCTAGCAAGATATTGAATTACTCAGAAATCTATATTGATATGTCTGGTCATTTTTATATTATGTCGGATAGCAACCATATGATAGGTACAGAGATTAATGGTTGTAAGTCTATACAAGAGTTAGCTGGTATGAAAAATCTTGTAGGTGTTAAATGTAGTTATCGACACTTGCATTCATTCGTGGATGTTGAGGTGATTGGTAATAAGTACATTGCTGGTATAGAGAGGACATCTTCTGTGTCAATGTTCTCAGAAGTTGAGAAAAAGAAAGTTTACCATCAGTATTGTGAGTGCTGTAATACGATAATACCTGCATCGAGGTTGTTTGTAGTTAAGTTACCATTGTGTGTTCGTTGTGCTGAGTTGGCTGGGTATTAGAAGACATTATCATATCCGCCTATTTCGTTCTCATTGGAGTTAATAAAAATATATAAATCATAAAGTTATTGATAATTTACCACGATCTAAAATGAGAAATTTTTATATTTCGCGTATAAAAAAACGCCCTTATTAGCCACTAGTAATAATAGGGCAATAAGGGCGTTGAAAATCTATTGTTTGGTGCTAAAAGGTGTTATTCACCAGCAAGAAATTTCTTATCTAGCATACAGAATGCAAGTAGTAGATTTGCCGCCGCAGCATAGAAGCCAAAGCGATCATGTCGGTGACATTCTTTAACAAATAACGGTAACCAGTTTAGTAACATAGTATCAATGAATGACAACTGTGACTGCATTAATGCTTCACGTTGTTCTTCTGTTTGCTGCTGGTTACCCATGATGATGAGATTACCCATGAAATCTAATTCAATCGCAAGGTGATCTGCTGGCTCATTAAAGTCTTTACGCTGTGTAATATCAAAAGAGGCCATCAGTTCATGCATGTCTTGAGCGGGCTTATCGTTTAATAATCCCGTTGTGCCAACATACATTGATGCGTAGGGTAATGCGCCTGATTTAGGCGTACTTAGAAACAGACCGCAAAAGTCAGCCGCAAGTTCTAGTTGTTCGTCACTACGATCATGTGATTTTTTAATCGCAGCACGGAAGCTATCCACTGATACTTTTAATTCTTCTGTCATACCAAGACCAGACAGAAACGTATACATCTCACCGCCATGATATTCATGTAAATCTGCATCAGTTAATTCGCGGGCGAAAAGTGATGACATCCACCAGTAAATTTCAGCACGTTGTTCGTTAAATGCGATAAATTCTTGCATGGTTACTCCAGACATAAAACATATTCAAATAAAGCAATTAGGCAGAGTATACCTAAGGGTTATTAGAATAGGTTCTAAAAAATGAAATAAAGGCGATGAAATTATTGTTCATCGCCTTTATAGGTTAATTCACTATGCTAACAACGGATTAATTACTTATCCATTGCTGGGAATAGTGGGTCGATACCTTCTTCGTAGATAGGACCGTTAAAGCCTGTTACTGCATGAACTGGACCAGTGTATTTTTCAATCTGAACCAGTGCAGCCGCCGCAGATGTTGCTTGTGCTAGGCTTGAACTACCGATGTCTTCAGTCAGTACGTTTGGATCGCCGTAAGTACAGATAGTGCCTGCTTTACCGCCTTCTAATGGGCTGTACCATGCACCTTCTTGTAGACGACAAACACCTGGTAGGTAATCGTCAGTTACAACAGCACCTGCCATTACTTGGCCACGGTCGTTGAAAACACGCACGATATCACCAGATTTAATACCACGTGCCGCAGCATCTTCAGTGTTGATGAAGATAGGCTCACGGTCAGCTACAGCATAAGTTGCACGGAAATCCGTTGACGAACATAGCTGTGAGTGTAGGCGATCTTTCGGGTGCGTACTTTGCATGTTAATCGGGAAACGATCAGAGCGAGGACCACCGTGGCTACGTTCTGTTTTCTCGAACCACATTGGGTGACCTTGACAGTCGTCGTAGCCCATATCTGCAATAGTTTTACAGTAAATCTCAATCAAGCCTGATGCTGTGCCTAATGGCTCAAGATCTGGTTCGTTACGGAATGATTCGTGACGGATCCACTCTTTACCAGCAGGGAATTCAATGAAGCCTTCACCATCCCAGAATTTCTTGAAGTTAGGCATACGAACACCTAGACCACGACCTTGTAAACGCGCGCCGTTGTAGATTTCTTCAATCCACTCCATTTGCGTTTTACCGCCAGTGAATGCTTCTTCGCGGTTATAGCGAGAACATAGTTCACTGAAGATCTCAAAGTCATCTTTAGACTCAAACAGTGGTTCAACAATCTTACGCAGAGCAATAATACCTGCGTTAGAGTGGTTACCGTACTGCTCGATATCATTACGCTCGTAAGTGGTTGTTGCAGGTAATACGATATCTGCAAAACGACATGTTGCTGTCCACTGGTGATCAATCGATACAACTGTTTGTAGCTTAGTCCATGCCTTGATCATTTTGTTGCGATCTTGGTGGTGACCAAACGGGTTGTTACCACTGAAAATAGCCATCTTCATAAATGGATATTTGATCTTCTGACCATTGTAATCGATGGTCTTGCCAGGGTTATCAATACAGTCAACAAAACGTGCAACTGGAATGAAAGTAGAGAAACCGTCGTATGAACCACTATGAATTGGATCAACGCCTGTTACACCACTAAAGCCAGACATTAGCGGACCATTAGAGGTAATTGAACCCGCATCATTGTAGTGCCAGCCAAAGCCAAAACCACCACCAGGTAGACCGATTTGGCCCAGCATTGCAGCAAGAACAACCAACATCCAAGCATACTGCTCGCCGTGTTGCATGCGCTGTAGACACCAACCACCAATAATCTGAGTACGGCCTTTAGCCATAGTGCGAGCAAGAGCGCGAATATCATCAGCTTTGATACCACAAATCTTTTCTGCCCACTCAGGGTTTTTAGTAACGCCGTCAGTTTCGCCTAATACATAAGGCATAAACTTATCAAGACCCGTTGTGTAATCAGCAACGAATTCTTTATTGTATAAGTTTTCAGTGTATAGCGTGTGCGCAATCGCTAGCATTAATGGTAGGTCAGTCTGTGGGTTAACACGGATCTGCTCGCCACCAACAGCTTTTTGAGTGCTAGAAACCACTGGATCGACGTAGATCACTTTGATTTCTTTGTTCTTCACTTTCTCTGCAAGTTGCTCATAGTATTGGTATGGGCTGTGGTCTGGTACTAACCAACCCACTTGCAGATTTTTAATTGGGTCAGAGGCCCACATCACGATAGTGTCAGTGTGTTCAAGCACTAGCGGCCATGATGTTTGTTGTTCGTAAACTTCCATTGCACCAGCAACGTAAGGAAGAATTACTTGTGCAGCACCAGTAGAATAGTCACCCATTTTGCCTAGTGTTGTACCGTGAAGGCTAACACCACGCTTCATCATGGTACCTGCGTTATGCAGTTTACCTACTGACTGCCAACCTGTATGACCTGCGTAAAGTGCGCTTGGGCCAAAGTTGTTCTGTACGCGCTCCATTTCATGGTACATGAAGTCTAATGCTTGCGACCATGGCACACGTACAAAGCGGTTGTTACCACGTTGGGTTGTATCTGACTTGTAGCCTTGCTTTAGCCAATCGATACGAATCATTGGGTATTTAACACGCGCAGGGTTATAAACCACTTCACGTACCGCTTGGATCATATCGGTTGGGTTTTTGTCTTTTTCAAATGGTGTTGTTTCAGTCCATACACCATTGACAACTTTAGCGCGGAATGCACCCCAGTGAGAACCTGATAGAACATCACCAGAGAAGCTTGCTTTCACTTCATCAGCTGCCATTGCTTTGCGAGGAGCAAGCAGGCTAGTGCCAACAACTGACGCAGCACTTGCTACTACAAGGCCTGAAAGAAAGCGGCGGCGTGAAATGCCTGTTTTATTAGTTTGAGTCGCCATAGTTGGAGAATCCTTAAACTTTAATTTTTATCGATGGGGCGGGGATAACAATTATCGCCCGCCTATCATTTAATCGTTTATTGGAGCGCTGGATTAATGCGCGCCAGCACCACCTGTATCGCTGCCGTGGTTCTGAAGATATTTAAGCAGTGTACGTTCTTCAGTCTTAGTCAGACGGTAGTAAGAGCTCATGGCTTTCAGACTTGCGATCCAGCCATTTGCAGTAAAATGGCCTGGGTCTGGCGCCGCGTGACAAGCGTTACATGTAGACGCGTACATATCTTCTGCATAGTTCCAGATTGGTTTGATGCTATCAATCATGTCTGATTTAGTAACCCAACCTTGAACACTGATATTTTGCCATACAATGTTAGTTGCAGGATCAGTTTCTTCTTTAATGATTTTCTCGTTCGCTTTGATTTCGCCACGGATAGTTGCCTTAAAGACACGTTTACCCATGTACTCAGTCATTACACGACCTTTACCTGATTTCTCTAACCAGCCGTTTACTTCAACTTTTAGCATGTCGCCTTTACGTTCAAGTACAGTAACTTCAGAAGCAGGTAGTAATTTACCTTCTGATTTACCTTTTGGATCATCAGTTGCAAAGATATCTTTTTCACCTAGAGAGTAAAGCTTCTCTGCTGTTGCACCTTGAGTGGTTGCTTCAGCTTGTAGGTTTTGGAAATCTTTCTGGAAACCGCCAGCCATGTTTGGTAGTTCGTGTGCAATACCTTTGTGACACTCAATACAGTTCATGTTTTTCGCTGCTGCGTCAGTCATTGCTGCTGCTGCTTCTGGAGACTGTTTAGCGTGATCCATTGCAGAATAGTTGTGACAGCTCTTACATGTTTTTGAGTTTTGACTTTCCATACGCTTCCAAACTATTTGAGCTAGCTCTAGGCGGTGCTCTTCAAATTTTTCAGGTGTGTCAATTTTCTTCGTGACGTATTGGTTGTATACATCTTTCCAAGCGCCTAATTTACGCTCTAGCTTGCCTGGGAAATCTTTAGGCTGGTGACAGTCAACACATTCAGCACGAACGCCAGAAGCGTTTTTGAAGTGCACAGACTGTTTATACTCTTCGTAGTTCTGTTGCATGGTATGACAGCCAATACAGAATTCAGTCTGAGAGGCGTGTTCAAAACCTTTGTGGACAGCAACAACACCAGCCAGAGTGATACCTATACCGACAAGAACAAGCGCAAGAATAGAATACTTGCTGCTTGGCTTAGTCAACATCTGCCAAATTTTTTTCATTTTGAAAGATTCCATTTAAAAAGAATGCACACCGTAGGGTACGGTGACGGTTAAAATTTTATGGGGTAATCTTATTGTCACGATATGAATAAGGTTAACGCTACGAATGAATAGCAAAGGCATAGTTATGACAAATTGTGAATGGTCTTAGTTTGTGCTACCGTTCAGTCAGAAAGCCAAAAACTAAAAAGAGAACGACATGACCCATCACGTACTTGTTGTAGAAGATGAAATTGTTACCCGCACAAAATTGGTTGGGTATTTTGAAAATGAAGGATACAAGGTAAGCCAAGCAGACAGTGGCGCACAGATGCGCGAGATAATGGCAACGGAAACAATTGACCTTGTAATGCTAGATATTAACCTGCCAGGTGAAGACGGTTTAATGCTAACTCGTGAGCTGCGTAGTCGCTCTGAAGTTGGCATTATTTTAGTCACCGGACGTACTGATAGTATCGATAGAATTGTCGGTTTAGAGATGGGCGCAGACGACTATGTTACTAAGCCTTTTGAACTGCGTGAGCTGTTAGTTAGAGTGAAAAACTTGTTATGGCGCATGACCTTAGTAGAAAAGGCGCGTGACGAGACTATGGTTGAAATGCAGGAAGATAATATCATTCGTTTTGGTGAGTGGCAGTTTGATATTAACAAGCGCGCACTGACTCATAATGGTCTTCCTGTGAAGCTAACTAAAGCTGAATATGAGCTGTTAGTGGCTTTCTCATCACACCCCAATGTTGTGCTTAGTCGTGAGCGTATTTTGAACATGTTAAGCCATCGAGTTGAAGCGCCAAATGACAGAACTATCGATGTTTTAATCCGTCGTATGCGTTCTAAAATGGAACTTGATCCAAAGAATCCACAGATTTTTGTTACCGTTCACGGTGAAGGTTATATGTTTGCCGGTGACTAATTTATACCAATATTGAGTTGCTATCGTTGTGTTGTTAACAAATATTTATGACATAAAATGACATAAAAATGCCCTATTTAATGCAAATAGGGCATTTTTTTTTGGCTTCAGTTAGGCTGTTTTTTGATTTAAATCATGATTTAGTGGAATATTTTTTTGGGTCAAAAAGGAACAAAACGGGATGTTGAGAATCATTATTAATAGCGATGGCTTTTTGTAACAGGATTGAAACAATGTTAATCATGGTTGTTATCGGTTATTGGTCAATATGATAACGGTGGCGTTGAAAAATGAAATCTTATGAACATGTATTTTGAGTCATATTCTCTTGAAAAATCGATTTTACCCAAAAATCTAATTTTAAGTGGGTAATTGAATGAATATAAACAAGGGTAAACGGGACTATTTTATGGCGCTATTCATACTATAATCATCCACTGTTCATAGTTAGATCGCGAGTTATTCATAAGATAGTCATATATTGAATACCGTTTACCATTCAGTTTAATGAGAGGAGTAGGCAAAAAATGCGATATAAGCTAAGTATTCGCAAAATAACGTATAGAAATAAAGGCGTTATATATCATTTTTTGTTCTTTTTTCTATTATTTGTTCAGTCAAATTAACGATTTCAGGCAGACTAATTGTACTTTGTTGCGCCAGTTGCTGTTGCTCAACTAATACATTTTCTAAAATTTCAGTGGTTGTGAGCGGGTTAGCTAGCACCACCCGAAAGACAGTTGTTGGCTTACGTTGCCATTTTTCTGGAGTGATACGAGTTCGTGATACAAACGATTTGCCAGATTCTCGCTGCCGTTTTTGAATAAATAGAGTGAGATCGTTTAATAGCTCTAATAGTTGATCACGCTGCTCTGGTGTTGCTTGCAATAATGCTTGTTGAGTTTTTGCTGGTACATAGCGGTAAGTGAGCAAGCATAATTCTGGGTGAGTGACTAATTCAAATTCAGGGTGTTGTTCAATGCAATGAGCAAAGTAATGGGCTTTTTCGATACTATTATTGATCAACAGTTCATAGCCCGGGCGGCTAATAATATTCATGCTGGCATACAGCAGCATGGCCATTCCACTGCGCGAGCCTTCAAGGGTATGACTCCCTAGATCTTTAGAGCCTTTACGAAGAATATATTCAGCGTGATGTTCAATGGCTGTCATTAACTCGGGATTTTTAAATATCACCATGCCAGCACCCATTGGAATATAGAGCTGTTTATGGGCATCAATGGTAATCGAATCGGCACGTTCGATCCCTTTAAGTAAATGGCGGTATTTATTTGACATCAATGTTGCACCACCCCAAGCGGCATCAACATGAAAATGACACTGATGTTCTGCGGCAATGTCTGCGAGTTGATCAAGAGGATCGATATTGCCAGTCTCAGTCGTTCCTGCAATACCAATAATGGCAAAAGGTTTAATATTGTTATGCTTTAAGTCAGCAAGTGTTGTTTGTAGGGCATCAAGATCAACCCGGTTGTTATCATCGGTTTTAATTGCAATAAGACTGTCACGTCCTATACCTAATACATCAGCTGCTTTTTTAAGAGAGTAGTGACCACGCTCAGAGACTAAAATCGCTAGATCATCATAGCCATAATGTCGCATTGCACGCAGTAGTCCTTGCTGACCAACGCCTGTAAATTCACCATCAGGTTGCAATGCGGCATTACGGGCAACCCACAGTGCTGTAATGTTAGCGATGGTCCCACCAGAACAAAAAGCCCCTAAAGAATGGTCGGCACTGTGCATCCATTGTTGATAGAAACTTTCATTTTGATTGAAGATTAACTTATGCAGCATACCCAATACTTGGCGCTCAAGTGGCGTAAACGCTTTTGAGGTTTCTATTTTTACTAAGTTTTGGTTAAGTGCAATCATGATTTTAGATAAAGGCATCATGAAGTAAGGCAGGGCAGAAGTCATGTGACCAATAAATGTCGGTGCTGCAGTATGAACAGACTGAGCAACTAATTTATTCAGTAATAATTGGGTATGATCAGAAACAAACGATGGAAGTTCAGGAATATTGGCGTTGGAGAAATCTTTTTCAATTTCTGCCAGCGGTTTTTCAGTGGCTGCGATATGGGTACGCAGAAACTCATTGAGATTTTCTGACAGTTCTTTTTCAATCAAGCCTAAGGTTGAATCCGGAGCTTCTGGTACAGTGAAAATGCGATGCAAGGATTCTAGAGATGCATCAGCAGTACGATTATTAGCCGCCATAATTTATTTAACGTTTCCATAACTTTGGCAAAGAGTGTTCAATCTAATCGATATTTTGATGGATGTCTCGAATTATTTCGGAATGGTTAAATTACAACCATTCCGAAATATAAGCTATTTATTCACAATAAACTCAAGCAACAGCTATTAATTGCAACGTCATTAGAATTTATAGTTTAAGCCTGCACTGACTAACACATCGTTACTGTCATAAAAGTTGATATTTGATTGGGTTGAGCTGTAACCAATCAGAGAAACTAAGCCCCAGTTTTTCCAATTAAAGGGCTGGTTGTATTCATACGCTAAGAATGCACCAAACTTATTATCTTGTTGCTTTTTATTAAAAACGGGGTGGGTGGCATCAAATAACGCTGTTTTGTAACTTAGCGTAAACGCAAGGCTAGATTGAGGTAACAGCTGAATAATGGTTGCTGCTGCGCCATAAATATTATTGCTCATGGCACGACCATCAGCATCAATATTGGTGTAATTGATTGCGGTGCGTAGAATTAAGCTACGGCTAAAAGGCTGCACAAATGTGCCTTCAGTATAAAGGACGTTAGCATTACGGTTTAGGGATGCTTTTTCATTATTGGTTAGGTTTAGGAAAGGATCGTTGCCACTGTTTTCATGATCAACACTGAACTTACCGTAGGCAATTTGGCCAGAAAAACGTGAGCCACGAATATTATCCAGTTTGACGCTAAAGGCATTAATATTAGAATTTGTTTTGCTACGTTTTACACCTTGTAAGTAAGGATCTTGCCATGTTTTTTGGCTTAATACACCAGGAATATAGCTTAGGGTAAGGGTTGAGGTATCGGCAAATTTTTGTCGGTATCCAGCTTCAACATGAAAACGACCCAGTGCGATGTCTGAGCGGCTGGTACCAAAATAGAGTTGTTTGTCACCACTATTAAAGGTGTAGCTTAAGCTACCAATGGGGGCGACGAACATTTTATTCTGATCATCTCCATTATTATTTAAGTTTTCAGTGGTGTGATTATCACTATTAAATTGTGAATTTGATTTGTTGTAGCCAACCATTAAAGAAATATCACCGCCAATACCTGGTGTCCAATCGACAGTTTTTGCCATTGCCGTCGTGGAAATGATTGTAGTCGCAATTAAGCTTACAGTGAGTAATGGTTTCATTTGTTTTCCTATAAAATATGCAATGTATATACAGGGTAGTACGCCAGTTTATTGATGGCATCTTACGGATATATAAAGGGCAAACAGTGTGATCAGAGTTATAATTATTGTAATTGATATTGATTTTCTTGACAATCTCACCATACAATTAGGTTAATAAATTGTTACAAAAATAAAGGGGTTAATGATGAATATTGAATTAAGAATAGCGCTAGTAGCCGTAACGATTACGCTTTTTACGCTGGCAAGTTATGGACTGGTTGCTCTGCATGCCTAACACTTAAAATCACTAATATTAGATAATTATCATGGAAGTTTATAAATAATATTTCCTATAGGTATGTGCAGATTGTATATTCGATTCTCTTAGATACATTAATGTATGCTTTTGGGCATATTTAACAGGGAGAAGAGATGAATTATCTTCCATTTAGTCTGCGTGATTTCAATGACCAATCTATCGCTGATTTTTCGTCGATGATACACGCAGCCCCCCACAAGAAAATGGCGCTAATTGTTCAAGGTGGTGGTCAACGCGGTATTTTTTCTGCGGGTGTACTTGATAGCTTTCTTGAACACCAATTTGATCCGTTTGAATTGTATATCGGTACCTCTGCGGGTGCGCTTAATTTATCTTCTTTTATTAGTCGTCAGCCTCGATTCGGCTATCATTTTATTCGTGATGTCTCGATGGATGATAAGTTTTTTAATCTATATAAATACCTCAGCAAACAACAGCCAATGAACCTCGATTGGGCATTACAACAAGTATCACCCTCAGGTTTGTATCCGTTAGATATTGCAACTGCGCATAAAACACTAGCTCATCGTACTGCACTCGCATGTGCGACCCGCAAAGACACCCTCCAAGACTATTATTTACCAATGTACCAACAAGATTGGAGCGAGGTCTTATTGGCAAGCTGTGCTATTCCGTTACTTTATAATCAGCCTGTTAATATGAATGAGCTGCAATGGGTTGATGGTGGTGTTAGTGCTGCAATTCCAGTAAAAGAAGCATGGCGGCGCGGGGCTGATTTAGTGGTGGTTATTCGCACTGAACCGCTAGAAGATAACCATGCCAACAGTAGCGGTAATGATGAACGGGGTATTTTTGATGATTGGCGTGAAAATATTGAAACACAATTACCTTATTATATTGATAAGTTAAGCCTCAATGAATCGGTCGATAAAATAAAGAATATTCACCAAGAATTAAGTCAACGATTTGAACAATGGCGACAAAATTACTGGGAAGATGAAATAAGTGAGCAGTCGAACAATAAATTTGTCGATCAAGCTGTAGCTAAAAAGAGTTGGTTTTCACAGTTAAATATAGAACGATTATTACAGTTAACAGGGCAGGGAACTAATTCTGAAATATTAGAAATGTTAGCGCGTTATCATCATACTTATCGAGATGTGAATGATTTTCTGACGAATCCACCTCAAGGGTTACAAGTGATTCAAATTGCGCCAGAGAAAACGCTAAACAGTAGTGCTTTATTAAGTAGTTATGAAGATTTAGAACTTGATTACCATCAAGGTCAGCAAATTGGTGAGCAATTTATTCGCTCGTTTTCTCAGATACTCAATCAAAAGACCAGTTTGATGCAGCATTTACGCTAGAGTATGTTTATCTGCGCTGAATCATAAAAAGCCTTGATAACCAATCTGAAATATATATTCACTTGATTATCAAGGCTATTTACTAGGCTATCTTACTTATTTAAGAAAGTTTTCATATCAGCCTGCATTTTTGTTGTGGTTGCTTTTGATTCATCAACAGTAAAATTATCATTAGCCTTTGGTTGAGTAACATCTAATAATGAGGTGTGACTGCCAGGTGAATATACCTTCCAACCTTTAGTGTCATTATTTGGCGTTAGCCCCAGTTGTTTAATCAGAGGTTCAGTACCCGTGAATGGCGAATAAGGTAAATTATTAGGTGTCGTAATATTTGGAATTGTACTGTCACCTGTAACCATTTGCACCAATACAGGCACTGCAGCTGGAATACCTTTAGCAAGGTTAATTGGATCGACAGGATCCATCACCGTTTGTGCAGCATAGGCAAACTTAACGTAACTCTCGGTCCATTGAGCGAATAAACTCGGGTTATTTTGACTAATCGCGCTAATGTTATTGACGTAGCACTTATTCAAATCTTTATTGTTATCGTCTTGAGCGTTATAGCAAACATTGAGTGCTTGTAGAAACTTACCAGTTTCAATCACTTCAGGCGTTATTTGGGTCGGGTTTGATACAGTTGTTTGTAAAATTCCCGCTTTTAAAAGACCACCAAAACTACCAGAGTTTAATAGTAGGTAGGGGATCTCTGCACCTGGGTTAGCCAATGCGAGTTTATTAATAGCAAAGTATTGTTTATCAAACGCAGGGTTCATTGTTGGACGATTAGCAATATTACCGACATTAGTACCAACAATTGCACCTAATGAGTGACCCGTAAAATTAACACCGTTATTAGGATTTAACATCTCTAATGGTGAAGCAGGGGTTGGATCTTGGCTATTGTGTTGTTGCTGCTGAATATGAGCAAACAGTGAGCCAATAGAGGCACGCAGATTGACCACATCAATTGTACTTTGGCGTAAGTTATCTCGTGCAACGGTTAAATCTTGTAAGTTTAAATAGATAGATGGATCTGAGGAAGCATTCTCGTATTTAGTATTGCCATTTGTATCTGTTAGATGAATACCACGATCTTCACCATGTAATGGCTGGTTTATGGCAAAAATAGCGCGGCATTGATCGCCAATTAACATTTCAGCTAAAGACGGTAAACCATCGCTGTGTGCGGTTAATACACTTTTATCCGCAGTAATACCGTGTTGGAAGATAGTGACATCGTTAGCACCAAGTGCTTGGCATTTTTTGTTACTTGGTAGTACTAAAGTATAATCAATCGTTTGTACTGATTTTAGCTCAGGAACAGCGCTGTAACGAGTGATCAAACGCTCAGGATCCAGTTGGTTGCCATTGGCTAAATACAGTGTTTTACCCATTAATTTAGTTAATACTTCAACTTGTATTTGCGGGTTAGTCGCAACTTGTGCCATGTCTTGTAGTGATACATTCGCCGCAGCTAACTGATTTAAAATAGTCGCTTTATCTGCATCACTACCATTAGTTAACACATATTTAATTTTAGCAAGGCTTGGCATACCACTTTGCCAAGGGGTATTCATGAACTTGTTTGGTTGAATATCTAAGTAATAAGGTAAAGAAAGTTTACCGTGATAGATACGGACATTGCTTTTACCATTTACTTTATTGATATCCTCAACTTCTATTGGCTGCGAGAAGGTAAACAGTTTATCAAGTTGTGCTGATGTAACGGTTGGTGCAATAGCTGAGCCTTTCCAGACGGTGTTTGCGCCGTTCTGTAGTGCCTCTTCAGTTGCCATTTTGGCAGCAAATAACACATCGCCAGAAGAAAGCGTCGTAAACCATGAAGAGAAGATAATATCGCGCTTTTCTACAATACCGTGGAAAGCATTTTCGGTTGCATGAGTGATCTTTTGTGCAGGTAACAATGCAGGTGCTGGTGGTAAGTTATCTGATTTTAACAAGGCATACGAGTTACTCATGCCTACAGGCTGACCATTAACATCTTTTAAATCATCAGTAACGGCGTACATGTAGTTACTAGCAGGATCTAATGGTTTAAGCAGGATCACAATTAAACTGTGGCCAGAGACTTGAAGAGTAAAATCTCCATTTTGCTGAGATAATAGAGTTGGCTTTGTTGTATCGTCAGGGTTAGTTGGATCACCTGATTTAATTAAATAAAAGCTATTTTCTGCCGGTGATTTATCGAGATCCTTACCGGTAAAATTAATGGTGATCGGCTGGGTGGTACTCCAACCATCAGTTTGACCCATAGCGACTAATGGATCTGAAATATTGGTTTTATCTTGCGCCATTGCTTCAGTTGCTAGTGTGCCATCTTGCACATCCATGGCTAAATAGGTCGGCAATATTAGCTTTTTATCTTTAGCGAGTAGATCAAAATTTATCTTTGTTTCTGCTTTTAAACTTGCTGCAATATTTGGATCAATCGGTGATTGATTCTCTAAACTTCCGTTACCTTTACATGCTATTAAAGTTAGCGCAGAGGTGACTAATAATGCGATAGAACGTATTTTCATTGTGATTCCTAATGAGTTTATAGTTTATTTCGCATTAAAAGCGGTAATTAACTTGAGCGGCGGCTAGGTAAGCTTTACCTGATGACGTTAAGCTGTCTTTCTCACCGACGGGTGTTTGCTCGATAAAATCAGCTTTTTTACTGTGAATATAAGTCACACCAAGATCAACAGAAAGTGCAGGGCTGTAATGGTAAGTCGCACCTGCTGAATACCAATAACGGTCGGTATCTGGAATACTCAGTGTTGCTTGTCCCGCTTGCTGATCAATGGCAAAGCCATAGCGTAATGTCCAAGTTGGATTGAGGGTGTAAGTTGTACCGATTGCCCAACGATAAGTATCTTTAAAGCTTTCTTTCTTAATAAAACAGCTGCCATTAGCACATTCAGAGCTGGTCGCTTTAATTTGTTTGAATTTATTGTATTGCGTCCATTGGACACTATAGCTAATAGCCCATTGTGGGTTTAGCTGGTGGAAGCCTGAAAACTCAGCAATCGCTGGCAGTGGTAGCTTAAGATTTGCTGCAACAGTTTGATTGGGTTTGGATGTTGCTTGGCCCAAGTAGTCAGTAAAATGGCCATTAAAATTGAGATCAACTTGTGAGCGGTAGCTTAATCCAAAACGGTTGTTATTATCGAGTTCATATAACGCACCAATATTCCAGCCCCAGCCCCAACTTGTGCCTTTCATATCGATAAGGTTATGACTTGGTGCTGCGTAAGATAAAGAGCCTAAACGACGGTCAAATTCTGCGGTACCATAAACAAGGCTAACACCGCCACCAATGCTTAATTGTGGTGATAGACGATAAGCAATATTAGGGTTGAAGTTAACCGTTTCTAATGATGTTTTACCCGCTAAACTGCCTGCTTGCATTGCTTTTGGATAATCGGTTGTCACGCCATAATTACTGAAAATGGCTAAACCAACCGCGGTTTTGTCATTAAGCGGTTGGATGTAGTATGCCGCAGGTACAAAGCTGACTGGTGAAATATCTTTTGCTGTTTCATTATGAGTGTGATCATCAATATCAATTGATGGGTTGATAACACTGGCAACACCTGATATTTCAGCGTGTTTAAATAAGGTCATAGCGGCGGGGTTACGCGCTAGAACAGCTGCCGTATCTGCGACAGCGGCATCACCTGCATAAGCTCGTCCAAGACCTGCTGCTGAATGTTCTGATACTTGATAGCCAGCGGCATGCGCTTGGCAGGAAATTATTGCGGTAATAATTAAGGCAATATTATTTTTATTAATGGACATTATGCTGTCTCTCTATAATTGCGAGTAGCTTCTTGCTGTTTCACCCGTCAATGACGGTAGGATTTTTAAGAGAGGGAAGTATAGTTATACCTCAAGGGAATAATAAGCAAAGATGGACAAATATCACAATAAAATGGTTTGTTTGGTTATACTTTGTTCATATTGATGGGTTATAGATAAGTTTTGATTGATAAAAATGTTAAAGTATTTACTCTAATTTTGACGATGTAAGTGATGAAGTTTTACATATTAGACGACGTTCACTGCATTTTAATTGATGTTTACTGCGGATTTTGACCAAAAAAAAGGCCCTTCAAAAGGACCTTTATTCTCAATAATCGTGGTGATTATTTACTTTGCAAGTACTGTTTGTAGCCAAGGCCAGCCTTGCTTCTTACGGCTCAGTGTATTTTCCATCATCAGCATACCGTCTTTTGCATGCTCATCTAAGATGTGATTCCAATCACCAGTGTAAAGTAGGCGTGTAGTGCTAGTTGTGATGTCTGTTAACATCAATGCCGCCATACCAAGACCTTCTTCGTCACAACGACGCTGAAGATCGGCTTGAAGCTCTTCAATCATGCTATCAACTTGCTCAAGTGTAGCAAGTTCGATTTGGCCAACAACAACGTCACGATCGTTGAAAGGGTAGCCCTTAAGGTCTTTCTCAACAAGTTGTGCTGCTGTTAAACCTTCGATATCGGTTTTAGCAATAAGAAGCGCCTTGATAAATGCTTCTAGATCTTGCACATCAGCAATTTGAGCAAGCTCATGTACTGCATCTTTGTCTTTTTGAGTACATGTTGGAGAAGCAAAACCTACAGTATCAGATAGGATCGCTGACATCATAAGTACTGCTAGTTCACGTGTGATCTCGTGACCTTCAATCTTGAATAAGTTGAATAGCACTGTACATGTACAGCCTACAGGCCAGATCCATGCTTCCATTGGGTTAATTGTCATTACATCACCTAGACGGTGGTGGTCAACAATACCTACAACTTCTGCGTCAGCAAGATCATCAGGTGCTTGAGCAAGATCTGAGTAGTCAACTAACCATACTTTCTCGCCAGCAACGCTTGTACGTAGCTCAGGAGCCGTAACACCAGCCATCTCAAGGATGTGTAGTGTTTCACGGTTCATTTCGCCTTGACGGATTGCTGTTGCTTCAAGACCACGAGCTTTTAGAAATGCTGTACAAACTAGTGCAGAACAAATGCTGTCACTATCTGGGTTTTTGTGACCTACAACTTGGATCATGATATTTCCTTTACTTTATCTGTAACAGCATGGTGCTGTGTAACATATATAAGACTAACTTGATTCTTTATTGATTATACCCTGAAGACAGAGTGTTTTATAGGGATAAGCATGATCAAGAATTTGCGATGGGGAAAGATTCTAGAGTATTTTGCAGAAATAACAATTAAGACAAACAAATAAAGGCGCGAGTGTCTAATCTCGCGCCTTTTTCGTTATTTGAAGATAAACTTTTTGAGCTTACTTAGCCGCTTGCTCGATAGCAACAGCAACAGCAACAGTTGCACCAACCATTGGGTTGTTACCCATACCAATAAGGCCCATCATCTCAACGTGAGCTGGTACAGATGAAGAACCTGCAAACTGAGCGTCAGAGTGCATACGACCCATAGTATCAGTAAGACCGTAAGATGCTGGACCTGCAGCAACGTTATCAGGGTGAAGTGTACGACCAGTACCGCCGCCTGATGCTACTGAGAAGTATGCTTGACCTGCTTCTAGACGTTCTTTCTTGTACGTACCAGCAACAGGGTGTTGGAAACGTGTTGGGTTAGTTGAGTTACCAGTGATAGAGATATCTACGTTTTCACGGTGCATAATTGCAACACCTTCACGTACATCATCAGAACCGTAACAGTTGATGTCACCACGTTGTGTTTTAGAGAAACGACGCTCAGAAACAACGTTTAGTTCACCAGTAACGTAATCGAATTTAGTTTCAACGTAGTTAAAGCCGTTGATACGTGCGATTAGGTATGCAGCATCTTTACCAAGACCGTTAAGAATAACGCGTAGTGGGTTAGTACGTACTTTGTTAGCGTTTAGGGCAATTTTGATTGCGCCTTCAGCTGCTGCAAATGATTCGTGACCAGCAAGGAATGCGAAACATTGTGTTTCGTTACTTAGTAGACGAGCGCCTAGACGTCCGTGACCAATACCAACTTGACGTTGATCAGCAACAGAACCAGGGATACAGAAAGCTTGTAGGCCTTGACCTAGGAATTCAGCAGCGTCAGCCGCTGTTTTTGCGCCTTCTTTAAGTGCAATAGCTGTACCTAAAACGTAAGCCCAAGATGCGTTTTCAAATGCGATAGGTTGTGTTTCTTTAACGATGTTGTATGCATCAACACCATTTTCATTACAGAAATCACGAGCTTCTTCTAGTGAAGCGAAACCGTACTGTTCTAGTACTGGAGTAATTTTTGCAATACGACGATCAAAACTTTCAAATAATGCAGCCATGATGGAGTTTCCTCTAATTCGGTAAAAACAATTTCAGTGACGCTGTAACTCTTAAGAAGTTAAAATAAACGCGCCATTTACTTGTGTGATATAGGTCTATGATTACTCGTGACGAGGATCGATAGTACGAACGGCTTCATCAAAGCGACCGTATTGACCCATTGCTTGTTCCATCGCATCTGCTGCTGGAACACCTTTACCGATAGATTCCATCATCTTGCCTACGTTTACAAAACGGTAGCCAATGATTTCGTCGTTGTCATCTAGTGCAATTTTAGTTACGTAACCTTCAGCCATCTCCATGTAACGAGGGCCTTTTTCACGTGTACCGTAGTGTGTACCTACTTGGCTACGTAAACCTTTACCTAGATCTTCAAGACCAGCACCGATAGGTAAGCCGTCTAAAGAAAATGCAGTTTGAGTACGGCCGTAAACGTACTGAAGGAAGATTTCACGCATTGCAACGTTGATAGCATCACACACAAGGTCAGTGTTTAATGCTTCAAGGATTGTTTTACCAGTGATGATTTCTGAAGCCATTGCTGCAGAGTGAGTCATACCAGAACAACCGATAGTCTCGATTAGTGCTTCTTCGATGATGCCGTTTTTAACGTTAAGTGTTAATTTTGCTGCGCCTTGTTGTGGAGCACAAGCACCAACACCGTGGCTTACACCAGAAATAGCAATAACATCTTTAGGGCTAACCCAGCGACCTTCTACTGGAATTGGCGCTGACTCGTGCATTGGACCACGAGAGATAGGACACATGTTTTGAACTTCACTTGAGTATTGCATTGCTC
Organism: Photobacterium sp. Alg240-V54; assembly: GCF_900537155.1. NCBI lineage: Bacteria > Pseudomonadati > Pseudomonadota > Gammaproteobacteria > Vibrionales > Vibrionaceae > Photobacterium > Photobacterium sp. Alg240-V54. Next base: position 198,771 of record NZ_UNRL01000004.1, read on the forward strand.
TGCCTCATAGACACCGCAGTTAGGCAATAAGATAATACAAAAGGTATGCATTAGCGTATTACTATTAGCAGTGTAGAATTGATAATTCGTTATCGTGCAGATAATGTGACGAGGACTATATACGTTAACAACGCGACGTGTTCGGAACGAATATCGTCAGATATTCAACAGAGAAATAACACGGTCCTCGACCATTAAAAGCCGAATGTTGTCAGACGTCATTATCCTTAAAGAAATTCAATAAGGCGGTTAAAGGAGGAACATCATCTCCCGCTATAAAGATAAATATCAAATGATACTTTATAGCAACAAAACTGATTTTATTATCTATTTTGCTAATAGAATAAATATACGCTTTTTTTTGTATTCAAGGTTATTTAAATTTTGGAAAAAAGATTTCAATTATGAAATCATTAACTGATAATTATTCTTATTATTAATTCATGTATTTTATATGTTGTTTTTTTAGTTAACATTTTGATATTTAAATAATTTTATTTTGTTCTCTAATGTTGACAAAACAGATGTAACAATATTAAGTTTAAATCTATTATTATTTAATCAATATTAAATGAGAATTGTTTTTATTAACTCGTTGGAGAATGACATTGCAAGACTTTATTTATAGTGATCAACTTTGTTTTCGAAATATAAATATTAATGTTCCAATTAATTATGAACAAATAACCGACGGTTCATTGACGATTTATGCGCGAGAAGTCGTTCATAAATCAAACCTTGATAAACATTTACCTTGGTTAGTGTATTTGCAAGGCGGTCCTGGCTTTGCTGCACCACGACCAGATGCTAATAGTGGTTGGCTAAAAACAGCATTAAAATATTATCGTGTACTTTTACTTGATCAACGCGGTACTGGCGCAAGTAGTGCTATTTCTCACCAAACGTTAGCGGCAAAATCGGCTCAGCAACAAGCTGAATACTTAACCCACTTTCGAGCTGATAATATTGTTCGAGATGCAGAGCAATTACGCCAGCATCTGGGCATTAAACAGTGGGCGTTACTAGGACAAAGTTTCGGTGGCTTCTGTGCATTACATTATTTGTCTTTTTATCCACAAAGCTTGTCACGCGTTTTTATTACCGGTGGCATACCATCAATAACAGCAACCGCTGATGAAGTGTATCAAGCGACTTATAAAAGAGTTGCTGATAAGAATAAAGCATTTTTTCAGCGTTTTGCTGGCGCACAGCAACAGTGTAATGCGATTGCTGAATATCTTTCAAACAATCAAACGTATTTGCCAAATGGACAATTATTCACAGTTGAGCAATTCCAGACATGGGGTATAGCATTAGGAGGAACAGGGGGGGATCTCGCGATGTATTATGCGTTAGAAGATGCATTTGTTGACGTCGAGGGACAACAACAACTGAGTTATAACTTTCTAAATACCATGCTGAATCAGCAGAGTTATCAGACCAATCCTATTTATGCCATTTTGCATGAGTCGATATATTGTCAACAACAAGCTTCTGAGTGGTCAGCTGAAAGGGTCCGTTCTCAATACCCACAATATCAATATCAAACGGGCAAAGATGTGAGTTTTACTGGTGAAATGGTTTATCCGTGGATGTTTGATCAAATGACGTGCTTACAACCACTACGTGAAGCTGCCCATTTACTCGCACAAAAAAACGATTGGCCGCAGTTATATTGTGCGCAACAGTTAGCCAATAATAGCGTGCCTGTTGCTGCCGCAGTGTATGTTGAAGACATGTATGTTGAGTATCAGTATAGTTGTGAAACGCTGGCCTTATTAGCAAATGCTAAATCATGGCAGACCAATCAATATGAACACAATGGCTTACGTGTTGATGGTGAACATATTCTAGAACAGCTTATTGCGTTATCCGATACGCTGTAAAGGCAGATATAAAGCCAATAAGAAAGGTGCATTTATTTTATCACTTATTTGTGAAAATGCAGTTTATCGATACAAAATGTTATAATATAACATTTATATTTGTGGCACTAAGTGGTAATGTAACGCATTCAAAATTGATGTGGATTAATGATCCTAAACGATTTTTGATATAGTTGTTGTTAGTACCCTAATTTCGGTATTATTTAGTCATAATCAAATGCCCCTTTACAACAGGGACATGAAGCAGTGCTTAGGAAAAATATGGTAAATGTTAGGGCAAGAGTGCCTTTTAAAGTAGGTCTTAACAGCAATATCCCCGCAGAATTGCTTTCGTTCAATGGTCTTGAATCAGGCAAAGAGCACGTTGCTATTATTTTTAAAGGTGCAGATAAAACGCTAGCTCCTCTGGTTCGTATGCATTCTGAATGTTTAACGGGCGATGTGTTTCATTCTTCGCGTTGTGATTGCGGTGAGCAGCTTGATGAAACTATCGAAAAAATGGGCAGTGTTGGCGGCATTATCCTTTATTTACGTCAAGAAGGGCGTGGCATTGGTTTATATAATAAAATTGATGCTTATGAATTACAGAGCCAAGGTATGAATACCTATGAGGCTAATAACCATCTTGGTTTTGGTGATGACTTACGTGAATTCTCTGAAGCGGCTCAAATGTTGAACGCATTAGGGATAAATGAAATACGTTTAGTAACCAATAATCCTAAAAAGATTTGTGATTTAGAACAAAATGGCATCAATATTGTTGAAGTTGTTGGAACTAAAGCACATGTTAAAGATGGTAATGAAAATTATTTGAAAGTGAAGGCTTCACACGGTAAACACCGCTTAAAGTTTGACTAACTGTGATAGCTTTAAATAGCCCCGTAGTATTTTTATTATAAAAAATACTACGGGTTTTTTTTTGATTAAAAATGACGGTTATTCCTGCCATTTATTCACCATTAGTTTTTCTAATGCAATTGATAATAAACAATCGTGCGTGAAGGACAATATTCACTTGTTAGTTATTAAGCAGAAGATTACTATTTGCGCTGATTTTACAGGCATAGATACTATTTAAACGAACCCGCTTCGTATTTGATAGCAGAGATACTCTATTCTATATTTTTCTTCTTATTTAATATGTTGATTATTAATAATTAACTAACAATATTAATCTTTTTTGAGGGTGATGGTTGTGATTAAGCAATCTTCGGCTAATAACATGAGTAAATTATTATTATTACTCATTATTTTGGTTGCTGTTGGGCAAATGACACAAACAATGTATGTGCCAGCAATTCCTGACATGGCTACGTTTTTCTCTGTTAAATCCGCATATTTACAAGCAGTAATGGCTGTATACCTTATTCCTTATGGGTTATCACAGTTTATTTATGGTCCATTATCTGATCGTATTGGCCGTCGCCCAGTGATTATTTCGGGTATGGTTATTTTTCTTATTGGTACTATTGGCACATTACTGTCATCAAACTTTCATTGGTTTTTAGTTGCGACCTTTATTCAAGGTTGTGGTACAGGTTGTAGTGGCGCAATGTGCCGTACTGTTCCGCGCGATAGCTATGATGGTGATGATTTACACCAAGCGAATAGTTTAATTAGTATGGGGGTTATTTTATCTCCACTGATCGCGCCGGTGTTGGGCGGCTATCTTGCTAAACATTTAGGCTGGGAATCAGTTTATGGATTTCTACTCGTGTTTGGTGCTGTTGTTACTGTTGCAATGATGAAATATTTTAGCGAAACATTGCCACCAGAAAAACGTCATGCAGAGCGAGTGTTGGTGAGCTACCGTTATGTATTAAGTAACCGTCGTTTTCAAGGCTATGTTATTTGCTTAATCGCAACATTTGCAGGTATTGCTGTGTTTGAAGCATCGGCAGGGGTATTACTTGGTAGTGTATTGAAATTAGACCCAATCACTGTGAGTTGGTTATTTATTTTACCATTGCCAGGTTACCTAGGTGGAGCATGGTTATCAGGCCGTTTAGTTCGACGTTTAGGTCTTGATCGCGTATTGGTTATCGGCATGATTGCATTGGTATTAGGTGCGGTGACGATTATTATTCCTGGTTTTGCTGGCTTAGTAACCATTACCAGTTTAATTGGCGGTGCATTTTTGTACTTTGTTGGCACCGGTATGTTAGCGCCAGTTGCAACGACTGCCGCAGTGCAACCTTTTCCTAATCATGCAGGCACTGCTGGCGCTGTACTTGGCGGATTACAAAATGTCGGTGCTGGCGCTGCAACATTAGCGGCATCATTTATGAGCGCACAAAACCAATTCAGCTTAGGTGTTGTGATGACGGTGATGGCCATTATTGTGGTGATGAGTTTGTGGTGGATCCGTTACAGTAACCAAGATACGACTATTTTAGCCCGATAAAAACGCTATTGTTGGTTATAACAAAGTAAACAAAAGGCGCGGAATATAACGGTCAAACGAGCGAATTTCTCGTTGATAGTATATTCCGCGCCTTTTTATATGGAGCAGCAGTTGAACTTAGTCACGCTTCCATAAAATATGACAGCCTTTGTTCTCAGGATCGCGGCTGATCAGTAAACGAGCGAAAACATCATCGAGTTCGTCGTTTTCTTCGTTGACTAGACCAACACACACTTCCGCGTAAAGATCTTTATCAATTTCACAAGCAAGATGTTCTTCCCAATCATCACGGGTTTCAACAACTTCAGCGGCGCCACGATCATCAAATTGCATCGTAAATAATAATACGTCTGCTGGCTCTAAGTTATCTGCTGCCATTTCTAGAAAAATATCGTATGCAACGTCAATAACATCATCGTATGAAATAAGGTTTTCTGTTTCCATGATACTGATTGATCTCTATCTATGTGTAGTGGTGTTATTATACCGAAACCCTTGGAATATGCGATATTTAGCGACAATGGTTGATTCTAATGCATTTGGTATCGTTAGGGTGTCGAAAAAAATAGGTTTTATAGGGTAAGTTAATGACAAAAAAGACAATAATTGTCGTTAATATTGTCATTAATATAGGTGAGTTATGTAATGAGTAGGTGTTGTGGCTAAGTTTTTACCTTGTTTGGATAATCAAACCGCTTTTCAATTAGATTTTATGCCATTGCTGGTGGCGGCCGTAACCGATTTACAGTCGCAAGTGGAGGCATTACATAGTATTTATCTAAATGGCAGTATCGCTTATCGGCAGGCAACAAAGGGATGTTGTGATCTTAACCTGACAGTGGTGATAACTACGCCACTAACAGCGGTAGAACAACACCGTATCGCTGTTGTGTGTCAGAAATTACAGCAGCATTATCCTGTTATTACTAATGTTGATATTACATGGTTACTACTTGATGAAGTACTTTCTATTACCGCAATCTTTAAGTGGGGGTTTTGGCTAAAACATTGCAGTGTCTGTTTATACGGTAGTAACCTTAGTGAACAATTTGGTTATTTTGAGCCATGTTGGGAAATTGCAAAAGTCTTTAACGATGATATAGCCGTTTTTTTAGAGACGATGCAGCAGCAAATTAGACGCACAACCAGCATGACGGACTATCAACGTTATTGTCGCCGAGCGGGTAAGAAAATGCTCAGAAGCTGCTTTATGTTAGTTGCATGTCGTATTGATGGCTGGGCGTATACCGATCAACAGTGCGCAGATTATTTCTTAACAGTTTATCCTGATAAAACAACCGAGATTGAACGATTATTTGTACTAATTAATGGTCCGGTAGTGCCTAAAAAAGCCTCTTTATTTTTGTTATCACAATGGGGCGGATGGATTGTGAATGAGTTTAATCACATTGAGCGCAAAATAGGTTAACGCCGTTATTGTCATATTAAAGTAAATTGAGGTTTCTTTGCAGTCACATTCAACTGGGTTTGTATTAACTCGTCAAAGTCGAGATATTAAAGGACAAACGGAAATTGTTCTGTGGGTGAAAACGGCCACCGGTCCTTATCGATTATCGATTGTAGGTGATAAACCGGTTCTTTTTCTCTGCGCTAGTCAGCAGCAGCAAGCTATGGAAATTATTCGTGCGGCTAATATTGCGGTGCAATGGAAACCATTAACCCTTAAAACATTTCAACAGCAACAAGTCGTGGGCTGCTATAGCGATACGATTCGAGACAACCTTACTATCAGTAAATGTTTGCAGGCTGAGGGTATTAAGCCGTTTGAAGCGGATATTCGATTAGCTGATCGCTTTTTGATGGAGCGTTTTATTCGCGGTGGCTTAATATTTACCGGCGATGTCAAATCACGTAATGGCTACCACGATGTATTGTGTGCCAAAGCTAAAGCTGCTGATTACATTCCTGATTTAAGCTTAGTATCGTTAGATATTGAGTGTTCAGAAAAAGGGGTTTTGTATTCAATCGGTATGCACAGTGAGATGGATAGCCGTGTCATCATGGTTGGAGAACAACCTGCTGATTATCAAGAGAGTGATCAGCTACTTATTGAATGGGTAACAGACGAAAAAGCATTATTGTTGGCATTAGAATCATGGTTTATTGAGTATGATCCTGACATTGTTATTGGTTGGAATGTGATTGATTTTGACTTTCGTCTATTACTGCATCGCGCAGAATGGAATAAGATCAATCTTCGTATTGGCCGAGGTAAACAAACACCCCATTACCGCCGCTCAACCCAAAATGCCAATCAAGGTTTTATCAGTATTCCTGGTCGTGTGGTGATGGATGGTATCGATACGCTAAAGACAGCGACTTACAATTTTCGTTCATGGTCATTAGAAGCTGTCGCACAAGAATTGTTAGGCGAAGGTAAAGCGATTCATAATGTGCATGATCGTATGGCTGAAATTAACCATATGTTTAAGCATGATAAGTTATCGTTGGCCAGATATAACTTACAAGACTGTAAACTTGTTACGCGTATTTTTAAACATACTCATTTATTAGAATTTGCCATAGAGCGTAGCCGTCTTACAGGGATTGAACTTGATCGCATTGGTGGTTCAGTTGCCGCATTTACTAATCTTTATATGCCGCAGTTACATCGAGCGGGGTATATCGCGCCTAACCTAGAAAGTGAAAATTGGATAGCCAGCCCTGGCGGTTATGTGATGGACTCTAAACCTGGGCTTTATGACTCAGTATTGGTACTCGATTTTAAGTCGCTGTATCCGTCAATTATTCGCTCGTTTAGAATCGATCCTATGGGGTTAGTTGAGGGTTTACTGCTTGAAGAGGGTAAAGCCGATCATCAAGCGATCAGCGGTTTTCGAGGTGGTCAGTTTCATCGCACTCGGCATTTTTTACCTGAAATGATCGAGTCATTATGGGCGGCACGAGATCGTGCTAAACGCGATGGCGATAAAGCTTTTTCACAAGCGATTAAGATCATCATGAACTCGTTTTATGGTGTATTAGGTTCATCGGGTTGTCGTTTTTTTGATCATCGTTTAGCGTCATCAATTACTATGCGTGGTCATGAAATTATGAAGTTAACCCGTGAGTTGATTGAAGCAAAAGGTTACGAAGTGATTTATGGCGATACAGATTCAACATTTGTATCACTTAAAAAAGGCCATTCTCAAACAGATGCTAATATCATTGGTGATGCTTTAGTCGATCACATCAATCAGTGGTGGCAGCAGCATCTCCAGCAGCAATATGGGTTAGTATCAGCCCTTGAAATAGAATATGAAACTCATTATCACAAGTTCTTAATGCCAACAATTCGCGGCCAAGAAACAGGCAGTAAAAAACGCTATGCAGGATTAGTCTGGCGGGGTGATATTGAACAAATGGTGTTTAAAGGTTTAGAAACTGTGCGAACCGATTGGACACCATTGGCACAACACTTTCAGCAAACACTGTATTCAATGGTGTTTCATGATCTCAATGTTGATGATTATATTCGTGACTATACTAATCGTACCTTGGCTGGGGAATTTGATGATCAATTAGTGTATCGAAAGCGTTTACGACGCAATTTAGACGATTATCAGAAAAATATTCCACCACAGGTACGTGCAGCACGACTTGCGGATGAAATGAATGCCAAACTAGGACGGCCCTTACAGTACCAAAATAAAGGTGCGATAGAATATATATTTACTACATCAGGTGCTGAGCCCGTTGAATATCGTCAAAGTGCTATTGATTATAATCATTATTTAGAGAAACAATTAAAACCAGTTGCTGATGGTATTCTTATCTTTATTGGAAAGTCGTTTGAGAATATAACTGCGCCACAGTTAGGTCTTTTTTAATAATAAAATAAAACGCGCTGTATTAAGCGCGTTTCTATTTTAACAGCGGTTATTTAATCAAAATAAATGACACTCTTTACTGTATCAATCGTTGCTAGAATTGGGTCGAAATTAATAACACCGCGGTTTTGAGTACAAATTTTATAGACATTATCACACTCAAAAATAGCTAAAATTTCATCATCAGCACGAAAAATCTCAGGAGGTAATTTTCCGACTTCACCGATACATTCAATGCCTTCGTGGGTCCAAACTAGCTTTTGAATACGTTTGTCATTCGTAGGTGTCGGTGCTGAAACATGTTCTGCAATTGATGAGTAAACAGACTGTGCTTGATCAATATCTTTAGCCAATGGTACAAAAAAATCCATGGTTCCCTCCAGTTAATACATTAATTATATAAGAGATAAATAATGTATTTAATCAATAAATAAATTGTTATCTACCGTGATAATGCTAATAACCTTAGCAGAACTAGTAACTAAAAATCAACATAGCAAAACAACAAATAAGATCCTTAATAAACACATTGACTCAATATTATTAACATTGCGAGTGAGTTTGTACGATTTAAATGCAGTTGAGACAGCATAGATTATGCTCAATAAACACAGTAGAAATCGTTAAAGAGTGGAGTAACATGGAGCAACTGGATTTTTTTGATGTGCCCAGTCCTTGCGTTGGCTGTTGTCAGGTCAATAATCGAGGCTATTGCAAAGGATGCTATCGTAGTCGTGATGAACGTTTTTATTGGCAGCAAATGACGGCCGATCAAAAAATAAAGGTCATAAAATTATGTCGGCAGCGGTATATGCGGATAATGCGGCGTAAAAAACAGCATAATATCTCTCAAGAAGCCGATGTTCAATCACCTCAACAACTATTTATATTTGATGACATTGAGAAAGATAGGATATAAAAAAAGCACTCCGTAGAGTGCTTTTTGAAGAGTTTTATGAACACGCAATTAGATGCGTTTAAAGTCCATGTGCTCAACCTTTGGCTTGTACACGTGACGTTGGATGTCTTGAGGCTTAACCTTAACTTCCTGGCCATCGATTACAAGAACAAAACCTTCGTAGAACTCAGGCTTATCCATTTGGTTGATGATATCACTGTGCTTAAGAGTGATAGCTACTGGTGCAGCTTCGCCACCGTAAACGATTGCAGGGAAGTGCTCAGAAAGACGTAGGCGGCGGCTCGCACCTTTACCAAGGTCTGTACGTACAGTTGCATTAAATTTCATAATCAATACTCTTTGATTTAATAATTCACTAAGTAATGCGACCTTACTTAGCGTCGTAAAACGAGCGCGCATACTAACAACCCCAATAAGGACATGCAAGCATATTAGGCTTTATATGAGTTTTTTTATTATATCAGCATATTATTGGTGAATATATCGACGTTTTCCTTAGTTTTTATGTGGCTAAACAATTGCTTATTTTTAGAAATAAAACCCTCAATCATTGAATGATAATGATAGTAATTATCATTTCGGCATGTATAATCATCATCGAACCGTATCGTTGGATTTTTGTTAAAGCAGGGAATTATGAATAAGCAACTGACACTTATCGCCAGCTCACTCGTTATGGCATTTTCTTCACCATCACTTTTTGCGCAAGATAGCGTTTCTCAATTTGATGAAATTGTTGTTTCAGGTACTCGAACAGAAGAGGCGATAAAAAATATACCGGCCTCGGTCGCTAAAATAACGTCTGAACAAATGAATAAAAACCTCGCTACAGACGTCAAGCAAGCGTTGAAATATGAACCTGGTGTATCTGTTAATGGTCATGGTCGATTTGGTATGGAAGATATTACTATTCGAGGTATGAAGGGCAGTCGCGTTAAAGTATTAGTTGATGGGGTTGAACAACCTGCATCTTATAATCCTGGCGCAGACGCGATGCGTAAAAATAGTAATAACTATGAAGTTGATACCTTAACAGCGATTGAAGTTAATAAAGGGCCGACATCGACACTTTATGGCAGTGATGCTTTAGGTGGTACTGTGATTATGCGTACCAAAAACCCTGAAGATTTATTACAAGGTGAAACATCACATGTAGGATTGAAAAGTGGTTATGCCAGTGCCGATGACCAATATAAGTTAGGTGTAGAGGCTGCAAAACAAATCGGTGGCTTAGAAACAATGATCATCTATACCTACCGTAATGGCCATGAGACCGATGCTTATAATACCCATGATGATAGCAAAGGGGTTACGCGTAAATCGGCCGATCCATTAAATATTGAATCGCATAACGTATTAGCCAAAGCTTTCTATCAAATAAACAATGCTAACCGTATTGGTTTCACTGGGGAGTATTACACGCGTAATGCGAATGGTGATATTTTATCGCGTGATGGTTATACGATAGCGCCCGGCTTTACTTACACTAAAACTCGTGGTGACGATCAAGACACTCGCAAACGCTTCGGTTTTGAGCATGAGTGGTTAGCTGAAAATGCGGTGTTTGATACATTGAAATGGCAACTCAATTGGCAGCAACAACGTAGCCAGCATGATAATTATGATCATACTGATAGGCTTGGTAATCGTAATCGTTATCGCGCAGGTAAAGATATCAGCACGCAATTTGATATTCAGTTTGCTAAAGCGATTGAGTTGGCACAATCACGCCACCAACTGACATATGGCGCGACCGTTGTTAATGATAAGTTTGATCTAAACTATATCGACTATAACTTAGATAAAGGCACTTCAAAGCCTGGCCCAACTGAAGTTCCAACAGCAAAATCTGAAAAACGTGGCGTATTTATTCAAGATCAAATTTTCTTGTTGGATGATAAAGCCGTTATTACCGCAGGTGTGCGTTATGACGAGTTTAAAGCTAAGCCTGATGCAGCTTCTGGTTTAAAAGATCATGACAGTGATGCATTTACCGGTCGTTTAGGGGCTGTTTATCATTGGACCAATAAATTTAGTACTTATGCTCAATACAGTCAGGGCTTTAGAGCGCCAACATTGTATGAAATGTATTACGATAAAGATAATCGAGCACATGGTTATAAGATTGTCTCTAATCCAAATCTTAAACCTGAAGAAAGTAATTCTTACGAGTTAGGTTTCCGTGCTGAAAACCATGTAGGTAATGTAACGGGTTCTGTTTTCTATAATGATTATTCTAATTTTATTCAAGAAGTTACTACTGAAGTGAATAATTTTAAGACCACAACTAATGAAAATGTAGAGAAAGCTCGTATTTATGGTGCAGAGTTATCTGCGAATTTATGGCTTGATGAAGTTATCAATGCGCCAATGGGTACTTATGCTAAGGCAAGTATTGCTTATCAAGATGGTGAAGATAAGCAAACAGGAAAAACGCTTGATACCATTGCACCATTAACATCTGTGGTTGGTATTGGTTACGATGCGCCAAATGAAACATGGGGAACGGCATTAGATGTAACCATGGTAGCGGCTAAAGATAATTGGCAAGATAAAAATAACCTGAATGTAGCAGGCTACACAGTAGTGGACTTAACGACTTATTACCATCCGGTAAAAGACATGATTGTACGAGCAGGCCTGTTTAATGCGCTAGATAAAGAATACTGGCAGTATCAAGATATGGCTGGGGCTAACAAGACCACGAATGGTATTGAGCGACGTAGCCAACCTGGACGTAATTTCGGTATAAACGTTAACTACGATTTTTAATAAATTAACAAAGTAAATTTGTTAAAACAAAGCCGTGTGATGATATCTATTTGATAGTCATTTACACGGCTTTTTTGATTGTGGGTATTTAATGATTAGCTATTTTTTAGCACTGCATCATCTTCCATTACTATTAGTGGTTCAATATCACTGTCTTTTTTAATCACTAATGAATCATCTGAACGTAAACATACGCCGCCGTAATTACCATCGACAGTAAAGGTACAAACCTGAATATATTTATTCGCTACTTTAGGTAAACACCATAGTTGCTGATAGATATTTTTCTGGTTATTAAATTTGCCATCGGTGGTATCTAATACTGAATCGTTATGACTAACTAAATCAATATTGCTGCCACAGCGCCCTGCAATAGGTTTTATCGCATAACCTGTTTTTCGAAGTTCATCGGTGATCGTAAAGTCGGTATTTAATAAATAATGGTGGTGGGGGAATAATGACCATAGTACAGGTAATATCGCTTTGTTACTTGGGATCACTGTCCATAGTGGCTCAAAGACTTTAATTTCAGGGCGAAGTAACACATCGATTAAGCGCACTTTAGTATCAGGGTAGCCCGTGTGTATAGGCACTGCAGCATATTCTGTGCTGCTGACTTCGCGTACTTGATCTATTGCAGTTTCCCATGCCCATGTCTTCCATACACATTGAATTAAACGTTGGTCGTCATCGATTAATTGTCCAATACTGTTCCAATGAATGCCATCTAAGCCTTTGAGTATTTTGCTTTCAATACCTGCCAAGGTTAATGCTTTTTGCATAAATAACGCATGGTAATCTTCCTCGGTATCATCATCTTGCATGATATGAACAAAATCATATTCTTGGCTGTACTTCCACACACTGGCAAGTTCATTAAGTAGATCTTCCGCTGGGCTATTTTCAGTGATATCTCCCCCTTGTTCAGCCCATTTTTGAATGACCAAACACGCTTCTGTATGACAAGATGCTGAATCGGCATTGTATTCATATACCTTTAAGCCATCTTCAGACATACAGAAATCAAGGCGACCCGTTAACATGCTATGGCGGTGTTTTTGCCACGATAACCGTAAACGAGGCCACAGTATTTTCGGAATATCGAACAGTTCAAGCAAGCTATCGTCTTGCAGTACTTTATCTGTGGCGTGTAAGTACATTAAATGCAATTCGTTGGTTGCTTTGGCTAATTCATGCTCAGCGCTTTCAGATATGGTGAAATAACGGTAAATATCATCGTTAAGTAACTGGTTGCTATTCGCTTGTTGGTAAGTTAATTCAAGCGGATCGGTTTCATCTAACCAAGGGCTTGAAAATTGTGCTTGGTTATCACGATAACGACATTGAATATTCAGCAACTGTGCTGAAGGAGAAGGTTGAGGTAAACAGTCATGTGCCTCAATGTTATAAGCCATCCAGCCTAAAATTTCAGAATCATCAAAAGTATCTTTTATGGTGTAGTCACCATTTTCAACTTGTAAGGTTAATTCTCGAGTCCATTGTTGACCTAATGGCAATGGCTCAAAGGTGACGTTTTGCTCTGCGATCATCACCTTGTTATCGATAATTTGAGTAATAATTGCCACGTGACCGGTATCTTGAAATTCACCGCCTTTTTGCCATATTAGCAATGAACCGGCGACAGGCGCTTGGCGAGAACCATTAGCAAATGCATAAAGCGGTAAGATTTTATCGTTAACGACTTGGCGTAAGAAACGCAACGAAAAAATCTCATACGCCATACCGACATCGGTAAATACCAGCCCGTAATTGATATATAAAAAACGGCGAGCAAACTCAACACATTGCCATTTATAGCCCATGTATTCACCATGCACATAGCTACGCATAGCAGAATCACCTGCGTATTCATTTTCATCAATGGTGCTGTAATCAGAAGAGTAAATCGCAATACCGCCAGGGGCATAACCTAGCAAAGTACCGAAAGGAGCATTATTTGAAGTGTTGTCTGTGTTCATTATCTTGGCCTAGTTGATGATTTAACTTTGTACGACCGATGATGTGGCTCAGAGTATTGAGCAAGTAAAGTATGCATTCGCATCAGGGGGAGTATGGAAAATATAATTTTTACTAAGCTAAAACTTTCATAATTTGTTTTCAATGAACAATATTGAATTGTAATTATTTTTCAATAATTTGGATTATTAATGCAATTGAAGAGTATTTTAGAGTGACTAAAAATCAACACCAGTCGCAGTTTATAACAGCGTTTTTTATTATGATGGATTTTACATAGAGCTTATCTTTCAAAAGGACTGAAAATGACAGACAAAAAACAAAGAGACATTGAAAAACAATATTCAAATGCTGAGTTTGCTGCCAAGTTGCGTCGTTTAGCAGATGCTGTAGAAAACGGTACTCGGTTTGATATTCAAATTGCAGGTGAGCGCATTTACGTACCTGTTGGTGCTGAATATAGTGTAGAGCATGAGCGTGAAGGGAATGAAGAAGAAATCGAGTTTCAAATTAAATGGCGTAATGACTAAGAGTTAATAATGAAAAACAGAACCGTCGTTACACTATGTTGTTGTGCAGCATTGTTATTCTCTATTAAGGGGGCAATCGCTGCCAACAATGATATTACTTGGGTTAGTCCAACAATACTTGATTTAAAGCAAGCGCATAATCTTTGCCCATTAATTAAAAAATCAGCAAATGCGTTTATTAAAGAAACCAATCAAGCAATTAAAGAGGGACTAACAACAGTTGAGCCTTCTTTATATCAATGGTTGTTTGATATACATGGTAAATATTATTTAGCTGTACAACATTCTTCATCTATCTACTGTGGTTCTCGAGGCTGTAGTACCTACCTTTATGCGCTTAACGATAATGACTGTTCTGAAATAAATTTTCCAAATATTGATCTCGAAGATATTGGGATTAAAAATAATTACCTTTATTTTAAAGGTGATCGCTGTGGAATTTGGTTATTAACCGATAAGCTTCGTCATATGATTAATCTGCCTCGTTGCGATGATGATAAAGATTGGGATATATCGACAATTAAAACCTTTGGTGATTACACGGTTGTTCAATCATACCCACAAGGCTCAGGAAGTTATGTTGGTAAAATGGCATATGTGGAAGTAACAGGTACTCGAAAAATACTGACTTTTGAAGCGAATGAAGCCACAGGTTGGCTAACTTATGATGTTGATGGTAAAGATGCAAAGTTAATTGTTGATAACAATTTTATCAGTGATTCACAGCTTGATATAAACGTAATGAGTATAATCAAAAATGCTCATAAAATGAGTGTTGTGGTTGATAATAAAATCTATGACGTATCAACCAAAGGATCAGGTGCAGCCATGATTTACTTGAATGAGTTCCCACGCTGGGTGGAGCGGCTAAAGTAAAATCCAAAAGAACTATAATATTGCATTTCAACCAATAAATTATATTAAGAAGTGGTATTTTTTACAGTAAAAGAGTCTGTTGCTGGTGGAATGGTTTATTTCTTAGGGGTTAGTTAAAATATATAGCTGTCCAGAAATCTTTTTTGCAATATAAGCGTAAATCATAAGAATAAGCGTCTAGACTGTAATTATTCAGATTAATGCTAGAGGTTTATATGTTACAAATATCACTTATCTCTGTGCTGATATTAGGATCCTTGCAAGTGTTTGCAGCAAAACCGATGGATAATGCTATTTCCGCTATGTGTGATAATTTAAAAAAGTGCACCATTGAACATTTAGAAATGAAGCAAAAAGTTGATGATAAAGGCAAGGCATTGATTGTTGAAGCATTTGATAAAAAATGCGATTCGATGAAAAGTCACTATCATCATTATATAGAGCATAACCCCGATATTCATGATGATGCTGTTACATGTATACAGCGCCTATCTAAAGCAAGTTGTGATGATTTATTGAACGATAAAGAAGATGCAAATTGTTTAATATTGACAAAAGATAAATGATAGAAGCAGCGTTAAGTAAAATAAGAGAGGCTAACGAGTAACATCTCTTATTGTGTTTTGAATGATTTTATTGTTTATTTCTGGTACTGATCCAAATCGAACAACTTATCTCGAATCGCCCAGAAGCGGCCACTTTTGCGGGCAATAATAACTTCTGGTGGTCGTAATCGATGCCCATTATTTGCCACTTTTGTCGGAGCGGTATCAGTAAATGGACGATGTCTATCGACTAAGTGCGGATTAATAAACTTAGTTAGAAAATCATTCTTTTGGGTTTTGGTTGATAACTGCCAAATCTCATTAATCTCGTTGCCTTCATCGCTAATATAAACTACTTTAAGTTGCGGTTTACCAAACTTGTTTTTACCTGGCTCTAGGCGCATGTCGGTACACTTCATGATCATGGCGTCTTTCAGTTTTAATGCTTCACGTAGTTTCTTATCAGGATCCACCATGACAGCATCACATTGATGGCAACGCCGAGCAGCAATATCGTTATCAGCGCCGCATTCTTCACAATATTTAGCGCGGAAACGGTAACCACATTCTTCACGCTCGCCAGTGTCATCATCTTTAAAATAGCCTTGGCAACGACGACCGTAGTGCTCAACCAGAAAACCTGCAGGATCAAGTTTGCCCCAAAAGCTATTATTGAAACCGCAGGCAGGGCAGGGAACCATCACCACTTCACTGTCGCTATTGGGTTTAGGATCGCCGACTTCTGGTTGGTAGAGATCGTAACAGTTACCCGCATATTCAAGAATCAGGCAGTCTTTTTTACCTTCAAATAAGCGCAAACCACGGCCAACGATTTGTTGATAAAGGCTAATTGATTCTGTCGGGCGTAGCACGGCGATTAAATCGACATGAGGTGCGTCAAACCCGGTGGTTAATACAGATACGTTAACCAAGTATTTGATTTTTTGTGCTTTAAAATCATTAATGATTCGATCTCGTTCATCAAGAGGTGTATCGCCGATGACAAGTGCCGCATTTTCATAAGCAAGGTATCCCATGATTTCTTGAGCATGATTAACGGTTGAAGCAAAAATCATGATCCCACGGCGATCTTTTGCATAATCAATTACTTGATCGATGATCATTGGTGTCGCTCGAGCTGATTGTTCTATTACACTATCAAGATCTGCTTCTTTATAATGACCAGTATTTGACGGTGTTAGTGATGAGAAATCATAGCCTAATACTGCCATATCCATAACTTTTGGCTCAGTTAAAAAGCCTTCATCAAGTAAATAGCGGATGGGTAATTCGAAAATACAATCACGAAAAAAACGTTCTGATTCAGTTTTGACTTGGCCTCGAGTGTGGTATTTGTAAATCCAGCCCATGCCTAATCGATAAGGTGTGGCTGTTAGCCCAAGCACTTTGATATTTGGATTGACAGTTTGTACGTGTTTAATGACTTTACGATAAGCGCTGTTTTCATCATCAGGCACACGGTGACATTCATCGATAACTAATAAAGAGAATTGTTCTTTAAATTTTTCGAGGCTATTTGCCATTGATTGTACAGAAGCAAAAACGACCTGCTGATCGGTTTCTTTTCGGCCTAAACCGGCGGAAAATATAGCGGCTTTAAGACCATAACTTTCATACTTTGCGTGGTTTTGTTCAACTAATTCTTTTACATGAGTTAGCACTAAAACGCGGCCACGAGCAATACGGGCTAATTCAGCGACGACGAGACTTTTACCAGCCCCTGTTGGTAATGCAAGTACGGCGGGAGAGTTATGTTTACGAAAATAATGTAGGGTAGCGTTAACACTGTCTTGTTGGTAAGGGCGTAAAGTATACATATTGTAAATCTGCTACAAATTAACTTTAACTAGTGTACATTTAACCAGTGGTTTAGCAAGTCAATAGGTTGATTTTATTATGTTGAATAATATTCAGAGGGTCATAGCAATAAGTAATTAGTTGCATCTTTTAATGGTGTCATAGTAACATATTGACATAAATTATGTTTTATAGAATAAATAAATGGACTTTTTAAATAAAAGAATAAAGCGATCATGCTTAATATTGTCACTATTAATACTTATCGTTGGATGTAATGATGAAAACACATTAAGCCATAATAGTTTCTTAAATAAAAAAGAGTCAAACTTTGATGGCGCTAAAATATATCTATTACATCAGCGCCAAATTACAAAATTAGAAGCAATAAGTAACACTGATTCATTTATTTCGGTTAATCATCACATTGGAATGATGAATAAGATAATTGATACGCCGTTAGTTGATATTCATTTTGCACAGATCCAACAATTACAAACGGTAATGAAAAATAATCAATATAACCAAGCTAGCTGGAATTCCGTAGTTAAAGAGGCCTTATCATCATTAGCAAAGAGTGAGACTAATGGTGCAGCTTTAAGAGTTAAATACCGATTAAAGCAGTATGTTATTAATAATAAAACGGCAATGTTGCATGCATTTAAGATTCAACAACAGTATTTAGCTTATGATGCTTTTGTTAAACTTGCGACAACGATTGATATTGATGCTGACGGTCATTTTGACTTACCTGTTTTATATAACAGCAAAGATCGTATCGTTGCTATTGTTGATATGACTCAAGTTCGTAATGCACGTTATCAAGCTATTATATTTGAAGCGACTGAATCAAATATTAATATGAAAAATCTAAATACTAATAATACTCAGCAAATGAATAAAACGGTGCAAGAAATTGCGACTGATTTAGTCTTAAACATATAAAATCAAGAAACGTAAGTTTTTATATTATGGAAGATAAGGCGCAATAGAAGAAGTTATTGCGCCCATTTAATGTTATTCGCTTTTCAGTTGGCTTTGTGACCATGAACCATAACTGCTGTTTGGCATCACAATCCATTGAGTGCCAAAGTGGTGCTGTTGCTGAACAACCAGCTTACGTTGTTCTGTGGTTGGCTTTTTAGTTTTAAACTCAGCCGCAAAGTCAGCTAAACTATCGCCTAATAACATGATGACTTGATATTGTCGGTTGATATCTTCGCGGCGTAGCTGTTTTGATTTATTGGCCAATAAGACATGATCACTATTAACTTGTGGCAGGCCTAATCGATTAAGCGTATGAATAGTTGCCTGTTTGTTTGCTTGGCTACGATCAGAAACATAAAAAATAGTGATGTGTTGATTAGTTACAAAATTAAGAAAGTCTTTAGCGCCAGGAATTAAGTGTGGCTTGCCATTTTTTTCCCAATCCCCCCAAGTATCCCATTCTGTATAGTCGTGACATTTATTGAGATCTTTGACAAGCAGCGGAGTGTTATCTAATACCGTTTCATCAAGGTCGATAATAATGGCCTTTTTTTTATTTGTTTTTATTTGGGTTAAGTTCTCGTTAAGCTGTTGTTGAGCAAACTTATAAGTCTGTAATTGTAGTGCCATAATTTCAGCTGATTGCTGTTGATAGCGCAGTCCCATCTCGTATTGTTTTACATTGCAATGGGTGTCTGCGGCAAATGCTGAGGAGCTACTCAGTACTAATAGCAAAGAAGCGATAGAAAACGAATTGCGCATTGGTTAAGCCTATTCCTAATTGGTATATATCGAGACCGATAGGCTAGTAGATTAATGTGTCATTTATATTATGAGTGATAGCAAATATCATAATGTTAACCTGTCAAGAAGATATTCAGCTATTCAGCATTGTTCAATGTGTTGTTATTGAATTTATATATTGCACAAATATAGTCATATAGTTATTAATAATAATGTTACATTGTAACTTAGCTATGATTTTTACTTATAATTAAAAAATTACGACCAATGCTTTATATTTTTAGAATTATTATTATTTTATCGGCATTTTTATCATGGTATGCCGCGGCTTCGACAACAAAAACGACTGCTCATACGAAAGTGCACCATACTCGTATTTATCGTCATTACTCACATAAGCATCAAGGACATTTGATACACCATGCACATCATATAAAGCATGTGTATAAGAAGCATCACTTAACAAAGCTACAAGAATTGCGTCATGTACGCTTGGTTAGACATAAAATTTTTCATGCATATTATGGCTGGAAGGGAACGCCTTACCATTTTGGTGGTTCAAGCCATCGAGGGATTGATTGTTCAGCATTTGTAATGAAAATGTATCGTCAAGTTTTTCATCGTTATTTGCCTAGAACAACGTTAGGGCAGGTAAAACTAGGGCGACGAGTTCGTAAAGATCAAGCCAAGTTAGGGGATTTAGTCTTCTTTAAAACAGGCCATAATGAGCGACATGTTGGTATTTATCTCTCTCATGGAGATTTTATGAACTCTGCTAGTTCGCGAGGGGTGTCTATTTCAAATTTACATCATATTTTTTGGAAGCGACATTTTTGGCAAATTAGACGATTAGTTACAATATAAGTTGTTAAAAAACGGAAGCTCAAGAGCTTCCGTTTTTTTATGGTTGTGATGCAACGGTTGTGAGGCAAAATTCGGCTACGGTTTAGCCTAAGGTTTGGTCCATATTCGTGTATTGAGATCTAATTCATCAACGATATTGATCACAAACTGAAGATCATAATAAATCGATGCAATAAAGGCTAAAGAGTCTGCCTGCTGAAACAACTTAGGTTCAAAGTAGTTTTTTGAGCTTGAAATTGCAATATAGAGATGATCGTTAACAAATGAAAAGGCAATGGCATGTTCAGAGCGATTACTGAAATTAATCAGTCGTTGTATCATTGCTGGTGAGAGTAGATAACGAGCTTCGACTTGATCGTTACTATAAACATTAAAAAGTTTCGAAAATTCAGGATCCTCAAGAATAACTAGTTGTTGGTTATTAGTGAAAATATCTGATAGCTTTTGCCCCATAGCAGAAAAAATGCTGTGGTTATTAGGCATAATGGTTGTTTGACCAGAAAAATGCTTATTTGCATCAGCAATGAAAAAAAGCCCTTTAAAAATAGTGTGCCATTGATCTTGGTTTTTGCCGCTATTATCGCGACTTTGCGTTTTATACTCTGTATGTAACTCAGAAAAGCGCAAATGGGTTTTATCTATTTGACCTTCAATTAAATCTTCACCGCGATAACGATCATATTGACGCCCAAAGAGGGCACTGTTTTTGTAGTCTTGTTTATCAATACATTGAGTTGGTTGATAGCTAAAGCTACTATCAATTGAGCTAATGAGCTTGGTGACGATTTTATGTTTATAATCTTTTTTATATTGATCCCAACGTTTGCTATATAAACGATGCATAACTATCGCAACAATAATCGAAAAAATAATACCAAAGGCTTGTAAATCATACATAAAACTTAACGGGATAACGGTTGCAGGAAAGCCGATTCCAACCCCTAATGATAGCCAATATTGTTTGATAACATTTTTACGATCATGATCAAGCGCTTCAAGTTGTGGTTTTAGATGCGTTTCATAAAGTACAGTAAGCTTACTATCCATGGGCGATCATGTCCTATTGCTTAAATAAACGCGCAGCATCAATGTTGGCACGTTCAGTGTCAGCAATTTCAAATAAAGGTAATGCTGTTAGCTGCATTTGCTGAGCAATGATACTTGATGGGAACATTTCAATACCGTTGTTATAGCGTGTTACTGCCGCATTAAAACTCCGTCGTGCCGCAGATATTTGCTCTTCTGTTTCGTTAATTGAGCGCATGAGTAATTCTATATTTTGATTAGCTTTAAGTTCAGGGTAGGCTTCGACTGCGACTTTAAAGTGAGAAACAGCAGCAGAAAGTTGTTTATCTAGTTGAGGTTTATTGGCTGATTCAATTGGGTGTGATTGTTGACGTAATGCGGTGAGTTCGACAAGCACGGATTGTTCATGTTTCATATAAGCTTTGGTGGTCTCGATTAAATTAGGTAATAAATCAAACCGTTTTTTAAGCATGACATCGATACTTGCTTCTGCGTTAGCCACTTGATTTTTTTTACCGATGAGGCTGTTACGCATTGCTATATATAACACTGCAATCAGTACCACAAAGACAATTATACTTATTAGCATTCCTATTTTCCTTTATATAAACCAGCGAGCAAAAACAATGATTGTTATAGCTAGCCGTAAAGTGACACTCTAGTTATAACGAAAAAAGCCTTGTCAAAACAAGGCTTAAATGCAGATTTATTATTATTACTCGGTCTAACTATGAGATAGCAGTAACAGGAATATGGGATTCAGTAAGGCTTTTTGTCATCATGCAAAACTGTCGGCGAGGTGTAAAACCATGCTTTTCATAGAAATTACGCGCTCCAGCATTACCTATATTTACTTCGAGTGATAATGCTTTAACACCATCTTGAATCACTAATGTTTCTAGCTGTGGCAATAATTCAGTACCGATACCATGTTGACGCCACTCTGATTTCAAATAGAACTGATCGATTAAGCCAATTTTGCCGCCATGCTCAAGACTAAAGCTATAACTGACGATAATATGGCCAGCGATATACTTCGTACCATGCTGTTCGACTTCAATGAACCATGCCTGACCTAATTGTGGGTTGCTTAATAACTGTTTAACTGCCTGTGTTGTTTGTTCTGCTTTTTGAGGTAAAGCTTCATAGTCAAACAATTCATCTATTAATTGGAGAAATTTATTTAGCGAAGAAAGTGTTGGTGTGCTGAGAGAAATATTCATACTGTGTCCCTAAGTTAAACCCTTATCTTTGAAGGCTTTATTGATTACAACGTGTAAGTAAGTTGTTGTATTTGCATAGAGTGAATGTTTTTTTAATTTGTAATCTAGCAGATATATGACAATAGAGTCATAGAAATGTTCATATTTTTGATAAAATGGTATCAAGTTTAACAATTTTTATTTTTAAATCAGTCATTATTACAAAGTGCTCAGCGTATGAATGTTGAGGAAAATAAAGTTTTTAATGCATCTGTGTGATTTGCTTCCTATAATACCGACCCATTTGTAAGTAGCGGAGCCAGTCAATGAGGCTTGATAAATTCTTAGGTACCACTTTAGGTATCACCCGTAGAGAAGCCGGTAAACTTCTTCGTGACAAAGTGATTGAAGTTGATGGCGAAATCGTTCGTAGTGCTTCTTTTTCTGTCGGTGATGATAACGACGTAGAATTTAACGGTCGTCCACTTCGTCTACAAGGGCCTCGTTACTTCATGTTGAATAAGCCACAGGGCTTTGTGTGTTCACATGTCGA
The DNA here is from genome assembly GCF_900537155.1 of Photobacterium sp. Alg240-V54. NCBI lineage: Bacteria > Pseudomonadati > Pseudomonadota > Gammaproteobacteria > Vibrionales > Vibrionaceae > Photobacterium > Photobacterium sp. Alg240-V54. The sequence continues at coordinate 221,725 of NZ_UNRL01000004.1, forward strand.
TGATTTCAATCCTACTGTTTTTGTATTATTCGATGAAGTAAGCCCTGAAAAAATGCATGTTGCAGGTCGTTTAGACAGTGATACAACAGGCTTAACGTTATTAACTGATGATGGTCAATGGTCACACCGCATTACTTCACCACGTCACGTGTGTGAGAAAGTGTATTTTGTAGAAACCGCTGATCCGATTGTTGCGGAGAATATTGCGCAATTTGAAGCTGGCGTACAATTAAATGGTGAAGATGGACTGACTCGCCCTGCAAAATTAGAAATTGTTGGTGAGCGAGAAGGGGTATTAACCATCACGGAAGGTAAATATCACCAAGTGAAGCGTATGTTTGCAGCTGTTGGTAACCGTGTGGTTGGTTTACACCGTGAGCGAGTAGGCGCTGTTGAGTTAGATGAAGATCTAGAGCCTGGTCAATACCGCCCGTTAACGGCTGAAGAAGTTGCGTCATTTTTAGCGAAATAACACTATTAGTGATGGTGTAATACTAAGAAAGCATAAGCATTGTTGTTTATGCTTTTTTTTATTCCTGCAATACTGAAACGATTATTATTCTCTTATTTTAAGGTAAGTTAGAAATTTTTTATTTCCTATTAGGAAAGAATCAATGCCATTTTTTAGCGTACAATAGGTTTATTGTCCCTTTCATAGCAATTATATCCTGCTTATCGTTGTTATCTTATAAAAGAATATTTATGACTCAACAAGCCTCATCTAAATTGAGTTTACAGCTCATTCTCATTCTCGGTGCAATTGCCGCTTTAACACCTTTTGCTATCGATATGTATTTACCAGCAATGCCAAGTATTGCTAAAGACTTTCTGGTCTCGCCAAGTGCTGTTCAAGTTACACTCACAGCCTATACTGCGGGCTTTGCCTTTGGTCAGCTTATTCATGGTCCGTTAGCAGACAGTTATGGTCGTCGTCCGATGTTGATTGCGGGGACGGTGAGTTTCTTAGTCTTAACCGTTTTAGGTGCGCTCAGTACCGATATTCATGAATTAACCATTATTCGAGTGGCGCAGGGTTTTGCTGGCGCTGCTGCGGCGGTGATTATTGGTGCCTTGGTGCGTGATATGTTTGAACGTGAAGAGTTTTCACGAACAATGTCGTTTGTTACTTTGGTAATGACGATTGCACCGTTAATTGCCCCAGTGTTAGGCGGGCACCTTTCAGTATGGTTTGGCTGGCGTGCTGTTTTTTGGGCATTGGCTATTTTTGCTGTGATAGTGTTAATTTCGATATTATTTAAGATTAAAGAAACGCTTCCAAAAGAAAAACGGATGCCGTTTCATTTATCGTCAATTCTTAAAAATTACAAACGGTTACTATCAAACCCAGTTGCATTTGGTTTAATTTGCTGCAGCGGATTTTCTTTTGCGGGTATGTTTACGTTTTTAACTGCAGGTTCGTTTGTTTACATTGATATTTACGGTATCAGCGTTGAGAATTTTGGTTACTACTTCTGTTTAAACATTCTTTGCATGATTCTATTCACGAGCATTAATGGCCGTTTTGTAAAGCGCAAGGGCACTCATTGGATGCTACGCTTTGGTTTGTTAATCCAATTAGTTGCAGGTGTGTTATTGCTTATTGGACAATGGTTAGACTTAGGCTTGTGGGGCGTTGTTATTCCCGTTGCATTATTTATTGGTACACTTTCTACTATCGGTAGCAATACTATGGCATGTTTACTATCAAGCTACCCTCAAATGGCGGGTACGGCTTCCTCTTTAGGTGGAACGTTCCGGTTTGGTATTGGTTCGATTGTTGGTGGGCTGGTTGCATTAATGCCTGATAGTAATGCATGGCCAATGGCATTGACGATGGCATCATGTGCTATATTATCAGCTGGTTTTTATTGGTTCCTTGCACGCACAGCTTAGAAGTTGTGTCGTGGTTTGATATTTTTGGATTGTTTGAAATAAATCATGACCATTTTTTTTAATGAAATTTACAATGTAGTTAGTAGTGGATTAACCGCCTTACAAGAAGCGCAAGCAACAGGTAAAGCACAGAAAAATCCTGTCAGTGAAAGTATTTTTTTAAGCGCTTGGGTAACAAAAGTACTTAAACAACATAGCTTTGATCGTTGTGTCGTAAAAACACTGCAAGAATGGCAACAGCAATCACGTACGATGGGTAAAAATGCACAACTAAAACTGCATTTTTCGCGTTTAGCTGAAACGTACGCAAAAGTAACCAATGAGCAAGGTCAATCAACCGTCATTACACCGGCAGTGATGACAACGTTTTATACTGCGCTTGAACAGCAAGATTGGTTAGTAACCAATGAATATGAAGTCAGCCGTAAGGTCAGCCACCATACTGATGGTAAAGCATCGTTAGTGGTTTGTTGTGCTCAGTATGCTGAAGCAATGGCTGACGGTGACGAGTTAGTTAAACCTTTATCTTTATATGTACGTGGTAATGCACAGCAATTTATTGATATTGCCTACCAACATGGTATTTTGCTGTTTAAAATTACTGATTATAAGTCGAAAGTGAAGTTTCATGGTGAGTATGTGATTTACCCGCATAATGCTGGTGGACATCTGCCTGAGCTACCAACAGCGACGCTTTAATCGTTATTATTGGTATACATAAATGCCGTATGCGTAAACCACGCATACGGCATTTTTATCGTTTAATGTATCTGGTTCGTTATAACTATATTGCGTTACGTGCTAGTGCTAACTTAGTGAACAGTTGTTTAATGATAACCAGTATTAAACAACAACCGCCACAGGTTAATAGTGTGATAGCTAAATTACCTGTTGATGCGGCAAAATCTAATCCAACACCAATAATAAGGTAATAGGATAATCCTAATAAAGCACCCGCGCTGCCAAGGTGGTTTCGATAATTGACTAAAGCAGTACTAAAGAGATTCGGTAAAGTAAGGCCAAAAGCGACAGAAACTAACGCCATTGGAATAAAGAACCAAATCGTATCTTGTAATAGGTAAACCCCGATACCTGAAATAACCATTAGTATCATCGCGATAAAGACAATAACATCACCGTTTAATTTATGATGAATTAGCTTCATATTAATCAGTGAGCCTAATACCGAGCCAATAGCTAAAACAAAACCGGTATAACCAAATAGCTTTACACTTGCGCCCAGTTGCTCAAACATAAACGGCGCAATACTGTAGTATGAAAAGAGTGCTACGTTAGCCAATCCGATCATTAATGTTATGTACCAAATATGACTATCACGGATCATTTTATTGGCTACAGAGAGCAAGCTATCACGTTTAATGTGTTCAGGTTTAGTTTCAGGTAACTGAAGACTAGACCAGATAAATAACAAGGTGATCAGTACAATCATTGCAGCGAATACCCAAGAATAACCACCATGGGCTGTTAGCCAACTGCCGATCATCATACCGAGTACGGGGCTAATACCAACCGATGTTGCTGCAATTGAAAACAGTCGCGATAATTCAAGGCCTTCAAAGCTGTCTCTTAAAATTGTTTGAGTACATACCGAGCCAACTGCAGCACCAAATGCACACGTGCCAAAGCCATATAAAAACAGATCAAAGTTTGGCGCTAAATAAGTAGCTATCGCGGCAGTAATAAACAGTGCTAATCCAGCTAACGTTGAACGACGGCGACCAATGATGTCACATAATGTCCCCCAAAAAACGACACCCAAAGCAAAAGCTATAAAAAAGATGGATAAACCTTGAGCTGCATTTTCAGCACTAACAGCAAAATGATTTTTAATCGATGTCAATGCTGGGCTATACATGGTTTCAATAAGCTGTGGAAACATCAATAGCGCAATGGCTAACGGTGTTGATATTTTTTTTATATTCATTTTCTATATCCTGTTTATCCAGTAATTACCTCACTTCTATTGATGCCTATATTCACAACGTTAAAATTGGAATGTAATGCAATGAACAAGAGTGTCGGTGTCACTGTTATTTCAATATGGAAAATTATATAGTGTTGAAGTTTGGTGTAATATTAACATAGAGACGTTATATATCACTTTAAGGACAAATTGATAAGGATAGTCAAATGGCTTACATTTCGATAGAACAACAGTTTTGTGCAGACGATTATAATGGCTTAGTGATTGGGCTTGCGGCTGATTTAGGTAACCATGATTCTGGTGAGCATCGGCATAATAAAGATCAGCTATTGTTCTCACATCATGGCTGTATGGTGATTACCTTAGAAGGGGTTAAGTGTGTGTTGCCACCAATGAGAGCGGCATGGATCCCTGCTGGTGTGTTACATAATGCCCAAATGAACAACGTAACCCATTATCGTTCGTTGTATTTTGATCAAGTATTACAATCACAACTTAGTCGTGAAATGAAGATCATCGATATTAATCCATTGATGGCGGCATTACTTGAAAGAATGGCATATTGGCCATTTGATAAACCTAACCACGAGCAATTAAATACTGTTAACTTATTGATAGAAGAACTCAATTTTGCTACTGATAGCCATTTGAATTTACCGCTACCACATGATATACGATTACAGCAATGGCTAGCTAATATTAACCATCCTGACTTTTTAGCCCCGAGTTTAGCAGAGCTTAGTCAGGTTGTTGGTGCAAGCCAAAAAACCATAACCCGTATTTTCAATAAAGAAACAGGCATGCCATACCAAAGTTGGCGTCAGCAGTGGCGGTTGTTAGCTGCGATTGAATTACTTGTACAAGGGCAGCGGATCTCAGATATTTCATATCGACTTGATTTTGCTAATGACAGCGCATTTATTTATTTCTTTCGCCAAAAAACAGGATTTACACCACTTAATTTTATGATTGAACTTAAATAATGAATCTTGCATCCTAGAGCGCTTATTAAATATAGAACGCTAAAATTAGCCAATATTGACTGATTTTTTGCAGCAACTTAACCATAAATAAACACTAAAACCGTCTGATATATTATGTAATAAAAAATTGATATGAGGTTCTCATCTTGATGGTTTTTAAGTTGAATATTCATCTTTATAAGTCATGATAATCCTATTAATTACTATAAATGATATTGTCATTATACGATTAATATAATGCTCGCTAAGGCTAACAGAATAATAAGGATGTCCATGCCTGTTTGTTGTACTAAATATAAAAATGAACATATTTCTACACCTTTGATTTTATCATTTGATGAAACATTAACGTTTTTTCCATTCGTATTGGAATTTTATGATTGGCGTGACGGTCTTGCTATGTATCGTGCTTATCCTGATGGTCATCGTGAATTATTGGAAGGAAGTTGTTCGTTTTATATAGAGCATATTGAGTCATTAGCAGGTGGTAAAGCATGGATTGACAGCATTCCAACACAGTTAGTTGATAAAGCTCGTGCATATGCTGATCTTGGTGTTTATATGCTAAAAATTGCGGCAATGAGTGATAGAGCACGCCATCTATTATCCCAACGACCAATTTTGCTTTACCTGGTGTGTGAGCGTTATCCGTTAGATCATGAGCAAGTTGTATCGTTATGTGAATTAGGACAACGACAGATATTAGCCCATTTAGGGTTAGCGTCATGCCGCTCAGCTTTACGGTTTATTGATCGCATTCAAAGTGATTTTTCTACTCGCTCGGTTGTGATCGTTATTCACCGCTTATTAGATCCACAAACGAAGCCATTTACATTGTTTCGCCATTATCAGGCTATTACCACCTTAACCTTGCAAGTCTATTTGCAATGGCCAACGCTAACGGGGACTAAATTAGGTTTTTATTTAATTAGCGCCTCGCAACGAGAAAGACTACAAATTAATCAAATATTGTCGGATGTATTTCAATTAGGCTACCGAGTGCTTGATGTCGATTCTGTACGACGTATTCATGCTGCGACGTCATATGATGAGCTGAAAAAATTACATGATCGTTGGCTTATCGCACAGCGAACAGCCAAGTTTGTGCCTGATCCGAGTTGTGACAAAGCATATGATATACCGTTTGCTGGTAACAGTAATATTGTGCCAATTCGCAATTACCAGCAACTAGAATCTGAAGGTATTGAACAAAATCACTATGTTGCTATTTACCACCAGCGCATTATTAAAGGTGAATATTTAGTGTATAAAATGCACATGCCGGAAAGAGTCACGATTGGTTTAAAGCGGCATTATTTAGCCAATGGTAGGGCGAGTGATATTTATACCGTTGATCAAATTCAAGCGCGTAATAATCGTATGCCATCATATGAAACATTAGAAACGGTTTATGGTTGGTTAGACAGTGTTAAAATGGCTCGCTAATACCGTATGAGTAAAACACAATAAACTCAAAGTGAGCAGGGCTTAGTTTCCTTTGAGTTGAAGGAAGATAAGATGCTCACTTTTTCTGTTGTGAAGAATATCTTTAATCAAGATCGCTGCGTTTTAAAATCAAATTTGGGTTTGGACAGTTATTACTGTAGAACGCAAGCTCGCCAGGATCGACCACACCAATATAATCATCTTTATTTGTTCCCATATCCTCAATGATCTGTAAGTGTAGGTGAGGGGCCCAACCGCCATTTTCTGCTGTTGTGCCCACTGCAGTAAATTGTTCTCCAGCGGTAATAATATCGTCGATGTTTAATGTGGCATGTGCCGCTTGATGTAAGTGACCATATAGTGTGAAAAAAGTCATTCCTTCAAGCTGATGACGTAAAATAATCGTTGGGCCATAATCTCCGTCACCTTGGTGATTAGCAATGCTATGTACTGTGCCATTAAGCGGTGCAAAGACTGGCGTAAGCGCTGCAACACCCAAATCGATACCCATATGAACGGTGCGATTTTGACTGTCACTAAAGTTCGCTTTATCTTGATAAATCAGACGCTGTTCTGCGTAACGGCCAATCACAATTTCAGCATCAATAGCTGTGGCTTGGCGGACTATTTCATCGGCAAAGCTGTGATCAGCGGTGACATTTTTCCAAAGTTCACTGGTTGGTGAAAGATCGACGATTAATCCACAGCCAAATTGGAGTGCTGGTGGAATAACGGGATGAAAACAATGTGCAGCAAGTGTGCGAGCTAATGATGTCATCAGCAATGTCCTTGTTAAAGATATTAATAAGCAGCAACAGTCACTGTCGCTTTTTTACGTGGCACTAAAATCATTGCAATTAAATACCCAATAGCAGCAATTGCTGTTGGTAGAATTAAATCAATGTTTACAAATACACTGGTTAAATAACCACTTAATGTCCAGGCTAAACCTACCATTGCACTAGACAGTGCCATGATCCACCCTTGATCGGCCTCACTGGCTCTATCTGATAATGCTGTAATGTAAAACGGAAATGAAATCGCAACCATCACCGCAGTAAATATCATCGCTGCAATATGGGTATTAGGTGTTGGTGTGATAGACAAAAGAACCATACCTATTGCCGCAAAAAGGGTGGTAATGCGTAAGGCCGTATGCACATTAATACGCGCGAGAATAATGCGCGGAAGCAGTAATAATGAGCTGATCATAACCACACCAATTGCCATCATGAAATATTGGTAGAAGCTACTTTCAACACTGATATTCCATTTTTGTGGAAAAATAAACGCAATGTTTTGGAAGTATAAACTCCAACTAAATTGGCAAATAAACACAATCGCTAAACAAGGTAATAAACCTGCTTGGCTACGTTTTAGTGGTGCAATAAAAGAAAGAGGGTTCTCATTATGTAACGACATTTGAGTAGGTAATCGCACTAAATTCAATAAGATGAGACAAAAAATAGCAATAACTAAACAGGCATAAAACGGAGCTTGAGTACCATAGGTTGCTGATAGTTTACTGCCTAATGCAGGTCCAAATGACATTGCTGCTGTCATTACTACTGCGACTAAACTCATTAAGGTCGCTTTGGTTTTTCCTCGGCTATTATCAGCCAAAATAGCTTGTGCAATCGGCTGACTTGCAGAGCCGAGGCTATTGATCATATTGCCAGCAAATAATAACGCAATTGAACCGACAACAATGGCATAGATGGGCATAGCAAAGCCAATTGCAGCAATAATTAAACACAATGCCATTGTTGCTTTGCGGCTAAAACGGTCGGCAAAACGGGCAATTAATGGTGTAAAAAACATCGAGATAAAAGGGGCTGCCGACATTACAGTACCAAACAAGGTGCGCCGTTGTTCAATCGGCATATTTTGCGCGATAGCGATTGAGTGATCGGTTAAAAATAAACTCACATAAGCTGGGATCGTAATAAAAAAACCAGCAGATCCAAGAAAAATAATGCAATAGAGCGTCAATAATGAAGTTGGTTTTAACGCCAAAGGTTGGCTTAAGGTTGGCATGTTTGGTGCAATTCCAGCGGACGATAATAATCGACTATTTTAATCGGGTATTATGCTGGATCAAGCGATTACGCCATTTATATTGATAGTAATAGTTAAAGTAATCTTTTAGCACGTGATCTTGTGAGCAAATAACAATGAAATGTATGTTTATAATGTATATGTGTATAGAATGCTGAACCTTAAAAAAATAAATATAAATTTATTTAAGATTGTGTTGTTAGTGTTTGTTGATGGTGTGTAAGTAAAGAGAGAATTAATGAATATTACTATTGCATTCAGTTTAGTCGTTATTATGTGTATATCGATGTTGAGTCTCGCTGCTGAAGCGAATACTGGCTTAATCATTGGCAAAAAAGCCACAGTAGATGGCAGTATTGTTATTGCTAGAAATGAAGATTATAAGGTCAACAACTGGAATAAGTATCAGGTCTATCGCCCTAAAGTAACAACGACAAAGAAGCAATGGTTATTAGGTAATGGACTAGTGGTGCCAATGCCGCCTATTTTATACGCCTATTCGGCGATGCCGGACTGGAACGCAGCCACATTAGCGCATGAAGGGAAGAATTTTGAAGAGCGCGGTATTAATCAATTTAATGTTGCGGTATCTGCCACAACAAGTGTTGATATTAATCAGCGGGCTTTGGCTGCAGATCCATTAGTCAAAAATGGAGTAATAGAGGCAAATATTCCAACCCTTGTTTTACCGCAAGCTAAAACGGCAAAACAAGGAGTAGAGTTGTTAGGACGTTATATTGAACAATATGGCGCAGGTGAGGGGAATAGCTTATATATTGCCGATATTAATCAAGCATGGTTAATGGAAATAGGCTCAGGTCATCATTGGATTGCAGTTAAAGTCCCTGATGATAGTTATGCTATGTTGGCAAATGGATTACGGATCCATGGTATTAATTTACACTCAAAAAATGTGTTACATTCCAAAGGATTATTTGAGTTTGTTCAGCAACATAAATTGTTAGCGCGTCCTCAGCAAGCAGATTTTAATTTTGCCAAAGCCTTTGGAGTGATAGGCGATACCTCAAATATCGATCGTGAATGGCTTGGGCAACAAATATTATCACGTTCAGTTGGGCAACAAGTGCGACAGCAGCAATATCCATTATTTATGAAACCAGACTCTAAAATCAGCCTTAGTAACGTTGTGAGTGTATTGAGTGCAACCTATGAAAATACCGCATTAGCCCATTCAGGCGATCGTCCTATTCGTGTTGATCGTCAAATAGAATCGCATATTATTCAGTTAAGACCCAATATGCCAGCTCCTTTTCAAGGGGTGATTTGGCAAAGCTACGGTATATTGTCTGAATCAATTTTAATTCCTCTCTATGCAACACTACATGATTTTCCTGCAGCATATAAGACCGGCACCGATGAGTATTCTGATGACTCTGCTTATTGGCAATTTAGAAGTCTAACAACGCTCGCCACTACACATCCTATAAAGTATTTATCGTTTATTAATAACAACTGGCAACGCGCGCAGCATAAAATTTATCAAACCTTTGCCAATACTGATAAACGTTTAATTAGCCTTTATCAACAAGATCCAACCGCTGCGGTTAAAGTATCGGTAGATTATTCAACAAGACAGTTAAATCAAATGCTAATGTTAGCTAAAAAAATGCGCTATAGAATCATGACAGATTTAACTAAAAGTACAGAAAATGGTTATTCAAGTTCTAACTATATGAATATTATAAGCCTTTAAATACAACAACGCCTTGTAGATAAATGACTCACTACAAGGCGTTAATTTAGGCAATAAGTAAACAATTACTGATTAAGTGTAATCTCAGTCTCTAAATCTTTTAATGCCATTTTTTGAATGTTAATACCAAACATCATCATGATAAGGCACCAGTTTAGGTAAGGTAATTTACCTGCACGTAAACTTTCATTGACGTTTTCTGGCTTCCAATTAAATAATGCAGCGATATTGTCAGTTGTCATTTCTGCAAATAAACCACTGTCGATCAATTTCGCGAATTGATCGCTTGTTGGGCATACAAATGTATTTTGACTACCAAATGCAGAAGGCTTAAATAAACGCAATACACGTTTAATTTCATCAACTTCAATCACTTTACCATTGGTTGCGATGTTAGGTCGGCCAATCAATGCGGCAATAAAGCACCAGCAAGGGTAAGGAATTGAAGAAACATCTAATGGCTCTTTCTTATATTTAGCTGTCCAATTACAGATGTTTTTTTCTTGCAGGCCAGTTGCTAATGTAAGTTGCTTTGCATCATAACCATTATCTTTCAATAAGTTGATTGCTTCTGCAACCTCAGAAACTAGAGGCTTGCTCCACGTTGCAAAAGGGGTAAAGACATTTTCTCTAATCAAAACGATATTCCAATTGACAGTGTAATTCGAGTACTTTGCTAATGGTGCTGATCATACGTGTTCGGTGCTATATGTCTATTAATATCCGCTGTTATAAATAAGATAGAAACAAGGATTTGATAATAAGTAATAACAGCACAATCAAAATAATGTTAACAAAAGTCTAGACGACTGGTCTAGTCGAGTTTATAGTTGAGCTCATGAATACAAAAACACACGATACACGTCAGCATATTCTTAACGTTGGTTACCAACTTGTGGTTGCTAAGGGATTCACAAATGTTGGCTTGTCAGAATTATTAAGAACAGCAGCTGTACCAAAAGGTTCTTTTTATCATTATTTTAAATCGAAAGAGCAATTTGGTGAGGCGTTAATTGAAGATTACTTTGAATCTTACCTTGAGCATGTCGCTGCGATTTTAATTCAAGGTCAAGGTAATGGTTTTGAACGCTTAACTGACTATTTTTCACGTTGGTTAGAGATTGATAATGGTACCTGTAACGTCAATAAATGCGTAGTTGTTAAGCTAAGTGCTGAAGTATCAGATCTTTCTGAACCAATGCGAGAAGCATTAAAAATTGGGGCTTATAGCATTGTTAACTTAATTGCACAGTGCATTGAAGACGGTATAAAAGATGGCACGATCACTGTAAAAGATAGCCAATTAGCGGCACAAACATTGTATCAATTATGGCTTGGTGCCAGTTTATTTTATAAGTTGAGCCAAGATTTGCAGGTATTACAGCAAGCGTTAGCGACAACTAAAGCTCAACTACGTCCTGAAATTTAAATGGTTTAATGATAATTATCCCGTTATGAAAACAACGGGATTTTTTATCATTTAGCACTAGACGACTGGTCTATTGCTTGTTTTTGGAAATGAAAAGGAAAGCTCAATGACAAACGTAAATCGTAAAATCGTATTAGCTTCTCGCCCTGTAGGCGCCCCTGTGGCAGAGGATTTTTGTCTACAACAAACTGCTGTACCAACGATAACGGAAGGGGAGGTTTTACTGCGTAGTGTATATCTATCTTTAGATCCATATATGCGTGGCCGTATGAGCGATGCTAAATCCTATGCAGAACCTGTTGCTTTGGGTGAGGTGATGGTTGGCGGTACGGTATGTCAAGTTGAGCAGTCAAATCATGCTGATTACCAACAAGGTGAATGGGTATTATCTTATTCAGGCTGGCAGGATTATGCAATTTCCAATGGTGAAGGGTTACTTAAATTAGGCATGCATCCAACACATCCATCTTATGCCTTGGGTGTGATGGGGATGCCTGGTTTTACTGCTTATATGGGGCTACTTGATATAGGCAAACCGCAACAAGGTGATACGATTGTTGTTGCAGCAGCAACAGGTGCAGTTGGTTCTATGGTTGGTCAAATTGGTAAAATCAAAGGTTGCCGTGTTGTTGGTGTTGCGGGTGGTGAACAAAAATGTCGTTACGCCAAAGAAGTATTAGGTTTTGATGATTGTATCGATCATAAAGCGAATGACTTTGCCGAGAAATTAGCTGAAGCGTGTGAACAAGGCATTGATGTTTATTATGAAAATGTGGGTGGTAAAGTGTTTGATGCGGTGTTGCCTCTATTAAATACTGGTGCACGTATTCCATTATGTGGGTTGATTTCTCAATATAATGCCACTGAATTACCGCAAGGGCCCGATCGTATGTCGATGTTAATGGGCACGTTACTGGTGAAACGTATTAAGATGCAAGGGTTCATTATCTTTGATGATTATGCTGATCGTTATGATGAATTTGCTGCTGATATGAGTCAGTGGCTCGCTGAAGGTAAAATTCATTATCGTGAAGATTTAGTACAAGGATTAGAAAATGCACCACAAGCATTTATTGGCTTATTAGAGGGTAAGAATTTCGGCAAGCTAGTTATTCAAACTAATTCAGCGCAATAACAAGGCAGATTATATTATGATCACATTGCATCACTTAAATAAGTCACGTTCAAAGCGCATCATTTGGTTATTAGAAGAACTGGGTTTGGAATATGAAGTAAAACCTTATCTTCGTGATAGCGTTACTTTTTTAGCGCCACCAGAATTGAAAGCTGTTCATCCGTTAGGAAAATCTCCTGTTATTGAAGATAATGGATTAGTGATTGCTGAATCAGGGGCTATTACTGAATATTTGATTCAAACCTATGGTGCTAATCTCGCTCCTAAGCTTGGAACAACGGCTTATGTTGAATATTTACAATGGTTGCACTTTGCTGAAAGCTCGGCAATTTTACCGTTATTATTAAAGATGTTTGTTGCTAAAGATGGCGCAAAAACCAATTTCTTAGAAGGTTATGCTGACGGCGAAGCTGAAAAAGTGATCGGTTATTTTGAACAATGTCTTGAGGGTAAAACCTATTTGGTTGAAGAACGACTCACTGGAGCGGATATCATGATGTCGTTTATTGCTGAAATACTGCAAAATAACGGCATGATAGAACACTATCCTAATATTCAACGCTATCAAGCACACTTAGCAACCCATGATAAATTTGCTAAAGCTGATCAGGTTGAACAGCAATTTGATTAAAGCAAACGGCTACTAGATAAAGGTCACGTTAAGTGGCCTTTTTTGAATGTAAAAAATCGCTACCAGCAGTATGCTAATAGCGATTCTTTGATGCAAGATTACTGTTTATTTTCAAGCGTGTTTTTTAGTTGGTCACGCTCTTTAGTGATACGTTGTAACTCTGCTTTTAGCTGTACAATTTCAGCATGAACATCTGTATGTGGATGAGATTTAGCTTGCTGTTCTGTGTCTTCGATGATGATATCTTTACCACTCTTAGTACGTACAATAACATGTGAACGACCCGCAAATAACGCTAACAATGCCCATACAATACATACACCTGCAGTCATAAGTAGTGGTGTGTGCCAGCTACCTGTCATTTCATGTAATGAACCAAAAATGATAGGACCAGTTGCAGCAAGTAGATAACCCATACATTGCGCCATACCTGATAGCGCTGCAGCTTGATGTGCGTCATGAGTACGAATACCGACGAACGATAGACCAAGAATAAAACCACCACCACAGCTGAAACCGAAAGCAATAACCCATACAATTGCGTGCTCTGGCATAAATAATAGGCCAAGAATACCCACAAATGACAGTATCGCCATTGCCACACTCATGCCGCGCTTATCTTTCATTTTTGCCATTAGTGGAATAAGTACTAACGCTGGAATGGCTGTTGAAAGTTGAAGAATACCGTGAATATAACCTGCTTGGTTTTCTGTGTAACCATTATCAATAAGGATACTAGGTAACCAGCTGATAAAGATGTACATAATAAATGAGTTAAGACCAAGGAAAATCGTTACCTGCCAAGCTGCTGCTGAACGCCATAAGTAACTATGGCTATCAATATCAGCAGTATCAGCTGATGGACGAGTATGACCACTTAACTGTGGTAACCATACTAAGATAGACAGAGCTGGAAAAATAATTACACCAGCAAGTGAAAATGCCCAGTTTGGAATAGCCGTAATATGAAGTTTTTCTGCTAAATTAAACAAAGGAATAGCAGAACTAGAGCTTACTGTTGAACCAATACCCATAACAAGTACATAAACAGCTGTTAATGTTGGTACTTGAGTTGGAAAGTCTCTTTTAAGTAAACTTGGTAGTAATACGTTACCGATGGCAATACCGACACCAATAATACAGGTACCTAAAAATAGCATAGTCGTTGAACCAGAAGAACGAACTACGATACCTGCTGCGACGAGTACCAGTGCCAACATAAGTGAGGGCTCAAGTCCCATCTTTCTTGCTAGGCCAGAAGATATTGGTGAGAAAATGGCAAAGGCTAGCAAAGGTAATGTGGTAAGCATACCGGCTTGTGTTGCTGATAAGCCAAGATCATGAGAAATAAAATCTAGAATAGGACCTAGACCTGTGATTGGTGCACGAAGGTTACTTGCAATGAGCAAGATTCCTGCGATCACCAGCGCTGGATGCGCAATCTTACGTACGTTGTGTGACATATCAGTCTCCTATAAAAGCGTTGGAATAATAATAAACTTTACTTTTATTTCTGTATTCGGGTATATTGACAATTCATATCTAAAAACGGACATAGCATGAATTTTAAAACCAGTTTTATGGAATTTGATACCGATCTCTACCCACAGAAGGTACTGGCATTACGTATTGCTGGTGTTGAAAAGGAAGAAGAAGTGCCATTTCATCAACATCATAAAGGTCAATTAGTGATGCCTTTGACGGGCTTTGCGAAGTGTCATATTAATGATGCAGTATGGATGGTGCCAGCACATTGCGCAGTATGGATCCCAAGCCAAGTCCCCCACAGTAATCGAATTTCAACTGATGCAGATGTATGTATGCTATTTGTTGAGCAAGATATTATCGGCATGCCAAACAAAGCCTGCACACTTTCTATTTCGCCTTTACTGCGAGAATTAATTGTACGCCTTGCGCAAGAAGAGCAGGATTACGATAAAGAAGGGCCAGTCGCACGTTTAGTCGACGTATTAGTTGATGAATTAACATCAATGCCAACGGAGCATTTTGATTTTCCGATTCCGGCAGAACATCGTTTAAATCAAATCGCGAAACGACTATTGGCAAATCCAGGTGATAGAAATACAGTGGGTGAGTGGGCGACACAGTTTGCAATGAGTGAGCGAACATTAGCGCGTCTAGTTAAGCAGGAGATAGGCTTAACATTTGGTCGTTGGCGTGGGCAGTTACATATTGTGGTAGCACTTCAAAAATTATCAATGGGTGAGTCAGTCCAGCGCGTAGCAGAAGACTTAGGCTATGAGTCTGTAAGCGCATTTATTTTGTTTTTTAAAAAAACCTTAGGGCGACCGCCAAAGCAATATATGAAAGAGCGAGAATAGACAGATTTGTTATCAATATGTATATCAATAATCAAGTTTAGATAAACGACATAGACATAGTGATCAAGCTAAGCGCATGATAAATTAGTCTACTTCATTAGTATTTTTTGTATTGAGTAAGGAATACGTTATGTCCCGATGGCTAGCCTATCACGGTGATAGTATCTATTTGGATGAATTAATTTATCAACCTGAACATTCATTAATTCAGCAAAGTGTTGAATCTAATAAAAAGCGGACGATTCGGGTTAATGGCGATGGGTTTGGATTAGGTTGGTATTCTCATCGCGCATTACCTGGTTATTACCATGATATTTTACCGGCATGGGGTGATGAAAATTTACGTTCGTTAGCTCACCATATTAGCTCACACCGTTTTATGGCACATATTCGCCATTCAACAGGATCACAAGTATCACGAGTTAATTGTCATCCGTTTGTGCTTGATAATTGGATGTTTTTGCATAACGGTCATATTGGTGGTTTTGATCGGGTTAAATTTACGCTGGTACGTCAATTAACAGAAGAACTATTTTTAAAACGGGTAGGCACAACCGATAGTGAATTGATTTTTTTGATGATGATTAAGAATGGCTTAAGAGTCGATCCTATTGCTGCGATTAATCAGACGTTATATGAAATTGAACAGGCAATGGAAGATAAGTCGATCACTGAACCACTAACAACGTCGCTGTGTATTTCAGATGGTGAGCAATTTTGGGTCGTGCGTTATAGCTCTGATCATCAGCCACCTCCAGTGTTTCTTCAACGATCATCAAATAAGACGATCATTGCATCTGAGCCTTTAGATTATTCAGATACGTGGCAAAAAATTCCTCGTCAGACAATTACTCATATAGTAAATAATCATTGCTCTCAATATGATTTAATTATTGATTAATCTATTACTATCGTAAGTTTAAAAGGCAGTTATATACTTTCAATTAGAAAGTGTGAATTAATAACTGCCTTTTTGATAGCGATAACATTACCCTATAGCGATTCTTATAAGTCGATTAGGGTAGTATTACAGTGTTAGTCAATGTTATAACCTTGACACTAAGCACCTGAAAATTCATAAGTCTTGTTAGTGTTTGATGTCATTTGCGTGATAATCGCATTTTGAAGTTTATTCGCTGTTGCCATTGCTTGGTTAGTCACCGTTAATTCAAAATCATTTAACAAGGCTTGTGCTTTTTGAGGTTGAGTTTTATAGATTGCTAAGTATTTTTTTTCCGTTTCTTTCATTAATGCGGTTTGCTTATTCTCAAATTCGGCATACGCAGTTTTCACCATTGGTGCAAACTGATTATAGTCAGTCATGGCTAGGGTTTGTACCTTACGTAATTGCCAATAAGCCGAGAAATTATCCGCAGTTTTACCAACCCCTGTTTTATAGATAGCTGGAATTTTTGCCCCTTGATAAAACGCAATATAAGGGGTGAGGTCGGTCATACCCCAACCAATATAAGCAACTTCTCCAACAGCTTGCGGAAGCGTCGGCCTAACTTGCAGAATGTGAGATTGATAAGTTCTAAAGACAGATATTGGTCGATAAGCTTCATTAGGATTAACGTTGGTATAAGGGTCGTGCGATGTGCCTTGATAGTGGTTACGTAATCCTTGTTTTATATCGTTGACAGATAATTTGTGGGTCGGCATTGCAAAGACTGGAAAGTTTAATGGATTGGCTAATGTTGTTTTAATTCCGTGCGTATACATCTTCTGTAAAACATGGACTCGCGGGTAGTTATAGAGTCGATCATTGGCATTATCTACAGAATAGATTTTATGAAAATTAAAAGGGCCATCATGAGCGGGTTTATAAATACCCTGATCAATTGCAAAGGTAATCAGTGTTGGGCTTGAAAGATATTTATCAGTGTCATTCGGATGAAAACGTTGTAGCCGACCTTGATTGGCTGAAACAAAATAATCCTTATTATCCAGTTTAGTTGCCATCCATTGATGACCACTGCCTGTTTCTAAATACCAAATCCCCGTTTTATCAACAAAAGCGACGCCAAACCCTTCGGCTGCACCTTTTTTTTCAATAATACGGCCTAATAGCTGCACACCATCTTTGGCTGTTTTCGCGCGCGGTAAAATGACATTAACAATTGAATCTTCATTAATTCCGGTCTCATCATTATAAGGATCAATAGCAAGTGCTGTGGGATTGTTATAAATGGTTTCAGTGGCAGACATACCAACACCTAACTCATTAAAACCTGCTGAACCAAACGAGGTATCTTGCGTTTTGGCTTTAGAAAAACTGCTATAAGCCAAACTTGTTTGGGGTAGCGGATAACTAAAAGAATTACTGTTAGATTTAAATTCACCGTGTTTATTGGTTTGATGAGGATGATTAAACCAATGAGAGTTCACTAACGGGCTATGATCCGCGTTTCTCGCAATAATATAGCTGCCATCTATTGTTGCTTGGTTGCCAATGAGAATAGTTGTACAAGCGAAGACGGAGGGGGAAAGGGTTGCCGCAACGACGGCACAAATTAATGTAGATTTCATTAGTGTCTCTATAGAGGCGAAAAATTGCCTTCTACTATAGGGGATAGAAACACAGCTATTTGCGTAAAACATCACATTCGCTGGATTATGAAAATAGACAAAATGGTAACTAAGTTTGCAGTTATTATTTCCAATATGATTTGGTCAGTAATGAATTTGTAGTGTGCTAAAACGTATTTTTAGAGGTTTTTTTTATGGTTACGATGATTTTTGTTTGTTATTAGTTGTTTTTGTACGACAAAATATAAGTTTCTGTTTTTAAATTACAAACTAATAAAAATGTTTGTTTGTGCGCTTTTTCATTGAAATTTAAAGATAAAATTATCTGGCGTTACTATAAAGATACTGATAGTGTGTCTTCCCTCACACACAGCGTGAGACATTTATGCAACGCAATACAAGCCAAATTAGTAATGACACAACACCAAACATTGTTATGGGACTAAAGGGTTTAGATAATAAACTTGTTCCAGCAATAACGATTGGGTTTATTACCTTATTCGTCCTTTCTGCTTTAATTGATATGCCCACTTTCACGGCAATGATTCAAACATCATTTAGCTCCGCAGCTAAAACTTTTGGGTCAAGTTGGCAGTGGTTGATGCTCATTAATTTTTTCCTAGCATTAATTGTCGCGATTAGCCCATTAGGTAAGAAAGTCATGGGCAGTGTCAGTAAACCGACAATTGGCACATTTCGTTGGTTAGCAATGATCATGTGTACACTACTTGCTGGTGGTGGTGTTTTTTGGTCGGCAGCCGAGCCTATTTACCACTTTATGACACCTTCGCCATCATTTCCTGGCATAGAAGGTGGTACTCTTGCCGCTGTCACTCCGGCATTAGATCAAGCTTTTTTACATTGGGGATTTCTTGCTTGGGCGGTATTAGGTACGCTATCAACAATTGTACTTATGTATGCTCACCACGAGCATGGTATTAAATTACGTCCACGCGCTTTATTATTTCCACTTTTTGGACATCGTTTAGAAAATCATTGGTTAGGCAGTGTGATTGACGCTTGTGCTATTATTGCCGTTGCTGCTGGTACAATTGGGCCGATTGGATTTTTAGCATCACAGCTAGGTTACAGCTTAGAGTTATTAACCGGCTTAGAAAATAACACTCAATCTCAGCTTATTATTCTGGCGGTTGTGGTCGCGATTTACTCGGTTTCTGCAGCATCAGGTATGGATAAAGGCTTGCAGTGGTTATCACGTCTTAATGTTATTGGTGCGTTTGTACTATTAACAGCCATGTTACTTTTAGGGCCGACAACGTTTTTGCTCAAAGAGTTTGGTGCTGCTTTTGGCAGTTATTTACAAAATATGGGCACAATGAGTTTAACAACGGCCAAGCCTGAGTGGGACTTATGGTGGACATGGTTTTTCTGGGGCTGGTTTATTGGTTTTGCACCAATGATGGCGATTTTTATTGCACGAATCTCCGAAGGCCGCAGTATTCGTAGTTTGATCCTCTGCGTGGCTGTTGGTGCGCCGATTGCGACAAACTTTTGGTTTGCAGTGCTTGGTGGTACAGGTATTTCATTAGAGCTTAATAATCCAGGTATTATCTCTGGACCATTAAATGATGGTGGCTTACCGTCGGTATTATTAGCAACATTATCTAATTTACCCTTGAGTTATATTTTATTACCTGCCTTTTTAGTGCTGACGACAACCTTTGTGGTTACCACGGGCGATTCAATGGCATATTCAATTGCAATGGTGGTGTCAGGGGATAATGAACCGAGCAGTAAGCATCGTTTATTTTGGGCGATTACCATGGGGGTTGTTGCTGCGGTATTGTTACTTGCTGGTGATGGTGGTTTAAAGGCACTACAATCGTTTATTGTTATTACCGCAGTACCTGTTTCATTACTGATTGGGTTAACTTTATTAAGTGGGCCGATTGCCGCATTGAAAATGACATGCTCATCAAAAACGACTAAAACAGCTTAAATAACGCCAATATGATGTGATTAATATATTGTAAGTTAACGCTTAAAATTAAACCGAAAGTATTATTCATGCTTTCGGTTTTTTTATGGAGATTGACAAGAGCTATTTAGTGTCGATATTACCTTCTTGTATCTTAGCCTTACAGCGCTTGACTAAGGCGTGAGTCATCCCGCGGAAAATAAATAAGTGTGCTGGCATCATTGCAAACCAATACAGAAGCCCCAGAAAACCTTTGGGATGCCACCATGCACGAATATCAACAGTTCGATGATCGCCACAATCTTCAATTGTGAACTCTAAACGACCTAAACCAGGGGCTTTCATACCAAATAACAAAGACAGGAAATGATTTTTCTCTAGGCTGATCACTTTCCATGAGTCGATTTTATCGCCTAATTGCAGCTGATGTGGATCACGACGATGACGTTGTAGTGCATTGCCACCAATCATAGCGTCCATCCATTCGCGAACACGCCATAGGCTATTGGCATAAAAATAACCTTCCTCGCCACCTATCAGCTGTACTTGACGCCAAAGGTCTTCACAACTTGCGTCTGTTTTGAGTGTATAACCTGCTTGTTTAGGGTAATAGCCATAACCCGTTTGCCAACGTAATAATGCATCAGGATCAAACCCCCAAATCTCACTCTTCACTAACTCAGTATTCATTGCTAAGGTTTCTTGGATCGCTTCTTCATAATTAAGCAAATGTTGAGGAATTCGGCGCTGAAGTTCACTACCATCAGCAGGAAGGTCGCAGCTTAAACCGCCAATCAGTGCGCGTGCAATATTGGTTGGTACAGAGGTGATAAAACGAAGCCAATAAGCTGCCATTTTAGGGCTTAACCATTTTAATGGAATGACGCGAATAGTTTTACTGTGCATTTTACTTAGTCTGACCATTTGATCTTTATAAGTCATTTGCTCTGGGCCTGCGACATCTAAAATAAGATTATGTTCTTGAGGGCTATCGATAAGCTCTGTGAGGTAATAGAGCAGGTTACGCAATGCAATGGGGGAGTTACGGGAGGTCACCCAACTTGGGGTTAGCATAACGGGTAGGTGATAGACAAAATCTTGCATTACTTCAAAGGCCGCAGAGCCTGGGCCAATAATAATACCTGCACGCAGTTCTGTTATGCATTTGCCACTTTCACGAAGAATGTTGCCCGTTTCTTTACGCGCACTTAAGTGTTTTGATTGTGCTGTGTTTATTTGTGGTTGTAATGCGCCAAGATAAACAACATGCTCTACGTTACTAAGGCCGAGATAATGACTAAAACGACGCGCACAATCGAGTTCAAAGTCAATAAAATCATGGCCGTGGTTCATACCATGAACTAAGAAATAGACCGTATCAATATCTGTAAATAGAGCAGTTAAATCCTGATCAACATCTAAATCTAATTCAACCAACTCTAAATTATCAATACTTCCCCAACCACGCTTTTCTAATAATTTAAGATTACGTCCTGTTGCTCTTACGTGATGACCAAGTTCCAATAAGTTTGGTACTAAATGACTTCCTATATAGCCAGAAGCTCCGACGACAAGAATATTTTTGCTCATTAACTAACCACTCTAAATTCTGTGTTGCGATATAGGAATGCAAAAATGCTGTTACTAAATGTTTTAAGATCGTATTTTTAGATAATGGCTTTTTATTGATTAAAAGCAATCAGAAACTGTAAAAGATGATAGTTTTTATTGCTTAATATGATTATTATCACGACGAATTTTATGCCGTCTCATGCATATATTTGTATCTACAATATAAACAAATTAAGTTATTCATAGAATAGCATTATGATTCTTGAGCTGTGATTATTTATTGTTCTGATTTTGTAGCTATTTGTTGTGAAAGAGGAATATTTCAATCTTATAAGGGGGTTAAGTAACAATACTTAATGCCTAAACTGTTATATCAAGAATAAAGCAGGTAATATTGCATAATTATTTGTTTTGGTTATTTGAGACCAAAATGAAAAAATAGTTAATGTGTAATGCAAGTAAACGTTGGTGATGGAACATGTTACGATTATCTGAACTCTGCAAAGGTTATCTAGATGGTACTGAGTATCACTCTGTGCTTCAGGGGGCTAATTTATCGCTAAATCCAGGCGAGCAATTAGCACTAATGGGTGAGAGTGGATCTGGAAAAAGTACATTATTAAATTTAATTGCAGGGCTAGATAAGCCTGAGTCGGGTGAAATATGGTTAGGGAAAACAGCAATACATGCAATTTCTGAGCGTGAGCGTACCGCTTTTCGTCGTAAAAATATCGGCTTGGTATTTCAGCAATATAATTTATTACCAACGTTAACGGTGGCAGATAATATTCGTTTTTGCCGTCAGTTAAAAGGCTTAGCTGATGACGACAAACTATGGTTAAAAATCATTTCCGCCCTGGATTTAAGACCATTATTATTACGTTACCCTGAAGAAATTTCAGGGGGCCAACAGCAACGAGCTGCAATTGCTCGTGCCATTTATATGGAACCAACATTGTTACTTGCAGATGAGCCGACTGGCAGTCTAGATGAACGTAATGCCGAAGCAGTAATACGGCTACTTATTTCATTAACCAAACAACTTCACTGTACGTTATTAGTCGTGACCCACAGTGAAAAGGTCGCCGCCCATATGCAGGGATGTATTCGTTTGCAAGGAGGTCAGCTAAATGTTGCGCCCCGTAGCTAATGCTCTTTGGGGGCATTACCGTCGTCATCCTCTGCAAATTGTTTTAGTTTGGCTTGGGTTAACATTAGGTATCGCACTATTAGTGGGTGTGATGGGAGTTAACCAGCAAGCGAAAGAAAGTTACCGTAAAGGTGAGCAACTTTTTTCTAATCCTTTTCCATACCGTATTCGTCATACTCAAACTGGCATGAAGGTCCCGCAAGGCTTTTATATTCAAATGCGCCGTGCAGGGCTTAAAACCTGTGCACCATTAGTTGAGCATCGTATCGTTACCGAGAAACAACGCGATTTTCAATTATTAGGTATTGATCCAGTCGCGATGTTTGGCGCAATAAAAAATACGGTAATTGACGAGAATAAGATCAGATTATTAACGTTAATGCGCCCGCCATATCCGATCATGCTTGGAGAGCAACTAGCCAGTTATATTGGCATCAAAAATGGCGATATGCTGACCCTTGATTCTGGCCGAAAAATTGGGCCGTTGAAAGTGATCAGTGATAGCCGTATGAATGATCCTCGTATGATTGCGGATATTGCACTCTTACGTGAATTACAGCCAAGCTCAGGATTTAACTCGGTTATTTGCGGTGAAATGAGCCGCAAGCAGTTGATGAAATTGACCCATATTTTACCTCCTGGTTTAACATTAGAACGTAAGCACAGCGCTAAATTGGAACCATTAACGAATGCATTTCATTTGAATTTGTTCGCAATGGGCATGCTTGCATTTGTGGTTGGGCTATTTATTTTCTATCAAGCAATGTCGTTATCGTTAGCGCAAAGGCAGCCGCTTGTTGGTATCTTGCGTCAACTTGGTGTAACAGGTACTCAGCTTGCAGGGGCATTAATTGGTGAGTTGTGTCTATGGGTCATACTAGGGCTTATTGGCGGTAATATTATTGGGCTACTATTAGCGCAACAGTTACTGCCGTCAGTTGCTGCGTCATTGAATGATTTGTATAACGCCAATGTCAGTCTTGAAGTGCATTGGAATTGGCAGTGGGGGGCAGCAAGTTTAGCCATTGCTATTTTTGGTTGTGCTTTTGCGTGTACATGGCCATTAGTACGATTAATTAAATCGCCGCCAGCACGCTTAGCAACCCATTTGTCATTAGTGCGTTTTACTGGCCGAGAGTTTGCGTGGCAAGCGTTGTTTTCTTGCGTGTTTATCCTCGGTGCTTTTGCGGTTTATAAGTTACCACATGGGCAACTTGCAGGGTTTGCGCTAATTGCATTTATTTTGATCGCATCTGGTTTAATGATGCCTTATTTATTGTGGTTACTGTTTCATCTTTTAGGCAACATAAGCCGTAGAGCGCGTATGCGATGGTTTTTCTTCGATGCTGCAGCAAGC
Source organism: Photobacterium sp. Alg240-V54 (assembly GCF_900537155.1). Lineage (NCBI taxonomy): Bacteria > Pseudomonadati > Pseudomonadota > Gammaproteobacteria > Vibrionales > Vibrionaceae > Photobacterium > Photobacterium sp. Alg240-V54. The sequence goes on from NZ_UNRL01000004.1 coordinate 245,848, forward strand.
TTAAGTTATCGTGGTATTGCTGCGATGGCATTTATGCTAGCACTAGCATCTAATATCGGCATGGAAACCATGGTAGGCAGTTTTAGAAACACCACTGAAAACTGGCTTGAGCAACGTTTAGCCGCTGATATTTATATACGTCCTTCTATGAATATGGCACCACGTATTTCTAAGTGGCTGCAAGAGCAACCAGAGGTTGAGCAAGTATGGTGGAGTTGGCAAAAACAAACGCCTTCAGACAGTGGCACGATTCAAGTGATGAGTATTGGCCAAACGTTAGGTGAGAAAACAGCACTATCACTAAAAGAAGAAAGCCGTAACTATTGGCAAAAACTGCATCATACTCGAGCAGTAATGGTCAGTGAATCTATGGCACTAAAGCACCATTGGAAGACTGGCGATATTATTACGTTACCTGCTCCGATGAACGAAGGTTGGCATGTTGTTGGTATTTATTATGACTATGGTAATCCTTATGGACAGGTGCTTATATCTCAACAAAAATGGCAACGTTTTTGGCCGCACTCAGGACAAGTGGGGTTGGCTATTCATTTAAAAAAAGGCGCTAAGTCAGAGCCTTTATTGGCTCAATTAGGTGAGCAATTTAGGTTACAGCCAGAACGTGTGCGTAATAATGCCGCATTAATGAAACAAGCGATGGCGGTGTTTGATCGTACCTTTGTAGTGACATCAACATTAGGCCACTTAACGTTATTTATTGCCATTTGTGGTTTATTCTTTGCAACGATTGCGGGTGAAATGTCTCGACAACGGCAATTTTCATTATTGCGTTGTATGGGAATGACAGGCTTTGAATTAACGCTACTTGGTGGTGGGCAATTATTGGTTATTGGTTTGATGACTGCATTAATGGCATTACCGTTAGGGTTGCTTTTAGCCCAGTTATTGATTGATGTGGTGTTGAAATATTCATTTGGTTGGACAATGCAAATACAGTATTTCCCGTATGACTATTTGTTGACATTAGGTACTGCTTTGTTGGTGTTATTAGTCGCAGGAGCATGGCCAGTATGGCGTTTAGTCCGTCGTTCTGCGATTTTATCTTTACGAGAGTCATTTTAATGAGCGCTGCAACCCAAGGAACGCGTTGGCATTTATTTTCTGTCGCGATCATATTTATAAGCATAATGTTATTAGGTGGTTGTGATGATCAGCCCGTACGCAGTAACTCCGTAAAGACATTGACTCAATCACAAAACTTTGTGTTTGAACCCGTGGTTAAAGGTGAACCGATTATTTTCCCTCGAGATTATGGCGAACACCCTCAGTACCTTGCCGAATGGTGGTATTTAACCGCAAATCTAAAAACAGAAACAGGCAAAGAAATCTCGGTGCAATGGACGCTATTTCGAATGGCAACCAGTGATGATGAACTGACAGGTTGGAAAACGCCACAGATGTATATGGCGCACGCTGTAATAACCACTAAAAAGAAAATATGGAAAGCAGAAAGATTCGCGCGCGGTGGAATCGGCCAAGCGGGGGTGAGCCTTAAACCGTTTCGTGCTTGGTTAGATAATTGGTCATGGCGAGCACCAACCAGTAATCCTTTTCCGGGGGAGCTTGAATTCTCTGATGATGATATGCTCGCGCGATTAAATATTGAGCAAGATGGGGCGATTATTTTGCAAGGGGATGAAGGCTATAGCCAAAAACATCCGTTACTGGGTATCGCTTCTTATTATTACAGTGTGCCATTTTTGAATATTGATGGTGTTATTGAATTGGATGGCGAGCAATATAAAGTTAATGGCCGTGGTTGGTTTGATCGTGAATGGAGCAGTAGCATGCTCAGTGCCAAGCAACAGGGGTGGGATTGGTTCTCGATTCATCTTGCAGACGGCAGTGCATTAATGGTGTCACAGTTACGTGAAAAAGGTCAAACACCGTATTTTATTGGTTCACGTTCATGGCCCGATGGCACTATGGTTACATTAGATAATAACCAAATACGAATGAAACCAATGCATTTTCGAGACGTTAGTGGTATTTCTTTTCCATTAAGTTGGCTAATCGAAATTCCATCACAAGGATTAAAGCTTCAAACAAGCGTTGTACGACGTGATCAATGGTTACATTTTTTATTCCCGTACTGGGAAGGCCCAATAAACGTGACGGGGTCACAAAAAGGGAAAGGGTTTATGGAACTTACCGGCTATGAAGAACAATAAGGAATATTGTCAATGTTGAATAAACAAAGCCAACACATTAATAATGAAAATAATTTTTTCTATTTAACATTAGCTTTAGTGTTCTTATTGATCAGTGCGTCGTTAGATAAAGAGATCACATCTGGCCTGTTGCAATACATACTTGAAGCTTTTACGTTAATGACTTTTGGCATTTGTTTATTAAGTTTACGCTTTGATAAGAGTTGGTTTAGATTTTTATTATCGTTAGTCGTTGCATGGCTGGTTGCGGTGATTACTCGCGCGGTATTAGGGGTCGAAGAAATAGAAGTCATTATGTTGTCGCTGATGTTTATCTTCTTTTATGGCACATTTCGTTCAATCATGCGACAAATACTATTTACAGGCTCGATTAATACCAACAAAATCATTGGCTCAATGGCATTGTTCTTATTACTTGGGCTTATGTGGGCTATCGGCTATTTAATTTTGATTCATTTTTTGCCTGAATCATTTCATGGTATCAATAAAGGCCCTTGGCATGAAAATTTTGCTGATGCGGCGTATTTTAGTTTTGTAACCTTAACCACATTGGGCTACGGTGACATATTGCCAGTGACGTCAATTGCTAAAGTGTTTGCCTATCTTGAAGCGATTGTTGGTGTGTTTTATATGGCCATCGTGGTCTCAAGTTTAGTCAGCTCAAGCCGTGTGCAGTATTTTAATGATAATACGGACAATTAAACAGCGTTATCAATTAGGCTTATAAGATTATAAAAAAGAGAATAGTCGTTTAGATTATTCTCTTTTTTCATTTAATGCTATGTTGCTAATACTGATTAAACCACGATATATGAAAATAGAATCAATAACTGTTTTACTATTTTAGGTATAGAAGGTGATATGAATCGCTTCTTTAAGAAAGTTTATCAATATATAAATCCCACCGTTAATCCTGATTTGGCGCCTGCGTTTGATGAATGGCAAAAACATATTCCAACGCTATGGTTATTAGGTAAAACAGGTGCAGGTAAATCAACAATTATTCAAACGCTTACCGGTAATAGCTTGGTTGAAATCGGTAATGGTTTTCAACCTTGTACACGTACAGCACATCAGTACCTTTATCCAGTTGAAAGCCCGTTAGTGTGCTTTCTTGATACGCGAGGATTAGGTGAGGCGGACTATGATCCAAGTGAAGATATTGCGATGTGTAGTGGTAAAAGCCATGCATTGATGGTGGTAATGAAAGCAGAAGAGCCAGAGCAATCAGGCCTATTAAATGCTCTGAAACAGATAAAACGCAGCGGTGTCATTAAACACTTACTGGTTATTCATACTGCGGTTAATAGCATTGTTGATAGTCAAGAACGCCAACGGGCAATTGAGTATAACCATCAACGAGTGATGGATATCTGGGGAATAAAGCCTGCTCAATGGCAATCAAAAACAGCCACTATCTATCACCCTATAGTGGTTGATTTTATTCCGGATGATGAACAATTTATCGGCCTTAATGACTTACACCATGCATTAACTGATGCACTACCGATGTTGAGTTTATTATCAAATCAACAAGCGCATGCTAATCGCGAAGAACAAAACTTTTACCAGCTGCGCCAAGAAGTATTGTGGTATGCCGGTGCTGCTGGTGCTAGTGATGCAATTCCTGCGGTGGGGTTATTCAGTGTGCCTGCTATTCAAGGCAAGATGTTGCATAGCCTTGCCAATCAATATGGTGTTAGCTGGAATAAGAAAGACTATGCTGAATTTGTTGGCATGCTTGGTTCTGGTTTTTTATTGCAATATTTATCTAAACTAGGCTTGAATCAATTAGTGAAGTTTATTCCTGCTTATGGTCAAACGGTAGGAAGCGCAACGGCTGCTGCGATGAGTTTTTCATCAACGTATGCGATTGGCAGAGCGGCATGCATGTATTTGTATCATCGTAGTAAAGGTGAACCAATCTCTAAAGATCAAATTAAATTGGCTTATCAACAAGCATTTACAACGGTTAAAAACATAGCAGATCGACAACAAGTTACTCAAGCATCGAAAAGTGGCATCGAAAAGGACGGCCAATGAAACGGATCAGTAAAAGTTATCAGTTAATTAATCAACTTTCAGAAGGGTTTTTGCCGTTAGTGGTGTCGGCTATCTGTTTACCGGTATTGGTATTAGCTGGTTTTGGTGTGGTTGATCTTATTCAACAAGGGCTATGGTGGTTATTCTTTGCCATTATTGCTGGTGGCTGTTTATTGGCATTTGTGCCTTATTGGTGGTTGCGCCGTAAACGTGTTGTTGCTGATGCAGTCATTGATGATATCGCGCCACTGCACGTGGCAGCTAATCCTCAATGGAGTGAGCATGATCATCAGGTGTGGCAACAAATGACAGCTGTGATCGATAAGCAGTTAGCGGAAGATGCTGCATGGGAAAGTTTACAAGCTCATGCTTATGTATTGGTGGCAGATGTTGCAGCACAATACCATCAGCAATCAAACTCACAAAAATTAGCATTTACAGCGCCTGAGTTTTTAATGATGGTTGAAGAGGTAAGTCGGCGTTATCGTTACTTTTTACAGCAACATGTCCCATTTTCTGAGAAGATCACTCTCACAAGCTTGAAACAAGGTTATGCACTTAAAGATAAAATGGGATACGCCAAAAGTGCTTATGACGTTTATCGTTTATTTCGTATAGCGACCCCCACAGGTTGGTTAGCAGAAGTACGAGGATTAGTGGTTGGTAAGTTATTTGACGATGTCAGTGCTGAAGTTCAAGCTAAATTAAAGGCAACATTACTCCAAGAAGTTGCATCGGTTGCGATTGATTTATATAGCGGTCGTTTTAAACTTGATGATGCTGCAGTGCCCCATAGTCAGTTACATGATCAAGATAAACAAGCGGCAGCGATAGCGGTTGAGCCATTGCGCGTGGCTGTTGTGGGTCAAGTGAGTGCGGGTAAATCTTCAGTGATTAATGGTTTATTGGGTGAAATTGCAGCAGAAGTGAGTGCATTACCGTCAACCGATAAAGTCACGACTTATAAATGTGAAGTTGAAGGGCTTGATTTAATCAACCTTATTGATTTGCCGGGAATTGATGGCAGCCTAGAAACCGACAAAAAATTACTTAAACAAATGACCCAAAGTGATGTAGTTATTTGGGTATTAAAAGCAAATCAATCATCACGTCAAGTTGATGTCGCGTTGAAGGGATCATTAGATAATTTTTATAAACAACAGCAAAATCAGCATCGAAAAGCACCTAAAGTGATCATGTTGGTGAACCAAGTCGATAAACTTAAACCGGTTGATGAGTGGCTACCACCTTATGACTTGAATGATCCACAAACCCCCAAAGGACGTATTATTGGTGATGCTGTAAAATATAACCGTGAAATTATGAACGCTGAATATATTTTGCCATTTTCTGTTAGTCGTGATCGTATTCCCTATAATCTTGATAGCTTACAATCACAGCTACAACTGGTTTATCAAGATGGGATTAATACTCAACTTAATCGTCGTCGAGCACAAGGAGAGACGATTGATTATAGTGAACAAGCGAAGCGACTATATCGATTAGGTAAATTAGTGTTTGATGCGGCAACAAAATAACAGTTATTACGAACGATAAAAAATGGCCTTGATAGTAAGCATCTTTAATTATAAGACGTTTATTATAAGGCCATTTTTATTCTGTTTAATGGTTAATTAATTCGTTCAACAGTAAGGGTTAAGGTAGTAAAACCCACGGATCGCCTGCTGTTGGTGTATTACCTTGGCTCCACCATTTTGCTTGGTATATTTTACCTTGGTAGCTAACTTTATCATTAGCGTTATAAACGGCATTAGTTTCCCATGCTGCAACATCTACAGGTAACTCTGGTGCTGGTGTTTCATCGGTTGGTGGTGTTACAGGTGGAGTAACAGTGTTATCTGTTGCTGCTTTAATTAACTTCCAGGGGCCGCCTAAATCAGGCTGATCACTTTGTGTCCACCATTGAGCTTCATAAATTGCACCTTTGTAAGATACTTGCTCACCACCAGTATAGACTTTATTTTGATCCCAACTTGCTACACCATCAACGGGTGGATCGGTTGGATCAGTTGTACCGCCGCCAGTATCTGGATCTAATTTATCGACTACACGAACGGCAGGCCAGTTAGCGTGAGATCCATAGAAGTTAGCGACACACTTTTCATAATCGCCAGCAACCAGTGCAGAATAAGCGGTTTGGAAACCCACTAACTCACATTCAAACGACACACCGCCTGGACGATCTGGATAATATTTCCAGTTTGCATCCCAGTTAGTGTAAAGCACATCGGTCGCACCATTTAGATTTAAACTGCCATAAGGGGTTTGCTGCCAGCAAGTATTGGTTTCATCACTTTTTAATGGAATTTGATAGTTTTCAACTAAGCCTTCCCAATAACGAATACGGTTAACGGGCTGGCCTTTATCTTTATTTTGTTCGCCACATTCAATACCACCATTGATCACGTTAATTGTGGTACCAAATCCATAACCGATACCAGCATCTGTTTCTCGTTGTGAAGGAGTCCAAGTACGATCGATTACATGTAACATGGCTGGTTTAGGGGCTTGAGGTGTTAAAAAGAACCAAATAGCTGAAGCCAGATTGAGCCAAGAATCAGCGACAAGCCCTGGGTTATTGAGCAATACTGTTGCATCGCCGTCAAACATAACTTCAGAAAAAGCGCCGTAGTTAAAGTGGTAGGAAAGTTGTTTTGCACCGCGACCAAAGTAACCTTGCCCCTCAGCACAAGGCCAGCGTTTATTTTGCCAATCGTCTTGACCACAACCTGTGGTGTAACCCGGTTGACCTTCAGACCAACCCATTTCGCGAACATGAACTAATGCTTGTTGCCATTCTTCTAGCCCTAGAGGGTTATCAGAGACGTTTTCAATACTAATATGACCGCCAGTTTCTTGGGCGAAATGGGCGAAAGCAGTAATAATGGATTTTTTACAAATAGCATCAGCATCACGGCCATCAGTGTAATCACCACAGAAAGCGGGGAATTTACCGATGGCACGTAAAAAGCGAGTATAGGTATATTCAGGTGCGGCCATTTGAGTGAGGTAATTCCATTCAGTTTCAGGAAAAACTCGCTCGACGCGTTTGACGTTATCTGGGTTAGTGTTCAATCCTGGTGCAATACTTTCAACAACAGTATTTGATGCTGTTGCTAAGGCTTTCGCCCAAACATCATACATAGGATCTAGGGTTTTTGCGTTTTCTGCTGCTATTATTTCGGAACGTTCAATAACATAACCACCGACATTATCAGGATCTGGTTGAGGGGTCATTGCGTAACAATTAGCAGCAAAAAAGCTACCAATGATGAAAGATAGCGGATGTAATTTAGTCATTGACTCATTCCCTTATCAATAGAACACACAGAAGTTGTTAACAATGTTATCTGTATGTAGCTGATAGGTGCAATCATGCGAGTCTAAAAGCGTGTTATTGCGTTGAAATTTAGCTAGTGCTTAAACATTTTTTGCATTGAAAATGATGTTTACAACTTTATTTATTCATTATTAAGCTAAAAAAGTCCTTATAATCACGAAGGTCATAAGGACTTTTTAATAGCGTTATTTATTTAGCGAACGAGAAAGCGTGCTATTGGTGTTTTACGTAAACCGCGAACAATGAGTGTAGATACAATCAATACGACAGGCACAGCCAAAATACTCGCAATAATTGAATTAATGCCTAATAGCCTAACGATATTTAAATAATAAATCACAATAATAAGATGACAGAGGTAAATACCTAATACATCTTTACTTAATGTGTGGGTGATTTTATTGTCACCAAAGTTTGGTTTAGCCAATAAAACAAAGAAAATACCTAATGCCCATAATGGAGTCCCAAATAGAAAATCATGGAAAAAAGATCCATTTTCTTGTAGGGATAAGTAGTTTGCTTCACCAATAAATAACCCAAATCCAATGACTAACATTATGATGCTGTATTTTAAGCTAAGCCTGATATTACGGCGACGAACCTCAAATCCAAGCATGATCATAAAAGAACTAAAAAATGGCCCGTTACGGGTGAATATCGGCGAGCTTAAATCTGTCATTTGGGAATAACTTCCCGCCATTAAACCAAAGATAAACAATCCGCTCGCCACAGGGATGATTAATCGCTCCAACTTGAAACGTAATAAGATAGTAATAACGGTTAACCCACTGAGTAAACCAGGAATATACCAAAGGTGCACTAATCCCCCTTCAAAGAGGGTATTTAATGGTGTTGTTAATAGCTTTTGCCAATACATGCTACGTTCAGCAAAATAGCCATCGGTCGCTACAATATGAAAGTTAAATGGTAAAATGAGATAAATAATGCTCCATGACACCCACATGATCAGTAACGGGCGAGCATAGCGCCATAAGTAAGGAATGCGCTCAGTTGTTAAACGGGGTTGAATAAAGTAGCCAGCCATAATAAAAAATAGTGGTACAGCAAAACGACTCATCTGGTTAAGACCCATACCTAATAAAGGCTGGCCATTAAAGAGTGGTGCTTGCATAAAAATTTGGCAGTGTAAGGCAATAATAGCGATAGTCGCGATAATTCGACCGCATTCAAAACTGGCAACACGAGATTGAGACATTATTAAAACTCACAAACTATAAGTGGTGTCGAAATTATACGGATTTGAGGATTTTGTAAATTGCATAATGAAAGGGAATAACGTTAATGATCACATAATGACATTATAAATTTCTATTAACAGCAAGTTACACGGCATAAAATGTAAGTAGGCAACAATGTTGTTATATAAAGTTACCTACTGATTTAAATAGTTACAATCCTAATTGGTCAAGTAAATCTTGATTATCATTATTATTGTCGGTGGGTTTATTTGCTGAAGTAGGTTGGTTTTGTTGTTGAGCAACATAAGCCGTTTCAAAAATAGTATCAGGATCTTGTTCATCAACTTCAAAAGCTTCGAGTTGAATAAATTCAGTTTTATCCATTGCAAGTTCAAGATAAAAAATATTGTTGTTAGCTGTTGTAAAACTAACGCGTCGAACTTGTGGACGATCTAGATTAGTATCAACAGACAATATAATTTGTTTGTGTAACGCTAACATTTTAGGCTGGTTTTGAGTAATTGAGATGTTTAATTCTCGGCCAATTTTGCCGGTAAAATCCCCAACAACTTGGTTCATTAACTCTCCTAAAATGTTTGCTACGTCATCTGCTGTATGATGAATAGCAAGGTCTGAATCTGTAAAACCCATGCGTAGCATATAATTTTGATAGAGCTCCATAGCGGCCGTCGCAGAGAAATTGGTAACAACTAAACCAGTAAAGCCACCATCAAATAAAACAAAGCATCCGATATCAGGTTTTAAACTGGTTTTATTAATTTTTTGTACCATCGGCGAATATTTTATTTGACTGTCTGTGGCGCGTGATAATACATCAGCAAGCGAGTGACATAATTTTATTAAAATATCGTCAGTAGTGATTGTATGATTTTTTCTCATATACAGCCCTGTAGAACTTATTTATAACTAATAAGTGAAAAATACAACGGTTAAAAAGCCGATCACCATTCTGCTTTTTATACGCTAGCGATAAAAAGGTAATGAAGGTGTATCGGCTTATAACAACAGGACTTGAATATTTATTTGTTGTTATTTGTTGTTATTTATTGCTGATGTTAAGCAAAGCGCTTGTCTAAATACGCAATAATATCGTTTGATTCATACATCCAAGTGATTTGGTCATTTTCTTCAATGCGTAAACAAGGAACTTTGCGCTTTCCACCTTGCTCTAATAGTTCTTTGTCCCAAGGCGCTACTTTAGCGTCGCGAGTGGCAAGTGGTATATTTAAGCGCTTTGCGTGACGTCGTACTTTTACACAAAAAGGGCAAGTTTCAAATTGATAGAGCTGCATATTGGCGACAGCAGTGTCAACCGCTTGTTGTTTTACCGCATCGCGTTGTATTCCACGCGGTGAAAAAATCGCATTAAGTATAAGGATGATACGACCGACAATCCAACGAAGAGCTTTCATGTTTATTATCCTGTGGCTGATATAAATATGCCCTGATTCTATTATAAAAAAGCGATTGGGTAACTATATAGTCAATGATTATATTTACTTAATGAAAACAAGATGCATTTTATTAAATTATATCAAATTTATAAAATCAATATGGTAAGGTCAAATATAAATTTTATTTTTTTATTTTAAATTTATCTTTTGGAAGTAAGCTCAATATTTAGATGTATGTCACTGAATGCATAATTTATGTTACAGCAGATTGTTGCTTTGCTTTATACTAAATTTAAGTTTCGTGGGTAAGTGATCAATCTGATGATTAAAAATATGAATATTCTCATTTGTGACGATTCAGTATTGGTGCATAAATCCATTACACGATCCCTACAAGCGTGCAGTAATGCCACTTTTTTCTATGCTGAAAATGGAGAAGAGGGGCTTGAACACCTAAAAAATATTGATATCGATATTATGTTTTTAGATCTAACCATGCCAGTGATGGATGGTTTTAGCGTGATGAAATCGTTACCCGTACGCGACTTTACAACCACAATTATTGTATTATCTGCTGATGTTCAATGCACAGCAATGGAAAGAAGTTTAGCATTAGGGGCGGATTATTTTTTACCTAAGCCTTTTGATCATAAACAGCTTATAGAGCTTTCTCAACGCTTAGGGCTAGTCTTTGATGGTGTGCAACATTCGGTCACGGGTGCGCATTTTATTAGTGATCATCCAATAGATAATATTCGTGAAATTGCCAATATTGCTCTAGGACGTGGGGCTGCTATTATTTCTGACCATTTAGGCGACTTTATCAAAATGCCATTACCTAATGTGGCATTTATGAAAAACAGTGACTTATTAATGGCGATTGCAGATATTCGTAATGATAATGAACTTATCGCGATAACACAGCGTTTTGTTGGTGGCGGTATTCATGGCGAAGCATTAGTGGAATTACATGGCCAAGATATTCATGTCTTTGGTGAAAAATTGGGTTTTAGTCAAACCGATGAATATAAAAACGAAGTCGTGATCGATATTGCAAATTTGATGGTGTCATCTTTTTTAGTGGCATTATCAGAGCAAATTTTAATTCCATTTTCTGTTCGACAACCGATTGTTCTAGAAGAATATATGAATTTGCATCATACGCAATGTGAGACAAATACCTATTTCACTATTGAATATACCTATAAGGCCGAAATATTAGATGTTGAGTGTGATGTCTTATTTATTATGGATAGCCATTCTCTAACTATTATTAATGATAAAGTGATGGAATCATTACATTGAACGAAATATCGTTAGCTGATTTTCATTTAACAATGCAAGTATTAGATAACCTAGATGCAGGTGTTGTTATATTAGATGAAACCTATAATGTTTGTGCATGGAATACGTTTATGCAGGCGTATAGTGGTATTTCTAGTACGCAAATAATGGGCAAGTCATTGTTTGATATAGTGCCTGACTTACCCGAGTCATGGCTGAAAAATAAAATACAATCAACGTTTAAGTTACGCATGCACTCATTTTCAGCTTGGGAAGACCGGCCATGGGTGTTTCGTTTTTTAAATTTTTGTCCAATATCTGGTAGCTCAGATATTATGTATCAGAATATGACTATAACGCCATTGCGTTCATTATCAGGTGAATATAAGCATATTTGTTTAACCATTAATGATGTTACTGATATTGCTAAAAATAAAAACCATCTTCATGAGTCAAATAAACAGCTGACCCATTTAAGCATTACCGATCGGCTAACCCAACTTTATAATCGAGGTCATTGGGAGAATTGTTTAGCTGACGCATTTGAGTATTGCCAGCAAACGCAAACACCAGCGACACTGGTGATGTTTGATATTGATCACTTTAAACGGGTTAATGATACTTATGGTCATGTTGCGGGCGATGGGGTAATAAAAGTAATCGCTGATGTTTTACGCCGTACAAAGCGACAAACAGATATCGCTGGCCGTTATGGCGGTGAAGAATTTGGTATTATTTTACCAGGAACATCAGCTGAGCTTGCAGGCTACTTTACCGAAAGACTGCGTAATCGTATTGAACAAGAAACGGTATTTGATGATCAGCGAGGGATTGTTAAAGTTACAATCAGTCTTGGTGTGTGTGAGTGGAATCCTAAACTGATCGATTATAAATCATGGTTAGAAAAATCTGATTTAGCGTTATATGAATCTAAGAAAAAAGGCCGTAATACCACTACGATTATTAATAGCGATAATTGCTACACCGACAGTAAAGGCGAGTTTATTTTAACGGAGGTTGATGGAAATACGACTATAAACTAAACAATATTATGCTAGCCATCCTGTAATATTGATAATGACTGTATGTTTAGTACGGTTTATGTAAAATGCAGGCGTTTTTCCTGTTTTAGGTTAGTCGCTATGCGCATTCATGCTGTCCATACTCTTTATGAAGAACGTCTTGCACGTTCAACTCGTCCTTTCCTTGCTCGTGGCTGTAAAGTCCAACGCTGTCGTCAGTGTATGTTACGTACGCATCTGTGTATTTGTAAACATCGCCCATTAGCCAAATCAAACGCGGCTTTTTTATTGGTAATGTTTGATGACGAAATTTTAAAACCAAGTAATACTGGTCGATTAATTGCAGATGTGTTTGAAGATACCTTTGCTTATATTTGGTCGCGCACTGAACCTAACGTTGAGATGTTAGCGTTATTAGATGATCCTCAATGGCAGCCTTATGTGGTTTTTCCTGCGGAATATGCACCAGAAAGAGAAGCGACGACAATAGAGCTTGAAGCAGGGAAGCGGCCATTATTTATAATGTTAGATGGCAGTTGGGCTGAAGCTAAAAAGATGTTCCGTAAGAGCCCATATCTTGATCGTTTTCCGCTATTGTCTATTAATCCAGATAAGCCTTCACGTTATAAAATGCGCGAAGCCTCAAAAGAAAATCAATTGGGCACAGCTGAAGTTGCCGCACGGATTATTGATGTTTTTGGAGAGCACTATAACGCTGAGCTATTAGATTTATGGTTCGATGTTTTCCGCGAAAATTATATTGCAGGAAAAATGAATCGTCTAGTGCCAGAACATTCGTCGCTATCTGTATTAGAAAAATTCATGTCGATTGATGAAACGTTGATTAGAAAATGTGACACCGACTGAATAACATTAAAATCAACTTGAACAATAACTGCTGAATTAGCCGTAGATCACAGTCATTTTTGGTCTAAATGTGGATAATTTTTAGTATATTTAATGAGTTATAAGCTCACGGTGTAGTTAAACATTATTTGTAGGAGAATAGGATGTACTACGGCTTCGATGTAGGCGGAACTAAAATTGAATTTGGTGCATTTAATGAGAAACTAGAGCGCGTAGCAACAGAGCGTGTACCAACACCGAGTGATGATTACGATAAACTTATCGATACGATTGTGTCTATTATTACTGCCGCAGACGCTAAATTTGGTTGTGAAGGTGCTGTCGGATTGGGTATTCCCGGAATTGAAGATGCGCGAGATGGCACTGTATTAACCTCAAATGTCCCTTCAGCGAAAGGGCGTACATTGCGTAAAGATTTAGAAGCAAAACTGGGCCGTAGTGTCAGCCTTGATAATGATGCGAACTGTTTTGCATTGTCTGAAGCATGGGATGATGAACATCAAGATGCACCGTCAGTATTGGGGCTTATTTTAGGCACTGGTTTTGGTGGCGGTATGGTGTTTAACGGTAAGGTTTTTTCAGGCTTAAACCATGTCGGTGGTGAGTTTGGGCATGCACGTTTGCCATTAGATGCTTGGCTACATTTAGGCGAAAATGCACCATTATTTGATTGCGGTTGTGGTCAAAAAGGCTGTATTGATAACTATTTATCAGGTCGTGGTTTTGAGCAGATCTATGCGCACTATTACGGTGAAAAACTAAAAGCGATTGAGATTATTGAACGTCATGCTGCGGGTGATGAAAAAGCACAACAGCACGTTGATCGTTTTATGGAAATATTAGCAATGTGCTTTGCTAATTTATTTACGGGTGTTGATCCTCATGTTGTGGTGTTAGGTGGCGGTTTATCGAATTTTGAATTAATTTATGATGAATTACCAAAGCGTTTACCTAAATACTTATTGTCAGTCTCACAAGCACCAAAAATTGTAAAAGCAAAACACGGTGATGCTGGTGGCGTTCGTGGTGCAGCTTTCCTGAATATTAAACAGTAACTATTATGTAATTCACCAATATTTATTGTGTAACGAAAAGCACTTCATGGCGAAGTGCTTTTTTTTTATGTTAGAATCCGCGCTTGTTTTCTTATGCCGATCTATTGGTATAAGCGTATTTATTGCTAGGAATACACTATGTCGTTTGAAACGCTCGGCCTTCACCCTAAATTATTGCAAGTTGTTACAGAATTAGGTTATGAAAAACCAACAGATGTGCAGTTGCAAGCTATCCCATTAGCATTGACTGGGGATGATGTGATGGCTGGGGCACAAACGGGTACCGGAAAAACAGCAGCATTTGCGCTCCCTATTTTACAACGTTTAATGACATTGCCATCATTGGCAGAACAAGGAATAGAAGACACTAAGCCTCAGCAAGGTGCGAAAATTCGCGCTTTAGTGATCACGCCAACCCGTGAATTGGCACAACAGGTCTACGATAGCTTTATTGCATACAGTAAATATACTGAACTGAAAGTTGCTGTTGCTTATGGTGGCACCAGTATGAATGTTCAAATTAAAGCATTAAAAGCCGGCGTTGATATTCTCATTGCGACACCTGGACGCTTACTTGACCATGTTTTTGTCGGTAATGTATCACTTGCGAATGTAGAAACATTTGTACTTGATGAAGCAGATCGTATGCTTGATATGGGGTTCATTATTGATATCAACCGTATCATGAAGCGGATGCCTGCTGAGCGCCAGACATTATTTTTCTCTGCTACTTTTTCAAAACAAGTTAAGAAATTAGCTTTTAGTATTTTAACTGATCCTAAAATGGTAGAAGTAACACCTGAAAACATTGCGGCTGATACTGTTCAACAAATGGTATATCCAGTAGATAAGAAGCGTAAATCAGAATTATTAGCTTATTTAATTGGTTCGCGTAATTGGCAGCAAGTGTTGGTGTTTACTAAAACCAAACAAGGTTCGGATCAACTTGCTAAAAGCTTAGGCTTAGATGGCATTAAAGCGGTTTCAATCAATGGTGATAAAAGCCAAGGTGCTCGTCAACGTGCTTTAGATGATTTTAAAGCAGGTAAAGTGCGTGTATTAGTGGCAACAGATGTCGCTGCTCGTGGTTTAGATATTCAGCAGCTAGAATATGTTGTTAACTTTGATTTACCGTTTAATGCTGAAGATTATGTGCATCGTATTGGACGTACTGGCAGAGCAGGAAATACAGGTTTTGCGATCACATTAATGAGTCTTGATGAAGAGTGGGCATTAAAGGCGATTGAAGAGCTATTAGATACTCGTTTGCCACAACAATGGCTTGAAGGTTATGAACCCGATCCAAGTCTAATTGAAACAGTGTCTGTACATCGTGGTGCATCGGCAGAAAAACGTCGCGCTAAGGCAAAGAGTAAAGTACATCAAAATCGAGGTAAAAACGCTCAACGCCGTCGTTAAATAACAGTCATTTATACCTCAAAAAAGAGTCAAACGTCGCTAAATAGCGGCGTTTTTTATCAATATGCAATTTGTTGCTTTAAATTGTTCGGTTATCTATAAATATCTAATATAATTAGTTGTTTAACTATACATTTCCTGCTAATTTGTCGCTTGTGATTGTAATATATTACTTCGTTTTTGGCAGTAATAATGTTTTGAGGTATTTATGGCGGAGTTAAATAAATGGCTTCGATCAATTGTCTTATTTTTAGTCTTTTTCACCATAGTGGCGTATGGGTGGTATCTTTTGGGTGGTGCAAAGAAAGAATATATTGTTACACCTCAAAATAGCCAATATAAAATTATTGATGATTCAGCCCAAAATGGGGCAACGACAGCAATATTAGATATTGGTCAACATAATGTATTGCTAGAATGTAATATTATCAATAAAGCCAAGTGGCCATTTTGTGAAATAGCGATTTCGTTGACTGATTATATTGATAAAGGGATCGACTTAAGTGCTTATCATTCAGTGGGTATTGATATTGATTACACGAGTCCACTCGAAGATGAACGCGTAAGAGTATATTTACGTAATTTCGATTCAACCTATGCGAATGTCAATGATCCAATATCATTAAAGTTTAATGCGATAGAGTATTCACCAGGGATTGATGATGGATTGAAGGTTTTTCCATTACGAAATTTTCAAGTGTTATCGTGGTGGATCGCTGAAAACAATATTCCTGTTGATAAGTCGAGTCGGCAATTTGATAATATTTCAGTGATTGAAATTGCGACAGGTAGTTATGTTAAAGAGTCCTATTATGCTATTCGATTAAATAAATTAGTTTTTTATGGTGAATGGATTTCTGAATCGTCTTTAGTTAAAGCACTATTACTATTGTGGGTTGTTACCGCTATTATCATTATTATGAGTGAGCGATTTATTCTTGATAAAAAAATAAAACACACAGAAGAGCGTAGCCAGCGTTTACGCGATGCAAATAGATTGTTATATAACAAAAGTCTAAAATTTGAACATTTAGCCTGTACTGACCCATTAACACGAATTAGGAATCGACATACCGTAACTGAATGGTTAAAAGAGGTAACGATTCAAACTCAATCTAATGATATTCCTTTCTCAATGATTTTTATCGATATAGATCATTTTAAGGCGGTAAATGATACTTATGGTCATGGTTTTGGCGATACGGTATTAGTTAAATTTGCAGAAACTATTGATAAATTAATACGGCGTTCTGATATGTTTGCTCGTTGGGGGGGAGAGGAATTTGTACTTTTCTGTCCTGAAACGAATATGAGTACAGCTGTTGAAATAGCGGAAGAAATTAGAGAAACGATTGCAAATAAAGTATGGGATTTTGATAGCGAATTTAAGTTAACCTGCAGTTTAGGTGTTGCTGAATTAGTGAATGAATCAAGTAATGAGTTAATTCAGCGTGCTGATTTAGCGTTATTAAAAGCGAAAAAGATGGGCAGAAATCGAATTGAAATAAGTTGGGAGCACCAACAACTTAAATGATATTGCAAAAAAGCCGTGTATTACATGATATCCATTGTTATGGGGCATTGTAATATACGGCTTTTTTAGTCTAGATATCAGTAAGTATTAACTCTCTAACATAATATGCCCAGTGGCAACCATATAAATAGCAAACACAGACAAGAGAATTAATAAAACAACGAAAATACGCTCCTTACCAACAAAGTAGGGTTGATTTAACTCTTTCTTGGCTTTAATGAAGAAATAGAGTCCTGGTAAATACAATAAAGAAGCGAGTAATAAGTGGCTTAAACCTGAAGCATAAAGCAACCATAGACCATAAATCGTTGAACCTAAACCGATGAACAATAACATGCCACGGTTTTTATTTTTAATCGCAAGTTTTAGCGTATAAGCAGCAACAAGGAAGTACGGAACTAAGATCATCTCTGAAGCAATTATTAGTAATGAATTATAAGTCCCGCCAGCATAGATAACGGCAAATAATGAAATTTGAATACAAATAATAGTTAGGTTAAGCGCTTTAATCGAAGTACCTGCGCTATTTTCTTTAGCATACGATTTAGGGAACATATTGTTTTGTGCGGCCAGCAGTGGTGCTTCTGTAGCGAGTACTGTCCAACTTAAAAATGCACCACTTACTGACACTAATAAACCACAACCAATAATAATTGAACCCCATGGGCCAAGAATATGTTCAAGCACGAGTGCCATTGATGGATTATGGAATTTAGCTAATTCGGGTGTAGAAATAACCCCCATAGAAAGCAGAGTGACAAAAACATAGATAACAAGTGCTGTTAGTAGACCGAGAATAGTCGCTCGACCGATATCACGACGGTTACGCGCTCGTGATGAAACGATCACAGCACCTTCAACACCGATAAATACCCATACAGTAATGAGCATAGTGCCTTTCACTTGGCTTAGTAAGTTGTGTTGAGGACCAAATTCTAAACCCGTAAAATCAAATGTAAATGTATGCCATTTAAATGCGACTAGCGTACAGAAAATAAAGAGCACTAATGGAATTAATTTGGCAACGGTAGTAATCGTATTAATGGTTGCAGCTGTTTGTACACCTCGTCTTACGGATGCATAAACGAGCCATAATAGCACCGATGCGCCAACAATTGATTGCCAAGTATTACCCAAACCAAAAATAATATGGCCAGGTTTGTCAAAAAACATACCTAAGGTACTAAAGACAATTACAAGGTATGACACATTAGCAAGCATTGCACTTAACCAGTAGCCCCAGGCTGAACAAAATCCAACAAAGTCGCCAAAACCTGCTTGGGCGTAACCAAAAACACCACTATTAATATTAGGTTTTAGTAGTGATAATATTTGAAAAGACATAGCAAGGAATATCATGCCTACACCCGTAATAGTCCAGCCGATTATGACCGCTGCAGGGCTAGCAACAGCTGCCATATTTTGTGGCAGACTAAAAACCCCCGCACCAATCATTGAGCCGATTACAAATGCAGTTAATGCACCAAATCCGAGCTTATTATCCATTCTGAAACCTAGTATTTAAATTTTAATTTACTCGATTATATGGATTTTCATTATGCGTAAAAGCTATTTTTAATTTTTTTCATATTTAAAGAAATATATTTTCAAATAAAAATATATAAGTTGTATATATATCTTTACTGGTTGTATGTAATATCAGTGCCGCATTAACCTATTGATAACATTAATGGTTATAAAATAACTTAATGGAATGTTAATTGTGCTTTAATGTTCTGGTTTAATACAAAAGCTAACGTCTTACCTTGTTCAGCTGCCGTTGTGATAATAGGGGTATTAAATACTTCAATTTCGCCTGTAACAATAACAGCAGAGCAATTTCCCATTTCTAATGCTTTTGCCATAAGTAAATGTTTACTTTGATTTTTGGCATTTTTAAGTAGTAGCACTTTATTAATGTCAATGCCTGCATTTATGAGTAATTGCTTATCTAACAGTGCATCTTGGCCAATAAACATAATCCAACGATTCTCTTCGTTTGCTTGTTTAAGAAGGCGTAAAAAATATGCCAGTTGAGCTTGTTGCTGTTCACTATAACTGACCTCTATTGGAACAGCTCTTGACGGAGATTCTACACCATTTAAATGCGATCCAAATGTGGCTTTGTAAACGTCAGAAGCAGTAATAAATTCTTGAGTCTGCATTAGTGCTTTCATAGTGTCATCTCCGACAGTGGTTATATATACATGCTGTATGTCCATACAGTAGTTTTATTCTGATTGAGATGCAAGCGTTATTTGTCGCATGTATAGGATAGATATAAAAAATGAGTCGGTTTTTCTTTTATGAGAATAGATATTAAGTTGTTGATATTAATAGCTATGTTTTTTATTACGGTTTTTTTATTAACGAATCTCTGAAATAAAATTTTATTACGATACGAAATTTTGAGTTATATCCCAAAAATCTATACAGTAGTTTTACTGTATAAACATAAAGATGAGGTGCTTTGGAAAGCAAGAGTTGGTCGAACTACAGCAAGGAGTGACTTTATGAAAAATAATAATGAGTTTTAGCGATGATTATTATCTTCTTAGGTGGGAATTTAAGATTAGTATAATAGAACGACCAATGAGTAAGCTTCTAAGGCGTACTCATTGGTATTGTCAATTACAATGAAGTGTGAAATTAAAGTCTAAAAAGTTCAACACGAAGGTGGTTTTCATCTTCATATGCAATAACAGATTGGAAATAACCGCTTTGATCAATGGCTGCAGAGAAAATATCTTTGTGCTCGGTATTACCAATAAATAAAATTTGAGTTGATTTGATCATCAGCCCATCGTCATCAAAACTTGATGTTAAATCTTCATCTACCACACACACTAAGACTTTACCAAATCGCGCTTTCAAATTGATATTATGTGCTAATGAATACTGCACTTTAGTATGTAATTGTGATTCGACTTCTTCAATAAGATCAACAAAGCGATAAAGATCAGTAGAGCTGGTTTGTAGCATACGCTCTCGATCATTATTTAGGATTGACTCTAAACAGGCGCCCGTTTTCCTACCGCGCAATAACCAACTTTTGGTTGATTTCTTAACGGCACGGTATCGATTATCCTTTAGGATTCGCTTTAGAAACTGAACAAGTAAATTATTTTGCTCAGTTTGTGTTAGGCGATGTTCAAGTTTTTTAAATTCTAGATGTAGTAGGGCGTGAGTACTAATATCGAGTAGTTGTTGAGACTGATTCATTTCTGTACCGAGTTGGAGCGGGTTTGATAATAATATCATACTATTACTGATGTAAGATAATAGTTAATGCGTTAATTATAAATTGCAAAATTAAGCTTAACCATTTTTATATTAAGTGATATTAATCGCATAATTTTTTATATATTACGTCATAAATGGAGGTAAAAACTTGAACAAAAGGAAAGGGACAATAATATTCCCCTTTATAGTGAATATTATGATGGATGAGGTGATTTGTTGAGAACATCTGGTTTAGTCATTACTGTGGCGTTAGAAAGCAATCTAACACTTTAAACAAGGTGTCTATTTCATGATAAGTATTGTAATGCATACAACCAATACGAATAACTCCGCCTTTATTGAGTAGCTTTAATTGTTCGCATAATCCTTGTGCATAAAAATGCCCGTGCCAAACACAGATATTGTGGTTGCTAAGATAGCTGGCGACTTCTGCTGGCGTCGTATTATCAATCCTGATCGCGAAAGTTGGTGTACGTTGTTGGTGATGATTGACGCCATATAAAGTGACATTACTATAATGGCTTAAATGGGATAAAAAATATTGGCTAAGTTTAGCTTCATAGGCTTGATAATAATCAAAACTGCGACATAAATGTTGTCGCAGTGATAATGATTGATTGTCGATATGGCGACTGTAATCGGCTAAATAATTGACCGCAGCAATAAATCCAGCCAACGCTTCAAAGTTTTGAGTGCCGGTTTCAAAGCGAGCTGGCCCATCATTGGGAGCTGGCTCGACTTTATAAGGATGAAGTGTTTGAAGCCATTGTGGTGCAATATAAGCAATTCCAAGATGGGGACCAAAAAACTTGTAAGCAGAACATATTAAAAAGTCACAATCTAATGCTTGAACATCCATAAGTCGGTGTGGCGCGTAATGTACAGCATCAACATATACTTGTGCACCAACAGCATGCGCTGCGGCAATAATACGTTTTACATCTATTAGTGACCCTGTCACATTTGACGCGTAAGTGACGGCGACTAATTTAGTGCGAGAATTAAGTAGCGTATTGAAATGATCATAATCGAGATCACAATTGGTTTCATTTAAACGCACTTGATGGACGCTAACCCCTTTATCCTCGGCAGCCTGCTGCCAGCTTGATACATTTGAGTAATGATCAAGTGCGGTAACAATAATCTCATCGCCCTGTTGCCAATCTCTGGCTATTGTTCGACTTAGATGAAAAGTGAGGCTGGTCATATTTGCCCCAAAAACAATATTGTTGGCTGAGGGAGCGTTAATTAAAACTTGTGCTACCTGACGAGCCTCTTTCATTAATGCTGTCGTTGCAACGCTAGTAAAAAAAGATCCGCCTAAGTTTGAATTAAAATGACCTAAATAATAACTCATTGCATCTAAAACTGTTTGAGGAACTTGTGACCCTCCGGGACCGTCAAAAAAACATACCGGTTTATTATTAATTTGCTGATTTAACGCCGGAAATAAGCACCTATTTTCTAAGGGATCAAATGTCATGCTGAATCTCCTTGGTGGTTAGCACAAATACATCCCAATAACCTTGATGGTGTTTTTTGATCGTTTTAATCGGATGGGCGTTATGCCATAAAATTTCATCTGCTAAAATGGCCATTTCGCCGTATTGTAAGGTTGTACACAGAATAGGTGATGAGGTGTTATCTTTATAAACTAAAAACTCACCGCCATGAATGTTGTGACGTTTTATGCCAATCACTGCAATATGTTCAAACCCATCTTGGTGAATGCCTTCGGGTGATGTTGGTACTTCGCCATCCATAACGGTGACACGCATCTGGTGAATTTCGATGGGTTGGTCATTAGGAATAGCATTGGCATCTTGAAATAATTGGCACATCTCAAGCATTCCGCTACAGGTTATGACCGCATCTTCTAGAGGCTCAAAATGGCGAATTACGTTACCTTGAAAATGATTGATATCATTAGATTGGACAAAATCTGCAGCAGGTAACTGGACAAGTTTTCCATCATGTAAAGCGACAATGGAATAGCGGCGTAACCGATACTGTCCATCAGCATGACAGGTGTGAGGTAAACGTATAAACGAAGGAGCTAATTCATTGACTGCATGCTCACTCAGTTGAGTAAGTTGTAAACTACGCATTAGTGGCGTCATCATCATACATCTCCTTTATCAGCATGACTTATAAATAGAGTTGGCTAAAAATCTAAATATTACAAATATGATCGACTATATTTTGGCTTAATTAACTAAAAATAGAATTAAAGTTCATGTATAGAGATTAATTTGGCATTTAAAACTGTATGAGAAAGAGGTCTAGTAGCGTGGTAGGAAAGTGGTAACGATAAATAGTGAATAATTAAATAATTATCGAATTAAAGACTGTTTTGTTAAATAAGACTGGCACAAAAGAATAATATTTTCTCATTAGTATGATTAAAAATAGCGGATAAAACAGACAATAAATACTAAGTAGCGGCGTTTATACTTATTATCTATGATTGCAGAATAATGCATGTGTAACAAAATATGTCTTTCATTAAAATGGGTGTTTTTTATTTCATTACATATCATGAGTTTATGATAAGTATAAGTTTTTGTTATTATATTTGCGTGGGATATGATTTCATTATCACATGATTGCTTTTGTATATTCCACCCAACAAAAATGAAAGCAATGGCAGCGTTATAATCTATATGCTCAATAGAGAGACGTTGCTTATTATAAAATAATGAGATCAACATGCCTTTAAAATTAAAAAAACTATCATTAGCCGTCGCACTTATTGCGACTAACTTTGCTGCTGTAGCAACTGTTAGCGCACACGGTTGGGCTGATTTCCCGCCATCACGTACTGAAATTTGTGATCGTGACGGTGGCTACTGGCAAAATAAAATTCCTAATGCGGCATGTCAGGCTCTTTGGGAAAAATCAAACGCGCATCCTTTTACCCAAAAGAATGAAAACGCAGCCTTAACCGCGGATTACAACAACATTGAAGAAGTAAAAAAACAAGTTGTCGATGGTCTGTTATGTGCAGGTGGCGATCAGAAAAAAGCCGGTTTAGATATTCCACATAATGAGTGGCAGCAAACAGAAGTTATTGTTGATGCTAACGGCGAGTTTGATTTTAAGTGGGTTGCAACCGCGACACATAATCCATCATTTTGGCAGTTCTACATTACTAAGCCAGATTACGATAAATCACAGCCATTAACGTGGAATGATGTAGAGTTGATTGATGAAGTAGGTAATATCGAGCCAACTGAAGCAACACCATATGATACGTATAACTTTAAAGTGAAACTGCCAAAAGATCGTATTGGTGATGATGTTATCCTTTATTCTCGTTGGCAGCGTATTGATCCTGCTGGTGAAGGTTTCTACAACTGCAGTGATATCACCATTAAGCAGGGCAATGGTGATATTACACCACCACCTGTTGTAGGTGGCGATTTACATGCAATTCCAGGTTTCTTTGTTAAGCCAGGTTTTACACCTGTTGAAGGTGATACAGTCCGCTTTCGTTTAATGGCTCCAGGTACTGGTGTAGAAGTACTGGATCAACGCTTGGTGATCACGGCTGCTAACCAAGCTTTGTGGGCTCAAACCTTAGCTGAGCAAATTAATATACTAGCAACAGACAGATTATTTATTGGTGTTTGGAATCAAACTGCGGCTAAGTATGAATTTAATGCGAATAACATTCATGCAAACCAAGTATGGGTAGAAGCTGAAAAGTATGGCTTTGCGTTAAGTATCTTTAAAGATCTTGAGCCATTACCGCCGGTAGTAGATCCTGAATTGCCTGAAGGTAGCTGGAGCAAGTCTGCAACTTATGTTGCTGGTGATGTGGTAACACATGATGGCAAAACGTGGAAAGCTGGCTGGTGGACGAAAGGTGAGCAACCCGGTGTTGCGAACGTATGGACACAAGTTGTTACTGATGGCGAAACACCAGATGTTAGTGCTTGGTCAGCAATGAAAACATACAATGAAAATGATGTCGCTATTCATAACGGTATTAGCTGGAAAGCATACTGGAACACAGTAGGCGAAGAACCAGGAACAACAGGTGAGTGGGGAGTATGGCGTAAGCTGTAATCTTTAACCTATAGATATATTTATGGCCTGCATTGATGCAGGCCTTTTTGTATCGATTATTCTTTAACGATACGTAAGCTGATCAATTGATTTGGACGGCCGTGTAATTCAACCAAATAACTGCCCCATTCATGGGTATTAACATGATGTAGCGCTAATTTTTGCTCAATACAATATAGATTAGTAATGTACTGGCCATTGATATCAGCCCCTTTGATGGTTAATTTTACGTTTGGATTAGTCGCAAACACCATTTTTTCATTCCATTCTTTTATCGCTAATTGAACATATGCTTGACCTTTAGCATTGAGTGTTAGCGAATATCCCAAGCTTTTGTCAAATATTTGTTCTAACTGTATTGCTTCATCTGGAGTATTTGCTGTTACTTGATTAACTGGGGTCACATTACATGTTGCTTGATAAGGAGTAATAAAATAGGTATTGCGACCTTTAATTTCCGCATCAGAAGGGATCTGAGGTGCGGCAATCACAGGTGAACTAACCGCAATAATGAGCAAAGCTGACAGTGTTTTTTTCATCGTTATATTCTTATTGTTGAAGTGGAAAAGCCGTGATGCAATTTGGTGGATCTTGTTTGGTTTTTAATGGAATTATTTGGCAAAAAGGACTCTGGTGAGCTGGATCTTTGCTCATGTCACGGGTAGATAAACTAGCAAAAAAAGCCAATAAAGCCTGTTTTTCAGCAGGTGTTAACCTAAAGCCTTGTAACCGCGAATCTTTACTTAAATGTTTACGGCCATCGCCTTTATTGGGACCAACAGTGATAATACGTCCACCAGCTGCATAACTATCAAGCACTGCTTCAAGTTGATTAAAGCTACCATCATGTCCCCATGGTCCAGTATTGTTAACGTTAATCAATGACGGAATTCTAAACTTACCATCATCCATTTTTTGTTGAGTAAACTGACGTAGTCCTGTTTCATGGGTTGGATATCCATATTCTTCGAGGTTATTTTTAATGCCATAAAGACCAGTATTGTAATAGTGGTTATTAGTGGCTGGTGGTTGGTTTAGTAACGGTCCTGCATGGCATTGAGAACAACCTAATCGTTGGCTATTAAATAGAATTAATCCTTGTTGCTGTTGGCTATTAAGCGCTGTTTTATCACCTTTAATAAAAGCATGATAAGCAGTATCGGTATCAACAATTGTCATAACATAACGACTTAATGCGTTGATCACTCTTGCTGTGGATATTGTGCTGTCACCAAAACTAGCTTTAAAAAGAGGTTGGTATAAGGTATTTGCTTGTTGCAGACGCTTGAGTAGTAATGCATCTGTCATTCCCATTTCTGGTGGATGTAATGAAAATAGCGGTAATTTAATAGTGTCAGTGAGTGTGGTTAAATTGGGCTGACGTTGCATAAACGCAGTTAGCAGTGCGCTATTAAGTAATGATGGTGTATTGAGAGTGGTAGGATTGTTATTGATATCTGGTACTTTAGCAAAACGGTTAGTCCACCCTAAATCAGGTGCATGACACAACGCACAGCTACGATTTCCTGTTTTAGAAAGTCGATTATCGTTAAATAAATACTTACCGAGGGTGACTTTTGCTACATCTTGTCTATCGTTTTGAGTCATCGTTGCTGCATACAATGTTGACGTTAATGCTATGAGCGGCGTTAAGAAAAGGACTGCAATGATACGGTAAGTAACAGTCATGATAGACATCAAAGAGGTGTAAAGAGAGCGTTATTATAATCGACAACTTGTGGTTGCGCTTATGAAATTATGTATCAAGTTGCAACAATAATCGTCACAGAAAAATTAAGTGATCTTGCTCTGCTTTTGGCGTAAATCAGCATAGTATTATTGATGTGATAAGTGAGTCTATGATAGCTTAATTCCAATACTATCAAGGTGATAAACAATGGATACTAACCCTGAAGATAAGCTACATAGCCAACAAGTTTATGTTTGTGATGATGTGCTTGCTGAACGTCAATTAGCGTGTTTAGAAGTATTATATGATTTTAATCACACTCGACCATCAGAAACGAATAAACGAGCAGAATTGATGCAGCAGCTGTTTGCAGAAGTCGGTACAGGGTGTTATATCGAACCACCATTACATGCTAATTGGGGCAAGCACACCCATTTAGGAAATAATGTGTATGCTAACTTTAATTTAACCCTTGTTGACGATACTCATATCTATATTGGCAATAATGTCATGATTGGTCCAAATGTGACCATTGCAACTGCAGGTCACCCAATAGAGCCGATCTTAAGAGAACAAATTACGCAATTTAATATTCCCGTTACGATTGGTGATAATGTTTGGATTGGCGCTCAGTGTGTCATTTTGCCAGGTGTCTCAATTGGTAAAAATAGTGTTATCGGTGCTGGTAGTATTGTTACTAAAGATATTCCAACCAATGTTGTTGCAATGGGAAATCCTTGTCGAGTATCACGTGAAATAAATGAGCATGATAAAATTTATTATTATAAGAATAGAAAATTTAATGAATAATATAAATAAAAGTATTACTAAAAAAGGAGTTTATATTTAACATCATTATTTATTATATAACTAAAGCAATTATAGTATTTCTATTGTATCGATATAATTATTTCTTGTACTTTGTTATAGATATCTGTTGATGTTCCTACCAATATTGCTTCTTTATAGCTGGACTTATCTAATACGTTTACTTTTTCTAATGTGATCACGTTATCATCTTTTCGTAACTGATAGCGATCTTTCATTAATGACTGGCTCATTACAATATTTGCTTTAAATACAGCACGATAAACACCATTCATGGGCATATGACACATAAGTAAAATCTCTTTAGCGATGTAATTATAAGGGGATGCCTTATTGAACTTTTCAAAAAACGAATTGTAGACAACTCTAGCCAATATTTAAAGGTTTAATCTTAAAATCTGACTAAATAGAATTAAATTGTGAAGAACATGTACCATTATATAAATAGAGAGAATGTGTATAAAGACAATATAATAATAAGCTATTAATAAAGGGAAAAACCAATGCTGATTATTAGCCATTGGTTTATATTATATTTTATAAATAAGCGCATAAATTTTATATTTTATTTATAACTGAATTACGTCTAATAAGTGTCGGAGAAAAAATACGTGTTGTTGTTTGTATTTTATTATCACTTAAATTGAGTGCTAATTTAGTCGCTTCTTCTGCCATTAAATAGATAGGGTAGCGAATAGTTGTTAATTGTGGTCGAACATACCGAGCAATTAAACCGTCATCAAAACCAATAACAGAAATATTATTCGGCACTTTTACGCCATTATCTTCAAGAATATTGATTGCTCCCGCTGCCATATTATCGTTGTAAGTCACAACTGCTGAAATAGGCAGTGATTTTGAAAGCAAATTGGTCATTGCTTGCTCACCACCTTCAATACATGGTTCAGTGGTTTCGATAAAGTTTTCATTAACGATGATATTATGGGCGATAAGTGCGTCTTTATAGCCTTGTAAACGTTGGGTCGCATCCTCAATATCGTGTGACGAGTTGATATAAGCGATGTTAGTGTGACCGTGGCGGATCAAGTATTCTGTCGCAATATAGGTGCCTTTAATATTATTCAATGAAATACAGCGATCGGCTAATTCAGGAATATAGCGATTAATGAGTACCAGCGATTTTACTTGTTGAGCGTAATCAATAAGCGCTTGATCTGATAATCCTTTTGAATGAATAACCAAAGCATCACAACGACTATTAATTAATAGGTCGATGGCTTTTTTTTCATCGGCTGCACGATGGTAGCCATTACCAATCAGTAAATTTTTTCCGTTTTGTTGAGCGACAGTGTCTACCGCTTTGACAAGTGAACCAAAGAAGGGATCAGAAACATCACCGACTAACACGCCGATGGTATTGGTATTATGGCTAGCAAGAGCACGAGCTGCCGGATTGGGTTGATAATTTAAGCGTGTAATTGCAGTTGTTACGGCGAGGATAGAAGCTTTACTGGCTTTGGGGGATTGATTTAATACACGAGATACTGTTGCTACAGAGACGCCTGCCTCACGAGCAACATCTTTAATTGTTGCCATAGATGCTCTCAAATTACCTACCTTGGAGATTAAACAAAATCAATGTAGGAAGCGGTAATATAGTCGTTTATTAATAAAATGAGTGAGCCAGTATATAGCCATCTTATTACATATCATACTGAATCTTTAGATGATGTTAGGAAAAAGGTTTTTTAATCATAATGATAAAAGAAAAAGCACCATTAGTAGGTGCTTTTTGTCATGATGTTAACTGCATCTTACTGAATTTGAAGCGCGAGCAATAACGAGGATTCAGGATCCATTATAGGCAGGGTGAGTCCTACGGTTTGTAACCATTCTCCACTAAAGTGTTGTTGGCTCGTTAGCCATGGTGGCTGACGGTTAACTATCGAATGGAGATTGTCAGGTCCATCAACAACAGTAATGGTATAGTGTTGATCAGCACGTAACCCAGGAATATGTAATCGGCCTGATAAACAATAGGTTGGCATCGCTAATTGATTGATACTCACTAAAGCATCTGATTGTGACTGACTAACGACCATATTGCCTTGCAACGCTGCGCTATCGTTAAAACTTAAACGGTAGTTATCGCCGCTATGCAGTAAATGGCGGTACTTTTTGTGTAATTGAATATAGCGGCTAAACGCTGTCTTTTCTTGATCACCAGCTTTAACGGGATCGAGTTCTAATCCCATGTGGCCAAAGAGTGCAGTATTACCGCGAAAATTCATTGTGTGAGTACGGCGAGTCGTATGGCTGCAATGAGAACCAATATGAGTGCCCATCACTTCAGGCGGATAGAAATAACTCATTCCGCGTTGAATCGCCTGACGTTCAAGCGGATCGTTATTATCTGAACACCAAAAACGGTGTGTACGCTTTAAAATTTCATAATCAATACGACCACCACCAGCTGCGCAAGATTCAATCTCAACCTTGGGATGTTTAGCCAGCAGCTTGTCCACGAGGGCATAGTAGCGCTCTACTTGACCACATCCAGCAGCACGATTGTTATGTGCGGGTTGTACAATTTCACGGTTCATATCCCATTTAATATAGTCAATATCATACTGAGACAGAAAATGATCCAGACGCTCAAATAAATACGCAAAGGCGGCTGGATTTTGTAAATCAAGGACATATTGATGACGTCCAGTAGGTTGATCATAGCCGTCAACAGCAAGTAACCACTCGGGATGTTGTCGATAGAGATCTGCATCTTTATTGATCATTTCAGGCTCAAACCACAAACCAAATTCCATCCCCAGTTGATGGACATGATCAATAATAGGGCTAAGGCCGGCAGGGTATTTTTTAGGGTCAACAAACCAATCACCTAGCGATGAAGTATCGTCATTGCGGCCTAAAAACCAGCCATCATCAATAATAAAACGCTCGACACCCATTGCAGCAGCTTCGGTAGCCATTGCTGTAATATAAGCGGGATCATGATCAAAATAGATCCCTTCCCAAGTATTTAAGTGAATTGGACGAGGCTTATCTAACCGATCCTTTAGGATGGATGTGCGTACATACTGGTGGAAATGTTGACTCATGCTATTGAGTCCATGATGACTATAGCTCATGTACAACGTTGGTGTAGTTAATGATTGTTGTGGCTGTAATGTAATTTCACCCGGTAAATATAATGCTTCAGCTTGAAGTACACGACGGCCATCGGCTTTGACATCAATTCGAATGCGATGATTGCCACTCCAAGCTAAATGCGCGCCCCATACTTGACCATGATCGTCACTAAAACCGTGCTCACCAACAATAATGGCAGGGTAATGTTCATGTGAAGTGCGCCCGCGGCGGTTTTCTTGTATATAGCCACCATGGCTTAGCTGACTTCGATGTTGTTGAAATTCTTTGATCCAACGACCATAAAAAGACAGAATTTCACTGGCATTATCAGCAATAGGTGCAGTATTAGCACAGCGGATCACATGATAATCACTCGTGCCAAGGTTCGTCACCGTTTGTGATAGCTGTAATACATCATTTTCATCAAGTTCTATCTGTGTCTGCCAGCCTAACTGCGCTTGTTGATCAAGGCAGTCAATAAGCAGCTTATTACCATCCTGTTTGACGGCAGTGATCGTAAACACAGGGGCCCAATCGCTGCCATTTTCACGAAAACCTTCAAGTGCAGAAGCACCGAAATTTCCACGACCTAATTGAGGGTTAATACTGACCGCAATATCGGTATCTAAACGTCCAAATGGAATCGGCCGTTCAAGTCCGATCGCCATTTGCTGCAAGTCACTGTGTGTTGCATAAGGCAAGCGGTTGCCGTAATACACAATATCGGCATTATCGCTAACAGCTAGCAAGAGTTGGCTATTGGTGCCGATTAAAGAATACAGTTGTGGTTGAGTTGTCATTGGCATGGTTTTGATTTCCACTGCTATTACTGCGCTGCCGCGGTAAAAGTTAACTGGTACTGATAACGATCAGCGGTTAATAAAAACTCAGGGTGAACGCTTGGGCTCCAAGAATCATCGCCACCAATCCCCATATGTTCACTGTCAATATTAAGGTGTAAACAGTTATCGGGTTGCAACTCGTAGCTATGACGCGCCAGTGCTAATTGTGACTGTGAATAACGACTGACTGCAAAGTGGAATTGACCGCTAACAGTTAAATTATTAATCGTCGCGTATTGAGTGTCGCAGCGCAGTCCGTTATCGGTTGGATAGATATAATCGGTATGCATGGCGGTAATCGGCAGGGTATGGTGATCCATATGAGCAGCCAGTAGGCGATCAGGATAGTTCTCATGCGGGCCGCGACCAAACCATGATACGCTATCGGCTAATGGAACATCGACACTAATACCAATACGAGCCAAACTTGGTAGCTGAGTGTCTGGTTCAACCGTAACATCAATCGTTAGCTGACCATTCGCTTGAATGCGGTAGTGCCATTGTGTGTTAATGGTTTTTTGTGAAGATGTAAAATGGCTAAAGTAAGCCGTTACCACTAAAGATCCATCACGATCCTGTTGAAATTGAACATGTTGGCATTGTGTCTCTATATTATCTAAGCCTGCGAGTTGCCATTGTGCCATCCACGTGGTGGGATCGACACGATCAACTTCACTGGTACCAATATCATTATCCAGTGGAGCACGGTAAAAATTATCTTTAAAAGGCGACGCGATCATAGCATTGTCTTGTGCAAGCCATGTTTCTAAGTAACCTGTGGTTAAATTAAAACAAAATTCATTATCGGCAGCCACAATGGTTAATTGTTGGCCTTCTTTAGTGTAATGAATAGCATTTTGATCATTGATCGTCGGTATAGCTAGAGTGCTACGTGCTTGTTGCAGCTGAAATTGTTCGATAGCAACAACGTGACCAGCTTCAGCCCAAGCGGTGGCTTTAGTTAATACCACTTCAAGATCCAAGTAATAATTCATCGCAGGATCAAAATCGCGCATATCGTCGCTAAATGCTATTTCGGTAGTCGCTTGTGGCGCAAGCATCAACTCGCATTCACCGTGAGTTAATGTAACGCCTTGCTGCTGAATCTTCCATCGCAGTAGGGTATGTTCACTGTCACTAAACAACAATTCACTTCGAATACGCAATTGGTGCTGTGGCGTTAATTCAAACTGAAAAAATTGCTGTGCTTTTTTAACTTCAAATAAAGCAGGGTGTGGCGTGCGATCAGGAAATACTAAGCCATTTATACAGAATTGACGATCGTTGATGGTATCGCCGAAATCACCGCCATAAGCCCAATATTGTTGGCCGTCAGCGGTAGTTTTAGTTAGCCCTTGATCAACCCAATCCCAAATAAATCCCCCTTGTAAGCGCGGAAATTCACGAAAAGCCTGCCAATACTTATTGAAGCTACCTAAGCTGTTACCCATCGCATGAGCATATTCACACAAGATCAATGGGCGCTGTTCATTAGGTTGGCTGATCCAATTTTTAAGTGCATATTTAGGCACGTTAGGGTGATCAATATGTTGATCAACACGAGCATACATCGGACAGATAATATCGGTTGCCGCAGTATTAGCACCGCCGCCTTCATATTGAACAGGACGTGATGGATCGCGTTGTTTAGTCCATTGGTACATCGCATGATGGTTAAAGCCAATGCCAGATTCGTTACCCAAAGACCAAATAATGATTGAAGGGTGGTTTTTATCCCGTTCAACCATCGCCATCATGCGCTGCATATAGGCGTTATTCCACATTGGATCGTTTGATAAACGGCACATAGGGAATTGACCATGGGTTTCAATATTGGCTTCATCGACTACATAAAGGCCATAGTGATCACACAATTCATACCAACGCGGATGATTGGGATAGTGAGCGGTACGAACGGCATTAAAATTGTTTTGTTTCATCAATTTAATGTCTTCAATCATAGACGCTTCAGTGATGTAATGACCGGTAATCGGATGATGCTCATGACGATTAACGCCACGAATTAACAGCGGTTTACCGTTAATAAGCAGTTGACCATTGCTTATTTCAACTTGACGGAAACCGACATTATAGCTTTCACATTCAATCAGCTTATCGCCGTTATATAGGCCAATAACAGCGCGATAGAGATAAGGGATTTCAGCGCTCCATTGTTGAGGCTGATGTAGATGTAATAAATGCTCAGTTTGATCGTGCCAACCGCCTTTTTCATCGACTTCATGGGCCGCAGTATAAGCGGTAGTAGCACCAGAAAACGTAACGGGGTTATTATCAGCATCAAAGAGCGATACCGTGACACTGTAACTATCAGTGGCCTGAGTTAATTTGGTGGTAATAGCTAAGGTAGCATCTTGATAGGTGGCATCTAATTGAGGTTGAATAAAGACATCAGCAATCGCCAATAAGGGTTTTTGGTAAATAAACACATCACGGAAAATGCCACTTAGCCACCACATATCTTGATCTTCTAAGTAAGAACCATCAGACCAACGCATTACCATCACAGTTATTAGGTTATCGCCTTCGTGAACGGCATCCGTTAAATCAAATTCTGCCGGTAAACGGCTATCTTGCGAATAACCGATCCAACGACCGTTACACCATAAATGAAAAGCAGAGTTAACTCCTTCAAATACTAAGCGTGTTTGTTGTTCAATATCAGCAGCCGTTAGTGAAAAACGACGACGGTAGCAACCGGTTGGATTTTGTTGCGGAACCAGCGGTGGCGTATCTGCAAAAGGGTATTTAACATTGGTATAAATAGGCTTGTCATAACCTTGAAGTTGCCAGTTGCTCGGTACGTCAATAGGTTGCCAATGATGGTGTTGAGTATCAAAATCGACATCAACGATAGTTTCAGGAACAGCTTGAGGACATGGGTAAAAACCAAAATCCCACTGACCATTCAAAGACTGACGGCCAGAGTGTTGCTGTTGCAGCGCATTTTCTACTGAGCGATAGCTATGTAATGGGCTATGGGGAGCAAGAGTATTTAGCTTAACAATAAGCTGGTTTTGCCAATCTTGGCTTACGATAATATCAGAGAAAGAACGCATGGATGACCTCATTAAAACAACCAATGAGCCGCCTGTTGACGGCTCATCATCGTGACATATATAGAATTAAATAAAAATTAAGCGTTAGTTGATAGTGATTTTTGCTCCGTTACTGCTGGTGGTGATGAGCTAAAATCATCACGATTAAAGCCATCATGCAGGCGGTAAAAACGTTTATAAACAATGGCGCTGATTAACATTAATACTGCAGGTAAACCAATCATTAACCATTGAATGCCTAGCAAGGTATCAGCAGTTTGAGTTTGGTTGGCTTGATAACCAATCAGTGATAGACCAACACCGACGATGAAGCCGCCAAATGCACCAGCAAATTTAACTAACATGGTTTGAATTGAGAAAATAATACTTTCGCTGCGACGGCCAGTTTTAAACTCACCGTAATCAACAACATCAGAAAGCATTACTGTTTGAAGGGCGTTCGCTATACCAACACCAAATTTAATAGCAGCACCTGATAGACCGATAAGTAGTAGGTTACCTGGTGAAAATACGTTCATTCCAAGTAAGATCACACATGATAAAATCGGCATACTACATGCGATGATCCACAGTAGTTTACGTGGAATAAGATTGGCTAAGCGCGGGAATAAAAACACCCCAGCTACTTCTGCAATACCCGCAACCATCATGTAAGCTGGGAACAATTCTTTATTGCCTAACGCGTAGGTAAAATAGTAAATCGCAAATCCGCCCACCAACATATTGGCGATTTGAAAGGCTAAAACTGTTGCAATGAGCGTTTTGAGTTGATCGTTACAATTAATAATGTGTAACACATCTTTAAAGGTAAATTTGGTGGTAGTTGGAATCGACGTTTTAACGTGTTCTTTAACGTTTTTTGCGGTGATAAATGCACTAACAATAAACAAGACTGCAATTATCATCGCTGTTATTTGAAAGCCACGACCTTCATTACCATCACCAAGCGTCGTAACGATATACAAGCCGTAAGTACCCGTAATAAACCACGCGAGGCTAGCAAACAAACGTGGCCATACTACTAATTTTTCTCTTTCTGGGCGTGAACTTGATAGTGCAGGGATCATTGACCAGTAAGGAATGTCCATAATGGTGTAGGTCAAGCCCCAAAGAATATAAGCAATGGCAGCATAAACATACAATGCTGTTCCTTCAAAAAGGTGGGTACTGAATAAGCCAATAAGAACAGCGGCATTGATCAGCGTACCGATTACTATCCATGGTCGAAATTTACCAAAACGTGAACGGGTATTGTCTACCACCATTCCCATCATTGGATCTGTAATCGCATCGATAATACGTGCAGCTAAAAATATGGTACCGACGAAAGCGGCAGAAATCCCAGCAACATCAGTAAAATAATACATAAGAAAGATATAAATCGGCGCACAGGCAAAGTCTTTTCCTAATGCTCCTAATCCATAACTGAATTTGGTTTTTAAGCTAATAGTTTGTGATGACATAGTGTAGGGCCTTATATTATTTTTTATCATTATTACTTGTTGACACTACATCGACTGTGATCAAAAGCAGAATAGTGGAAACGGTTACACTAAGTTTGCTGTTTTAAACTATTGGTCACAAAAATAGCCACTTTTTCAGGATCTGATGCGTATAAAACCGAATTGTTTGGCAGTTATCACGCTATAGATATTGAGAGAATGTCTGTTTTATTATGATTTTAGGTGACTAAATAACGTATTTTGGTATCGGTTACACTGCAAGGGTAAAAAGTAGAATGATGTATCACAATCGTTAATTTGCTATTTTTGAATTAGGATCAAGTCATAATAACTTTGCGTTTTTGAGTACCATCTTTATGATTAAACAGGACTATTATGAAAGGAGTTTTATTATGTAATGATTCTAAGTAAGGATAATTTATGAATATTTTAGCGATACCAGGAAAAATGCCGATCACTGAAAAGTGGTTATATAAAATACTTTCAGCAACAGATTGGGATAGCAGCGCGATTGAAATGCACCGATTTGAAGCATGGTCGAGTGATGAAGCATTCAGTGTTAATCAAGAAATAACTTATCTGCCATCAGGGCATTATGATGTTGTGATCACTAAATCTATCGGTTGCTTAATTACATTGAAAGCGCAAAACAAGATTAGTTGGAATAGATTAGTGCTTATAGGTGTTGCATGGAGTTTATTTTCAGAGTCGGAACGTCAGCTTTTAGGTGCACTTGAAGAAAAAGCGTTGCCAGTGTTAATTATTCAAGAGAAGCACGATCCTTTTGGTACTTACGCTGAGATATCAGAGCAAGTGATAGGTAAAGATCACATTCGTTGCATTGAGGTGGAAGGGGATAGACACCAATACACTGATACCGTTGCAATTGGTAAGCTTATTAATCAATGGATAAATGAAACACAACCAGCGGTTTTATCATAATTATCAAAAATGAAACAAAAAATACTATAATGCATTTTTTCCTTTGTCATTATTCGCTACGTTACTTAATATGAACGACGTTTCTTATTGGTTGGTTAATTAATGACAAAGGATGTCGACATGAACAAAATAATCACTGTCGCAATAATGCTATTACTCACTGGGTGCACTGAAATACCCAATGATACAACATTAGAAAAAGCCTTTTATTCTGCGGCACAGTCTTCAAAAGCTAACACCATTTTAACGGTTGATAACTTTGCTAAAGTGAGTGGTTATATAAAGCAAGATCATTACATTGCTGAAATTAGTTATGACATTCGTTTTATCAGTAATCAAGAAGAACAGCAGACCGTTAATAAAGATACTCTGACCTCCGGTTTGGGCTTACACGCACTGTCAATGGAGTATGGTCAGTATAAGCTAGGGGATATTAGCAGTAATCAGCAACAAGTGATTTTTATAAAAACCAGCGCAGGTTGGCAAGTTAAAGCATAAAAAAAAGCAGCCAATGATAAGGCTGCTTTAGTACATTTTATGAATTAGGAATATTATTTATTCTTTACTGTCGCGATACGAGAACAAACAGGAATATTCGTCGCATCAAGACCAGGCGCTGTATTGTGGAAGTCAAACTCAAGCTCAACATCTGGTTTGAAGATTAAGCAGTGCGTTGAACCACCAAAGTGGAACATACCTAACTCATCTCCTTTATTAATGTGCTGACCTTCTTCTACAGTAACAGCACAAGAAGATACTTCTGCCATACCAATAGCAATGAAACACATTAAACCAATTTTAGGGTTATCAGACTCAATAAAGATCACTGCACGTGTTGCAACAGCAGTTAAGAACGGCTGCGAATTGTTAGGTGCACTATCATCAGCGCCATCAGGATTATTGAAACCTTGGTAACGGTTACCTAAGTAATATGAACCATTAACCATGAAGGTTTTCTTAATCGTACCACTCACTGGGCTGTTCCAACGGTGGTAGCTTAATGCACTAAGGAATGCTTGATAAACCGTACCGCCAACAAATTGTTCTGCCAGTGGATCAAAATCCATCATGTTTTCTAATGAGTAAGGTTGACCTTTAAGCCAGAAGCTTGAAGATTTAGCCACATTAGCCACAACTTGCAAGGGCGCAGATTCACAGGCGTTAGCGATAACATCGTCACCTTCTGCAACAGGCCTTACACCCTCTTTAAAAGTACGAGTAAAGAAATCATCCCAAGATTTAAAGCCGTAGTGTTTATCAGTTGGATCACAGTTAAAGAAATGCTCAAATGGTTTATCATGATTTTCTGAATCACTGGCTTCAGCTTGACAAGCCACAGTCACCATTTCTTTTTGAGCATTATCACTTAACCAACCAAATACTTTTGGAATGCGATCTGGGTGATTTTCAACTAATACAGAACGTGACGCTGGAGATGAAAGATATAGGCTCCAGTACGTTAGAATTTTCTTAAATTGTTGATTAACAAGTTCGTTAGCAAAGAATGCATAACCAGAATCTGTTGCCATTGGCCAGTCAAGAAGGGCGTTAATTGGAAAGCCAATTAAACCACAAGGCTCTAATGCGCCTGTTTTAGGGTCTAAAAATTCAGTACATTCTGGCGCTTGAGTCATAATATGATTTAATAAAACTAAGAACTCATCAAAACTATTTACCTCAGGTGTTTCCAAAGGTGTTAATTCTTTATGGCTTTTAGCCTCAGTGAACATATCTTGAGAAAGACGTAATAAAACAGGATCGTTTTCTACTAATTCTTTAAAGTCTGCAATCGGTTGAGCGATTGAGTGAGATGTTAAATGCGTACGTGTTTTTAAATCTTTAATCCAAGCTGCAACATGTGCTTTATTTTTAGGAAGCCAATTGCCTTTCAAAAGAGGGTATGTCTGATTCATAATTCTATACCAAATGATAATTTAAATTTAAAAACGCTAAAGCATGACACCATATTAAATATAAATTGATGTGCTCAACATTAGCAATACTTTATCGCTATCAAGATTTTAAGTCATTATCTAAAATTCAAACGTAAAAACTCAATTATATGTAATCAAGAATTCTAAACAGAGAGTTAAGTAATAATGACATATAAGCGAAATAACCATAGACCAAAAAGTCATTTAAGGTGAATTTTATTTATTTATTTTTTTATTAAAGATAAAAGCAGGGGAGAAAAACAACAAAAACGTATCTTTAATGAACTTTAATGATTTAAATTGATTATTATTTAAACTATTTTGTTTTGTTTGTTGTTGATTTTGCTTATTTTATTTTTTCAGTTCTGATAATGACAATTCAAAAGTGTGACCTGTGTCACGTTTTGTTTTTTAATTTCGGTTCATCTTAATAGCACAAACAATAAATAACTTATTTAAATTATTGGTGGAAAAAATGACTTTAAAAGTAACTGCTAAAGGTTTTGAATTACCTGATTACATGGAAGCGCATATTGAATCTGAGTTTGCTAAATTCGATAAATTCCAAGTTGTATTTCATAGTCGTAATGTATTTATGAAATTAGAACCAGGCCGTCAATTTATTGTAGAAATTGCAGTAAAGACAAATGTTGGTGATATTGAAGCATCAGCAGATGAAAAAGAATTAAGTGACGCATTAAATGCAGCATTTGCACGTTTAGAGCGTCAAATTATTAAGAAAAAAGAAAAGCCACTAGCACATCGTTCTGAATTAAATGAGCGTGATAAAGAAAACTTCTTAAAAGAAGAAGAAGCATCTGCAGAAGCTGCAGCTGACGAAGCGATTGCTGCTGAAAGTGCTAAATAATAACTTACAATAAATGAAATAAGAGTTAGCTAGTATTATTTCATTATTAGTTTGTAGTAAATACCTCGATCAATACTCATTGATCGAGGTTTTTTTATGCCGCTTGCTGATTGATGACGGTATTTTGTTTTTTAACACAGACAAAAATGGCATTACCAGAGTGGCCATTCCAAGGCACGATTTTATCGTAGCTATGTTCAAACATCGTGATATCAAAAAAAGGTGCTAACAATTGCTGTAATTGCACAAAGTTGATTGCCACCATTGGGTGATTATCACGCCAAGACTGAGTGACATTGTCAGCTGTTTTTTCAATATGCAGCTGTAATTGTTGATGTTCGCCCTCACCACCGTAATACCAACCAGATTGGAACATAAAGTGATCGCCTTCAAACTCGGTGGTATGACGCACAAAAGAACTGTTATCGATTTTATCTTTGTCGACAGCGTTAAAGCAAAATACACCATTTTCAGTTAACGCATTGTAAGCACTCTCAATACATTGCATCAATTTTTCGATATTGGCATTGTAGTGTAATGAATACAGGAAACAGGTTATTAAATCTAACGGCGCATCAACGGTAAAATTACACATGTCGTGCTGCACAAAAGTAGCTTGTGGACAACGTTGTTGAGCAATGTTGAGCATTGGCTGATTAATATCTAAGCCACTTGCTTGATAGCCATAACCAATAAAATGCTCAACGTGTGGACCAGTACCACAAGCAAGATCAAGATAACGAGTGCCTTGATTGCCAAATAGCTGGTGGAGTCTACGAATACAATTACTTTGTTCTTGGTAATCAATATCAGCACACATTAAATCATAGTAGCCAGACAAATCAGTGTATAAAGCGTTATAAGACATGGTTAACCTAATGATTATAAAGAGATTGTGTTGGTTTTTGGAATGGTCAAATTACCAAAGTTGCGCGATATTAGCCTAGCTTTGTAAATGCGCCAAACAATATTTTTTAAATTAAGCAATTAATTGAGGTAGTGCTCGCTTTATGTTTATTTGAAATATTCTAATATGTCTAGATTGGTAGTCATTGAGGGCTTTTTCTGCTGTTGTAAAGAGATTAAATATTGTTGTAAATGTTGCTTATTACTGACGGAGAGGGATAATCATCGCTCTTTAATAGAGAGAAAGAGCGATATTTTTATGCGTCTTGATAAATTTGTTTGTAAAAGTACCGCACTAACTAAAGAGCAGGCCATTAGCGCTATTATTGACGGTGAAATAATGGTCAATGGTGATGTTATCACTGACATTGCAACGCAAGTACATGAAAATAATGATGTCAGACAAGCAGGAGCGCGACTCTATCCTCGTCCATTTCGTTATCTATTAATGCACAAGCCAGCACAGACCATTTGCTCAAACATTGATGAAGTCTATCCGTCATTGTTTAATTACATTGATATAGAACGTCCACAAGAACTTCATATTGTGGGTCGATTAGATGCAGATACAACAGGTTTAGTTCTGATTACTGATGATGGACGGTGGTCATTTAATATTACTTCTCCCAATAAACTATGTCCGAAAGTATACCGAGTTAAACTTCGTCAACCCATTGATGTAAATGCGAAACAGTTATTTGCACAAGGCATTCAGTTGCAAGGTGAAACCCAGCTTACCGCACCAGCGTTATTAACCATTATTGATGAAAAGCAGGTGTTATTAACCATCACTGAAGGTAAGTTTCATCAAGTAAAACGTATGTTTTCAAGCATTGGCAATAAAGTTGTTGGCTTACATCGTGAGACTATTGGTGATGTAACGTTAGATGTTAGCGAAGGTCAATGGCGCTATTTAACCAGTGATGAAATTAAGGCATTACGCCAATAATAAATACCAACAATGGTGCGATACCGTGATATAAAATGAGTATCGCGGCATGTAATTTAATGAGGATAAATCGGTGAAAAAAAGTCAATTAGGTTTTCTT
Source organism: Photobacterium sp. Alg240-V54 (assembly GCF_900537155.1). NCBI lineage: Bacteria > Pseudomonadati > Pseudomonadota > Gammaproteobacteria > Vibrionales > Vibrionaceae > Photobacterium > Photobacterium sp. Alg240-V54. Next base: position 287,260 of record NZ_UNRL01000004.1, read on the forward strand.
GTGGTGGCAGCAACAATGCTTTTAGCTGGCTGTAGTGGCGAAGCAACGGTGACTGCGACTCCTGTGAAAAATGTTGATACTGTATCGGTAACATCACCTGAAGATATTGATGTTTTTTGTCCAACGGGTATTTGTACTTTTGAATTATCAACTTCTGCGCCAACAAAAGTAACCGTTACTATGCACTATGACTACAGCAAGCTTTACACCAAAATCGAAGGAGTAAGTGTTGTTGGTGAAGGTGCAAAAGACGCTAAAGTGGTTGATGAAGATCAATTCACTGTTGAACTAACCAAAAAGAATACCCCAGTAAAAATTGAAGTGATTGATTTTTACCGTAACTAAATAGCTTTTGCTGGAATATTATTAAGCAGTCTTTACTTATCTAAGGACTGCGTTCTACATATCCTCATACACACCTTTCATTACAATAACCAATCAAAACTCAATAAAACATCACTATATAATTGCTACTTATTGGTTATTAAGGCTTTTCTTTTTTTATGATTAGATTGCATTTCTTTGGTTAAGTGCGGTAGCGATTTTTTATCATGAACTAAATGTCTGATTGCCATAATAGGGTGCTTGAGTAACATTTTTGGCCCTGAATAACGCATTATCGTTTGTGATTTGAGCTTTTGTTGTGGCTTATAACAATGGATAGGGCATTGCTTACAGCTGGGTTTGTTTTCGCCATAAGGGCAGCGATCAAGACGGTGTTTTACATAGTTTCTAAATTGCTCACAATCAGTACAACGCTGAAATGGGGTAATGTTGGTTTGATGGTGATTTAAGCAATAAAGGTCAATCATTGCGGTTATGGTATTAAATTCAGTATTAAGTCTACCAAATAGACCAAAGTTAGTGTCTTTATCCACGTTTATCACCGTTATGAGTAAAAGGAATTATTCTAACGCTTATAAAGATGCATTTTAAATAAAAGTTTCATAAAAATGATAAATTATGACGATAAACTCGCATTACTTTAGCAATAAGTATTAATAATGTTGATGAATTGATAAATTTAATGATTAAACACAAGAAACATGCCGAGATGGCTTGATTTAACGGGAGTTGAGCAGTAGTATCCACGCCTCGATTTTTATGGTGGTGTATATGAGCAGATTTGAGTGCCTTGAAAGAATTGTCGACGAATATCGTAAAAAAGTTCGTGACGCAGAGTTTAACCGTCAGAACGATAGTGAAGTTGCTAAAGTTCTAGTTTTATTAGTCGGTAACTCAATGTTCAGTCTGGCTGATGAATTTGCTGATTGGGTTAATCGTGGCGGTGATCGTAGCTACGGCGGTAAGTTTTTTGTTTCTAAGCAACTGATGACATTGCTAGAGCCAGTAACATTCCGTGGTGTAACGGTTCGTCGTGATTCGATTAAACTATTCAGAATTTCATAAACCTGAGTGGCTTCCAATCGTTATTCAATGACTCTCCGATAGAAAAATTGAAAAACAGATTTTTGATCTAGCTGTTCAGCGTGGTCAATAAAAAGGGGATGCTGCGGCATCCCTTTTTTGTTGATTGCTATTGGTTATATATTAGTTTATTGCTTTCATTGCTTGAGTTTTATCATTGGTCATTTCGAAATTTAGCTCGCCATTGTTGCGAAGTTCACGATGATTAAATGAGAAATTCTTGTCTAATTGCTTGCCGTTAATAGATACCGATTTAACGTAGATACTTTCTTCACTGTTGTTTTTTGCCGTGATTGTGAAGAAACCATCATGAACAGGCATGACTATTTTATCAAAGATAGGGCGACCAATGGTGTAAGTTGGATCCGCTGGACTGACTTGGTAGAAGCCCATTGCCGACATAATGTACCAAGCCGACATTTGTCCGACATCTTCGTTACCAATCAGTCCTTCTTGAGTCGGGTGGTAGAAATCGTTCATCGCTTGGTTGACAACTTCTTGTGTTCTCCAAGGCTCTGCCGTCCAGTTGTATAGGTAAGGTACGTGATGATCCGGTTCGTTACCCATAACAAATTGACCGATGTAACCTGACATATCATGAGATTGAGAAGTATCAGCGTTTGAATCCGCATTAAATAGACCATTTAGGTTAGCAAGCATTGCAGCTTGACCTTTTTCAGTCATTATTTCTGGCGTATTTAAATCACTACGGGCATTGAATTGACCCGCCATGATATTAGCTAAACCTGAGACACTGTGAGGTGCAAACCATGTCCACTGCCACGCATTGCCTTCAGTGAAGTCTTCGCCGCGATGTTCTGCGCGGTATGGCCAGAATAGGTCATTTTCATCAAGGTGCTTACGCTCTTTACACCAAGTGTAATCACGTCCTTCAGGAATTAATAACTTTAGATTTTTGTCTAAGCATTCATCGTTAAGATTATTAGCAAAGACTTTTTCACCATTTAAATGATATACAGGACGCATAAAGCCAGTAATGCCTAATGGTTTTCCATCTGCGCTTTGCATTTTTCCGTAAAATTCAGGATTGTGGTCAAAGTAGTTCTTAAATGATTCTGAGCGCTTCATGTAGCGATTAAATGCTTCTTCATTATTAGCAAGCTTAGCTATCTGTGCGACACACCAATCGTAATAGGCATTTTCTAAACCATATGATACTGATTCATTGACTAAGCCATCAAATTTATCTGTTGCAATACCGTCAACATAAGCCGGTTTATTTTTGTCATTAGGATTCCATTTTATATTTGCTGGAATATATCCTAATTCTTGCTGATATTGGTTGTGTTTAGTCATGACGGTAAAACGTTTGTCACCATTCCAAGCATCACGATAAGGCACCCAACTATCTGTGATATCCTCGTTAAATCCTAGTGTATCGTCAGCCGCTTTAAGTGCTAATTCGAAGTGTTCCTGAGTAAATTCTTCTGGGTGTTTAACCATTATATCGGCAATAACGGATACAGCGGGATGACCCACCATTTCACCAGTGTAATCTGAATGTAATTCCCATTTAGGAAGCACACCACCTGTTTTATACTTGTTTAATAGGTCAAGGGCGTAATCAACGGCACGATCTTTATCAACAATTGTTTTAAGTGGGTGAGATGCACGGAATGTATCCCACATAGAATAAACAGACATGTTAACTAGATCACCATCAGATTGATGGATCTTGCCATCCATACCACGGTAACGACCATCAACATCTTGGTAGATAAATGGGGCAATATAGGTGCGATAGAGAGAGGTATAGAACATTGTCTTATCGGCTTCTTTACCGCCGTTTACCTCAAAATCGCCAAGGACTTCAGCCCATGCCATGCGGTTTTGCTTCACCACATTGTCAAAGTTGAAATCATTATTGTCAGCTTCTAAGTTATTAATAGCACCTTGAATATCAGTACCTGAAATAGCAACTTTAACCGTGATTGGGGCATCACCTTTACCAAAGTTAAGATGTGTCATTACATCGTTAGCCATAGCTAATTTACGTGCGTCTGCCGGCGTTGGTTCGTTTGGCATAGCAACATGTTCAGCATAGCCATTGTAATCAGCTAAGCCGACTTCTGTGGCATCGATAGGGATCAATGTTCCAGGGTTATTAACTAACGTTCCAGCTTCCATTGCGTAACGTTTTTTAGCGTATAAGTTCTCTTCAATAATCGGCTCTGAAAACTCCGCAACAAAGAATACAGTTTGCCACTGTCCCCATTCGTTAGATGTACGTGCACCCACAACTGTAGTGTCATTAAGACGTTTATAATAGATATTACGTGAGTGGTTACCATAAACTTCTAATAGTTCATGTTGTAAATCGATTCGAACTTTACGATCTTCACCTTCAGGGAAAGTGTAACGTTGGAAAGCGACGCGATCAGTTGCTGATAATTCAGCTTTAACGCCAGTTTCATTTAATTCTACTGCATAATATCCAACTTCTGCAGTTTCTGATTTTTTGTCCATACTTGGAGCATCAGTATTAAAACCAGTGTAGGGTAAAAATGCGAAGTCGTTTAAGTCACCTTTACCCGCACCTGAAATGTGGGTCATAGTGAAGCCGGATAAATGGGTATTTGATGGATCGTATTCTGATGGTGATCCTTTACCGTTCCAACCATTAGGATTCCAGTTATCTGGAGAGGGTTGAATCATACCTTCAGGCATAACAGGTGATGGGTTAACGTTGCCTAATCCTTTGGTACCGATCATCGTATCAACGTATTTCAGAACAGAAGAGGTTTCGATTTCTGGTGATTTATTTGTATGATTATCGTTGTCACTATTATTACAACCAGTAACACTCATTAAACCAAGCATTACAGACACAGTAAGAGCCGTACGTTTAAATTGCATTTGAAATCCTTATTCAAATATTTAAAGTAAGGAGGAGGTAGAACTCCTCCTTATTTATATAAAATATGCGTCGTGGTTATTTAGCTAGATTTGGCTGCATTGCTTCTGATTTATCATTCGTCATGACAAAACGTAGCTCACCACCAGCTTTGAACTCTTCGTGTTTGAATGTATTGAACACATCCAATGGCTTTCCGTTAATAGTGACAGATTTAACATATAAGTTGTCTGGGCCATTATTTTCAGCAATCACAGTAAATGTGCCAGAGCCAATATTGACTGTTGCTTTATCAAATAGTGGACGACCGATAGAGTAAGTAGGATCAGTCGGCGCAATTTGGTAGAAACCTAATGCAGACATGATGTACCAAGCAGACATTTGACCAACATCTTCATTACCAATGATGCCATCAGGTGTTGGTTTATAGAATTGGTCATTAACTTGATCGACGTATTCTTGAACCTTATATGATTCAGTTGTACGGTTGTAGAGGTAGATCACGTGGTGAGATGGTTCATTACCGTGAATGTACTGGCCAATATAACCGGTCATATCTTGGTGCTGATCACCTTGGTTTGAATTTGCTGTAAACAAGTTATTTAGCTTTTGATTTAAACCGAAAGTACCACCCATTATTTCAGTTAATTTATCCAAATCTTGCATGAATGCCCACTGCCATTGCCATGCATTACCTTCAGTAAAGGCATAAGCATCAGCGACATATGGATCATATTTGCCGTCTTTGTAGAATTTAGGTTCCCATTCAGTACCTGAGCCGACTAAGGTTTCACACTTATTATCGCCAACTTGAACTTTAGGTACGAAGAAGCCTGATTCTTTATCCCAATGTGATAGAGAGTTATAAGAACGAGCTTTAAATTCTTCGTATGCTTCGATGTTACCAGCAGCTTTCGCCATTTCTGCGATAGTCCAGTCGTAGAATGAGAATTCTAACGAGTAAGAGACTGAGTTCCAGTTAGGAATACGAACACATGTTTCATTGACGTGGTAGTTCAATTGACCAGCCATCAAAGATCCTAAGATACCATCATTAATTTGAGGGAAATTATGTGGACGGTAATGTGCAGATTTAACAGACGCTTCAAATGCTTCTTGAGGTTCAACCAAGCCTTTAGTTACAGCGTCACCTACAATAGCTGTTGATGGATAACCGATCATTGTCCCGGTTTCTGAACCATGACCTTCCCATTTAGGTAACATGCCGAATTCATCGTTAGATTTACGAATTAAATCTTTAACGTACAATGTCGCTTGTTTAGGATCGATAATTGTCCACATTGGGTGAACGGCACGGAAGGTATCCCACGTTGAATAAATAGAGTAGTTTGGTACGTCGCCATTTTTAAGCGTACGAACAGTACCCAGCATGTCAACATAACGACCATCAACATCATAAAATTCGATTGGTGCGATCATCATGTGATACATAGCAGTGTAGAAGTTGGTTTTTTCAGCTTCTGTTCCACCTTCAACTTTGATTTTCGATAATTTTTCAGCCCATGCATGCTCTGCATTTTTTTTAACTTGTGCGAAATCGAATGTTGGTGCTTCTGCCTCTAAGTTCTTTTGTGCGCCATGCCAATTAACAGGAGATATACCAACACGAATTTCTAATGGCTTATCATTTTGCTCAAATTGTAGGAAAGTCGTTAAATCCTCACCTTGATAAACAGCGCCTTGACGCATTTCATTGGTTGATGGTTCATTGCCATCTTTGCCTAAGAATGCTTTAGCAACAGGTTCATTAAACTTGGCGTAAAAGAAGATTTCTTGACCTTGGTGATCTTGACCTTGGAACCAACCTGTAGAGGTTTTTTTACCACGAATGGTGTAATCATCAATGATCTCAATTTTATTTTTAACCGTTGCGCCGTTATTATTTTCTAAGGTATGTCCTAAGTCGATTTTAATATTACGATCAGCACCATTCTCAAATATATATTTATGTAGTCCAACACGTTTTGTTGTTGTTAATTCTACTTCAATATTACCTTTATTAAGTTTTGTCTTATAAAAACCAGCAGATGCTAATTCGTTTTCTTTATCAAAATCATTAATATTATGATTAGAAATATCAGAATAAGGAAGAATTAAAATATCACCTAAATCAGTTGCACCTGTTCCTGATAAATGTGTATGAGAGAAACCATATAATGGAATATTGGTTGCTATAATATCGTTATTTTCATAATCTGAAGCATCCCAATAACCAGAAGCTGAATGCCATGGGTTTAGGCTGCTTTCGTGATCAATTTCTGAACCGATAAACGTATCTGGTGATAATTGAACCATACCAGCAGGAATCACTGCTCCTGGGAATGTATGGCCACTCGCTGCTGTACCAATCATTGGATTTACGTGTTTTAATACGCTTAAATCAACGGTTGAAGATACAGGGATTTCAATAGCTGATTTGTCGGTATTATTATCATTATTACAACCAGTAATATTAATAAAACCAGCCATTACTGAAATAGCAACTAGAGTACGTTTAAATTTCATTATTAATCCTTTAGGGTGAAACAATATATTACAGTTAATTTGTGTTTTATTTAAAAATAACAAACGAACATTATGATAAATAAAGTAATTGAAGTTGTTTAAAATAAACAAATGAATGGATGTTAATTATTTCTTATCAAGGGCTATTTAAAATAGCCCTTTGTAAGAATAACTATTAGCTCATGAACGTTTTTGCTTTTTTCATTGCTTCTTTTGTTGAACACTCAATAATATTTACACCATTGAAACGTTCTGCTTCTTTGATAGCAATATCGTGTGCAAGAATCACAAACTTAGCATTTTGAATATCAGCAGTTGTTAGGCGATTTTGAATGCCATTCTGACCTTGCGTTTCTACTTTTGCTTTTAAGCCAAGTTCTTTAGCTGCTTTGTAAATAGCTTTCTCAGCCATGAACGTGTGTGCAACACCAGAAGGGCAGCAAGTGATAGCGATAACATCGTACTCACCTTCGCCAGCAACAGGTGCTGTGTCAGCTTGTACTGGTGCTTTTTCTGCAACAGCTACTGTTTCATCTTCAATAACAACAGGTTTCCACATACCTACAATAACAGCTGTTGTGAATGAACCTGCAAGAATACCTGCAACGTACATTGGAATGTTGCTAGAAACTGGCGCAGTAATTAATCCACCCCAAGGTGCATGTAGAAGTACATCAGTAGCAAAACCAAAGACACAGCCAACCATACCACCAATAACGATAGACGGTAGAACACGCATTGGGTCATTTGCTGCAAATGGGATAGCACCTTCAGAGATACCAATAGAACCCATGATTGCCGCAGCTTTACCTGCTTCACGCTCTTCTGTAGAGAATTTCTTTTTGAACATGAATGTTGCTAATGCCATACCTAGTGGTGGAGTACAGATAGCGATACCTACGCCACCCATCAACCAAGGTTGTGTATCAACTTGTGTTTGTGCAAATAGTGTCGCTACTTTATTGATTGGGCCACCCATGTCAAATGCAGTCATACCACCTAAGATTGCACCCAGTACCGCTTTAGAAGACCCCGCCATTGAAGCTAGGAATGCGTTCATACCAGCCATGAAACCAGCGATAGCAGCACCTAAGCCCCACATTACGATACCCGCACTAATTAACGTACCTGCAAGTGGGTATAGGAAGTACACGCCAAGTGCTGATAAGTGGTTAGGAATTGGGATCTTTTTAAGTTGTAGCACTACGAAGCCAGAAATGAAGCCAGCGATAATACAGCCTAGGAAACCACCACCCATATCAGCCATGATGCCTGAAGCGATAAATGCTGGTGCAAGAGCGGGTTTATCTGCAATTGAGTAACCGATAAAGCCACCAAGGATGATTGGGAATAAAACCAGACCCTTAATTGCAATTGTTGAAATATCTTTCAGAATACCAGTATCAGGAACCGCACCTTTACCTGTTGCCATTACTGCAAGAGCAAGAAGAACACCACCAGCTACAACGAAAGGTAGCATGTGAGATGTACCAAAAAGTAGGTGTTGTTTCATGGTCGATAGGGTTTGTTTCCAATCACGCCCTTGACCGTTAGTCATTGTTGTCGTAGTCATCTTTATTCCATTAAAGTTTGTTAATTAAAATTGATCAGATAAGAGAACATCTAACGCTTCTTGTTCTGTGGTCACGTTATGCATTGCTTCAATAAACTCATCGCCGAATTTACCGAATAATTCTTGTAGTACGTAGATATGATGATCAGCACCGTTATCAGGAGAAGCAATCATAAAGAAAAGAGAGGGTTCATTACCGTCTTCATCACCATATTCGATCGTTGCTTTTTTAATGCCAACAGCGATTGCGGGTTCTAATACCGCTGTAGATTTAGCATGAGGGTAGGCGATACCATCCATACAGGTGATGCTGTCAGATTCACGTTGTTTAATATCAGCTAAGAACTTAGCTTTATCATCAATACGATTATTTTCATGAAGAAGGTTAACTAATTCTTGAAATAACTCATCTTTGTTTGTCGCACTAAGATTAATCTTAATAAGATTGGTATTTACTAAAGTAGAAAGCATGATTTTTCTCGAGCCAGTGTTTTAAGTGAGATGGAGTATATCCACTTAATTACAAAAAATTGCATGCTTGGTCACGCTTTTATTTTATGACAAAGATAGGATAAAAACCTTGAGGGGAAAGTCACATAATAAGTTAACAGAATAATATAATGAAAAATTCTGATTACATAGTTTTTACATTTGGTGTTATTTTTCTTTAAGTGCAATAGAGTTTATATTATTCATTTACGGTATTTATTTCAGTATGTTACTGCATTATGTTTTTGTGGAATATCTATTGAGTGTTTTTTTGTAGCTGGTTTGTTGTTTTAATGATCTCATTTATTTTTAGTGAATGTATTTAATTGTAATTAAATAACCTGGCGGTACTAAACTCTGGCACGAAAGTGTATGATCTTTATTTGCAAGAGGATAAATTTTCACACTAACACTATAAATAAAATATAAAAAAAGAAGGTAATTCATGGACGCTGAATTTTGGCATAGCCGTTGGGCTGAAGATCGGATTGGTTTTCACTTAACCGACGTTAACCCGTTATTAATAAAATACTGGCCTCATGTTAATGCTCAACGTGATGATCGCGTGCTTGTTCCTATGTGCGGCAAGTCTGAAGATCTAGTATGGTTAGCGGGTCGTCATAACGATGTTGTTGGTATCGAACTAAGCGACATCGCAGTGAAAGCATTCTTTGCTGAGAATCTCTATACGCCGTTAGTAACAGGCGTAGGGAGCGAGCATGTGTATTCTTTTGATGAGATCACGATTTATCAGGGTGATTATTTTACTGTGCCTGTCGCGCCAGTGGATGTGGTTTATGATCGCGCCGCTTTAATTGCGATGCCACAATCAATGCGTGAACGTTATGTCGAGCGCTTATTGAGTTTGGTAAAGCCAGGTGGACGAATTTTATTGGTGACATTGGATTATCCACAATCGCAAATGGATGGACCGCCGTTTTCTGTACCTGAAGCTGAAATCACAACGTTATTCAGTGGCTGTAAGATCACCCATTTAGCGCGTGATGACGCAGATGAAAACCATCCTCGTCGTCGACAGGGAGTCGAGCGCTTTGCTGAAGAAGTGTGGTTAATTGAAGTGTAATTAGCGCTCATAAGGTGAGATAAATAATAAAGGCGTCATTACGACGCCTTTGTTGTTTTTATTGCGCAGCTAAGGTTACATAATGACCTTAACGTCTGCTGCTGTGGCAATGGCATCAGTGATCGCGGTATCAATGTCATCACGGCGAGTAAGCGCTACACCTAAGCGACGACGACCATCGATTTCAGGCTTACCAAAAAGGCGCACTTGTGTTTGTGGACGCGATAACGCTGCTGCAAGGTTATCAAAACGAATATTAGTCGATACGCCTTCAGCAAGAATAACCGCAGAAGCAGATGGACCATAATGAATAATTTGCTCAATCGGCAAGCCTAAGAAAGCGCGAACATGGAGCGCAAATTCAGATAACTGCTGCGATATTAGAGTCACCATACCAGTATCGTGTGGACGTGGAGAAACTTCACTAAACAGCACAGTGTCACCTTTAACAAACAGCTCGACACCAAATAACCCGTAACCCCCTAATTCATTCACAACCTTTTGAGCAACGTCCTCAGCCGCTTGTAGAGCAGCAGCAGACATTTGCTGTGGCTGCCATGATTCACGGTAATCACCATCTTGCTGGCGATGACCAATTGGAGCACAGAAATGGACACCATCAACAGCACGTACGGTTAGCAGTGTAATTTCATAATCAAAATCAACAAAGCCTTCCACAATCACACGCCCGGCACCCGCACGACCGCCTTCTTGCGCATAATGCCAAGCTGATTCAATATCGGCGGCGGTTTTGATCACGCTCTGACCTTTACCTGATGAACTCATGATGGGTTTAACTACGCATGGCATACCTACACGGTGAACAGAGGCTTCAAAATCGGCGTATTGATCTGAGAACTCGTAAGGGGAGGTTGGAATCGCTAATGTTTCAGCGGCTAGACGACGAATACCTTCACGGTTCATGGTTAGCTTAGTTGCATTCGCAGTTGGTACAACGTTGACACCTTGGTTTTCAAGTTCAACCAGAGTATCAGTTGCAATCGCTTCAATCTCAGGCACCACAAAATGGGGTTTTTCTAGTGCAATTATGCGTTTTAGAGCATTACCATCGAGCATATCAATCACATGGCTACGGTGAGCAACCTGCATTGCCGGTGCGTTCTCATAACGATCAACAGCAATGACTTCAAGCCCCAGGCGCTGACACTCAATAGCAACTTCTTTACCTAACTCACCAGAGCCAAGCAGTAATACACGGGTTGCATCAGAACAAGTAGCTGTACCAAACATTGATATTCCTTACGATTAATCATTAAAGGTGAAATCTGAAACCAATAATACCTTATTTTTATGTTTGCGCAATCGTTTGCTTTTTGATCTGGTTAAGACTTGAGCATCGCTCTGAATAAAAAAATGAATAAAAAAATGAATAAAAAAACCGCTTATTATAAGCGGTTTTAAAAAGGTTATTTTTTGCGATTTTCCCAGTGGGTAATAAAGGCGACCGAGAGAATAATTATCGCTGCGCCTAGCCAGAGCCGACCAGGAGGCGCCCAGCCAAACACCAACCAGCCACCTAATACGTTTAGCGGTAATTTGGCATGGTCAAATGGTTGTACAAACGAAGCATCAGCCACGGCATAAGCTTTTGCAATCGCCCATTGTGCTAAACCTGTTAGTAGGCCTGCTAGAATGAGCAGCCACCAGCTAAAGCTCACGGTTGGCATCGTAAAATCAGGGGCAGCTAACAGAAGGTTAAACGGCGTCATTAAAATAAGCAGGTACATCACGATAGTGGTTGGAGATTCATGACTCGATTGCTTTTTCACCATCAAAGAATAAGCCGCCCAGAACAATGCCGCCCCAACAGGCAATAAGGTTGCGATATTAAAATCTTCCGACCATGGCTCAAGAATGATCATCGCACCAGCAAATCCAGCTAGAGTCGCAAACCAGCGTGCTTTACCTACGGTTTCTTTAAGAATTAGCCCAGAACCAATAGTGGCAAATAGCGGTGAAATCATCAGCAACGCAATACCTTGCCAAATAGGTACCGGATAGGCCAAGGCCCATAGCCATAATTGAATGCCAATAACCGCAAAAAACACCCGTAAACAGTGTAACCAAAAGTGATTTGTTCTAAGCGATTGGCGAATACCGAGAGTACGTAGCCACGGCAGCATCGCGATCAGCGCAATGAAATATTGGATCAAAGCAACAGAGGTTGAAGGAACACCCATTTTGATACTAAGGTACTGAGCTAAACTGTTCACGATAGCAAACGCGAGTCCAGCTGTGAGCATCCATGCTGCGCCTTGCAAAGGATTGTGTGTTTGAGACATTGTCATTGGCTTCTAATAATAAGGTGGCAAGATGATACGCTTTTGATGTTTGATAGCCAACATTGTTCAAGTTTAGCTAACAAAAAACCGCCACGAAGGCGGTTTTTAAGTGTTTTTTAAACAATTGTCAGCTTAATAAGCAACATAGGTTAATTGCATATCAGGGTTCAGTGCTTCCAATAATGCTTGAGTACGCGCAAGCTGGCTTATTTTGCTTTCAGCACTTTCGACTAAAGCCGCTTCGACAATTTCAGAAAGCGGGTAGTTAGACATGTTCATATTAATCAATGCAACTTGCAGCGGTGGCAGGCTTGGGTTAAATGCTGCGTTTTCTGCATACATACCTTCAAACACACGACCGTCTTGAGCTTTTAATGCTACGCCACTGAAGTTTTTAGAATATGGCGCATGTGAACGGTTGGCCGCTTTACAAGCAGTAACAACCAATGCTGCATCTTCTTCGATATTAATACCGTTATCAATGTCACTTAATAAGCCATCTTTAATGCCTAAATCAAGTGGGCCAAATGAATCTGGTAAATATTGCTGTAATGTCATTGGTTCACGTTGTGGCAACTGAATGATCATATCGTTAGCTGAAGTTAATTCATTCATAAACTGACGACAGTGACCACATGGGCTGTAATTGATAGTGACATCTTTAATGCCTACTTCGCCCTTGATCCATGCATGGCTAATGGCTGACTGCTCGGCATGAATAGTACAACCCATACTCGCGTTTTCAAATTCCATGTTGGCACCAAAGTATAAGCGACCAGATGTACCACGCACTATCGCGCCAACATAGAAATTAGAAATAGGGACAACAGCATAAGAAGCAGCAATAGGAAGGAGAGCCAAGCGAAGTTCAGTATCAGTCATTTGAGTCGTTGATAATAAAAGTTCGAATTGCTCAGGACTAATTGTGGAATCGAAATCTGAAGCTTCAATAATAGGCTTTAACGCTGACGCCAATTCAGCAGGTAATAAGCTTAATGCTTTTATAACACGTGCGTGCATTGGGTGTTACTCCTTCATTGTTGATGGCAAAACATTCTATGTGAATCATATTCCATTGGAAGTGATCTTGATCACATTGTTGGTTTTGCCATTACACCTATTACATTTGTGAGAGAGGCGTCACACTTGTTATTGCAATCAACAATGCAATATTTCAATAGCTTAGCGAAAATCAATCACATTGATCAATTTGTGCTCAGTTGCAGGGTGATTGCAAGATTTGCGATCAAGCATGACCAAACAAGCGCAATAACAATGGGAACATCACCGGTGCTAATAAAGTTGTCATAATACCGCAAATCACCAACGCTAATGAGCTAAATGCCCCTTCTTGATAGTTTTCTTCCACCGCTTTTGCTGTGCCTAAGGCGTGTGAAACCGTACCAATCGATAAGCCTTTTGCTAAAGGATGCTTAACGCGAAACAGTTTCATGATTGGGTAGCCTAAAACCGCGCCAAATAAGCCGACAATAATGACCATCGCAGAAGTAATTGCTGGAATACCGCCAATTTGTTGAGAAGCCGCCATCGCCAGTGGAGTTGTGATCGATTTCGGTAAAATACTCGCAGCTAGTTGCGCATCAGCACCCATAGAAAATGCAATTGCAGTACCAAATGTCATCGATAATACGCTACCGACAAAACATGAGGTCAAAATTGTTTTCCACTTACTGCGAATTAAACCAATTTGTTGGTATAGCGGAAACGCCAATGCTACAACCGCAGGGCCCAATAAATAGTTAATCACTTCATTTTGGGCAAAATAAGTTTGGTAAGGCACTGCTAGCCACTTCAGCGCGACGATCATCACAATAAGCGTGATTAAAAGGGGGTTAAAAAAAGGGCTTTTTATTTTCATTGCTAGATAGCGTGCAGAATAGAAGCACACTAAGGTTGCCACTAACCAGATCATGAGTCTTTTTCCTTATGGTGTACCGCCAAGCCAATCACTATTAATACTATAATGGTGCTTCCAAGGGTGCTGGCAAAAATGATTGCCGCATTGTTTTCAATTACCCCTAAGTAATTCATTAAACCCACACCCACAGGCACAAATAACAATGCCATGTGTTTAATTAATAAATTACAGGTACTTTCCACCCACTCAGCACGGCAAATGCCAGTGACAAGGCTGAAAAAGAGGATAAATAAACCGATGATACTGCCTGGAACTGGTAATCCAGAATAGTGTTGAATGGCTTGTCCTAAAAAGAAACAAATCATAACGATAGCAAATGAGCGTATATAATTCATGGAGATTACAACTCTAAAATATTTAATTTATCATACAAATAAACATGATGATTGTCACACTAATTTTTTACGATTAATGAACTATATTTGTTTTGGTTTATAAAACAACCATCAATGTTATTGAGTTGTCATAATCCACCAGCCAACCAGTAGTATAAAACTAATTATCACAACTGTTGTAATGATAGTGTATTTTATGTTAATTGCTTGATGTAAAGGTTTTTTTTGCTTTTTATTGTTGATGATTGGCCAAGGAGAAGTGGATTTTAAGGCTGGTGTTTCTCTGCGGACAGCGGTGGTATTTGGTAACGATACGCGAAAGCCATAGCTTGGAATTATATAAATAGGAATGGCCATTTTTCCGTTGCGGAGTAATTTTTTTGACAGTGATAGTAATAAAATATTGAGATCGTATTGGTGATCGCCGCTTTCTTCATAGGCATTGGGGTAGGTAAAGGTATAACGGTATATTGATTCGGTGCTAACCACTTCGCCCGCGAGATAACACAATGAAGCTAAAAAGCGCGATTCGTCATCAGTTAATAGGGTTTGTTGATTATCATGCCAGCGAAGGAGCCTATTTTCAGGAATGAAATCAATACCTTCAAAGCGATAACACTTTGCTGCTGTTTTCGTCGTCATTATTCCACCTGCCTGTAAACGCCTCAAACACAACATCATTCGATAGCATTAAGTGTTGACCTAATAACGATAATCATCAAATTGCGGTTCTTATTAATAATAAAAAAGCCTGTCATAACAGTAATATGACAGGCTTAATGTGCACTTAATAATTATAAGGTAATGAATTACATCAACTTATTAATATAATCATAGAGTGACTTCATGATCTTCATTTTGTGTTCATTAGATTGGCAATCAAGCGCTACCGCTTCAAAGTTTTCCATATATTTGCCCATGTTTTCTTCAAAGAAATCTTGGCAATGGTGCTTCCAACGTTGTTGTTCTTGATAGGTTAGCGTTAAAGGATAATTACGGGCACGATAGCGGAACAATAGCGGCTTAATACGCTCGTCATCGACATTAATTTCCAAGGTTGCCAATGCATCAACCGCTGTTTCACGAATAATATCCATCGTCGAACGATCAGCTGTCGAGAAGAAGCCGTCGTAAAGCATGGTATCAACGTTGCCATTATTGGCGTATTCACGTTTAACACTGAACATTTCAACCAGTTTTTCACGCACTTCTGGATGCTGCTTTAATAACGCTAAATGTTTAAGGCATAACTCGCGATCAATGCCTAATCGAGCCGCATCTTCTGCTTTAAGGGTTTTTGCGGGCGCAAGTACAGGGCACTTATTCAAATGCACTTCTTTGATTGGCACTGGTAGTTCATCTGGGCCAAGATCTATTCGCTTAGTGTATAAACGCTCACGCAGTTGCTCGGCATCAAGCTCAATTAATGGGGTTGGATCTTGGGCAAGGTTAACGCAGATCACCGCATTTTTATTATCAGGATGCCATGCCAGCGGCACAATCCAGCTAGTATTGCCACACTCAGTACCAAACATACCTGAGATATGCACTAGCGGTGTTAGCTCGACAATATCAATCAAGTTTTGCAATTGACGCTTATTACGCAAGTTAAACAAGTAGTCAAATAGCTTAGGTTGGTTTTGTTTTAAAATCTTTGCCAGCTCAATAGTGGCATACACATCTGCCATTGCATCATGGGCATTGGCGTGTTCAATACCATTAGCAATCGAGAGTTTCTCAAGCTTAAAGCTCGGACGGCCTTCATCGTCAGTCGGCCAGTTAAGCCCATCAGGACGCAATGCATAACAGGTACGCATAATGTCTAATAGATCCCAGCGCGAGTTACCATTTTGCCATGCCCAACCGTAAGGATCATAAAAGTTACGGTATAACGTATAACGGGTCACTTCATCATCAAAGCGAACATTGTTGTAACCAATCACGCAGGTATTCGGCTTTGATAGCTCAGCATGAATTTGCGCAATAAACTCAGGCTCTGATAAACCTTTCTCCATCGCTTCTTGGGGGGTGATACCCGTAATTAAACAGGCTTCAGGCGAGGGAAGGTAATCGGCTGGTGGCTTACAATAGATCACCAAAGGCTCACCGATAATGTTCATTTCCATATCGGTACGCACCCCTGCAAACTGGCAAGGGCGATCATTTGCTGGACTGGCACCAAAGGTTTCGTAATCAATCCAGTATAAGCTTGGTTCGTTGGTTTTTTTCATAGTTTTCCCAAAAGCCGTTGGCTCAATATCAAGTTACTGCAATCTATGACACGCTGCATCACAACTTAATATTATCTTAAAGCAATACGTTATAAGGCTAAGTATCCCGTAACTAACCTAATAGAGGCAAGTTTTTAGGGAAAATAAAGCCTTCCAGTTCGTCATTCCCTACAGTGAATGCCCAACTCCCCGTCATTCCCTACAATGAATGCCCGCGAGGGCGATAGGGAATCTACTATTCGCGTGTGGTGGTAAAGCGTTATTGTCGGCAGAAGAACAATTGGCGGTAGTGGGGTTATGTTGGCATGAATCGCCAGTAGGGTGGTTGGTACTGTTTGTTGAAGGGCTAAGAGATGTTCATGCACTTAAACAACTGCAAATAGCGACCAGAGGTGAAACATTACGATTAATGGAAGATTGGCGCGGTGTGTATCCTGAAAAGGCGTTAACAGCGTTATGTGCAACGGCAATTGCTGAAGCTACGCAACAGAACGGCCAAGTGTGTCCTGAGTGTAATGGTAGTGCCATTGTAGTTGATAAAAATCGTAATCGTTGTAAGTGCCAATGTTGTAAAGCGGGTCGTATTGTATGGTCTCAAGAAACCCGTTTTGCCTATTTTGCTCAGGTTCTGCCTGTAACTTATAGTCGCTTTAAGCGTTATAACGTGGTGTTGAATCAGTTGGTGTTGTGGTTGGTGGAAAATAGGTCTACGGCAGTGATGGCGATGGAAGGGCTGGTTGAGAGGGAAAGTAGTGGCATTACTGTATAAAAAGTGACATTTAATATAATGAGATATAGATCAGTAATTTAAGTTGAATTGTTAAGTATACTAAAAAGAATTTACTCAATCTATTTAGTATGCGTATTTATGCCTATATCACTTACTCCTTTTCAACCAAATGAACTTTGTCATGGGAACTTTTGGACTGTAGTTGATGAAGATCAACTTGCGAACTATATAGCTCGCATAGCACTAGGACATTCAAGACATATTAGTAAGATTTTACAAAAACTTAGTGGTAGATCTCCTTCGATTAATAATCAGGAGTCAGCGATAGCGTTGTTATATGTTCCTTTAGGTAGTGATCCATGGCATCGTGATGGGTGGATTTTTCAAGTAATGTCATGGATTGCAGCATATAAAGAAAATCCAAACAGTGTGCTAGCTACTCCTCATATGATTCATGCACATAAAGGTCTAGATGGACTGCAGATCAAACTGGATAAATCAGGAAAAGTAAAGGCAGCAATAATATTTGAAGATAAAGCGACAGATAACCCTAGGAATATGATACGAAGCAATGTATGGCCAGAATTTAAAAAATTCGAAGATGGTATACAAGAAAATGTGATTATTTCAGAAGTTATTTCTTTATTAGAGAAACAGCCAATGATTGATCCTGATGATGCTATCGATAATATCTTCTGGAAGGATATTAAGCATTATAGAGTAAGTATTACAATTAACGAAACTCATAATATTCCCGAAGGTTATAAAACATTATTTAAAGGTTACGAAGACGCAATTCCTGCATCTTTAGAAAAAAGAAAAGCAGAAGTATTTTATGTGAAAGAGCTTAGGAATTGGATGGATCAATTGGCAAATAAAGCTATTTTAAATGTAAAAGAATTGAGTGCTTGTCATGTTTGATATTGATACGGAAGAATTGATAATAAATGCACCAGATTTATCTGGTTTAGAAAGTAAAGCATTGCCAAAGTTGTTGACTAAAGCTTATGCACAAATTTCAGCGGCGAGAATAAGAGTTGGTAATATTGATGAGTTTGGCGGCGATACTGAGGAATTAGAAGGGGTAATTTCTGAAATTCAAAGGCTAGCTTTTACGAATGAAGCATATGTATCAACACTTAGAAATAAGAAAGATAGAGCTTCTGCTGCTTTTGTTGCTGGAACAGCACATCAATTATGTTATTTATCAAAATTAAATTCTAATTTAGAAAATAAAGTAACTAATATTAAGCCTAGATATATATCTTCAGAAGTATCAGCCGCTCTTTTATTCTTGATTGCAGAATCACCAGCTGATGCTGCAGAAGCATCAAAAGCAATAAAAATTGACACTCTTGATATTGTGGAAAAGAACTTATTACAGAGTATTAAGTTATTAATAACGGGTGAGTTAGGTAAGATTATTTCTTTAGTGGATTTAGAATATTGTATAGCTCCTTCGATAAAGAATGCTTCTGATGCATTGTATATCTCTATTTTAAAATCAATAAAAGATTTAGCTAGATTATTATTAGGTGAAATTTTTGAAGAAGATCCTATTGTAACATTAAAAAATGTAATTTCATTAAGCGAACAATCCATAGAAGGAATTGGTTGTGCGAAAAGCATTTTTTCTGGGCCTAGTTATTTAGCTAAATTATTATTATTAACAGCTGAATTTTTAATTCACTCAGCTGTCATTAATATTAATTCTCCTGATGGCATAATTAATGAAAACTGGTCTTCTGTGATGAGAAGTATCGCAAAGAGAAGACCATATTTATGGAGAAATCATCTAAAGTCAATTGAAGATGGTTATTTAAATATAGGGACATCTTCTGTTATCAGTTTTCCGACAGGTGCTGGAAAATCTACATTATGTGAGTTGAAAATTGCGGCTACTTTTTTAAACAATAAAAAAACAATATTTTTAGCGCCAACATTAGCATTAGTTGATCAGACCGCAAAATCATTAGAAATAGCTTTTCCTAATACAAAAATAGAAAAAGAGTCGGGTAGTGATATTTTTGAAAAATCAATGTTCGAATTACCTGCTATTTCAGTTATGACACCTGAAAGGTGTTTAGCATTAATGAGCTTTGAGCCATCTTGTGTTTCTGAGGTTGGACTTTTTATTTTTGATGAATGTCACTTACTTCATCCAAAAGAAAATGATAGAAGCAGAAGAGCAATCGACTCGATGCTTTGCTTATTAAACTTTAATAACTTATCGCCTTATTCAGATATTGTTTTATTATCAGCGATGATAAAAAATGGCTCAGAATTAGCAAGATGGATTGAGAGTATTACAAAAAGGTTATGTTTGTCTCTAGATTTGAATTGGAAACCTACTAGGCAATTAAGAGGCTGTGTTCTTTATCGAAAAGATGAAATATCATCTTTAGATGATATACTAATTGAAACTCGAAAAAATGTTTCGAATAAAAACTTCCCATCTTTAAAAAAAGATTTGCTTTCTGTAACGCCTTACGGCTTCTTTTGTTTAAATCACTCATGGTTATCTAATTCTAGAGGTGATTATACATTACTACCAATACTAAAAAATAAAGTAAATTTATCAACAGGTACTTCAAAAGATGGTAATTATAATTGGTATTTAACTCCAAATTCAAATCAAGTTGCTGCTGTTATTGCATCTCAAACAGCTACTCAAAACTTTAAAACATTAATATTTACACAATCAATAATTTTAGTTAACAGTGCTGTTAAAACGATTAATAAAGAATTAGATGAAATCAATTGTCATTTAACAATAGATGAAAAAACATTATTTGAATCAGCAAAAGAAGAACTAGGAGGAGAAGAGTTTTTATATATAAATATAAAAGATAATAATATGAATTCTCCTTCTATTTGCCATCATAGCCTTTTATTACCGGAAGAAAGGAAATTACATGAGTCATTATATAGGAGAAAAGATGGGCCTAATATACTTGTTGCTACCTCGACAATCTCACAGGGTATGAATTTACCTAGTGAAGTAGTTATAATTTCTGGGGATAAAAGATTTAATAGTGATGCAAATAAATTAGAACAATTAGAAGCCTATGAATTATTAAATGCAGCAGGTAGAGCAGGACGAGCGGGAGAAAACTCACAGGGAATCGTATTAATAATACCTAGTTCCGTAGTCAATTTTGATACTAAAAATAACAGAATTCATCAACATTGGGGGGAATTACAGAGTATTTTCTCTCAAGGAGATAAATGTTTAACTGTTGATGACCCAATAGAAAAAATAATTGATTCAATTCAAATGTCTAACAATGAACTATCTTCTCTTGAAAAGTATTTCATTCAAAGATTACCAGTTGAAAATGGAACTTTACTTTCAACAAGGAATTTAATTACAAGATCTTTTGGAGCATTTAAAGCTATTGAAAATAATAATTATAAATGGGTGGAATTACACACAGAGATGTTATTAAATTTGCAAGAGAAAGCTAAGGACCCTGAACAGGAGTTATCTTGGATTGATGAGTTATCTGCTATTTTTGGGACGCCTAAATATTTTATAACTGACTTGTCAAATGCTTTATCGGAAACGTTAGATTATACTGCAAATGTGATGAGATGGACTCGATGGTATATTAAATGGTTATCAAGTTATCCTGAGATTTTACCAAAGCTGATTAGAAAGGAAGCCCTTGAGTCAGTGCTTGGTAGCTCATATAAAAAAATTAATGATGAAAGAAAACAAGGCGAATATATAGTTGAACATGTTTTTAAATATCTATTTCAGTGGATGCAAGGTAATACCTTATCTGAGATTGAAATAGCTATTAACGGCTCTAAAAAATCAGATAAGTGTTCAATGTCTAGAAGTTTTGTTTTACGTTTACTTCCTGAATTATCATATATTTTTGCTATACCAGCTCAAGTATTAAGAGTGAATAAAAAATCAAAGAATGAGAATGTTGTTTTACCTATTGGTTTAGAATTTATGGGTGAATGTACAAAATATGGTTATGATGCTGTTGAGAAGTTAGCTTTAAAGCGGTTTTTATTAAAAAGCTATTCGAGAGTCAAAGTACATAAAGAATATCTTACTATTCAAGATAAAATGGTTCCATTATCTGCTAGTGATACTATGTCATCAGTATTAGAAAGAGTATCTAAAAGCTATACATTTAATTTTAATTAATTTTAAAATTTGATTAACTTTTATTCTATAAGTGGACAATATCCCCACATTACAGAACCTCACCTACTCGGTGGGGTTTTGTCGTTTTAGGATTCCATTAAATCCATAACCGTCCTTTGAGACGGTTTTTTTATGTCTGAAATTCGCCTATGAAAGACAGGACACCCATAACTTTCTCTTCATAAAACTGATAATTCTTACATTATTATCTAGGGCTGGTTATCGTCATGTTCTATTAGTAAATGCTCTCTTGATGGCAATAGGGAATCTCTTTCAGCAGGTTGAAATTTAAAATTTAAGATATGGCTGCCCAATGTTTTTTTAACTGTTCCTCATCAAGTTGGCTTAATCAAATTGAGTAAAACCTAGCTGAAACTTCTGCAGTCAATAATGCCTGGTGAAAAGGTAACAGCCGAGCGTTGTGATTTGTCTTGTTCGTGGGCGAGTACTTTGTTGAAGATGGTTTGGGAAAGAGGGTATTTAGCGAGAGGTAGCCATGTTCGAATGAAAGGTGGAGTTGAATTTATTTATTCGTCAGTGTGAGTTTGAATGAAAGTTAATAATAATGTTGATGTCATTATATGGATGAATAATAGTATTAGAGATGATGTTATTTTCGAAGGTGATATATGCCAACCCAAAAAGAAGAACAAAATAAAAATAAACGCTTTCCATTTAGTGAGGCAGTAAGAAAGACAGGACACCCATAAGTTACCCTTCATAAAACTGATAATTCTTAGATTATTATCTAGGGCTGGTTATCGTCATGTTCTAGTAGTAAATGCTCTCTCGATGGCAATAGGGAATCTCTTTCAGCAGGTTGAAATTTAAAATTTAAGATATGGCTGTCCAATGTTTTTTCTGTTTTTTTAACTGTTCCTCATCAAGTTGGCTTAATCAAATTGAGTAAAATCCAGCTGAAAGTTCTGCAGTCAATAATGCCTGGTGAAAAGGTAACAGCCGAGCGTTGTGAGTTGTCGAGTTCGTGGGCGAGTAGTTTGTTGAAGGCGGTTTGGGAAAGAGGGTATTTAGCGAGAGGTGTTGTGGTAAGAAAATGTGGTGGAATGGAGTTCACTTATCATTTTTTTAATACGTAATATGTTGAATATGTTTTTTGTTAACCATAAGATAAAAATTAAATATTATATTAGCAATGGATTAATGATGCACTCAGACATAATAAAATTCACTTTAGATGCTGTTAATGATATCGGTATTAATTCTGATTGGAGTACTGGTGAGTGGACCAGAAAAATAAAGAATGATTTATGCCGATTAGGTAAAGAGCAAGGCTTTTGGGTTTATGCATCTTCTTGTGATGAGTCTCATGAGGGAGAGTGGCTTTATGATATTACATGGCTAAATTATGATGGTGATTACATTAAAAATGTTGAGTTAGTTGTTGAATCTGAGTGGGATATTAAAGGGTTGAACTCTGATTTTCAAAAATTATTAATTGCTAGATCTCCTATGAAGTTATTTGTTTTTCAACAGGCTAATGAAGTGTCTGCAGATAGAATGATAGCTAACTTTATTAACCAAATTGAGGTTTTTAATATTAACAATCAATTTGTTAGTGGTGATAAATACATTTTTTCATGTTGGTTGTGGAGTGATTATAAGTTCTATCATAAAGAGATATCTTTATAACTTAGGTTCTTCTGTACGCTAAGAAAACTCAAACGAGTCAGACTCTCGGGAAATAAAAATTTTTTGGCTCTCTTAGCCACCACCACCGAGGTTGGTGATTTAGACCATTTTCGGTGATGAAGGGCTGAGCGTGATGCTTATCTTAAACATAATTTACTTGCCATCGTCCGTTTAGCCATATCTGGCTAAATTCTAACAATTAGCCAGATATGGCTAAATTACGAAAGAAAATTATGGCTAATATGAATCAACTCTATTTAATTGTACTAATGAGTAAGTAATTACACATTAAAGTGTTTAATCCTCATTAATGTGTATTAAATTACTCATTAATACTTTAAATAAGTAATTGGTGTATTTTTATTGTGGGTGTTTGAATCATCAGGTGTCGCTTGATGGTAGGGTGTGATGCGTAACGTGGTTTAAATATGAAGGGAATATTGATTTAAAGGATATAAAAAAAGGCAACTCAAGACACAAGATTCTGTGTATTAAATCACCTTTTATTCGGTTAGCAAATGGCTTGCTTTTTTTTCTCACCGGATAATTCTGGTGCAGATGTTTTGTATTTATTCGACATTAATGTTTTAGCATTTTTTAAGAGTAGACTACGCATGTCTTGAGCCGATAAACTCTTCGTTTTTGTTTTGTTCATGGTTCCTCCAACTTATTCTTATATTTTAGGTATAAATACTAACATCAGAACGTACGAGCTTTGTCATTTATGTGGTTCCATAATTAAACTAAGTTGTATTTAGATAGCATTAGATTGGTACGTAAAATAAATAACTTTTGTCCCTGAAGTGTCCTAAGTAACAAATAAAGTCAATCCTGTATCAGCTTGGTTCGTTGGTTTTTTCATTGTTTTCCCAAAAGTCGTTGTCTCAATATCAAGTTACTGCAATCAATGACACGTTGCTTAATAACTTAATACTACCTTAAAACAATACCTTATTAAGGCTAAGTATCAAGAAAGCAAACAACAGCCAGTAACTACACTTAATCTTCAGTTGCTTATAGTGAATTGAATGACAATCTCAAGTTATGATTTATACCTTTAAAGTATGCTCATCTTGGCCGTGTGCATGCTAAATGTTATGTGGCGATAATTTAACGAGTATTGTGTAACTATTAACTAGACGCCGTTATTATCACTGCAATATAATGCAATCCTTATTATTATCTTAGGAATACTTCGTGGATCCCACCCCTAGTCAATGGTGTCACACTTTACTGGTTTTTTGTTGCCAAGTGAGGGCATCGAAATGATTGAGCTTCTTGTTACTATTCTGTTCGGCATCCTATTTATCTTGGTTATTATTGCAATGAATGGCTATTTCGTTGCTCAAGAATTTGCCTATATGGCAGTGGATAGGGCGAGACTCGCAACATTAGCTGCTGATGGTGATAAAGCTGCAAAGCGTGCTCTTGCAATTACAAAACGTACCAGTTTTATGTTGTCAGGTGCGCAACTTGGTATCACTGTAACAGGTCTAGTATTAGGTTTTGTCGCAGAACCCCTTGTCGGTAAATCTATAGGAATGTTATTACAAAACTTTGGGCTATCGCTTGAGGTTGGCATTACTATTGGTACTGTTGGTACTTTAGTTATCGCTATGGTTGTGCAAATGATTTTAGGTGAGCTTTATCCGAAAAATCTTGCGATTGCGAACGCTGAACCAATGTCTCGCTTAATGTCTCGCTCTACGCTGATTTATATGTCTGTGTTTGGCTGGATCATTAGCTTCTTCGATAAATCCGCTAATTTAGTTCTTCGCATTATTAATATTGAGCCCGTGCATGATCTCGATGTTAGTGCTTCGGAGGAGGATTTACGCCACATTATTGCTAACTCACGTGATAGTGGTGATTTGCCGATAGAACTATCACTGATGATGGATCGTATTCTTGATTTTCCAGAACGTGATGTGGAACATGCTATGGTGCCTCGTTCTCAGGTGGATTGGGTTGAGCCAGAAACTACATTAACAGAGCTTTTGTCGATGATGGCACAAGCACACACGCGTTATCCGGTTATTAATGATGATGACTCGCCTGTGGGTGTTGTTCATTTGTCGGATGTACTGGCGCGAATAGATGCTGGCGATACTGATGGCACTGTTGCTTCTGTGATGCGTCCAGCTACTGTGCTATCAACGTTGATGTTATTGCCTAACGCGTTTGATCTGCTTGTTAATTCTACCAATCAGATTGCTTGTGTTATCGATGAATACGGCGGTTTTGCAGGTGTGTTGACCCTTGAAGATTTGGCGATGGAGATTGTAGGGGAAATCACCGACGAGCATGATGAAAATAACAATAATGCTGTGGTTTCTGAAAGTGACAATGTTTGGTTAATGGACGGTGATGTTCATATCGACGAAGTTGAGCGCACGATTGGTTATGATCTGCCGCGGGACGATGTGGAAACTATTGCTGGTATGCTGATTGCTGAACGAGGCGCGCTTCCTGCTGAAGGTGACACTGTTAATATTGCTCTTCCTGTTGATCCTTCAGAGTTGGCTTCTGGCAATCTTGTATCACGCTCCCTTGAGATTGACGTGTTGCGTATCGAGCGACATGTGCCAACAGAAGTACGTGTAAAACTGGTAGAGCAGCCAATTGTGGAGAATGAAGCATGACCGATCCGTTGATTGTCACCCTTGTGACAGTAGCCCTTATTATTTTGAGTGGCTTTTTCGTCATCATCGAGTTTGCTTTGATGGGGGCTCGTCGCCACCGGCTTGAAGAAATCGCGGTTGAGAGTGCTTCAGCGCGAGCAGTGTTGCGTGGTATGAATGATCTGACGCTGATGTTGGCGGGTGCCCAGCTTGGTATTACTTTCTGTACCTTCGCGTTAGGTGCTGTGACCAAACCGGCTGTCGACCAGTGGCTTGGTCCAGTTTTTCTAGCCATGGGTTTGCCTGATTGGGCTGCTAATGGTGCAGCGTTTGGTTTTGCACTGTTCTTCGTGACGTTCCTGCACTTAGTCGTGGGAGAAATGGCGCCAAAATCTTGGTCGATTGCGCATCCAGAGAAATCGGCACTGGCAATTGGTATTGTTGCAAGAGCTTACGTTTGGCCACTACGTCCACTGCTAAAAGCGATCAACAGCATTGCTAACCGCTTGGTAAAAGCGTCTGGTGTTGAACCCGTTGAAAGTGCAGCTGTTGGTGGACAGGATGTTAATACTATTCGCCAATTGGTTGAGCATTCAGGCAAAGTCGGCACACTGAAACCGAACATTCAAAAGCAGCTGACAGGTCTTATTGATCTGAGTTCTATTCCTATCGACACCTTGCTGACTGAAGGTCAAGTGATGGCCCATATCGACAACAATGGGACTGTCGCAGATGTGCGAGCTGCAGCAATGGAATCAGGACATTTACGTGTGCTTGTGTTTGGAAAAAGTGGTCTCAAACCGTTAGTGGTTCATGTGCGTGATACATTACTGGAACCTACAGACAGACCAGCGAGAGAGGTTGCACGTAATGCATTTGTGCTTGATTCGAAAACGCCGGTCTATGAAGCATTAGCTCGAATGCGTAAAGCGAGTGTTCAGTTAGCTGTAGTGAGTAAAAACGGAAAAATGGTAGGTGTGGTAACCCTCGCCGATATTTTAAAACGTGTACTCCCTACGACGGCAGCGAATTAATAGGCTTCACTCGCATCATTAAATAAGCTGAACGATCTTTTTCGTGTATCAAAATCCGAGTGTTATCAACCACTCGGATTTTTTTATTTAAAAGAAAACGGGACCAAAGAAAACAAGAAAACGGGACAGCCATATCTTTGTTTAAAAAAACAGCGGAAAAAGCAGCGGACAGCCATACCTTTGCACATTAACTATCAGCGACTATAGTTAAGCTTCAAGTTGCTTATGGTGAAACTAATGACAATCTCAAGACGCAAATTGATCGAACCGCAAATTACGCCTTTTTATCATGTGATTAATCGTTGTGTACGTCGTGCATACTTGTGTGGCGATGATCCATATAATGGTAAAAATTATCATCACCGTCGTGGTTGGATAGTAAATAAAATCAAACAATTAGCTAGTGTGTTTTGTATCGATGTGTGCGCTTATGCGGTGATGAGTAACCATTATCATCTGGTGCTAAAAATAGATACAGAGCAGCAACAGAAGCTAACTCCTAAAGCGGTAATATCACGTTGGTTGCAGTTGTTTAATGGTCATCCAATTGCGGTTGATTTTTTAAAAGACGGTCAGATAGGTGACGCAAAACAACAAGCGTTATCAAATTTAGTCACTGAATGGCAGCAACGATTAGGCAGTATTAGCTGGTTTATGCGCTGTCTTAACGAGGAAATAGCACGCAAAGCTAATAAAGAAGACCAATGTAAAGGTGCGTTTTGGGAAGGAAGGTTTAAATCTCAAGCTTTATTGGATGAACAAGCATTATTATCGTGCATGATGTATGTTGATTTAAACCCAATCAGAGCTGGCGTTACACCGTCACTTGAACAATCAGATTTTACTTCAATTCAGCAGCGTATTCGTGAATATAATCAACCGAAAACCTCCGCAAAACAAACATCATCAAATAAAGGTCACTTTCAATTATTACCTTTTGTGGCAGCTGAACACCAGGCTCAAGCAACCGGAATAAATTTTGCGTTTGCAGATTATCTCGAACTTATTGACTGGACTGGCCGCTGTATTCGCAATGATAAAAAAGGTTTTATAGCATCTAGCCAACCAAAGATTTTGCAACAGCTAGGTATAACCGCAGACGCTTGGCTTGAACATAGCGAGCAGTTTATGGAACGTTATGCCAATGTAAGTGGTAAATGGTCTCGAATGTGTGCTTTTAAACAATATGCTGGTGGGCATTGGTGTAAAGGTAAGTCGTCGAGTCACCAATTGCACCCTAATTAGATATAGCTTTTATAATTGGATGAAAATACCGCAATACCTATCAGGTTGTGGGATTTGCTGATCCTAAAATATAGAAATAGAGTTGATTTAGTGACGAAGGTAAAAGTTAGCAGTTAATTATTACAGCAAAAGAGTTTGTTGTTAGGTAAATCGGACGTTTTTTATGGTAACTATTAACGATGAAATATTTGGCTGTCCAGTAAAAAAGGTAAAAAATGTCCAGTAAAAAATGTTTCTAGGAGGATTATTAAAATTGAAAGAAGGTTAAATATTTAAAATCTAATATTTAACCTTCTCTTTTAATTGTTTATAGTTTTATTAATGATATATTTGTAATGTCTGAAAAATTTTTTAATATTATTCTTGCTCCAGTTATCTTAGGTTCAATTTCCTCAATGGAAAAGTTAAATTTAAGTTCTTGCCAATTTGAATTTAGCTGATGGCTATCAGGATTATCACATGGAATATTGAACTCATTATTCCAAGCCTTTATAAGAAGTACTGGCTCCATTTTATTAACTTTTTCTGAGCGAGCTTTTATTGTTAGTTGATAATGTTCATTTTTCTTTATTGTGTTACCACATTCTAATATTTGAAAAAGTAGTCCAGAAATATCATTGTGATGGGCATAATTTCCTTCAGCTGGATCTGTAAGTATTGAAAAATCATCGCCCCCCCAAGAAGAAAAACCATTTGTAAAGCAACCATTTAAAATCAAATTGTTTGACATTATCTAACCTTAATATTAATTAAAATAAACTTATAATTATATATAAGTGAAAAAAAGTTTGTAAAATATAAACAACGAGAATAAAAGTAAAAAGTTATATGTTATCCTTAAGTCTATTTTTACTTTCATTGTTGTTTTCTGTTTTTAATAGTATTTACATCCTTTTCTTTCTAATTACTATAAAGGTTCCTATAAGTTATATCAACTGTGAAATATGCTGTTTTAATGAATGAGATTCTAAGTTAAATATTGCTTTTTTAAATTATTTATATTGGATTGTTTAATTTATAAAACTATTTTTGGTTGTAAAATTTCGTCACTAAGAATTGTTTTTTATTACGTTTGAAAATTGGTTAAATTAGCTATGTTATTATTTTTAAATTGGAATTAAGAAAATGTTTATAATATTCCCTTAATTACTGGCGTAAACTAAGGTCGGTGATTAGTCAATTTTTGTTGGTGAAGAGAAGGTCGTGATGTTAGCTTTTAGAATTTGAGATGGTGATATTACCACGTTTATTCAATTTGCAAGTTTTTTATAATATTGTGATATAACTCAAAAAGTTTATTTACTATTAAGTTGATAGCATGATTTTACTTTGGTTTTATAAGATGAAAAACAATTAATATTGGGTCAAATCTTATAAATTGAGTTTTACGAAATGCGTTTGAAATTAACACTTTTAGCCAGTTCAGTGATGTTAGCGAGTATGAATGTTCATGCTCTTACTCAAAGTGATATTGATTATGCAGCAAAGCATATTAAGTTAACGACAGGTCTAGTTGAAAATAAACCTCAAGATTGTCCTCCTGAGTCTCCGTGGGGGCATTGTTACCGCGTTGAAATTGAGTTAGAAAATAACGGCAAACGTGATCTTAATAAAGATGTTGAAATCTACTTTTCTAATTATCATCGTACTTTAGGCTCTAAGAGTGATGAGTTTAAAATTGAGCATATTAATGGTGACTTGCATAAGATAACCACGACCGACCGTTTTAATGGTTTAAAAAGTGGTCAAACGAAAAAGTTAAACATTGATTTTATGAACTGGATTGTTTCAGAGAGTGACTTTTTTCCTAATTATTATGTTGCAGGCGCTAATCTTCAAGCAAGAAATATATTAAATACTCAGCCTTTGCTTGATAAAGTAGGATTAGATGAACTTTCTGGTTTTAGTCGCGGAATTAAAAATACAGAAAACCAGCTTAAGCGTAATGCAGGTGATTTACTTCCTACCGCCACAGCAACATCACGTTACGCAGACAACGCAAAAACTAAAGATCTGGGTGTTGAGGCCGTATCGGAGCATATCTTACCGACACCAATGAAAACAACATTATTAGGTGGCAAATTAGATATCACGCAAGGGTTCAATATTGTTAGCGATGCTCTACCGTTAAATCAACTTCAAGCGTTGAATGATCGTTTTAAATCATTAGGTATTCAAACTGGACAGGGTGTTACGGTTGATGTGACGGTAAAGCCAGAGCCATCAAAACCTTTGGGATCATATACGCTTCATATCAATGAAGATAAAATAGCCATTATTGGTACGGATAACGCTGGCGCCTTTTATGGCGTGCAGTCTGTCGCTGGTATGCTAACACTGGGTAAAAATACTTTAGATACAGTTATGATCGAAGATCAACCACGCTATGATTATCGCGGTATGCATGTGGATGTTTCTCGTAACTTTCATTCAAAAGCGTTTATATTTAAATTAATGGATCAAATGGCAGCTTACAAACTCAATAAGTTCCATTTCCATTTGGCTGATGATGAAGGTTGGCGTTTGGAGATCAATGGATTACCAGAACTTACTGAGGTAGGCGCGCACCGTTGCCACGATCTAGATGAAAACAAATGCATGCTGCCCCAATTAGGTTCTGGTGCAGAGTTACCTAATACGGGTTCTGGTTATTATACTCGTGAAGATTATAAAGAAATTCTTAAATATGCGAGTGCGCGTAATATTCAAGTTATTCCATCGATGGATATGCCTGGGCACAGTTTAGCTGCGGTTAAAGCAATGGAAGCTCGTTACCGTAAATTTATGGCGCAGGGTGATCAAACGGCAGCTGAAATGTATTTACTTTCTGATCCGTACGACACCACAAAGTATTATTCAATTCAGCATTATCAAGATAACACTATTAACCCTTGTCTTGAGTCGAGCTTTATTTTTATGGATAAAGTGATCGATGAAATTAATAAACTACATACGGAATCTGGTCAACCGCTAACGGATTATCACATTGGTGCAGATGAAACCGCTGGCGCTTGGGGAGATTCGCCTGCATGTAGAAAGATGTTTGTTGATCCTAAAAGTGGAATTAAAAATGCTAAGGATTTAGGCGGTTATTTTATTAATCGTATTAACCATATTCTTGATACTAAAGGGTTGACTCTTGGTGCATGGAACGATGGTTTATCTCATTCTGTAATTGAACCAAGTAAACTTGCTGGCGATCCAGCGAAAGCTTGGGTATGGGGAACCATGTTCTGGGGGGGTGTCGATAATTATAATAACTTTGCCAACAAAGGTTACGATGTAGTTGTCGTTCCACCTGATGCTTATTACTTTGATATGCCCTATGAGAATGATCCTAAAGAACGTGGCTATTATTGGGCAACACGCTATACCAATACCAAAAAAGCATTCTCTTTTATGCCAGACAATATTCCTGCTAACGTAGAATGGATGTCTGATCGTATGGGAGCGCCTATTGCAGCGGTTACAGGAGAGAAAAAGCGCGATTTCATTGGCGTTCAAGGTGCCTTTTGGTCTGAGGTGACAAGAACTGATGCACAAGCAGAATACATGATTTTCCCACGTATTTTTGCGATTGCTGAACGAGGATGGCATAAAGCGGAGTGGGAGCCTGAACATAAACAAGGGATGGAATTTAAAACTAACGTTGATGGTAATAAAGGCACAACGCATCTAAATGAGAATGCCAAATTGCGTGATGCTGATTGGGAGCAGTTTTCTAATTTAATTGGTTATAAAGAGTTACCTAAGTTAGATAAAGCCAATATACATTATCGACTACCGATAGTTGGTGCAGTAATTGATAAAGGGTATTTAAATGCGAATACACCTTTTAGCGGGGTTCAAATTCAATATTCAAAAGGTGGTAAAAACTGGGAAAACTATAATCCAGATAAACAACCATTGGTTGGTAACAAAGCATATGTACGTACAATTGCACAAGATGGACGAACAGGGCGTATTATAAGCGTAATAGCAAATTAACTATTGCTAATAGTAGTTGAAAAACCACAAAAGCCGTCTATTTAAAAGGTAATAGCGGCTTTTGTTAGTAGTTAAAATATTAATTAGCAAAGTGATCTTGTGTTGATTGTTTAAATATTGAAAATTCCCTTCCATTAATAAAGATTTCGAATGTGTGGGTTTATTATTTTATTTTTTCTATAAGAGTAATAATCATTTTATTTCTAATGTGCAATTGCAGGTGTTTTAATAAAATCCTCAATATTATTTAATAATACAATGGTTTGTATATTTATATTCAATATAATTTAAACTCGATTAAATATTTCTTATTTAGTTACTATCCATCTTTAAATCGTCGCGTATAAAATAAACCTGTTGGTATGTTTGCTATTGCTGAGTATGAGAATAAAGCTTATCGAGTTATAGTTGAACAGTTTCTTGCTTTTTTAGAATGATTTTTAATAAATTAATAACTTTTGTGCATTGAAGTAATATTAAAATATTATATGCATAATGATTATTATTATTCTTGAATTGAAAGATTTAAAAATACCTTTTGATTTTTATGGTTATAATCAAAGAAAATAATGATGTAACTATTTGTTTAACAATCAGACTAATACTGATTACATAGAGGGCCTAATGACTGAAAACATAAAGAAAAATTTACTTATATTATTGACATTACTGCCTAGTATTATCATTTTGAAATTATTTCATGCTGGTTTTATGGCCTCGTTAGAAGTAAATGCAAAGCAACATGCAATGATAATAGTGACTCAAATTGACTCTATTCTTGCTTATGGTGAACAGTCCAACCAACGGGCATTAGATTTAATCGCTGCTGATAATAGTTGTGACCAAATTTATCGAAAAATAAGGACGAGCGTTACCCGTATTCCTTATGTACGTACAACAAACCTTGTACATGGTGATACTATTTATTGTACATCTCTTTGGGGACCGCTTTCTCTTAGTGATAATCAAGCTAGATATATTGATGGCAAATTATTGCTGATGCCTGGAAGTAAGGTTAAAAAGGATCAGCCATTAATCGTGGTTCGTACTGAGGAAGGTGATAAGACAGCGTTGAGCGATATTGATACTCGGTATATTGAATCGCTGTTTTCTCATTCACAAACAAATTCATTTCTTATTTCATTAGCAGTTGGTAAATTATGGTTAACCAATAGTAACGTATTTACTCATGAAGATCCTAATCAGCCATTATTAGGTGTTCAATCAGTAACATCTAATAATTATCCTTTTACAGTTTTTATTGGCTTAAACAGCGAATCTTCATGGCTTATTTTTTGGAAACAAGAATATTTTTACATATTAGTCATTTTAATAACTCAAGTCTTTTTCTCTATTTTCTGTGGATGGGTATTGCAACGTCCTCGTTCGTTATATTCAGAACTCGAAAGGGCAATCAGTAATCGTGAGTTTGTGCCATATGCTCAAACAATTGTTAATGCGACAACAAAAGAGTTGATTGGCTTAGAAATTTTAATGCGTTGGAATCATCCAATTCACGGGCTAGTACGTCCTGATATGTTTATTCCACAAGCTGAACGTTCTGGATTGATTATTACAATGACTAATCTCATTTTCAAAGAGACGGCAAAACAATTACGTTTATATAAACATGCTTTACCGGCACCATTTCATGTTGGAGTGAATATTGCACCTCAGCATTGTAACAGCACGGTATTGTCTGAAGAATGTCAGCATTTTATTGATGAAATTGCAGATAATAAAATTGTATTGGTGTTGGAATTAACTGAACGTGAAGCACTTGGCGTATCAGATTTTACCCAAGGTCTATTTCAGCAGTTAAAAAGTATTGGTTGTAAAATTGCGATTGATGATTTTGGAACTGGGCATTCAAGTTTGGTTAATTTGCAAAAGATTGACCTTAACTATCTAAAAATCGATCAAATCTTTGTAAAGAATATAGGTATAGACAGTACTTCTGAGCACTTAATTGATACCACTATTGAAATGGCAAAACGGCTGTCACTTGATCTTATTGCAGAAGGTGTTGAAACAGAGGTACAAGCTGAATATTTGCAAAAACAAGGCGTTGATTTCTTACAAGGTTTTCTGTTTTCTAAGCCAATTCCATTGGAAGAGTTACTTCAGAATCAAGCGTTAAACTTAGAAAAATAATAAGGAATTAATCTAAACCCAAATACTATAAGTTAGGCATTTGGGTTTTGATTGAATCTCTGGGTTGTTATTAAAGGCAGCTTTCAAAGCCTTCGAAGTTTGGCGCACCTAAATAAATGTCTTTGTTACCACGGGCATTAGCATGGGCTTTGCGGAATTGTTCTGATTGAGTCCAATCTTCAAATGCTTGGCGAGAGTTCCACACTGAATGCGAAGCAAATAAGGTGTATTCATCATTCGATGCGCCTTGAAGTAAATTGAATGATTGAAAACCTGTAACGGTATCAAGATAGGTTTCGCGATTTTTCCAGATATCGATAAATTCTTGTTCAGAGCCTAAACGAATTTTAAAACGGTTCATTGCAATGTACATATAACTTCCTTAGCTGATTGACTGTTTCTTATATCTAGAGTGCTATCACTATCATAGCAATAGCGTAGTTGACCACTTGCAAAAGCAAAATATTTGATTTCGATTAATGATCTATTTAGTGAAAGACGATGTAAATTCGTTGAATAAACCAAAATGAAGCCATAATTCCCATGATATATAACGGTACTTGTTGAAATATTCGTTGTTGGAAAAATGCAATTTTGGAGCAAATTTTTAAGATCGTTAGTAGTATGCTTAGAAAAATTAGCTGTCCGATTTCCACGCCAACATTAAAACATGCCAGTGCTAAAGGAATACTGGTTTGCTGTAATCCCGCCGCTTTCAGAGCGCTCGCAAAGCCTAAACCGTGTAGTAAACCAAATGAAAATGAGATCAGCCACGGAAAGCGACGGCTTAGTGTTGGTTGGTGTTTATTATTTGGTCGCGTTAACTCATAACATAAAAATAAAATACTCAACGCGATACCAGCTTCAACAGGTGGTTCCGGCACATGAATCAAATTGAGTGCTGATAGACTTAAGGTAATGCTGTGTGCCAATGTGAAGCAGGTAATAGCTTTCAAAAAGGTACGAAAATCACGGGTAAAGAGCAATAAGCCCGCAACAAACATGAGGTGGTCGATGCCTGTTAAAATATGAGTGATACCTAAGCTGACAAATAACTTTACTGTAGCCCATGTGCTTACCTTGCCCGCCAACAATAACTGGTTATGTCCTTTGTAAAGTTCTAGCGTATTTATTTGTCCATGTTGGCTGGTGGTTTGTGTCAGCAGTTGAATATTATTTAGCCCTTGGAATGTGATCATTGGCGTTGTGTCTGTAGTTGGAAACACCAATAAATACCGCTGTAGATCCATACCAAAACCATCAATACTATTTTGAGAGCTTAATAGTTGGATCTTGCCTCCGTGGGTAAGCTTGGGAATGATTTTTGTGTGTTCTCCAGCCACCACAGGCAGCTTAAGTGTTAATTCATATTGATGATTATCTATTTGGGTAATTAATCCAACAGCAGGTTGATAAGGATGGGCTTGTACTTGTGTGCTCCATACCAAACTCAATGCTATATATAAAACCGCGCATAGTGCAGTATAAAAGTTATGTTTATACATTTTTAAGTAAGGTCTTTGTTGTGACAACGATGCCTGAGTTAGCAGGAAGTTCAATGCGGTATTTTTTTATTACGTCGGTTATTTTTGTATTAATAACAGCATTGGTATAGTCATTCGTTAGCAGTGGTTTCGCATCTTTAAAGCTTAGAATTCCAGCTTTATTATAGTGGGTTAATTTAACCGTAATAGGGCCAAACGGAGTGTTGACTGAATGTGACCAGGTATTAAGGGCAATTGTATTTAAGGTTTTAATCACCGCTGATCCTAATTTAGACTGCAGATCTTGCTCGGTTATATGGCTCAAACATTGTTGAGATCTGGGCGCTTGGTTTGAATGTGCTTGCTCTTGAGGTGATAGGAAGTGATAGCAGAGCGAGTACATATTAGGAACACGGTAGTTTTGGCGATGCGCAACATAATAGCGGTTCAATAATCTAGTATTGGCCGCATTTATTTTAGCTATTTGGGTGGTGTAAGAAATAAACCGTTGCATTAGCAGCGCGTTAAGATTGGGATCGCCTTTCTCTAAGCCGAGTTTCAAAGCTTGTTGCGATAGAATGCGTTGTAGAATCACTTGGTTGATATCGTTATTCAACATTTTATGGGAAGGTAGGCTACCAAAGTATGTTTTATCATCGCGTTTTTGTTGGGTAATTTGAGAGGGTGTGATCACTACTTCATTGGTTGAAGACGTGTTTGAATGATAAAACGAATAACAAACAAATAAGATCGCCCCAGCGATTAAAAAATGAGAAAACGGATCTTTAATGAATTTTTTAAGCCAATACAAAGCAGTGTTAAGCATGTTAGTGAGTCTTTGTTATGTAAATGCCCTGTAAGCATACATAGGGTATCTGTATGTTTATTGAATGCGGCTATTAATATTACAGTGGTGATGCAAGATGTTGTATTTTATAAACTAAGTTTAATTATCTATATTGATTATTATTATACCTAATAGATACATTTGAACGGTGTATTATATTAAAAAGAAATAGTTAGTGGTATTATCCAACAATCGGTTCACCTTTATATTAGTAATTTTGGTTGCTATAGCAGATTAAGTAGTCATGAAAAAAATACTCTTTTTAACCACTCTTTTAGGTTTCAGCGCTGCTTCACAAGCGGATTTACGTGTTGAGTTTAACAATGTAAATAATCTTAATAACAACACTAATGGCAGTCATAATAGCCGTGTTTATGTATGTACCTTACAGCCATTTACTGATGTATTTGCTGATGTTGGTATGAGCGAAGATATTGCTCGCTATAAAGTTCACCAACGCTGCGAACAGTCGCAGGGTGAAAACAGTATCTTCTGTAAGGCAAAAGAAGCGAAGTGCATTAAATCATTATTAGCGTTTGATTCTGATAGTGAACGACATGATGCTATTGCATTGTACAGTCATAAAAATCACCGTGGAAAATCAGTGACTATTAACCACGATGTTCCTAATTTAAACGTTTATAATTTTGATGATCGTATGTCTTCTTATTATATTCCAACGGGTTGGACGGTTCGTTTTTATGAGGGCATTAACTATAGTGGTGGTTATTATACTCGCAAAGGCGGTGATGAGAGTGCGACAGGGTTTGAAAATAAAATAAGCTCAATTAAGATTTTAAGCACTCGCTCTTGGTAATTATAGCCATCATCACCGATATAACAATGTAGTCTAACCTGAATAGCATAAGTGTTATTGTTGATGGTTATTGCCCCATACTGCATTGTTCAACTAAAACATGCTGGTTGCTGATCATTTTAAATTGTTGATCGAGTTGTAAATTATAGTAACCAGCATGACTGCCTGCACAGCGACGCAGGCCCACATTGTAATCGAGTTTAATCTTCCAACCTTGGGTGTTTTTTTTGATGTTGGCAACCGCTAATGAGAGTTCAGGGCAGGCAATATTACCATTGGTAATTTGGTATTCTGACGCTAAGCCAAGTTGTGTGAGTAAATCAAGGCTTGTTGTGGTGCGGTGTGAAGAAGTAATCACCAAATTATAATGGTTTTGTGCTTGGTCGGTGATGCTATCCATATTAAAAGGATTGACGTTTAACGTTTTGGTGCCGTTAGTCCACTTACCGCTAAATGGAAGCCATGCTCCATTGGGTTGCTTCCAACGATTTACAAACTCAAATTTTTCGATAAATGAAGAATTATTCTCAAGGGTGGTTAATTGACTTGGGTGATCTTTAAATTGAGTAAGCAGGCGTTGATGTTGTACTGCATCAAAGCGATATAAGGTTATAAATTGATAGTTGTAGATCCCTAATAATGGCATGCGAACTTTATATTTATCATACTGATACCAACCTGTCACCAGTCCAATATCATCATAACAATTAATCACATTAAACAGTAACTGTAATTGGATGGGGTAGTTGTTATCAATGTGAGTGTTGATTGTCAGTGGTTGTATTGTTTGTGAGTAGTGAACACTGGCATGCATGTTTTTGGTTGGTGTGGGGCTGCTGTGTACTGGAAGAGTGAAAAAGAGGCAGTAAAAGCACCATAGATACAAAAATTGATAATATGATGCCATTGAAATACCTGCGAAACTACAATGCGATTTGTATTGAGTGTAGTCTGTTTTATTAACGGCAACAGTCTTAGATATTTGTTTTTACTTTAAAAACAACATTAAAATAGTTGTTAACCACTGTTTTAATGTAATTCGCATCTTTAAATTGTGAAATGAGCATGCAGCCTTCGAGTGATACGAAATAAAGCCGAGCAGCATCTATAGCAATTAATTGTGATGAAAACTCATCATTATTCATTCCTGCTATGATGACTTGCTCTATCCATTGCTCATTAAAAGTAACGAATCGATCCAACTGAATGTTAAGGCTATCAGTAAGAGAATAAAAATCCGACGCATACATGCCACATAAACACAGTTTGCCTTCTTCACGGACTGTAATAAAAATATTGGCCAACGCTGTTAGTTTATCAGCAGCAGTTGTATGTTGTTGTTCGATCGCGATTAGTGCCGTTTTATAGCGCTCTAGATAACGTTCAAATACAATAATGGCTAAATCTTGTTTAGTTTTATAATGATAATGAATACTGGCTGTTTTTATGCCCAATTCATCTTGAATATCACGAAAACTAAAGCCGTTAAAACCACGACATTGAATATATTTTTCGGCAATATCAGCAATTTTTGCTGCTGTAGGATTAATGTCTTTCATAATTGATATTCACATATTAAAGAGAATCAATAATTTATCATTTAGCATTACAGATAACAATTTATTCTACCTATGAGTAGAGAGGTAATGGCGACCAATTTATCGCCATTATTAACAACATGCGAGAGTTATCTTTAAGGTTAA
Source organism: Photobacterium sp. Alg240-V54 (assembly GCF_900537155.1). Classification (NCBI taxonomy): domain Bacteria; kingdom Pseudomonadati; phylum Pseudomonadota; class Gammaproteobacteria; order Vibrionales; family Vibrionaceae; genus Photobacterium; species Photobacterium sp. Alg240-V54. The sequence continues at coordinate 326,480 of NZ_UNRL01000004.1, forward strand.
TTACGACCCGCCATTACACCACCATCGACATCGAGCACTGTACCTGTGATCCATTTTGCTTTGTCTGATAGTAAAAATTCAATCGCATCTGCTATATCAGTGGTTGAACCAATATGTCCGATTGGGTGGAAATCATTAAATCCCTGTAACGCTGTTTCAATCTCATCTTCAGCAATGAATGATTTATAGATAGTTGAAAGAACAACGGCAGGCGCTACAGCATTCGCACGAATATTATCGTCAGCAAGTTCCATCGCTAAGTTACGGGTAAATGCATGTAAAGCCGCTTTTTGCATTGAATAAGCAGATGATGGGGTAGCCTTAATCGCTTGATGGGCCCACATTGAACCGATATTTACGATTGAGCCTCCACCATGTTGTTGCATGTTTTTTGCCACCGCTTGAGTAATAAAGAAAAATGATTTGTTGATATCTAATTGAAGATCATAATCTTTTGCAGTGTGCTCTAGAAAGCTAACCGGTTTAAAAAAACCAGCGGCGTTAACAAGATAACCAATATGACGAGTTTCATTTTCCAGTTGATGAATAAAAGCGTTCACATTAGCAAGGTCATATAAATCAACTTGTGCTGTTTCAACATTACTGCCAGTTCGTTGTTCTAAGTCGGCTTTTGCTGCTGCAAGTTTATCCGCATTGTGCGATAAAATCATTACCGGAACCCCTGCGTTTAATAACCGTTCAGCGGTGGCTTTACCCATGCCTGATGAGCCGCCAACGATAAGTGCAATTGATGATGTAGTGAACATAATGTAATCCTTTATTTTATCTACCTACCAGTTGGTAGGTGGCGTGGTTAAAAAAGAAGCGAGCAATGTGATTAGATTATTCTGCTGCGCTTGATTGATTGATTGATTGATTGATTGATTGATTGATTGATTGATTTTAAATATAGGATGATTTTATTTTAGCGTCAAATATTATTTCTACCTACTTGTAGGTAGTTTGGCTATGTATTTGATTTTTAATATTTTAAAAATACCAATCGCTATTGGCGTTGATGATTATCGCTTATGAATAATAGAAACGTCAGTACATTTCTGCGTTTGATATTGATGCTTGTTTTGAACAATTACAATTAAATCAGCATTTAACCTCAATCTGAGCGGTGGTATTGCTGCGATAATCAAGCAAAGTTGAAAGGCATTACAAATTCAGCATGAGCACAATATGCTAACTATGATCGAGATATGAGTGTGAGGTTTTATGTTACAATACGCTCAGTGTTTCTAATTAGATAAATGAACTATGCTTGGCTACTATCTTCATACAAAAAATGCTCAACAGGCGTTAGACGCTATTGCTAAAGGACAATCGAGTGTCCACTTATCGACAGATCTTCACCTTTCAGAACAGGATTACGCTGTTAGTCCAGAAGGTTTAGTTCTGGACGAAGACAATAAATTGTCAATTGCTGATCTTAAAAAAATCGTCAAAAAGACTCAAAGAATTTATCTTTGCAGTGATGGCGATATGGAGCCTATTGAAGACCGCAGTGTTGGCTATTACAAATTAGCACCGACAGAGGGCGCACCATTACTCGAAATTAGTGGTGTTAAGATGCATATTTCTAAAGGAACCGATCCTTTTGCAAGTGCATCCGATATGGCGAAACAAGCTGTACGCAGTGGCGACAATGTCCTCGATTGTTGTAGTGGTTTAGGTTATGCCGCAATTGCAGCTCATCGACTTGGCGCTAAAAAAGTGTTGACCATTGAACTGAGTGAATCAGTAATGGGGTTACGTGCATTAAATCCTTGGTCGCAAGATCTAAATAATGACGGCATTGAACAGCGTCAGGGCAGTAGTTTTGAGTTGATCACGACCATGCCTTCGATATCGTTTGATGCGGTTATTCACGATCCACCGCGTTTTTCTCTTGCAGGAGAGTTATATAGCGAAGAGTTTTATAGCGAAATTTACCGCGTACTTCGTCAAGGTGGACGTTTTTTCCATTACACCGGGAATCCGCATATCATGAAAAAGGGTAGCAGCTTTGTGGACGGCGTAATTCGTCGATTAATCGCGGTTGGCTTTAAAAATGTGCAAAAGGTTGATCACCTGATGGGTGTTAGTGCGCAGAAGTAATGCAATAAAAAAATCGATGTTATTACTAACCTTATCTCATTGTAATAACATCGATTTATTATTTATAGATAGTGCTATTTATTACTTTTTACCAAAGATATTTGAGGCAATGTTAAGTAGTCCATCCATACCACCGACGGCTTGAAATAGTTCTCCTGCAATATCACCATTAGGGCTTGCTTTATCTATCATGCCTGGCAGTGTTTCCTGCAAACCCGTTACTGCTTCACTTGGTGGTAATTTAACTTCATTGGCAAAGTTCGACAGTTGTTCAGAGTTGAAAATATTACCAATGTCTGTGGCTGAAATGGCCTCATTGTCACCATTACCAAGCCAAGATGCTGCAATGTTTGCTAGCCCAGCTCCATTTAGTGATTGAATTATAGATTGTAAATCAATGCCTTTTCCGTCACTGTCACCACCAAATAAATGTGATAATGCAGAAGTAATGGTGTTCTCATTTAAACCTGTCGTATTCGCTTGTGATTGCGAAAATAATTGAGCACCAATACGTAATAGTTGGTTAATATCCATGATTCTTACCTCTATTAAGCTGTGGTTGGTATACGAAGTTTCTGACCTGGGAATATCTTGTCAGGATCGATAATCACTTCTTTATTTGCATCAAAGATTTTTTGATAGTCTGCACCATTACCCAACGTGCTTTCAGCTATTTTCCATAGGTTATCACCAGATTTAACTTCATAATAACTTACTGTTTCAGTTGCTGCTGGCGCATCAACATTATCAACAATCGATTCAATACCGGCTGTATTACCTGCCATTAAGATAGCTTTTTCTTTGGCCGCTGCACTATCTGCTGCACCTGAAAGTGTTGCAACACCATCTTTTACTTCAACATTTAAATTCGTCAATCCTGGATTATTATTTTCAATATGTTGAGTTATTTTTGCTGGCGCTTCATCTTCATTGCTAAATAATTTATTGCCAATATCGCGTACAAAATCAAGTAATGCCATCTTGTCTCTATCCTTATTGTTGGGTGGTAAATACGAATGTTGTTACCAAGCTTAGTCCAAAAAATAATAATAGTGACTATTAAGGATGCCTTTTGGGTATTTTTAATGTATGACGGCGACAATGCACTTTTAATAAGAAAGGGGAAATCGTTTACTACTATAGCTTTTGAGGGGGGATATCAATGATAATTTAAAGGGTAATTAATTGATAAGTAAACAATGAGCAGTTTATAGTGCCCATTGTTTATTAAATAACAGGGAAACTAAAGAGTAGGGGCTGATGGCGCCGCTTTTTTCGCTTTTTTGATCACATGATGTTCTTTATTATCTGGATGATGAAATTTAGGGCTGATAACTCCCTTGTTATTCATAGCAGGCGCAGCAACTTTTTTGGTCACATGATGTTCTTTATTATCTGGATGGTGAAATTTTGGATTTAAGACATGAGTATTCGCCAATACTGATGTTGAAACTAAGAGTAGGGGCAAAATAAGATAACTTTTCATATGGAAACGCCTTGTGTTAAAAACCATGCTGTTAACTAATCATCAACCATCATTTAGAATGATTAATTATGTAATGAATAAAAATATATATTGTTTTTATGGCACTGCAATGGTTTTTAGCAAAGAAAATCATCATTAAATTGTGACATAGTTCAAAGCTATAATTTGTTTAAAGTATGTATTGTGTCTTTTAATAAAAAACGCATTAAAAAGATGCAAATCTGTCATTTTATGCTTATCAATCTTTAAAAATAATATCGAGATACATATCTTTTGCCATTGGTATTAATTGAGTATTTTTTGTTATTTGTAAAGATGCTAATAATCCATTAAAAACAAGCTCTGCTTGCTGTGACTTTAATGCCGCATTAGTAATATTATGCTGAGTCAATAAGGCTTGTATCATCTCGACACGTTGCATTTTGTATCCACTACATGTATCGGCAATCGCATTGTCAGTATGATTGAACTCACTGTATGCCAACTGAAAATAACAACCATTAAATAGGTCATCTTTCATTAATTTTACTAATACCTCAAAGCGTTCTGAAAGCTTCTGCTCTAGAGTGAGTGACGGATCAGAAAAGATAAGACCTAAATGGTTTAATGCTCGTTCGCTAAACATTACCAATGCTTCATTTATAAGATTTTCTTTTGATGTGAAGTACTTATAAATAGTCGCTTTAGAAACACCCGTTGCGGTAGTTATGCTGTCCATACTGGTACCGTGGAAACCATATTGAGCACATAAGGTAATTGTTTTATTAATGATATTTAATCGCTTTTCTTGTTGTTTACTCATTAACCTTAGCCTCTAGTTGTTAGTGTTTTAATTTTATCAAAATAAACTGTTTAGTTCAAAAGTGTTGACAGGCGATGAATAAACCCATAGATTAAACTGAACAGTTTAGTTCAATACAATGTAAATTTAGTTTTGGGGAATAGAATATGAATAGTTTAGATAACCGCGTAGCTACGACAGTCGGGTATAAGTTAGGCGTTTTTGGTGTTGTATTGGTTTTATTGTGGATTGGTATTTTTAAATTCACACCAACAGAAGCAGCAGCCATTGAGCCTTTAATTAAAAATCATCCATTAATGGGCTGGACGTATAATTTTTTCTCTGTTCAAACAGTCTCAAATCTTGTTGGTTTTAGTGAAATAGTAGTAGCAGCAGGACTTGTTTATGGCTTTTTTAATCCTCGAGTAGGGTATTTTGCAGGGTTAGCATCAAGCGTTATTTTTCTTGTGACATTGAGCTTCTTATTTACCACGCCAGATACATGGAAAGTCGTCGATGGAGTACCAACAACAAGTTTCTTTTTAGTTAAAGATATTCTCTTTCTAGCTATTGCCATCATGGTTGTAGAACATAATAAAAAGTTATTGATTTCTTAGTCTTGGTAGAGGTGATTTATGAAATATATTAAGCATGTTTTTTTGATAACTATTTTAAGTCTAACGTCTTATACCGCATCAGCCAAAGATGGTGACTTTATGGGGAAGGTTAGTTTTGATAACGCTAAAATGAATAATGTTTCGCTACAAAGATACCGAGTAAATCGTTCAATTGATAAATCTCATTCAGGTGTTTTAATAAAACAAAAATTGGTAATGCTGACTTTTCAACAAAAATTATTATCAGCGGCAGATAAATAAGCATCTTAATTATAAATATATGGTTATATCATAAGTTTTAGCAGCATTGTTTGAGGCTAAATAGTGCTGCTGTTATATGCTTATTAGGTATTTGTTGGTAATGTATCATTATTGGATTAATTTTGTTTAATTGGAGAAGCGATAGTGACAGCGTCTGATATTAAATTTATTGCGACAGATATGGATGGCACTTTACTCAGTGATACAAATGAACTGCCATGTGATTTTTTTGATGTATTTCATTCACTTGATACAAAAGAAATCGTTTTTGCGGCAGCGTCTGGACGTCAATACTTTACGCTGCTGAATATGTTTGAAGCGATTAAAGACAGGGTATTGTTTATTGCTGAAAATGGTACCTTGGTGATGTATCAAGGCAAAGAACTTTATAGCGCCACGATACCTAAATCTGAAATAACCTCAATTATCAGCATCGTCCGTAACATTAAAGATAGTCATACTGTGTTATGTGGTAAAAAATCAGCGTACGCAGAAACCAAAGATCCTCTTGCTCAACAAGAAATAATGAAGTATTGCCATCAAATAACCTTTGTTGATGACTTATTAGCAATTGATGACGAGTTTATAAAAATATCTGTATTAAATTTTAAGGGTACGGAAGAACACGTTTATCCGCTAGTTGCTCCTTTATTTGCCACTAGCCATCAAGTGGTTGTTAGTGGCAAAGTATGGCTAGATTTTATGGATAAACAGGCTTCTAAAGGCCAAGCAATCAAAGCTATGCGTGCAAAATTTGGTTTTACGTTTGAAAATAGCATGAGTTTTGGTGATTACTTTAATGATGTTGAAATGTTTAATGAAACCTACTTTAGCTATGCAATGGGGAATGCACATCCTGAGATTAAAAAGTTAGCCCGCTTTATTGCACCAAGTAACAATGAACAAGGTGTTATGACTATAATCAAGCAGCAAGTGTTACAGTGTAACTAATGGGCTATTGCTGTTATCTATATAAGTAAAGTGTGAATTCCATTGACAAATAATGGTAATGAATTACATTCCTATTTAGGTTGTTGGTGATTAACATAAATAAGGAGTGTTCAATGAGTACCGATGAGTTATTTCCTTTATATATCGTTATTTCTGTTGTTGTATTTTTATTCTTTATGTTCTTTTTATTTATACAGCTATATTTAAAAGCGAAAAAAGAGAATATAGGTGGTTGTTGTAAGGCAGAGGTTGAGTTAACACCTAAACACAATAATAATGATGATCATCGCTCTTAGCCGCAATGAAAACACCACCACATTAATGGGTGGTGTTTTTTTATGCGATATGAGTGTTCAACTAACATTTTATATGTTTTTGGTGAAAATCACTCAAATTAACAGGTAGAATATTGGTATTAATTACATGAAATATTGGAGTAATAGCGGTATATGACGTCTTCAATCAAATTTATAGCAACAGACATGGATGGCACATTACTAAATGATAATAAGCAACTGCCAGATAACTTTTATGACATATTTAATGAGCTTCATGCTAAAAATATCATTTTTTCAGCAGCATCAGGCCGACAGTATCAGAGTTTAGTTAATACTTTTGAGCCTGTTAAAGATAAAATGCTCTTTATTGCTGAAAATGGTACGTTGGTGATGTATCAAGGTAAAGAGCTCTATAGTTCGACTATTCCAACGCCAGAAATCCATGCCATTATTACAAGCGTAAAAGCAATTGAGAATACGTTTATTGTTTTGTGTGGTAAAAATTCCGCCTATACAGAAACAACAGATCCTCAGGCATTAGAAGAAATTAATAAGTACTATCATAACCTTGAAATAGTAAGTGATTTATTGGCTGTTGATGATGAATTTATTAAAATTGCAGTGCTAAACTTCAATGGTACGGAACAACAAATATACCCAATTATAGCGCCTTTATATTCACAGACTCATCAAGTTGTTGTAAGTGCAAAAGTTTGGCTTGATATTATGCATAAAACAGCATCTAAAGGCTCTGCAATTAAAGAATTACAGCGTATTTTCAATTTTACCTTTGAAGAAAGTATGAGTTTTGGTGATTTTTTAAATGATGTTGAAATGCTAAAAGAAACCTATTTTAGTTATGCGATGGATAATGCTCATCCTAAGATTAAGCAATTAGCTCGATTCCATGCGCCAAGCAATAATGAACAAGGTGTAATGACAGTCATTAAAACGCAGGTATTAAAATAAGGCGTTAATTGTCTGACGGCACACTTATTAGTTGATGATTGTGGTATTGAATGGTAATTTTTTGAACAAATGTTTAAATAAAGCGAACTAATCACAGTAATTACCTTAAATAGACAATATTTACTGGTGAAGGTGATACGAATCTAATTATTGAGATTATTAGCTATCTCCTAAAAATTTAGAAGCGTAATGTCTTTATGAAGAATACTACTTTTCAGAGGTGATTATGAGTTTGTTTTATGTTGATAAAAATGCGCAAGATAATGGCGATCATGAAATTCATACCGCAACATGTAGCCACAGTCCTGGCCTCAAAAATTGTGATCCACTGGGTTATCATACGGCATGTAGTACTGCGTTAGATGCTGCGAAAAAAATATATCCTCAGTCAAACGGTTGTTATTACTGTTCATATTCAAGCTATACCTCTGAAAATAAATAAATTAAAGCGGCAACGTAATTATCTATATTACGTTGCTGTTTAATGCTCTCTTCTTTCCTTACTCTTTCTACACCTAATACGCATAAAATTGCCTATAATTTAATAATCATTAGTAGTATCTAAATGTAGAATTAAATTTAAGGATGAATTTATGCTAAAGATTTGGTTATTTTTTGGCTTACTCGTTACTTCATTTGATGTGAATGCCACCGTTGTTATGGTTGAAATGAATGATCTTAATTCAGGAAAATCAATCGGTACTATTACTGCTAAACAATCACAATATGGTGTTGTATTTACACCTAAAATCTCTGGTTTATCACTTGGACTGCATGGGTTTCATTTACATGAAAATGCGTCATGTGAATCGACCCAAGAATATGGGGAAACAATAGCCGCTGGTGCTGCAGGTGGACATTATGATCCAATGAATACAGGGAAGCATGGTTATTCTTGGACAAATGATAATCATCTTGGAGATTTACCTCCATTGTATGTCGATAATCACGGTAATGCTATTGAGCCAGTATTAGCACCTCGCTTAAAAATTACTGATTTAATTGGGCGTTCATTAATGATACATGTTGGTGGCGATAATCATGCCGATCACCCACATCAACACGGTGGTAGTGGCGAACGTTTAGTTTGTGGTGTGGTTAAATAAACTGCTATTTAGAATTAAATGAATAGTTACGCGTGTATTATTTTTTATGTATTACTAATGATAAATACATATTTGATGTGATCTAGTATTTAACATTCTACAAAAAGAATAAAAATCAAATGACAGCAATCAAATAGCCTTTAAAGTGATATTAATTTTATAAAATTAATATTATATGAGGTAGTAATGATAGGGTTATCAAAGATAAAACTTGGAGTGACTATTTTTAGTTGTGCTTTATTTCCTTGGAATTCAGCATTTGCAGCTTATGATGCTTATCCTAATGATGATGGCCCTTATTTGGTAGGCCCTGTTTCTAGCGTATTAAGTTGGAAAGGCGAAACATTTGATAATTTTAAAGATGGTCAAGTAATTGAATGTTCAAATTCACAGTCTTTACAAGCAGGCTATGATGTGACGTCTGGTTGCCTTATTGCGAAATCTGTTGATCAATTTAAATATGGGTGGGTTGATTATAAAACATTTCGTGTTGTCACAGATGCGCGCGATACACTGAATCAAAAGATGAAGTGGACAAATCAAACTGTTGAATACCGTGCTTATATAGATGAGTGGCATAAAAACGGTAATATTCCTGCATGGTCTGGGTTACATGCGTTTGTACGTTATCAAACATCTGATGATTTATATGTTGCTTCTATTCGTTATGATGGATATGTAACAATCAAAATAAAATATCAGGGTAAATATACAACGCTAGCGCAGATCCATCTTAGCGATTATACCAATGACTATTTTAATTCAGAGGGAAAATTAGCAGAAAAGCAATGGTATAATATTAAATTTACAGCTTATGATTCTCAACTCACGCTATTTTTGAATGATAAAATTATATTAGCCACCACCAATCAATTAATAGATGCCGGTACTACAGGTATTCGAATTGATTATGCTACTACTTATTTAGATGATTGGCATGTGTCTGCTGGGATTAAGAATGATGATCTTGATGAACCAACAAATCCTCCTCAGCCAACCACACCAATTTGGAATCTAGATACTATCTACCATGGTGGGGATATTGTTAGCTATAACGATATTATATATAAAGCAAAATGGTGGACGTTAGGTGATCGTCCTGACGAGGGCGATCCGTGGCAGGTTTATGTAAATAACTAACGTTATGATTTGTTGTAATGGATGATTGTTCCTTTTGCGTTATGACAGCGCCACTTTAGGCTGTACTATGTTGTAAAAACATAAATTTAGTATTAAAGGGCGAAGATGGAAATCGAATATAAAGTTAATCATCCAATTACAGCAAACCAGTATATTGAATTAGTCAATAAAACAACCTTGGGAGAGCGTAGACCTGTACATAATGAGGCAACAATTAAAGGAATGCTTGAAAATAGTAATTTGATTGTCACGGCATGGATTGATGAGCAGTTAGTTGGTATTGCGCGCTCAATGACAGATTTTTACTATTGCTGTTATTTGTCTGATCTCGTTGTTGATGAAAGTATTCAATCAATGGGGATTGGTAAATATCTTATTTTAGTTACAGCTGAATCAGTCGTTGAAGGGTGTAAAATTGTTTTATTATCAGCCCCTAAAGCGGAAGGTTACTATTCTAAAGTAGGCTTTACAGAACATAATAGTGCGTGGGTATTAACTGATATTAACCAGTTAATATTACCTCAATAGAGGTATTATTAAGGAATGGAATAAAAATTATATCTAAGTGATAAACTGAAAGATTTAACCACAGAGGCGATTACTCTCTGTGGTTAAAATCACCACTAGTAAAGAGACTATAAACTGATTTTTTGTTGGAGTGTTGCATTAACAGTATCAAGCCATTCATAACGGCGGCGATACATTGCACGTTTAGGACGGGATATATCTTCAGGATTTCGACGAATATCTTCCATACTTAATGCATAAAAGTGTTTATCAAACTCTGTACCACCTAAAGCTTGCCAATGTTTATCATAATTGGCCTTGATACGGCCTTTACTGTAACGCTTAGCTGAATAAGCATGAGAAGCACTCTTAACAGCAAGTATTGTGTCAACTCGCCAAATATTTGCAATGAGAGTAATGATCTTCACCATGAGATCTTTAGGGCGTTGACCATGCAGTGTTTTAGTTAATGCTTTTATTTTTAGATTATTTTCTGGGCTACTTGCAGGTCCTTGTAAACCTCCAATAACTAATTGACGCTGCCCTTCAATATCTCGCATAGCAAAGGTAAGAGTATAAAAGTTTTTATCAATCTCATTAAATAAGATCAGGCTCATATCGCCTTCTTTTTGGTAACGAGCATGAAAGACTAATTTAAATGCGTACTCTATTTCACCTACAGTAAAATCAAATAATGTTAATCCATATTCTTTAGTATAAATTTCATTACAAATATGTGGAGGTAATTTTTCGCTCACGAATTGATAATGTTGGACTACAAATTGTGCTCGTTCAATGGCGCTACTGTCATTAATAATATAAGGGCGAAAGGACTTTTCTAGAAATCGAGGGCATTGTTTGCATAATGTTTCCAGCAAAAGAGGGCTAATACTAGAAGTTATATACTGAAAAGCATTACGGTAATATATTGCTCGAAGTACGAATTTAGCGCGATAGCTCCAAAGAGGGGAATATTGCTCAGCTGCACTATCTGGATAAATAATCTTGGCGTAATCACGCAGAGTTGAAGATAAAGTTGCCATTTGAATAAGGCTCTAAAAATATGTAATTAATTATTATCTCTATATTAAGAGTATTTACAACCAATATATTCAGGTGGGGAATAAATAATGCTTCTATGGCTACGAGTTGAATATTAAAAGTAGAGCGTAAAATTTTGTTATTATTGTCTTGGTTATCTATTAACCATGTTGATACAACAATGCAAAAAAATAGACTTTGGACTATCATATTACTTGCTATAAATCTGTATCTTGGTGTAATTTCTCACCACTATTTATTTTTGGAATAATGATCATGCCAAAGGCTAGTGATATTAAAAAATTTGCTGCTATTGAACTTAACGGTAAAGTAGCTTTAGTTAAAGAAATTACCAAACTAACGCCTAGTGGTCGTGCTGGCGCAAGTCTTTACCGTATGCGCATTTATGATGTAGCAACGGGTTCGAAATCAGATGTTAGCTTCAAAGCTGATGAGATGATTACGTTAGCAGACTTCCGTCGTCAAAAAGCATCGTTCTCATACATCGATGGTGAAGAATATGTGTTTATGGATGATGAAGATTACACGCCATACACTTTCACTAAAGACGCAATTGCAGAAGAATTACTGTTCATCAATGAAGATACGAAAGGTATTGAAGTATTGACTGTAGACGGTGCTCCTGTTGCTCTAGAATTACCTGCAACAGTAGAGCTAACAATTGTTGAGACAGATCCTTCAATTAAAGGCGCATCTGCAAGTGCTCGTACTAAGCCTGCAACATTGTCTACAGGTCTTGTTGTTCAAGTTCCTGAGTACATTGCAAATGGTGAAAAAATCAAAATCAACACTTCTGAGCATAAGTTCATGAGCCGTGCTGATAAATAATAGTTAATTATTATTGACTAGAGCCAGTGGCGTTTATGCGGCACTGGCTTTTTTATGGCAGCAAGAAAGATAAAAGGATGAACAAAGGCCGTGGATCAAATAATTACATTGGATGTTGCTAACAAAGAAGACATACAGGCGGTATATCAGCTCGAGAAGGAATTGTTTGGTGAACACTGTTATCCTGATTTTTTTATTCGCCAGGCTTATGATTGTTGGCCTGCTGGTTTATTAGTCGCTCGAAAATCTGATGAGGTTGTTGGCTATGTATTGTGTGCGCCTCAGTTTACTAATGAGTCATTAGTTATCTCTGAAGGGTGGATACTTGCACTAGCTGTTGCTAGTTGTGTGCAAGGTAGAGGTGTCGGACGGCAATTAATGCAAGCTGCGATGGAGAGGTTATCTGGTTGCGAAAAGCTATGGCTAACGGTTCATCCTAATAATCATGCGAAGAAACTGTATCAGCAACTAGGATTCATAGAGATTGAACAAGAAAATGATTATTTTGGTTTAGATCAGCCGCGAGTGAAAATGCGCTATGTTGCAGAATAATAAATAACAATAAAAAAAGGGTATATAAAATACCCTTAACTTCTTTCAACTGTTTGTTGAAAAATTAAGCACGCTCAACGTTAGCTGCTTGAGGACCTTTTTGGCCTTGCTCAACGTCAAAAGATACCTTTTGGCCTTCAGCTAGAGATTTGAAACCTTCACCAGTGATAGCACGGAAGTGAACGAATACGTCAGCGCCGCCATTGTCTTGAGTGATAAAACCGAAACCTTTCTCATCGTTGAACCACTTAACGATACCAGTTGCTTTAGACATGTTATGTCTCCTGAAATAATAAATTAATAGCGCAAAACGCTGGTTTACTTATGTACAAAAGAATAATGAAGCGCTTCAGGACAACTGTGTACATTTGAACAGTGTATCGAAGTTTTCTCTTTCAATTTGTTGCATAAATAGGCCTTTCTTAAAGCCATGACTATTAGGCCATTTTCATATTGAAAGGGCAAGTTTCTCGTATAAAAACATCACAAGAATGTGACCCCTTTAACAAAAAAATATTTAGTATGGATATGAGACTGTGTGCTTATTGTTTGTGTGAGGATAATAGATAATGCTGTATTGTGCTTTTTCTTTATATATCAAATAAGATCAGTGCGATAAAAATAAAAAAGGGCTCTGGGAGCCCTTGGTTTTGTAACGTTTTAACGTTAAGTTATTAGACTCTTTCAACGTTCGCTGCTTGAAGACCCTTAGGACCTTGCTCGGTCTCGTAAGAGACTTTTTGACCTTCAGTTAGGGTTTTAAAGCCATCACCACTAATCGCACGGAAGTGTACAAATACATCAGCACCGCCGTCATCTTGAGTGATAAAACCAAACCCTTTTTCCTCGTTAAACCACTTAACGGTACCTGTTGCTTTTGACATGTTGTCTCCTGATAAATCTATTCATCACACGGTATAGCCAATATCAGATTACGGAGCGATTTGAGCGTTGAACTCTGTTGCTGATCATGGAGATGACAGCGAAGATATCCTTGTTCAGATTGCTTTAGCTGTAAATAAGTACTGGTCTACTATGAAGACTAGGCGCTGATGGGTGATTTGCAAATCAAATTCAGCTTTTTTATGAACAAACAATGCAATCATAACCAGTGTCATTATTATTTCTTCGATAATTCATCTAAATGTCTTTTTTATCAGTAATTATCTCTAATATTTATTGCACGAAATCAAAGCAAAGATAAATAACAAAGCGCATAATCCAGACAATAAAGGATCTTTAAGCGTATGTTAACTCACCACCTAGTCGATAATCTTCGGGTATTGCTTGAGTTTACAGCGGATTTTCTGATATAACGATTTTAGAAAAAAACTGAGACTCGACGGTTATGTACTAGGAAGTGCATTTTTCCTAATTATTAGCATTAAATCAGTTTCACAAGGCTTTATTTTCAGACTAAGGACAAAACATGAACAACATCCTTGAACTTGTTCGTCAGGCTCGCCGTAAAAACAAACTTAAGCGCGAAATTCTTGATAACGATCGTAAAATCCGTGATAACCGTAAGCGTGTAGAATTACTAGAAAACATGTTGGACTATATCAAGCCAGATATGACTCATGATCAAATTCTAGAAATCATTGAAAACATGAAAGGCGATTATGAAGATCGTGTTGATGATCATATCATCATCAGTGCTGAGTTATCTAAAGAGCGTCGTGACGTTAGCAAGAACGTTAAAGACCTTAAAAAAGCAGAAATCACAGCACACAAACATAACTAATTTTTTGTTAGTGAATGAAGACCTGAGCCATGTGCTCAGGTTTTTTTTGGTTTTTTTGCAGATTCGCCGATAGCTAGAATGAGAATAAGCTGGCAGACTTAAAAAGAGCCCGAAACGATTCCTGTGTCGGGCTTAGGGGAATAGGCTCAGTGATGAGCCTTGCGCTAACTGGATAGAGATAGAATTCGATTACACTATCAATATTAGTTTAGCTGTGGTGATTTTCCAGTTTTAATTTAAAATAATTGTTTATTCAATCAATAAAATGTTAATTAATAGTAACTGATTGAATTATATTAAATATCAAACAAGTTAGTATCGCGTACTAATTCACGAGGTAAGCCATTTTTGATGCGATTACCCACCCATTTACCGATGCCAATGGGGTAATCACGGTAAGTAACAATCACTTCACCTTTGCCGGTTAGATTTTCTGGGCGAATATCTCGGCCCATAAACCATTCTTTCGCTTGTGGTGCAGTTAAGGCTATAGCCACTGTTTCTTTACCAGTAGCGAGCGTCATGATTGCCTCATGTTGCCAGCGATAACCTTTTTTGTGCTGTTCTGCTAACTTAATACCAATACGCTGAAAGCGAATCTCACCAATTAATGGTTTGATCTGTGAAGGGAATAGCCACACTTCTTTATCTCGTAACCAAATATCACTGTTGGTTGATAATGTGATATCAAGATCGGTCTTAAGTTGTTGAGCGATGAGCTGTTGTTCGTCTGCTTTTACTTGGTTAAAAGGGAATTTACCCATGCGTTTTTTAACAGGATCGGTATCAACTGATGCATGCTTGCGAATACGAGCTACAAAGAATCCTTCACTATCAAAAACTTGAGGGTAGACGTGTAAAAAACCTTCCTCTGTTAGTGCTTTTTGTGCGCCATCAAATAAATCTCCTAAAGATTCAAATTCAACCGCATCGCCAAAGGTTTGTTTCAAATAGAGGCAAACTTCTTGGTTTTCATGTTGGTTTAGGGTACATGTTGAGTACACCATCACTCCACCTGGCTTTAATGCTTGAAAGGCACTGATAATTAAATTGCGTTGTACTGCTGCAATTTCATCAATAGACTCAAGACTCCAGTTTGCCATTGCATCATCGTCTTTACGAATAGCGCCTTCACCGGAGCAAGGAGCATCAAGTAAAATCGAGTCAAACGCTTCAGGAGCCCAAGTGCCAAAAACACAGCCATCAAAGTGGGTTAGCGCTGCATTATGGACACCACAGCGTTGCAAGTTAGCATGAAGGACTTTAATACGGCTTGCTGCTAACTCATTTGCAACCAACGCACCTTTATTTTGCATAGCACAAGCAATTTGGGTGGTTTTAGAGCCAGGGGCGGATGCCATATCAAGGACACAATCAAGGGCATCATTATTATCAAGCAGTGCTGTGACGGGCATCATTGAGCTGGCTTCTTGAATATAGAATAACCCAGCCATATGCTCGGCAGTATTGCCTAATGAAACGCTCTCTTCATCCTCACGTTTGATCCAAAAACCAGTATCACACCAAGGGATAGGGGTTAATGTCCAATCTTTATCTGCTACACGAGTAAGAAAGTCTGCAACGCTGATTTTGAGCGTATTAACACGAATACTGCGACGCAGCGGTGTTTTACAGCAGCTGATAAATTCATCAATACTCAGATTTTCTGGCATTGTGTGCTTGATGAGATCAATAAAAGCGTCAGGAATATAGATATTAGGATGCAAGGTAGCACTCTCTGTCAAACTAGCAATGCCGCGATTCTATACTAAACAACAATAAATTTATATCGACTATCTGTGCTTCTAAGCTTGTTATGTAGATGGATCAATTTTTATTATGAAATAACATATTAGATGGAGTATTTTATAAACCGGAGAGGCTGAAAAAGTAAAAGGGACATTGATTGTCCCTTTTTTGTAGTTTTAATATGGTTTTAAATATTACTTGACGGGAATCGCTGTACGCCAAGTTAACCACTTAGGATTGACTTCTTTATTGAGTAAGAAGTGCTTGCCGTGTTTCGCTTGTGGTGCAAGTGGATGCGTAGCTGGTGTGGCAAATGAAATACCACCACGGAGTAAACTATCAAAGGTTCCCGCTTTAACTTTTGCCCCAGTAAGACCAACATCAACATTTAGCCCTGATGCATTCCAGAACACACTATTTGAGCGAATAAGATGGCGATACTTTTGCTCAATCTGTACGGTAATTAATACACGATCAGCTAAAGCTCCTAAAGCAACCTTAATTACTTGGCCTACTTGAATATCACGATAAAGCAGAGGCGTACCTTCACTGACGGAGCCACGCTCTTCACTTTCTAAAACAAAGGTTTTGCCAGCATCAAATAATTCTGCGGAACCTAAGTTGAAATTGTGAGAGGTTAAGCCTTTACCTGGTTGTACTGCAATGTATGAGCTTAGGAGTGAATCTAAGTTTTCGCTGCCACTTAAGCTAATCTTAGGTTTTACTACCCAGAAATAGCTATCTTTACGCGCAATTACATTGGCGTATTGTGGGAATAAGCGTGCTTTTACAGTGACGTTATTACGTTCAAAGTTAGGCTCAATATTATCCACTTTTCCAATCACCACCCCTTGATATTTAATCGCCGTCGATTTTGAAATAGAACGTGCATCATCGGCAGTTAGGGTGATCATGACGCCAAAATGTTGAGCATCACTTAAACTCGAATAAAGTTTATAGTCACTGCCAGAACGGTTTGCAACACCTTTAATAGAATCAAATGCAATGCCACCTTTAAGTAATGTCGAAAGCGGATCTGCTTTAATTTTAACACCATTAAGTCCAGCTTCTACTTCAACCCCTGATCGGTTCCAAAAAACAGTGTTACTGTCTATTAAATAGCGGTATTTCTTTTGTATATTCAGTTTTATTTCAACCCCTGATGTTTTAAGGGCAAAACTGGTGATCTCACCAACCTGTAGATTACGATACAGCACCGGACTGCCTTCAGAGATAGAAGGTAAGTTATCAGCGACAAGAGTAATAGAGGTAAAACCTTTTAACTTTTCATCAGCAAGCTTAGCGAGGTGTCTATTTTTAAATAACGAATAACTCTTTTGGATCCCTTGTTTGCCACTCGATGTAAAACTAATGGCGCTGCTTATCAATTGATCCGCTGCAGGAATAGAAACATCAACGCCGCTATTACTAATATTGGCTTCAATACCACCATCAATAAAGAAACGGCTATGAGAGCGAATTAAGTGGGTATATTGCGGTTGAATTAATGCATCTAATCGTACGCGGTCACCATCGAGTTTAACGTTAGTGATATGGCCAACATCAATTCCACGATAACGTAATTTAGTGCCCGCTTTTAAGCCGAAGCTTTTATTGGCGTAAAGTGAGAAAACTGCCACACCGGGTTGTTGCTCTTCAAGTGTGTTTTGGGTGATAGCTGTAAAATGACGCGTTGTTTTACCTTCACCAGGAATTAAACGAAGATAGTTACCACGGACAAGGTTGCCAATATTTTTGACTCCCGTCAGTGAAACTTGCGCTTCTTCAAGTAATAACCGTGAGCCATTATTAAGCAGATCGCTCATGCTAGGTTCGATAGCGGCGTGAGCAATAATTTTATTGGTTTTTTCATCCAGCTTTAAATCTGAAATTTTACCAATTTGCAGGCCTCGATACATAATCGGGGCCCCTGAATTGCTGACATTATTATCGTCTGGCAGAGTGATGGTTATAGCGATACCACGACCTGCAGTATTAATGTCTGGATAGAGGTTAAATAAATGCCCTTCATCAATCGGTTTACCTGCATCAGGTGAGTCAAATGCAATCGCACCAGCAATCAATGCTGATAAGCTTTCAAACTGGACATCAACACCATTAAAGCCAATATTGGCATTGACACCACTCACATTCCAAAAACGGCTTTTATTGGTCACTAGATTGGCATAATGCGGTTTGATAAGCGCATCAATAAGCACTTCTTTCTTATTAGCACTAAGGGTGTAGTTATAAATTTCACCGACAGGGATCTTTTTATAAAAAATTTGTGAGCCAATACTAAGAGAGCCCAAGTTCGGCGCTTTTAATTGTAGGGTTAAACCATCATTTGTGGGCATGTTTGCCGGTTGGTTTTCTAATGCTGTAAATTTTGTTGCTTCTTCACCTGTACCTGGTTGAAGGGCAATGTAATTACCTGAAACGAGGGCATCTAAACCAGAGATACCAGTAATAGAAGCTTTAGGTTTTACTAACCAAAATCGAGTATGTGTGCGAAGTGTTTTTACGGCTTCTGGATAGATATCGGCAGATACATAGATGCTTTTAAGATCTTTTGATAACGTCACATCGCGTACAATACCTACCTCTAATCCTTGATAACGAATAGTGGTACGCCCAGCGACTAAACCAACGGCATCGTTAAAGTGAATTTGAATACGTTCGCCGCCTTCATTAACGGCTTTATAGAGTAACCATCCAGCGACAATAATTGCCAATAGTGGTAATAACCATAAAGGTGATAAGCCCCGATCACTGCGAATATTTACGCGTTGTGGTTGCTCATTATTTGGTTCGTTGTTCATATTTGTCCCAGATTAGACGAGAATCTAAGCTCTCTGCTGCTAACATTGTTAAAATAACGACTACACCAAAAGCAATGGCACCCGGCCCTGGTGTAAAATCAAGAAGTTGTCCACGATCGATCAAAGCGACCATGATCGCGATGACAAAGAGATCCATGACGGACCATTTTCCAATCCAATGTACGATACGAAAAATACGCATCCGTTGTAGACGTTGGCTACGCTGTTTAAATTGAATGCATAATAATATATATGCTAAGCCAATGATTTTAGCGACGGGAACAACAATACTGGCAACAAAGATGATGATTGCAATACTGGTCATTCCTGTTTTTACTAAACCTGCGACACCTGAAAAGATGGTATCTTCAATACGTTTACCGTTATTCATGAAGATGGAAATAGGGTAAAGGTTTGCCGGCAATATAAAAATACTGGCAGTAATAAGATATGCCCATGTTTTCTGAAGTGATTTTGGGATTCGATGATGTAATTGACTACCACAACGGCGACAATGTGGTAGTGCTTCTTGGGTTAACTGACAGCTATGACAGACAGTATCAAGTTTGTCACTGATATGTTCATTTTCGGGTTGCCAAGCATCCCAATAACGGCGAACACTTATTTTCGTTAACAGCACTGACAATAGAATTTGCATACTGATTAAGCAATATAAGCCTATGCCAACATAAATGTCGGCGACTTCTTGCACTTTAAAACATGAAATAGCCAAGCTAACTAAAAAGACTTCTAGCATCGTCCATTGTTTTAAGTGAGACAAAATCCACAGTGACAGTTTAAATAACCGTAGTTGCCGAAAGCGTAATGAAAATTGTGCACTCAAAACCGCGCAGATCAATAATAATGGTGCAATGGCACTACAAAAAAGAATTAAAATTGCAACGGCAGGAAAAGTGGGAGCGAGAGCAACGGTTCCAGAGGTTAATGTTGCAGGTATCATCTGACCAATTAAACGAATGGTAACTAACGGCAGGCTAACCATCGGGATATAAAGAATAAGACAGGCAACCGCAAGCGCTAATTCTGCATTAAAGCGCGCAATGCCACCGCGATACAGTCGAGTATGACAACGTGGGCAATAGGCACTGTGTCCTTGTGTCGCAATTTCAGGCAACACAAGTAAATCGCAGCCTGGGCAGCGTCGAGCCTTCGACATGGTGCGTTTCTTCCTTTGATAATAAGATGTACAAAGCACTCATTGAGTTGTTAGTGACTCATTGTTTATAAGAAACAATAACAGCCATCAATGAGTGCCGATTGACGCACACTATATTATTTTGTGTTGACGCTGGCTACTGCTTCGTGTGAATTGACACTATTGGTTATCACATCAGCCGATTGAATTGAACCGTAAAGGGTTTGATATAGCCCTTGGGTATTAACCAGTTCAACGTGGGTACCTGATTGACTGACTAAACCATCTTCAAGTACATAAATAATATCAGCTTGTTTAACGGCAGATAAACGATGAGCCACAATCAAGGTGGTTTTATTTTTCAAAAACGTATTGAGTGCTGTATGTAAAGCGGCCTCAGTTGAGGTATCTAAAGCTGACGTCGCTTCGTCAAGAATAACAAATTCAGGATTAGAAAGAATCATACGTGCAATGGCTAATCGTTGTCGTTGTCCGCCTGATAAACGAATACCTTGGCGACCTATTTCGGTATCTAATCCATGGGTGAGACGTTCAGTGACATCTGTAAGTTGTGCAATATCTAACGCTTGCCATAATTCTTCATCAGTAAATGTTCCACCTAGGGTTAAGTTATGACGTAACGTTTCATTAAACAACACCGGTTGTTGTAATACGACCGCCATCTTCTCACGTAGCGCTTCATAACTAACGGCTTCAATAGGGTGATCATTTATTAAAATATCACCGCTACTTTTTTGATAAATACCAAGCAATAATTGAATTAAGGTTGATTTACCGCCACCAGATGCACCAACGAGTGCAACACGTTTACCTGCGGGAATATCAAGGTTTAATCCACAAAGTACTTCTTTGTCATTATCATAGGAAAAATGTAAATCACGAATTTTAATCGCAATAGTTTGTTCTTCATTAAAAGGGTTAACCGTTGCTGGTGGACGTGTTTCTTCTTCAAGTGCTAATAAGCTATTAAGGCGTTGCATTGCAGCTGACGCACCATACCAAGCAAATTGAATACCTAATAATTCTTGAATTGGTCCTAACATAAACCACAAGTAGCTAAACACAGCTAACATTTCACCAATGGTTAAGTTACTAAATAGTACCATCAACATTGCTGCTGCTCGAAAAATCTCAAAACCAATTAAGAACAATAGGAAAGAAACGCGTCCTGCAGCTTCTGATTGCCAAGCATATTTATCAGCACTATGGCGAATATCACTGGCATTGCCTTTTAATTGCTCTAAAAAATCACGTTCACGATTAGAAGCCCGTAATTGATAAAGGCCATCTAAGACTTCAATTAAACGATGTTGAAATGTTTCGTAAGATTGGTTTTCTTTACGTTTAAGGTTTTTAACACGGCTGCCCATGAGTTTAGACGCATAGACAACAATTGGATTTATAATAAGAATAAATAAGCCGAGCTTCCAATCAAGCCATAAAAGCACACCCGCGGTACCGACAACTGTTAAGAGTCCGATAATAAACCGACTTAGCGTATCGCCAACAAACTTATCAATGGTCTCGACATCAGTAATAAGGTGAGAACTGATGCCACCACTGCCTCGTTCTTCGTACTGTCGCATACTGATGCGGCCAAGTTTGTCGAGTAAATGCTGACGTAAGTTATAGGTTATATCTTTTGATACTAATGTAAATTGCCGACTTTGGAGTATATTCAGCGCCTGGCTAAGGGTGCGCATTAATACAACCAGAACAAGCACTAAAATGATATAGCCTGTTGCGTTGTGCCATGCAGAAGGTAAAAGGGCGTTAAGATAAGTAATGCCTTCGCCTGGTTTATGCAACAGAACTTCATCAACCATTAGTGGCATCAAAAGTGGAATGGGTACACTGATCAAGGTTGCGATAACAGCAATAATATTGGCAACAATTAATCTTGGTTTATGTATTTTCGCTTGTTGTAGCAACCAAGACCAATTAATCATAAGATGATTCTTATCTTTCACTGTGAGAATAATTCCTATTATCAGTAGTATTCTTGCTATTCTAACGGCTATATACGGAGTAAGCTATGGAAAATTCAACCGCTTTTTATCATCGTCTAACACAACAAGCATTGGCGCTTATTGAAGGTGAAACTGATCTTATCGCTAATATGTCTAATATTAGTGCGTTATTAAATATGGAGTTAGAACAAATTAATTGGGTTGGGTTTTATTTGTTGAAACAAGACCAATTAGTTCTGGGTCCATTCCAAGGAAACCCTGCCTGTGTACGTATTCCTGTTGGACGTGGTGTTTGTGGAACGGCAATTTCAGAAAATAAAGTGCAGCGTGTTGCTGATGTTCATGCTTTCCCTGGGCATATTGCATGTGATGCTGTAAGTAATTCTGAAATCGTTATTCCAATTATGGTTAATGAAAAATTAATCGGTGTGCTGGATATTGATAGCCCAATTTTGTCAAGATTTGACCAAAATGATGAACAAGGTCTAGTTTCTTTCGTAGAAGCACTACAAAAAGTACTCTAATTTCATGCTTTCGGTGGTTTTTCCGCGTTAGGTAATTATAATAGCAGCACTATTTCTTTTTGAACAAAGCACAAATAACGAGCAATCCTCGTTTATGTCAGGAAACTCCATGGAAAACTCTGAAAAGTTAACGAACAGTAAAGAAGTTATTGCATACATCGCTGAGCGTTTCCCAAAATGTTTCACTGTTGAAGGTGAAGCGAAGCCACTTAAAATTGGTATCTTCCAAGATCTTGCAGAGCGTCTTAACGAAGATCCAAAAGTAAGCAAGACTCAACTACGTACAGCTTTACGTCAATACACATCTTCTTGGCGTTACCTTCACGGTGTTAAAGCGGGTGTGAACCGTGTTGATCTAGATGGTAATGATTGTGATGTTCTAGAGCAAGAGCACGTGGATCATGCGCTTAAAGCTTTAGAAGAAAGTAAAGCTAAAGTACGCACTCGTCGTAAAGAGCAAGCAATTGCTAAAGCGGCTAAAGAAGGCGAAGCTAAAAAAACACGAGCAAAAACAGTTAAATCTAGTAACACTAAGCCAAAAACAGCTACTATTAAAAAGAAGCCTGTAGAGACGACACGTGTACTGAATGCTGATGAAGTAATCGTAGGCAAAAATGTTCAAGTGAACATGGGTTCAGGTAACATGCCTGCGACTATTGTTGAAATTAACAAGGACGATGTGCGAGTTCGTTTAAATAACGGTCTAGTAATGGCTGTTAAAGCGGAGCACTTGCGTTCATAAAGGAGAATGCGCGACACATGAATTGTCGATTCCGTTTCTCACTGATAGCTGCTGGCATGATGCTAGCAGCTTCGGTTCAAGCCGCAGAGGCTAAGTATTCATTAAGTGATGTGCCGCACCTTGCTCCTGAAAAACAGCATGCAACTGCGAGTACAAGAGTGGCATCGCGTTATACGCGTTCTCACTATAAGCATTTTGCACTTGATGATCAGTTTTCTGGACAAGTATTCAATCGTTATATTGAAATGCTTGATTATAATAAAAGCTTTCTTGACGCCACAGATGTTGAACAATTTGGAAAATGGAAAAACCAGTTAGATGATCAACTTAAATCAGGGGATACATCTGCTGCGTTTGATATTTTTAACAAAGTCCTTCAACGTCGTTTTGAACGGTATCAATTTGCGTTAACTCAGCTTGATACTGAAATAAAATTCGATAATAAAGATGACTTTGTTATTGATCGTTCAGAGCTTGAATGGCCGAAAGACAACACTGAATTGAATGAGATTTGGCGACAACGGGTTAAATACGATGCGTTAAATCTTAAGCTTGCAGGTAAAAAATGGCCTGAGATTCAAAAGACGTTAACTAAGCGTTATAACAATGCGATTAAACGTTTAACACAAACACACAGTGAAGATGTATTTCAGTTATACATGAATGCTTTTTCACGTGAGGTCGATCCACATACAAGTTATTTATCGCCACGTAATGCTGAACAATTCCAGGCAGAGATGAATCTGTCATTAGAAGGAATTGGTGCGGTATTGCAGGTTGAAGACGACTATACCAAAATTCGTTCTTTAGTTGCTGGTGGACCAGCGGCGAGCTCGAAAAAAATTGCAGCAGGTGATCGCATTATTGGCGTAGGTCAAGAAGGCAAGAAAGTTGTTGATGTTATTGGTTGGCGTCTTGATGATGTTGTGCAGTTAATCAAAGGGCCGAAAGGCAGTAAGGTTATTCTGGACATATTACCTGAAGGCAATAATGCGAAGAGTTACACCGTAACTATTGTACGAGATAAGATCCGTCTTGAAGATCGTGCAGCGAAATCGGAAGTGAAAACTGTCGACGGTAAAAAAATCGGTGTGATTGAAATTCCAAGCTTTTATGTGGGATTATCACAAGATACCAAAAAAGAACTGGTTAAATTAAATGACCAGAAGGTTGATGGTATTGTGATCGACTTACGTAATAATGGTGGTGGTGCTTTAACGGAAGCAACCGCATTAACGGGTTTATTTATTTCAAGTGGACCGGTTGTGCAAGTGCGTGATAGTTATGGCCGAATTAAGGTTAATGGTGATTCAGACGATCAAATTTCTTTTGATGGACCATTAACAGTATTAGTTAACCGCTATAGTGCATCTGCTTCAGAAATTTTTGCAGCAGCAATGCAAGATTACGGACGTGCTATTGTTTTAGGTGAGCAATCTTTTGGTAAAGGTACGGTGCAACAACACCGATCATTAAATCATCTCTATGATTTATTTGATAAACCATTAGGTCATGTTCAATATACTATCCAAAAATTCTATCGTATTAACGGTGGAAGTACCCAAAACCTGGGTGTTGTTCCTGATATTGCTTTCCCTTCAGCCATTGATCCTGCTGAAACAGGGGAAAGTGTTGAAGATAATGCATTACCTTGGGATAGTATTAAACCTGCAGGTTATCAGAAATTACATGATTACAGTACGCTTGTACCGATACTAGCAGCAGAGCACCAAACTCGTATTAAAAATAATATGGAATTTGGTTTTATCAATGAAGATATCCTTACCTATAAAAAGGAAAAAGATATCAATACTATTTCATTGAATGAAAAGACACGCATAGCAGAACAAGATAAAGATGACGCTGATCGTTTAGCCCGCTTAAATAAACGTCAAAAAGCATTAGGTGAAAAACCTTTTGCTGATTTGGATGCGGTGCCAAAAGATTATGAAGCACCTGATGTTTATCTTGATGAAGCTGTTGCGATAACGGCTGATTTTAGTAATCAAAAACAATCGTAATAATGATACGGAATGACATTATCTTGTTGATGTCTCTTTTATTAAAGCGCTCTTAGGAGCGCTTTTTTTTATCTGTCGTTTTTCTGTCTTAATATTGAGAATGTTCAAGTTACAAACTGTGATATAGCGCATATTTTTCATCGAAAATTAGGTTTCCCGACTAGTTTTAAGTATAAGACCTCTGATGTTTGAGAGGGAATACAAAAGCTAAAGTACTCAGTAAGGGGAACTGCATATGATGAAAACAGTTGGTTTTTTTTGGTTATTTATCTTGAGCTTGTTTAGTGTTAACTCTGTTGCTGATGATATTACTGAGTTTGATTATCCCTTTCTATTAGGTAATTGGTATTGGTTTAGCAATCAACAAGACGGCATTGAAAGTGAAGGGGAAAAATATCGAGCAATGCATGTGATGTTTAAATCAGATTATCAATTTGCAATGCGGTTATTACGAATTGATGGCAAAGTTGAGCAGTGGACGGGAAATTATGATATCGATGATACCAACATTACTTTTATTTCCCCTAACGAAGAAGATCAAATGCATAGCTATTTGCTTAACTATAATCGCTTTGTACTTGATGGTGCTCACTTTACTAAATTAGCACCTGAACATTTAGCTGGCAATTGGCGAACTAAAACAATTTCAGGACAAGATGTTGCAGATAATATTGCAGAGTTTGCATTATCTTTACGTCCGGATTTTTTATTCTCAGCAGAGATTTCAAATCAAGCAGGTAAAACAAAAGAACATCGTGGTGTTTATTATTTAGAAGATGATCAAATTGTTCTTCTCTATGAAGATGGGCAGCAAGATAACCAATTTGTATTAAATGGGAATAATACCTTAACCTTGAGTAATGAACATTTTGGTATGGAAGCCGTATTACGTCGGGAGTAATATTACTATCATCGGTAATTATTTGGATTTTAAATACCATTTTGTTTGAGAACAATAAAAAAGCGAACAATCAAATTGTTCGCTTTTTTTAATTCTACTATTAGCTATCTACTAAATCATTATTCGTTAACGAGTTGAAAAGCTGTACGTAATTGATCAAGATAGTCTTCATCTCGGCAAATACTCTTTCCTGGTTCGTCTGAAATTTTGGCTACTGGTCGACCTTCACATTCTGTCAGTTTCAAAACGACATTGAGTGTTTTAACACCAGGTAAGTCACACGTCAGTTGTGTACCAATACCAAAGCTAACATTGATATGATCATTAAAGTGTTTATAAATCACTAATGCTTTATCAAGTGTTAGGCTATCAGAAAATACTAACGATTTCGATTTTGGGTCAATGCCTAACGATTTATAGTGTGCAATGGCTTTTTCACCCCAAGAAATAGGATCACCACTATCATGACGTAAGCCAATAAAACGCTCAGAAAGACGCTGATCGAAATCGCGCAAGAAGGCATCCATATTGATACAGTCGGTGAGTGCAATACCTAAATCATGAGGGTATTCTTGCAACCAGCGATTAAGCGCTAATTGTTGAGAGTCCGCTAATTCACCTGCGAGCTGTTGATGTGCTTGAAACCATTCATGAGCTTGAGTACCCACAGGGGTTAGGCCGCGAGTATAAGCAAGGTAATAGTTTGATGTGCCTTTAAATTCAGGCATATTATCTTTTAAGTAGTCAACAACGTGGTGGTGAACGTCTTTTGAAAAACGACGACGAGTACCAAAGTCTACTAATGCAAACTGGCTTAAATCACACTTTTTAGCATCGTGATAGAAGCGATCAATTTTTGATTTTAGCTGCTCAATTGCCATCGCAGTCGTGGCTTGTGGGTAAAGATGTTTACAGCGAATTTCACAGATAATGGCAAGTAGTGGTACTTCCCATAAAATCACATCAAGCCATGTACCACGAATAGTGATCGCTAATTGATCACCTGATGTATCTACGTCTACATCATTAGCATTTAGTTTGAAATCTTTTAGAAACGCAAGATAATCGGCATGAAAAAAAGTCAGAGTCGATAAGAAGTCGAGTTCACCTTGAGTAAAAGATAAGGTCGCAATATGATCAATTTGTGCTTTAATTTCAGCGGCGTAAGGGCGTAGATCTTCATCGCTTCGGCAATGGAACTCTGCCACAGCTTCAACGCTTGGATATTGATGGAATACTGCTTGTTGCATATGAAGCTTATAAGCATCAGTATCAAGCAGGGAGTCGATAACCCCATTATTGTGTCTGTTATTATTCATATCTGGTAGTAGATACTCAAATTGATAAATTTAAAGAAATTATTTTTATAATTATAGGATCTTTAAATTCAATGTCTTGGACATGGTTTATAAAGCTTAGTAAATAAATAACTAAACTATTTAACTGGAGTGGGATTGTGACCTAAGAGGTGAACTACGTCAAGGAATATCAAGTTTAGCCACTGTGACTGTTGCATTAATCATCTCGACGTGTATTGCTATATTAATACGTAAACGTTTTCGTTGGCAATTAACTATATTGCTTCTAAATTTATGCTTGAAAAGTGTTACTGGTGACACAATATTATTATACAACAGCCAACATTAATCGGTAGCTCATGCATGCTGCATTAGAGCAATCATAAAGGATATAAAAATAATGACAGAACATTCTACTGTGACTCAACCAGCGGCAAAATATCGTTCAGACTATCGCTCGCCTGACTACACCATTACGGATATCGATCTGACATTTGACCTTCATGATACCAAAACAACAGTTGTTGCTATTAGTCATGTGATACGACAGAGTGAGCAGGCGAATGCTGAGTTAGTGTTAGATGGTGATGATTTAACATTGATCAGCGTAACTGTAAATGGTCAAGCTTGGCAAGATTATCACCAGCAGTCAGGGCATTTGACGTTAACAAACCTACCTGCTGATTTTGAATTAGCGATTACGACTGAAATTAATCCTGAAGCTAATACTTTATTGGAAGGTTTGTATAAATCTGGCGGTGGTTTCTGTACCCAGTGTGAAGCAGAAGGTTTCCGTCGTATTACGTTCTATTTAGATCGTCCTGATGTATTAGCACGATTTACAACTAAAATTATTGCAGATAAAGCGGCATTTCCTTACATGCTAAGCAATGGTAATCGTATTGCGGAAGGCGATCTTGATAACGGTCGTCATTGGGTTCAATGGCAAGACCCATTCCCAAAACCTTCTTACCTATTTGCTTTAGTTGCCGGTGATTTTGATGTTTTGCGTGATACATTCACGACCATGAGCGGTCGTGAGGTTGCTTTAGAGATTTTTGTCGATAAGGGTAACTTGGATCGCGCTGATTATGCGATGACATCACTTAAAAATTCAATGAAGTGGGATGAAGAACGCTTTGGTCTTGAATACGATCTTGATATCTACATGATTGTGGCCGTTGATTTCTTTAATATGGGAGCAATGGAGAACAAAGGTCTTAATGTCTTTAACTCTAAATTTGTATTAGCAAACCCAAATACTGCGACAGATACTGACTATCAAGGTATTGAAGCGGTGATTGGTCATGAATATTTCCACAATTGGACTGGTAACCGTGTTACTTGTCGTGATTGGTTCCAACTAAGCTTAAAAGAAGGCTTAACGGTTTTCCGTGATCAAGAGTTCTCTTCAGATTTAGGCTCTCGAGCTGTTAATCGTATTGCGAATGTACGTATTGTGCGTGGTCCACAATTTGCTGAAGATCGCGGTCCAATGTCACACCCAATTCGTCCTGAAAAAGTGATTCAGATGAATAACTTCTACACCTTAACTGTGTATGAAAAGGGCAGTGAAGTGATCCGTATGTTACATACCTTATTAGGTGAAGCAAATTTCCAAGCCGGGATGAAATTGTATTTTGATCGTCATGATGGCACTGCTGCAACTTGTGATGATTTTGCACAAGCGATGGAAGATGCTTCTGGCATTGATTTAAGTCGTTTCCGTCGTTGGTATAGCCAGGCAGGTACACCGGTTGTTAGTGTTTCAACTGCGTATGATGCATCAGCGAAGAGTTACACTGTCACCATTAGCCAGCAAACCCCTGCAACCGCAGAGCAAGTAGAAAAGCAGCCACTGCATATTCCGTTTGATATTGAGCTATACAATAGCAAAGGTGAAGTGATTGGCTTACAAATCAATGGCGAAACAGTACATAACGTACTTGATGTAAAAGAAGCTGAGCAAACCTTTGTATTTGAAAATGTGACAGAGCAGCCAGTGATTTCGATGTTACGTGAATTCTCAGCACCAGTGATCTTAGAATATGATTACACTGATGATGAGTTAATTTTCTTAATGGTTAACGCATCAAATGAATTTGCTCGTTGGGATGCTGGACAAATGCTATTGGCGAAATACATTCGTCAAAATGTAGCTCAAGTACAACAAGGACATTCTGTAACCTTGCCTGATGCTGTTATTGATGCATTCCGTGGCGCATTACTGGATGAAAACCTTGATCCTGCGTTCATTGCCGAAATGCTAACGCTTCCAAGTGAAAATGAAATAGCAGGTTGGTACACAACGGTAGATGTTGATGCGATTAACCACGTTGTTGGTGCATTTACCCAATTACTTGCTTCTGAAATGGAAGATGAGTTTAGCGCGATTTATCACAGCTTAACGCAAGAGTGTTATAGCCTTGATCATGCGGCAATGGCAAAGCGTGCTCTACGAAATAAGTGTTTGTCATACTTAGCATATACAGCACAAGGTAATGCATTAGTTACTGCGCAATACAAAGCAGCTGACAATATGACTGATACTATGGCTGCAATGTCAGCAGCTAATAATGCCCAACTAGCTTGTCGTGCTGAGCAAATGGCTGATTTCAGTGATAAGTGGAGCCATGATGGCTTAGTGATGGATAAATGGTTTATGTTGCAAGGTACTAATCCTGCGGCCGACGCATTAGAAAATGTGCGTAATACCATGAATCATCCAACATTTAGTTTAAAAAACCCTAACCGTACACGTAGCTTAGTGGCTGGCTTTAGTGCTAATAATCCCGTTCATTTTCATGCTAAAGATGGTTCTGGTTATGCATTTTTAACTGAGATTTTAGAGATTCTAAACACCAGTAATCCGCAAGTGGCGGCACGTTTGATTGAGCCACTGCTTAAACTTCGCCAATACGATGTAAGTCGTCAGCAGTTAATGCGTAAGCAGCTTGAAAAACTTGCTGCTATGGATAACTTAGCCAAAGATTTGTTTGAAAAAGTTCAAAAAGCACTTGATCAAAAGTAATCGGTTAATGATGTAACGCTATCGATATATAGCTGTAACCAAAAGCCAGTGACTTAATTAGTGACTGGCTTTTATTTTATGCTATTGTTTTACAAGTTTTTAATTATCATGTTAAGCATTTAGGAATAGGTTAATTAGCGATGCGAAGTTTTACGTTTAACGTTAATATTAGCTACAACATATTTTTGCAGCACTATTCTGGTACGGCAAGTAGTGTGGTGGTGTTAACCGATGGAGGGTTAAAGCTTCAATTGCCAGCCGTAAGGTTACGTGGTTTTCTTACTCATGCCGGTGTGGTGGGAAAGTTTCGTTTATACGTAAATAACGATAACAAATTTGAGACAATTGAACGTATTTAGAATAATTCTAGCCTAAAACGTCACACCACCAGCATCAAACTCTATACTTATCAGTATAATTATAAGGATGTTGGAGCGTATGTATGACAGCACCCGACAATATCGTCCCCGTTTTACTTGAAAAAGTGTATGACTTAATTGCAGCCAAAGTAAAATCTCCTCAAAGTGCGTTAGTGATGACGCTTGCCAAGCAACTCTTAGCTCAACTTGCTGATGATGATTTGTTACAGCGTAATGAATCTGACCTCTATGGTGCGATTTTGAGTTTATGGCAACATCTTGCCATGAATAAACCTGAACATATCTCGGTGAGAGTTTATAATCCTAGTGTGAGCCGCCATGGCTGGAAATCAACTCATACAGTGGTAGAGATAGTAACGCCGGATCAGCCATTTTTAGTTGATTCAGTGCGTATGGCATTAGATCGACTCGGTATAACCAGTCATTTGATGCTTAATGGCCCGTATCGGTTTCAGCGTGATAATAACGGACAGATTGTTAAAGCGTGTAGCGATAAGGGTGAACAACAAACATTATTTCATATTGAAGTCGATCGTTTACCAACTAATGCTGAAATTGCCCAGTTAAAGCGTGAGTTAACCTGTTTATTGAAAGATATTACGCTGGTGGTAAAAGATTGGCAGTCAATGCAACAGAAGTTATTGCACGTTGCCTCTGAACTACATCACCATGATTTACCGCTTTCTAAGGTGCATTGCCAAGAAGCACTTGAGTTTATAGACTGGCTAACGAGACATAATTTTACCTTTATGGGCTATCATGCCTATGATCTTAATGTGGTTGAAGCCGATTATGAACTGACTCCGGTAAAAAATAGTGGCTTAGGGTTATTAGCGAAAACAACATCAGCAGCCACATTTCGATTATCCAGCTTGCCTGAATCTGCCCGTATTGAGGCGCAAAAACCCGAAGTTCTCATTCTTACCAAAAGTAATGGCAAATCACGTATTCATCGTCCTGCTTATATTGATTATGTCGGAATAAAACGGTTTGATAAGCAAGGTAATATTATCGGTGAACATCGCTTTATTGGTTTATATGCATCAAGTGCTTATCATCAAACAGTGGATAATATCCCTCTTATACGCAACCGTGTTAGCCGTATTTTGCAAGCCAGTGGTTATTCAAAAGGATCATATTCATGGAAAGCGCTCAATAATATTTTAGAAACCTATCCTCGAGATGAGCTTATTCAAGCCAATGAAAATGAAATGTTGGCAGTCGGTATGGGCGTCGTGAGAATGCAAAATCGTGATTTATTACGGTTATTTATTCGACGTGATCCCTTCGGGCGTTTTTTTTCATGCATGGTCTATGTCAGTAAAGAGCGTTATAACACCGAGTTAAGACGAAAAACCCAACAAATATTAAAAGCGTATTTAGGCTCAGATGAAGATGTTGAATTTACAACTTTTTTTTCTGAAAGCCGATTAGCACGTACACATTATATTGTGCGGGTTGAAAATAATAATAGTGACATTGATGTTAAGGCTATTGAGCATAATTTAGTTGAGGCCGCATTATTATGGGAGGATCGATTAACTCATGCGTTAGTGGCTAATCTTGGTGAGAGTAAAGGGATTGCGATAGCAAAAAATTATATCAATGCCTTTCCTCGTTCGTATAAAGAACAAATGTTACCAGGTCACGCTGTTGCAGATGTGCTGCAATTAGAACAATTAAGCGATAGCCATAAATTGGGGATGCTATTTTATCGTCCTCAAGAAGAAGCAACGGATTCTTGTGTTATTAAACTGAAACTTTTCCATCGAACGCAACCAATCTATCTTTCTGATGTAATGCCGATGCTTGAAAACTTAGGATTACGGGTTGTTGGCGAGTCGCCATATCAAGTAACGACGGCAAATAATACGGTTTACTGGGTGCTTGATTTTTCAATGTTACATAGTCGCTGTGGTGGCATTGATTTAACGGAAGCGAGAGATCGATTTCAAAATGCATTGGCGTTGATTTGGGAAGGAAAATTAGAGAGTGATGGCTTTAATCGATTGGTGCTTAATGGCGGATTAACCGGACGTGAGGTGACAATTTTACGTTGTTATGCACGTTATATGCGTCAGGTAGGATTTCCTTTTAGTCAGCAATATATAGAAGAGACGTTAACCCACCATAATGATATTGCATGCGATTTAATAAGGTTGTTCCAATTACGCTTTAATACAAAATGCCATCATTCCAAGGTGGGTGAGCAACTGGCAGTGGAAAAATTGGAGCAAAAGCTAGATTTAGTCGAAAGCCTAGATAATGATCGTATCCTTCGGCGCTACATTGATATGATCCTAGCAACAGTACGAACGAACTATTATCAGCAAGATAGTCAACATCTGCCAAAACATTGTTTAGCGATAAAACTGCGACCAACGCATATTCCTGATATACCAGCGCCGATTCCGATGTTTGAAATATTTGTCTATGCGCCAGATATTGAAGGCGTGCATTTACGAGCAGGTAAGATTGCCCGTGGTGGCTTACGTTGGTCTGATAGACAAGAAGACTTTAGAACCGAAATATTAGGTTTAGTGAAAGCCCAGCAAGTTAAAAATACTGTCATTGTGCCAGTGGGTGCGAAAGGCGGTTTTGTGTGTAAACGGCAGTTGCAATTAAAAACACGTCAAGACGTTATTGATGAAGGAATGCGTTGTTATAAACATTTTATAGAAGCCTTACTTGATGTCACCGATAATATTATTGATGGTAATGTTATAGCGCCTATTGATGTGCGTTGTCACGATGATCATGATCCCTATTTGGTGGTTGCCGCAGATAAAGGGACTGCAACTTTCTCTGATCTAGCCAATTCTATCGCTGCTGATTATCAATTTTGGCTAGGTGATGCCTTTGCGTCGGGGGGATCACATGGTTACGACCATAAACAGATGGGGATCACAGCTAAAGGCGGATGGGAATCTGTTAAACGTCATTTTCGTGAATTGGGAATTGATTGCCAAGCAACACCATTTTCTTGTGTCGGTATTGGCGATATGGCTGGTGATGTGTTTGGTAATGGCATGTTACTTTCATCACATACACGTTTAGTTGCGGCTTTTAATCACCAACATATTTTTATTGATCCAGCCCCTGATGAACAGATTAGTTTTCAAGAACGATTGCGGTTATTTAAACTGCCACGCTCGAGTTGGCAAGATTATAATTCAACACTGATTTCTGCTGGTGGCGGCGTTTTTTCTCGGCGTAGTAAATCGATTAAACTCACGCCAGAAATCAAACAAAGACTGCAAACGAAAAAGCACAGCTGCACACCAAATGAATTGATTCAATTGATATTACAATTGGATGTTGATTTGGTGTGGAATGGCGGTATTGGAACTTATGTAAAAGCCATGTCGGAATCAAATGCTGATGTTGGCGATCGTGCTAATGATGGGTTGCGTATTAATGGCCACCAACTAAAAGCAAAGATTGTCGGTGAAGGTGGGAATTTAGGCTTAACTCAATTAGGACGGATTGAATATGCCACCCAAGGTGGACGGGTTAATTGTGATTTTATTGATAATGTCGGTGGTGTTGATTGTTCTGATAATGAAGTAAACATTAAAATTTTGCTCAATAGCCTCGTTGAAGAAGGTAATTTGACTTATAAGCAACGTAACGTGTTGTTAGATCGAATGGAAGCAGATGTGAGTCAGCAAGTATTGGCTGATGCTTATTGCCAAAGTGAATCCATTTCAGTGACACAATATCAACAAACAGCATTACTTAAAGAACAAATTAGGTTTATTCATCACTTAGAACGGATAGGGAAGTTAGATCGTTGTCTTGAGTATCTACCTGATGATGAAACCTTGATTGAAAGAGAAAAAGCAGCAATAGGCCTTACTCGACCTGAATTATCAGTGCTGGTGGCATACGGAAAGATGATCCTTAAACAACAATTAGAAAATGACGATATTGCCAATGATGCTTTTCATCGTAATCAGTTAATGGCCTATTTTCCATCAGCATTAAAAAAATACCAGCAACAGATGATCCATCATCCGTTAACCAAAGAAATTATTGCAACCGCGTTGGCAAATCAGATGTCAAATGAAATGGGGTGTAATTTCGTTACACGATTACAAGAAGAAACTGGATCATCAGTCGTTGATATTGCATCAGCCTACGTTGTTGGCCGTGAAATTTTTCATTTTCCTGATTTATATATAGCTATTAGGCAATTAGATAATCAACTAACGACGGATACCCAATATGATATGTTGTTTCAGTGTCGGCGAATGTTACGTCGAATAACACGGTGGTTGTTACGTAACCAGGATCGAAAATTAACGATAGAGCAGCAGATTGACTTTTATAAGCCTTATATTATTGATTTACGAGAAAACATAGAACGTTACCTTGTCACTGATGAAGTGAAAGAACATCAACACCAAGCTCAGCAATTAATTAATGTCGGTGTACCTCAAACATTGGCTGATAATATTGTGCGTTTACCCAGTCTATATTGTGCGCTCGATATTGGTCAAATAGCCGATCAGCAGCAACAGACGCTGAGTCATATTGCTCAAGTGTATTTTTTGGTTGGGGTCGATTTATCACTTCATTGGTTTTTGAAACAAATAAATAATCAGCCAGTAGAAAATCATTGGCAAGCATTAGCAAGAGCATCATTTAGAGAAGAACTTGATTGGCAGCAGCGACAACTAACGGTATCTGTTATTCAATATGTGGCGGCTCAACCACAAGATTGTGTAAGTCAATGGGTTGATGATCATCCTATTGCTATTCAACGTTGGGAGAGTGTATTAACAGAATTTAAAATAGGAACGGTGCATGAATTTGCTAAATTTGCTGTTGCACTAAGAGAGTTGACCCTATTAAACCTTCATTCTCAGTCTCGTAGCTGAGTGTAAATGCCTATGTGGTAGTTGCTAAATGGTTAACAATAGTAAGCTAAGTGTATGTGATTTGTTAGGTGGTGTCGATTTTGATATGTGTTAACGAAAACGTTTGCTTTTTGTGGCGTTTATTTTAAACAAGAGCGAATTATAACTCATTGTAAATATTGATATAAAATATAAGCCTCTGTTTTATTGATAATAATCAAACTAATAGGGATTGTATTTAGCACTATAACTGTGAATAATACCACCCCGTTTATACGGGATTTTTAATGGAGTTATAATGTTATATCGCATCGCACGATCCGCTATTTTCCAGTTGGATGCAGAAAAAGCACACGACCTCGCTATTCAAAACTTTTCTCGCTTTACTGGTACTCCACTTGATCTCTTCTATCGTCAACACGTACCAGAACGTCCTGTTGAAGTGATGGGCATTACGTTTAAAAATCCTGTTGGTCTGGCTGCTGGCCTTGATAAAAATGGCGAATGCATTGATGCATTTGGCGCAATGGGATTTGGCTTTGTTGAAGTTGGTACCGTAACACCACGTCCTCAGTCAGGAAATGATAAGCCACGTTTATTTCGTTTAATTCCAGCAGAGGGCATTATTAACCGTTTTGGTTTTAATAACCTTGGGGTTGATAACTTAGTTGAGAACGTGAAGAAGTCTACCTATGACGGCGTTATTGGTATTAATATCGGTAAAAATAAAGACACACCAATTGAAAAGGGTGCTGAAGACTATTTAATCTGTATGGAAAAAGTCTATCAGTATGCTGGTTATATTGCGGTAAATATCTCATCACCAAATACACCGGGATTACGCTCACTACAATATGGTGAAGCATTAGACGACTTGTTAGCACAATTAAAGCAAAAACAAGCAGAGCTTGCCGAAAAACATGGCAAATATGTTCCACTCGCACTTAAGATCGCCCCAGATCTTGATGATCAAGAAATTGTTCAAGTATGCGAATCACTTATTCGCAATAAGATTGATGGTGTTATTGGTACTAATACTACGCTAGATCGTACCATGGTAGAAGGTATGGATCATTGTGATGAGATGGGAGGCTTAAGCGGTCGTCCATTACAAAACAAGAGTACTGATGTTATTCGTAAAATGGCAATTGCTTTAAATGGCGCACTACCGATTATTGGTGTAGGCGGTATCGATTCAGCAATGGCTGCACGTGAAAAGATTCATGCCGGTGCTCAATTAGTTCAAGTTTATACTGGATTTATTTATCATGGTCCTCGGCTAGTTAAAGATATTGTGAATGGTCTTTAATATACCAGCATGATGTAACGTTCAGTTTATTTTATTGATTAAGCCAAATTGATTATTATTTTCAATTTGGCTTTTTTATATCTAAAAATTAAAAATCTCACAAAAATACAGATTTAGCATTAATGTATTTTCTAAAATTTTCCTCTTTTAATTTACCATCGGTGACGTAAAATTTTGTCTATAATCTAGACACATAGCAAGCTAGAGAGGACGTGATGTTAACACCGAATAATTCTTGGTATTGGCAATTTGATACTAAGAGAAATACATTAATGTTAGAACTTGGTAATGAATTATTGTTTTGCGTGGCTATACCAGCAAAGCAATTAACCGTTGAAGCAAAATCTATTTCAAATCAAATCTTCACTGTGGCAGATGTCGCGGCTTACCAAACATTTAAAGAAGGTATGGTTGATTTACCATTATCAGAAGTACGAAAATCTGAGCTAGCTTTAAATGCAGTTGCTGCATATAGGTTTCAAAAACCATTGATGTTAAGAAGTTGGTTTTTTGCTCCACAAGCAGGAGTTGATCCTGATTGGGGTGAGGTGGTTATTTTAAAAACGGCTAATGATTATGCGCGGTTTATTATTATAGAAACTGACGGTAACTCAAGCCTCTGTATGTTAGCTGATGTAACCCCAATAAAACTAGATCATGATAAGGAGCTTAACTTTTCAGATACTATTCGAGTGATGAATAATCGCATCTCACCTTATTCTGGAATATTGCCTATGGGCTTTGCGTTAGTAGGGTAGGGAGTTACTTTTATGTAGCTCCCTATTTTTACTCTTTTGCTAGTAGCATTCGTTCCACCATTTCATTTGTTATTCCTCCCTGTATTTTATTGCCGTTCCTCGTATCGAAATAAAGATCCCCACTTAGTTAAGTCATCGTACTTTGTATATTTGTTAGCGTTACGCATCTATCAGTGCAATCTATTTGTGCCTGTGGTTGGCTAACCTTATATCGTTGCTTAATCGAATTGCTGTGTTTATTCAATATCGATCCATTCTTTGATCTTGCAGGTGGTATTAGATCAAAGCAAAGACAAAAAAGTGATATTAAGTCGTAATAACATGTGATCATGATCTAAAAACTAGGCATTTTAGTATAAAAAACGACCGAATAAATAGTATCAATACGCTTGTAAATGGTTTTATTTGTTGCTGTTAATGTCAAACTTAATCAGATAACTTCCTCATTTAACAATAATTGATAGTTGATGAATAAAACCTGTCCAGTTGTATTCCATTTATTCCAAAATGTCAGTTTAAAGTTTTAATTATTTCGATTTTTAGTTGTATTTCCAGTAGTTTTGTTTTTCTTTAGTCATAAAATACAATTGGTTATGAATTGTTTACTGCTGTGAATAATCATTTTTGTGTTTATTTTGAAACAACTAAGTGATGTAAATTACACTATTGTTCCCTGTTGGAAATTATCGTTGGTGCGATGAAATTTTATTCAAATACGTCAGTAAGAATGTTGATAAGGAATCAAAGGCTGCTTTTTTCACTTAATTAGTGAATTGATTGTGCTAAAAGCGAGGTATTTAATGTGATTTCAGTTATAATTCGACGCAATATTAGTGTGAAAAGAACGCCATGAATCAATATTTAGCGATTACTTCCCGCGGCCTAGAAAACTTGCTTGCGGATGAATTAGAACAATTAGGTGCACAAAACATTCAAGTTGTGCATGCCGGTGTCCGTTTTAAAGCAGATCAAGCAATGGCTTATCGTTGCTGTCTATGGACACGTATCTCCTCTCGAATCATCCAAGTGCTGAGTGAGTTTAATGTCCGTGATGATATGGACTTATACTTAGGTGCAACGGCGATTAATTGGATGAGCCACTTTGATAGCAATACCCGTATTGTGGTTGACTTCAATGGTACTAACCGCGAAATCCGTAATAGCCAATACGGCGCAATGAAAATCAAAGATGCGATTGTTGACCGTTTTACTAAAGCGGATCTACGTCGCCCAAATATCGACCGTGAAAACCCAGATCTACGTATTCATATGCGTCTTTCTGGTGAGAAAGGTATCCTTGGTCTAGATATGGCTGGTAGCGGTTTACACCAACGTGGTTACCGTAGCGAAGCCGGTCGTGCGCCTTTACGTGAAACCCATGCTGCTGCATTGGTGATGAAAAGCGGTTGGACACCAGAAACAGCATTATTAGATCCAATGTGTGGTTCTGGTACGCTCGTGATTGAAGCCGCTATGATGGCTGCTGAAATTGCACCAGGCCTTAAACGTAAGCGTTGGGGCTTTGAGTCAATTAAAGACTTTGATAAAGAAGCATGGTTAGAAATTCATGCTGAAGCGACAGTTAAAGCGCGTCGTGGTCCTTCAAAAGTAACGACGAAGTTCTTTGGTCGTGAAATGGATCAACGTGTATTAGCCATCGCTCGTGATAATGCTGGACGTGCTGGTGTGAAGAGTCTGATTGATTTTGCATACGGTGATGCAACACAACTGATTCGCCCTGAAGGCTTTGATACAGGCATCATTCTTTGTAACCCTCCTTACGGTGAGCGTTTAGGTACAACATCTGAACTTATCTCATTGTACAAAGAGTTTGGTAACCGTTTAAAGCTGGCCTTTGAAGGTTCAGTTGCGGCTATCTACTCTGGTTCAAATGAATTGCTAAGTTGTATGCGTATGCGTGCAGACAAACAATTTAAATTAAGTAACGGTGCGCTTGATTGTGTACTTAAAACTTACTTAATTACTGCAGGTAGTGTTAAGAAGGAAGACGGCGACAAAGAAGGCGTTATTGTTCAAGAAGACGTAGCACCTGATTTTGCTAACCGTTTGAAGAAGAATATTGCTAAGTTAGGAAAGTGGGCTAAGCGTGAGGGCGTTGAGTGTTACCGTATTTATGATGCGGATCTTCCTAACTACAATGCTGCTATCGATAAATACAATGATTACCTTATCATTCAAGAATACGCGGCACCTAAGACGGTTTCTGAAGAAACAGCTCGTCGTCGTATTATGGATGTATTACGTGCCACGATTGAAGTAACAGGCGTTGAGCCGAATAAAGTTATTTTAAAAGTACGTGAACGCCAAAAAGGCCGTAATCAATATCAAAAACTATCAAGTGCTGAACGTCACATGATCGTTGATGAATATGGTATTAAATTTAAAGTGAATCTTTATGATTACCTTGATACTGGCCTATTCTTAGATCACCGTATTACCCGTCGTATGCTTGGTCAGATGGCAGCAGGTAAAGATTTCCTTAACTTATTTGCTTACACCGGCTCGGCAACTGTTCATGCTGCAGTAGGTGGTGCTAAATCAACTACAACCGTTGATATGTCAAATACGTACTTGCGTTGGGCTCAAGAGAACATGGAGCTTAATAATCAAGTAGGTAATCAGCATGAGTTTGTTCAAGCTGACTGTCTACAATGGTTACAAGAAGTTGATGATACGTTTGATCTGATTTTTATCGATCCACCAACGTTCTCAAACTCTAAGCGTATGAAGCAGACATTTGACATTGAACGTGATCACATCATGTTGATGGAAAATCTAAAGCGCATGCTACGTCCAGATGGACAGATTGTATTCTCTAACAATAAGCGTCATTTCAAGATGGATCTTGAGAAATTAACTGAACTTGGTCTACACGCTAAGAATATTTCAGATAAGACATTACCACTTGATTTCGCTAAGAATAAGCAAATCCATAACTGTTGGATTATTACCCACAAGGAAGACTAAGTGTTAATAACACTTTATAGCACACAAGGATGTCATCTCTGCGAGCAAGCTTATGGTTTGCTGGTGGAGATGGGTGTGCAGCATCAAGTAAGCATCGTTGATATTGCCTTTGACGATGCTTTATTCTCTCGTTACGGCGTAACAATACCCGTACTCTCAATTTCAAATCATGATGATCACACTATTTCAACGCCAGAACTTCATTGGCCATTTGATCGAAATAGGATAGCAGCATGGTTAATTACTAATGAGCTTGGTTAAAAAAGATGGCACTAATTAAAATCAGTAACGCCCAACTGGCCTATGGCGATCATGCTTTACTTGATAAAGCAGAATTTCTTCTTCATTCTCATGAACGTGTTTGTCTTGTTGGCCGTAATGGCGCAGGCAAATCGACATTAATGAAAGTGATTGCTGGTGAGGTATTACTTGATGACGGTAGCATTCAACGTCAAAACGAGCTGGTGGTTTCACGCTTAGAACAAGATCCACCGCGTAATGCTGAAGGTTCTGTATTTGATTATGTTGCTGAAGGCCTTGCTGACGCAGGTCGTGTATTGCGTGAATATCATCACCAGCTAGATTTGGTGACAGAAGATCCTAGTGAAGCAAACATTAATAAGCTCGCACGCATTCAAGAACAAGTTGATCATCATAATGGTTGGCAGCTTGATACACGTATTGCCGCAGTACTAGAAAGTTTAAAACTAGAACCACATACTTTGTTAACCGACCTGTCTGGTGGTTGGCAACGTAAAGCAGCACTTGCGCGTGCGCTTGTATGTGATCCTGATATTCTATTATTGGATGAGCCTACGAACCACCTTGACGTGACGACCATTGAATGGCTAGAAGGTTTCCTTAAAGATTTCCGCGGTTCAATTATCTTTATTTCTCACGACCGTGCATTCATTCGTTCAATGGCAACACGTATTATTGACTTAGATCGTGGTCAATTAGTGTCTTTCCCAGGTGACTATGAAGGTTACTTAGACGCAAAAGCTGAATTACTTCGCGTAGAAGAAGAGCAAAACGCATTATTTGATAAGAAACTTGCACAAGAAGAAGTTTGGATCCGTCAAGGTATCAAAGCTCGTCGTACCCGTAATGAAGGTCGTGTACGTGCACTTAAAGCATTACGTAATGAACGTAGTGAGCGTCGTGACGTTGTCGGTAAGGCAGATATGCAGCTACAAGATGCTAACCGTTCAGGTAAGATTGTCTTTGAAGCTAAAAATATCGGTTATAGTTACGGTGATAAGCAAATCGTTAAAGACTTTAGTTTTAATGTTATGCGTGGCGATCGTATTGCATTAATTGGTCCTAACGGCTGTGGTAAGAGTACACTAATTAAAGTGATGCTTGATAAATTACAAGCAACAGAAGGTGACTTTCACTGTGGTACTAAATTAGAAGTAGCTTACTTTGACCAATACCGTGAAATTCTCGATCCAGAGAAAACGGTAATGGATAACCTTGCTGACGGTAAGCAAGAAGTGACGAT
This sequence comes from Photobacterium sp. Alg240-V54, assembly GCF_900537155.1. NCBI lineage: Bacteria > Pseudomonadati > Pseudomonadota > Gammaproteobacteria > Vibrionales > Vibrionaceae > Photobacterium > Photobacterium sp. Alg240-V54. The sequence continues at coordinate 368,904 of NZ_UNRL01000004.1, forward strand.
TAACGGCAAGACACGTCATGCATTAGGTTACTTACAGGATTTCTTATTCCACCCACGTCGTGCTCGTACACCGGTTAAAGCGTTATCAGGTGGCGAGAAAAACCGTTTGTTATTGGCGAAATTGTTCCTTAAACCTAATAATCTATTGGTACTCGATGAACCAACAAACGATTTAGATATCGAAACATTGGAACTTTTAGAAGATATTCTTGCCAATTATCAAGGAACATTACTTTTAGTAAGCCACGATCGTCAATTTGTTGATAATACTGTGACTACGAGCTGGATTTTTGAAGGCGATGGCGTTGTTAACGAATACATTGGCGGTTACCATGATGCTCAATCTCAGCGTGCTAATTCTTATGCCAATCAAGCTAAAGAGCAGGCTGCTCAAATTGAATTAGCAAAAAAGAAAAAAGCTGATCAAGAACAGAAACAGCAACAAGCGACACCTAAACGTGCAGGTAAGAAGTTATCTTTTACACTTCAACATGAGCTAGCTGCTTTACCGCAAAAAATTGAAGACTTAGAAAATGAAATCGCAAAATTGCAGGAACAAGTTAATGATCCTGCGTTCTTCTCGGATCCGAAGAATGATACTCAAGCGACGCTAACAGCTTTAGCTAAGTTAGAACAAGAGTTTGAAGTAGCATTTGAACGATGGGAAGAACTGGACGCGATGTAAAGGAACCCTAATGCCAAATAAGATTTTAAAGCTTTCTACACTTGCGATTTTAATTGCTGGTGCCTCACAAGCCAATGCTGCTGTGTATACGGTTGTACCTGTTGATCAGAATAGTACATTAAAAGATCAGCCTTATTTTGATAATGCGCAATCTGGTGCTCCACTTGTATATTCAAGTACTGGCATTCAAGACTCAGGTACTGATGCAAGCTGTTTTACAGAAGATTGTACAACTGAAGCGTATAAAGTGACGAGTAAAGCAAGTCGTGGTACAGAAGGTACACCGATCGCAGATACCACACCGTACAATCAAAATAGCCAAGACATAACGACGCAATCTCAATTACGCTACTATTGTGAAAACAACCTTGGTTATGGGATTTGTGATATTTGGGCTGATAATCAGTTTTTTGGACGTGACTACTCTGAAAATGATGAATGGAATGGTCAAGGTTTAGGTGGCTTACAGAAAAAACAAGCATCTTGGATCAATGGTTACCATTCTAATACTCAAGGTTTGGTTGATGGTGCGCCAGTAAATACTTTTGCTGAAGATGATGCAAAGTATGATGGCACGCAGAAAGATAATCTTGGTCATATTATTGCAAACACTACAGATACTCTTGTAAAGGGCACTGTAGGGACTGATTTTGTTTATGGTATTACGTCATCATCACTATTTGAAAATGTAACAGGTGGTAAGCCAAGAGCATTTAGCAAGCGTGGTTTTGTTAATGTAAATGATAAATCTGTTCAATTAGCACCTGTAACGACATCAAATGAACTTGTTTCAAATATGGGACAAACTCAAGCGAATGATGCTGTTGCTATGAAGGATGGTAATCTACTTGTTGTAGGTTCATCATCTTATGCGCCAAGTTTTTATGCTCAAGATCGCGATGGTAAATTTCGTGAAGATACGAATAAATTACCAAACGAAGATGATATTTTAAAAAATAGCCCAAAAGATTTAGATTTTAACAGACTTAAGCAATGTGCTATTAGTCCATCTAATAATCTATACGCTAATTGGGAATGTCAATTTAGTACATTTGCCAACGAAGCTGCATTTTGGATCGTTGATGCTAATGGTACCAAGACATCGGTAGCAGCTAGTGCAATTACGGCTGGTAGTGATAATAATCGTGCTGGTTTAGCTGTAATTGATAAAGACAATGATTCGTTATCATTCCAAGCATCGGCACAAGCTGTTGCACTAAAGGGTGACGATACTCCTATTGCTGTAGGTTACTCTACTGCAGATGTTAGAGACGACTTCTATGCAATGCAGGCCGCATATTTTACAGCGTCTGCTGATTTAACGTCATGGAAACGTACTTTAATTCCTGGTTTGGATATTAAGCCAGGTGATGATCGTGATTTTACTTATACGATGGCAAATGGTGTTAATAGTCATTCTGTGATTGTTGGTGATGCAAAAGGTAACGGCACAAAACCACAACGTGCATTTATCTTTAAGGTAGGTGATAGCTCTGCTAAGTTCTTTGATCAACTAGCACCGTCACTGTTTTTTAAAGACTCAAACAGTAATGCTGCTGCAATCAATAATAATGGTCAAGTTGTCGGTTGGGTTGATGTTGAAGCAAGTAATGGTGCAGAAGCGCGTCATCGTGCCTTTACTTATATCAACGGTGCAGTTCAAGGTCCGTTAACGACGGGTGGAGCTTGGATGCTTGATGATTTAACCAATGATGGTGGTGCTGCTAACTCTATTGCCAACTCATACCGTATTGAGAGCGCAACTGGCATTAATGATGCCGGTGTAATTTCAGCGACGGCATTCTATTGTGCTGGTGGTTATGAGAACCTAAGTAAACTTGCATCTTGTAATGGTGATGAACAACAAGTTGTTGTTAAATTAGTTCCTAAAAATACTGATGCCGTCATTCAACCTCGTGCAAAAGATGAAGATAAACCTTATAAGCGCTCTGGTGGTTCTCTAGGCATTTTAGCTTTGACAGCACTAGGCTTTATTGGTTTCAGAAGAAGAAAATAATTTAATAATTAAATTGTTTAATTGCAACGGGCTCACAATTTGTGAGCCCGTTTTGTTTTTAGGCTTGATCAATTTCGAAATCTGACCCATTTTTAATAAAGGAGTTAACACACTCCTGCATTACTTTATTGTAATGAAAGTACCAAACAGATAAGGAATGAGGATCGAACTATGAAGAGACAAAAGCGGGATCGTTTAGAACGCGCACAAGCTCGAGGTTATCAAGCCGGTTTGAATGGCCGTTCTACAGATGATTGTCCGTACAACGGTACAGACGCCCGTACGAATTGGTTAGGCGGTTGGCGAGACGCAAGAGAGGAAATGCAACAAGGTCTCTATAAATAAGATAACCTCCCTCATGGTTAACCTTTCTGATGCCCCTTAGGAGAAGGGGCTTTTTATTTCAAATATTTTATGATGATTGCTATCATATTAATAAGATGTGCGTTATTTGCTCTGCGTAAAATGCAATCTTTTCTTGTTATTTAGCACTTCATACTTTAGATAAGATGGTAATTATAAAAAAGTAGTTAGTGTTTATATTTCACAGCTTTTGCTGGTGGATAAATAAAATATAAGATAAAAAAAAGCCCTGAAGCGAGCTTCAGAGCTTGAGTATTTAAATTGTAAAAAGCTTAAAAGTTGTCAGTATCTTTAAACAGACCTACTTTAAGATCTTTAGCAACGTAGATTTCTTTACCGTCAACAAGTACGCGGCCATCAGCAACACCCATAATAAGTTTACGGTTGATAACACGTTTAAGCTGAATATCGTAAGTTACTTTTTTTGCTGTTGGTAATACTTGACCCGTGAATTTAACTTCACCTACACCAAGTGCACGACCTTTGCCTTCGCCGCCTGACCAACCAAGGAAGAAACCAACAAGTTGCCACATCGCATCAAGGCCAAGGCAACCAGGCATAACTGGGTCACCAATGAAATGGCAGTTGAAGAACCATAGATCAGGATTGATATCTAATTCCGCATGGATAAAACCTTTGCCGTGGTCTCCACCTTCTGCAGAGATATTAACAACACGGTCAATCATCAGCATATTATCTACTGGTAGTGATGGAAATTCAGGACCGTATAGTTCGCTTTTACCACATGCAACTAGTTCTTCGTGTGTATAAGAATTCTGGCGTGTCATTAGAATCATTTACTCCTTCAAAAGTATGCTAGCAATTTAGCTTACACGTGTACGCTAAACAACTCGGATCAGTTCTGGCCCAACCAGTTAGAAATAGCAAATCTCATTCGATTAACAATACCAACTTCGTTAGAAAGATCACCATGATGGAAATAATCAATACGTTCCTCAATTAAAGAGAGGATAGTTTCATCATCTTCATTTTCACTACGGAAAGGTTTGTTTGTAAGAAGAGGAATGGCTTCATCAACATTATTTACAGGCCATACATGGAATTGTTTTGCTTTAATTGCTTCAATCACTTCATCGTTTAAACACAAACTTGATAGATTTGTGTGCGGTAAAATAACGCCTTGATTGCCAGTAAGGCCTCGATGAACACAAACCTTATAGAATCCTTCAATCTTCTGATTGATACCGCCAACGGCTTGTACACGACCAAATTGATCTACCGCACCAGTAACCGCAACTTCTTGATTGATAGGTTGTGATGATAGTGCAGACATAAGCGCACAAAGTTCAGCAAGCGATGCACTGTCACCATCGACTTCAGAATATGATTGTTCAAAAACAATAGAGGCTGAATAGGGAAGCGCTTGGTCTAAATCTAGTGCTGTAGCAACAAAAGCTTGCATAATCATCATGCCTTTTGCGTGAATATTGCCACCCAGCTCAACTTTTCGTTCAACATCGGCAATATCGCCATCGCCAAAGTGAACCACACAAGAAATACGAGCTGGTTCACCATAAGCGCTTGGGTGACCAGGCATTTCAACGACGGTTAAGCCATTTACTTGTCCTATTTCTTCACCTTCAGTGGCAATTAAAACTTGGCCATGATGGATATCGGCAATAGCACGCTCTGGTAAATATGATTCGCGATACTCTTTTGCTCTTAGTGAATCTTTAATATGTTGCGCAGTGATTGAAGCGCCTTCAGATTCGACAGCCGCTTCTGAAAGTAAATTCAAATGCCATAATGGGCATAAAGGCAGCCGTGTCTGATCTTCTGCATGGCGAGCACCCGCCTGTAATATGGCGTGAATAGCATCAGAATCAGCAAGTGGTGGTAAACCATAGTGGTGACCAATGCCTTTAATATAGCTTAAGTAATCTGTTAGCGTTGCTTCGTTTAGCAATAAATCTTGTTCAAACTCACCATACATTGCCAAGCCGTCACTTAAATCAGGCTCTGCAGTATCAAGTTCAGCCATTAGGTAACGCTCACCAATGATTATAAGCTTTACGTTAACGCTTTCTGATGCAGGTAGGTTATAAAGATGTTTATTTGATATTGGACGCCATTCAAGTTGACCATCCGTTAATACATTTTTTAATTGTGGCCACAAGCTTGGATCACTTAAAATTGCAGTAATCGATAAAACAAGATAACCGTTATGAGCTTGATGTAAGAGACCATGTTTTAATTGAGGTTGCGTTTCACCGCTTTTAGCTGGGTAGACTGCGCCAAAAAGCTTCTCATGAGTGACGTTGTCACCTGCAATGATGATCGGCTGTTCTACGGTATCTTCATTATTATTGCTTGATTTGTTAATGCTTTTTTTTAGCAATTCAATAATGTAATCACGATATAAGGTGTTATCGGAAGCCGTAATGCGTAGAATGCGTGGCTGTAAATTCATCGCGGTGAAGCGGCGTACTGCATCTGATAGGCGAGATTGGAGAATGCCAACCAGAGTAGGGTTTAAATCATCATATTGATCTAAAACGTGCTGATATGGGCTGTAATCAGGAAACATGTTACGCCAAGATTCTTCATGCATAAATTTATGATTTCTATTGTTACTGTGAAAAGATGTGCAGTATAAAGCAATCAAAGGGCTCATAATAGACACTTATCGTCTATATTTAAATTTCAATATTAAGGTTATTTAATATTGAGGGAAGAGATTGTTATTTTACCGCTCTAGAGTTACACTGTAACAATCAGTCTAAATCGTTTGAGAATTATCAATCCTATGAAATATCAGCAACTTGAGAACCTTGAAGCAGGTTGGAAATGGACTTATTTGGTTAAAAAATGGAAAGAAGGAGAGGCAATAACAAGCTTTGTAGATCAAAGTGAGGCAGAGGGTGCAGTAAAAATATTACTTGATCTTGAGCATGAGCCAACCAAAGTTATCGAGTGGATTGATAATAATATGGCCAATGCTTTAGAGAATAAACTAAAACAAGCTATTCGCGCTAAACGAAAGCGACATTTTAACTCCGAGCAGAAGCATACAAGAAAGAAATCTATTGATTTAGATTACCGAGTTTGGGAAAAGTTAGCAGAAAAATCGCAAGAGTTAGGTTCAACATTATCAGATACTATTGAATACTTGATTAGCGAAAGTTCTCGTACAGAACAAGCCAGCCAAAAAGTATCTGATTTGAAAAATGATCTTAACCAACTACTTAATTCAGATTCTTTTGAGTAAAATACTTTTTGATTTAGTCGTTGGTACTTCTCTTTCAGCTCAATTTGATTACTAGGGAGTGTGTAATGGAATATGTTCTTTTATTGGCTATTGTGGTTGTTTTTCTTGTGTTCAAGGATCGACCAATAATGGTACTCGAGTTTAAAGAAGGTGAACTTATTAAATCAAAAGGACAAGTACCAACGGGATTTCAGAAATCTTGTCGAGAAATTGCCCATAAAGAACCATTTTCTGGGCGAATTAAAGTATATAAAACACGATTTGCGACCAAGTTTGATTTTTCAAAAACAATTCCAAATAAAGTAAAACAACGTATTAAAAATGTTTTTCCACATAGCACCCCTACACCAAAACGCGGAAAAAGAGCATAATTAATGTATTTAACAATGAAACGTTACCTTTATAGGTAACGTTTTTATTTATATAAAAGGACATCATGATAACGCCTTATGCAAAACGATTAGTCAAAGGGGATGATTTACGCAATTCGCTACTAGAGCTTGTTAAAGTAAATAGTATTCAAGCGGGATCATTATTAACAGGTGTTGGATGTTTATCGCACGCTAATATTCGATTAGCTAATGAGAACAACACGCTTAATATAACCGGTCCCTTAGAGATTATAACGTTATCCGGAACATTAACTCCTCAACATATTCATGTCCATATTTCAGTTGCAGATAGGGAAGGGAATGTTTATGGAGGACATCTGATGCCTGGTTGTATTGTTTCTTATACTGCTGAACTATGTATGGTCGCGTTTAACAATATAATATTCTCTCGAGACTATGACCCTCAAACTGGGTTTGATGAGTTGGTTATAAGTGATAAAAATAATTAGCCCAAGAGTAATTGCCCTGGGCTATATTATTATCGAATAGATTTTATTAATTCTTCTTTGCTATTAATGAATGAAGAAATTTTTTCTTTTAATTCAATAAGTTCTTTTTCTGCTTGTTGGCGTCGAATAGTCTCTTGTTCTAATTTTCCACCTATTTCAACAGCTAAATAACCACCTTTAATTAATGCTTTTGTTGTTACGTTTGTTTCTGTCAGAGATTTTAATGCTTCAATCATATAGTAATGCTGATCGATATCTCTAATAGTAATTGCCATAAATACTCCTAATTGAATACTAATAATATCAATTAGATGGTAATGAGTGAACCATTTATTCTAGCGCACTATAACTTTGTTGCTTGTGTAAATTAAAAGCCATATCAAATGGCTCTTACTATTTAATTAACTATTCTTTTGCCTAATAATACATTAGGGGCGTTATTATCATCGCAAAAAGAAGAGGCTCCAGATATATAAATAGCATTACCTGTGCGTAGTGAATCAATAAAAAAACTATTAAACATTAGCTGAGAATTATTTTTACCTATATGCTCAATACCTAATAAAAAATAATGATTCTGAAAGCGTAAAAATAAGCCATTAAAGCGGCTAGGGTAAGCATTTTTTTCACTCTGTAAAAATAACATTGATGCATGACCATCATTCAATGTTATTTTTAATGTCTCTTTTAATTCAATGGTATTTGTTACTGAAAATTCATATGAAGCTTTGGTATTAACGGAGCTTATTATTGCCTGTATCATTAAAAATACAATCGCACTAACAATACCAATAAGCGCTTTATTTAACACTGCAAATTTCCTGCTTAATAGTAGGTGAGTAATTAATAAATTGACCATTACTTACACTAAATAATTGGTAGTAATTACATGATTTACTAATAGGGAACGCATACCATCTGCTTATGCTACTGTTATCATTCTGTAAGATAGCATTTTGAACTGGTTTGGGTAAATCAATGCCATTATAAATAACTGGCAACCCCTCAACAGAAGTGGTATCCATGAAAAATAAGAAACGATAACACATTGTTAATGTTGCAAAGAAAAATAGAATTCCAACAATAATCTCAAACAAGCTAATATTACATGTGCGTGATATGTCTGTTTTTTCTTTATTTGATAAGCTTAATGACTGCTTATTATCTGTTTCTTCTTTTAGTAGAATTGGCTGAACAACATTCTCATCACTAATAATGTCATTACTTTTAGGCGGGTGAGAACCATCATCAATAAGTGCTGATTGTCTAATACAATAACCTAGTTTTGGCTCTGTAGTTATTATTTTATGCTCACCAATTTTTACAAAAGCTGTACGTAAGTTTTTGATTGCGACAGTTAAAGAATTGTTGGTCACAACTTTCCCTTGCCAGCATTCAGCTAATAATACTTCTCTATATATTGTATTATTTGCTTTTTCAGCAAGAAGAGTAAAAATTAAGGTTTCTGATCGTGAGGCTTTAATAAAAGCGCCGTCACTAATTCGCGTTATGGTCCTACGTGCAAAATCGACATCGAAACGCCCAATGCGTTTACAATCGTCGTTTACTTCATCGTTCATTTTAATTCTTATCTATCAGTTTTAGCTATAAAGCGATAGCCAAATTGTCATCAAATACACCATACCGAAAATGGATAAAGCGTCTTAGTATTTTATACAAAACAGCTAAATATGCAATTGTGAAACAAGTATAACTATCATAAAATCGATATTAACACGATAGATTGCATGGCTTTTAGGAACAATATTTAAGTTAACTATACCTTATTGCCTTGAATTTAAGCGTTTAGGTATTACTTTTTTCTTTAATGAAGGTATGGTGGCGAATAAATCAAATCAACGAAAGTAGAGTAAAAAAGGAAGAATAAAGTAGGGAAGTCACGGCTTTTTTCTGGTACTGGGTTTAAATTGTTCTGGGTGAACTAACACAGGATTGATGGCTTCAAGTTGACGAATTGCCCGTTGTTGAGCGGTTCGTTTGGGGGCTTTTTTACTGCGACTACGTGTTTGTTGTTGGTCATATTGTTGCTGTTTCGCCTGGGCAAATTTCAATACTGCGCCCAAACGTTTATTATCGACCACCTGACCTTGGTCAACATCTTCGAGCTTATCAAACACTTTAAATTCTAATTTACGATGGCCGTATTGAATGGCGATGGTGCCATCTGGGCGATCTAGAACGTTAACAACTTGATGTACAAGTCGTTGATTTTCTTCAGTTGGAACAATTAAATAGATAACTTTGTCGTATTGAAATGTCAGTGACTTTGATAATTTCCTTGGTTCTTGCCACACAAAAATATCATGTAATTCATCAGTCGATTCACGTAATGGCCGATGCATATCTTTAGGATATTGAGCAGCTTTAGCAAAACGTTGGTTAAAATCAGTGRTAAAGTCGGGGAGCCACGCATTAGCTTGTTCAATATTATCAATGTGTTGTAAACGCATTTCTTTGACTAAGCGATCTTGTAAGGTCTTGTTGGCACGTTCAACACGACCTTTGGCTTGAGAGCTGTTTGCGCAAATCAATTCAATGTTTAAGTCATGCAATACACGACCAAACTGAGTGATGC
>NZ_UNRL01000005.1:0-213817 GCF_900537155.1 Photobacterium sp. Alg240-V54
CGTGTGGAGCGGTAGTTCAGTTGGTTAGAATACCGGCCTGTCACGCCGGGGGTCGCGGGTTCGAGTCCCGTCCGCTCCGCCATTTTATTTAGACACAGTTAAGTCTTTAAAATAACTACAGGGGTGTAGCTCCAACTGGCAGAGCAGCGGATTCCAAATCCGCGTGTTGGGAGTTCGAATCTCTCCACCCCTGCCATATTAAAGAAGGCTCATATCGAAAGATATGAGCCTTTTTGCTATCTGTAATTTATACCTGTAGCGTTAATTAGCACAGCAGCGGATTCGCCTTTCCGAAAATCAGCGCGTGTTGTGAAGTTCGAATATCGTAACCCCTGCCATATTCAAGAAAGCCTCGACAGCAATGTCGGGGCTTTTTTACGTCTGTATACTTATGGATATTGGGCGTAGTTCCAATTGGCAGAGCAGCGGATTCGCCTTTCCAAAAATCAGCGCGTGTTGTGAAGTTTGAATATCATAACCCCTACCATATTCAAGAAAGCCTCGACAGTAATGTCGGGGCTTTTTTACGTCTGTATTCTTATGGATATTGGGTGTAGCGTTAACTGGTACAGCAGCGAGTTCGAGAGACTAAGAAGAGAAGAGCTGATCCATATATAAAAACGCCCCAATATCTATTGGGGCGTTTTTTGAGTGTGGTTAATTTATTTATAATTATAAAAATGCGTTAGCCATTGCTGGGCGATCATTATTTCATCGTCATCAGATAATGCTTGAATACCATCAGTAAATTGGTGTGGGTGATTAAGTAATAGTAACCCTGCCATCATATGTGCAGCTTCAAACAAATACAGCGTAGGGTCACCCATCCCTGTTTTAAAGGGGGTATTAGCAGATTCGCCGCCAGCAAGCAGGTAAACACAAATACCATTACGGGTTTGGTACTCTTTGACTAATTGGTTGCAACTAACCTCGGTTAATACACCCTGATTGATTAACTCAGGTAGCCTAAGTTCGTCATCAGCAGAAGTTACTGTGGTAATGAAAAGAGGCTGAGTTAAATGGTCAAATACTTCTGCACTTAATGCTCCATTACCCGTGCAACAAAATACCATATTGCATTGTTGTACTAGATGTTCAAGTGAACAAACATGGACGCCATCTCGTGGAAATTGCGTTAGTCGGCGAGGATCTTGGTCAAAAATGTGAAGATTACAAATATCTTTGTTTTGTAGATGCTTGATTATTCCACGTCCAAGGTTACCTGCTCCAATAACGCCTACTCTTAAAAAACCAGCATTATTAATTTTTAATCCAAACTCTTCTCGCAATATTTGATCAGAATAATGAACAATGCATTCGGAGGCTTCTGTGTCTGCTGGTGTCTTGATACTTAAATGAGATACGGTAACCAATGGTTTTTCGATATTTTTATTACAATACTTGTATAAACCATTGGCTGTTAATTCAGTAATACCGACTAATTGTTGCTGAAACACACGGCATAAGTGCTCACTGGCATTGGCAAAGTAGCCACCATGATCAAGGATTAAAAAAGGGCTGTCGGGAGTGATATATTGACGAATAAGCATTTCACAATGAAGAGGATCACGAAGAGACTCTTTATTGTAGCTAGGATTGACGACGTTACAGTTAGGTATTTGATTGATGGTGTGTAATAGCTCTGGATTGGCATCTGCAGTGGCATTTTTGGGTATGAAAACTAACGGATGGGCTATTTGTGCTAACACATTAATGTACGGTAAAGATCCTTCATAGCAGTGCATCACTGAAAAGATCACCAGATTGGGTGGGACTGGAAAATCTTGAGCGACTTTTTTTAAAAATTGGTAGCCGTGTTCAGCATAAAAGTCTGAACAGTATGAATGCGTTAAAATTGCGTGTGTCATGAAAATTTCCTTTTTCAATGCAATAAATTAGCGGAGGCAAGGCATTGATATAACAATGTTAAAATAATTGAAGTAATGCTTTTAATACATTTTCTTGATGGCGTGATTGTTTACAACAAAGACCTAAACTTAATGGTGCAATCAACTCAGCAGGAAAACGCTGCACTTTATCACTCATTGGGCTGTTATTGATAACAACATCAGGTGCAATCCCAATACCACAGCCCAAAGCAACCATACTGACAATGGCTTCATGGCCAGAAATTTGTGCATAAATAGGTGGTGAAATCTTTTTTTGTTTAAACCACGTATTAGCCCGCGATCTTGCAGGACCTGATTCTGCAAGAACAAAAGGCAGCGCTTGCCAGTTGGGACCTTGATCTAATAACTGTTGAATCGTTGGCGGCGCAATAGTAGGCGAGATCACTGACATTGGAATATGATCTAATTCTATATAAGTTAATTTAGTTGAAAGTTGTTCTGGTTTAGCAGTAATTGCGACATCTACTTCATCAGTCAGAACTTTATCAATCGCGAGTGCAGAGTCTCCGGTTAATAACTGAATTTCTATTTGCGGATAACGTTGGCGAAAAGCCGTTAATATTGTAGGCAAATGGGTATAACTCGCGGTTACTGAACAAAATATTTTCAACTTTCCTTGAAGTATTGAGTTATCACTGTTTAATTCCGTTTTCAGTGATAGCCAGTTAGCAACAATCGTGGATGCGACAGGAATGAGTTTTTTCCCTGCCATAGTAAGCTCAACATGGCGATTGTCGCGATTGAATAAGCTTTGTCCTAATTCTTGTTCTAGACGTTGAATAACACGACTAAGGGCCGATGGACTGATGTGCATTGATTGTGCTGTATGATGAAAACTTAGCGAATCACTGAGGTGAAGAAAAAGTTGCAAGTTTTTAATGTTCATTGGCTTATGTTGCATAATTTGCAATTGATTGTTGTGAATATATCACTTTGCGCAACAAGTTACTTGATCTACTATCAATCTATTCGATAAATAAATATCGAACCAAGGATTAATATTTTTCACGGAGTTTGTTGTTATGGCTAATTATTTCAATACCTTAAATTTACGCCAGCAGTTAGATCAACTGGGCCGTTGTCGTTTTATGGATCGTGCTGAGTTTGCGAATGAAGCGGATTACCTTAAGGGTAAAAAAGTTGTTATTGTCGGATGTGGTGCACAAGGTCTTAACCAAGGCCTTAATATGCGTGACTCAGGCTTGAATGTTGCGTATGCACTGCGTCAAGCTGCTATTGATGAGCAACGTCCATCATTTAAAAATGCGCGTGATAATGGTTTTGAAGTGGGTAGCTATGAACAACTGATTCCGAATGCTGATTTGGTGGTAAATTTGACACCAGATAAACAACACACCAATGTGGTTGAAACGGTGATGCCACTGATGAAGCAAGGTGCAGCATTGGGTTACTCTCACGGTTTTAATATCGTTGAAGAAGGCATGCAAATCCGTAAAGATTTAACTGTCGTAATGGTTGCACCTAAGTGTCCAGGCACGGAAGTGCGTGAAGAATACAAGCGTGGTTTTGGTGTACCAACCTTGATTGCTGTTCATCCTGAAAACGATCCACAAGCTGATGGTCTTGAAATTGCTAAAGCATGGGCTGCGGCAACTGGGGGTCATCGTGCGGGTGTGCTTGAGTCATCGTTTGTGGCTGAAGTGAAGTCTGACTTGATGGGTGAACAAACTATTTTATGTGGCATGCTGCAAGCTGGCTCAATTGTTTGTTATGAAAAAATGCTGGCTGATGGTATTGCACCAGAATATGCAGGTAAATTACTTCAATTTGGTTGGGAAACGATCACTGAAGCGCTGAAGTTTGGCGGCGTTACTCATATGATGGATCGTCTTTCAAACCCAGCTAAAGTTGCCGCGTTTGATTTATCTGAGCAGCTAAAAGATCTTATGCGTCCACTATATAACAAACATATGGATGACATTATTTCAGGTCACTTCTCAAGTACGATGATGGCTGATTGGGCTAATGATGATGCTGAGTTATTAGGCTGGCGTGGTGAAACCGCTGAAACACAATTTGAAAACTATCCGACATCAGAGCTTCAAATTTCAGAGCAAGAATACTTTGATAATGGCATCTTGATGGTAGCAATGGTACGCGCAGGGGTTGAGTTAGCCTTTGAAGCGATGACAGCATCAGGCATTATTGATGAGTCGGCGTATTATGAGTCATTACATGAGCTGCCTTTGATTGCCAATACTGTTGCCCGTAAGCGTCTGTATGAGATGAACGTGGTTATTTCTGATACTGCTGAGTACGGTAACTACTTATTTGCTAATGTGGCGACACCGCTATTACGTGATCACTTTATGGCAACCGTTAATACTGATGTGATTGGTAAAGGGTTAGCTGCAACAACTAACTTTGTTGATAACCAAAAGTTAATTGAGGTCAATGAAGCATTACGTAATCATCCGGTTGAGGTAATCGGTAAGCAATTACGTGGTTACATGAAAGACATGAAGCATATTGCCGTTGGTGGTTAAACTCACTATAAATACTAATTAAAAAAAGCCCAGTTTTTGACTGGGCTTTTTTGTCGATGCTATAACAGCGAGTTAAGCATTATTATTGTCATCAGTATTAAGCTTAGCTTCAAATGCTGCTAGTTTTTGCTCAAGCTCAGTCAGCTTTTGACGAGTGCGTAATAACACTTGGGTTTGAACGTCAAACTCTTCACGAGTGACAACATCCAATTTACCAAGTTGTGATTGGATCACTTGACGTACTTTTTGTTCAACGTCATTACCAAGATCTTTAACCGGCTTTGGCATTGCGTCTTGAATTTGTTTAGCTACTTGTTCAAGTTTCTTTGAATCAAACATGATCCGCTTACTCCGTTGCGAAAATCGTTGTGAGTTATTGTAATCGGCGCTGTAGTGAAAAGAAAAGGGCGCTGATGATTCAGCGCCCTTTTTTTCATGGCTTAATTAGAAGTGGTTGTCTAAACCATCATCTTCTTCAACAAATACTGGTAATGGCTTATGTTCACTTGCCAAGAACGTATAAATAACTGGCAATACAAACAAAGTAAATAACGTACCGATAGATAAACCGGCAACGATAACAATACCAATACTGAAGCGTGATGCTGCACCAGCACCGGATGCGTATAACAGTGGTACTAGACCTGCAATCATCGCACATGTTGTCATTAGGATTGGACGAAGACGGATCTTCGCGGCTTCCATAACAGCATCCATGCGGTTCTTACCATGGTAAAGCTGTTCTTCTTTGGCAACTTCACAAATTAATATACCGTGTTTGGTTATCAAGCCTATGAGGGTTATCAAACCTATTTGCGAGTAAATATTGAGTGTTGTTGCGCCCCATGCGAGGGCAATCAGCGCACCACAAATAGCTAATGGTACCGATACGAGAATCACCAATGGATCGCGTAATGATTCAAATTGAATCGCAAGTACTAAGAAAATAATTGCCAATGCTAGACCAAATGTAGCGTATAGCGCATTACCTTCCGTAACGTACTGACGGCTTTCACCTAAGTAGTCATGGCCGTAGCCTTTTGGTAACACTTTTGCTGATTCAGTATTTAACCAATTTACCGCTTCACCGATTGAGGTACCAGGGGCTAATACTGCGCCGATGGTTGCCGCATTTTGTTGGTTAAAGCTTGGTAATGTTGGTGGTGCTGGGGTGACTTTAATGGTCACTAAGCTACCCAGTGGAATTAGATCACCACTATTGGTTTTGACGTAGTAATTGTTTAAATCTTTAGGATTAAAACGATCTTTACGCTCTACTTGTGGGATCACCTTGTAAGAACGACCTAAGATATCAACACGGTTAATATCACCACCGGCTAACATCGTGCTTAACGTATTACCAATTGCTTGCATGGTAACGCCATAAGCACCGGCTTTATCTTTATCGATATTAATGTTCATGGTCGCAGAGTCATACTTCAAGTCTAAATCTGAGTAGACGAACATTGGGTTATCTTTAACCTTCGCCAACATTTCAGAAGCCACTTGGTAGAGGCTCTTAAAGTTGTTAGGTGTGGTGATAACAAACTGCACTGGTAAACCTGAACCTGCGCCTGGAAGGCTTGGCATTTGGAAAGCAGTGACAGCCATTTGTGGAATATCTTTAATCTTTTTCGTTACTTCATTCGCAACTTCAGTTTGGCTTTGATCGCGTTGGCTCCACGGTTTCAATGTTGCAAGACCAAACGCTTGGTTAGCTGATGGAATACCTGAGAAAATTTGTGCATATTGCACGCTCTTCTGCTCAGTCAGGACCTTATTGACTTGATTCATTGTATCTTCAATAAAATCAAGGTTAGCGTTGGCAGGAGCGGTACCCATAAACACCACTACGCCATTATCTTCAGCAGGGGCGAGTTCGCTTGGAATAAACTTAAACAGGAACGGTAAGCTTGCACAAGCACACACTGCAAATACGATCACCACTGAACGCATGTGCATGATGCCACCTAGCATTTTCTCATAACGTAGTGTTAAGCGATCAAGAAAACCGTGAACCATTAATTCAAATTTATTTGGTGCTTCATTTTGTTTAAGGAAGGTTGCACACATTACTGGTGATAATGTTAAAGCAATGATTCCTGAAATAAATACCGCACCTGCAAGAGTTAACGCAAACTCTTTAAATAATGAACCAGTTAAGCCGCCCATTAATGCAATCGGCGCATATACTGCACCTAATGCAATGGTCATTGAAATAACAGGTATTGCGATTTCACGGGTACCAATAATGGCGGCCCTGAATGGTGTTTGCCCCAGCTTAATATGTCGTTCAACGTTTTCTAGTACCACGATCGCATCATCGACCACTAGGCCGATAGCCAATACCAGAGCCAGCAATGTCATCAGGTTCCATGAGAAACCAAACAGTTGCATCACCAGTGCTACACCAATCAACGATAATGGAATCGTAATGATTGGAATGATGACTGAACGTAGTGAACCGATAAACAATGCAATAACGATTAATACAATTAATGCCGCTTCAAGAATGGTTTTAATAACCTCATGAATAGAGTCATTAATCGCAATTGTTGAGTCATACATCACCGTCATTTTGATGGTGCTTGGCATGTTACGTTCAATGGTTGGTAGTAGGTTGATAACATCTTTAGCGATATTGATTGGGTTAGCACTTGGTGCCGCTTCAATCGCGCCGACAACCGCTTCTTGACCATTGGCGGTTGCACGGTAGCTATCGCTGCTTCGCGATAAGGTTACCTTGGCAATGTCACCTAAACGGATCACTTGACCGTTATCACTTGATACAACCAGTTTCTCTAGTGACTCAGGGCTATTTGATTGAGTGTTAGCACTACCGTTGTAAAGCACGAAATCATTGTTGGTTTGACCGACAGCTGATTGGTAGTTGTTAGCTTGTAGTACTTGAGTTACATCACTGGCAGATAAGTTAAATGCTGCCATTTTTTGTGGATCAAGCCACACACGCAGTGCGAAAGGTACACCACCATACATGTCTACTTTTGCCACACCACCTACCGTAAATAGCTGTGGTTTAACTACTCGTTCGATGTAGTCGGTGATTTGGCTTGAGTTTAGTGTTTTACTGGTGAAACCAAGGTAGAGCACGCCAGTACCGCCACCTGTAGAAAGGGCGATAGTTGGATCTTGCGTTTCTTTAGGTAATTGAGCCCGTACTGAGTTTACTTTGGCAAGGATATCCGCCAAAGCAGCATTTGGATTGGTGTTCAATTTCATTTGCACAGTAATGGTCGACATACCCATAGTACTTTGGGCGGTGATGTAGTCGATATTATCGGCCTGAGCAATGGCTTGTTCAAGTGGTTGAGTGATAAACCCTTGAATAAGATCAGCACTAGCACCGTAGTAAGCCGTACTGACGGTTACTACAGTGTTAGTCATGTCCGGATATTGCCGAACCTGCATTTTGAAAATCGCCTGTAGACCTAGCAATGCGATCATTAAACTGATCGAAATTGCTAGTACCGGGCGTCTGATGAATATATCAGTAAAGCGCATCCTGAGCGTTCTCCAGTTACAGCAATGGGATTTCAGCAGGAGCCTTCAGTGCGTCATTTTCAACGATGTGCACTAATGACTTGTTGCTAAGACGAATTTGGCCGCTAGTTACGATCTGCTCTCCAGCTTTTAAGCCTGAAAGAATGCGTACTTTGTTACCTTTGTTTAGACCCGTAGTTACCACAGTCTGCATCGCACGTAATTTGCCATCAACGTTGCGCAGTACATATACCGTATCACCATAAAGGGTGTAAGTAATGGCGGTTTGAGGAACCACGATTTGATCAGCAATAACAGGTTGAATAACACGAGCACGTGCAAACATACCACTGCGCAGCATGCCGCCGCTGTTAGGAATATCAGCTTGTACCTGAATCAAACCTGTTTGCGCGTTAACCGCAGGTTCAATCGCAGTAATTAGACCTTTAAAGTTAGTATCTTTATAAGCATCGATGTTGATATCAACGGTTTGGCCGATTTTGATTTTAGAAATATCCGTTTGCGGAACTGTAAAGCGGAAACGCATCGTCGTGGTGTCTTCTAAACGAATAATTTTAGTACCAGGTTGAATATATTGACCTAAGTAAACATTACGTAGACCAATTTCACCGGCAAAAGGTGCGCTGATATTACGACGTTGAATAGATTCTTTTAATGATTTGATTTGAGCCACTAATGCAAGGTAATTTGCTTTCGCTTCATCAAGACTAGATTTTGATACTGAACCTTTGCGGTAAAGATCTTTGTAACGTAGGTAAGAAGCTTCTACTGACGGTAGTTTTGCTTCAGTACTTTGTAGGCTTGATTGTTCAACATTGGAGTTTATTGATACCAATAATTGCCCAGCTTTTACCTTTTGGCCTGATTCAAAATTGATTTTGCTGATCACACCAGCCGCTTCTGAAGTTAGGGTTACACCTTGCATTGGTTCAATAAAACCAATTGCCTGTAGTGCTGGATGCCAGTTTTCAGCTTTGGTGGTAGTGGCTGTTACCGGATAGTTTGCTTCCGGCATATTAGCCATATATTCAGCTATTTTATGTTCTTTAAAAAGATTGAAACCAATTACACTTCCAAATAACAGAAGAGCAAGAAGTAACATCACGATCCATTTTTTCATTATGAGGTATGCTCCGGAATTACAATGTTAATGCTGAATAATGGCGTCCCAAGAGGCATTAATAGCGGCATTTAATTCGCTATCAGTGATCTCTAATCCATCATTGATTTTTCGACGGGCTAAATAACAACTCGTCTCAAGGCTAAGTGTGCTTAAAATTTCATTATCAAGCGGTTTAAATAGGTTGCAGGCTTTACCTTCGTCAAACATTTGATTGACGCAGCTAAAAAGGTGTTTATTTAATACTTTTCTTTCATGGGCATTTTTACGGGGCAAATTCTGAAATTGCCCTTGATTGATTAACGGTGCATTACCACTTACTGACATTTGCCACAAATTGAGCCACATCGTACGGTAACGCTGTTTAAGTGACATACTATCGTTAATATTTTGGCTAATTTTGTTCGCGATATAACCTAAAATATATTCATGTAGTTGGAATAGTAGATCATCTTTATCACCGAAGTAGCGATAAATAGTGCCTGTTGCAACTTGAGCTTCTTTAGCAACCATCTGCATTGATAGACCATGAAAGCCATGGGTGGCTAAAAGTTTTTCAGTTGCTGTTAATATGCGCTCTTTTTTATCTGTCATAACTGCTTATATTCGGTACAAATAGAATGAATGAATGTTCATTCACTGGGCTATTGTAGGATTTGATGATTGATTCGCAAGTCTTATTTAAGCTTTTGTATCATTATTAAGAATATTGCAAGGTTCCCATAAGTACCAATATGCTTATTAGCAGTGATAGGGCCGTTTTTTCAAGTAAAAAAGTAATAAAAAGCCCGTATCAAGATAGATACGGGCTGATATGGTGCTAGATTACTGAGCGATTAATGTGGTTGCGTTGGTGGTGTACTGTCAGATGTTGGTTTGGTTTTTCCACGACTAAAGATACGTTCTACTACCACAAAGAAAATTGGAATAAAGAAAATACCTAAGAAGGTTGAACTCAACATGCCGCCAAGTACCGCAGTACCAATGGCATTTTTACCACCTGAGCCAACACCGGTACTGATGGCTAATGGCACCACACCAAGACCAAACGCGAGCGAGGTCATGATAATTGGACGCAAACGCACACGTACCGCATGCAGAGTGGCTTCAACCAGTCCAGCGCCTTTTTCGTAGTATTCTTTAGCAAATTCCACAATCAAAATGGCATTTTTGGTAGCCAAACCAACGGTGGTTAATAAGCCTACTTGGAAGAAGACATCGTTAGGCATACCACGCGCATTCATTGCTAGCAGCGCACCAATGATCCCAAGCGGTACTACTAGTACTACAGCAAAAGGCACTGACCAGCTTTCATACAGCGCAGCAAGTACTAAGAACACCACCAAGATAGATAACGCGTATAGCATTGGTGCTTGGTTACCCGAGAGGCGTTCTTCATACGATAAGCCATTCCATTCAACCCCAAACCCTGGTGGTAACTTTTTGACCATTGCTTCAATATCAAGCATCGCTTGGCCTGTACTGTAACCATTAACCACACTGCCTTGAATGTTCACAGCAGGAGTGGCGTTGAAACGTTCTAGACGCGGTGACGCATATTGCCATTCACCGGTAGCAAAGGCCGAGAATGGCACCATTTCACCTTGGTTATTACGTACATACCAGCTATCAAGATCGCCAGGTTTCATGCGGTATTGAGCATCACCTTGAACAAAGACTTTCTTTACTCGGCCGCGATCAATAAAGTCGTTAACATAAGAACTACCCCATGCAGTACCGAGCACTTTGTTGACGGAATTAATATCGATTCCTAGTGCACGTATTTTGGCTTGATCAATATTAATTTGATACATAGGCGCATCTTCTTGACCATTAGGACGAACGCCAACCAAATTAGGGTTTTCAGCGGCTAATTGCAGTAATTGATTACGTGCTGCAATTAACTTGTCATGCCCTTGACCACTGCGATCTTGAAGGTAGAAATCAAAACCACTGGCGGTACCAAGCTCGATCACTGCTGGTGGTGCAAACGAAAACACCATCGCATTTTTGATTTTTTGGAAATAACCTATCGAGCGATTCACGATCGATTTAACATCCATGCCAGGCAATTGGCGATCAGACCAATCTTTTAAGCCGACAAAGGCCATACCCATGTTTTGACCGTTACCGGCAAAACTAAAGCCCGAGACACTAAATACACTGGCGACACTATCAGCCTCTTGAGTTAAATAGTAATCAGACACTTGGTCCATGACTTTTTGTGTTTGCTCTTGGGTTGAGTTAACCGGCAATATTGCCTGACTAAATAAAATTCCTTGGTCTTCATCTGGTAAGAACGAAGTTGGCATGCGCATAAAGATCCAACCCACAGCCACGGTTAAGCCAAGGAAGATAAACATCACTCGAATTGAGCGCTTAATCATTGCCGCAACGCTAGCTTCGTAACGGTTGGTTAAGTTATCAAAGGTGCGGTTAAACCAGCCAAAGAAGCCTTTGTCATTGCTACCATGAGCCACAGGTTTAAGCATCGTTGCACACAGAGCGGGTGTAAGGATCACTGCTACCATTACCGATAATGACATTGCAGTTACTATGGTTATCGAGAATTGGCGATAAATAACTCCGGTAGAGCCTGACATAAATGCCATTGGAACAAATACCGCGGAGAGTGTTAATGCGATACCTACCAGTGCGCCCGTAATTTGATCCATTGATTTGCGCGTCGCTTCAACAGGACCTAAGCCTTCCTCGTGCATGACCCGTTCAACGTTTTCTACCACCACAATTGCATCGTCAACCAGCAAGCCGATAGCAAGTACCATTGCAAACATAGTGAGGGTATTTATTGAATAACCCGCCAGTGATAACACTGCAAATGTACCTAATAACACCACTGGAACGGCAATGGTTGGAATTAAGGTGGCACGGAAATTTTGGAGGAACAGGAACATGATAATAAATACCAATGCCACTGCTTCAAATAACGTGTGAACTACGCCTTCAATGGATTTTTCGACAAATGGCGTCGTGTCGTAGGGATAAACCGCTTGTAATCCTTCAGGAAAGAACGGTTTAAGCTCATCTATCTTTGCTTTAACGGCTTCTGCTGTGGCTAAGGCGTTGGCCCCTGTGGCGAGTTTAATACCAATACCACTGGCTTGTTTACCGTTATAGAACACCTGCACAGCATAACTTTCAGCGCCAAGTTCAACTCGAGCGACGTCTTTTAATAACACTTTTGCGCCCGAAGGATCGGATTTCAGAATGATTTTTTCAAACTGAGCTGGAGTTTTTAAACGGCTTTGAGCGGAGACGGTTGCGTTAAGCTCTTGGCCTGGTAACGATGGTGAGGCACCAAGTTGACCTGCTGAAACCTGAGCATTTTGTTCTTTAATGGCATTAATAACATCAATACTAGTGAGGTTATATTTTGTTAGCTTAAGCGGATCAAGCCAAATACGCATCGCATATTGAGCACCAAACGTTTGAATCTCACCAACACCTGGCACACGACTCATTGGATCGGCAACATTGGAACTGATGTAGTCCGAAATGTCGTTTTTATCCATTGAACCATCTTCGGAATAGAATCCGACCACCATCAAAAAGCTTGAGCTGGCTTTGTTAACCTTTACGCCTTGCTGTTGCACTTCTAGTGGCAGCAGGGGTAATGCTGATTGCAACTTATTTTGAACCTGAACCTGAGCAATATCAGGATCAGCTTCAGCATTAAAGGTCAGGGTTATTTGGGTATTACCAAAACTGTCACTGGTGGACGATAAGTAGCGCAGGTTATCAATACCTGTCATCCGTTGTTCGATAACTTGAGTAACGGTATCTTCCATGGTTTTCGCATTAGCGCCGGGGTAGCTAGCACTAATAACAACTGTGGGTGGTGCAATGCTAGGGTACTGAGAAACCGGTAATTTTAAAATGGACAGTACGCCAGCTAGCATGACGATAATCGCGATCACCCAAGCAAAAATAGGGCGATCGATAAAGAAACGAGCCATAGTTTACTTTCCCTATTATTGTGAGTGAGTGACAGTCATTGGCGTCGGTTCAACCACAACCCCTGGACGGATTTTTTGTAAACCATCAACGATCACTTGATCGCCATCTTTAAGTCCACTGGTAATTCGCCATTGATTATCAATCGCTTCAGCAGTCGTGACTGTACGTGATTCCACTTTGTTGTCAGCGCCAACAACCATAGCAATCGCTTGGCCTTTACTGTTGCGAGTAATGGCTTTTTGCGGGATCATAATGGCCTTAGGATCGGTGCCGGTATTTAGCACTGCACGGACATACATGCCAGGCAGTAACACGCCGTCAGGATTAGGGAATTCAGCACGTAGGGTGACAGATCCAGTATTAGGATCGACATTCACTTCAGCAAACTGGAGTGTGCCGTGATGTGAGTAAACACTGCCATCTTCAAGGATCAATTCGACATCAGCATTATTACTGGCTTGCAGCTGACCTTGTTTAAGGGCTGATTTTAGACGTAATAATTGCGTGCTCGATTGGGCAATATCGATATTGATCGGGTCCAGTTGTTGAATGGTCGCTAACACTTGTGCCTGCCCCGCGCTGACGAGTGCACCTGGTGTGACTGATGACTGACCAATACGACCCGCGATAGGGGCTTTAACTTTGGTATAATTAAGATCTATTTTCGCTTTGTTAACACTGGCTTTTGCGACTTCAATGCCAGCGAGAGCAACTTTATATTTTGCTTTATTATCATCATAAGTTTGTTTGCTGATAGCGCCACGGTTAACCAAAGTTTCACTGCGTTGAGCCAGTGCCTTTGCTGAATCTAGATTGGCTTGTGCTTGAGCTAAACTGGCTTTAGCGCTGAGGTAGGCAGCGTTATAAGGTGCTGAGTCGATACTATATAATGATTGGCCTTTACTGACGCTGCTGCCTTCTTTGAAGCTACGCTCAGTGATAATGCCTGATACTTGAGGACGAACTTCAGCTTCAAGGTAAGCTTTACTACGGCCAGGAAGTTCGACGTGAATAGCTTGTGGATGAGAAGTAACGCTAAGTGTACCAACAGCCACACTTTTTGCTGCTTGTTGGGTTGGCTTTTTGGATTCACTTTGGTCACAAGCTGATATCCCTAATGTCAAACTGACAATAGTAGCAATGGCTGCGATTTTTCGCATGAAATCTCCTAAATTTAAGCAATATGAGAACTGTTAAATATTATTTCATTATTTAACAGTAATGTAACTATTATTTACTTTTATATAATTAACATTTAATTCAGTTAAGAATTTGGTGCAACTGGTTGTGATTTATCTAACCTATACATCAATATGTCTAGCACAGATCTAGTGATTCAGTTGCTTTAAGTAATGAACTTGGAATAAATGTTGATGAATTGCGACAATGCCATTCGAGCAAAAGTGAATAGAGTTGTAATCAAAGCGCGTTAAAATGCGCCCGTTTTTAATGACGTCAGGATAACTAATGAAACTGAACCCAAGGCAAACAGAAGCAGTTAAATACGTTTCCGGACCGTGCTTAGTGTTAGCCGGCGCCGGCTCAGGTAAAACTCGTGTTATTACCAATAAAATCGCTTACTTGGTTCAGCAATGTGATTATAAGGCGCGTAACATTGCGGCATTGACCTTTACCAACAAAGCTGCACGTGAAATGAAAGAGCGTGTCGGCCAAACATTAGGTCGTCAAGAATCCAAAGGGTTAATGGTGTCAACTTTCCATACCTTAGGACTGAATATCGTGCGTCGAGAATGTAAATATTTAGGCTTAAAAGCCAATTTTTCATTGTTTGACGATCAAGATCAGATGGCGTTATTAAAGGAATTGACCGAAGAAGAGCTCGATGGCGATAAAGATTTATTAAAGCAACTGCAGTCAACAATTTCGAATTGGAAAAATGACATGTTAGCGCCAGTTGATGCTGCTGGCCGTGCTCAAACTGAACGTGATCAATTATTTGCCCATTGTTATGAAATGTATCAACGGCAGATGAAGGCTTATAATGCGCTTGATTTTGATGATCTGATTTTAATGCCAGTATTATTGTTGCGTGATAATCAAGAAGTGCGTCAACGCTGGCAAAATCGAATTCGCTATTTGCTGGTGGATGAGTACCAAGATACCAACACCAGTCAGTATTTGTTCGTCAAGCTATTGGTTGGTGAGCGAGCCCGATTTACTGTGGTTGGTGATGATGATCAGTCGATTTATTCGTGGCGTGGCGCGCAGCCAGAAAACTTAGCCTTACTCAATAAAGATTTTCCCAATCTTAAAGTGGTTAAACTTGAGCAAAATTATCGTTCGACCAGTCGTATTCTACGAACGGCAAACATTCTTATTGCTAATAACCCGCACTTATTTGAAAAAGCCCTGTTTTCAGCGATCCCTGATGGGGCGATGTTGAAAGTGTTGACGGCTAAGAATGAAGAGCATGAAGCTGAAAAAGTGGTGGGTGAATTAATTGCGCATCGGTTTATGAATAATACCGCTTATAAAGATTATGCGATTTTATACCGCGGTAACCACCAATCGCGATTATTTGAAAAAGCGCTGATGCAAAACCGAATTCCGTATAAAATTTCGGGTGGTACTTCGTTTTTCTCACGGGTTGAAATCAAAGATATGATGGCCTATCTGCGAGTATTAACTAATCCTGATGACGATAATGCTTTTTTACGGATTGTGAATACGCCACGACGTGAAATTGGTCCAGTTACGCTCGAAAAGTTGGGAACGTACGCCAATATGCGCGGAAAAAGTTTATTTGCTGCCAGTTTTGAAATGGGGCTTGAGCAGCACCTTTCTGGCCGTGGGTTGGAGTCTCTGCAACGTTTTACCCATTGGATTAATCAGTTAACTGATAACGCGGAACGTGGTGATACTGTGGCGGCTGTACGCCAATTGGTGCGTGATATTCATTATGAAGATTGGCTCTACGAAACATCTGCCAGTCCTAAAGCTGCAGAAATGAGAATGAAAAATGTCTCCGATCTCTACAGTTGGATCACCGCTGATTTGGAAGGTGATAACTATGACAATGAAGTTAAGACTCTGAAAGAAGTGGTACAGCGTTTAACTCTGCGCGACATGATGGAGCGTGGGGAAGATGACACTGATGCTGATCAAGTACAGCTAATGACGTTACATGCATCAAAAGGGCTAGAGTTTCCATATGTGTTTTTAGTCGGTGCTGAAGAGGGCATTTTGCCGCATCAAACCAGTATTGATGAAGATAATGTTGATGAAGAGCGCCGATTGGCTTATGTGGGGATCACCCGCGCGCAACGAGAGCTAACGTTCACGCTGTGTAAAGAACGACGTCAATATGGTGAGCTGATCAAGCCAGAGCCGAGTCGATTCTTATACGAGTTACCGCAGGATGATTTAGAGTGGGAAAACGAACGTAAACCGGTCACTGCCGAAGAGCGAATGCAAAAAGGCCAAGCCCATATTGCCAATATTCGTAATCTATTTAAAAAATAGCGCTTAATTGACTGATTATTATGCAGGGGGAGCGATCCCCCTGACTTTGGCTGCAATATACTGGCTGATTAATCACTGCTGTTAGTTGGGTTTGATCATATAGTTAATGGCTGCAACAATTTCATCATCACTACAATCCATGCACGTTCCTTTGGCTGGCATAGCGTTAAAACCTTCAATTGCATGCTTAGCAAGAACCGCATCTCCTTGGCTGACTCTGGCAGCCCAATCATCAGCATCACCTTTTTTTGGTGCTCCCATTAAGCCACTGTTATGACACGAGGCACAATATTGGTCATAAATAGCCTGAGCTGTTCGGGCTGAGGTCGTTGCGACAGCGACAGGGGTGGAGCCTTCAAGGTGAACACTTCCTACAGGCTTTATGCGCTCACTGATTGCTGTGGTAGACATATCAGCGGCAATAACGGTGGTTGATAAGCCGATACCTGTACAAATAGCGATTAGCCACGGTCGTAAAAATAGATCCATTTATTTACCTTTATATACGTCCAGTTGTATTCGGGGGTGATTCAACGTGGTTTACCCAGCGTGTGATTTACACCGTAAGTAGATGTTGCAATATTGTAAGTATAGCAACTGTATTCAATGACCAAATTCGATGTTGTACTATCTATGACACGAATCAACGTCGATTTGTTGATAAATGCAGCGAGCAGAATAAAAATAAAAAAAAACACTTGCCGAGTTGCGTTCTGATCCGTAATATTCACCTCCGTCGATAGGGCAAGGCGCCCGTAGCTCAGCTGGATAGAGCGTTGGCCTCCGGAGCCAAAGGTCGAAGGTTCGAATCCTTTCGGGCGCACCATCATCCGGTCGTATTGGCAAAGGTAACAAAACATTGGTGGCTATAGCTCAGTTGGTAGAGTCCCGGATTGTGATTCCGGTTGTCGCGAGTTCAAGCCTCGTTAGCCACCCCATATTATAATGTGTTGATCTCCCAATCAGCATGTTGGCTTTTAAAGCCCGCTTGTTTTACAAGCACACAGAATTATTTCGTGATAATGCATCACGTAGAAAGATTTAGTCGGTGAATAGCGCAGTTTGGTAGCGCATCTGGTTTGGGACCAGAGGGTCGGGGGTTCGAATCCCTCTTCACCGACCACTTACAATGGTGGCTATAGCTCAGTTGGTAGAGTCCCGGATTGTGATTCCGGTTGTCGCGAGTTCAAGCCTCGTTAGCCACCCCATTATTCAGGTTATCTTGTATTAGAGACCTTGGCCTTGTAAGCCTAAACATTGTCGGTGAATAGCGCAGTTTGGTAGCGCATCTGGTTTGGGACCAGAGGGTCGGGGGTTCGAATCCCTCTTCACCGACCACCATTAAGAAAACCGTATCGAAAGATACGGTTTTTTTTCGTCTGCATAAAAGTAAATTTGTATCATTGGTTTAAAGCCAGAGGGTCGGGGGTTCACCGATATTAGAATCTAGCTCTTCACCGACCGCCATTAAGAAAACCTGAATCGAAAGATACGGTTTTTTTTCGTCGGTATAAAAGTAAATCGGTATCATTGGTTTAAAGCCAGAGGGTCGGGGGTTCGCTGATATTAGAACCTAGCTCTTCACCGACCACCATTAAGAAACCAGAATCGAAAGATTCAGTTTTTTTTCGTCGGTATAAAAGTAAATCGGTATCATTGGTTTAAAGCCAGAGGGGCGGGGGTTCGCTGATATTAGAATCTAGCTCTTCACCGACCACCATTAAGAAACCTGAATCGAAAGATTCAGGTTTTTTTTCGTCGGTATAAAAGTAAATCGGTATCATTGGTTTAAAGCCAGAGGGTGAGGGTTCACCTATATTAGAATCTAGCTCTTCACCGACCACCATTAAGAAACCAGAATCGAAAGATTCAGGTTTTTTTTCGTCGGTAGGAAATGAAAATCATCACACAGCCATAACCGTTAGCAAATGCTTAAAAGCCGCGCAAATATGCTGTAACGACCATTGTTTTAAGTGTTGATATTTAGTTTGTATCTAGTTTTATACGCTGATTTTTATTTTTGTAGTGGTTTTTATCACTATGTATTTTTTTAAAAGCGATATTTTGTTTAATAAATGTTAATTGGGGGTGTGGTTTTTTTTGAAAATATATTCATGATGATTATTTTTAATTATTACAGTTGAGTGGTTTTTTGTGGTGGTTTATTGGCTTGTTTATTGTTTATTCAGTGTGTTATGAACTGCTATTTGTTTAGTTCCCTATTGTTTATAGATGCATTTTTATAATATAAATATTCAATAAATACAATTAATGATAGTTTTTTACTTTGTATTGTTGCTTTTTTGTAATATTTTTGACAGATTGAATGGAAGGCATGCAATCAGACAATAGTATTGGCATGAAAAGGATTTAATTTTTCAGATCGGCAGGATGCTGCCAGTGGTGGAGTCTGATAATGGCATTATTAGAAGTAAAAAATCTTCGTATAGAATATCCCTCGCGTCATGGTACCCATGCAGCAGTAAAATCATTGTCATTCACCATTGAGCGCGGTGAAATTGTCGGTGTTGTTGGAGAATCTGGTGCAGGTAAATCGACGGTAGGTAATGCCGTGATTGATTTATTAAGCCCTCCTGGACAAATTGCCAGTGGTGAGGTTTTTCTCGATGGCAATAAAATCTCAGGGTTAACGCCTGAGCAAATGCGTCAAGTACGAGGCTCAAAAATTGGGTTTATTTTCCAAGATCCAATGACCTCATTAAACCCCTTGTTTACGGTTGAGCAGCAATTAACTGAAACCATTATTACTAACTTGAAGGTGTCACAAGCTGAAGCAGTTAAACGTGCATTGGCATTGATGGAACAAGTGGGCATTCCAGAACCTCAACTACGGATTAAACAATATCCGCACCAATTTTCAGGTGGTATGCGTCAACGGGTAGTGATTGCTATTGCGTTAGCGGGTGAGCCAGATTTAATTATTGCTGATGAGCCAACTACTGCATTGGATGTATCGATTCAAGATCAAATATTAACGTTGATCCGTGATTTATGCGTCCAGAAAAATGTGGGTTGTATGTTGGTTACTCATGATATGGGCGTGGTATCAAATGTCACTGATCGGGTCGCGGTGATGTATCGTGGTGATTTAGTCGAAATGGGAACCACCGAGCAAGTGCTGCGTCGGCCACAACATCCTTATACTCAAAGTTTAATTTCAGCCGTTCCTCGCTCTGATATAAAACTGAAACGTTTTCCATTGGTGACTTATATTGAAGATGCTCAACAAGCACCTGCATTAGATGTCAAAAATCATTGGTTAGGACAAAGCCAAGATCAGCGGGCTTATGAAGGGGCGTTGCTTGAGGTTGAAAACATTAACTTACGCTTTATTACCAAAGATTCATTGTTTGAAAGTCGACGTGAATATGTGCAAGCCAATAATGATGTCAGTTTTGATATTGCTGAAGGCGAAACGTTTGGCTTAGTTGGTGAGTCAGGTTCTGGTAAATCAACTATTGCACGAGTGATTGCTGGTTTGTATCCACCTAATAGCGGCAAAGTACGTTTTGAAGGTATTGATCTGACTGCGCTAAAAAGTGAGGCGGATCGGCGTCCTCTGCGTCGTCAAATGCAAATGGTGTTTCAAAACCCGTATACCTCAATGAATCCTAGAATGCGCATTTTTGACATTATTGCTGAACCGATTCGATTTCATAAGTTAACTCATAATGAGGCCCAAACCCGTCAGATAGTGAATGATTTATTGGATCATGTTGGTTTAGGACGCGCAGCAGGCATTAAATTTCCGCATGAGTTTTCAGGCGGCCAACGTCAGCGGATTTCGATTGCACGCGCATTGGCAACTCGACCACGATTATTGATTTGTGATGAGCCAACATCGGCACTGGATGTTTCGGTACAAGCCCAGATTCTAAACCTATTAAAAGATCTACAAGATGAACTTAATTTGACGATGTTGTTTATTAGTCACGATTTACCGGTTATTCGTCAAATGTGTGATCGAATCGGCGTGATGCAACAAGGAACATTGTTAGAAGTCGCTGCAACGGAACAATTATTTACCGCACCACAGCATCAATATAGTCAGCATTTGATTTCGTTAATGCCTGAATTTAAAGGGTTAGAAATCAAACCTCAGCAACGTGCTTAAGCGGTTGTTATCAAGGAAAAATAAAATAAATACTAAGCGACAGCGCTTGGGCATAAAGGAGTTATGCAATGAAAACCATCAAGAATAAATTAGCACTAGCATTGATTGCTGCAGGTTTGAGTTTTAGCGTTACCGCGGCAGATTTAAAGTTAGGTTATGCGTCAGATCCAGTATCACTTGATCCTCATGAGCAACTATCTGGCGGCACACTACAGCTATCGCACATGGTGTTTGATCCGCTAGTACGTTTTACTCAGCAAATGGATTTTGAGCCGCGTCTAGCACAAAGCTGGCAGCGCATTGATGCCAATACTTTTCGATTTACATTACGTCAAGGGGTGAAATTTCACTCAGGTAATCCCCTGACCGCTGACGATGTAATTTGGACCTTTAATCGTCTGCAGTCATCACCAGATTTTAAAGCCATTTTTGAACCATATTCTGCAATGAAAAAAGTCGATGACTATACCGTCGATATTATCTCCAAAGGTGCTTACCCATTGGTACTTCAAACTGCGACCTACATTTTCCCAATGGACAGCAAATTTTACAGCGGTAAGACCGCTGATGGTAAAGACAAAGCCGAAGTTGCTAAGCATGGTAATTCATTTGCTTCAACCAATATTTCTGGTACTGGCCCCTTTACGGTAACCCAGCGAGAGCAAGGGGTAAAAGTTGAATTTACCCGTTTTGCTGATTACTGGGATAAAGATTCGAAAGGTAACGTTGATACCATTACGCTCTTGCCGATTAAAGAAGATGCCACTCGTGTTGCGGCGCTACTTTCAGGTGGTGTCGACATGATTGACCATGTCGCACCAAATGATCATAAGCGTCTTAAAAGTGCTGATGGGGTTGATTTAGTAACCTTACCGGGTACACGTATTATTTCTTTTCAAATGAACCAAAATAGCAATCCAGCATTAAAAGATGTCCGTGTCCGTCAAGCAATCGTGCATGCGATTAATAATGAAGGCATTGTGAAAAAAATTATGAAAGGTTTTGCAACCGCTGCTGGCCAACAAAGCCCAGCGGGTTATCAAGGTCATGATAGTGCGTTAGTGCCACGTTATGATGTTAAAAAAGCCAAGCAATTAATGAAACAAGCTGGTTATGAAAATGGCTTTACATTGACCATGTTAGCGCCAAATAACCGTTACGTGAACGATGCCAAAATTGCTCAAGCAACCGCAGCTATGCTATCAAAAATTGGGATTAAGGTTGATTTGAAAACCTTACCTAAGGCGCAGTACTGGCCTGAGTTTGATAAATGTGCTGCTGATATGATGATGATTGGTTGGCATGCAGATACGGAAGACTCTGCTAACATGACCGAGTTTTTGACTATGACTCGTAACGAAAAAACAGGTAAAGGCCAATATAACTGTGGTTTTTATTCTAACCCAGAGGTCGATAAGTTAGTGACTGAGGCCAATGTTGAAACTGATCCTGCTAAGCGTGCCGCAATGTTAAAACAAGTAGAAGCGACGCTATATAACGAAGCGGCATTTGTGCCATTACATTGGCAAAGTATTGCATGGGGTGCGCGCACCAATGTTCATGCAGCCGATATCGTGAACCCAATGGAACAACCATACTTTGGTGATCTGGTGGTTGACGAGAAATAACCTTAGTAAGCCATAGCTAAATACGAGTGCCGGGGCTTGCTCCGGCATTTTTTCAGGATGAATTAAAAGGGGCAGGGAATGTTTTCGTTTCTGGTCAAACGCCTGTTTCAGGCACTGATAGTGATGTTTGTGATCAGTCTGGTGGCATTTGCCATTCAGGATAACCTTGGCGATCCGTTACGAGAGCTCGTCGGCCAATCGGTATCAGAAGCTGAACGTCAACAATTACGTGATGACTTAGGTCTTAACGATCCATTTGTGACTAAATACAGTCGTTTTCTTAGCAATGCCATTCAAGGGGATTTAGGCACCTCATACACCTTTAAGCGTCCAGCAACAGAGGTGATTTTAGATAAATTAGTAGCCACCTTAGAGTTAGTGTTTGGTGCGACAGTGATCATTATTTTAGTGTCGATTCCACTCGGGGTATATTCCGCTATTCATCCACGGAGCGTGTTTACTAAAGCGGTAATGGCGTTTAGTAGTATTGGTATTTCAATACCGGTGTTCTTAACCGCGATCATGTTGATGTATGTGTTCTCGATTGAACTTGGGTGGTTACCGTCATTTGGACGCGGTGAAACCGCAAATTACTTAGGTTGGGAGTCAGGTTTCTTTACCGTCGATGGCCTCAAACATTTAGTGCTGCCATGTATCGCGTTAGCTTCGATTATGCTGCCATTGTTTATTCGTTTAGTACGCTCTGAAATGTTGGAAGTTTTAAGCTCGGAGTACATTAAGTTCGCCAAGGCAAAAGGTTTGCCAATGAATAAGGTCTATTATCAGCATGCATTGAAGAACACCATGTTGCCGGTATTAACTGTCGGTGGGGTGCAGATTGGTACCATGATTGCCTACACCATTTTGACCGAAAGTGTATTTCAGTGGCCAGGCACAGGACTATTATTTTTAGATGCCATTAATCGAGTTGATACGCCGTTGATCACCGCTTATGTGATTTTTGTCGGCCTTATTTTTGTGGTAACGAATACCATTGTTGACCTGCTTTATGGCTTGGTTAACCCAACAGTAGATTTGACGGGCAAGGGAGCATAAGTCATGGAAAGTATTAGCACCGTTGCACCAAGTCGTTGGCAGCGTTTTAAAAATTCCGACATTGTTTATTATTTTCTCAAAGATAAAGTAGCAATGGTTTGTTTTGCTGTTTTTATTAGTTTTGCTACTGCGGCACTATTTGCGCCTTTTATCGCACCAACCAATCCTTATGATTTATCGTCAATCGATATTATGGATTCGGAGTTACCGCCAGCATGGATGGAGGATGGCGATCAAAGCTTTGTGTTAGGTACCGACGATCAAGGCCGAGATATTTATTCGACCATTTTATATGGGATGCGATTATCACTGACGATTGGTTTGTTAGCAGTGGCATTGCAATTAACCATTGGTGTCATTGTCGGCTTAACTGCGGGTTACTTTGGTGGGCGGATTGATAGCTTGCTGATGCGTATTGCTGATGTGCAGCTATCATTTTCAACCATGATGGTGGCGATCATTGTCTCGGCAATTTTCCGCACTGCGTTAGGGGCAGAGACCTATGCTCAGTATGCAGTGATCATGCTAGTGGTGATCATTGGCTTTGCTGAATGGCCACAGTATGCGCGAACGGTACGTGCCTCAGTATTGGCAGAGAAAAAGAAAGAGTATGTTGAAGCGGCCAAAGTGATGGGCTTTCGCGCGCCACGAATCATGTTCCGTCATATTTTGCCGAACTGTTTGTCACCGATTTTAGTGATTTCTACAGTGCAGGTTGCCAATGCAATTATGTCAGAAGCGGCACTCTCATTTTTAGGCTTAGGTTTACCGGTGGATCAGCCGTCATTAGGCTCACTGATCAGTATTGGTTTTAACTATATTTTCTCAGGCTCATGGTGGATCACCGCCTTCCCTGGCATTGTATTAATTACCTTAGTATTAGTGATTAACTTGCTCGGTGATTGGCTACGGGATGTGTTTAATCCCAAGATTTACAAAGGCTAATAGGCTGATGTTTAGCTAGTAAAAAGGCGACCGTGTGGTCGCCTTTTGTTTTACTAACAGTGGGTTAGAAAATCAAATGAGCCATTAATGCAATCACTGGTAACGTTACTAGTGTACGCAAAATAAAGATCACAAATAATTCCCATGCTTTAACCGGTACTTTACTACCAATTAATAGTGCGCCAATTTCAGACATGTAAATCAATTGAGTCACTGACATCGCTGCAATAATAAAGCGGGTCATATCACTTTGAATGGTTGATGCCAAAATTGATGGTAAGAACATATCTGCAAAACCAACCACGATAGTTTTAGATGCCGCTTCTGCTTCAGGAATATGCAGCAATTCTAGGAACGGAATAAATGGCATACCAAGGTAATCGAAAATTGGGGTATTTTCCGCAACCACTAATGCCACCGTACCAATCGCCATTACCACTGGCAGCACGCCAAACACCATATCAACCGCGTTTTTAAGTCCATCAAGTGCAATTGCAGGGATGCTTTTTACTTCTGCGGCTTTTTTAAGTGCTTGCTCAAGCCCATAAGAAAAAACATTGTGTCCTGCTGGTACTGTTTCATCGTGAGATGATTCTGTGGTGCCATTGATATAGACATTTTTCTTACGTGATAATGGTGGCAGACGCGGCACAATGATTGCTGCTACTAAACCTGCTAAACATACCGTTAAGTAAAATGGGGCAAACATATGCTCTAAATTTACTTGAGCAATCACCACTAAACTAAACGTGATTGATACCGCTGAGAATGTGGTACCAATAACAGCAGCTTCGCGTTGAGTATACATGCCTGATTCATACTGCTTACTGGTCAGTAATACTCCCACTGAGCCATCGCCTAACCATGATGCAATACAGTTAACTGATGAACGACCTGGTAGGCCAAAAATAGGGCGCATGATACGGGTAAATAGGGTGCCAAAGAATTCCAGTAGTCCAAAATTGAGCAATAGCGGCAGTAATAAGCCCGCAAAAATAAACACTGAAAATAATACTGGCAATAAATTATTGAGCACTAAGCCACCCGTGGCGTCGTTACGAAACATCACCGGGCCGATATTAAAGTAGGTCATTACCGCAAAAGCAGCACCCAGCTGTTGGACGATAAACCACATTAGCGATGGGTTGAGTAAGCCATTAATAAAGCTATTGCGAACAATAAAGCTGGGCTTAAACAGTTTAGTGATAATAGACATCACAGCGGTAAAACTGATAACAGCAGTCACAATCGATGTTAATGAATTTTCAAAATGGCTTTGAATCGTTTTTGCTAATACAGCGATGGGAATAGTGATATCACCATCAAAGTTAATCGGTGCCATAAATAAAAACACTCCAATTAACGATGGAATGATAAACATTAGCCAGTTGTTGATGTTTTTTGGTGGCGCTGCTGCTTGTTGATGCATATTTGTTTATAACCTACTGGTAGATACGGCCGAATTAATGGGGGTGTCCCCGAGGTCTAATAGAATAACTATTCACTATTATTCTATAAATAAGGAGTCGAAGATTACATTTTTTATTGAATAGATGGAATAGTCTACAACTAAAAAAGTTGGTTAATTATGCGATTATTTGGGTTTTTTATTCGAGGCTGCTATTTTTCTGCTTTAAGTATGGAGGGCTGACTTTTTAAAACAAAAGAGCGATTAATAACATTTGCAGTGAACATGGTATTGATTGTTACCGTGTGGTAATAGTATTTATATTTTTAAGCTATTGTTGATTTTAAGTGCTGAGTTACACTTGTGGCATCAGAAAACATCACTCAAGATGATGTTCATAAATAGATAGTCGGCAGGGGTTATTACGTAGCCTCTAATAATAACCGACATTAATTTTTGTTACACCCAAATCCAATAATAGATCCAATTGCTGTCATGGTAATTTGATCATCTGTACCCAATAAGATCACCGTATTGACTGTGGTCTTACTATAAAAATAAGGCGCTACTGATGACAACATTAACAACTAAGCCAGGTATTACACTGATCAAATCAGGTTCTTTTAAGCTTAACGATCTAAGCAAATTACTTGAAGTTGAAGGTTTAAAAAGTGATATGGCTGAAGTTGCTGTAACCAATAACAGCAATGCATTAACCATTGGTCATTTCACAATGGCACCTGGGGTTGAATTTGAATACTTTTACGATTCTGTTGAGTACAAGGTAATCACCAAAGGTAAAATTGTTGTGCGTGATGAAGCAGGCACTAAATATGTTGCTGAAGTTGGTGATGTTATTTTATTTAGCCCTGATGTTAAGGTTATCTTTGATGCAGAAAGCGATGGCGAAGCAATTTATACCGCTCACCGTGCAGCAGCAGCAGATTTCGCCCCAGCACAATAAAAAATAAAATTAATTGTTATATATTAAAGCCTTAACTTTTTGTTAGGGCTTTTTTTTTGCATCTTAATTCGGAGTATTGTTACCATTAGGTAATAGTGTTTTGGATTTTTGTTGTATTGTTATTTTATGAGTAATGGTTAATAATAAATTGATAACATAACTGCTGATTG
The DNA here is from genome assembly GCF_900537155.1 of Photobacterium sp. Alg240-V54. Taxonomy (NCBI): domain Bacteria; kingdom Pseudomonadati; phylum Pseudomonadota; class Gammaproteobacteria; order Vibrionales; family Vibrionaceae; genus Photobacterium; species Photobacterium sp. Alg240-V54. The sequence goes on from NZ_UNRL01000005.1 coordinate 26,827, forward strand.
ATTTGGTGTAAACTGAAACGATTGAGCATAAATAACGATGAGGTACACCACTATGACAGCACATTCAAATCAGCAATTTCATGTCGGTCAGATCATTGATGAACATCCATTTGTTGCCGGCGATGGCGCCGTTATTGAGATGTTCCGCAATGATATGAGCAATATTGTTTTTATCGGTTTAAACGGTATCACCGCAGACGAGCAGCAGATGATGGCAGAAGCCACCGCTGAGTTTGGGTTGATGAAAACTGATAATGGTGGTTGTTTAGTCGTCTTTAAATTGGCAGAGCTTGCGTTTGATATTCAATTTAATGCGGCAGCGATCCCCGCTGAATATTTTCAGCAGCCAACGACACCAACACTAGCATTATCAATGATGGCATTAGATACAGCTAACAATGAACTTAAAGTGATCCGTGAGTTGTCATTACCTGCGGCTGTGACTGAACAAGTGGTTGCGGTAATGCAAACCCAGCGTGCGATTGAAGATCCTATGGCGGTTAATGCTGAAAATATGCATTTATTAAATACCGTCAGCACAGAAGAATTATTAGCAAAAATTACGCTAACCCCAATTCAAACAGTGATTGCACCAACATGTGGTTGTGGTCATAACCATGAAGATGGACATCACCACCACCACGGTTAATCGCCCAAAAAAAAGCTGGTTATCCAATTTCTAAAAAAGGATAAGCCAGCTTAATATCAAGCGTTAGTGCGATTAACGCATGGTAACAAACTCTTCAGAGCCGGTTGGGTGAATAGCAACTACGCTATCAAAATCGGCTTTCGTCGCGCCCATCTTCATTGCCACACCAAAACCTTGAATCATTTCATCAACGGTATAACCAATACCATGTAGACCAACCACTTTCTCATCTGCACCAGCACATACCAATTTCATTTTACATGGCTGACGGTGACTGGTGACTGCGGTATACATTGCTGTAAAGCCTGATTGGTAGACTTTGACATTCTGTTCGCCGTATTGCTCAATCGCTTCTTGGGTCGTTAGACCAATGGTGCCGATTGGCGGGTGGCTAAACACAACCGTAGGTACTAAGGTGTAATCCATCTTGGCTTCTGGCTTGTTATTAAACAGACGCTCAGATAATTGACGACCAGCCTTAACCGCAATTGGTGTTAGCTCGATACCACCTTCCATGATGTCACCCACACAGTAGATACCTTCAACATTGGTTGCTTGGTATTGGTCTACTTTGATGTAGCCACGCGCATTGGTTTCAACACCGGTTGCTTGAAGGTTGATTTTGTCAGTCGCTGGATGACGACCAATTGCCCAAATCAGTAAGTCGGTATTGTGTGACTCGCCGTTTTCAAAATGCAATGTAATTGAACCGTCAGCTTCTTTAACCACTTGTTTAGGCGTTGAGTGAGTGTGAAGGGTTGGACCTTCAGCTGCCATAACTTCAACTAAGGTCTCAACAATCATTGGATCGAAGCTACGTAGTGGTGATTCTTTACGTACAAACAGGTGAGTATCAGTACCTAGTGCACTTAATACGCCAGCGATTTCTACGGCGATATAACCGGCACCAACAATTGCTGTGCGCTTAGGTTGCTCATTAAGCTCAAAGAAACCGTTGGAATCAATACCGTATTCAGCGCCAGGTACATTTGGAATGCTTGGCTCACCACCAACGGCGATCAAAATATGATCGGCGCTGTAATGCTCACCGTTGACTTCAATTGTTTTGGCATCAACAAAAGTCGCAAAGCCGTTGATCACTTCAACGTTGTTTTTACCCAGTACGTTGTCGTAAGAGCTATGAATACGGCTGATGTATGCTTCACGATTTTCAACCAGTTTGCTCCAGTTAAATCCTTTTACATCAACATCAAAGCCGTAATCTTTCGCGTAAAGGTGCATAGCTTCAGCGATTTGAGCACCGTGCCACATAACTTTTTTAGGTACACAACCGACATTAACGCAAGTACCACCAAGGGCTTTTGCTTCAATGATTGCTACTTTAGCACCATACATTGCCGCACGGTTTGCTGATGCAATACCACCGCTACCACCACCGATGCAGATGTAATCAAAATGCTTTGCCATGACTTTACTCCAATAGATGTTATGAATATTCACTGTCACCTAGTGTAATCAAGATTGGGCTGAGTGACGAGGATTTAAAATCGGAAAAACCGATTAATAAATTACTTTATCATCGAAAATGATGATTGCAACCCAATAAATGTAACAGCCACCAAGAAATGTGGCTGTTTATTGTGCAAAAGTAACGCTAGTTTGTTATTCCGGTACGATCCACTCAACTTTATGGTGACCATGATTCGGTGCTATGGCTTGTTGCAACCATGGCAGGATTTGTTCCATTTGAGTCGCAAGTTTCCATGGTGGGTTAATCACAATCATGCCTGAGGCTGTCATACCACGCTCTTCTGTATCGGGTTCAACCCCTAGCTCAATTTGAAGAATATTGCGAATGTCTAAATCTTTTAGGCCTTGAAGCATATTATCAATTGTTTCGCGGTAAACCACAGGGTACCAAATTGCGTAAGTACCTGTTGCCCAACGTTTATGGCTTTGCTTAATCGCTTTCACCACATCTTGGTATTCGTGCTTAAGCTCATAAGGAGGATCAATTAACACCACTCCGCGACGTTCTTTGGGTGGCAAGCTGGCTTTTAAACGTGCAAAGCCATCTTCTTGGTACATTTTAACGTGGCGATCACCACGAAACTCTTGCAGCAATAATGGAAAATCACTTGGGTGTAATTCGGTTAACACCATGCGGTCTTGATCACGAATCTGTGCACGTGCCACCTTAGGTGAGCCTGGGTAGTAACGTAACTCATCGCTGTCATTAAGGGCCTTAATTGCCTCAATATATGCGCTAATTTCGGTTGGAATATCATCGCGTGACCAAATACGGGCGATACCTTGCTTAAACTCACCGGTTTTTTCACTGCGCTCATCTTGCAGATCGTAACGACCAACACCTGAGTGAGTATCGTGATACACGAACGGTTTATCTTTTTGCTTGAGTGCATCCAGAATTAGGCTTTGAACAATGTGTTTAACCACATCTGCGTGGTTGCCAGCGTGAAAGCTGTGGCGATAACTCAGCATGAAATTAGTCTCTATCGGTATCTAAAGCAGGGGTGCTAGTGGCTATTATCGTCAATTATTCACCAATATCCAACCATGGTGCCAACCTTTGCTACTATCAAGATTGAGGAAATGCGCTATTTCTACCTTTTTATACTCTAAACCGAGCAAAGGATTGAAATTTATCTATCGCGGGCGCATGTTAATAATAAGATAAAAATAAAGGAAAAGCGTATGTCTAACCCATTATTGACGATGACTGATTTGCCACCGTTTGCTCATATTAAACCAGAGCACATTAAACCTGCGGTTGAACAAGCGATCACTGATTGCCGCAACAACGTTGAATCAGTGCTATCTCAATTACCAATGCCAACCTGGGACACAATTTGTCGTCCATTGGCTGAATTAGATGATCGTCTTGGACGTATTTGGTCTCCGGTTGGCCATCTTAATGGGGTCAAAAATAGCCCTGAGTTACGTCAAGCGTATGAAAGCTGCTTACCGTTATTGTCAGATTACGCCACTTGGGTTGGACAACATAAAGGCCTTTATGACGCCTATAAAATGATTCAAACCAATGACGATTTTGCTGATTTGGGTCAAGCCCAACAAAAAGCCGTAAATGATGCGCTAAAAGCGTTTGAGTTATCAGGCATTGGTTTACCTGCAGAGCAACAGCAGCGTTTTGGTGATATCAGTAAGCGTTTGTCTGAACTTGCTTCAACCTTTAGTAATAATGTCTTAGACGCGACTATGGCATGGAGCAAAGTGATCACCGATGTTGAGCAACTGCGTGGCTTGCCTGAATCTGCATTACAAGCAGCACAAGCGAATGCAGAAGCCAAAGGTGAGCAAGGTTACTTGTTTACGCTTGATATTCCATCGTATTTACCAGTGATGACGTATTGTGAAAATCGTGAATTACGAGCTGAAATGTATCAAGCATTCAGTACTCGCGCCTCTGATCGTGGTCCTAATGCGGGTGAGTTTGATAACTCAGAAATTATTGCGGAAAAACTTAAACTTAGCCATGAGGTCGCGAGTTTATTAGGGTTTAGCAATTACGGTGAAAAATCACTGGCGACCAAGATGGCACAATCGACCGATCAAGTGCTGGGCTTTTTAAATGACTTAGCTGATCGCGCTAAACCGCAAGGTGAGCGTGAAGTGACTGAGCTTCGTGACTATGCTCGCAATGAGTTCGGTGTTGAGCAATTAGAGCCGTGGGATTTTGCGTTTTATTCTGAAAAATTAAAGCAGCATCGTTACAGTATTTCAGATGAAGAATTACGCCCATACTTCCCGGAACAAAAGGTAGTTGCAGGTTTATTTGAAGTACTAAAGCGTGTATTTGGTCTTGAAATCAAACAACGTCAAGGTGTGGAAGTGTGGCACGAGTCGGTGACCTTCTATGACATCTTTGACAGCCAAGGCACACTCCGCGGTAGCTTCTACTTAGATTTGTATGCTCGTGAGCACAAGCGTGGTGGCGCATGGATGGATGAGTGCGTGGTGCGTCGTACACGTATCGACGGTAGTCTACAAACACCAGTGGCGTATCTAACTTGTAACTTTAACCGTCCCGTGGGCGATCAGCCAGCGCTGTTTACCCATAACGAAGTGACGACCTTGTTCCATGAAACGGGTCACGGTATTCACCATATGCTAACCCAGATTGATGTGGCTGCGGTATCTGGCATTAATGGTGTGCCGTGGGATGCAGTAGAGCTACCAAGTCAATTTCTTGAAAATTGGTGTTGGCAAGAAGAGGCATTAGCGTTTATTTCGGGCCATTACGAGACCGGTGAGCCGTTACCAAAACTGATGCTTGATAAAATGCTCGCGGCGAAGAATTTCCAATCAGCGATGTTTATTTTACGCCAGCTTGAGTTTGGATTGTTTGATTTCAGCTTGTACTCTAACTACGATCCCGAGGTTGGTGCGCAAGTATTAGAGACCTTATTTGAGGTTAAAGACAAAGTATCAGTGGTGCCAAGCCCTGAGTGGGGGCGCTTCCCTCATAGCTTCAGTCATATTTTTGCTGGTGGCTACAGTGCGGGCTATTACAGTTACTTGTGGGCTGAATTATTATCAGCTGATGCGTTCTCACGCTTTGAAGAAGAAGGTATTTTTAACCCGCAAACCGGAAACGACTTCCTAACCTGTGTGTTAGAAAAAGGCGGTAGTGAAGAGCCAATGGAGCTGTTTAAGCGTTTCCGTGGCCGTGAACCACAATTAGATGCAATGCTGCGTCACAGTGGTATTACCGGCTAAGGCTGGCTGATTACCAAGCGGTAACTAATAAAAAAGGCTCCTTAGGGAGCCTTTTTTGATCCTAGAGCAAAGAGGGCAACCCTCATCGCTAGCTTGTAATGCTATTAATCAGTCTTGTGCCGTTACTACCATTGGCCAGCCCATATCGGTTTGACGGGTAGCTTCTTGGGTCAGTTCGCTACGAGTGAGCGGATTATTGATCAACCATTTCGCCGATAATAACAAAGTCAATTTGTTGTCTTCCATACGTAAGCTAAAGGGAGGCAAACAGCTTTGATCGCGGCGATGGCATAAAATAATCGCTAGTCGTAACAAGCGCAGTAAACGAGCAGCACTTGGCGCTGATAACGCATGTTGTTCTGGTAAGCTGGTTAATGGGCCGTTATGACGACGCAATAACTCAGCAATAAGATTTTTTTGTGCGCGAGTGAAACCAGGTAAGTCCATGTGCTTAATTAAGTAAGCCGCATGTTCACCACTTTTTTTAAATTCAATGCTAGCGCCAATTTCATGCAATTTGGCTGCCGCTTGAAGGAGGTTTTCTGCTGGTGGTTCCAGTTGCCAATTTGAACATTGGGCTAATAATGCTAATGCCACATCACTCACGTTATCTGCGTGGTGATGATCCAATTGGAACCGCTGTTGCATGCTCATAATTGTTCGTGAGCACACATCATGATGACGCATTTGATCCATCATTTCATAGACTAAGCCTTCGCGTAGCGCACCGCCAGCAAGGGTCATTGATTCTATTTGTAATGATTCAAATAGGGCGATTAGAATCGATAACCCACTAGGGAAAACTAGCGCTCGTTCTAATGTTAAACCTTCAATATCAAGATCTTCCAAGCGTTCATATTGCATCGCTTGGCGTTGAAGGCGTTTAAGTTTTGGCAGAGTGATGATTTCATCCATGCCTTGTGCGAGCATAATTTCTTGTAATGCTTGCACGGTGCCACTTGCGCCAACACAGGTTTCCCAGCCTTGCTGAGTGTAACGCTCAATAATGGCTTCAATCGCTTCTTTAGCGCCATTAATAGCGGCATCGAAGTTAACTGAGGTAAGGTAGCGATCTTTAAAATAACGCTCCAGCCATGTAACACAACCAATTTTTAGGCTCGTCAATGCACTGGCATCAAAACCTTCACCGATAATGACTTCGGTACTGGCGCCGCCAATATCGACCACCAGACGTTTATCACTGCCACCTGAGGTATGCGCTACCCCTTGATAGATAATACGTGCTTCTTCTTCACCCGCAATCACGCTCACAGGATAGCCAAGAATACTGTGAGCTTGAGAAAGAAATTCGTTAGCATTGACCGCTGTACGCAAGGCGGCAGTACCGACAATGCGGATATGATCAGGTTTGATATCTTGCAAACGTTCGGCAAAGATAGCCAAACAGTCAAGCCCGCGTTGAATCGCGTCTTGGCTGAGTTCGTTGTGATTATTCAACCCCGCCGCTAAACGTACTTTACGTTTGATTTTAGCGAGCGTCTGAACACTGCCATTGACTTCACGTACAACCCACATATGAAAGCTGTTTGAACCTAAATCAATTGCGGCATAAAGCGGTGATACTGAATTTCTTTCCATAGAGATACTTTAACTTATTTTATGCTGGTTTGTTTTGTGGCGGACGACGGCGATTATTACGCTGACGAGACTGCCCCTGGCCTTGACCTTGACGCTGGTTATTACGACGACCACCTTGACGAGGATTACGCTGTAAGCGAATCGGTGCAGGTAAATCATCTAAAAGGGCATCAGAATCATATTTTGATTGTGGAATACCATGCTCGATATAGGTTTCAATCGCAGGCAAGTTAATTGCGTATTCTTCACAAGCGAAGCTGATTGAGTGACCACTTTCACCGGCACGACCAGTACGGCCAATACGGTGAACATAATCTTCAGCATCATCAGGAAGATCGTAGTTAAATACGTGGGTAACCATTGGAATATGTAGACCACGAGCAGCAACATCAGTTGCAACAAGGATATCAATATCACCTTTAGTGAATTCTTCTAGAATACGCTCACGTTTTTTCTGTGGTACATCGCCATTAAGCAAACCAACGCGATGACCGTCAGCGGCTAAGTGACCCCAAACATCTTCACAACGATGCTTAGTATTGGCGAAAATAATCGCACGATCAGGCCATTCTTCTTCAATTAACGTTTGTAATAAACGCATTTTTTCTTGGTTTGATGGGTAGAATAGCTCTTCTTTAATACGGTGGCCTGTTTTTTGTTCAGGTTCAACCACAACGCTTTCAGGACTATTCATGTGCTCAAAAGCCAGCTCTTTAACACGGTATGATAACGTGGCAGAGAACAGCATGTTTAAACGCGCTTTTGGCTCAGGCATGCGACGGAACAAGAAGCGAATATCTTTAATAAAGCCTAAATCGAACATGCGATCCGCTTCATCAAGAACAACGACTTGAATACTTGCAAGGTCAATAACACGTTGCTTGTAGAAGTCGATAATACGACCGCAAGTACCGATCAGAATATCGACACCTTCATCAAACACTTGTTTTTGTTTTTCATAAGGTTCGCCGCCATAAGCAAGGCCAGCTTTAAGGCCGGTGCTCGCAAGTAGCGATGATGCATCATTGAAAATTTGGATCGCCAACTCACGCGTTGGCGCCATAATGATCGCTCGCGGTTGGTTGGTTTTACGCTCTGCTGGTGCAGGGTTCTCCAATAGGTGGTTAAAAGTAGCGGTCAGAAAGGCTAGGGTTTTACCCGTACCTGTTTGAGCCTGTCCCGCGATATCATGGCCAGTGAGCACAACTGGCAATGCCAAGGCCTGGATCGGGGTACAATTATGAAACCCTTTCTCTTCCAATCCTTTTAGCACTAGGGGGTTTAACCCTAGTTCGGCAAATTTCTGCTCTGTGATATGTGTCGTCTTCATTGCTATAGAATATCAGCTTAGGGTTGCAATACGAAACGTATTCCATTCAAATAGGATAACGATTTGCTGGTTAATTCAATATCAGCTAACAAAATCACTGTTGGAGTGGAAGATGAGCGATAAGATTGTGCAGCTTACCGATGAAAGTTTTGATACTGATGTTGTCAATGCTGCGAGCCCGGTACTCGTTGATTTTTGGGCTGAATGGTGTGGTCCATGTAAAATGATTGCCCCTATTCTTGATGAAATCGCTGATGAATATGAAGGCAAACTAACGATTGGTAAATTAAATATCGACCAAAACGCGGCGACGCCGCCAAAGTTTGGTATTCGTGGTATTCCAACGTTATTGCTGTTTAAAGATGGCGCAGTTGCTGCAACTAAAGTTGGCGCGTTATCAAAAACTCAGCTGAAAGAGTTCCTTGAAGCGAACTTATAAGTGATATAATTGCGAGCCATGCACAATTTCTAAGTTGTGCATGGTTTGTCTAGCGACTATGCTAGACGAAGAGAACGTTTAGTGTTAACGTAACGCACAGAAATTACATTTTCGTTCATTTCTTGACCAGGCCCTATTGGTCATCCTTATCTCAACTAATATAGAACCCCGATTTTGACAAACAAGAAACCCACCACTATGAATCTTACAGAACTCAAGAGCCAACCTATTCCTAAGTTGGTATCACTTAGCGAAAGTTTAGGATTGGAAAACCTGGCCCGCCTACGTAAGCAGGACATCATCTTCTCCATTCTTAAGCAACATGCTAAAAGTGGTGAGGATATTTTTGGCGACGGTGTTCTAGAGATTTTGCAAGATGGCTTCGGCTTTCTGCGTAGCGCAGACAGTTCTTACCTTGCAGGCCCAGATGATATTTATGTATCACCAAGCCAAATTCGTCGTTTTAACCTTCGTACTGGCGACACTATTGCCGGAAAGATTCGTCCACCAAAAGACGGCGAACGTTACTTTGCACTACTGAAAGTTAACGAAGTAAACTACGATAAACCTGACAACGCTCGTAATAAAATCCTTTTTGAAAACCTTACTCCACTGCATGCAAACTCACGTATGCGTATGGAGCGCGGTAACGGTTCTACTGAAGACATCACTGCACGTGTTCTTGATTTAGCATCACCGATTGGTAAAGGCCAACGTGGTCTGATTGTTGCTCCGCCAAAAGCGGGTAAAACAATGTTGCTGCAAAACATTGCCCAAAGTATTGCCCATAACCACCCTGAGTGTGAGTTAATGGTATTGCTTATCGATGAGCGTCCAGAAGAAGTAACCGAGATGCAACGTCTTGTGAAAGGCGAAGTAATTGCATCAACGTTTGATGAGCCAGCTTCACGTCACGTACAAGTGGCTGAGATGGTAATTGAAAAAGCAAAACGTCTAGTAGAGCACAAGAAAGATGTGGTTATCTTACTTGACTCAATTACCCGTCTAGCACGTGCTTACAACACCGTTATTCCTTCATCTGGTAAAGTACTAACAGGTGGTGTGGATGCCAACGCCCTTCACCGTCCTAAGCGCTTCTTTGGTGCAGCACGTAACGTTGAAGAAGGCGGTAGCTTAACTATCATCGCAACAGCGCTAGTTGATACTGGCTCAAAGATGGATGAAGTTATCTACGAAGAATTTAAAGGTACTGGTAACATGGAATTACATCTTTCTCGCAAGATTGCTGAGAAGCGTGTTTTCCCTGCGATTGATATCAATCGTTCTGGTACTCGTCGTGAAGAGTTATTAGCAAAAGCTGATGAACTACAGAAAATGTGGATCCTGCGTAAGATCGTTCACCCAATGAGTGAAACCGATAGCATGGAATTCTTGATCGATAAGCTATCAATGACCAAAACTAACGAAGAGTTCTTTGACGCAATGCGTCGTCAGAAATCATAATGTAGTTGGTTGTTATTGAATTAAAAACGTCACTCTAGAGTGGCGTTTTTTTTTGGTTGAAATTTAACATTGTTGATGACGTTCAGTTGTTAAACCACAGAATTATAAAGGGTATTTTCTTTTTTTTGTCGACAGGTGTTTTCCGTCCCACAACTGGTTATACTAGCAAAAATCATTCTCATCAAGCCATTATCAGTGATACTGGTTGGCTTGGTTTAGCTACAGGTAGTCGCATGAAATACAAGGATTTACGTGACTTTATTGCTTATTTAGAGCAACAAGGTCAATTACAACGTATTCAACAGCCAGTCGATCCTAATCAGGAGATGACTGAGATTTGCGATCGCACTTTGCGGGCTGGCGGGCCAGCATTGTTGTTTGAAAATCCTGTAGGTTATGACATGCCAGTGTTGGCCAACTTGTTTGGTACCCCTCAACGGGTAGCGATGGGAATGGGGCGCGACAATGTTAAGCAATTGCGTGAAGTGGGTGAATGGTTAGCCTATTTAAAAGAGCCTGAGCCACCTCAAGGTTTACGTGACGCAATTAATAAAATTCCGGTATTTAAGCAAGTGCTTAATATGCCAACGAAAGTGCTTCGTAAAGCGGCTTGCCAACAAATTATATGGCAAGGTGACGAGGTTGATTTAGATAAAATCCCCGTCATGAGTTGCTGGCCAGGTGATGTCGCTCCGTTGCTGACGTGGGGATTAACCATTACCCGTGGTCCAAATAAAAAACGCCAAAATTTAGGCATATATCGCCAACAAAAAATTGCCAAGAATAAAGTGATTATGCGCTGGCTCGCTCACCGTGGTGGTGCGTTAGATATGCGTGAATGGTGTGAAGCCCATCCTGGAGAAAAATTTCCGGTGACAGTGGCCTTTGGCGCCGATCCTGCGACAGTGCTTGGTGCGGTTACCCCTGTGCCTGATACGCTATCTGAGTACGCATTTGCAGGTTTATTACGTGGTAGTCGTACTGAAGTGGTTAAAAGCATCAGTAATGATCTACAAGTGCCAGCCAGTGCTGAAATCGTAATGGAAGGCTATATCGACCCTGAAGAATATGCCGATGAAGGCCCTTATGGCGATCATACAGGTTATTACAATGAGGTTGAACGGCATCATGTGTTTACCATCACTCACATTACGATGCGTAACGATCCGATTTATCACAGTACCTATACGGGTCGTCCACCAGATGAACCCGCAGTACTTGGCGTAGCGTTAAACGAAGTGTTTGTGCCTATTTTGCATAAACAGTTTCCTGAGATTGTCGATTTCTATTTGCCGCCGGAAGGATGTTCTTACCGCATGGCGGTGGTGACAATGAAGAAGCAATACCCTGGTCACGCTAAGCGGGTCATGATGGGAGTGTGGTCGTTTTTACGCCAGTTCATGTACACTAAATTTGTGATTGTGTGTGATGATGATGTCAATGCACGAGATTGGCACAGTGTGATCAATGCCATGACAACGCGCATGGATCCGGTTCGCGACACATTAATGATTGATAATACCCCAATTGATTCACTGGACTTTGCGTCGCCAGTGGTGGGCTTGGGCTCAAAAATGGGAATTGATGCCACCATTAAATGGCCGGCAGAATTAGCAAATACCGCAGCTTCATCGGTAGGATTTAGGGATGCTGAGTGTAATATTGAGGCCGAATTAGCCGCCTTATGCCAGCAATTTCCGGCGATCATTGACTGTTACTTACCGCCACAAGCCGCAGATCACAGCATGGCTATTGTGAGTATCAATAAAACTATTGCCGGTGAAGCTTTGCAGATCATGGCCGCAGTATCTGCTTGTTTGAATACATTCACCGATGCCAAATTTATTATTATCTGTGATGGCGACGTCAATGTTCGTGATTGGAATGATGTTATTTGGGCGGTTACAACCCGCATGGATCCAAGTCGTGATACGGTATTAACTGCCGCGACCACAGATCGTTGCTCAAAGATCGGTTTTGATGCGACCAATAAAATTGGTGAAGAAACCCAACGTGAATGGGGTACGCCGATTATTAAAGATCCCCAGATTGTTGCGCGCGTTGATGCCATGTGGGCACAATTGGCGCTGGATCAGTAAGCTTTCATGGTTATTTTTAGTAACAATCAATAAGCTGATATTTTTATGTTTCAGGGGCAAAATATGGCCCTGAATTGAGAGTTTTTTTATGTACCAAGTACGCCTGTTGCCCAATAACATTACTTTTGTTGCCAGTGCGCAGCAAACAGTATTACAAGCAGCGCTCGACGCAGGTATTGCTTTCCCTAATCGCTGTCAGGTTGGCGCTTGTGCGATGTGTATGTGCCGTAAACAGCAAGGCCAAATAAGCTATCAGTTTGAGCCAATGTTAACGCCACAAGAACAGGCACAAGGCTGGATTTTCGCTTGTCTGGCGAAGGTAGAAAGTGACTTGGTATTATCGTTAGACTAGAGGAAAACCATGTCTATCCAATGTGAAGTAAAGTCAGTTGAACCGTTGGCATGTAATACATACCGTATTTTATTAACGCCATTACAAGCCCTCGATTTTAAAGCGGGCCAATACTTATTAGCCGTGATGGGTGATAAAGATAAACGCCCATTTTCGATTGCAAGCAGCCCTTGTCGTCAAGGTGAGCTTGAACTTCATATTGGTGCTGCTGAGCATAATGCTTATGCGTTAGAAGTGGTTGAAACCATGAAAAAAGCCCTCACAGAGCAGCAACCAGTAACCATTGAAGCTGCGCATGGTGAAGCATGGTTGCGACATGAAAGTCAGCGTCCATTAGTGATGATTGCTGGTGGTACAGGTTTCTCTTATATTCGTAGCATGGTCGATAACTGCATTAGCCGTGGCTTAACGCAACCGATATTCATTTATTGGGGTGGGCGTGATTTGTGCCAGTTATACGCGAATGATGAAATGCAGGCGCTAGCGCAGCAATACGCCAATATTAGCTATGTACCTGTGGTAGAAACAGCGCCAGAAGGTTGGCAGGGTAAAGTTGGTAATGTATTGGACGCCGTTGCCGATGATTTTGTAAGTTTATCTGCCTATGATATTTATGTGTGTGGTCGTTTTGAAATGGCGGGTGCCGCGCGTGAACGTTTCTGTACTGAAAAAGGTGCGTTACGTGAGCATATGTTTGCTGATGCGTTTGCGTTTATTTAAGACTGCTTCAACGTGTTAAAAAGGCGCGATTATCGCGCCTTTTTGGTGATTATATTGCGGCTATGACGACGGGTTTTGTGGTTGGCGTTGAGCTGCGACTTTATTTTTTATCCAACTTTCGTTAAACCATAACGACAATAATATAATTCCACCGCCGATAATTAATCGTGGGTAATCGACATTATGATTCCAAATCACAATATTGACGATTAAGCCTGCGGGTACTAAAGCATTATTCATGATAGCCAATGCGCCAGCATTAACTAATGTCGCGCCCTTATTCCAAATAAAATAGCCCAGCCCTGAAGCTATCACACCCAGATAAACTAAAATTCCCCATTGCAATGAGGTTGTTGGTAACTTGTCACTATTACCAAACAATAGATACATTGGTACAGCGACACACACAGCACCTAAATAAAACCAGCCAAACACGGTGTGCTGTGGAATATCAGCCTGCTCTTGCTCGATAATTCTTTTGTAACCGACTTGGCCTATCGCAAAGCAAAGGTTAGCACCTTGAACCACCAAAAAACCGATAATAAAGTGCTGATTGATGCCTTCAAATTTAATCACTGCCGCACCTAATACCGCAATGACTGCGCTGAGTAAGTACCATGGCGAGAATTGTTTATGCAGCGCATCGTAGATCAGAGTGACATAAATTGGCGTGAAAATAGTGAACAATAATACTTCGGGTACGGTTAAATATAGAAATGATTGGTAGTAGAAGCAATACATTAACCCGAGTTGAAATGCGCCGACAGCCATTAATTTGAGGGCGAGTTTGGGGTGTAAATGTTTGGTGCGTAAAAAAGGTAAAAAAACCACTGCCGCTAAACAAACGCGGGTGAGTACTGAAAACCAAGCATCGACTTGACCGGCAAGATAAACGCCAATCAAACTAAAAGAAAACGCCCATAGAAGGGTAATTACAGATAAGTATTTCATCGTCGCAAATAGGATGTGTTGATAAAGGGTAATGAGAGTGTAACTAAATTGCGGCAGCAGGAATATGATAATTACAGAGTGCGGAATAACAATGATCAGCAGTCGTTATAACAACGACTGCTGTAATGAAGCGGAACTATTTAAGTGGCACCATTAATAAATCAACCGGAGTACGGCTAATAAGCTGGCGAGTTGATGATAAAATTTTGCTCCAAAAATCTTGATGATGGCCACAAATAACCAGATCAACATTAAGATCTTTAATCGCAACACAAATTTCTTCGCTTAAATCGCCGCTACCGACAAGTGTGTGTGCAACAGGGTAGCCGGCATCATTCGCTAGCTGGTGTAATCTATTTTGCGCATCATTTTCTGCGCGTTCATGCATTTCTGCTAGATTTATATCAATCAAACCAGTGTAGAGATCGGCGTAATCAACATCGATATGGACCAGTGATAGTTTTGCATCCAATGATTGCGCTAGCTTAGCGGCTTTATCGACCAGATAGGCGCTGTCTTCAGAAAGATCAATAGCAGCGAGAATATGTTTATAAACCATCACTTACACTCCATAGCAATACAATAATGCTGTATGTTAGCACTGGTATAAACTTAAAAATATCGATTAGGTCGCATCTATAGATTACGAAATGGTTAATTATTTTCCGTAATCGTCGATTCATTTTTATTGTTATTTTAGTGGTTTATACTAATAGTAATTATATTAATAACGGCGTTTTGTCCATTTGTTGCATTCTTAACAATGCACAGTGACAATGTCTTGATTACACTTAAACAAACAGGAGTAGTGCAATGTTAGCCAAGGCAATGGTTGAAAATCTTAACGAGCAAATTAATTTAGAGTTCTTTTCTTCTAATTTATACCTGCAAATGAGCGCATGGTGTGAAGATAAAGGCTTTGAAGGTGCTGCGGCGTTCTTACGTGTGCATGCTGCTGAAGAGATGGAGCATATGCAACGTTTGTTTACTTATGTAAGCGAAACGGGTGCGTTGCCGATTTTAGGCACAATCGAAGCGCCTAAACATCAATTTGACTCTTTAGGTGCCGTATTCCGTGAAACTTACGAGCATGAGCAGCTAATCACTAAAAAAATTAATGAATTAGCCCATGTTGCATTTTCTACTCAAGATTATTCAACCTTTAATTTCTTACAGTGGTATGTATCAGAGCAACATGAAGAAGAGAAATTATTCAAAGGCATTTTAGATAAAATTGAGTTAGTTGGTGAAGATGGCAAAGCGCTATTTTTTATTGATAAAGACCTCGCCGCGATGGCTAAAGGTGAATCAGTACCAACATCAGTAATGGACTCACAAGCTTAAGTGATGTTGAGGGTTGTGGTCATACACTGCCCTTTTATCCCTATAAGCAAGTGATATTTAAGAGGGGATAACTATGATCAGTGGTGATGCACTTTTGGTTGCGATTTTTTTGGTGGCAACTGTTAATACTTGTAGATATATCAGTACATTACGTTCTTTGTTGGTGGTAATGCGAGATTGTGATCCATTACTATACCAACAAGTTGATGGGCGTGGTTTCTTTTCATCGCAAGGAAATGTCAGTAAACAAATTCGCTTATTTCATTATATTCGTAGCCAACAGTATAAAAAACATCACGATCCGCTGTTTATGGCAAAGTGCATTAAAGTACGTAAACTGTTTGTATTGGCCAGCACGTTTATGATTACTTTTTTTGTGGCTATTTTTAGCGTCGCTTTCCTCGGACTTTAATATCAGCTTTACCGTTTAGAGTGTCACTGTTCTAGTGGCACTTTCTTTGCCGTCCTCGTTCTGTGCTATATCATTACTAGTAATATAACTTCATTTTTCTGTTGAGTATCGGAAGCTAAATCGCTATGGATCAATTTTTACTTTGGTGGTCATCGCTTGAAAAAGGTGCGTCCGTTAATTGGATGTACAACATTGGCTTATTACTATTGTTGAGTGGATTGCTGTGGGGTGGGTGGTTACTTATTTCTCGCCGCTTAGCGACCATGGCGAGTAAAACCCATTTAATTTGGGATGATGCTCTAATTGATGCTGTTCGTGCGCCAGTGTCGCTCTGTATTTGGGTATGGCCAGGGCTGATGTCACTGGGGATTATGATCGATAATATAACCTCTTATTCCAGTGGCTTGTTGGCGTTATTGCGGCATTTATTATTGATTGGGGTCTTTATTTGGATTCTGATGCGGTTGATCACCAATATTGAACAGACAATATTAGATAATCGTCCCCATCGAGATGCCACTACCGTTACTGCTATTTCAAAAATATTACGCTTAATTGTGATGGTATTGAGCAGTTTAATTGTGATGCAAAACTTCGGCTTAAGTTTGTCGGGGTTACTGACCTTTGGTGGTGTTGGTGGTTTAGTTGTTGGTATGGCGGCTAAAGATTTACTGGCTAACTTCTTTGGTGGCATGATGATTTATTTTGATCGGCCGTTTAAAGTCGGTGATTGGATTCGCAGCCCAGATCGCCAAATAGAAGGCACCATTGAGCGGATCGGATTTCGTATGACAGTCATTCGCACTTTTGATAAACGACCGTTGTATGTCCCGAACTCTGTCTTTAGTTCGGTGGTGGTTGAGAACGCTTCACGAATGCAAAATAGACGGATTAAACAAAGTGTTGGCTTACGTTATTGTGATGCGGCAGTGATGGGATTAGTGGTTGATGACATTAAAACGATGCTACAAAACCATGCTGAAATTGAAAACCGACAAACATTAATTGTTAGCTTTGACACCTATGGACCATCATCACTGAATATACTGGTGTATACCTTTACCAAAACCGTTGATTGGGTTAAATACAAAGCGGTACAGCAAGATGTGATGCTACAAATTGTTGCGATTGTACATTCACATGGTGCTGATTTTGCGTTTCCTACTACCACCTTAGATATGCCAACTGCGGCAATCACAGCATTAACGGCAATTGAGAGCCAGCAACAAGCTTGATTTTAATCGAATAAATTACCGTAATGGGATAGCGGTTGGTATTGCGTCAATAGGCAGGTAAAATAGCAGCGACAATAGAAAAAGGATGCTAATCGTTAGCATCCTTTTTGCGTTTATTTAGTGACATTAAAGGCTAATTGAAATCCATGGCAAACAAATATGATGTAGTAATTATTGGTGCAGGTGCTGCAGGCTTAATGTGTGCAGCTACTGCGGGTAAGCGTGGACGCTCAGTGTTAGTGCTTGATCATGGTAAGAAACCGGGCCGTAAGATATTAATCTCAGGTGGTGGTCGCTGTAATTTCACTAATAATGATGTGGCTGCTAATAATTATGTTTGTCGTAATCCTCATTTTGTTAAATCAGCATTGTCACAATACAGCCAATGGGATTTTATCGGCTTAGTGTGCCAACATGGAATTGATTATGAAGAGCGCGAGCATGGACAATTATTTTGTCTCGACTCCGCAAAAGACATTGTTAAAATGTTGGTTGCGGAATGTGATATGCCTAATATCAATTTACGTTATCAAGCTGACATCAGTGCTATTACCCAATTAGATTCTGGGTTTAGTTTGAATGTTAACGGTGAAACGATCTGCTGCGAATCGCTGGTGGTTGCTACCGGTGGTTTATCAATGCCTAAATTAGGCGCAACGCCATTTGGTTATCAAATTGCTGAGCAATTTGGCTTAAAAATGGTGCCGACGACTGCTGGTTTAGTGCCGTTTACTCTACATAAGCAAGATAAAGATGCTTTTGAAGAATTATCAGGTATTGCAGTACCTGCGGTGATCACCACCGAAAATGGCACCAGTTTTAAAGAAAATTTATTATTCACGCACCGTGGTTTATCTGGGCCTGTCGTTCTGCAAATTTCATCGTACTGGTTGCCAGGGCAAAAGGTGACCATTGATTTATTACCGATGCTTAATTTGGCTGACACATTGCTTGAATTGCGTGAACAGCATCCAAATCAAAGTCTGAAAAATACCTTATCGCGTATGTTACCGAAGCGCTTAATTGAAGTGTTAATTACGCGTGGCGATATTACTGATAAGCCGTTAAAGCAACTTAACCACAAAGAATTTGAACAGCTAGCGAATTATTTCCATCAATGGAATATTGCGCCTAATGGTACAGAAGGCTACCGTACAGCTGAGGTGACTTTAGGTGGGGTTGATACCGATGAATTGTCATCCAAAACTATGGAAGCAAAGAAAGTGAAAGGCTTGTTTTTTGCTGGTGAGGTGATGGATGTTAGTGGTTGGCTTGGTGGTTATAATTTCCAATGGGCGTGGAGTTCTGGCTATGTCGCTGGACAAAATGCGTGATATTTAACCGCTGAAATTTATTTTTTTAGTTGTTAAAATACTCAAAATCCGTCCAATATGCTGTTTTTTTATTGATATTGCTTGATGGCTACGAAAAAACTATCAAGTAATATCAGTGGCTTATGATTTATTATGGGTTGATTAGAAAATAAATCTTTACAATAATTGCTAACCACATAATAATGATGACGCTCTGTTGTTCAGAGTTATTAATGAAAACATCAAGTAAAAGAAAAACCCTCAGAATATCTTCGTTATTGTTGCATTCCTTAGTGTTTCCCTTAGCTTCATAGTCACATTCAATAATTCAAGCTTTCAGTGCAGTCGTGATATAATTACGACAAATCGTTATGAATTTTAATCAAATATAAGGGACACATTATGTCTACTACTGGTATCGTTAAGTGGTTCAACGAAGAGAAAGGTTTCGGTTTCATTACTCAGGACAATGGCGGCGCTGACGTATTCGTTCACTTCCGTGCAATCGCTTCTGAAGGTTTCAAAACTCTTGCTGAAGGCCAAAAAGTGTCTTTTGAAGTAGAGCAAGGCCAAAAAGGTCTTCAAGCTGCAAACGTTGTAGCTTTATAATATTTTAAGTCGACGCAAATGGTCGCAGTACCGTTTGCGTCACTTTTAGCAATACCATCTTAACTTAAAAATTATTTATACAATATCATCGAAATATAAAACACTTCCAACATCTGCTTCTGTATTTGTCGTTACGTTCATATTTACTTCGTTACTTTATTATAAATAAAAATTTAACTACTTAATTAGTATGAATAATATTAGATGCCTTTTATCATCTGAATATTTTGCTGCTAATAAAAAACTAAGGATACTTATGTCTCGTTCATTAGGTCGTAAGCGATTTTGGTTTCAACAAAATCGTCAAGAAAACCCTGTAAATACAAATGAAAACCAAGAGGTTAATAATGATAGTAAACTTTAATTTAGTAAAAAATCAGCGCACCTGGAGTGCTAATATTCATCAGCTCAATAGTGATGTATTAAAACGCCATATTTTGATTAACGGCAATGTTGATAATCTAGATATATCATTTAGTTACTGTGAAAAAACAGCCGCAGGTAACATTAAAAATAGCAGCAATAAAGTAATTGGTAATTTCTACATTTCTTATTAATACCCCAGGGGATTTAATTAAGAAATGATTTTAATTAAATGTCTTATCTCGCCAATGACATTATTTAATAATATAAAGTAATAAACGCATTTATGGTTATTCGGCATTATTATCACGATAATGCAGGTGTGATTACTTATATGAATATTATCATTTCAGGTTATTGCATCGTGCGATAATTTATCTTTATTAATAAATGAAAGAATGCTGGCTAAGGCCGGCATTTTTTATATCTATTATATTGTTATTTTGTATATTTATTCCCAGAATATCCTGCACTTCCTTTATGAAAAAAAATCCCCCGCTGTAATACAACGAGGGATTTATTAGTCAATCACATTATCGTATTAGGCGATTATAGTGCGTCTTTTTTGATACAAAGAACGTGGTATTTACCGTCTTCTATCTCAGCGCCTTCAGTTTCGTGTTCGAAACCAGGGAATTCTGCATCCCATGCTTCTAGTGCTTTCAAATACTGGATTTGAGGACTTGTTTCGTCACCGAAGTTTTCACCACCCATAAGCATTGGAATGCCTGGTGGGTAAGGAATAACAGAGTTCGCAGCAACGCGGCCAACAAGCTTGTCAGAAGGCACTAGCTCTACGTCATCAGACACGACGAACTGGTAAGCAGTACGTGGCTTGACTTCCATCTCAGGTAGGCTTGAGTAAGCCTGGTTCAGTACTTGGCTTGGGTTATGACGTACTAGGTATTCAAACATTCTGTTACCAAGATCTTTAAGACCAAGACCTGAATAGGTTTCAGGTGAAGATGCCACCAACTCAGGTAGAATTGTTTCTAACGGAGAGTTCGCATCGTAGTGACGCTTGAATGACAACAGAGTGTTGATCAAGGTGTCACGCTTACCTTTAGTAATACCCATTGAGAATAGGAACATGACTTGGAAGTCAGTGGTACGGGTTGGTACGATACCGAAACGACCTAGGTATGCAGTAACAAGTGCTGCTGGAACACCTGTTTCTAGGAAGTTACCGTTGTCATCAAGACCCGGAGTTAGCAAGCTAACTTTGATTGGATCAAGCATACACCAGTCATTGTCGATTTCGTCAAAGCCATGCCACTTATCGCCTGGGGTCAATTTCCAGTTCTGTTGAATAGTCATTAGAGACTCAACAGAAGCATTCTCGAAATTAACTTTGTCGCCGTTCATTTCTGTAACCGTTTCAGCGTTCCAAGGCTTGAAGAACCAATCGTTTTCAGCCGTGTAATCATTAAATAGTTGACGAACACTTTGACGGAAGATGATCGCTTCGCGGTTCACTTCGTTCGTTAGCGATAAACCACTTTCACCTTTCATCATGTTCGCAGCAACATCGTTAGACGCACAGATTGCGTATAGTGGTGATGTTGAAGTATGCATCATGTAAGCTTGGTTGAAGCGGTCAAAGTTGATCGCGTTTTCACCATTACGAACGTGAATGTATGATGCTTGAGACAATGCATTCAATAACTTATGGGTTGAGTGCGTTGCAAATACTGTCGGACCTGTGTGGTCTTTCGCATCGCCACGCATTGCGTAGTGACCCTTGTAGATAGGGTTAAAACGTGCGTAACCAAACCAAGCTTCATCCATGTGAATACGGCTAGAGCTTTCGCCTAGTAGCGCTTCAGTCACTTCTGAGTGGTAACATAAACCGTCGTAAGTACAGTTAGTTACTACAGCGTAGCTGGCTTTTTTCTCATCAGCGTTGAAWGGAATACCGGCATTTTTCGCTTTAAGCGCAATGCCTTCTTTGCTCATTTGARYTTTGCTGATTGGACCGATGATACCGTAGCAGTTACGGCTAGGCACCATGTAGATTGGACGTGCGCCTGTTAGGATCAGACCTTGTTCAATTGATTTGTGACAGTTACGGTCACAAATAGCAATGTCGTCATCTTTCATACATGCTTGCATGATAGTACGGTTTGAACCWGAWGTACCTACGATACCAGAGTAAGACTGRTGAGCACCGAAGATCTTAGCGGCTTCAACTTCTGAATCTTTAAATGCGCCGCTGTGGTCAAGTAATGAACCTAGTGCAGCACGTTCGATACCCATATCGGTACGGAACAAGTTTTCGCCGAAGAATTCAAAGAATTGGTTACCAGCAGGGGTCTTAGTAAAACCAATACCACCTTGGTGACCTGGMGCAGACCATGAGTACTCATGGATATCGTTGTAGTGCATCATCGCTTTCATGAACGGTGGTAACACTTGGGCACGGTAACGACGCATTGAAGCTACGATACGGCCAGCAACGAAATCAGCAGTGTCTTCTAGTACTGAATAACAYTCATCAACACGCTCCATTAACTGGCGGTTGTTAAGAATAGAGGTACGCGCGCGTTCTGCTAGTAGAAATACTGGCACTTCAGATTGACGTGCTTGTAGTGCTGCTAACAAATCAACTTCTTCGTTAGAGTTAACGATTTGCTCTTCAGTTTTTTCTAGTGCTAATACTAAGCTATCGATTTGAGTCGACATGATAACCGCACGYGCATCTTCATAAGAAGTGGCAGTGATGATATCGATAGTRCGGTTTTGTAGTTCAGCAATCAGTGATTTAGTTGCACGATCTGCAAAGCTGTTTGGAGTAATGTTCTGGTGCTCAATAACGAGAGCACGCATTTTATTATTAGTACTATTGTTCATAATAACGCCTGAATAAAATGATGGATGACAGATGTGTTTTACCGCGACATAAAAAATATGAAGTAATAAAGGTCTGTACGAATATTTTAGAATGGGAATAAATAAGGCTGGTTATTAATAAGGTTATTAATGGTTAGCGTATTTATTATTTATTCCCATTTCCGTTCTAGCTTATTATTAATAAATTTCTTTATTATCGAATTTATTAAATCTTTAAATTAGTTTGCTTTTACTTCTGGTTTAGTATCGCGAGCTGCGATGAAACCATAGAAGATGTAGCCAAGTAGCATCAGGATAGTACCGCCAAATACTGCGGTTGCACCACAAGCATATACACCATAGATACTGTAAAGAACAGCTAATGTACCCACGGTAGCACCTAAGCGGTATTGCTTTTTAGATACCATGTTCTTGCGAAGTAGTACTTCCAAACCTGTCATAGATAGGATGTAAGGTACCATGTTAATGAATACTGCAAGGTTCAATAGTGCGTTGAACTGGCTGATCAAGTTAGGAGAGATAGTCATCACTGCTAATAAGATCTCAGCTGCTAGCATGATTAACATACCTGCAATTGGTGCGCCTGCTTTGTTAGTTTTAGCAAAGATTTTAGGGAATAAACCTTCATCTGCTGCTGCTTTAGAAACCTGTGCGTTAGTGAACTGCCAGCCAAGTAGTGAGCCGATACATGCGATAACCGCAGCTAGAGTAACGATGTTACCTACCATAGGGTTAAACATGTGGCTGAACACTAAACCAAACGGTGCTGTTGATGCTGATAGCTCGGCGTTAGGAATAATACCTTGAATAACACCAGTAGACGCAATGTAGATAACTGCCGCAAAACCTGTACCAAATAATACTGCAAGTGGTACGTTACGCTCTGGGTTTTCAACTGCATCAGAGTTAGCACCCGCAGATTCAATACCTAGGAAAGCCCATAAAGTCAGTGCGATACCAGAAGATACAGAGTGCATAGTCGTGTCGTGATGTGGGTTCCATGCATTCATGAATGTTTGTGGATCGAACCACCACCAACCGATGATAGACAGACCCGCAACCGGAATAATGATACCCCAAACAGTGAACGCTGAGATTTGACCAGTGATTTTCGCACCGCCAAAGTTAGCCACCATAGTGAAGATAAGAATCGCAACTACACCGAAGAAAGTGTGTATCGGTGTATCAAGCCAAGGCATAAATGGTTTGATGTAACCTAACGCTGAAACGGCAATCGCCACACAGCTAATAACTAAACACACGTAGTAAGTGTAAGAAGAGATGAAGAAAGATGATTTTCCGTGTGCTTCTTCTGCGTAAGCTGACATACCGCCAGAGCGTTTACAAAACGCACCACATTTAGCGAATGTGTAAGCAATACACATTGCACCTAACGCAGTTACAACCCAAGATAACATTGAAATTGCACCAACTTGCGCCAAGCTTGCTGGTAGCATAATAATACCAGAACCCATCATGTTAACTGCAACAAGTACAGTTAAGCCAACGAGTCCCATTTTTTTAGTGTCAGTATTCGATGACATTATATTCACCTGTGATTAGGAAGGATATAAACGCTATATGTATAGTTTATTTATCGTAATGAAAATAAAGTCATGTGAATTAAATTATGCTAACCAAGGGTCACCATTAAATTATTTTTTTGACTGTCTTACGTAACCAAAAAAATAAGTTAAAGATAAACTGGCTTAATTATTATTACTTAATTACATCACCGTTTAGTTATTTAACGAGTGCTATGATGCTGCTATTTTGATAAAAAAAAAACCGTAAAACCGCAAAGAAACGTTGCAGATTTAGAGGGTAAATGAAGAACTAGTATCGTTATTCGATCGCTTAATTTCGTCAAAATGAATATTAAATGAATAAATAATAATAGTGACAAATTAAATTATTATTAATAACAGTAAGTTGTGATTATCATCTGATAAGATTTGTTATACAAATTAGAGGGGGAGTGCTATAAGCATAAAATAGTTATGCATTAATTGTGATGTTACATGTTTTAGGCTGAATAAAGTTTTTTTAAAATAATACTGCACGAGCGCAGATAATGGCTATTTAGACTGAAAATAACCGTAATAAAGGCAATAAATAATAGCCTTGATCGTTTACTGACGCAGTGAGATGAAACATTAATGGATTAATAGCACCACTAAGATGCCATGCGGAAAAGCAGGAATTTGAATAATAAAAAAGGAGCCACCGCTCCTTCTTATAGGAAATGATCTGTTAATGATGATTAAGCGGGCGTCACTCGTGAAGTGCCGTCAGCACTTTCATTAACTTGGACACGTTCGCCGGCTTGGAACATTACTTGCGGGTTTACTTGCTGCACAATAGACACAGTACGACCGCTGTCCATTTTAATGGTTAGGTTAACCCCGTTACGTTTTGTGGCTTGATTACCCGCTTCATTCCCTAAGAAGCCACCCAGTAATGCTCCACCAATTGAGGCGATTTCTGAACCTTTTCCCCCACCAACACCAGAACCTAAAATACCACCAATCGCGCCGCCAGCTAATGTACCAATACCATTACCGTTACCGTTTAGAGTAACCGCTTGGGTACGTACGACGGTACCGTAATAGACTTGTTGCATTTGACGAGCATCATTTACATTGTAGGCATTGCCGTAAGGGTTGGCAGCACAACCAGCAAGGCCTAAAGTTGAGGCGATGATGACAACGGCAAGGATTTTGGTTTTCATGGTATAAGCTTCGCTAAAAATACAGTGTATAAAATTGAGTATTGCTAATCTGAGCCTTTTTATTTAGAAAATAAAGCCGTAAATCTGATATTACAAAAACAACTATTAGCATGATTTAAGCACTAGTGAGCTTATTTTGCGTGACCACTTTTGTCGGCATGATAGATCGCAATAAAATGAGTAAAGTAATCTTGTAGTTGTTGTGCTGCTTGGGGTTGGTGCAGTTGCTTTAATAACTCAACACCCACTTCACAGGTGCAAAGATGGCCGGGTTGCTGGTTACGGCGCAGCGAATAAGATGATGTGTTTTCAGGGGTTAGTGCGATACGGGGTAATTGATTAAGCCACGGACTTTTACGTACCATTTTACGTGCTTCTTGCCAGGTGGCATCAATAATAATTAGCAATAGCTTGATGCTATTGGTTGCTGGTAGCGTTAACGGTGTCGCTAAGTGTTGCTCGTCACTAGGAAAGACTAACCAAGCTTGATAGCTAGGGTCTTGTAATTGATTCAATAATGCTTGCGGTGGCTCAGTACGGTGCCACATTTCGACACGGCAACTGGGCAGCGTTCGCGTCATTAATATGCCAGTATTGGTATCTTTGCTAGATTCACGAGCATGAGTTAGTAGCACAAAATCAGCGGCTGATTGTAATTGTGGTTCGATAGCGCAAATACAATTAAATTTAAACCCGCAACGCAGACAAGCCATGTTCTTTCTCGTGATCAATGATAAAGGTGGCAGTGTGGCATAACGCCACCTTTGAGTCACGATAGAGAACCATAATAGCGATTATTGACGCTGTAGAATTAATCCTTCGACACCGAGTTGATAGGTTTGACCATCGACGGTTTCTTGTTGAGTGCTAAGTTGTTCACTGTGGGGATCATAACTATAAATACGTTCGCTATTAAGTGGGCGTCCTTGGTGAGTGGTCATAGTGACCTTAACACTGGTTGGGTTAATTGCCTGCCAATGACCAGTTTCTAATAAATCAGGATCACCATTAGTGTAGGTATAAGTTGTGGTTGCTGCATGATCATCACTTAAGTGAAGATGTGTGGTTAGCCCCATCTCGGTATCACTTTTATAATTCCCTACCCATTGCGATTCGGCGGGATCGCTTTTAAACGCAGCCGGAATCCAGCTAGCACAGCCTGATAAAGTGGTTGCTGCTAATAATAGCGCAAGTGATAAGCGTGGGTATGTCATTATGTACTCTCTATGGTAGGCTCAATTTCTACATTGAAATTAGCACAATTAGGGGAAATAAATGGCGTATTGGTTATTTAAAACCGAACCAGATACCTTTTCAATAGACACTTTAAAACACCAAAAAGTTTCACCATGGGAAGGGGTTCGTAATTATCAAGCACGCAATATGCTCCGCGATGAGATTAAATGTGGTGATCAGGTACTGATTTACCATTCTTCTTGTAAAGATATTGGTGTCGTTGGGATCGCGACAGTGGTGAAAGAGGCTTACCCTGATCATTTTCAACTTGAGCCAACAAGTGCTTATTACGATCCTAAAGCGACCACTGAAAACTCACCGTGGGTGATGGTCGATATTGAATATCAGCAGCATTTACGCTTAGTGAGTTTAGCGCGCATGAAAAAGACGCCTGAATTAGCAGCAATGCCATTAGTTAAAAGAGGTAATCGGCTGAGTGTGATGCCAGTAACGGCTACTGAGTGGCAACAGATATTAGCGATGACGGGGCAATTTTAATCAAAAACAGTGACAACATAGATGGCTATGACTGTCACTGTTTGGATGATTTCTCTTCAATAACGCCGTAGTCAAATTAGCGTGTTAGCAGATGTTGCTCTAAATAATGAGCCACGGCTTCATCGGCATTTGAGCCAATCACTTCATTATTTGGCAGGGCTAATTTAACCTTTTCATGCGACGTTCCCATGACCAGCCCTTTTCCAGCCATGGCCAACATTTCAGCGTCATTCATACCATCACCAAATGCGATACAGTCAGCCAGTTGATAGCCAAGAGCTTCTGCAACAGCTTGAAGTGCATGACCTTTTGATACGCCAGCATCCATCACTTCAAGACACCATGGCGTAGAAAAGGCAATATTGGCTTTGTCACCAAAATGTGCATTAAAAATTTGTTCCCATTTTACCAGTGCTTCATGATCGCCATCTTCACGGGTAAAGAACACCTTAGCCACGTCATCGACGGGTGGATTGTTAGCATCAAATAAGTGATAACTAAAGCTATCGTGGAATTCTTTTAATTGCTCATTGTCATTATTGAGTAGCCACTGATCGCCACGGTACATATGAATATGCAAGTCTGGATCATCTTTAGCAAGGGTGATCACACCACGAATAACTTCAGCACTGAGATTTTGTTGAAAAACAAGCTCGCCCTGACAGTTATGTACTCGAGCGCCATTGGAAGTGATCATATAAGCAGGAATGGCTAATTTTTCACGTATTTCTGCAACATCAATATGATGACGGCCGGTTGCAAACACGAAATTGATATTTTTCTGGGCAAGGCGCTGTAATACATCACGCGTAAATGGCGCAATTTTATGATCGGGATTTAGCAATGTGCCATCTAAATCTGAAGCAACAATTTGATACATGAAGGCTCTCAATAAATAGAAATATAGCGAAAGGTAAGATAACGAGATCTAATGTGAGTCGCTTATACTAAACCACTATGAGAGATAAAAAGGGGTTAATATGAGTAATAAATTTTTCCGCTTTTATTTTTGTGATGACGTAGTCTTTTTGGCGTTATTTACGCCTTATGAGGACGCAAAGTGGTTGCAAATTTCAGTCAGAGCAATATTACGATATTGATCACTTTCAAATAATAATTCGTGACGTGCGTCAGTAATAGTGACTAATCGACTTCTGGAGGATGTTTGTTGGCAAAAACGAACGTGGGCTTGATTATCAACAATATGATCAGCACTGCCTTGTAATACCAAGGTTGGCGTGGTGATGTTGTGAGCTTCGTTAATACTTGCACGAGCAGCAGCGATACTTTGCCATACCCAGCGATTGCTTGCTCCCCCTAAGCGAATTTGAGGGTATTGTTGATAGAGTTGTTTAAACCATTGAAAGCGAACTTCACTGTGTGTCAGCGGATTATTAGCAAATGGCTTGGGGTAATAGCAACGTTGCCCTGGTGCATAAGTCGGTTGGCGATGAAGATGATCATTAAGACGTGCCAGAGGTTCAGCAATAAACCGTAAACTCGGCTTAAGGTGAATACCATGCATTGGTGCACTTAGTACCGCTCGGTCAAATATCGTCGGGTAACGGGCGAGGAGTAAACTACTGATTGCTCCTCCCATAGAGTGGCCTAGTAGGTAATGATATTGATAGCCTTGTGGCTTGACGATGTTAGTTACAAACTGGTGGAGATCGGTAACATAGTCATCAAAGTGGTCGACATACCCCATTTCAGTGTCAGCAACCAGTCGTTGTGACATACCTTGACCACGATGATCAAGCGCGTAAATATGGTAGCCTTGATTGATTAAATCAAAAAACAATTCCTGGTATTTGTAATAACTCTCAATTCGGCCATTCACGACCACGATGACTTTATCACTGTGTCCTGGGGTTAAACTTACCCAACTCAATTGGCAATGGTTTACACCTTGCAATGTGCCTTGATGCCGCTGTTGCCATAATGCAGAAATTGGACCTGCCATCATAGTATTGAAGCTAGCTTCTTGTGAAAAAGGCAAGGTTGAGTGGGTCATAATGTATCCGAAAGTTGTGAACTACGAGGCAAAGTCTTGAATGATATTTGCACTGATAAGCTATCTCATTGCTTATTATCATCTTTGCCAGTATACATTATTTATTGTGGGGAGCGTAACCGAGCAATAATTTGCTTGATTATCGAGTTTCAGGGTATAAGGACATCTTTTGAGTGTTTGAATAGTAAGGGAATATTAAATGAATGTTGAGATCTGGCTTGCCTATGTCGTTGCTGCCATTGTCTTTAGTTTTGCACCTGGATCTGGCACCGTTAACTCGATCAGCAATGGTATGGTGTATGGTTGGCGTAAATCTTTAGCGTCAATTGTTGGCTTACAATTAGGTATGGCTGTTCACATTGTATTGGTGGGGGTTGGGCTTGGCGCATTAGTTGCGCAGTCAGCGTTAGCGTTTACATTGATTAAATGGATCGGCGTCGGGTATTTGGTGTGGTTAGGTATTCAGAAGTGGCGTGAACATAGTACATTAGCGATAGAGGATGTTGATAGATCAGTAACAAGTAAGTGTTTATTTCAACGCGCAGTATTAGTGAACCTTACCAATCCCAAAACGATTGTGTTTCTGGTGGCGTTATTTCCACAATTTATTGACACCACGCAACCACAATTACCGCAGTTATTAATTTTAGGCACGACGACACTGATCATTGATGCTGGAGTAATGCTGTTTTATGTCTGTTTAGCGTCTCGTTTTACCGGTTATATTCGCTCAGCAACAGTAATGACACGTCTTAACCGTATTTTTGGATCGATGTTTATTGGTTGTGGCGCACTACTTGCTTTAGCTCGTGCATAAAGCTCAACCTCAGCAGATGTCACTTATTTCCATTGAAATAAACCATTAATCACTGTGATAGAAAGGTATTTTTCACATGTTTTCTTATGTTGCTCGCCAACCTATTTTTAATCGTCGTCAACAAACG
Source organism: Photobacterium sp. Alg240-V54 (assembly GCF_900537155.1). Classification (NCBI taxonomy): domain Bacteria; kingdom Pseudomonadati; phylum Pseudomonadota; class Gammaproteobacteria; order Vibrionales; family Vibrionaceae; genus Photobacterium; species Photobacterium sp. Alg240-V54. Next base: position 56,698 of record NZ_UNRL01000005.1, read on the forward strand.
ATGGGTCATGAATTATTATTTCGTGATGGTGAGTACAACGCCTTTCCTAATATTGATGCAGATCAGGCAACCTGTCGGCTTGTGGTCGAAAACTATATGGCTATTGGTGATGATTATGCTTATCGTGGTCAACGCAATTTTATTAATTTTCCGCAACATTGTTTGGTAAGTTTAATGCCACTTTTACTGCCAAAAAATAAAGTGGTGATTGAAATTCTAGAAACCTGCACGCCTGATGATGAGTTGTTTTTAGCGATTAAGCATTTGCATCACAAGGGCTATATTATTGCACTCGATGATTTTGAGTATGATGTTAGATGGCAGCGTTTTTTTCGCTATGTGCATATTATTAAACTTGATTTATTGATGCTTGGCTTGGAAAAAGCGTGCGATTTTGTGCGTAATAATCGTCATCTGAACGTGAAATTTTTAGCTGAAAAAGTTGAAACCTATACCGATTTTCAAACCTCGCTCAATGCGGGGTTTGATCTTTTTCAAGGCTACTACTTTAGTCGTCCTGAACTTGTTAAACGACGTAAAGTTGCGGCCTCTGAATTAACGACTATTCAATTATTACAAGCAATCAGCAGTGAACCGGTTAATTTTGCTGAGATCGAAAACATTATTAGTAGTGACGTATCACTGTCTTATTTATTGCTGCGCTATGTCAATCAAACCAACCGTAGATTGGTTGAGCCGATCAGTTCATTTCATCAGGCGTTAGTGTATTTAGGTGAAGAAAAACTGCGAATGTTTGTTGGAGTCGTGGCAACAGCACATGCGGCACTTGATAAGCCTAAAGCCTTATATGCATTATCGTTACAGCGAGCAAAAATGTGTGAAAAGTTGGTTGATTGCAGTGCCTTGACACTACCGTCACAACAGGCGTTTTTAGCTGGAATGTTTTCATTATTGGATGCGTTATTAGACAGCTCGTTAGCGGAATTATTAGTGTTGTTAAAGCTACAGCCTAATATTCAGATGGCATTATTACATCGAGAGGGGCAACTAGGGCAAGTATTAAACTTAGTCGATGCCTTTGATAAAGCAGATTGGCAGCAGGTAACGATTGAATGTTGTCGATTAGGAATATCAGAACAACAAGTACAGCAGAGTTATTTACAAGCAGTAGCGTGGTCAGAAAAATGCGCACAAATTAATAATCCACCATCATAAAAAAAAACGGGGCCATAAAGACCCCAAAAGAACCATATAATGTATTGCTGTAGTCAGGCGGGTCGCCTTTAATAAATACACTCACATCACATAAGTATATTTTAATCAGTGGATGACTAATTCACTGACCGAGTACCTTTTATTATTGTAAATAAGCGTTAAGCATCCACAATAATTTTTCTTGTTCGCGAATATAATCGCCCATCAATGCTGCTGTACCTTCGTCATTCGCATCACCTGCGGCAATAAGAATTTGACGTTGTTGGCCAAGTAGGGTACTGAAACCATTTACTAAACCTTGTACAGCTTGTAAGCCATCACTGATGTTTTGATGTTCTTTGATCTCAGTTGTTGCTAAGTAGCAACTAAAGCTATGATTTGGTGTGTAGCCTAAGGTTAAAATACGCTCAGCTAACTCATCAACTTTGATTTGAAGATCAGTATAAATCTCTTCAAATTTTAAATGTAATTCGAAAAATTGTTGGCCTTTAATATTCCAATGATAGCCACGAGTATTCATATAAAATACTTGGTAATTAGCTAATAATTGGTTGAGGTCAGTGGCTAGCGCTTGGGCTTTATCACTGTCAAGACCGATTAAATTGGTTTGGTGAGCCATGATGTATTCCTCATAAATAAGTTTAAAACGAAAAGCTATTTCGTTTTGATGTAGCCAGTATAGGTAAAAAGGATCAATAGGTGTAATTGTTTGCATCTATTGTAATGATAGTTTTAATCTATCGTGACTGAGGAGTAGATCAGGCGACTAATGACTCAGGATCGCAATGTTCACCTTCACAAGGGATGATGCCACACACTTGATGGCCTGCTTGTTTACCTTGCAAATAACCTTGTTCTAATTTGTTGAGGTTGCGAGTTAAGCGACCAACCTGAAAATTCTGATTAGGTGCAATCACAGTAATGGTGCAATCTGCTGGCGGATTATTAATAAAATCAAGCGCTGCATTATAACGACGCGCACGAGTCATTACTGCTGCTGCAAAAGCGGGATGATCATGAAACATTGATTTGATTAACCACGGTAATTTAGTGTCGTGTTTATGAAAGCCAAGTGGTTTGGATAAAATTACCGTAATGTTACGTGCGCCACGGCGATATGCTTCAATAACTGGAATTGAATCACCGATTCCGCCATCACTCATTGCAACGCCGTCAACGGTAGGGTTATTACGATACGCAACAGGTAGGGCACAAGTGGCTTCCATTACTGGTGTAATGTTATTGCGAGTTACTTTGATGTATTCAGCTTGACCTGTTTCTAAATTGGTTGTGGTGGCATAGAGTGGAATTTGGCGTTGTTCATAGTGCAATAAATTAAGCGGTAAATAACGCGAGGTTGTACGCCATAGCCAATTAATATCCGTTAAATGGCCGCCATGGGTAAAGCGTGAGAAATTGATAAATTGTGGATCGCGTGAATATTGGGTAATAATTTTATGACTGCGGCCATAATTACCACTTAAATAGCCAATGAGGTTGGTTGCGCCTGCTGAAACACCAATTGCAAAGTCAAACGGCGCATAGTTATTGTCTAGAAATGCATCCAGCACACCACTGGCAAAAATACCGCGCATCGCGCCGCCTTCAACAACCAGTGCATGAGAAGTGTGTTGAGCTGTATTCATATATAACCTATTTATTAAACCGCCGTTAACTTAGGCCGCAGCATAAACAGATTTACGCGTATAAAAAATTCGATTTTTCTTATTGTTGTAATAGGCAAAACTTAATCGTTGATTAATGCTTGTAAGGGGAATGTTGACTTAACACCTTAATGCAAGCCGCTAAAGCGGGATTGAGGGTTTTAGTGGCTGGATAGCATAATCCTAAACGGCGGAACATCCGTGGTCCTTCAAGGGGGACCGTGACCAATTGATTGGCACTTTCTAATACGCCTGTAGGTAGAAAAGAGATCCCTAATCCTGCTTGAACTAGATGCATTACTTGCGTTTTGTGTTCCGCTTTAGCAACTAAATTTACCGACAAACCATCACAGGCTAATAAACCAATTGTTTGTTGGTGGGCCTCACAAGGAGGGCACTCAATAAAATCGTGCTGGTGTAACTGTTGCGGTGACACGCTGGTTAACTTAGCTAACGGGTGATTAGGTAACATACACAGTACATAATCTTCTTCCCATAATGGCAAAAAAATCTCATCTTCAGCTTTAAACATATCAAGTGTAATACGCGCATCAGCAGCACGGTCGTGATCAACTAATTCTAATAAAACAGTTGGGATCTGCTGTTGCAGCTGACTAAAGATTGCCGCTAATTGAGTTTGGCTAAGATCGGCAAAGTTAGCCAAAGTCAGTGGTAATCTTTCTGTGCGCTGTTGAAATAACTGTGGCAGCGTATTAACGTCATTAAGTAATCGAATCGCTAATGGATATAAGTAATGGGCCTCGTCAGTTAGATTGACGCCTTTTTTGTGACGAATAAACAGTTGGGTAGCGAGTTCTTGTTCTAATTGTTTGATACCACTAGATATTGAGGGTTGTGATACACAGCAGCGTTCGGCGGCTAAAGTAATATTTTTTTCTTCATAAACCGCAATAAAAAAACGTAATAAGCGTAAATCCATTAACTGATACTCACTTAAAAAAGATTTTACTAGCCTACCACATTGTTGAAACTTATGACGATAGCGAGTTAGCCATAGTTTTTTTTGATGATAAACCAAGGAAATTGATATTTTTAAGTTGTGAAAATTCGTTCTATAGTTATTGCCATCAACAGCATCTTAGCTGGCTGCATCAAGTGTGCGGTTTATTCTAGAGGAAAAAAATTATGTCAAAATCTTTAGTCGTAATCACTGGTGCAAGTTCAGGTATTGGTGAAGCCACAGCACGTAAATTATCAGCAGAAGGCTACCCATTATTACTATTGGCACGTCGTGTTGAGCAAATGGAAGCATTAAATCTACCTAATACATTATGCCGTCAAGTTGATGTGACCGATGTTCAAGCGATTGCAGCAGCCGTTGCAGAAGCTGAGCAACAATTTGGCCCAGTCGATTGCTTGATTAATAACGCGGGTATGATGTTGCTTGGTCTTGCTGATGAGCAGGATCCTGCAGAATGGCAAACCATGTTTAACGTTAACGTGATGGGAATGTTGAATGGTATTCATGTTGTGCTTGCGAAAATGAAAGCGCGTAAAGGTGGCACAGTAATTAATATCAGTTCAATCGCGGGTCGTAAAACATTCCCTAACCATGCAGCTTATTGTGGTACTAAGTTTGCTGTGCATGCGATCACTGAAAACATTCGTGAAGAAGTGGCAGATGATAACGTGCGCTTTATTACTATTGCTCCTGGCGCAGTAGAAACTGAGTTATTGACTCACACCAGTAGTGATGCAATTAAAGCCGGTTATGAAGAGTGGAAACAAGGTATGGGCGGTGTGATTGCGCCACAAGATATTGCCAATGCGATCAGCTATGCTTATAACCAACCACAGAATCTATGTATTCGTGAAATTGTACTAGCAGCAACGCGTCAACAGCCTTAACTATTAGGTGAAATTGCTGTCAACAATGAGTGAGTTATCGGTTAATTCACCTCTGTGATAGATACTTGCTGCTAAGTGACTGCTATATTCAAAGCAGAGCCGTAAATGATTATGGCTCTGCTTTTTTGTATCAGCTTTTTATATAAGGGGCCACTGGTGAGAGAAAAAATAGGATTTTTTGATTTACTGCGAGTGGTTGCTGCGCTGGCGGTGGTGGTGATCCATGTCCTTGGCCCCTATCGAGATCAAATCGGTCAGATACCCGATTGGCAATGGATCAGTGCCATCACCATTAATAGCCTCAGTCGCTGGGCTGTACCTGTCTTTATTATGATTACTGGCGCATTAATGCTCAGTGATCAGCGTCCTTTTGAGCCGGTCTATTATATTAAGCGCCGTCTAGGTAAAGTTTTAGTGCCATTTTTAGTGTGGTCAGTATTTTACGCGTTATTTTCAGGGCTAACGGTCAGTGGTTTTGATAGCAGCGTTAGCTGGTCGATACTCAAAAAAATGCCCACCCACGAAACCTATTACCATCTGGGCTTTTTCTATTATTTCATTCCTCTTTATTTACTGGTTCCGATTATTCAATGGTGGGTCCAAAAAGCAGAGCCAGGGCAAGTGAAAGGGGTGATCATGGTATGGCTAGTGATCACAGGTTTATACCTGTTTTATATCGATGGCTTATGGAGTGAAACCTATTTACTTTATAGCGGCTATTTATTGTTAGGTTACTGCCTATACCAATATCGTTGGCCAAGTTTGATGGTGTTATTGCCTCTAGCAGTGATTGCGCTAGTGGCGACTGATTATAATGTTATCAGCCATAGTTTTGCGGCGAATGAATATAAGATGGGGCGCTGGATGTCGTATAAAACCCTCAATACGGCATTGGTTGCGGCAACTGTTTTCTTGTTGTGTCGCTGGGCGAGTGACAAATTACACTTATCGACGCGCAATAAATTAGCATGGTTGAGTAAATACAGTCTTGGAGTGTATTTGATTCATCCGATTTTTTTGTGGCCACTGCGCGAATATAACCTTTATTTCGCTAACCCATTGATCGCGATTCCAGTATGGACCGTAATTGCTGCTAGTTTGGCGTTAGCAACCAGTTGGTTATTAAGCCGTAGTCGTTATACGGCGTGGTTAGTGCCATAACGGAAGCCCGCTGTTTGCTCACCCATCGGTGAGCAAACAGGATCGTGGTTTATTGACGTTTTAATGCAAAATGGACAAATTGCTGACCGCGGTAAGTCATGGTGCCAATATCACCGGGATTTAAAGCGTGGTAATAATGAATACCAATCATAAACTCTCGTTTAGGTCCGCCAGCTAGTGGCTGAACATAAAACCAATATTCCTCGTCTTCTTCCCCTGGCTGCGCACCAATAATACGATTAGTTTGTTTATCGAGAATTTGTACTTCAACTTTTTTTTCTGGTGCATCAATACCTAAGGTATGGCGGCGATAGTTATAACTAAAATACGCTAATGCCAATAAAAATAGCAGGCACAGTACGACAATGATCCATATCGGCATTCCCAAGCTCCTTGGTGGTTAATAAGCTATATTAGATAAGTAGCGCGCTATTATTCACAGCAAATTTCTACATCCCTAGCTATCGATAATAAAATCGTGATCTAAATACAATTATTTTACAAAAACACTATATTGGATTGATAGCTTAGGTAAGGTAATGATTATTTAATATCGAGGGAGGTGATGATGGATATTGATCAAGTGATCGATAAATCTCGCCGGCTAGAAGATTTACTGCGCCAACATTATCATGCTAAAGGTACTGATTTAACGCAATTAGTTCATAGTTGTGATGATCGTTTTCCGGATGATATGGTGAATAAACTTAACCAGTTAGTGACCATGCATCAGCAAATAGTCACGGCAGATGCGTCAACGTCATCATCGAATGATTATCAACGATTTATCGATTTATGTGTGGAGTGTGAGCGGGAATTAATGCCGCGTAGTAGCCGCTTAGTATGGGGGGTTGCTGTGGTATTACTTGGTGGTATTACATTAGCTGCATTAGGATTTTATTTTTATCATTGGCAACACATCACATTATAGCAATCAACGAAATTGATAACCCAGATAAAAAAATGGCGCCATTAGGCGCTATTTTTTTGTTTCTTAAATATGACTTAGTAGATTATCGGTAGTGTCATTAAACCAACGACGACTGCGATCATTACAAGGCCTTGTTTTTGTGAGTGTGAAAGCATATTTTTGTATTCCTGTTGATGGTGTGTTTTTGTCTTGACAATTAAGATAACATTGTTTTAGTGGTGTTGGCAAGTTAAGTTGCTATATATCTAGCTTAAAAACATTTTAAGGTGTCAATAAGAGCTATTTATCATCATTAAAACAATGTTTCTTATTGTTGTAAATTTAATGTTACTTTTTATTACTTTTTATTTTCGCATTTAAGTTGTTGTTTTGTTTTGTAATTTTTGTTTGATCTACAGTTTTAATTACTACATTTTTATTTGTGAGTGGGTTTATTGTTGAAAATGGATAAAAGTAGCTAATGTTTGATGGAATGGCTATTTAGTGATTGTTTTTTTGTGGTTGAATTTATCAAGGCTATGTTTTTTGTGCATAAAATAGTTAAAGTGCTTGTTTTTCATTATGTTGGCGGTTTTTGATGTTGTTTTTTGGCCGTTAATTTACTGTTGGTTGTCGCTGTGTCTTTTTAGTGTGTGTTTTTTGAGTTACATCATACAAGCTTTTGTTTTTTAATTGTTTGTTGGTTGTATTTTTTCTTTTTATAGGTTGGTTTTTTAGTGGTGTTATTGATTGTAGTTGTTGTTATTGGTGCATTTTCTCACCATCTGAGACTTAACTGCTTACAACATCGGTTTAAGATTAAAGACAGAGGATTGAATGATGACTGCTATCTTTAATTTAATGATAATTCACGTAATGAGGAAGGTGGATGACCGATCAGCAATGGCAATGCTTGTATGGTGCCAGTAATAGTTTAGAAGCCCATAGTGTTAAGGGCTTATTAGAAAATATGGGAATATCGGTCCGTTTAACGGGTGAGGCATTAGCGGCAGCAGCGGGTGAATTGCCAATGGGTGTTGTAGAAGTGCAGTTATGGGTAACCGCAACTCAACGACAACAAGCGTTAGCGATTATTGAGAGCTACTTACGCAATGATTATCGAGATTGGTATTGTCGTCATTGTGGTGAGCTTAATCAGGGCCAATTTGAGCTATGTTGGCAGTGTCAGCACGATAGTGCTGAGTAATAGTGTTGGTAGTAAAGCGAGCATCAATGATATTGCTCGCTCTATCAGTGTTACATCATGTGCTTGCGACGAATATCAAGCAGCGCGAAGATACCAAAAATTAAAATTGACCAATGCTCCCAACGCGACATATTGATTTTATCGCCAAACGCACCTACAAAAATAAGCATTTGTAAGCCGTGCATCATGAACAAAAATGCGGTCATAATATAAAGCGCAATTGCTGAAACCCCAGGAAAAGGGTGAACGATATTAATGAACAATATTAACCATACTAAGGCTATCGCTATTTTAGCAGTAATGATCAGTGCTTTCATGGTTCCTCTCTAGCAAATAAGCGGTAGCAGACTTGGCCCGCGCTTTTTTCGCGATGTAAATGCCAGTGGCTAGGGATTGCCAACTGACCTAATTCCTTTTCAGCTTCAATATAAATCATTGCATGTGGTGTTAACCAGCCATTATTTTCTAACGCTGTGATAACATCTTGAATAAGATCTTTTCGAAACGGAGGATCGATAAAAACAATATCGTGCGGCGTACCTGTTTGTGACAAAAAGCGTAAACTATCACTGTTAATAACGGTAGCATTGGTTGCTTTTACTGTATTGAGATTCACTGTTAGTTGCGCGGCAGCGGTTTTATCAAGCTCAAGCATAGTAACGCTTTCAGCACCACGTGAAAGTGCTTCAAAACTTAAGCCACCGCTGCCAGTAAAGAGGTCAAGGCATTTAGATTGATAAATGTCTTGCGCTAACCAGTTGAAAAGTGTTTCTTTGACACGGTCAGTGGTTGGGCGGAGTCCTTCGACATCATGAACGGGTAATTTGCGTCCACGCCATTGTCCGCTGATGATTCTAACGAACCCACCAGGACGATTATTTTGTGTTTTGCGAGTTGTTTGCTGTCTTCGCTGCGTCATAGATTTTTTTGACCGTTAAGAAAATGATAGTATACACCTGTTTTTAGGCCGTAAATTGTACCAATCAAGCGCTAGGATTTGCCAATGGCAGAAAAAAAGAAACGCGGACTATTTTCATGGCTAGGATTTAGCTCTGAAGATAACGACGCATCAAAGGAACAAGCTACTGAACAATCAGTAGTTGATGGCTCGGTTGATAGCCCAAAATCAACACATTCCTCTGACGATGAGGGGGGAAAAGCCAGTCATAATCATGACATTGAGCTCGACACGCCTATCGAATCAGAATTAATTGCTGAAACTAATGATCGCCAATTGGCTGCAACGTTGCAAGAAAATGATCAGCAAAACGATACTATTGTTACCGATAGTGGCGTTGACGATCTAAATGACGACGTTGAAAAAAATAAAAAGTCAGAAAATATCGAAGCTAATAGTGAAAGTGAGCCATCACTAACAGCTAATGCTGATACTGCTGATGAAGCCAATGTTAGTGATACTATTGCTGCAATTGATGATACGAACACACCCGTAGCAGCGACTGCTGTTGAGCAAGAAAAACCAAAATCAGAAGGCTTTTTTAGCCGCTTAATGCGTGGTTTAAAGCGCACTAAAACCAATTTTGGTGCTGGTTTCTTTGGTTTATTCCGTGGCAAGCAAATTGATGATGAATTGTTTGAAGAGTTAGAAGAACAACTCTTAATTGCCGATGTAGGGATGGATACCACGCTCAAGATCATTAATAACCTTACCGACAAGGCATCACGTCGTGATTTAAATGACGGTGAAGCACTTTACGGCTTATTGAAAGATGAGCTAGGTGAAATGTTGGCTAAAGTTGAGCAACCATTAGTGGTTGATATGACCAAAAAGCCGTATGTTATTTTAATGGTTGGTGTTAACGGTGTTGGTAAAACCACCACTATTGGTAAATTAGCCAAGCAATTCCAAGCTGAAGGTAAATCAGTGATGTTAGCGGCGGGTGATACTTTCCGTGCCGCGGCGGTTGAACAACTGCAAGTTTGGGGCGAGCGTAATAATGTTCCAGTGATCGCTCAACATACTGGTGCTGACAGTGCATCAGTCATTTTTGATGCGATTGAATCAGCAAAAGCCAAAAATGTTGATGTTGTTATTGCTGACACCGCAGGGCGGTTGCAAAACAAAGGCAACTTGATGGAAGAGTTGCGTAAGATCGTGCGAGTGATGCAGAAAGTTGATATTGAAGCACCGCATGAAATTATGCTGACAGTGGATGCCGGTACCGGTCAAAATGCCATTAGTCAGGCAAAACTATTTAGTGAAGTGGCACCGGTATCAGGGATCACTATCACTAAATTAGATGGTACCGCTAAAGGTGGTGTTATTTTTGCTATTGCTGATCAATTTAATATTCCAATTCGTTATATTGGTATTGGTGAAGGCATTGATGATTTACGACCGTTTGCGGCCGATGAGTTTATAGAAGCATTATTTAGCAACGAGGAATAATAAAGTGATTCGATTTCAGCAGGTAAGTAAAGCTTATCGTGGTGGTAGGCAAGCCCTACAAAAAGTAGATTTTCACCTAAAACCAGCAGATATGGCTTTTCTTACTGGTCACTCTGGGGCCGGTAAAAGTACGCTGCTGAAATTAATTTGTGCCCTTGAGCGTCCGAGTGACGGCAAGATTTGGTTCAATGGTCACGATATTACTCGTTTGCCACATAAGCAAATTCCATTTTTGCGCCGAAATATTGGTATCATTTTTCAAGATCATAAACTGTTAATGGATCGCAGTGTTTTCGATAATATTGCCCTACCATTACGGGTTGAACAAATGAATGAACATGATATTAAACGTCGTGTGAGCGCTTCTTTGGATAAAGTTGGATTATTGGATAAGGCAAAATGTTTGCCTATCCAATTATCTGGCGGTGAACAACAGCGTGTTGGCATTGCCCGCGCTATTGTCAATAAACCGATGTTACTGTTGGCCGATGAGCCAACCGGTAACCTTGATGCTGAATTATCACAACAAGTATTACGTTTGTTTGAAGAATTTAATCGGGTTGGCGTCACAGTATTAATGGCAACCCATGATACATCACTGCTTGCCAGCCGTGATTATCGTCGTTTAGACCTACATAAAGGTAATTTAAGGGAGCTGGCACATGGCGCGTAAATCTATTGGCTTTTTTGCAATTCATCGCCAGCAAGCAAGCTCAGCATTAAAAGACATGTTTCGTCGTCCTTTAGGTAATTTCTTAACCTTAGCGGTATTGGCTGTTGCGTTAACGTTGCCATGTACGTTTTACTTAATGGCAAAAAACATTACAGCAGTGGCAGATGCATGGCAAAACCCAAGTCAGATCACTTTGTATTTAAAGCATAATACCAGTAATGATGATGGCCAGGCGTTGGCAGATAAAATTAAAAATTGGTCACAAGTTAATAGTGTTAAATACATTACAGCTGAGCAGGGCTTAGAGCAATTCCGTCAAAACGGTGGCTTTGAAAAAGCGTTGAGCTTGTTTGATGAGCAAAATAATCCGCTACCTGCTGTGGTAATTGTTGAGCCTAATAATGACTGGCAAACAACGGTAAAAGCCAATGAACTTGCGCAAAAATTGGGCCAGCAGAACCATGTTGCTGAAGTGCGTCTTGATAAAGACTGGTTACAACGCCTAGCCGCAATTCAACAATTAGCCGTTGCCTTGGCACTGTTAATGTCGGGCTTAATGTTGTTTGCGGTATTTTTAATTGTTGGTAACACCTTACGTTTACAAGTGTTAAGTCATAAAGACGAAATCCAAGTGATGAAGATGGTTGGCGCCACAGATAGCTATATATTACGACCTTATCTTTATGTTGGTGTCTGGTATGGCTTGATTGCTGCATTGATTGCCTGGGGCTTAACTCAAAGTGTGACACTGTTATTAGGTGATGCGGTTGCCAAATTATCTGATTTGTATGGCAGCCATTTTAGAATGTTGGGCTTAAGTTGGGATGAAAGTCTGATCATGGTAATGGTGGCAACCTTCCTTGGTTTAATGGCTGCTCGTCTTGCTGCTGGGCGCCATTTACGTGAAATCAAACCTGTATAACGATTATTGTTAATAGTTTTAAAACAGTACGATAAGAAAAAGTGATGCTTATAAGCATATATATTTGCGCTTCGACTTGCATTTGAACTATGTTTACAGGCATCATTGTCGGTTCACACAACGATAGCATATGTTCAATAACCGTTGTGATCGCACAAAAATTACACGAGGTTTTCGAATGTCAAATGAGATGTCGAAATTAGTTCTAGTTTCGGCGGATAGTCTTGAAAGTTATATTCAGACTGTAAACCGTTATCCAATGCTAACGCCTGAGCGTGAGAAAGAGCTGGCTGAAGCGCTGCACTATGACGGCGATATTAACGCGGCGAAAGCGTTAGTGATGTCCCATTTGCGATTCGTGGTACACATTGCTCGTGGTTATTCTGGCTATGGATTACCGATTGCTGACTTGATTCAAGAAGGTAATATCGGCTTGATGAAGGCAGTTAAGCGCTTTAATCCTGAGGTTGGGGTGCGATTAGTGTCTTTTGCGGTTCATTGGATCAAAGCTGAGATCCATGAGTATGTGTTACGCAATTGGCGTATAGTAAAAGTCGCTACCACTAAAGCACAGCGGAAATTATTTTTTAATTTACGTAAGTCTAAAAAGCGCTTAGGGTGGTTTAATAACGACGAAGTCAACATGGTTGCTGAACAGCTTGGGGTAGAACCGGCTGAAGTGCGCGAGATGGAATCACGTTTAGCTGCGCAAGACCCTACGTTTGAAATGCAAAATGATGATGATGAACGAGACTCAGCTCCGATGGCACCCGCTTATTTCCTTGAAGATAAAGGCTCAGATGTTGCCTTGAGTTATGAAGAAAATAATTGGGAAAATCATGCGAATAGTCGTCTGTCACAAGCATTAGCCAGTTTAGATGAGCGTAGCCAACACATTGTTCGTTCACGTTGGTTAGATGATCAAAAATCAACTCTGCAAGATTTAGCCGACAATTATGGCGTATCAGCTGAGCGTATTCGTCAGTTAGAAAAGAACGCCATGAAAAAGTTAAAAGAAGCGGTCGGTGATTTTTACTGATAGCTCACTGGCGTTAATGATGGAAAAACCGACCTTAGTGTCGGTTTTTTTATAGCTGTAGATCGTCATTAATAGCGGCAGATAATCCCTATGGTGGGTGAGTGAGTTATCTGCCTGATTTTATGTGTTATAAGTCACATTTGTGTATAGATGTGTGTATGTTTAAGCAACTTATCCACAGCTTATAGTAGGATCCGATCTACATGTAGTGGATCTTTTTATTGGCAACCACATTATCAACGCAATCCACAGGCTTTTCCACAACTGGTTGCTTTGTGTTCACTATGGCAGTGTTGTCAGCGACAAGCCCTTGTCGCGATTGAAGTGTTGTCCTTGATGAGGGCGATTATATTGTGGATAAACCCCTATTTTTTTGGTGGAAGATACTCAGCTTAAGCTAAGGTACAATGATCGCGAATGCATTATTTTGGCAAAGTCAGTGTCAGGATCATGTGATGGCGATCCGTTGTCACTGTTGATCTCAATTGTGGCTGGTGGCATAAATTGTTGTTCTTATAGGATCATTAAAAGGAAATAATATGGAACAGTTTCAACATCTTTCAGTTCACGATGCGCAGCAGTTATTACAGCATCCTGAGGCGGTACTAGTCGATATTCGCGATCCTCAATCTTATGCGGTTGCGCATGCTGAAAGGGCCTTTCATTTAACCAATGACACCATGGTGGCATTTATGGATGAAGTTGATTTTGAGCAGCCAGTATTAGTGATGTGTTATCACGGTGTCAGCAGTCAAGGGGCTGCGCAGTATTTGGTAAATCAAGGTTATGAGCAGGTGTATAGTGTTGATGGCGGCTTTGAGGCTTGGCGTCGTGAAGCGTTACCTATGGTACAAGCTTAGTTAAGTTTGCCATTGATAAAATGAGTAATAAACAGCGAAGTGGCGACTATTGTTGTAACCACAATCGGTGTTAAATACTTAGAATATCTTATCTATTAGAGTGATAACTATGCATCGCTTAGCTGAATTTTATAACCCTCGTCATGCGCAGGCATTTATTGATTATATGGCTTCACGAGGTATTGAACTGACTTTAGCGCCAGAGCCTGAGGGTAAATTTGCGTTATGGCTGCAAGATAGCCAACACCTGATTGAAGCCGAAGCAGCATTGAATGCGTTTATTGCTGATCCTAATAATAGCAAATACCAAGAAGCCTCATGGCAAGTGGCTGAAAGTCGCACCGCAAAATTTGATTACTCAAGCCCAAGCTTAGTTTCAATGGTCAAAGCACAAGCAGGACCATTTACACTGACGGTGATGGTGATATCGCTAGTGATCTATGGCCTGTGGTTACTTGGGTTTGAATCGCTACTGTTTGATTGGTTTCATTTTCCATTTATGAATGGCGATCAGTGGCAGTTATGGCGCTACTTTAGCCATGCATTACTGCATTTTTCTGCCTTACATGTGATTTTTAACTGCCTATGGTGGTGGCTATTAGGTGGACAAATTGAACGTCACAGTGGTTCTGCTAAATTAGTACAACTGTTTCTGATCTCATCATTGATTTCTGGTTTTGGTCAATTTTGGCTGGATGGGCCTAATTTTGGCGGTTTATCTGGCGTTGTTTATGCCTTATTAGGCTATATCTGGTGGATGGGTTGGCTGGCTCCGCAGCGTGGGTTAGTGATTGCTCGATCTTACGTGGTGTTTATGTTGGTGTGGCTTATCATTGGTTTTGCAGAGCCTGCTGGGATAGCGATTGCCAATATGGCTCACCTGATGGGACTGCTAACTGGTTGTGCGATTGCGTTGGTTGATGCCAAACTTATCAAGCCTAAATCATAGTTTTCTCGCGTTAAATCCTCAAACAACCGTAATGATGTTTCGCTTGACGGCATCATTACGGTACCAATACCACTATCAATATTAACTAAAACTGTTGATTAGTTGATAGTGAGTCCAATATTGATATAAATCCTGCCCATTTTCATATCTATTCATATTTATCTGTTTGTTTTTGACTGTTTTCACATTTTTAATTATTCATTCGCGCAATAATTCGCATCGTTTTGAGCGACAGCGAAAGCTGTATGGCTATTTATTGAGTGAAAGATTAACAATTATCATTGAGAAGATGCCAGTAGCGTATTGCTATACGCCAATGGCACTCCAGTAACGAGATAACAGAAAGGAACCTCTATGTTTGGTTTATTTACGCCAGTAGCGCATAAACAGCGCTTACCTGATGGCAGTATTGATCCGGTTTATAAGCGCTTGCGGTGGCAATTGTTTGTCGGCATTTTTTTTGGTTATGCGGGCTACTATCTAGTTAGAAAAAACTTTTCCTTAGCAATGCCGTATTTGATTGAAGAATATGGCTATAGTCGCGGTGAGTTAGGGGTTGCACTTGCTGCAGTATCAATTGCTTATGGCTTATCTAAATTTTTAATGGGGAATGTATCCGATCGATCCAATCCTCGCTTCTTTTTAGCCTCGGGATTGATATTGTCATCAATAGTTATGCTGTGCTTTGGTTTTATGCCATGGGCTACTGGCAGTATTACTGCGATGTTTATCCTGCTGTTTTTAAATGGCTGGTTTCAGGGGATGGGATGGCCTGCATGTGGGCGCACCATGGTGCATTGGTGGTCGCATAAAGAGCGGGGCAGTTTGGTCTCGGTATGGAATGTCGCCCATAACGTCGGTGGTGGTTTAATTGGGCCATTATTTATCTTTGGTCTGTGGGCGTTTAATGATGATTGGCGCTCAGCATTTTATGTGCCAGCTTTCTTTGCGCTCTTAGTTGCGGGTTTCACACTGTTGGTGATGCGCGATACGCCGCAATCTTGTGGCCTGCCAGCGATTGAAGAATACAAAGATGATTATCCTGAAAGTTATAATAAATCATTTGAAGAAGAGATGACCGCGAAGGAAATTTTCTTTAAATACATCTTTAATAATAAATTATTGTGGTTTATTGCGATTGCTAATGCGTTTGTATATTTGATTCGTTATGGCGTACTAGATTGGGCACCAGTGTATTTAGGGGAAGCGAAAGGGTTTACGGTTGATAAATCATCATGGGCATATTTCCTCTATGAGTGGGCCGGTATTCCAGGGACGTTATTGTGTGGTTGGATATCTGATAAGTTGTTTAAAGGTCGCCGTGCACCTGCTGGTATTCTATTTATGGTGCTAGTAACTGTTGCGGTGTTGGTGTATTGGCTCAACCCTGCTGGTAATCCAAGTATTGATATGATGGCGCTCGTCGCTATTGGCTTTCTAATTTATGGGCCAGTGATGTTAATAGGTTTATATGCATTGGAGCTGGCTCCTAAAAAAGCTGCGGGCACAGCGGCAGGTTTAACGGGCCTATTTGGTTATTTAGGTGGCGCTGTGGCTGCCAATGCATTGCTTGGCTATACGGTGGATCATTTTGGTTGGGATGGCGGTTTTATTGTGCTAACGGGTGCTTGTGTATTGGCGATTTTCTTTTTTATTATCACCATGGTTGGTGAAAAGAAGGCCTATCAGCAACAGCAACTTGAGTTACAGCAACAAAATGGCTGATTAAGTTTGGCTTCTTAGTAAAGCTGTGAGTAATATAAAAAGGCTTCGCATTGGCGAAGCCTTGTTTTTATTACCTTTCATTGCTGAATATGGCAGGTATAGATAGGAGCTTTCCAGCCGTGAAGCAAAGTAAACGTCATCAAGAAATTATTGATTTAGTCATGAGTCAGGGATACGTCAGTACCGACGATCTTGTGGCACGCTTTAACGTCAGTCCGCAAACTATTCGTCGTGATCTTAATGAGTTGGCTGATGAAAATAAAATTCGCCGTCATCATGGTGGAGCGACGATCCCTTCCAGTTCAGTCAATACTGCTTATAGCACTCGCCAAGTACTACAGTTAGAACAAAAAGATCGCATTGCTCAAGCATTGGTGAGTCATATTCCCGATGGTGCAACGTTATTTATTGATATCGGTACAACCCCAGAAGCGGTTGCGCGCGCATTAATGAACCATAATGATTTACGGATCGTGACCAATAACCTTAATGTCGCTAGCTTGTTGATGGCTAAAGAAGATTTTCGGGTTATTTTAGCTGGTGGTGAAGTGCGTAATCGTGATGGTGGCATTGTTGGTGAAGCAACACTGGATTTTGTGTCACAGTTTCGCTTGGATTTCGGTATTTTAGGCATCAGTGGCATTGATCTTGATGGCTCACTGCTAGATTTTGATTACCATGAAGTACGGGTTAAACAAGCTATTATTGAAAATAGCCGCTGTGTCATGCTCGGTGTTGATCATACCAAGTTTGGTCGCAATGCGATGGTGAATTTAGGCAATATTAGTCAAGTTGATATGTTATTTACCGATCAGTTACCACCTGTAAGTTTGCTTGAGCAGTTGCAGCAAAATGAAACCCATTTTGAGGTGGTGGTGTAACCCCTCATCGAGATAGGCACAGATATTCAATCACGGGCTTCTATTATAGAAGCCCGTTTTTTTTATCTGTTATTGCCATAAAAGCCAAATTTGCGCTAATGATCAAATTTATGTCACAACAATATTAACCAATGCTGGATTAGATCAATATATACGCTATTATCACACTGTGAGTTTCGAACGAGCATTTAATGGTTCGTTTTGTTATATAATTTTGGATGGGTGTGAACATTATGACAGTATCATTAAGCGACCTCGACAATAGCCAAATTTTAGATCTCATCGTAATTGGTGGTGGTATTAATGGTACTGGCATTGCTGCGGATGCTGCGGGTCGTGGATTGAGCGTCGGTCTTTATGAAGCGGATGATTTTGCTTCTGCGACATCATCAGCAAGTTCAAAATTGATCCATGGTGGATTACGTTATCTTGAGCACTACGAGTTTCGATTGGTTGCAGAAGCTTTGGCTGAGCGTGAAGTATTATTAAAAAAAGCGCCTCATATTGCTAAGCCAATGCGTTTTCGGCTACCACATCAACCTCATTTGCGCCCAGCATGGATGATTCGAGCTGGATTGTTTTTATATGATCATCTTGGTAAGCGCACTACTTTACCAGCCAGTAAAGGACTATCGTTTGGTACTGAATCAGTGTTAGTACCAACTATAAAGCAAGGTTTTGAGTATTCTGATTGTTGGGTTGATGATGCGCGGTTAGTGATTTTAAATGCGATGGAAGCGGTGAATCATGGCGCTGAAGTGCGTAATCGTTGCCGAGTTGAAACAGCTGTCCGTGAAGGCGATATATGGCGGGTGACGATTAAAGATATGCTGACGGGAGCTACGTTTCAACGCTGTGCACACGGGCTGGTTAATGCAACTGGCCCGTGGGTGAAATCATTTTACGATCATAGCACTGACTTAACATCACCGCGTAATATTCGTTTAATTAAAGGCTCACATATTGTGGTGCCGAGGGTCCATGATCAACCCCAAGCCTATATTCTTCAGAACGAAGATAATCGGATTGTGTTTGTGATTCCGTATTTGGATCGTTTCTCTGTTATTGGTACCACCGATGTTGAATATCATGGTGATCCGCGCGATGTCGCGATTGATGATCAGGAAATTGATTATCTACTTGAGGTGTATAACAACCATTTCGTTCATCAATGTCAACGTGATGATGTGGTATGGAATTGGAGTGGTGTAAGGCCGTTATGTGATGATGAATCAGATTCGCCACAGGCTGTGACTCGTGATTATACTTTAGAGCTTGAACAACAAGCTGATGAAGCACCATTACTGTCGGTGTTTGGTGGTAAGCTAACCACTTACCGTAAGTTAGCTGAATCTGCTTTGGCAAAATTGACTCCTTTCTATACTAAAATGGGATCGCCATGGACCAAAGACAGTTATTTACCGGGTGGTAGTGCTGATTTTGATGGCGATAAGTTAGCTGCACGCCTACAGCAACAATATCCGTGGTTAGATGAATTCACCTGTCAGCGTATGGCACATAATTATGGTTCGTGTGTTGATATCGTTTTTGCTGGTATTAATGACGAAGTAGATATGGGGCAACATTTTGGAGAAGGGGTTTACCAGTGTGAACTTGATTACCTTATTGCCCATGAGTTTGTTCAAACCGCCGCTGATGCTTTATGGCGACGAAGTAAGTTAGGTTTGTATTTAACCGCAGATCAGCAACAGTTAATTGGTGATTATATTACTGATCGTCAAGCGCAAACGGCAATTGCCGCAGCCTAATAATGATTAGCGATTAATTGACGAAAAAGCGCCGAAGGGCGCTTTTTTTGTGGCTGCGATTATTGGTACAAGTATTTAGTAAATAACAGCTCATTGATCGCAGGCTGACCTGTTTCTGCCACTAATAGTTGGTTGATTTTTTGTTTGCTTAATTGGCGAATTTTTTCACGTCCAGCCAATGATTTTATTTGTTGCTCTGATTGCTGGCTGATGATGCTAATGATGGTATCGCGAATTAAAGGGGCATGATGTTCAATATTGATAAGCTGACTATTATCAGTGATCATTAAGTCAACTTGGAGCCGAATATAGCCGAGTCGATTGCCGTCAATAATATAGTTAGTGGTGATATCTGGCGCTAAGGTGTAATAAGTAATATTTGACTGAGTCGCGCTATTTGGTGGCGGTTTTGCATAAGCGGTTGGCGAGAGTAATGTTATCGCCATCAATAAACTCGCTACAAAAACAGTTTTTTTCATGATTATACTCATGCAGTTAGGGACATTTAGGCTTAACAAGGTGTAATCTACTGAGGTTAACGATATTCGAACTCATAACCTCTTGCTACAATAGCAGATCAATATGGTAATAAATTAACCGCTTTCAACCAAGTATTTTGATCACGTGTATGTTAATTTTGTAGTATAAAAAATGTCGGAATTCAATCAGTTGTACAGTCCTTTGATACAGAGTGCCAAGTGGTACTCGGTTCAATCGTGGGCATTAGAGCAAACTGCGCATGGAGCTTGGTTGCTAGAGTCTGAATCATTGTCACGTCGTTTGGCACAGTATTGCCAACACTTTACGGTGACGGTATTAGCACAAACAATTATCAGTAATGATCACTTATCAATAATGGAACGGAAACTGATTGGTAAGAGTGATTGCTTAGAGCGAGAAGTGATACTTTATGGCGATCAACAGCCGTGGGTATTTGCACGAACATTGATTCCGATGACCACCTTAAGTGGTAAGGAACAAGATCTTATCGATCTTGGTAATCGTCCATTAGGCTATCGTGTTTTTAACACTAAAAATTCACGCCGTGATGCATTAGAGATTGCCAATCTTGGTACTCAACAGCAGCCACGATGGGCGCGTCGGTCGCGATTATGGATCAATGATAAGCCAATGCTGGTGGCAGAATTATTTTTAACCCAATCTCCAGTATATGCTAAGGAAAATGGATGCTAGAAATCACCAAAGCCAGAGCCTTTTGGCAGTTAGCCCGCTTTGACCGCCCAATTGGCAGTTTATTATTATTATGGCCAACCTTATGGGCGTTATTTTTAGCTGGGGATGGTTTTCCTAAATTAGATGTATTGGTGGTGTTTGTGCTTGGGGTGGTATTTATGCGCGCCGCAGGCTGTGTGATCAATGATTTTGCTGATCGCAATGTTGATGGTCATGTAAAGCGTACCGCTCATCGACCAATGCCATCAGGAAAAGTATCTGAACGTGAAGCGTTAGGGTTATTTATTTTATTGGTGTTAGTGTCATTTTTATTAGTGCTCACTATGAATAACCTCACCATTATGTTGTCGGTGGTAGCAGTAATACTGGCTGCGGCTTATCCATTTATGAAGCGTTATACCCATTTACCACAATTAGTATTAGGGGCTGCATTTGGGTGGTCAATACCAATGGCTTATGCAGCGCAATCCGGTACATTACCTGCGGTGGCATGGTTATTATTTGTGGCGAATATTTTGTGGACGATTGCTTACGATACGCTATATGCGATGGTTGACCGTGATGATGATCTTAAAGTCGGGATTAAATCAACAGCGATTCTTTTTGGTCGATTTGATAAATTAATTGTCGGTATATTACAACTAGCAACGATTATGTTATTGATTGCTATTGGTGGTATTTTACAGCTGAGCCAAGGGTATTATTGGGCATTATTGGTTGCATCAGCACTGTTTGTTTATCAACAAATGCTGATTCAAAGTCGGCAGCGTGAGCAATGTTTCAAAGCTTTTTTAAATAATAATTACGTTGGGATGGTGATTTTTATTGGCATCAGTTTGAGCGTATTGTGGCAATAGTATTGATAGTTAATCGATTGATATTTTAAGTGTTAGATATGATATTTAAGCATAAAAAAGCGCCTGACGGCGCTTTTTTATTGCTGATAACTAGGCGTTAGTTAACTCTTCATCGGGGTGCATCACCGCTTGAATGGTTAATCTTACCTCTGGTGAAATCAATGACGTTAGCAAGCCTGCCAGTTGTTCAACTGGTGCTGTTACTGCGTGGCATTCATCATTGAGGTAGCCTTCATTATGAAGCGTTTTCACTAGAATACTAAACACCCCTTTATCGAAAAATTCGGGGGCATTAATACCATGTAAACGACTTAAGCGTTGCGCCAAAACCTGACTGTGCTGCTCTAAATCTGTTTTTGGCAATTGCGGATCAGCATTTAATAATGTCAATGCAATAGCGTAACGCTGCAAAGTTTCTGTAATGGTACGTGCTAACAGCTGTAATGGCCCAATACGGGCATTATTAATCGCAATGGTTTCATCATTAATCAGCAGTAATCGTTGGCGTACGAGTTCAGCAATTAAACGATCAATTTCTTGTGGCAATTGTTCAGTGTCAAAGCGTAAGAATAACTCGGCTTTTAGGAACGGATACAGTAATTCGACCTGCTGATGAATCTCTGCGCGGGTTAAAGATTGCTGTTGTACCACGATATGAGCAATCAATGATGGTAGCGCAAACAAATGGATAATATTGTTACGGTAGTAGGTCATTAAGATTGATTGCTCACGATCAAGTGAGATAATTTCACCTAACACGTCACGTTCAACCAGGAATTTATCCATGGTGATAGCATGATCAACCATCTGGGTGGCGTTATCTTTTGGTGTGGTGCAATGTTTTGAATATGGCGCATTGCGCAGCAGTTCAAGGTAACATTCAATTTGCTGTTCTAATGAGCTGCGACTTAATGCACGTTGGCGTGAGGCCAGTAGTGCCAGCGCACATAATGTTAGGGCATTGGTTGCCGCTGCATCATTAATGTGAGTCATCATTTTAACCGCCAAATCATTCACTGCAGGAGAAAGCCAGCTTGGACGTTGCGGTTCGATCGGATTAATATCTTGGTGCCAATTAGGCACGTTATCATTTAAATATTGATTGAGTGATAACGGCTCACCAAAGTTAACGTAACCTTTGCCGAAGTTGCGTAATTTACGCAGAGTACGCAGCACTTGGCCGACATTTTCTTTTTCTTTGCGTTTACCTTGCAGTTCTTTGGCGTAGGTACCGACTTCCATTACATGCTCATAACCAATGTAAACCGGCACTAAGGTTACTGGGCGATTTAAGCCACGTAACATCGCCTGAATGGTCATTGATAGCATGCCCGTTTTGGCAGGAAGTAAGCGGCCTGTGCGTGAGCGTCCACCTTCACTGAAATACTCAACCGAATAACCTTTAGCAAATAACTGCGCTAAATATTCACGGAAAACGGTTGAATAAAGGCGATCGCCTTTAAAACTACGACGAATAAAGAATGCACCACCACGGCGGAAAATAGGTCCGGCAGGGAAGAAATTAAGATTAATACCCGCGGCAATATGCGGTGGCACTAAACCTTCTTGGTACAGAACATAAGACAGTAGCAAGTAATCCATATGACTACGGTGACAAGGCACATACACAATTTCATGGCCATCTTGCGCTAATCGACGAATACGCTGCGCATTGGTAATACTTAGGCCTTGGTAGAGCTTATTCCACAGCCAGCCTAAGAAGCGCTCACCATTTTTAATTAATGGATAAGAAAAATCAGCTGCAATCTCTTCCATCATTGCAATCGCTTCACGGCGAACTTTTTCTACTGGCACTTGGCGGCTTAATGCTTCTTCTTGTACCACTTTATCTATCGCTTTTGATGCCAATAAGCGTTTGAAAAGTTGTTTACGATCTGGCAATCGTGGTCCTGATGTCGCGAGTAATTGACGTGAAAAGTGAATCTTAGCCACTCGTGCTAATTTTTGTGCAATCGCATCATCAGTGCCGTGATTATCAGCCATATAGCGTAAAGATACCGGAGTACTCAAACGGACTAAGCAATCTCGACCGTGACCCAAAATAGCCCAGGTTTTTTTAGGGCCATTTAAAGGGCGTAAAATAGGCTTAGTTTTTGACTCTTTACCCGGTGCTCGACCCCATAAAATCGATGCAGGAATCAATTGAATATTTAATTCACTATCTTGTTTATGTAATTCTAATAAATCACAAAATAGCGTAATAGAATCTTGTGGAAGCCCGGCTTTATTGCCAAAAATACTTGGGCTTTCAGCAACACAAACACAACGTGGAAATGATTGGCCATTAATGTCTAACGGCGATAGTGGATCAGGTAAACCTGATGCTAGCGCACTGCTACGTAGAGTTAATAGATCAGTATTAGAACGGTACGGCAATATATAGACGATTGGGCGCGCTAAATCGAGTTCTAAGTCAGCAACTGGATCTGATGGAATCGAATGAGGTTTTACCAACAAAGAAAGTGGCAATTTTAATAATTGTTGATAGATTTTCTGCCCGCTTGACATAGATATAATTAGCCTCTGAACCTTAATACGCTGCACAATAGCAGAAAAAAACCGCTTTCATGCAGGAGATATGCGGTAAATAAGAGCTAAAATACCACTTTTTTGACTCAGTCATGGTTTATTTTTATGACAACTTTTGGATTGAAAAACGATCTGGCATGACCAGTTGAAGAAAGATGATTGATTCTGTTGGAATTATTGCCACAAACAATAGCATTATATTTTTTAATCCAAGTGACTGAATGGCTTTGAATTCCTACTCAAATTGCTGTTTTCGTAAACAATTGGCTTTTATTGTCTTTGAACACTGGATATACTCACAGCAACTGTATAAAAAGACAGGTGACTCATGAAGCCGTTAACGCCGCGACAACAACAAGTCTTTGATCTTATCAAAGCAAAGATCGATGACTGTGGAATGCCACCAACACGTGCAGAAATCGCGCGTGAACTTGGCTTCCGTTCTGCCAATGCGGCAGAAGAACATTTAAAAGCTTTAGCCCGTAAAGGGGTATTAGAAATTATTCCTGGTGCCTCACGCGGGATTCGGTTATTAATTGCCGACGATATAGCAGAAGAAAAAGGCTTACCGTTAATTGGCCGTGTGGCCGCAGGTGAGCCTATTTTAGCGCAAGAGCATGTTGAAGCGCATTATGAGGTTGATCCAACCTTGTTTAAACCTCGCGCCGATTTCTTATTGCGTGTGAATGGTATGAGCATGAAAAACATCGGCATTATGGACGGTGATTTACTGGCGGTACATAAAACTCAAGATGTACATAATGGTCAGGTTGTTGTTGCTCGTGTTGATGATGAAGTCACTGTTAAGCGACTTGATAAGCAAGGTATTAAAGTGCTGCTTCACGCTGAAAATGAAGAATTTTCACCGATTGAAGTCGATTTAGAACACCAGAGCTTAACCATTGAAGGTATTGCTGTTGGCGTGATCCGTAACGCGGATTGGATGTAACTATCCGCTAACGACAGATTGAGTAGACACCAAATAAGCGTAGCGCATTAGCTGCGCTTTTTTTTTGTCTCGTAAAATGATTTATGACGATTTTGTTACTTATATCATTGGCTTATCTAGTGAATTGTTAGTAATTATTTGTTGGTGATTTTTTGCGCTATTGCTGTTTAGTGCCTAAGTTAAATAGAGAGGAATGTTATTTTAGCTTTGCTGCGGACGGGTAAATTTGTCGCTGTATGTGCAGGGTAAGGCAAGCTGTAGTCGACAAAGGAGGTCAGAACGATGTTACGTAAACTGATCGGCAGTAGTGGATTAATCCTATTTTCAGCCCCACTGCTGGGTGAAACCATACAACTTAATATGACACCAGGCGTTACGGCAATAAGCCAAGATGTGTTTGGTTTACATATGACAATTCTGTATATCTGCATTGCTATTGGTGTGGTGGTATTTGGGGCCATGTTTTGGTCTATTTTTCACCATCGAAAATCAAAGGGTGCCGTTGCTGCGTCTTTTCATGAAAGCACTAAAGTTGAAATTATTTGGACATTAATTCCGTTTGTTATTTTGATTTTGATGGCCATTCCCGCGACCAAAACATTATTAGCCATGGAAGATCCGTCTAAATCTGATCTCACCATTCAAGTGACGGGTTCACAGTGGAAATGGCATTACCGCTATTTTGATCAAGATGTTGAATTTTATTCACACCTCGCGACGAGTGCAGCTCAAATTGACAACCTTCGGCCTAAACGGGCTAATTATTTATTAGAAGTGGATTACCCCTTAGTGGTTCCGATCGGTAAAAAAATTCGCTTTTTAATTACCTCGCAAGACGTGATCCACTCGTGGTGGGTACCGGCGTTTGCGGTCAAAAAAGATGCTAATCCCGGTTTTATTAATGAAGCATGGACGCGTATTGATGAGCCGGGGATTTATCGTGGTCAGTGTGCTGAGCTGTGCGGTAAAGATCATGGTTTTATGCCGATTGTAGTGATTGCAAAACCGCAAGCTGAATACGAACAATGGCTGCAACAAACGCAAGCGACCCAACGCCAAGCACGAGAACAAGAACAGCAACTATTGGATATGGTAATGCCAATGGATGAGTTGATGGCACTGGGTGAGCAAACCTATAACAGCCGTTGTGCGATGTGTCACCAAGCTAATGGCGAAGGGATCCCTGGCGCTTTTCCTGCATTAGCCGGACAAGGAATGTCGATTGATCCCAAGCAAAAAACTGAGCATATCAAGATTGTAGTTCATGGCAGTACGGGCACTGCAATGCAAGCATTTGGTCCGCAATTAAGCCTAAAAGAATTAGCTGCGGTGATCACCTATGAGCGTAATGCTTGGGGGAATAATACCGGAGAAACCGTACAAGCTGCGGATATTGAGGCGATTAAAACTGGTCAGTAGTGATAAGGAATAACGAGCATGACGGAGACAGTGCACCAGCAACCAGCCATAGAACACCATGAGCATTATCCAGCCAAGGGGATTAAGCGGTGGTTATTTACCACTAATCATAAAGATATTGGCTCATTGTATTTGCTATTTAGCCTGTCGATGTTCTTTATTGGCGGGGCGATGGCAATGGTGATTCGAGCGGAGTTATTTCAGCCCGGATTGCAATTGGTTGAACCGAACTTTTTTAATCAAATGACCACAGTTCATGGTTTGATTATGGTGTTTGGTGCGGTAATGCCGGCCTTTACAGGGCTTGCTAATTGGATGATTCCATTGATGATTGGCGCGCCAGATATGGCTCTGCCACGAATGAATAATTGGAGTTTTTGGATCCTACCGTTTGCGTTTAGCTTGTTATTAGCATCGTTATTTATGGAAGGGGGCGGGCCTAATTTTGGGTGGACATTTTATGCACCGTTGTCGACTACCTATAGCCCTGCAAGTACTGGTTTGTTTGTGTTTGCGATTCATATTATGGGTATCAGTTCGATCATGGGGGCAATTAATGTGGTGGTGACCATTATTAATATGCGCGCACCTGGTATGACTTATATGAAAATGCCGTTGTTTGTGTGGACGTGGCTAATCACGGCATTTTTATTGATTGCAGTAATGCCAGTGTTGGCGGGTGCTGTCACCATGGTATTAACTGATAAATATTTCGGTACCAGTTTCTTTGATGCTGCTGGTGGTGGTGATCCAGTGATGTTCCAACACATATTCTGGTTTTTTGGTCATCCTGAAGTTTACATTATGATTTTGCCGAGTTTCGGTATCATATCGGCGATTATACCTGCTTTTTCACGTAAGAAACTCTTTGGTTATAGCTCAATGGTGTATGCCACCGCCTCAATTGCTGGATTGAGTTTTTTGGTGTGGGCGCATCATATGTTTACCACCGGTATGCCAGTTGCCGCTGAACTTTTCTTTATGTATTGCACCATGCTGATCTCAGTGCCAACAGGGGTCAAAGTGTTTAATTGGGTTGCGACCATGTGGCGTGGTTCGTTGACGTTTGAAGTTCCGATGTTATTTGCGATTGCGTTTATTGTGTTATTTACCATCGGTGGCTTTTCAGGATTAATGCTAGCGATTACTCCGGCAGATTTTCAATATCACGATACCTATTTTGTGGTGGCCCATTTTCATTATGTGTTGGTATCAGGCGCGATTTTTTCAATTATGGCAGCAGCCTATTATTGGTTACCTAAATGGACTGGGCATATGTTCAATGAACGCTTAGCGCAGTGGCATTTTTGGTGCTCATTAATTTCAGTCAATATTCTGTTTTTCCCAATGCACTTTCTTGGCCTTGCTGGTATGCCGCGTCGTATTCCTGATTATGCGCTGCAGTTTGCTGATATTAATGCGGTGGTGAGCGTCGGTGGATTTTTATTTGGCTTGTCACAATTATTATTTGTCGCGGTGGTGGTGAAGTGCATTCGAGGTGGAGAAAAAGCAGCCTCAAAACCTTGGGAAGGGGCTGAAGGTTTAGAGTGGACGGTACCGTCTCCGGCGCCATATCACACCTTCTCAACCCCGCCTAAAATTGATTAGCGGAGGTTGATATGGAGCCGCAATCAAGACGTTCGGTGATTGGATTGGTATTTGCAGCTATAGCAATGTTTGGGTTCGCGTTTGCATTAGTGCCTTTATATGACGTGTTTTGTGATATTACCGGTATTAATGGCAAAACGGCGACAACGCCAACGGCGGCTAGCGATAGGGTTGATCGAACTCGAACCGTGACGGTGGAGTTTGTTGCTTATATTAATCCAGATGTGAAGTGGCAATTTACACCTCAGGTAACGCAAGTGAATGTTCACCCAGGGGAGACAAAAATCATTAACTATCAGGCAAAAAACCTTAATCCTCAACCATCTATCGGCCAAGCTGTACCGTCTGTAACTCCAGGGATTGCCGCACAATATTTTAATAAAATTGAGTGTTTTTGTTTTAACCATCAACCATTAGCTGCAGGTCAAGAGGCTGAGTTGCCGCTGGTATTTTATGTCGATCCTGATCTACCGCGTGATATTGAAGTCCTTACATTGGCATACACCCTTTATGACGTAAGTGCTACTGCGCAACCCCTTACTCAATCTAATGAGCAAGATAATGAGGTGAAAAATGTCGAACTCTTATGATGATTCTAAGCAATCTACGCTAGCAAACCCTGATGAATATTATGTACCAGAGGCGAGTGGTTGGCCTATTTTAGGGGCGGTGGCATTGTTCTTAATTGCCTTAGGTGCAGGAGCGACCGTTGGTGATTTATTGGCGGGGCAAGGGCCGTGGATTTTATTAACCGGAGTTGGATTAATTTTAATCATGCTAACCGGTTGGTTTCGCGATGTGATCATCGAATCTATGGGGGGCTTATACAGTACTCAAATGGATCGCTCGTTTCGACAAGGCATGAGTTGGTTTATTTTCTCGGAAGTGATGTTCTTTGGCGCATTTTTTGGAGCGTTATTTTATATACGTATGATTGCCGTACCTTGGCTCGGTGGTGCCAGTAATAATGCCATGACCAACATTGTATTATGGCCGCATTTTGTTGCCGATTGGCCACTGGTTGTAACCCCTGATGGTACTGAAACTCAAGCAATGGGGCCGATTGGATTACCGTTATATAACACCATTATTCTGCTCACTTCATCCATCACGCTGCATGTTGCGCATCTGGCGCTAGAAAATAATCAACGGCGTCGATTAAGCCTGTTTTTATTAGTCACAGTGTTACTTGGTGGAGTGTTTGTCTATCTTCAAGCGGTGGAATATATCCACGCTTATCGTGATCTTAACTTACGCCTCGAGAGTGGTGTTTACGGTAACACCTTCTTTATGTTAACTGGCTTTCACGGTGTCCATGTCACTTTAGGGGCGGTGTTATTGTTCATTGTTTGGTGCCGAGTTTTAAAAGGACACTTTACCCCTCAGCACCATTTTGCTTTTCAAGCAGGTGCTTGGTATTGGCATTTTGTTGATGTGGTGTGGTTATGCTTATTCGTGTTTGTTTATATTTTATAGCCCATTAAGCACGATCTTAAGTAGCTCAACAAAAGTGAGTAAAGCGAGGGTGGTTAAAGCGTATAAGGATCAGGGTTAGGTTGAATAATACCGGTCATTAAAGCAATAACGAGTAATCCAAACAAAATGACCGCAATCAGTAACCGTCGCCCAAGATAATATGATAGCGGTCGTGATGATTGCGCTTTTAACATCAGTGGCAGAGCACGAAATAGATAAATAATCATTAGCAGTAATAAGATGATAAATAACAATTTAATTAGCATGTTAGATGCTCCTCAAGTGGCTATTTAAAGCATAGCGGGTTTTAACTGTTAGCGATAAAAGGATACTTAATGATGCGATCTATCGCTTTTATTATGTTTACCATTGCCGTTGTTGCTTTGTTATTAAAACTGGGGTGGTGGCAAATGAGCCGTGCCAATGAAAAGCAGCAGTTACAATCGCAAGTAACGACGCGGCAGCAAACGGTGTTGGTTGATTTAGCCAATCTGCCGCTGCAACCGCTATGGCATAGCATTACCATTGAAGGTGAATTTGATAATAGTCGCCCGATCTTATTAGATAACCAGCTTTACCGTGGCCGCCCGGGCTACCATCTTTACTTGCCTTTTGTGAGCCAGCAACAACGAGTATTAGTTAACCTCGGTTGGATTGCTGCTCCACCATATCGAAATATATTGCCGACGTTACCGACCTTTAATGGTCGTCAAATCATTACTGGTGTGGTTGCTCCAGCGCAGCAGTTATTACAATTTAAGCCGGATAATGCTGATAATCAATGGCCATTACGAGTGCAAAATATTGAATTAATTTGGCTAACTCAACAGTTACAACAACCACTATTACCGTGGATTATTCAAATATCACCCTCAAGTCCTATCGCATTAACGCAAACATGGCAGCCAGTCGTGATGGGACCAAAGAAACATTATGGCTATGCAATGCAGTGGTTTTTACTCGCGATTGCAGTGGTTTTTATGTCTTTATTATGGCTACGCAGGGAGCAAGCTGTATGAAAAAATATCAGATATTATTAGTGGTCGGATTGGTGTTTGCGTTACCGATAATCATAGCGAAAGTGATGTTACACCAGCAGTGGTATCAAGGTGGTGTCACAAATCGTGGTCAATTATTACAGCCAGCAGTCACCATTGCTGAATTTGCGCTACCGCAGACATGGCAACTAATTTATCGGCTTCCTGCGCGTTGTGATGCACATTGCCAAGGTGCGTTATTTAATTTGCGCCAAGTGCCACAAGCAGCCGGAGCTGATAGTCATCGGCTACAGAGTGTCGTATTGGTCAGTAATGATAATAGCGCTGCAACATCATTGCTGCAGGGGTTAGAACAGCGCCAAATAGAGACTTCGCTACAGCAACAGTTAGCACAATTAGAATATGGTTTGGCAACCATTTATATCGCTGATCCTCACGGTAATATGCTAATGGCTTATCCATTGGTGACGGGTGAACAACAGATATTACGTCAAGGAAAAGATGTTTTGCGTGATTTAAAACGGTTACTAAAAGTCTCAAAAATAGGTTAAGTCATTGCTGTCATTAGGGAGGATAACGAATGATTACTACCACTAATAATGATCGATATTTCTTTTTTTTAGTCAGTTTTAGTTGTGTATTGTCAGTAGCTGTCGTGGCTCTCGGGGCGTTTACTCGGCTAACGGAAGCAGGGCTAGGTTGCCCAGATTGGCCAGGTTGTTACGGTTTTTTAACTGTGCCTCAAACCGCACTTGAGCAACAAACTGCCGCTACATTTTTTCCTCAAACACCGTTAGAACCTCAAAAAGCATGGAATGAAATGTTGCATCGCTATATTGCAGGTAGCTTAGGTTTATTCATTGCTGCTATTAATATTATGGCGTGGCGAAAACCATCGCGACCGAAACTATTACCATCATTGTTATTATGTATGGTGGTCGTACAAGCCTTATTGGGTATGTGGACCGTGACGTTAGTGTTGATGCCAGCTGTAGTCATGGCGCACTTATTAGGTGGCTTTTGCATTGTGAGTTTATTGTGGCTATTGCGGTTACAACTTCAATCGCCACCCTCAATCATAACCAAGATTGCAGCCAAACCCTTACGTCGGTTACGAATCGCAGCGATCATCAGCGTTATAGTGGTTTTTTTTCAAATTGCTTTAGGTGGATGGACTGCGGCGAACTATGCCGCATTGGTGTGTAGTCAACTGCCGATTTGTGAAGCCAATTGGCAACAATTGTTTGATGCAAAAGCTTTTTTATTAGTACAGCCACCGCATGATAGTTATCAATATGGCGTGCTTGATTATGGCCAGCGGGTGTCGATTCATGTGGTACATCGTATTGGCGCCATGATTACTACGGTAGTGGTATTAACCATGGCATGGTTATGTTGGTTACAGCACTCATTACGACGTTATAGCTTTGGGTTAGTGCTGTTGTTGTTAGTGCAAATTGCACTTGGAGTGACAAATGTGGTGGCCAGTTTACCGCTAGCAGTCGCTGTTGCTCACAATGTTACTGGTCTGGGTTTGTTAGTAATGATGGTGAGTGTGAGTTATCGAGTAGGAGTGGGGTCTCGACGGTCACGTACTATAGTGCAGCCATTACCGCAGGAGTAATCATATGGATAAATTACAATGGCTTGAACGCAGCAGTGGTGTGACATTAACCACTGCTGCGTGGCGAGATTATTTAACCATGACCAAACCGAAAGTGGTGGCAATGTTATTGCTGACGGCATTGGTTGGTATGTGTCTTGCGGTGCCAACGGTACCCTCGTTCAAAGTGGTGGTGCTGGGATTGGCTGGGATTGGCTTACAATCCGCTGCTGCCGCGGTATTTAATCATGTGCTTGATCGGCGTTTTGATGCTCAAATGGCACGAACTTATCATCGACCATTAGCAAAAGGGCGTATCGTAACAGTCAATGCAGTGTTGTTTGCAAGTCTGTTAATGGTGTCAGGATTTCTTTTACTGTGGCAGCTAAATCCACTGACGGCATGGTTAACGATGGCAAGTTTAGTCGGTTATGCGCTGGTATATACCGTATGGTTAAAACACGCTACGCCGCAGAATATTGTCATTGGCGGCTTAGCTGGAGCAGCGCCGCCATTATTAGGTTGGACAGCAGTGACAGGCAGTGTGAGTCCTCATGCGCTGTTATTAGTGATGCTGGTTTTTGTATGGACACCGCCGCATTTTTGGGCGCTGGCAATTCATCGTCGTGATGATTACGCCAAAGCGGGTATACCGATGTTACCGGTGACGCATGGGATTGAATACACCAAAACCATGGTGCTGTTTTATACCTTATTGTTGTTTGCGGTCGGGTTGTTACCATGGCTAACTGGCATGAGTGGTGGGGTTTATTTAATTGGTAGTAGCATGTTAAACCTTGGTTTTATTGGTTATGCCATTAAGCTAAAATTTTTTGATAGCGCAGGTCATGCATGGGCAACATTTAACTATTCAATTTGGCATATATTAGCCTTGTTTGTGGTGTTATTAGTTGACCATTGGTGGTTAGCCTTTATACCTGCTTAATATTACTTCACAGGCTGAGCCTTTGTTATCTTAATCAGCCTGTTGTCACCCTTCTCAAATGGTAAACTGGTTCCTTACTTTGGAAAGTTAAAGGGAAGCCGGTGTTTGCTGCATTAAAAGATAAATCACTTCATTATCAGGTTTTCGCGTTAGCGCTGCCGATGGTGCTGTCTAATATTACCGTGCCATTGTTAGGATTGGTCGATGCTGCGGTTATCGGTCATCTTGATCAATCATGGTATTTAGGTGGTGTTGCTGTGGGTGGCACCATGATCAATGTGACGCTGTGGTTGCTGGGTTTTTTACGCATGGCAACCACAGGCATTACTGCTCAGGCGCAAGGCAGCGCTAATAAAGATGCTCAAGCGGTTATTTTTGTTCAAGGCATGGCACTTGCATGGCTATTGGGTGCAGTATTGGTGGCATTACACCAACCAGTAAGTCAGCTCATTTTTCATTTTAGTAGCGCTGGCAGTGAAGTGAAATTATATGCGAACCAGTATTTCTCGACCCGTATTTGGGGCGCACCTGCGGCTTTAGCTAATTTTGTGATCATGGGATGGTTGTTGGGCATGCAAAATGCAAAATTACCAATGTGGTTACTTATTGTAACGAACGTCGTCAATATAACGCTAGATTTAGTATTTGTGCTGGGTTTTGGGTGGCAAGTGCAAGGTGCCGCAGCAGCATCTGTTATCGCTGATTACAGTGGCATGATATTGGGCTTATGGTTTGTCGCTCAACAATGGTTACGTTTAGGTTTACCGCCACTAAAACAAAAGCTGACCAGTGTTCGTCATGGTATGGGGCGATTACTAAAGCTCAATCGCGACATCTTTTTACGCAGCTTATGTTTGCAAGCGACATTTACCTTTATGACCTTTCAGGGAGCACATTTAGGCGATAATGTGGTGGCAGCCAATGCGGTATTAATGAGTTTTTTAATGCTGGTGTCTTATGCGATGGATGGCTTTGCCTATGCAATGGAGGCCTTGGTCGGAAAAGCCGTTGGGGCTAGAAATAAGGGCCAACTTGAGCGTTATTTGGTTGGGACAACATTTTGGAGTTTATTAATTTCATTAGGATTAACCGCTATTTTTGCTGTTTTTGGCACTCAAATAGTTGCAATTATTTCTGATATTCCTGCAGTCCAACAACAAGCCGATAATTATTTGCCGTGGTTAACAGCAGTGCCGCTAGTCGCGATGTGGTGCTTTTTATTGGACGGGGTCTTTATTGGTGCGACACGTGGTAAAGATATGCGTAATAGCATGTTTTTAGCAACCTGCGGATTCTTTGTGATTTGGTGGTCAATGAGCAGCTATGGTAATCATGCTTTATGGGCGGCGATGGTGGGTTTTATGGCGTTGCGAGGGGCGATATTAGCTGTGATATTTATTTCGCAATGGCGGAAAAACATATTTTTACCACACACTTTATAAACAACCAGTTATCATTTTTGTGAATGGAATTGACGTTTTTTTACACAAAAAAGGCTTTCAATCATGATTATGATTTGCTTAAATGCGTTCACTTATTATCCAGGTGGTGCAAATGACAAACAAGATTATAGGTTATTTATTGTTGGTGCTGAGTTTAACTTTCAGTGTTCATAGCTATGCCAACAGTTTTAAAAAATTGAATGTTACCGCAACAGCATATAATTCAGTGCGAGCACAAACAGATGCTAGCCCTAATATTGCAGCTTGGGGAGATCGTTTAAAGCCGGGCATGAAAGCTATCGCTGTTTCTCGGGATTTACTTAAAATGGGGTTAAAACGTGGCTCTAAAGTCAAAATCTCAGGTTTACCCGGTGAATATGTGGTACTGGATAAAATGCACCATCGCTGGAGTCGTAAGATTGATATCTATATGGGTAAAGATGTTAGAGCGGCTAAAAATTGGGGTAAACGACGGGTAACTATCACGGTTGTTAGAACATAATTCTATTTAATAGCGCTATTAATGCTCTTTAAACATATTATTGACGGCAGGTTTTTGGTTTAATACGCAGCTTTGACTTCCAAGGCATTGTATAAAATGAAAAAATCGATATATTTTGTGGTGCTTTTATCACTGCTTTTTAGCTTGCCTAGCTATGCTGGTTCGATAAAAACATTGCAGGTTACTGCAAGCGCTTACAATTCAGTACGGGCGCAAACCAATCATCAACCTAATCTGACCGCTTGGGGAGTGCGATTAAAGCCGGGTATGAAAGCTGTCGCAATATCACGAGATTTACTTCAGAAAGGATTTAAAAAGGGCACTCGAATTAAAATTCAAGGCTTAACTGGTGAGTATATTGTGCTGGATAAAATGCACCGTCGTTGGCGTAATAAGATCGATATTTATATGGGTAACGATGTAAAAGCGGCTCGTAAATGGGGCAAGCGTACGGTCACTATTCAAATCCTAAATTGATCGTTCAATAATAAAAAAGCCGCACTTTAAATGCGGCTTTTTGCTATCTGCTGCAATTGTGGCTCTATACCATTAATAGTAAGAGTGATCGCCACGAGCGTGATCAGTAATATCACGTGCGCCGGTTAATTCGCCTTCAAATTGCACTAGTAGCTCTTTCTCAATGCCTTCTTTTAGCGTTACATCAACCATAGAACAACCATTACAACCACCACCAAATTGAAGAATAGCAACACCATCTTCAGTGATTTCAGACAGGGACACGTGACCGCCATGACCTGCAAGTTGGGGGTTAATTTGAGTTTGAAGTACGTAATCAACACGTTCCATCAATGACGCATCATCAGCAACTTTACGCACTTTAGCGTTAGGTGCTTTTAATGTTAGCTGTGAACCCATTTTGTCAGTGACAAAATCAATTTCAGCGTCATCAAGGAAGGGAAGGCTTAATTCGTCGATAAAAGCAGAAAATAGCTCAAGTTTCATTTCCGTATCACTTGCTTCAACCGCTTCTGGTGGGCAGTAGGATACGCCACATTCAGCACTTTGGGTGCCTGGGTTTACAACAAAAACACGGATATTAGTACCCTCAGGCTGCTGGGCAAGAAGCTTGCCGAAGTGCTGCTGAGCGCTTTCAGTAATAGTGATCATGGACACGATGTAATACCTGACTTATTTAGTAAGTTTTATTCATTCTACTCTTTGTGAGTCATTGTCGCATCTTTAAAGCGACATTTTTTATTTGACCACGTTTTATTAATTAATGCGCGTCTTTTTTATACAAGATTAATTAACTGATTGTTCAGTATGACATAGCGCATAAATATCAACACGTTTAACGCCACGCTGCAGCAGTAATTGGGTTAATTGATCGACTGTGGCACCAGTGGTGACGACATCGTCAATGATAGCGACATGATCAGGCAAACAGCACGGGTGTAATTTAAAGGCATGCTTAAGATTGTAACGGCGCTGATTTTTAGTCAGTTGCTGCTGAGGCGGTGTATGGCGCAGTCGTTGAAAAGCATGTTGATTAACTTGGCTATGTAAAATAGCAGCTAATGCTAATGCCAATTGATGGCTTTGATTAAACCCGCGCAGGCAGTAGCGTCGCCAATGGAGTGGAACTGGTAACAATAGTGGAGCAGGGTCAGTAATTTGGTGAGCGAGTTGTTGTGCCAGTGGCTGAGCTAACCAAAACTTGCCATAAAATTTAAATTGATGGATCAGTTGCTGTAATGGTGGCCGATATTCACCTAAGCGATAGAGGCGATGCCATCGCGGTGGCTTGCTTAGACAGCGACCACAATTAGTAACGCTATGCAACATGGTGGTCCCACAATGTTGGCAATAGGGCTGGGTTGGAAAGTGGCTAATACAATGGTTGCACCAATACTGTTCGGTGTGAGTGAGTGGCAATTGGCACAGCGAACAATGTCTAAACAATAATCGATGGTATAAATTATCTCGCCATGATGGCACTCTATTTGGCATCATTATTACTCATAAACAATCGATGCAGGGAACTATAAATGACACCACAGCTTAATTGGTACAGTGAAGGTCAAGGGCCTGATCTGGTTCTCATTCATGGATGGGGAATGAATATCGGCGTATGGCAAGATGTGATCCCGATGCTCAGTCAGCATTATTGTGTCCATTGGTGCGATCTACCAGGTTATGGTGATAACGGCGGTATTAGTGCGACTTCATTAACTGACATTGTTGAACTGTTATTAGCCCAAGCGCCGCCAACTGCAGTGTGGTTAGGTTGGTCATTAGGTGGAGTGATTGCGACACAAGCGGCACTAACGGCACCATCAAGAGTGACCAAATTGATTACTGTTGCTAGTTCGCCATGCTTTATGTCACGAATGGATTGGACCGGTATTCAGCCACGGGTGTTGGCGAATTTTCAAACCCAACTAGTGACTGATTTTGCCATTACCATTGAACGGTTTCTGGTGTTGCAGGGCTTAGGGAGTCGTACTGCAAAAGAAGACATTCGACAATTGAAAGCAGCAGTATTATCAAGACCACAGCCGCAATTAGCTGCGTTAACACTTGGGCTGGAATTATTAGAAAATGTTGATTTACGACCATTATTAGTGGAATTGTCACAACCGTGGTTACGTTTATATGGACGATTAGATGCGTTAGTGCCGATTAAAACTGAGCCTGTATTAAGTGCCCAATATCCTCATTCACAAAGCTATGTTTTTGCTGATGCATCACATGCACCGTTTATTTCTCATTTGGATGAGTTTATTGCTGTTGTGAGTGATTTTATTGGTTAACTGCTGCTGCGGAATGCGAGAGATAAGGGCATTACGCAATGATTATTGAGGTAAATAATTATCGTAGGCGGTCGATATAGTACCTAGGATGTTATAACGCGTTTTGCATAGCAACGGTGGGTTTTTCAAGATGGTGATTGCTCCATTACAATCAAGTGTGCCGGTATTAGCGACAACGGTTAATCCATTAACAGATCAAGTGGCGCGAGATAACCGTGTGCGTGAAAAAATCATACCTGTGGTTGAGAGTAGTGCCGCGACAGCAGAAAAATCCCTGACGGCAGAAGAAAAACAGCGTAATAAGCCCAGTTGGGATGCAAGTGAGCACCCTGATTATTCGCAATCACAGCCGAAACTATTTGAGGGCTATCAACGCCAATTAGCTCAAATTGTGCGAGTGTTATCGTTGGATAATTACGTTGCGCCAGCTGCAGATCTCGGTTATTCGATGCACATTGAGTTACCACGTGAGTTGTTAGCGCAGCTAGCATTGATCAGTGATAGTGAGCGCACTAAAGGAGTCGTCAGTCATCATTATGCTCAAGCAACACTGCCTAATCCACCGACGCAGTATTTGACGGTTATTTAAACTCACAGCCAGACGGGGAGTCTGACTGCGAGTATGTCGCTCATTCTTTAGCGTTTAATCGTGATTATTTTTTCTTAGCATTGGCAAACGCAGCCGCAAAAGCACCGCCCATAGGAGGGTTGTTTTTGGATGCTGGTGGCGTATGTTGACGCGTTTGTTGCGATGATGGTTGTTGACGAGATGCCGTGGTGTTAGTGGTTTGGCGAGTTGGTTTTTCTTGACCAGGCTCATCACTTAAACGCATCGTCATCGCAATACGTTTACGCTGAACATCGACTTCCATCACTTTAACTTTCACCACATCACCGGCTTTAACCACTTCACGTGGATCTGAAATAAATTTATCAGATAGGGCAGAGATATGGATCAAACCATCTTGGTGAACACCAACGTCAACAAAAGCACCAAAGTTCGTCACGTTTGTGATCACGCCTTCTAAGACCATACCAGGAATTAAGTCTTTTACTTCGTTGACGCCATCAGCAAAGGTTGCTGTTTTAAATTCAGGGCGAGGATCTCGACCAGGTTTATCAAGCTCGCTAATGATGTCGGTTACCGTAGGTACACCAAAATTAGTATCAGTGTAGTCCGCCGCTTTTAAGCTGCGTAGGAAATCGGTATTACCGATGATCGCATTAACAGGTTTATTGTTAGCTGCTGAAATGGCTTTCACCACCGCGTAAGATTCAGGATGAACCGCAGAGCCATCAAGTGGGTTTTTGCCGTTCATTATTCGCAAGAATCCAGCACATTGCTCAAACGCTTTTGGCCCTAAACGCGCCACTTTTTTAAGCGCAGTACGACTATCAAAGCGGCCATTTTCATCGCGATAATTAACAATATTTTGTGCAATGGTAGTATTTAAGCCAGCAACGCGCGTGAGTAGTGCAGCAGATGCGGTATTGACATCAACACCAACGGCGTTCACACAGTCTTCGACTACCACGTCCAAACGTTTAGCCAGCATGCTTTGACTAACATCATGCTGGTATTGACCAACACCGATTGATTTGGGATCGATTTTAACGAGTTCTGCTAGTGGGTCTTGCAGACGACGGCCAATTGAAACGGCACCACGAATGGAAACATCTAGGTTCGGGAACTCTTTCGCTGCCAGTTCTGATGCTGAGTAGACAGATGCGCCAGCTTCACTGACCATCACACTTTGTACTTTAAGCTGATTGTCTTTAATCAGTTTAGTGACAAATGCATCTGTTTCACGTGAAGCAGTGCCGTTACCAATCGCAATTAAGTTGACGTTATGTTTATTAATTAACGCCACGACTGTTTTGGTTGATTCGACAATTTTGTTATGTGGCTGGTGTGGATAGATAGTGGCGGTATCTAATACTTTGCCGGTTTCATCAACCACTGCAATTTTACTACCGGTACGTAAACCGGGATCGAGCGCCAGTGTGACACGAGGTCCTGCTGGGGCTGCCATTAGCAAGTCATGGAGGTTATCGGCAAATACTTGAATAGCACCGTCTTCGGCTTTTTCACGTAAAATACCCATCAGTTCAGTTTCCATGTGCATTAAAATTTTAATGCGCCATGCCCAGCTGATCACTTGTTTGCGCCATGCATCTGCAGCTTGAGTGCCTAAACTAACGTGGTAATGTTCAGCAATAATCACTTCACAATATGAACTACGAACAGCTTGTTCGGTATTAGGATCAGCGTTGAGTGACAGTTGTAAAAAGCCTTCATTACGACCACGGAATAATGCCAGAGCGCGGTGCGATGGAATATTTTTTATCTGCTCGTTATAGTCGAAATAATCTTTAAACTTAGCGCCGTTGTGCTCTTTACCTTCAATAATACGTGAAGTGAGTTCGGCGTGAGTATTTAACTGGCGGCGAATTTTTTCAAGCAATGCTGCATCTTCAGCAAAGCGCTCCATCAGAATAGCGCGCGCACCGTCAAGCACAGCTTTGCTATCTGCAAAACCTTGCTCAGGATTTAGGTATTGTAGTGCCGTTTCTTCTGGTGAATGCTGTGGTTGACTCCATAGCAACTCTGCAAGTGGTTCAATGCCAGCCTCAATCGCAATCTGTCCCTTAGTACGGCGCTTTTGTTTATAAGGCAGGTAGAGATCTTCAAGGCGGGTTTTACTGTCAGCACTATTAATCTCAGCTGCCAATGCTGGTGTCAGCTTACCTTGTTCTGTGATTGATTTTAGAATCACCTGACGGCGGCTATCGAGTTCACGCAGGTAGCTTAAGCGTGATTCTAAATGACGTAGTTGGGTGTCATCCAATTCGCCAGTGACTTCTTTGCGGTAACGGGCAATAAAAGGCACCGTATTACCGTCATCAAGTAGGGTAACTGCAGCATTCACTTGTTCAGTGCGCACATTCAGTTCTGTGGCAATCTGTTGGTTGATAGCGTTGCTCATCCGTTGATATCTCTTGTTGATCGTTAAGCTTCCATTCTACGGCTGAATCTTGATCTGGCAAGTCAGCCGCGGTGAAGAGTGTGTCAGGCTGTAATAGCGTTATTGGGTTTGATAGCGAATGTGATTAATAAACCACATCTTTTTACCTAGCGGTGTCGTTACCACGGTATCGTCGTCCACTTGTTTACTGAGCAATGCCCGTGCCATCGGTGAATCTATAGAAATGTAATCATTGCGGCCATAGATTTCATCTGGACCTACAATGCGAAATGTTTTTTGTTCTCCAGCTTCATTTTCAATCTCAACCCAAGCACCAAAAAACACCTTGCCGTCTTGTTGAGGGGAATAATCAATGACTTTAACCGCTTCTAAGCGTTTACGTAAAAATCGTACTCGGCGGTCAATTTCACGTAGCCGCTTTTTATTATATTGGTAATCCGCATTTTCACTGCGATCACCTAAGCTTGCTGCCCACGTTACTTTTTTGGTGACTTCTGGGCGTTCTTCACGCCATAAGTAATTGAGTTCTTGTTCTAATTTATCAAAACCTTCACGGGTGATTAAGTTAGTTCTCATCATTATTCTCAAGCGATTGTTTGGCATTGTTCTATCATTGCTGAGTCAAAATAGAAAGTCGGATGATAATAAATTGCGACCTCTCAATAGTGGCGGGTTGATGATGTCGATACGTTGTAGCAGATAGTGCCAAAGGTGAAATGTTATGGTGTTGATATAGCAAATTAATCTCTCAAGTAAAACAGTATTCAGAGTTGAATCTCCATGCTATAAAGACATAGCAAAACAGTGGCGATTGAATATTTACGTGATGTTAATAACCCAATCATGAGACTAATTAGCATGTTATAATTTATTTCTGGTGATGATTATTATGTATCGATAATTATCGCTATTGTTTGTTAAATAAAGCGTTAGTTATTACGACTCGCGTACACTTAGTAACAACTTGCTATCGTGATCGATGAAGGTGAAAAATGCAGGAAAATTATAAGATATTAGTGGTCGATGACGACATGCGTTTACGAGCGTTGCTTGAGCGTTATCTTTCTGAGCAAGGATTTCAGGTACGCAGTGTTGCTAATGGCGAGCAAATGGATCGTTTACTGGCGCGTGAAACATTTCACCTAATGGTATTAGATTTAATGTTACCAGGTGAAGATGGCTTATCTATCTGTCGCCGCCTACGTAATGCTAACAACATGCTACCTATTTTAATGCTGACAGCAAAAGGCGATGAAGTTGATCGTATTGTTGGCCTTGAAGTTGGTGCCGATGATTATCTGCCAAAGCCATTTAATCCGCGTGAATTATTAGCCCGTATTCGTGCGGTATTACGTCGTCAAACAATTGAAGCTCCGGGCGCACCTAGTGTCTCAAGCAAAGTGATTGAGTTTGGTGAGTTCCGTCTTAATCTTGGCACCCGTGAAATGTTCCGCGGCGATGCACCAATGCCACTGACATCGGGTGAGTTTGCAGTATTAAAAGCCCTTGTTACTAATGCGCGTGAGCCAATGTCACGTGACAAGTTAATGAATATGGCCCGTGGTCGAGAATACTCGGCGATGGAACGTTCGATTGATGTGCAGATTTCACGTTTACGCCGCATGGTAGAAGAAGATCCGAGT
Source organism: Photobacterium sp. Alg240-V54 (assembly GCF_900537155.1). Classification (NCBI taxonomy): domain Bacteria; kingdom Pseudomonadati; phylum Pseudomonadota; class Gammaproteobacteria; order Vibrionales; family Vibrionaceae; genus Photobacterium; species Photobacterium sp. Alg240-V54. The sequence goes on from NZ_UNRL01000005.1 coordinate 98,861, forward strand.
CGCCCGCGTTATATTCAAACGGTATGGGGTTTAGGGTATGTTTTCGTACCTGATGGTCGTGAGGCGTAAGCCATGCGGTTATCGCCCAAAAGTACCTTTGCGCGAACACTGATATTATTAGCTGGCTTGTTAATCGCAAGCCAGATTTTTTCATATCTCACCATAGTGAATTACGCGCTACTACCAAGTATTCAGCAATTTAATCGTATTTTAGCTTATGAAGTTAAGTTGATGTTGAAAGAAGATATTAAGATGGCTGACGGCCAAACGATTTATCTTGATCGACCTATTCGACGTAAGTTACTTGAAGAACTTGGAGTGACGTTACATGCGCCTAATTCTCCAGGTGCTGAAGAATTTAATGATGCCACTCATATTAGTTATTTGAGTGAAGAAATGTCGCGTGAATTACATTCACCAACCGATGTACGGTTATTGCTTGGCACTCATAGCTATGTGCTGTGGATGAAAACCGATGCGATGCCAAACTTTTTAATGCGTATTCCGTTATCTGAATTACAAGAAGATGATTTCGCACCGTTATTTCGTTATAGCTTAATTATTGCTTTCTTAGTGATTGCTGGTGGTTGGTTGTTTATTCGGATTCAAAATCGACCGTTAGTTGAACTCGAACAAGCCGCATTGCAAGTTGGGCGTGGTGAAACACCGCCGCAGTTACCTGAACAAGGTGCCTCTGAAATTCGCTCTGTGACCAAAGCTTTTAATCAAATGTCACAAGGCATCAAACAGCTCGAAGATGATCGGGCCTTATTAATGGCAGGGGTAAGTCATGACTTGCGGACACCATTAACCCGTATTCGACTCGCGACTGAAATGATGTCACCAGAAGACAGTTATTTAGCGGAATCGATGATCACGGATACTGAAGAATGTAACGCTATCATTAGTCAGTTTATGGATTATTTAAAATCGACTAAAAAACAAGATGAAGAAGATATTGATCTGAACCTGTTGTTAGAAGATGTGGCACATACTGAAGGCAGTTATGGTAATGTTATTGAACAGCAATTAACGCCAGTACCGGGTACGATTTCAGCTAATGCGGTAGCCCTTAAACGCGCGGTTGCCAACTTAGTGATCAATGCGCAACGCTACGGTAATGGTTGGGTGAAAATATCCAGCGGCGCTTCGGTTGATCGTAAATCCGCTTGGTTTTGCGTTGAAGATGATGGGCCTGGAATTGAGCCCAATCAAGTCACTAAAATGTTTCAGCCATTAACCCGTGGCGATTCAGCCCGAGGTAGTGCAACTGAAGGTACAGGGCTTGGGTTAGCGATTGTGAAGCGAATTATCGATCAAAATGAAGGGGCTATTTCAGTGCGTAATCGCAGTGAAGGTGGACTAAGAGTGGAGATCAGTTTGCCATTACATAAGCTCAAGCCGTAAGGATTTAACTTCGCTTGGCTGTGAAATAAGACCCAATAAAAAGCCCGCTCTCAATTCATAATGAGGCGGGCTTTTTTTAATGAGGATGATAATTAGTGTTGAGTGATCTTTGCTTCATCAATCAGTTCAACAGCATCAGCATTATCATCAGGTAAAATGATATTTAATAAAATCGCGGTAATACCGCCAGCAGCCATACCAGAAGATAAAATACTTTTTACAATCTCAGGCAGGAATTGCAAAATTTCAGGCTTTTGCGCAATCCCTAATCCCATCGAGAACGACAGCGCCATGATTAAAATGGCGCGACGATCAAGGTGACAGCGTGAGATGATTCGAATTCCTGATGCGGCAATGGTGCCAAACATTACAATAGTTGCACCGCCTAATACCGGTTCTGGAATCAGCTGTACTAAGTTAGCGACATCAGGGAATAATCCTAATAAAACCAACATGCCTGCGACAAAATAACCAATGTAGCGACTCGCAACACCTGTTAGCTGAATGATGCCATTGTTTTGGCTAAAGGTTGAATTGGGAAAGCTATTAAATACCGCAGCCATGGCTGAGTTAAGTCCATCGGCGAGTACGCCACCTTTGATACGCTTCATGTACAACGGCCCTTTGACCGGTTGCTCTGAGGTCTCTGAGGTTGCAGTAATATCACCGATAGCTTCCAATGAAGTGACTGCAAATACAATCATCAACGGTACTAATAATCCCCAATCAAAACTAAGCCCATATTGCATTGGCATTGGAATCGCAATTAATGGGTTGGTATTGGCGATATCGGTTTTTATCATTCCTAACAGCCACGCCAGTAATGTACCTGCAGCCATGGCAATAACAATCGATGATACTCGTAAGTAAGGATTTTTAACGCGGTTCAGCAACACAATAAACCCTAATACTGTACCTGCTAGCATCAGATTATCAAGGCTACCAAAACTACCGTCGGCAATCGCACTATAACCACCACCAATGGACGTTAGGCCAATCTGAATTAAGGTTAAGCCGATTAATGTCACCACAATGCCAGACACTAACGGAGTAATAATACGTTGCGCATGTTGCAAAATCCGTGAAATAAATACTTCAGTGAAAGCGGCAAAAATGATGGTACCAAAAATGGCTGCCATCATGGTTTGGGTGTCAGCACCACCGGCTTTCAGTGCTAAGCCAGCACCTATAATCGGACCTAAGAAATTAAAACTGGTACCTTGAATTGACAATAATCCCGAACCAATAGGGCCAAAGGTTTTAATTTGAATAAATGAAGCAATCCCTGATGCCAGTAATGACATGCTAACAATCGTGTTAGTGTCACTGGCGGGTAATCCCAAAGACTGGCAAATAATTAATGACGGCGTGATCACTGCGACAAACATTGCCAGTAAATGTTGGGTGGCTGCAAATAAGGTTTGGGGCAGCGGCGGTCTATCATCTAAACGATAAATAAGATCAGAGTTTTTTGGCGTGGCACTGGTGTGATGCTGGGTCATTGATCGATCCTAACCGGTTCTCTGGTATCCATTATTCGCGCTGAGTGGGCGAATGCTTGTGTGATTGGCGGTGATCTGTGATTGCTGTTAGTCAGAACCAAATCAACACTGGCAGAGAGTAAAGTAGTGAAATTTTGCCGCTATTGTAATTATCTTTTTAAAAATAGCAATCGTTTGCTTTATCTTGAGTGATTTGATTAATTAACGGCTATTAACCAAGGGTAAACTATGCGGTTATTAGCGTTAAGCTGCAATAACCGCGATAGTATCGATGCTAGGCGTTAGAATAATTTTCACGTTGGCCTATCCAGCGGTCGATAATCGCTGCAGCATTATCAGGATATTGGTCGTGAATATAACGTGCGAGTTTTTGCACTTGAGGAATTAAGTATTGATCGCGAATTAAATCAGCCACTTTAAAATCGGCAATACCCGTTTGTTTAGTGCCTAATAATTCACCTGGGCCTCGAATTTCAAGATCGCGCTGCGCAATCACAAACCCATCACTGCTTTCTCGTAACACCGCTAAGCGCTTTTGAGCCGTTTTGGTCAGTGGCGCATGGTAAAGCAACACACAATGACTGGCGATTTGGCCGCGACCGACTCGACCGCGTAATTGGTGTAATTGCGCTAATCCAAGCCGTTCTGGGTTTTCAATCACCATTAAACTGGCATTGGGTACATCAACCCCGACTTCGATAACGGTAGTCGCCACCAGTAGATCAATTTCACCGGCTTTAAAACTTGCCATAATTAGTTGTTTTTCTTTGGGCTTCATTCGACCGTGAACTAAACCAACCTTGAGATCGGGTAATAGACGGGTCAGTTCATCGGCGGTATCTGATGCCGCTTGAGCTTCTAATACTTCTGATTCATCAATCAAGGTGCAAACCCAATAGGTTTGGCGACCTTCCAGCTGACATGCGGCGCGAATACGCTCAATAATTTGTGGGCGACGGCTATCAGGTAGCGCAACAGTTTGAATTGGCGTTCGTCCTGGTGGTAACTCATCGATCACCGAGGTATCCATATCGGCATAAGCTGTCATGGCGAGGGTGCGTGGAATTGGAGTGGCCGTCATCACTAATTGGTGCGGGTAACAACCGTTTGTCGCCCCTTTTTCTCGCAGATCTAACCGCTGATGGACACCAAAACGGTGTTGTTCATCGATAATAATCAGCGCAAGGTTCTGAAATACTACTTGGTCTTGAAATAAAGCATGAGTACCGACCACCATTTTGGCGTCACCATTGGCAATGCGAACCAGCTCTTTTTCTCGTGCTTTACCTTTGAGTTTGCCCGCCATCCAACCGACTTCAATCCCCATAGGATTGAGCCACTGCGCAAAGTTGAGCGCATGTTGCTCGGCGAGTAATTCGGTCGGTGCCATTAATGCCACTTGATAACCATGCTCAATGGCGCGTAAAGCTGCAAGCGCGGCCACCAGAGTTTTTCCTGAGCCAACATCCCCTTGTACTAGGCGCATCATTGGTTGTGGTTGTGCAAGATCAGCCTCAATATCAGCTACAACCCGTTGCTGCGCGCCTGTTGGTGTAAACGGTAAACTGGCGAGTAGCTGTTGCTTGAGAGTGTCTTGTGGTGCTAATGACCAACTTTGATGTTGCTGTCCTTTACTGCGCAGTGCCAGCATTGATAAATTTTGTGCGAGTAGCTCTTCTAAAATTAACCGCTTTTGGGCTGGGTGTTTACCGGCATCAAATTGTTCTAATGAAATATCAGCCGTCGGACGATGCATCAATTGTAATGCTTGAGCGAGGGTCATTTGCTGATCATAAAGACCAGCAGGGAGTAACTCGGTAACCGCCGACTTTGCAAGTAAAGCGAGTGCTTGATCGGTTAAATTGCGCAATGTCGCTTGGCGTAAACCATCGGTGGTGGGATAAACCGGCGTTAAGGTTTCTTCAACGCTCAGCGCTGTAGGTTCAGAAAAAAGGCGGTAATCGGGATGAATGATTTCAAGTCCAAACTGGCTACCTTTAATTTCACCATAGGCTTTTACTTGCTTGCCTTGGCTAAAGCTGTTTTTCATCGCGGCATTAAAATTAAAAAACTTTAACGTCACTGAGCCTGTAGTATCACCAATTTTTACCGTTAGCATTTTGCGTTTGCCAAATTGAATACTGCAATGGCTAACTTCGCCTTGAACCGTTAAAAATTGACCGGGCGCAACCCGATTAATTGGCCAAATGCGGGTACGATCCTCATAACGAAGTGGCAAGTGAAACAGCACATCTTGGACGTTATTAAGTCCAATTTTATGGAGTTTTTCTGCCATTTTGGCGCCAACACCAGCCAGTTCAGTGAGGGCGATAGTGTTGAGGAGTTGTCCGCTCATGGTTAGTCCTTGTTAATTACGCTAGTTGCGACAGGGCGTTTGACCTTTTTGGCTTGCATTGCTGCCCACCATTGCTCGTCGGCAACAATCTGGCCTTGATCATCTAATTGCGGGTACGGTAAGTTTTTCTGTTTAGCGACATTGGCTAATACCGGATGTCCACGCTCAAATAGGATTCGATTGACCACACTATCATCAAGTAAGGTGGTGGTGCGATCGTACATGCCTGCATTTTGACGTTGGCGTTGTGCTTCATAGAGAATTAATGCACTGGCGACAGAAACATTGAGAGATTGCACCATGCCGACCATGGGAATAATAATATCTTGATCAGCCAACGCTAATGCTTCAGCGGTGATGCCATTTTTTTCACCACCGAGAATAATCGCGGTTGGTTTGGTGTAATCGACCTCACGAAAATCAACCGCAGAGGCAGATAAATTCGTTGCAAGGACTTGCATGCCTTGTGCTTTAAGGGCATTAACAGCCTCAACCATGGTGTCATGGGTTTCAAGCTCGACCCAGTTACGAGCGCCAGCTGAAGTATGACTCAATACTTTCATGGCCTCTTTTGGCCACACGGCATGCACTTTATGGACGCCAACGGCATCAGCGGTACGAATAATAGCAGAGACATTATTGGGTTTATGGACTTCTTCCATACACACGGTGAGATCAGGTTGGCGAGTAGCTAATACTTGATGGATACGTTGAAAGCGATCAGGAGTCATACGGTTTAAGCCATTGGCAATAATAACAATGACACCATAATAATATGGATTGGTAGCCAAATACACAAAACGCCCATGAGTGGGCGTTTTATTCATAGTATCAACAGCAGATTCAATGGCTGCGGTTAATTTTTTTGGCGAGCAACCCGTACCACATCTGGCATGATGCGAATACGACGCATGATATTGGCCAAGTGGACACGGCTCTTGGTGGTCAAACGGACGGTGATCGTATACAGACGGCCGTCTTTTTCTTCGGTCGCTAAACCTTGAATATTAGAGCCTGTTGCTGCAATCGTGTTGGTTAAGTCTGCCAGTGCACCTTGGTGATTTTGCATGTCGACTTTGAGGTTAGTGACAAACTCTTGCTCAAAATCTTCACTCCATTCAACCGCCATGTACTTATCGGGTTCTTTACGGTAACCACGAATATTGGCACATTCTTCACGGTGAATAACCAAGCCTTTACCAGGACTGACATGAGCAACAATCGGATCACCATGGATTGGATGACAACAGTTGGCAAACGTCAGCAAAATACCGTCAGCACCTTGAATTGGTAAGCGGCGATCACTGTTTTTGGCAGTGAGTTCATCGGCATTACCTAATAATCGGCGTGCAATAACCACACTCATTAGCTCACCTAAACCGATTTCCGTTAATAAATCATCAACGGTTTCAAGTTTTAGATCGGCTAATACTTTGGTAATGTTTTCAGCCGCAATTGTCTGCATGTTGACACCACCTAAGGCATGATTAAGTAATCGACGCCCAAGGGTAATCGACTCATCACGGCGCATGGTTTTTAGAACCTGACGCACTTTAGTACGCGCACGTGAAGTAACCACATAGTTAAGCCATGCCGCATTAGGTCGCGCACCAGGGGCGCTAATAATGTCGATGGTTTGACCATTTTTCAGTGGTTTACTTAATGGGTAAGGTTGGCGATCGACACGAGAGCCGACACAAGTATTACCTATATCGGTATGCACAGCATAGGCAAAATCAACTGCCGTTGCGCCCACAGGTAATTCAACAATGCGACCTTTAGGGGTAAAAACGTAAATTTCATCAGGGAAAAGATCAGATTTAACGTTTTCGATAAACTCAAACGAGCTACCCGCACTTTGTTGAAGTTCTAGTAGACTTTGCATCCAACGTTGAGCTTTAACTTGGGCGGTGGTCCCTGGGGTTTCACCGTCTTTGTAAGTCCAATGCGCAGCCACACCTTTATCCGCCATCTGATCCATATCTTCAGTGCGAATTTGAACTTCAACCGGTACCCCATGAGGGCCAACCAGTGAAGTATGCAGCGATTGATAGCCATTGGCTTTTGGAATTGCAATATAGTCTTTCATGCGGCTTGGGCGGGGTTTATACAGATTATGTACCTGACCCAAAACGCGGTAGCAAGTATCAAGATCATCGACTAAAACGCGGAAGGCGTAGATATCCATGATCGAATGGAAGCGCTGTTCTTTATTCTTCATCTTATTATAGATGGAGTATAAATTCTTTTCGCGACCAGATACTTCTGCTGCTATTCCCGCATCATTAAGGCGACCCTCAATTTCTGCGTGAATTTTATTAATCATTTCTTTGCGGTTGCCACGGGCTGCTGCGACGACTTGTTTTAGGACGCGGTAGCGGTTGGGATATAACGCTTCAAAGCCAAGCTCTTCAAGTTCAGATTTGATGTTATGAATACCAAGACGGTGGGCAAGCGGAGAGAATATTTCAAGGGTTTCACGAGCAATGCGGCGGCGTTTATCAGGACGTAGTGCCCCTAACGTACGCATATTGTGAGTACGATCAGCAAGTTTGATCAGAATAACGCGAATATCGTGCGCCATTGCCATGATCATTTTACGGAAGTTTTCAGCTTGCGCTTCTTTGCGATCGCGGAATTTGAGTTTATCGAGTTTAGAGACGCCATCAACCAATTCGGCAACAGTATCGCCAAAGCGGCAGGCTAGATCCTCTTTAGTGACCTCGGTATCTTCAATCACATCATGCAGCAACGCTGCCATCAGTGTTTCAATATCGAGACGCATTTCCGCCAGAATACGGGCAACCGCAACTGGATGGATGATATAAGGCTCGCCTGTTGAACGAGTTTGGCCTTCATGGGCGTCGCGAGCAACAAGATAAGCCTGTCGAAGCACCTCAATTTGAGACTTCGACAGGTACTTGGTTGCGACTTCTTTCAGGCTATCAAAAAGATACAATGCCTGGTTTCCTGATTAACGGTGATGGTCGCCAGCAATCGCACTAACAGCTGCTAATTCAGCTGCTTCTTGCTCTTGCAGTTCCTGACGCTCACGAGCATCAAGGATATCTTTAGTAATTAGGCCTTCTTCGATTTCACGAAGTGCAATTACTGTGTATTTGTCGTTTTCTTCAGGAACCAATGGATCCTTACCGCCGGTTTGCATTTGACGTGCGCGGCGAGCAGCAATTTGGATCAGATCGAAACGGTTGCCAATTTTATCAACAGCGTCTTGAACGGTTACGCGTGCCATGGAGGACTCCAGTGGTTATTAAATTAGGAATAGAAAATTGTACAAAATAACTTACTGATCTGCTAGTAGCGCAGTCAACATGCTTCTATATTTAGCAGTTTGCTTGTCTTGCTTCAATCGTTCTGCACGAATAATTGCTTTAAAGTCAATTAATGCGACATCGAAATCGTCATTAACGATTACATAATCGTATTCGTTATAGTGTGAGATCTCTGAACGTGCTTCTTCCATACGACGCGCAATAACAGCTTCGCTGTCTTGACCACGAGTATTAAGTCGACGCTCCAATTCCTCTTTTGACGGAGGTAGGATAAACAAGCTTTTAGCGGCTGGCATCAGTTTACGAATTTGACGTGCACCTTGCCAATCGATATCTAAAAAGACATCAATACCTTTATTTAACTGCTGTTCAATCCATGGACGAGAAGTACCATAGTAATTGCTAAACACTTCGGCATGCTCAAGGAATGCACCTTGTTCTACCAAGTCGGTAAATTCTTCTACGCTAACGAAATTGTAATGAACGCCGTTTTCCTCGCCCGGGCGCATGCCACGAGTCGTATGGGACACGGATACTTTCATGTCATAGGTCGGGTTAGTTTCAAGAAGGGCATTAATCAGACTTGATTTACCAGCACCACTCGGGGCCGACACGATGTATAGAGTACCTTTGCTCATTGCCTATTTTCACTCAGTGATAGAAGGGCGCGAAGATTATCACGATCTGCGCATAATTGAAATTAGCTGATTGCTTGAAAATTCATCTTTTTTACGGAGTCAATACAATTTAAGCCTAGCTGGCTTTATTGATATTTCATAATCAGACTGCCTTTTCAAACCACTTTCCAAGCTAAAGAGTATTAACTTGGAAAGCGTGAGTAGCGATTATTTACTCAATGTTCTGGATTTGTTCACGCATTTGCTCGATCAAAACTTTGAGTTCAACCGCAGATGCTGTGACGTCGGTATTAATTGATTTTGATGCCAATGTGTTTGATTCACGGTTAAATTCTTGCATCATAAAATCAAGACGACGACCACATGCGCCACCTTTAGCGAGAATTTTGTTGGTTTCCTTTACATGTGAATCAAGGCGATCAAGCTCTTCGGCAACATCACTTTTTTGCGCCAGCATGATCAGCTCTTGCTCTAGGCGGTTGCTGTCTAGATCGACTTTAGCTTCATCAAGACGCGACATAATACGCTCACGTTGCCACACCATAATTTGTGGCATTAAAGCACGTACTTTGATCGCTTCTGTTGAAATTGCAGCTAAACGTTGGTCGATCAACTGCTTCATGTTGTCGCCTTCGCTAGCACGTGCCGCAATAAAATCATCCATAGCAAGCTCAAAGCCCGCAAGTAGATCTTTATTTATCACGTCTAAATCTTGTTCGGGTGCTTCCATCACGCCTGGCCAGTTAAGCACTTGGAATGGACCAATATTACCTTCACCTGCTGTTTCTGTTACCCAACGCGCCGCATGAATGACTTGTTTAGCTAAGGCTTCATTGATGGTGAGTTCAGTATTGGCAGCTGTGTTAGCTTCGTAACGAAGATTACATTCAACTTTACCGCGTGCTAGACGTTTACGAAAACGCTCGCGCAATACCGGCTCAAGGCTACGGAATTGTTCAGGCATACGAATGTAAGTTTCAAGATAACGTTGGTTTACTGAGCGGATTTCCCACACAGCAGTGCCCCAGTCGCCTTTTATTTCGCGACGAGCATAAGCAGTCATACTATGGATCATTGGCTTGTGGCCCTTTGGTTATGATGGTCGCGACGGCTAAACTTAGCGTATTGCACGGTAAGTCTGATCTTTTAATTACAATAGAGGTGCGTCGTAACCGAGTTTTATTATTATATGCGAGATCACAGGTTGTGGGCTACTGCTGTAAATGCAAAACAAGGTTGAATCTATCATTTAAGCGATGGTTTTCTCGTGCACTGGGATTGAGATGTCGCTATAATCGCCGGTTAATATCATCCAGCCAAAGGGAAATCCCGATGCGTCCAAGCGGAAGAAGTGCCACTCAGGTACGTCCAATCACTATTACTCGTAACTATACAGCCCATGCTGAAGGTTCAGTATTGGTTGAATTTGGCAACACCAAAGTAATTTGTACTGCCAGTGTTGAAGAAAATGTGCCGCGTTGGCTTAAAGGTAAAGGCCAAGGTTGGGTGACTGCAGAATATGGTATGTTGCCACGCGCCACGCATACTCGTAATCGCCGTGAAGCGGCTAGCGGTAAGCAAGGCGGTCGCACTATGGAAATTCAACGTCTGATTGCGCGTAGTTTACGTGCTGCGGTTGATTTGAAAGTGCTTGGCGAGCAAATGATCACTGTTGATTGTGATGTGATTCAAGCAGATGGTGGCACACGTACAGCCTCTATCACCGGCGCAATGGTGGCATTGGTCGATGCAATCAATTATATGCTTGAAAAAGGCATGATCAAGAAAAGCCCACTTAAAGGCATGGTTGCTGCAGTGTCGGTTGGTATCTATAAAGGCGAGCCAATTTGCGATCTTGAGTATCTTGAAGATTCCGCCGCTGAAACCGACATGAATGTGGTGATGACCGAAGACGGCAAGATGATTGAGATTCAAGGTACTGCTGAGGGTGAGGCGTTTAGCCATGAAGAGTTGCTGGCAATGCTAGCACTGGCCAAAGACGGCATCACCGATATTATTTCGATGCAGAAACAAGCCTTAGAAAACTAATTGTTAGCGGTTCCTATTGGAGCCGCTTTTTTTTATCTGAAATTTATTGGTTAGAGGAATAATCATTGATTTCAGCGGCAACAGTTTTACCACTGAGATGGGTAAAGGTTGCTTCTATCTTCAACATTGTAAAACACGAAAGTCGTTTAAGGAGCCACAATGAAAGCATATCAGCGTCAGTTCATCGAATTTGCCCTAGAAAAAGGCGTATTAAAGTTTGGTGAGTTTACTCTGAAATCGGGTCGTAAAAGTCCGTATTTCTTTAACGCGGGATTATTTAATACTGGTCGTGATCTTGCGCGTCTAGGCCGCTTTTATGCTGCAGCATTGGTTGACGCTAAGATTGAGTTTGATGTGTTATTTGGCCCAGCGTACAAAGGGATTCCAATTGCGACCACTACCGCTGTAGCATTGGCTGATCATCATGATATTGATACGCCATATTGCTTTAACCGTAAAGAAGCCAAAAACCATGGCGAAGGTGGCAATCTAGTTGGTAGTGAACTTGAAGGCCGCATTATGTTGGTTGATGATGTGATCACTGCAGGGACCGCGATTCGTGAATCAATGCAAATTATTAAAGCCAATGGCGCTGATTTAGCGGGCGTATTAGTGGCGATTGATCGTCAAGAAAAAGGTCAAGGCGAATTGTCTGCGATTCAGGAAGTCGAGCGTGATTTTGGTTGCGCGGTGATTTCAATTGTCTCGCTAGGCGATGTGGTGACTTATTTAAGCGAGCAAGCGGGCATGGAACAGCATCTAGCCGCTGTTACTGCGTACCGAACTCAATACGGTGTGTAATTAGCTTAAATTACTACCGAATAATAAAAAAGCGAGTCTCGATTGAGGCTCGCTTTTTTTATGCCGCTGTTGATGGATTAAATCAATACCGAGTTTGATTAACCTAATTGACCGCTAAGCAGTTGCCAATAATCATCAAAGTTTTCAGTTGGCTTATATTTAAAGCTTGAACGAACATAGCGACTTAAGCTGCCTTCCACCTGGCCTAATAACTGGGCGGCTAAAATGGATTCATCAATAGGGAAGCCCTTGCCTTCACGTAATTTACGTTCTTTAAGAATTTGACGTAATTGTGATTCAATACGTTCAAATAACTGATTAATGCGTGACTGTAAGCGATCTTGTTCAAACATCAATGCGTGACCGGTCATGATACGGCTCAAACCGGGATTACGCTCACCAAACATCAAGATCAGTTGTAGCACCATACGCAGGCGGGTAAGGGTATCTTTTTCATCGTCAAGAATACGGTTAATACGAGTGGTAATTGAATCTTCGATAAATTCAATCAGGCCTTCAAACATCCGTGCTTTACTTGGGAAGTGGCGATAGAGTGCAGCTTCCGAGACCCCAACATTAGCCGCCAGCATTTTGGTGGTAATACGTTGGCTTCCTTGATTTGATTCCAACATATGAGCAAGACACTGAAGTATCTCTTCGCGGCGATTGCTTTTTTTGGTGCCAGCCATGAATTATCGTTCCTTAGCAAAATGAGACTGTCCATGGACAGCATGAAACCCGCTTATCTTAGCGATGCCATTGCGTCGTGAAAAGCACTGGATGATAAATGTATGCAGTTTATCAGTAAAAAAAGCGCAACCCTCAATAGTTGCGCTTTGTGTTTGATCGTTATCGGTTATTTTAGCATCAAAATAAATTCATGCGTTAAAAGCATAACTGATATTTATTGATGGCAATGAACTTATTGACGGCCTGAGTGACCAAAACCACCTTCACCACGAAGACTTGCATCGTCAAAATCAGTCACAATATTAAATTGTGCTTGTACCACAGGCACAAAAACTAATTGCGCAATACGATCACCAGGCTCGATTGTGAAGGTTGTGTCACCACGGTTCCAGACAGATACCATTAGTTGGCCTTGATAATCTGAATCGATTAAACCAACTAGGTTACCTAGCACAATGCCATGCTTATGACCCAAACCTGAACGTGGCAAAATCGTTGCTGCTAGATTTGAATCACCAATATGAATCGCTAAGCCGGTCGGCACCAGGTGAGTTTCCCCTGGTGCGACGGTTAATGCTTGATCAAGACACGCACGTAAATCAAGCCCAGCAGAGCCTGTGGTTGCATAAGCAGGTAATGGAAACTCAGTTCCAACACGAGGGTCAAGAATTTTAAGATCGATAGTGTTCATAATAATGCTCTAGTGCGTGGCGTGTTGATAAAGGGCAACAATTTCGGTCACTAATTGTTGGCCAAGATCGGCTTTAGTGGTTAATGGTAATGCTTTATCACCATTAGGCCAGAATAAATGGAGTGCATTGGTGTCGCTATTAAAGCCTTGTCCTTGTACTGAAACGTCATTGGCACAAATAAGATCAAGCTTCTTGGTGGCGAGTTTGCCACGCGCATAGTGCTCGACATCCTGAGTTTCAGCGGCAAAGCCAACTGTAAAGGGACGCTGGTCAGTAAGCGCAGCAATAGCAGCAACGATATCAGGGTTTTTCACCAGTTGAATGGTTATTGTTTCGTTGTCTGATTGTTTTTTCATTTTTTGTTCAGCAATCTGCGCAGGGCGGAAATCTGCCACTGCGGCACAGGCGATAAAGATTTCATTTTTTACCGCGTAAGCTAACGCAGCTTGCTGCATGTCGATAGCGCTACTGACATCAACCCGTGTTACCCCCACAGGTGTAGTTAGGTTTACTGGGCCACTGATTAAGGTCACATTAGCGCCGCGTTTAGCCGCTGCTGTTGCAATGGCAAAGCCCATTTTACCTGAGCTGTAATTACTTAAATAACGTACTGGATCTATCGCTTCACGAGTAGGGCCAGCAGTAATGACGATATTTAATCCTGCTAGATCAGGCTGTTGAAAAAAATCTTCGCAATGGTGCACCAGTTGCATTGGTTCAAGCATTCGTCCTGGACCCACATCACCACAAGCCTGTTCGCCACTAGCCGGTCCCCATAACCTAAACCCACGCCGCTGAAGCGTAAGTAGATTTTCTTGAGTGGCGACGTTGCGGTACATTTGCTGATTCATTGCCGGTGCAACAGCAATAGGCGCATCAGTTGCTAAACACAGTGTCGACAGCAAATCATTACCCATGCCGGCACTGATGCGAGCAATTAAGTCGGCTGTTGCGGGCGCGAGTAACACCAAATCGGCCCATTTAGCCAGCTCAATATGACCCATTGATGCCTCGGCAGAAGGGTCTAATAAGCTACTTGAAACAGGATTTCCCGATACCGCTTGCATGGTTAGTGGTGTAATGAATTCTTGTGCTGCGGTGGTCATTACAACTTGAACTTGTGCGCCGCGTTCAATTAAGCGACGCGTAAGCTCTGCACATTTGTAGGCAGCGATACCGCCGCTAATGCCGAGAAGGATTTTTTTTCCTGCCAGTGTTTGCATGGTTTTGCCTGTGTCTAGAAGCCAATAAATTTTGCTGACACGATAGCATCAAATCTATCAACGATCATCGCTTGCAATGGTGGTTAGGTTTTTTTATCAGTGATCGTGTCGAGGTTTTATGATTGTAAATAGTCATATTATCCCTAAAAATTGTCGATGATTTCAAAAAACAGTACTGGGTAGGTTGTGTAAAAAGTGATGGCTGTTTTGCTAGTGGTATACCAATAAGGAGACAATATGTCGCTTAAGCAATTGCCATTAGCATCGCGTCCGCGCGAAAAATTATTATCTCACGGTTGTGAGTCACTCACCGATGCTGAATTATTAGCCATTTTTTTACGCACTGGCATTAAAGGGATGAACGCGTTGGAATTGGCGACGTATTTATTGCAAGAATTTGGTTCATTACGCGCCTTGCTGGCTGCAGATAAAGAAACTTTTTGTGAGGTTAAGGGCTTGGGTCCGGCAAAATTTGCTCTGTTGCAGGCCGTTTTAGCAATGGGAGAGCGATATTTAGAAGAAATTTTAAAAAAAGATAACGCGCTCACAAATCCACAAAATACACGCCAATATTTAGTCAAAAAATTACGCCATAAACAGCGCGAAGCCTTTTATATCCTATTCCTAGACAATCAACACCGAGTGATCACTGGAGAGGTATTATTTGAAGGAACGCTTGATTGTGCGAGCGTCTATCCGCGTGAAGTTGTAAAAAGATCGTTAGAACTTAATGCAGCGGCGTTAATTTTAGCGCATAATCACCCATCAGGCGTTGCTGAACCTAGTCAGGCTGACCATCGAATAACCCGCAAGATCAGCGATTCGCTGGCTTTAGTCGATATTCGTGTTCTGGATCATTTTGTTGTCGGTGAGGGAGAAGTTATTTCCTTTGCCGAGCGCGGTTGGCTATAAAATAGACAATTTTCGACAAAAAAAGTGAGAAAGGATCTGCTCGGGACTTGAGCAACTGGTTTTGACTTAGTATAATGCGCGACCTTTGATAGCTGTGGTTATATGTAAAATTGAATTTTACATTAAATTTCCATGGTAGATATCGAGCGAAACGATTTGGAGAAGACAGTAATGTCCCGAGTATGCCAAGTAACTGGTAAGCGTCCTGTAACGGGTAACAACCGTTCACACGCACGTAATGCCACCAAGCGTCGTTTTCTGCCGAACCTGCAAACTCATCGTTTCTGGGTAGAAAGCGAAAAACGCTTCGTTAAACTACGTCTTACTGCTAAAGGTATGCGTATCATTGATAAGAAAGGTATTGATACCGTTCTTGCAGAGATGCGTGTCCGCGGCGAGAACGTTTAGAGGAATTTGAACAATGGCTAAAGGCATTCGTGAGAAGATCCGTCTAGTATCATCAGCTGGTACAGGCCACTTCTACACTACCGACAAGAACAAGCGCAACATGCCAGGCAAATTTGAGATCAAGAAATTTGATCCAGTAGTTCGCCAGCACGTGCTTTACAAAGAAGCTAAAATCAAGTAATTGATTTTTAAATCTTTGATAAAAACCCAGCCTAGCTGGGTTTTTTTATATTTAAAATTCAGCATGCTTTCCTGCTTTCCTGCTTTCCTGCTTTCCTGCTTTCCTGCTTTCCTGCTTTCCCTGCTTTCCCTGCTTTCCCTGTATACTCCATTAGACACTGACATAATTGGCTATTGCTGCTGCGAGTAGCAATGTTATCTTAGTCTGTATTGATAATTGCGCATAGGAGCACCTGAGAATGCGTTTAACGCGACGGGGATGGAATAACGTTATCATCATTGGGGTTTTAGCTTTTATCGCTGTCATACAGCTTCCAGAGCTTATTCGTGCACGTTTCACTACAACAGAGATGAATACGTCAGCGGTGGTGATACCATTATTTGCTCAGGATCGTATTATTCAACGATTAGTGTTACCAACAATGACTTTTCAGCAGTCAGCGATGGGGTGGAAGAGTCAGCCTGTGGTGACGTTCGATATCGCAGCTGTTATTGCTCGGTGGCAAACCTTAAAGGGGACCCAAATTAGCCAACAGCAGTTATCAGTATTAAAAAAGCAATTGTTGTTGCCGCACACTGTTGAAGCATGGTTTGTCGGTCTGTCGCAACCCCAGCGGATCACTGCTTATCAATTATCGCATTTTTGGTTGCTAAACACTGGCACTGGCGACTGGTTAGCGGTAACAGTGGCGGGTGATTTTTTATTTCCACCATTATCGTCAAAATTATCATTATTATCGGAGCAAGTGAAAGATGCCTGAATTACCTGAAGTTGAAGTGACTCGTATGGGGATCACTCCTCATATCGTTGGACAAACGGTAACTAAAATTATCATACGTAATGCAAAATTACGTTGGCCAATTCCTGATGCGATAAAACAGATTGAAGGGCAGGTAATTCACAAGGTTGTTCGACGAGCCAAATATTTATTATTAGAAACCGATATCGGCTATGCGATTGTTCATCTTGGTATGTCTGGCAGTTTGCGTATTTTAGCGGCAGGATCGGTGGTTGAAAAACATGATCATGTCGATCTGGTGTTGGGGAGTGGTGAGATCTTGCGTTATAACGATCCTCGTCGCTTTGGGGCATGGCTATGGCAGCCGATAGGGGAACAACATCCCGTATTAGATAAAATGGGCCCAGAGCCATTAAGCGAGGATTTTAATGGCGATTATTTAGTTGCTAAGGCGCAAGCAAAGCGTAAAGCGATTAAATTACTGATCATGGATAATCATGTTGTGGTTGGCGTCGGTAATATTTATGCCAATGAATCGTTATTTGCGGCAGGAATTGATCCACAATGTCCTGCAGGTAAAATCTCATCTCAAAAGTTACACTTGCTGGTCAATGAAATAAAAAAAGTATTAAACAAAGCGATTGCTCAAGGCGGAACAACGCTAAAAGATTTTAAAAATGCTGACGGTAAACCAGGTTATTTTGCGCAAGAATTACAGGTTTATGGTAAAGGTGGTCAGCCTTGTCCACGTTGTGGTGAGCTTTTAACTGAGATAAAACTTGGTCAACGAGCCACGTTTTTTTGTGATAAGTGTCAGCACTGAGTGAGTTATTTATTCGATTTTAATTAAGCATAGGTTCATTTTTTTTGAGCAGTAATCCTGACCAATATTGCTATCATAGCTAAAAATTTTATAAGTATACTGCGTGTTTTTAAAACACAGAAAGGGCTAGGAAATGAAATATTTAGTAACTGGAGCTGCTGGTTTTATTGGTAGTGCAGTGACAGAGCGTTTATGTGCTCAAGGCCACCAAGTGGTTGGTATCGATAACCTTAATGATTATTATGAGGTTGCGTTAAAGCATGCTCGCTTAGATCGTATCAAGCATGATAATTTTAGCTTTATTGAAATGGATCTTGCTGATCGTGACGCAATTGCTAACTTATTTGCAGAGCAACAATTTAATCGCGTGATCCATCTAGCAGGTCAAGCGGGTGTACGTTATTCAATAGATAATCCAATGGCTTATGGTGATAGTAACTTAATTGGCTATTTGACTATCCTTGAAGGCTGCCGTCATAACAAGGTTGAGCACCTTGTTTATGCCTCATCAAGTTCGGTATATGGCTTAAATCAAAAGATGCCATTTGATACCGCAGATAGCGTTGATCATCCGGTATCATTGTATGCAGCAGCTAAAAAAGCCAATGAACTGATGGCGCATAGCTACTCACACCTTTATGGCATTCCAACGACAGGCTTACGTTTCTTTACTGTTTATGGCCCGTGGGGTCGTCCTGATATGGCATTGTTTAAATTTACTAATGCGATTATGGAAGGTAAAGAAATTGATATTTATAACAATGGTGATATGAGTCGTGATTTCACTTATATCGATGATATTGTTGAAGGTGTTATTCGAATTCAGGATGTGATTCCACAACCTAACCCTGAGTGGACAGTAGAAACCGGCTCACCAGCGACGAGCTCTGCGCCATACCGTATTTATAATATTGGTCATGGTAGCCCAGTTAAATTAATGGATTATGTTGAAGCACTTGAAGAATCACTAGGTGTTGAGGCGAAGAAAAACTTTATGCCAATGCAACCGGGTGATGTTTACATGACGTATGCTGATACCGATGATTTATTTGCAGCAACGGGCTACAAGCCTGAAGTGAAAGTTAAAGAGGGCGTACAAGCCTTTGTTGATTGGTATCGCGAATACTATAACAAATAAGTCATGATGATTGAGTAGAAAAGGGAGCCGATGTGCTCCCTTTTTTTGTTTATATTTGAGTAAATTTAGCCAATAAAGCTTGAGTGATGATTGGATCAACAAATTGACTCACATCCCCTTTATGGAGCGCGACTTCTTTAACTATGGTTGAAGAAATAAATGAGTTTTCTTCTGCCGGTGTTAAAAATACCGTTTCCAGTTCAGGCATTAAACGTCGGTTCATATTGGCGAGTTGAAATTCATATTCAAAATCAGACACCGCACGTAACCCACGCACTAAAATATTGGCATGGTGCTCTTGGGCAAAATTGACCAATAAGCCAGAAAAACCAACAATCTCAACATTAGGCAAATGTGCTGTAATTTGTTGGGCAAGGTCAACCCGCTCTTCTAATGTGAACAATGGCTTTTTAGTCGGGTTAAATGCCACACCAACAATGACATGATCAAACATGGCCGCAGCACGCTCAATAAGATCAAGGTGGCCGTTAGTGATTGGATCAAAGGTACCGGGATAGATAACACGTGTTGTCATAATAGGTTACTTACTTGGGTTGTGAAGTTGATATTACCGATGTTGATAGAAGTACACTATCAAGTTTTTCTTTGACCATCGCCACACTAATTTGCGGCATGATATCACTGCCTTTGACGCGAGCTCCCCATGGTAACTCACTCAATGGTTTACCGTAATGTTGTTCCGCAACTTGCTGATACACACTAACAGTGTATGGCTGCGATAAATACGGCCCAGTACGCGCTGGGTTACTATGACCATAGAGACCAATTACTGGCGTGTTTTGGGTGGTTGCTAAGTGAGCTGGGCCTGAATCTGGCGCAAGCACAACAGTCGCTGCACGTAATAGTGCCGTTAGTTGTAACAGAGTTGTTTTACCAATCAAATTAGTGATTGGTGCTTGGCTGTGGCTGATAATTTGTTGACCCAATTGTTGCTCACGTTCACTCGGTGAGCCGCAGAGTATAACGGCCAAGCCTTTAGTTGCGGCATAATCTGCAATGGCCGCATAGCGTTCAGGGAGCCAATTACGCTCATCTTTACTGGCTGCTGGTGATATTACCAGTGTTGGCTGATTAATATATTGTGCAGCAATGCTGTTATCTGCAGCCGTCAGTGGAATATTCCATTCTGGGGTCGTAAAAGACACTCCAATAAAACGTGCAAAATCAGCCATATTATCGAGAACATGTATACTGTCGGTATTGGGTAAGTGTTTATTCGTAACTAACCATTGGCCTTCTTTGGTTCTATTTTTACTAAACCCAACTCGATACTTAGCTTTAATACCTAAAGATAGTACACTTGCACGTAAGGCAACTTGCATATCGAGTAGTGCATCAAAACGGTGTGATTTAAGTTGTTGCCAAACCTGTTTAATGCCATTCCAGCCAGCTTTCTTATCAAAACTGATCACCTTAATATTGGGTAATGCATTGATTAACTGTGCTTCAACCTTACCAGCAACCCAAGTGATTTCGGTCGTTGGCCACTGGCGTTGAATGGCTTGAACAACAGCAATCGCATGGCATACGTCACCAATAGCAGATAAACGTAAGATACAAATTGAACGTGGTGGCGTTGAGAACAGAGCCATGAGATTACCTTATTAAAAGTGGTTGGTGAATTATGCCGCTAGCCATTGAAATTGTAAAATATTCAACAATAAATGCGAGAGAGGCTGTAGTGCAGGAAATTATCAGTAACAACCAGGCCATTTGGTTTGATAGCGATTATCTAAGTGCAGATCCGCATGGTTGCTTTGATATTGAGTATTGGCGTCAGCGTGATGCAGTTATTGGTTCAGCCAAAGGGCGTGGCACAACATGGTTTGTTGCCGATGAAAAACTGGAAATGGCATTGCGTCATTATCACCGTGGAGGGCTGTTTGCTAAACTGAACAATGATAGCTATTGGTTTACTGATTGGCATAACACTCGCAGTGGGGCTGAGTTAGCGCTATTAAAATTATTACGTGATGGTGGGGTTAATGTGCCACGTCCTGTTGCCGCGCGTGCAGTTAAAAAAGGTCTGACATATAAAGCGGATATCTTGGTAGAGAAGATTGCCAATAGTCGTGATTTAGTCGCATTACTACAAACCCAAACGGTCGCGGCAACAGTATGGCGTGATATTGGTGAAATGATTGGTAAGATGCATGATTTGCAAGTGTGCCACACCGATTTAAATGCCCATAATATTTTATTAGACGATAGTCAGCGCCCATGGCTGATTGATTTTGATAAATGTGGTTGTCGTGACGGTGATGATTGGAAAGTCGACAATTTGGCACGTTTAAAGCGCTCTTTTCTCAAAGAAGTCGATAAACGTGCGATTAAATGGTGTGAAGATGATTGGATTGCCTTGTGTGATGGTTATGCACACAAAAGTCAGCTTCGAATTACGATAGGTTAATCATCTGTTAAATAGTGACTAATACTTGCGATAGTTTTATTCACCGCACCCTGGTTTTCAATCACTATTCTTTGGCCCTGTATACCCATATGTTGTTGGCGTTGAGGGTCATTAAATAATGCTATCAATTGTTGCGCTAATTGGTAGCTATTATTACAGATTTCAATCGCACCAGCGGCTAATAATTGCTGGGTGATATCCTCAAAATTATAATAACTAGGGCCGGTAATGGCAGGCTTTGCCACCGCTGCTGGCTCTAATAGATTATGCCCACCTACTTTTTCACCAATTAAACTTCCTCCCATAAAAGTCACATCAGCAGCGGCCAGCATGACTAACATTTCTCCCATCGTATCAGCAAGATATAACTGAGTGTTCGCATTGATTGGTGTGGCATCTGTGCGGCGATGGACTTGCAAGCCACGATCTAGCGCGAGTTTAGCTACACTGTCGAACCGTTGTGGGTGACGCGGAACAATAATGACCATCGCATTAGAATATTGTTGTTGTACGGCTTGATAGGCATCCAGTACTTGCTCGTCTTCTCCTTGATGAGTACTCGCTGCGACAAAAATAGGGCGCTCTATACCGAGTTGTTGGCGCAGTTGGCGTGCTTGCTCAAAAACAGTGTCAGCAATACTGAGATCATATTTGATTGAGCCCGTCACCGTTACCTGATGTTGTTGAGCACCAATAGCAATAAATCGTCGAGCATCATCATCATGTAAACATAGAATTCTATCTATTTTATTGATCAATTGATGAGTAAAAAAACTAAACGATTGGTAGCGCTTGGCTGAACGTTCCGATAAGCGGGCATTAACAATGATTGTTGGAATGTTTTGGTGGTGAACACACGTTAAGGTATTGAGCCATAATTCTTTTTCTACGATAAGAAATAATTTGGGCTTTATTACTTTTAAAAAGCCACGCACACACCATCCAAAATCAATTGGCATATAGCGATGTTCAACCCAATCACCTAATTTTGCTATTTGCTCAGCACCAGTGCTGGTGGTCGTGGTCACCACAATGGCTTGCTCAGGGGAGGCTCGTTTGAGTGCTTTAATAACCGGCACAATTGCAATAGCTTCTCCGACTGACGCTGCATGAATCCAAATCGGTTGTTCTGCTGTGAGTAACGCTGGCGTAAAACCAAAATGCTCTTTCCAACGAGCGCCAAAGCGGGGCTTTCCAGGTTTAGTTCGGTACAACTCCCATAATAATATGGGAGCTGCTAAAGCTAATAGTAGGGTATAAAAAACACGAACAAGCATGGTGGCTCTACCTGTAACAATAAAGTTCTATTATAACTAGCAATCAAAAATCTAACAGCTGATGATTCAGCGAATAATTCAGGTAGAATGTTGTGATCTTTTATGGACAAAGAGTAAAACGATGACTCATTTACCTCAGCGCTACTTAATGTATATCGCTCAAAATTATTCATTTGCTATTTTACGACCTTTACAACAAGCGATCTTAAAACAAGGTGGGCAAGTGTGTTGGTTTTTTGAGGGGAATGATGTCGATGGTCGTTTTTTACATGAGAATGAGCAACTGCTAACCTCTGTTGCTGAAGTTAAAGCTTGGCAGCCTGATGCTGTTTTTGTGCCGGGGAATGTTGTTCCGCGTTGTATTCCAGGTTTGAAAGTTGGTGTTTTTCATGGGTTTAATGCGGGCAAGCTAAATCGCCGTGGTAGAGAGGACCATTTTGAAATTCGTGGCTGTTTTGATTTATATTGTACTCAAGGGCCGGATACTACGGTAAGGTTCACGCAATTAGCTCAGCAATATGGTTTCTTTAAAGTAAAGCAAACTGGCTGGCCTATGCTTGACCCATTATTTACTGCACTTGAATCGAACCCATATAGTGCGATAGATGATCCTCGACCAACGGTACTTATGTGTTCGACATTTTCACGCAATTTGACATGTGCACCTCATTTATATGACACCATCAAGGCATTGGTTGCGACTGGTAAATGGCGCTGGTTAGTGCAGTTTCATCCCAAGATGGCATCTGAAACGGTAGCAAAATATAAAGCGTTGCAAGGGCCAAATTTAACATTTGTAGAAACGGATAACGTGATCCCGGTGTTGCAGGCGGCTGATGTTATGCTATGTGATACCTCATCGATTTTGTTAATGTTTCTACTACAAGGGAAGCCCGTTGTTACCTTTAATAATCAACATCCGTTACCGCATTTATTAAATGTTACCAGTACTGATGAAGTGGAGCATGCGATTGGTGAGGCGTTGACCTATCCCGCAGATTTAATGGTTAATATTAAAAACTATTGTCAGCAAATCCATCCATATCAGGATGGGTGTTCAAGTGAGCGAGTGTTGGCAGCAACCAACGAATTATTAAATGAAGGTCTATCTGGACTTAAACCAAAACCGCTTAATATCGTACGTGAGTTTAAAATGCGTAAGAAGCTTGGCTATTGGGGATTATAAAATGGCATCATGGCATCGAAAACTAAAAGAAAATTTACGCATTATCAAATGTCGATTTAAGCGTAAAGCAATCTTATCTTCTGATGAAAATCAATCTTTTACATCAGCTTTGACAGCGTTATCGAGTCTGGAAATTGCGGGTGGAGAGAATAAAGTTATATGGATGTTTTGGGATTCAGGCTTAGCGTCTGCTCCTGAAGTTGTAAAGTTGAGTCATGCTTCTTGGGTTGCTATGAACCCTGATTATCAGGTTATTTTACTTGATAATAAGACTATCCAGCATCAACTTGGGTTTGATTTTTTTGCGGTATTTAAAGGGATGACAGTTGATCTCGGTGCCGCTGGAAAGAGCGATCTATTACGATTGTATTTATTAAATCGTTTTGGTGGCGTATGGGCTGATGCAACCACGTTTTGTAAACAGCCATTAACGACCTGGTTAGACATCTCAACGACCGGTTTTTTTTGTTTTCGAGAGAAGCAATCCAATGATAGACAGTTAGTATCTTGGTTTTTAGCGGCCCATAAAGGTAACGCAATCATTCAAGATTTATTGCAGGAAAGTTTGAATTATTTAACCAAACCTCGCAAAGTTGTACTTGATATTAGAGGGTTAACTTCAACGAGGTTATTAGCGGAAAAAACGGATTTAATAAGTGCAGCAGGAAGTGGTCATCGATTACTATCATTGCTTGAGAAAAAATATTGTGCGCCTTATTTTTGGATGTTTTATTTGTTTAATGAGGTCGTAAAACTACCGCGAAATCAATCGGTTTGGCAACAAATTATGTTGCAAAATAATCAATATGCAGAACTCGATGATGAGTTTGATGTTTTTCGTGTAAGTGTTGTTGCCAAACAAACTTATCGAGAAAAATATATAGTACAGCCACTATACCAGCAGCGTTATCAATATATGTTGAAGCTAAATACAGTAAAAAAGGAGTTAGTTGATGGCAAATAAGCATTCTTTATCCGTTATATTAATCACAAAGAATGAAGCGGATCGGGTTGAGTTATGTTTGCAATCTATTGCTGATATTGCAGATGAAATCATTGTATTAGATAGTGGTTCAACCGATGAAACTGTTACAATTTGTCAGCGTTATACTGATAACGTTACTGTTACTGATTGGCCTGGATTTGGTAAGCAAAAACAACGAGCATTAGATAAAGCCAGCTGTGATTGGGTGTTGTCAATTGATGCTGATGAAGCACTTGATGAGCAAATGCAACAAGCATTAATATCATTGTTGTCTCAAGAGACGATTACTGCGACTGCATATCGATTGCCTTGGGGAGTTACATTATACGGTAAGACGTTAAAATATGGACGTAGTGCACGTTCAGTATTACGTTTATTTAAGCGTGAAGGTGCGCGTTATACATTAGATGAAGTCCATGAAACGGTGATACCTAGCGTCGGTACTACAGAAGTTCTTAATGGATTGTTATTACATTATACTCATCGCGATTATGGCCATGGTTTAGATAAAGCTGCACAGTATGCGTGGTTAGGTTCAAAAAAATACCATCGCAAAGGTAAAAAATCTCACGGATTAGGTTTAGCATTAATACGCGCAATATGGACCTTTATTTTAATTTATATTATTCGTCGTGGGTTTCTTGATGGTAGCGTTGGCTTTATTGTTGCGATGACTTATGCGCAGGTGAGCTTTAATAAATATGTCGGTTTATGGTTACTTGAACATGATCGTAGTTAATAAACGATGGCTTAGTTATTAATGAAGGAGAGTGGATACTCTCCTTTTTATTTAAGCAGGTACACGATTTTTAATTTTAAAAGCTAATTTGCTCAATGGCAATTTAAAGAGGCGTCTTAACTCAAGCTGGCGCTGATTTTTATCGATGGTAATTGTTATTGTATTATCACAATATTTTTTATATAGCTTAAGCCAATCAATATGACTGTATTCGTTAGCGCGTTTTAGTTTCCGTTGTGAAATCTTTCTTAAGCCCAGTCCCATCGTTTCAGGATCGGCAATGATAATATTATTCGCTAAAAAACGCTCCCAAACAATAATATCATGACGATTAACATCAAATCGATGTTTAAGTAACGGAGTTTTATCTTGCGCGATACTCTTTAACCAGATCTGACAATAAGTTTGTTCGGCTTCTAACGCAAAAGGCGTCCCTGCCACTTTTTGTGCTTGCTGAATAAGCTGCTGTGAAAAGTCATGTTGATTAAAATCAGGCTGTTGCCAAATTAATTTTAGATCAGTTGTACGTCCATAATAGAAGAAATCACTTGGACTCATAATCACACGATGGCCATGAGAACTGCGACGGAATAAGTTGGAATTGATAACGACTTTTTCACTAAAAATTTGTTGGTCTAGCTCAGTCTTAGCGAACTGCTGCTGGATTTGAACAAACTCATTCCCCGTTAAAAAATTATCAGTACGTAATTTAACAGCGTAAGGCGTTGTAACTGCATCTAACCCTGCTTGAGTTGATAAAACTTGGCGGTGGTAGTTGACTGGGCAAAAACCATCGTAGTTTTGGCCTGGATCTTGACTGATAATTAACTGATCGTAATCAAGGCCACTTAAATCTTGATCAGGCCATGTTGATAAAATTATTGTAGCATCAGGCAAGTGAGTGCGAATACTAGTAAGACAGCGTTGAGTGATCCCCTCTTCGTGGTGGGTTCGGCCTTGATAATTTTGTACTGGACCTTGAACTACAACAGTAATTTGTTGAAAAGTATTATTCATGGGGTGCTCCTAAGAATGCTTGATACTCTTTAGGAACGCCACAAAATATCACCTCATTATTATCAATTAAATGATAATGAATAGCATAGTTAGCAGTAATAAGATCATTATAAAGTGGTGCGATATACAGTTCGCCTTTTGCCCATTCCGTTTGTGGTTTGGCTAAGTATTGTTGATAAGCTTGGTTAAATAATTGGCAATCAGCAAAATAATACAGACCGGTACTACATAAATCAGAAATCGGTTCTTTTTCAGTTGTTTTTATTACGCGCGATGAGCTGTCATTTTCAGCTAGAGCAAAAGACCAATTATCCCCATGACCTTTAAAAACCTCTAAATAACCATCCCATTTTTCAATCTCTGCAGGATAGCGAAATCCTGGTCTAAAAGTATCGATATTGAAGATAGTCACAGAGCCTTGGTAATTAGGTAATGATTGTAAACCAAGGTACACAGTTTCAGCTTGGCCACGAGTCGATTTATCAAGAACAAAAATATGGGCGTCTTTAATATTTAAGCGGGCAATTTCTTGCTTGACGAATGCCACAGTATTGTGAACATCTCGTACAATAAACAGAAATGATTCTGTTGCAAAGTAATGCGAAAAACTATTAATTGCGTGTGCAAAAAGCGTTTCGCCATGCGCATCCAACATGTATTTTGGTTGCGTAAAGCCAGCATTAAAAAAGCGTGAACTAAGCCCGGCCATTGGAATAACAATCATGATTTAGAATCCAGAATTAATTGATATAAACGAAATGCATTTGCCATTAATGCTTGTTGACGCGCCGAATCATCAGCATGTAACGGTAACATGGAGAGAAATAATTGAATTTGCATCGCATATAACGCAGTTTCATCTAACTGGTAATGCTCCTTTATCGATGCAATAAATAATTGTTGAATCGGTAAAATATGCGGTGGCGTATCTATGGTAAATGAAATGTGTTGTTGTTGAATTGTAACCTCATAGTAGCCTGCAATAATCCAATCATATAAGCCTAGAATTGAATGGCTTAGTTTCGCTAAGTCATAGCGAGTATCACCGTAGATCGTGAGTTCATTATTCAGATCTATACCACGAGGATCGATAGTCTTAATTCTTCCCATTCTGAAGTCATATAAAATATTACTAAAACAAAAGTCGCCATGTAATACCGTTGCAGGTGTGATTGTTGTAGGCAAATATTGTTGACTTAAAGTGAGTAATTGCTCAAATGATGCCGAAAATTGATTATTATAGTGCCACTGCTGTTGAAAATTAAGACCGTGACTTAAACAATATTCAGTTAAGCGTTGAGTGGTTTTTTGTTCAAATAGTGCGGTCAAACTTGAACCTTGAGTTGTATTCTCAGGTGCGGGATGCTGCTGGCAACTATTAATAAAATCAAAACAGCTATCGAGGATTTGTTGCCACACTAATTGTGGTAATTTAGAAAAAACAAATAACTCATTGAGTGCAGTATAGTGTAGGTACTCCAGTTGATAGGATACGTGATCTGCTTGTTGCTGAAAGCCTAAAAATTGAGGTACAAAAATACGTAATGGTGCTGGAATATGATTAAACCACAGTGCTTCAGCCAGTATTTTTTGTTTTTTAGTGCTAGATTTTGTTATCCATTTTTCATTTATTTCTAACTGGTTAAATGCCCGTTGAGTTGTAAATTTAGCTTTTGAACGGTAATAGGTATTTAAATGGCCAAAATCAAGCCAATCAGTTACAGGTATGGCTGTTAGGCCGCATTTTTGGTGATAGAAATTTAAGCTTTCAATGAAATCCCAATGTGCCATAGTCAATGATTTTAGCAGTTGTTGCGGATGACTAAAGTGAAAGTAACCACAAACCGCATGGGTTTGGTTAAGCTGCTCTCGGTTGGTGACGGTATTTAGCCATTGGGACTTATCATTAGAAATTACCGCCCAATCATAACTGTTTTCGACTGGAGCGATGGTAATAATATTTTTATCTGTCGGTAAATTGGGTAGTAATGTATCACCAAATAAAATACTTAGAGATTGTTCTGGTGTGTAATCAGCTAGCGTGAGAGCTGAAACTAATGATGCGCCAAGGGATAAACCATCAGGAACATATAATAATGTCACCTGATGATTGGTTAGCCATTGTAGATCATGTGGCTCAGGGGTGAAGCTCTCAGGCACACTCAAATAAATATGTTTATTTATTGGCGCGCTTTTGACTTGGTGCTGAAAAAGCCGTCGATTACCAAGCGGTAAAAACGATGGCGGCAGTGCACCAAATTCAGATTCAAGTTCTTGACTAATATAAGCCGCTGACATGATTAGGAACATATTTTTTCCTTTTCAAGCAGCGCATTAATTTCATCAAGTGATAATGAGGTAAATTCAGACGGGCGAATGGCCTTATCATCGATGTAAAATCCGTCATGGCCACACCAAGGTTTACCCACTAAAATTTCATCATAAGGAACCTGATGTTTATCCAACCAAGTGGTAATAATTGGTAGTGTGTGAATATTAATTTGGCCAACGTTACCATTGTAAGTCCGCATATTACGGGCGGTACTGATAGTAATAGAAAAACCTTGGCGACGATAATGTTGTAATTGCGCTATAACGTCTAAATTAGGGGCTACATTTTCATAATCATTGGTATTCGCTAATGTGATAGTGCCATCGAGATCAACAATCAGTTTTTTCATTATAATAGTCACTTTTATTATTTTTGTTGAAGGATACGGTTAAAATACGCGATATGACGACGCACCGTTTCTGTGGCATTAAATTCACGGTCTAACTTTTCTTTTGCCGCAACACTAAACTGGTGGATTTTATTTTTATCATTAATCAGTTTATTCATTGCTGTTGCAAATGCAGCCACATCCCCAACAGGAACCACATATCCTGTTTTACCATCATCAACTAATTCAGGTGACCCGCCCGTTGTTGTAACAACAGACGTGGTGCCATTAGCCATTGCTTCTATAATTGTACGCGGTAGACCTTCACCACTGATTGATGGCTGTACTTGAAAATCCGCCATTGCCATAATAGCAGGGACATCTTGACGATGACCGATAAGATGAATTCGTTCTGCCATTGGGCTTTGTTTTATTTCGTCAAAGTGCGGCTCAAAGCCACTACCGATCAGCAACAGATGAAAGTTAGGATTTTTTATAT
The DNA here is from genome assembly GCF_900537155.1 of Photobacterium sp. Alg240-V54. NCBI lineage: Bacteria > Pseudomonadati > Pseudomonadota > Gammaproteobacteria > Vibrionales > Vibrionaceae > Photobacterium > Photobacterium sp. Alg240-V54. The sequence goes on from NZ_UNRL01000005.1 coordinate 128,507, forward strand.
GGTGAGTTGCCTCAATCAATACAGAAATACCTTTGCTTGGCCTAACATGTGCAGCACATACTGCAATAATATCATTATCGCTAAGGTTAAAACTGGCACGATTGGTGGGCTCAACGTTATACCATGCTAACTGGTGGCCTTTATAAATAGTCACTACATTTTCTGGATTACACAGAATATGTTGGCGAACATCATCACGGACCGCATTTGAAACACAAATAACGCCTTGGACTTTTGGATGCAGGTGAGTAAGGTAAGCTGTTGGATCGTGACGATATAGCCCTCCTGTTGTGCCACGGTAAGTGATCATTTTAGCTTGAGTGCCAATACAAGCAAAAGCCGCATTAGGAATTGTCTTTGAATTAAAACCATAACAAATATCGTATTCACCTGTTTTGAGTTCGTGGTGTAATGTACGTATGGTTTTAGGACAGATTTTTTTAGTTGGATAACAATCGATAACTTTAATTCCATGATCTTGAAAGCGAGCAACGTAGTCAGCATCACCTTGAGTTGCTACTGTTACTTGATGTCCTTGCTTCACCATTTCAATAAACATTTCCGCTTCAGGGCGAACGCTGTTCCATGCGTGGTTGTATGAGCTAGCAACTAGAATCTTCATTGTTATCTCTTGAGTGTCATTTTAAGAATGAACTTAATGTTGTAGTACTCGCGGCGTATTAATTCTTTAAAATTAAATACTTCACGTTTGATTTTACAAGCGAGACTGCGAGGGGCTCGTTTCCCATAACCAATATCAGAGTCAAAAATAGGATCGTTAGTTAGGCATGCAGGCACTGTGCCATAGCATTCTAGTTGATTAACCCAAAACCGATCCATGTAAATATCAACGGCCATATACCATTTATTTGAATGTTGTAATAGTTTCTTAGCGCCTGTTGGAGTGAGTAAATATCCTGTTGTACTCATGTGTCCCTTACTGAACTTATAAATACTGGTGTGCGGTAAAATCATTTGCTTAAGTTTAAAAAAGCTGGGTCTTTTGTTATCAAATAGCCGAATACATTCATATTTTTTAGCCAGTAAATCAATATTAGTAATAATATCCATAAATGGCTTTGGGTAAATCAGTGCGTCATCTTCTAAAATAATAATCGGTTGATTTAATTCAACACACTTTTGCCATAATAAGTAATGGCTAGCATAGCAACCAAGTTGACCCTTACTGAGAGATTTTCCTCGATATGTTTGACTTAAATTATCATCATACATCTTAAAAAGAGGATGCGCAGATTCCTTACCATTGACGGCATTAAAAATAGAAAAATTTAAATCTAAACAATTTAATTGTTTTATTATATTTTCTTTTCGTATGGTTGATGAGGCCATATTAATCACAAAAATAGATACCATTTTATTTAACTTTCTCTTTATTTAAAGACGATGTATAAAAAAAGCCAATAAACAATAGATATATAAATAATGTTTGGCCATGATTAAATGGTACATCAGTAAGAGAGGCTATACTGAAAGTAATAATTATACCTATTGATAATTGTTGATATATTATGTTTTTTTTTCGTAATAAAAAAACAGGAATAATTAGTAGGGACAAGAATAAAACAAGCCCAATAAGACCTGTTTTTATTATTTTATCAATATATTGGTTATGATAGTGCGGTGTTTGAGCTTCATATAATTGTTTAGAAATCAAACCTTGGAAGTATAATTGATCTAGTTTTTTTAAATGTTCTTTACCTAATCCTAAAATTATGTTGTTTTCTATTAATTTTGGTGCAATTTCCCACATTTGTAATCGTAAACCAACAGATGATGTAAGGTTTCCAGATTCAATTTTATGATACTCAACCGCTGTTTGATCTATACGTTGGTCAATCGGTTTTTTTAAGATAAAAAACATTCCGAATATGACAACTATAGATATTGCAACTACTTTTAAATTTATTTTGTTTAAATTTAATTCGCTAGCTAAAATAAAAATTATTGCGATAGAAGCCGCAAGAATAGCTCCTCTTGTTTCTGATAATATTAATGATGAAATATTTATGATAAACATCATAAGCATCGTTATTTTTATCTTTCTACTTTTTGTATGTAGAAATAAAACAAGGGAAAAAACTAAATAAGTAGCAACGATAGTACTAAATGGAATAGCATTAACCGGCCATTGGTCTCTTTGCAGATGTAATATTTTTGAAAAGTAACATGTACCAATGAAACCAAAGATAGTGCCAATAATCGTTAGAATAGATAAGTTTTTTTTAGTTAGAATATTATAGGGAAAACAGCCTAACAACAATATACTGGCAGTGAGAGTTCTTATTTCTTGTGAGCTAATGCCATTATAGAAATAAGAAAATAAATTATAGCTAAGAATTATTATTAATAGCCATATAAAACGGTTGTTTTTAAAATTATTTTTCACTACTTTGAATTTAAAAATAGTTAGTGATGTAATTATTGATATGATCGTCATAAAGACCATCGTTTTATCACTATTATGGGTAAAATAGATCCCAGTAGATAACCAAATAAATGGCAATAGTATAAGCCCGTTAATTAAATGTTTTTTAAACATGCGATTCTCAATTATAAGGTTTTTCATCATTATTCGGACGTGTCTTCAACAAACGTAAAATCCACATATATTGTTCTGGGCGCTGACTAACATATTGTTCAATGCATTGATTCATCATGCGCGCATCTTGCTCTTCTGTTTCTGCAGGAAACGGCAGGGCAGGATAAAAATCCAATTCATACATGCCTGTTTCACTGTTGTACATGGCAAATAACGGTACAATTTTAGCGCGACTTAATTTTGATAGTCGACCTAAGCCTGCCATCGTCGCCTTAGTGGTACCAAAGAAATCAACAAATACACTGTGTTCTGGGCCTAAATCTTCATCAGGCAGGTAATAACCTAAATAGCCTTCACGTACTGATTTAATAAACGGTTTAATACCGCCGCTGCGTTCATAAACACGGCCGCCATATTGCACTCGTTGACGGTGCATTAGCCAATCAGAGACTGGATTTTTTTGTTTTTTTGCCATTGCTGATACAGGTAATCCACGCGAGGCAAGTAACACCGCTGGAATATCAATAGCCCACGTATGCGGCACTAATAAAATCACGCTTTGTTGCTGCTCAGTAAGGCAGGTAAGATTTTCCATACCACGAATAACCGTGTGCTGCTCAAGCCAAGCTTTATTGCGTAATGATAGCGATGCAAACCCTGTTAGAAAGCTACCTGCAGTGATTAAATTTTGTAATAAAATCGCTTCGCGCTCAGCCTCTGATTTTTCAGGAAAGCACATTTTGAGATTAACGCGCGCACGATGGTTAGCACCGCTTTTCAGTTTGATGGCTTGTTTGGCAAAAATAGTTGCTAGTGCACGACGTGCGCCATGAGGTAATAAGCTTAATAGTGAAGCAATTATTACCGCGAGCCACGTACCCCAATAACGAGGGTGGATAAAAGACCACTCAAACTGAGGGTTATAAGCTTGTTTGTCGTAATGGTTTTTAGTCATATCAATTACGTTTATCTCACGAAGTTATGGTGTGGGCGAATATGATGCCAACGTACTTATAACGTTGTTATTACCACTGCTATTTGTATATTCTACCGTTATTGAACTGAAGGTAAAATGGTAATTAAATCAACCATTCATCCAGTTTATTAATACTGAGTAATAACGCATTTTTAGTCATTGAGTATTATTTACATTGGTAGCTAAAGCCATGGTTTTTATTACCTTACTCAGATGAAAAATCTTAAATTATGATAACATTATATCCACAGCAAGGGCGAAGGATGATAATAAAATGAAAACCCGCGATCGAATTATTCATGCAGCATTGGCGTTGTTTAATGAACACGGTGAACCCAATGTCACCACCAACCATATTGCTGCTGATTTAGGGATCAGCCCTGGTAATCTGTATTATCATTTTCGCAATAAAGAACAAATAATTCATTGTATCTTTGATCAATATGCCATTGATTTAAAAGTTAGTTTTGAGCCTATGGGTACCGATGAAACGATCGAAGATAATTTATTACGTTATCTTGATGCGGTGTTTCTATTGATGTGGCGTTATCGATTTTTCTATGCCAATCTACCTGATATTTTACGCCGAGATGCGACCCTACAGGCTAAATACCTTGCAGTACAAAATCAACTTCAGCTTAATATTAGTCAAATTATGATCAATTTTCGTGATGCAGGTCTGCTTGCACTCGCTGATGCTGATCTCAAAGTATTAGCAGATACGCTAAAGTTGGTCGCTTCATCATGGATTAGCTATCAAACCACTCAAGTCGCGGGCGCAAAAATAACTCAGACAGTGATTTATCACGGTGTGCAACAAATGTTGAATATCGTGCGTCCATTAGCGACCGAACTTGGTCAGCAACGAGTGGCAACACTGCAGCACTATTATCTAGAACAAGAACAACAGTATTTAGAGCAGCAGAAGATCGCGAGCAGTCAATAATCATGGAACAAGGTTGGCCTTATAGAATAGGCCAACCTTGCTAGCTAGATATTACACTAGCGCCGTAGCCATGGTCGTGGATCAACCGGTGTACCTTTGCGGCGGATCTGGAAATATAACCCTGGTTGTTCTTGGCCACCACTGTCACCCACCAATGCTATTGGTTCACCAGCTTGTACTGAATCACCAATCTTCTTGAGTAGGGTTTGGTTATAACCGTAGAAACTCATATCACCTTTACCATGATCGATAGCGATCATCAGGCCATAACCGCGTAGCCAATCAGCAAATACCACTTTACCTGAGTAAATCGCTTTTACTTGGCTACCAATTGGTTGACTGATCACCATTCCTTTCCAGTGCAGTTCACGTTGTAATGGCGCACCATAATTGTGAATGATCGGCCCTCGTAGTGGCCATACCAACTTACCTTTGTGGCTGGATAAACCATCCATAGGGACATGCATTTTAGCGTAACGCGCATTGAGCTGTTTTGCTTGTGCCTCTGCAATGGCTTTGGCTTTGGCTTCTTTCGCGGCGGCAATACGGGCTTGAGCTTCTGCTTCAGCCTTGGCGCGTGCAGCAGCTTCAGCTTTAGCACGTGCAATTGCTTCAGCTTTGGCTTTAGCGATGGCCTTAAGCATATTCTTTTCATCTGCGCGCAGATCAGCCAGTGCTTCAGTGCTAGTATGAATTTGTGCTTTTATTTTATTGAGCGTCAACTGGCGTGATTGTTGCTGGCCATCAAGTTGTTGTTTTTGTTGGTTGAGCTCGTTAAGTGCTTGCTGTTTCTCTGTTTTTTGTTCAGCTAAAGTGTGGATTTTAAGCTGTAATTCAGTTTTGGTCGCATCAAGCATATCAATGGCATTCGCGCGCGCTTTACTGACATATTCAGCATAGGTTGTCATTCGATCTAGTTTTGCTGAATTTTCACCGCTGAGAAGATTGGCGATGTCACTGTTGTTACCTTGACGATATTGAGCATTAATCAAGGTTTTGAGTACACTAAGTTGTTGCTGTTGTTGTTGTTGTAACTGTTGTAATTGATTCTCTAGCTTGGTAATTGACTGAGTTAGGGCGGCTAACTGGTCATTGGTTTGGTGGATTTTATTTGCAGTTTGAGCGATATCCAGTTCACGTTGTTTAAGTTGTTTTTGTAACGCAGCATAGTTTTGCTGATTACTGTCGAGCTGATTTTTTTGGCGTGATATTTCCTGTTTTACGCCATCAAGCTGTTTTTGACTGGATGCTGCACATGGGGCTGCAAAAACCACACATAGAAAAGCGCCAGTGCATAAAGCACTGGCGCGGATTTTTAGGTTGAGGTGTCTATTAATAATATCCCGCATGGGATAATTATTTCAGATTGTATAGCACCTGACCAGACATCTCTGCTGGGATTTCGATATCTGTTAGCGACAGCATTGTTGGCGCAAGATCAGAAAGCTTACCGTCAGACTTAAGATCAAGGTTTTTATTACCTACGTAAATTAATGGTACTGGTAAGTTAGTGTGTGCAGTATGGATACCACCCGTTTCAGGGTTAACCATCATTTCTGCGTTACCGTGATCGGCAGTGATTAATAACTGGCCATCCATTTCTTTGATTGCAGCAACAACTTGACCAATACAGCTATCAAGTGCTTCACACGCTTTAACTGCAGCATCATAAACGCCAGTGTGACCAACCATGTCACCGTTAGGGTAGTTACAGATAATAACGTCAAATTCACCACTCTTAATGGCAGCGACTAATTTTTCAGTTAGCTCTGGTGAACTCATTTCTGGTTGAAGATCGTAAGTTGCCACTTTTGGTGATGCAACTAATGAGCGTGATTCACCGTCAAACTCGTCTTCTTTACCACCATTAAAGAAGAAAGTAACGTGGGCGTATTTTTCAGTTTCAGAAATACGTAGCTGTTTCTTACCTTTCTTTGATAGCCACTCACCTAAAGTGTTTTCTAGGCTTGCAGGTGCAAAAGCTGTAGTTAGTTCAATGTCAGCAGCGTACTGAGTTAACATTACAAAATCAGCTAACTGTGGGAATTGTGCGCGAGCGAAGTCAGTAAAGCCAGGCTCAAATGTACGAGTAATTTCGCGAGCACGATCAGCACGGTAGTTCATGAAGATAACGCTATCGCCATCGGCCATGATTGCTGCTTCTTGACCTTCAGCACGTAATTCAGTTGCTTTAACGAACTCATCGTTTTCGCTGCGCTCGTAAGCTGCTGCTAGACCTTCAGTTGCATTAGCAAAGGTAAATTCACCTTTAGCTGCCGTCAGTAAGTTGTAAGCAACTTCAACGCGATCCCAGTTGTTATCACGATCCATTGCGTAGTAACGACCTACAAGAGACGCTGTACGGCCTTTACCTAGTTTGGCAAATAGGGCATCAAAACGCTCTAGTGAATGTTGTGCACTACGTGGTGGTGTATCACGGCCATCAAGGAATGCGTGTAGGTAGATTTTCTCTGCGCCACGTTTTGCAGCCATTTCAATCGCAGCAGCAATGTGGTCTTCATGGCTGTGTACGCCACCTGGAGATACAAGACCTAGAATATGAACCGCTTTACCTGCATTTACTGCTTTATCAATCGCATTAACCAGTGCTTCGTTTTCAAAAAACTCACCATCGCTAATGGCTTTAGTAATACGAGTAAGATCTTGATATACCACACGGCCAGCACCGATATTAGTATGACCCACTTCAGAGTTACCCATTTGGCCTTCAGGTAAACCAACTTCTAAGCCAGAAGCTGCAATAAGCGTATTAGGATTGTTTGCCATTAACGCATCCATTACGGGTGTGTTAGCGTTCGCAATCGCGTTATTAGCGTTATCTTCGCGGTAGCCCCAGCCATCTAGAATAACAAGTGCAAGTGGTTTCTTGGCAGACATATGCTGTCCCTCTTCGAATTAAATAAAATACATCAATTACCTTAATCGGCGCAGTGTACGACGCACCACTTAAGGTAATTGATATAATAATTATCATGATTTTACTACAAAAGCACATTAAAGCAGTAGCAGTAGATGTAACTAAATCATTGTATCGCTATTTATACTGAGACTCGAATATAGGCATTTATTGATTAAAGTGTAAGCCCTAGATCACAGTTTTTTTCTATTTCATTGATAGGTCATTAGTCAATAAGCTTTTATACTCAAGGGTGCTGTTACAAGATCAGCATCCTAGGTATACTCACACTCATTTTTTTAGCCCCGTCATATCATGGCTGGCAGTCGCTAACCATGACAATAGAGTAAAGTAAATGCATCAATATATTGAATTTTTAACCAGTAACCCTGTTTTATCATTAGCTTGGATTGGTATTGTAGTTGCACTGATCAGCTCGATGGTGAAGGAGAAAAATGCTAAGTACAAAACGATTAGTATTAACGAAGCAACCGCGTTAGTGAATAACGAAGATGGTGTATTTCTTGATATTCGTAATCGTGATGAGTTCCGTAAAGGCCATATTGTGGGCTCAGTTCACATTTTACCAAGCCAAATTCAACGTCAGAACACACCAGAGCTTGAAAAACATAAAGCTGCCCCAATTATTGTTGTATGTAAGACAGGTCAAACAGCACAAGAGAGTGCAAACCAGTTAAGTAAAGATGGTTTTACTAATGTTAGCGTTTTAAAAGACGGTCTTATTGCTTGGAATGAAGCAAACTTACCGCTTGTTGCAAGCAAGAAAAAATAATTGTATTCGATGTGACTTTGCAGCCTGTTGAGTGTGAAGTAACGATTTAAATTGATGCAGCCTGTGGAATTCACAGTTGCTAGTATAATTAATAGCTCGTGGTAGCGAGTATTTATAAAGGACTCCAAAAATGGCTGAAGCAGCAAATACCGAAGCACAACAAAACTTCCAAATTCAACGCGTATTCCTAAAAGATGTGTCTTTTGAAGCGCCAAACTCACCTGACGTATTCCAAAAAGAATGGAATCCAGATGTGAAATTGGATCTTGATACTCAAAGCCGTGAATTAGCTGAAGGTGTATATGAAGTCGTACTTCGTCTGACCGTAACAGTAAAGAACGAAGAAGAAAATGCATTCCTATGTGAAGTTCAGCAAGGTGGTATTTTCACTGTTGCTGGTATGGAAGCACCACAACTAGCACATTGCCTAGGCGCATTCTGCCCGAACATTTTGTTCCCATATGCACGTGAAACAATTTCTAGCCTAGTGGTTAAAGGTACGTTCCCACAATTGAACCTAGCACCAGTAAACTTTGATGCTTTATTCATGAACTACCTAGAAAACCAAGCTGAAGCAAATACTGCTAATTCAGAAGCTTAATTTGTAAAAAGTGACCAATATGATGAACGTTAATAATACGATTTCGATGGCAGTGTTAGGGGCTGGATCTTACGGGACAGCATTAGCAATTGCATTAGCCAGAAATGGTGCCAATGTCATTTTGTGGGGGCATGAACCTCAACATATGGCGCAATTGGAAATCGATCGTGCCAATGAAGCGTTTCTTCCTGGAGTAAGTTTTCCTGATTCGCTCATTCTAACCTCAGACTTACAAGCTGCTGTTGCAGGCAGTCGTGATGTGTTAGTGGTGGTACCGAGCCATGTTTTTGGCAACGTACTTACGCAAATGAAACCTTTTTTACGTCCAGATTCTCGTATCTGCTGGGCAACAAAAGGGCTTGAACCTAACACAGGACGTTTACTGAAAGACGTTGCTGTTGAGGTTTTAGGCGACAAAATACCGTTAGCGGTGTTGTCAGGGCCTACGTTCGCTAAAGAATTAGCAGCAGGGATGCCAACGGCGATTGCCGTTTCTTCACCAAATACCGAGTTTGTAGCTGATCTGCAACAAAAAATTCATTGTGATAAGACATTCCGTGTTTATAGCAACAGTGATTTTATTGGCATGCAGTTAGGCGGTGCGGTGAAAAATGTGATTGCGATTGGTGCTGGTATGTCAGACGGTATTGGCTTTGGTGCCAATGCGCGTACAGCGCTGATCACGCGTGGCTTAGCGGAAATGTGTCGCTTAGGTGCAGCACTTGGCGCGCAAGCTGAAACCTTTATGGGTATGGCTGGTTTGGGCGATTTAGTGCTGACATGTACTGATAATCAATCACGTAATCGTCGTTTCGGTTTAGCCCTAGGCCATGGTAGTAGCGTCGAGCAAGCTCAACAGGATATTGGTCAAACAGTAGAAGGTTATCGTAATACCAAAGAAGTATGGTTATTGGCTCAACGTCATCAAGTTGAAATGCCAATTACTGAGCAAATTTATCAAGTGCTTTATCTTGGTAAAGATGCACGCGAAGCAGCAAAAGATTTACTCGCACGTGAGAAAAAGTACGAATAAAGTTGCTTGTTGTAGGTGATAACTGGTATCTATTGAATAACGCGAGCTTAGGCTCGCGTTATTTTTTATAACTGTACTAAAATACAATAATGTTCAGTGGATTGATGGTGGAAAACCATTCAGCCGCCACTGTTACTGAAGTCATGGCTGTTGATGGTCGTGGAAGTGATTACAATAGAGAGTAAAGCAGAGGAACTTGTGAAGGAATGTCAGCAATATCAATTATGGCTAGCGATCGAGCAAGAAGCACGACAGCAAGCCGAACAAGAACCTATGCTTGCCAGCTTTTATCATGCCACTATTATCAAGCATGAAAATTTAGCTTCAGCATTGAGTTACATCTTAGCCAATAAATTGGCAACACCATCAATGCCTGCGATGGCAGTACGTGAAGTAATAGAAGAAGCTTTCGTTAGTGATAGTAATATCGTTGAAGCAGCGGCTTGTGATATTCGAGCGGTTGTTGAGCGCGATCCCGCGATTGATGCTTATTCTATTCCATTACTTTATCTGAAGGGTTGTCATGCTCTGCAGGGTTATCGTGTTGCTAATTGGTTGTGGAAGCAAGATCGTAAAGCATTAGCGGTCTATTTACAAAATCAAATCTCGGTGGCGTGTCAGGTCGATGTGCATCCTGCGGCAAAGATTGGCTGTGGGATTATGTTTGACCATGCCACAGGAATTGTAATTGGTGAAACAGCCGTCATTGAAGATGAAGTGTCGATCCTACAGGATGTTACCTTAGGTGGTACCGGTAAAGAAAGCGGTGATCGCCACCCTAAGATTCGCCAAGGAGTGATGATAGGTGCCGGTGCTAAAGTGCTGGGTAATATTGAAGTTGGGGTTGGTGCCAAAATTGGTGCGTGTTCCGTGGTATTAGAATCTGTGCCGCCACATACAACTGTGGCTGGTGTGCCTGCAATTATTATCGGTCGACCAAAAACAGCTAAACCGGCGACTGAAATGGATCAGCAGTTTAATGGTAGTGATGATATTTTTAATAATATTGATTAAGGCTACGTATTTTCGAGCAGAATACGAACATTAAAAAAGGCGATCATAAGATCGCCTTTTTGATATTTAGGCATGAATAGTAATGCTAAATAGCGCCACCAAAATCTAATTGACGCCACGCCTCAAAAGCAATAATAGCGACCGCATTGGATAGGTTTAAGCTACGGCTATCGGGTTGCATTGGAATTCGTAACCGTTGCTCTAGAGGTAAGCTCGCAATAAATTCAGCGGGTAAACCACGAGTTTCCGGACCAAATAACAACACATCGCCTTCAGTAAATTCGGCATTAACGTGGTAGTTAGTGGTTTTAGTGGTACAAGCAAAAATACGTCGTCCTGCCATTGCCTCCATAAAAGCATCAAAGTTTTTATGACGAAAAACATGGGTTAGATCATGATAATCTAAACCGGCGCGACGCAATTTTTTTTCTTCTAAATCAAACCCTAGCGGTTCAATTAAATGTAAATTGGCACCACAATTAGCGCTAAGGCGAATAATATTGCCAGTGTTAGGGGCGATTTCAGGTTCATATAACGCAATATCAAACATAGTTATTCTGCTTATTTGGTGCAAAAAGATGGCATATTGTGACAAGCACGACGTCAACAAGCAATCATCTTTATGCTCGAGGTTAAGCTTGATAGTTAACGGGCCAGCGGTAATGTCATGCTGATCCGTAATCCACCTAGTGGGCTCGAGGTCGCTTTGATGCTGCCACTATGCTGACGCAGAGCACTTTCTGTTATTGCAAGCCCTAATCCGGTACCGCCACTGCTACGATCGCGCGCGGTTGATACGCGATAAAATGGTCTGAAAATATCATCAAGCTCATCATTGGGTACGCCTTCGCCATTATCATCAATGGTGATCAGCAATTGCTGCTGTTGCTGAATAAAATTAATTTCAATGACGTCATTACCGTATTTAATCGCATTGCGGATCACGTTCTCTAGTGCGCTGATCAACAAGTTAGGGTTGCCTTTTAGTGGCCAATCCTGGAGGTGGTGATAGGTTAGAGTTTTATGATGTTGCTCGGCTTCAAAGCGGGCATCTTCTAACATTTCATACCACAGGCTATGGCCATCAACGATTTGTTGCTGTTGATGGCTATTGACTTGCATTCGTGACAACTCTAAGAGCTCACTGATCATTTTTTCTAATCGTTCGGCTTCGGTATCAATACGCGATAATTCACTGCTTTGGCCTTGTTTGCGCTGAGCCAGTGCCGTTGCCATTCGTAGCCGCGTTAATGGCGAGCGTAATTCATGTGAAATATCAGATAACAACCGTTGCTGACCACTGATGATATTATTTAAAGCATCAACCATTTGATTAAAACTCGCGCCAGCCTGTTTAAACTCTTGCGGTCCTTGCTCTAAGCTAGGATCTACCGCAAATTCACCGCGAGCTACGCGCTCAGCTGCTTGTTGCAAGCGACGTGCAGGACGGGTTACAGCCCAGGCTAACCACAATAAAAACGGCGTGCTTACCAGCATAGTAAGCAACAATAGTTTAAAGGGCTTATCCATTATTTGAATGAAAAATGGTGGCGCACCTCGCCAAACTTGACCGCTATACATATACAGCGGTTGATGTTTGGTGGTGATCATAAATGGTCCTGCAATCAGCCAGCGACCATAAAGACGTTGTTTGGGCTGATTAGGGTTGTCGGCAATGGTGATGAAATTACGTAGCGCCTTGGTGTGCTTTTGTGGCGCAATAATATCGCCCTCAACGGTGGTGAAATAGAGCTGACTATTATGGTTATCGCGGCGTTTTGTCAGTGTTTTTACGTGGTTGATGAGCCTAGCATAGCTAGGTGAGCGGTGGTTTTCTAGACGTTGATTAACTTGAGAGGCTTGTGATTGTAGTCGTTGCAATTGGTGTTCGGGGATCGGTTGTACTGAGCGAGGATCATATTGAAACATCAGCACCAGAGCGACCACTACCACCAATAATGTGGTCCAAAAAATGGCAAAGATACGTCCATAAAGGTGGGTAAAGCCAGGTACTCTCATTATTGAGCCTCAACCAACAAATAGCCTTTACCACGCAGGGTTTTTATTAGTGGTTTACCATCACTACGTACTGGCAGTTTTTTACGTAAGTTTGAGACATGCATATCAATTGCGCGATCAAATTGGGCTAAGCGTTTGCCAAGCACTTCAAGACTAAGCTCTTCTTTAGCAATAATTTTGCCCGGATGTTGAACAAAATAACTTAATAACGCTAATTCAGTTCCGGTCATTTCAATCGGTTGTTGGTGATACAACACTTCTTGGCGACCAGGGTAAATAGTGAGATCTTGATAAACCAGACACTCGCTATTGTTGGCTTTGGCATCAGTATTGGTTTGAGTGCGTCGCAGTACCGCGCGCATACGAGCCAGTAACTCTCGGTCGCTAAACGGCTTTGGCAAATAGTCGTCAGCACCCAGTTCAAGCCCAAGTACGCGATCTATTTCATCACCTTTGGCAGTCAGCATCATTACTGGTGTGGTGTGTTTTTCGCGTAGACGGCGCAACATTTCAGTACCGTTCATTTTTGGCATCATCACATCCAGTAAGATCAAATCAATACTGGCATCGATTTTTTGTAATCCTTCAATGCCATTATTGGCTTCCTCAACCTCAAATCCCTCGAGCTCAAGAATATCTTTAAGGAGTGCGGTCAGTTCTATATCGTCATCGACTAAGAGAATTTTTGCCATTGTGAAGTCCTACTATGTAATGCGATCAGCCAATTAAAGAGGCATTAGTATCGCTAATCTTTACGTATACGCCAAGTTAAGCTGCAGCAGCTTTACGCTAGTTTACGTTTACTAGACAGCGTTTTACCTTCCACAGGATATGATAACGACTAAGCCATACCGAATGGTAATTTATCAAATACTAATGCTGGAGAAACCACAATGAAATTATTTAATAAAACAATTGTTATCGCGATGGCATTACCATTAGCGCTAGGTTCAATGTCAGCCTTTGCTGGTCAAGATCATCATGATGGTATGAAGAAAGGCCATCATGGCGGTAAGCTTTTTAGTCAGTTAGATCTTACTGCTGCTCAAAAACAACAAATGAAAACTCTGCGTCAAGCTAATCGCAGTGAGTACAAAGCGCAACGAGTTGAAAACCATAAGTTGATGCAAGCTGATCAACAACAACTTGAAAAATTAGTGTTAGCGAGCAATTTTGATGAGTCAGCAGTGCGTGCTGTGGCTGAGAAAATGTCTCAACAGCAGGTTGAACGTCGAGTTGCGATGTTAGAGCAGCGCCATAAAATGCTGAATATTCTAACGCCAGAGCAAAAGCAAAAGTATGTTGAGCTTAAGCAACAGCAAGCAGAAAAACATTTTATGCGTTTAGAAGCGAAACAACATCACTAATTAAGGGTGAGTTAAGTATTTATTAGCCATAGTCTTTACTATGGCTTTTTTTGTTTTTGATATTAAGTTTATTATTTGATGTTTTTTTTAGTTCTTTAGTCATAAATGATATTAGAACAAGGCAGTAATTGTATTTTTATGGTAGGTTTTGTTATTAATTTTTATTATAAAACAGCTATACTGCGTGATATTAATTATCGCCACCATTTCCTCAATCATTAATGTCGCCACCTATTATTAGTTATTATAGGTTTACTCAAAAAATATAAAAATAACCATAATGACCGATTATAAGTATTGGCCGACGGGGAAGTGACGAGCTAGCGTGATATGAATCAACAAACTATTTCATTAAAATTGTAATACTTCTACATAAGTAGGAAAGTTTCAGTTTTCACGAACACAGTATGATCGTCATCGACTGTGATACCGAGTGGGGGAACCTTGGTATATCGTGTTGGATTTGATTTTTCAATTCCCAAAGTCAGAGGGTAACCATGATTAAGAAGATTGGTGTTTTGACCAGTGGTGGTGACGCACCTGGTATGAATGCAGCGGTTCGCGGCGTAGTACGTGCAGCGTTGACTGAAGGTCTAGAAGTTTACGGTATTTATGATGGCTACCAAGGCCTATATAACAACTGTATTAAACAGCTAGATCGTCAAAGTGTATCTGATGTGATCAACAAAGGCGGTACATTCTTAGGTTCGGCGCGTTTTCCTGAATTCCGTGAAGTGGAAGTTCGTGAAAAAGCTATTGAAAACCTAAAATTGCACGGCATTGATGCATTGGTCGTTATTGGTGGTGACGGCTCATACATGGGCGCAAAGAAGCTGACTGAAATGGGTTACCCATGTATCGGTCTTCCTGGTACGATTGATAACGATGTTGCGGGTACTGATTACACTATCGGTTACATGACAGCAATGAACACAGTTATTGATGCGATTGACCGTCTACGTGATACGTCATCTTCTCATCAGCGTATTTCTATTGTTGAAGTTATGGGTCGTCACTGTGGTGATTTAACCCTAATGTCAGCAATTGCAGGCGGCTGTGAGTACATCATCACACCTGAAGTTGGCCTTGATAAAGAGAAGCTAATCACTCATATCAATGAAGGTATCGCGAAAGGTAAAAAACACGCGATTATCGCTATCACTGAATTAATGACAGACGTTAACGCGCTGGCTAAATTTATTGAAGCTGAAACTGGCCGTGAAACGCGTGCAACAGTATTAGGCCATATTCAACGTGGTGGTCAACCGACTGCGTTTGACCGTGTGTTAGCATCACGTATGGGTGCTTATGCGGTTGATCTTCTTCAACAAGGAGAAGGTGGTCGCTGTGTGGGTATTCAGTGTGAAAAACTGGTTCACCACGATATCATCGATGCGATTGAAAATATGCGTCGTCCAGTACGTAACGATTTATATGAATTGGCTGAAAAGCTGTTCTAAAATTACGTTATTAAGATACTGAAATAAGAAGGTCGATAATTTTATCGGCCTTTTTTATGCTGTTTTTAGGGGCTGTTTTAGGAGAGGCTGATATTTGTGGTAATAAAAAGGCCACTCAAAAGTGACCTTAATTTTATCTAATCATCAAGTGTGATTATTTTTTTGCTTCAGCAGCTGCTTTAGCGATAGCTGCAAAGCTTTTCGCGTCAAGTGCTGCACCGCCAACTAGTGCACCATCGATGTCTGGTTGTGCGAAGTAAGCTGCAGCGTTTTCAGGCTTAACAGAACCGCCGTATTGGATAACAACGTTCTTAGCAACTTCTTCAGATTTTTCAGCAATGTGAGCACGGATTTGAGCGTGAATGCGTTGTGCATCTTCAGCTGTTGCCGCTTTACCTGTACCGATAGCCCAGATTGGTTCGTAAGCGATGATAGCACCGTTTAGCGCTTCAACGCCTTGCGTGTTAATTACTGCGTCAAGTTGACGAGCACATACTGCAACAGTTTCACCCGCTTCGTTTTGTGCTTCTGACTCACCGATACAAAGAACTGGCGTTAAACCATTTTCTTTTAGGAAAGCAAATTTTTGAGCAACAAACTCGTCTGATTCGTGGTGGTATTCACGACGCTCAGAGTGACCGATGATGATGTGAGATGCACCAAATTCTTTAAGCATAGCTGGAGACATGTCGCCAGTGTATGCACCGCTGTTGTGTAGATCAGAGTTTTGAGCACCTAGGATGATCGCGCTGCCTGCATCAGTAAGCGTACGCTCAGCAAGGTCAACGAAAAGTGCTGGTGGAGCAACTGCAACGTCTACGCCTGTAACGCCTTCAAGTTCAGCGTTAAGACCGTTTAGTAGATCAACAACCATTTCTTTGCTGCCGTTTAGTTTCCAGTTACCCATAACTACAGGATGGCGCATAGTTTTTCTCCAAATTTAAATGACGTAATTAATTAACTACGTAAAAATATACCAGCCGAAACTGAATTTTTACTGTTCAAAATCATTAATGTGCTTGGTTGTACCCTTTTCGCGACAAAAAGTGAACTACAAATAGAAAAATATTTCAATATATGCAGTTTCTTGTCGATTTTTTGTAACGTTTTGGCGGAATATGCTGCCAAGGGGCGACAGTGATTTTATCATTTGAACGGCAGTATTTTGGCTTGTTGTAGCGGAGAGTGTGATTGTAGAGCTTGGCTAAAACGCTGTAATTGACGTTGCAATTCTTGCTGTAACAGGATGTTGCTATGGAGTGGATTACTAGCGTGATTAATCAGCCGATCGATATGGCTCTGCTGGGCTCGTAAACGGGGTTGCATTGTCGCATTTGCTTGAGTGATCGCTTGGTCAATTAAGCGTTGGCGTAATAATGCAAATTGCTGCGGATCTGTTGCTGCGAGGTGCATCAGTTGGTCAAAATCAGGCAGTGATAGCATTACGCAGATCCTTATTCCATCCCTAGTCTTTAACGATAGTTGATAGGGCAGGATCGCACTGTCTTATTTGTTGGTAATGAGCCTGATGAGTCAGGCTCAGAAAGAAATCAATGGCTAATGCGGTTACCAATAATGTTCCATGGTAATTTGACCTGGGGCCCGTCGAAGATTTTTTGTTAAGCCCTTTGCCTCTAGTACTGCTTTTGTATCACGTACCATTTGTGGATTACCACACAGCATTACCTGGCTATTTTCGGCACTGAGGTATAAGCCGACATGGCGCTCTAATAATCCATCAGCAATCGCTTGTGGAATACGTCCGGTTAAACATAATGGCGCCGGTTCGCGACTGACAAACGGCTGCACAATTAACTGATCACCATATTGCTGCTTGAGCGCACTGATTTCAGCTTGATAACTGAGATCTGCTGCAAAACGTACCGCATGAATAAGAATAATTTTACGGTATCGATGCCAGACGTCTTTTTGGCTTAAAATTGACAGGTAAGGGCCAATGGCGGTACCAGTTGCAAATAGCCATAAATGCTGACTATTGGCAATATCGTCAAGGGTAAAAAAGCCATTTGCTCGCGCTGATATTTGTACTGTGTCGCCTGCTTGTAAAGCGTGTAATCGTGGTGACAATAAACCATCAGCAACTCGAGTGGCATAGATCTCAATATCAGTTTGTTGGGGAGGATTAACAAACGAGTAGGCACGTTGGATCAAGTTATCACCGATCATTATTCCCAGTTTAGTAAATTGTCCCGCTTTAAACGGTTCAATGTTCGCGCGTAGCGATAAACTGAATAAATCTTGGTTCCAGTGACGGTTCGCAATAACTTGTGCGGGGATCCAATCAGCCATAATGGCCTCCTCGTTATTTGGATGTTATTCGATAAGCACAGCGCCTTTGGCCTGTAATAATGTGTTCTTGACGGTGGATAACGGTATTTTTACCTAATAATTGTTGAAAAACAGCCAATTCAGACTGACAAAGAGAAGGGCAGCGCGTGGCGGCAAGGCAAATAGGGCAGTGATTTTCAACTAATAAAAAGCCGTTATCATCGCAAATAAGCTCTGCCATATAACCATCACGTTGACGTAACTCTGTTAGCACGACGAGCTTAGTTTTTAAATCAGGGCAATCAGCAATGGCTGTTTGATAGTGTGCTAGCGTCTGTTGCTCGCGTTTGTTGATGATTGCTTGTAGGCCTTGGGGGCCAAATAAATCATTTACCGCATCCAGTGTTTGTACGGCTAGCTCACCATGGTGATCACTAAAGTGTTGGTGACCTTGAGAAGTCAGTTGCCAATGGCGGGTTGGACGGCCGACTTTGACTTTTACATCATAAGCATCGACTAATCCTTGTTCTTCCATCGTCTGTAAATGTTGACGAATACCCATCGTGGTTAACTGAAATTTATCAGCCAATACTTTTGCGGTAACTGGACCATCACATTTGATGTGATAGAGGATTTTTTCGATAGTTTTCATAATCAGTCATTATTGCTGCTCTTATTATATTATGGGATCAGCTTATTAAATAAAGCAATATCTTTACAATGTAATAGTGCGTTAAAAGTAGGACTTCTTAGGTTTAAGAGTGGTGTCATTGTTGCTAGAAAAAGCGTAACCAGTATGCTGTGACAGTAATAAAAAATGCACCGTAGTGCATTTTTTATGATCAACCTGACCGCTATTATAGGGTGTGTTGTTTAACCGCATCATCCTGACGAGTAAGATCGTAATTGGATGTAATACGACGGAGGGTGCCACATTGACCACTAATAAGTAGGGTTTCAGTGGTTGCAATATTACCTTGGCGTTGAATACCGGCCACCAAATCACCTTTAGTAATACCGGTACCTGCAAAGATAACATCATTGCTACGCGCCATATCTTCAAGACGGAGTAATTTGTGCGGTTCAATACCCATTTCGCTACAGCGACGAATTTCCATCTCACCTAAACGACGATTTTCTTCGTTATCGCCTTTTACATAGTGACGAGGTAATAAGCGGCCTTGCATATCGCCACCGAGGGCACGAATAGCAGCAGCAGAAACAACACCTTCTGGTGCACCACCGATGCAGTACATCACATCGACATCACTTTCAGGCATGCAAGTAAGAATAGAAGCAGCAACATCGCCATCAGGGAAAGCAAATACGCGCACACCCATAGCGTGCATGTCAGTGATTAATTGATCGTGACGAGGCTTAGCAAGAACAGTCACCACTAATTCGGTTAGTGGTTTATTCAGTGCATTGGCAATCGCTGCTAGGTTGTCTGCTAATGGCTTATCAAGATCGATAACCCCTTTTGCTTGTGGGCCAACAACCAATTTTTCCATGTACATATCTGGGGCTTTTAACAGGCTACCTTTTTCGCCAGCTGCCAATACCGCCAGGGCATTGTTTTGTCCCATAGCAGTCATGCGTGTGCCTTCAATCGGATCAACGGCAATATCAACCGCGCAGCCACCACAACCAACATGCTCACCAATATAGAGCATTGGCGCTTCATCGATTTCACCTTCACCAATAACAATTTCGCCATTTATATTAGTGTGATTAAGCAAGGTGCGCATCACTTCTACTGCCGCATTGTCCGCTGCAATTTTATCGCCACGGCCTAACCATTTATGACCAGCAAGGGCTGCGCCTTCGGTAACACGAGCAAATGCTATTGCTAAATCGCCTTTCATGATAACTCCAGATATAGAAATTGGTGGGTGCAAAGGTTTAAAAATTCAGCGTAAATTCTAGCATAATTGATTTATTAACACGGTGGGAAATTAGATTGTAGACCCTAGCGGTTGATGATCTAACGCAACACAATCAGCATTATGTGGTAGCAACAAAATAAAAAGGCCTGCTAGAGTGAGCAGGCCTGTAAACAGATTAGTGATGATTATGCGTCATCATCTTCATCTTCTTCGTCAAATGCCCAACCTTTGGCGCACTCAACAGCACGTTGCCAGCCACGGTAACGGCGATTACGTTTTTTATCATCACTGCATGGAGTGAAGCTACGATCTAATTGTGATTTATGTTTAAGCTCATCAATGCTGTCCCAAAACCCAATCGCGAGTCCGGCTAAATAAGCCGCGCCAAGTGCGGTCACTTCAGTAACGACAGGGCGATGGACTTCAGTTGCTAAGATATCTGATTGAAATTGCATTAAGAAGTTATTGGCAACCGCGCCGCCATCAACACGTAATACATCGAGTTTAATTCCTGAATCTGCTTGCATTGCATCAAGTACATCACGAGTTTGATAAGCAACACTTTCAAGTGTGGCGCGAATAATATGATTAGAGTTAACACCGCGAGTCAAACCAACAATTGCGCCACGTGCATACGGGTCCCAATAAGGTGCGCCTAAACCGGTAAAGGCAGGTACGACATAGACACCATTAGCACTGCCGACTTTTTCAGCAAAATATTCTGAATCATTGGCATCGCTGAGTAATTTAACTTCATCTCGCAGCCATTGAATCGATGCGCCACCCATAAATACCGCGCCTTCAAGGGCGTAAGCAACATCACCTTTAGGGCCACAAGCAAGGGTAGTTAACAAGCCATTGTGTGAAGTGACTTTTTCTTTACCAGTGTTCATTAGTAAGAAACAACCGGTGCCATAGGTGTTTTTCGCTTGTCCTGCAGAGACACACATTTGACCAAATAAGGCCGCTTGTTGATCGCCTGCAATACCAGCAATCGGAATACGAGTACCGCCTTTACCACCAATGTTGGTTTGGCCGTAGACTTCTGAAGACGCTTTGACCTCAGGCATCATTGATAATGGAATATTGAGGGCTGAAAGTAACTTTTCATCCCACTGCAAGGTGTTGATATTAAATAGCATGGTGCGAGAGGCGTTAGTGTAATCAGTGACAAATACACGGCCTTGGGTCATTTTCCAAATCAGCCATGTATCAACGGTGCCAAATAATAACTCGCCAGCTTCTGCTTGCTCGCGTGCTCCTTCGACATTATCAAGGATCCATTTAACTTTGGTGCCAGAGAAGTACGGGTCAACCACTAAGCCTGTGGTTTCACGAATATAATCAGTTAAGCCTTGCTGTTTTAACTCTTCACACATATCAGCAGTACGACGACACTGCCATACAATCGCATTATAAACCGGCTTACCGGTTTTTTTGTTCCACACAATGGTGGTTTCACGTTGGTTAGTAATACCAATCGCAGCGACTTGATCACTGCGAATGCCCGCTTTGGCTAATGCTTCCACCATGGTGGAGCTTTGGGTTGCGTAAATTTCTAGAGGATCATGCTCAACCCAGCCTGCTTTAGGGTAGATTTGAGTAAATTCGCGTTGTGACGAACAAACGATATTGGCATTGTGGTCAAGTACCACTGCGCGCGAGCTGGTGGTGCCTTGATCTAGCGCGACAATATATTTTCGTTCAGTAGTCATGATCAATTCCTCGGTATCTTTATTATAGTAGAGTAGATTGTGGCTAAGGACGGAATAATTGCAGACTCCTTAGCCTGTTGTTGGATAAAATATTACGCTTCAGCTTTGAGTGTATCCGTCGTATTTTCACACTTATTGGGGAGGGTACATTTATTGCCAGGCAAGTAAACTCCCATCAACTTAGGGTAGGCCCAACCACCAAACAGTGCGCCACAAATAGGGGCGAATATTGGTACGATAAAGTAAGGAATATCTTTAGCACCCGTTAAAGCGACATTGTCCCAACCCGCAAAGAAGGTCAGTAGCTTAGGGCCAAAATCACGCGCAGGATTCATTGCAAAGCCGGTTAGCGGTCCTAGTGAGCCGCCAATTACCGCAATTAATAAACCAATTAATAATGGTCCCATAGCGCCACGGGGTGCACCATTTTTATCATCACCAATGGCTAAAATGGCAAACATTAAGACCGCAGTAATGGTGAATTCAACCGCAAATGCACCGCCAAAGCTCAAAGAAGGGTGAGGAAAGGTTGAAAAAATAGAAGCGGTATCAAGGCTAGCGACAGTGCCTCGAACAATATTATGGCTGGTTTCATAATCAGAAAAAAGGTTGCTGTATAGGGTATAAACTAAAGCAGCCGCGGCAAACGCACCTAATAATTGCGCCAGAATATAGGGCACAACCTTACGTTTATTAAAACCATGAAAACTGGCAAGTGCAATGGTTACCGCAGGATTTAAATGCGCGCCTGACACGCCAGCGGTGACATAAATAGCAATGGCAACACCTAGCCCCCACATGATACTTATTTCCCATTGACCAAAATCTGCGCCGGCTAATTTCATTGCCGCGACACAGCCAACACCAAAAAATATCAGTAGCCCAGTACCGATAAATTCCGCTAAACATTCTCCGACGAGCGCATTAGGTTTGGAACTTGTCATATTGTCAGTCCTTTTAATGGGGATGTAGGGTATTTGGTTATTTTTATGCTGGGTAATTTACAATAATTCTTTTTTTTTTAAATCATAACGGCTTATAAATGTGCGTTCGAGCATAAAATGTTTTCTAATTTGAGCGTTTGGTGGCTTTTTATTGTCATATCGGCAGGGTGAGATCATGGATCGCGGCATTATTGATACGTCAGTAGGGGTAAGAGTTGTGGTTGTGGTGGAATATAAAATTGTGGCGCTAAATTATCATGGTAATGTGGTACAGAATTTGAGAAAGTTCGCAGATATCACATTATTGTCGACGAATGTAAAGCGTAATTAAGTGATGTAAATAAGCTTAAGCTGACTGAATTTTGCTGTTTGTAATCGCTAAATTGGTGCCATGTTAACTAACTTTGCAAAATTTACATCAGACTTGTATGATTTTTATTCATTTGCGTCAATGCAATGGAAATGTAGATGTCAGCGAGCCATTGCCTCGCTAGAATAGCAGCTAAGTATATATAACCCTGCTCATAGAGATTACCTGCAATTGTTTGGGTAAATATATGGGCATAGATCAGGTGAACAATATGTCTCTAGAAATGTTGGAAAAATTGGAAGCCAAAGTTCAAATGGCTGTGGATTCAATTTCTTTGCTACAAATGGAAATTGATGAATTACAAGAAAAAAATGATAGCCTAGCTATGGAAGCACAAGAACTACGTTCTGGTCGTGAGAGTCTTGTTCAAGAGAACGAAAAGCTACGTGGCGAGCATAACGTATGGCAAGATCGTGTACGTACACTACTAGGTAAAATGGAAAGCGTAGAATAAGCTTATCCTTAGTTTAATACGATTATCGGCTCGGTATATCATCCTTTAAAAGGAAATATACCGAGCCGATTTTTTATCTGTTGGTGGTGTCTTTTGTGCCCGATTAATCGAGCTCTAAGGCTTCAGGAGATAAAATTACGCCAGTATTATCCGCATAAATATAATCTTCTGGTAAAAATGTCACGCCACCAAAATTAACTGCGACATCAACTTCACCTATCGGTTGTTGGTCGGCTCCCACAGGAATGGCCGCTAATGCCTGAATACCAATATCAAGCAGATCGAGCTCATCAACATGGCGTACACAGCCATAGATAATTATCCCTTCCCACTGATTTTCCACTGCCAATTGTGCCAAATCGATATCGACTAAGGCACGACGTAATGAGCCACCACCATCGATTAATAGTATTCGTCCAGCCCCTGCTTGAGCCAGCACATCATGAATAACGCCATTATATTCAAAACATTTTACCGTGGTTATTTGGCCACTAAATGAATTTCGACCACCGTAAGAGCTGAACATAGGTTCAACCACATCAACTTGATCGAGATAAATATCACACAGTTCAGAGGTATTATATTCCATAGATTAGCTTCTTATCGGTAGTAAAAAACAACAGTGAGTGGGGTCGTTATTATTTTGGTCTGCACTTAGGCCATTAGGCCAGTATCATTCCAATCGCAAACAACAGATTGGTGATTAAGGCACATTTAACGATAGTTGCCATCATCGGTCTTAGTGCGGCACCATCAGTTGAGTTATACACTTGGCGACCATGGTTAATCAGCAGCGGTAAACTGAGAATAAATAACCATCCAAACAGGGATTTAACTTCAAGTAATGCAAACAAACTAAAACACACCACACTCGCGCTAAGTAAAACAAGGTGATATTTACGTCCCCATTGTGGACCCATACGTACCACTAATGTTTGCTTACCACATGCCTTATCATTATCAATGTCGCGTAAGTTATTGATATTAAGAACGCCAACAGCTAATAAGCCACATGCTGTTGCTGGCAGCATGATCAATGCATCAATTTGTCCAGCTTGTAAGTAATAGGTACCTGCAACGCCTAACCATCCGAAAAAGATCAGTACCGAGAGGTCGCCAAGACCACGATAACCATAAGGTTTATTACCGACGGTATAGGCAATTGAAGCGGCAATCGCCAACAATCCTAGTACTAAAAATCCGACGATATCATGGGGGTTTTTACATGAGATTAAGATTAATGTTAAACCGCTAATAGCCGTGAGAATAATATTAATGATCATTGCTTTACGCATGGTTGCTGCAGTAACTAACCCCGATTGCATTGCCCGTTGGGGACCTAAGCGGTCATCATTATCAGTGCCTTTAACGGCATCACCATAATCATTGGCAAGGTTAGATAATATTTGCAATAAAAGGGCAGTTAATAGAGCCAGTGCTGCAATGGTTGCTGAAAAGGTGCCATGCCATTCAGCGACCGCGCTACCACATAAAATGGATGCAATGGCGAGGGGTAAGGTTTTTGGTCTTGCGGCATCTAACCAAATTGTCAGTGAAGAAGGTGGGTTCATAAATTAGATACTTAAAGTGAATATTGAAAGCTATTATGGCGTAAATTTGGTCATGCGCAAATTTATCCCATCAATGCACGTTATAGAATAAAAAAAAACGGTGCGATATAACGCACCGTTTTAAAGGGGTAATAATGGCGTAAGGTGTGATTATAGAATGAAGCGGCTTAGATCTTCATCGGCTACAAACTCACCTAGACGCGCTTGTACATAAGCATCATCTATCAAGAATTTCTCGCCAGATTTTTCGCTAGCATCATAAGAAATTTCTTCCATTAAGCGTTCCATAACAGTGTGTAAACGGCGAGCACCAATGTTTTCTGTACGCTCATTTACCTGCCATGCTGCTTCTGCCAAGCTATCAACACCTGCTGGGCTAAATTCGATATCAACCGATTCTGTTGCCATTAATGCCACGTATTGTTGAGTCAGTGATGCTTTTGGCTCAGTAAGAATACGTTTAAAGTCATGGCTCGTCAGTGCTTCTAGTTCAACACGGATTGGCAAACGACCTTGTAGTTCTGGAATTAAATCTGATGGTTTAGCAACTTGGAATGCACCTGATGCCACGAACAGAATGTGGTCTGTTTTAACCATACCGTGTTTAGTTGAAACTGTGCTGCCTTCTACTAATGGTAGTAGGTCGCGCTGCACACCTTCACGCGAAACGTCTGGACCTGATGATTCGCCACGCTTACAGATTTTATCGATCTCATCAATAAACACGATACCATTATTTTCAACGGCGAAAATCGCTTGTTCTTTTAATTCTTCTTGGTTTACCAGTTTAGCCGCTTCTTCTTCAGTTGCCGCTTTTAACGCATCTTTGATTTTCATTTTGCGTTTTTTACTGGTGTTGCCAGCAAGATTTTGGAACATACCTTGCAACTGGTTGGTCATTTCTTCCATACCAGGAGGTGCCATGATTTCAACGCCCATTTGTGGGGCTGCGACATCAATTTCGATTTCTTTATCATCAAGTTTGCCTTCACGTAATTTCTTACGGAAAGATTGACGAGTGGTGGATTCCGTCGGTGCTTCTTCGTTTTGTCCCCACGCGTCACGAGCAGGCGGCAATAGCACATCAAGAATACGCTCTTCTGCTAACTCTTCAGCGTGAAAACGGACTTTTTCTGTTGCTTGTTGATGTACCATTTTGACAGCAACATCGGTAAGATCGCGAATAATCGTTTCGACTTCTTTACCCACATAACCCACTTCAGTGAATTTAGTCGCTTCAACTTTAATGAATGGTGCATTAGCTAACTTTGCTAAACGACGGGCGATTTCAGTTTTACCAACACCCGTTGGACCAATCATAAGAATATTTTTAGGGGTAACTTCTACTCGCAGCTCTTCAGGAAGCTGCATACGACGCCAGCGGTTACGCAGTGCTATCGCAACGGCTCGCTTGGCTTTGTCTTGGCCGATAATATGGCGGTCAAGCTCATGAACGATTTCGCGAGGAGTCATCTCAGACATTGCAACTTCCTTACTTAGACTTAGTTTCTAGTTCTTCAATAGTGTGATTGTGGTTGGTAAACACACAAATATCACCAGCAATATTTAGCGCTTTTTCTGCAATTTCACGGGCGCTAAGATCGGTATTTTCTAATAGGGCAATTGCCGCAGCTTGAGCGAAATTACCGCCAGAGCCAATGGCAACTAAATCATGCTCTGGTTGAACAACATCACCATTACCAGTGATGATTAATGAACCGGTTTCATCAGCAACAACTAATAGTGCTTCTAGTTTACGTAGCGCGCGATCGGTACGCCAATCTTTGGCTAATTCAACCGCAGATTTTAATAAGTGACCTTGATGCATTTCTAACTTGCGCTCGAAACGTTCAAATAAAGTAAAAGCATCAGCGGTGCCGCCAGCAAAACCAGCGAGTACTTTATCATTATAGAGGCGACGAACTTTGCGAGCGTTGCCTTTCATTACGGTATTGCCAAGTGACACTTGACCATCACCTGCAATTACGACTTTATCGTTACGACGAACAGATACAATAGTTGTCACGTTAAACCCTCTTTGATTCAGCTCCGACGATTAGCCGGCATCGTTAATGATAATAGATCTGGGGATAGTAAAGTTGGTTTTCAAGGTGTGGGTGACAATTGCTTGGATGGTGAGCTATCAAGGAATAAAAAAAGGATGCAGTTAAGCATCCTTAGTTTTTGTTATTATTGGCTAAGTGTTATTCCCAAAACCAAATGGCACATGGGCTAATACCATGTTGCTGTAATTTGTTCTGATCATCCATCGCTAAACGCTTATTTTTATAAGGCCCAAGCACAACTCGGTACCAAGTGCCTTTATCGTTGGTTGATACTTTGATCTGACTGTTCATGCCTTGAAACGCAATGGTTGCTTTACGTTGTTCAGCCTGTGCTTGGCTATGGTAAGCACCGCATTGTAATAAGTAAGGCTTGGTTGGTTTATCTTTAGCAATGACTTGTTTAGGCGTTAATACCGGCACAATGACTTTTTTATTTTCCAACTCTTGAATATAACGCCATTTTTCTTCTGGTTTTGGCGGTAGCACGTCGGGCTTGGTTTTTGCTGGTTGCGGTTTTGCAATAACGGCAGCAGGAGTCGGTGGTGTCGTTTCAGGCACATCTGTACCTGAAAGGAAAAATAGGCCCGCGATCAGACTACAGACTAACATTACAGCCAGTGCTGCCCATTTAGTAGGAAAGCCCGATATTGGTGCTTTTTTCCCCTTCGGGGTGGCTTTTGCCTTTATTGGCGCTTTTTTGGGGGAGCGCCCGCGTTTTACATAATCTTTAGTGGCCACAATTTCGACAAATTAGTTGGAAAGATAGACAGAAGGCTATGTTACAAAGTTGGATTGATCCTGACCAGTTATTATCGCGGTTTGTTGATAATTAACCCCATATAATGACAAAGATGATCAATTTCATGATCTTGGTACTGTCATCGCTTACATATGGGGCTTAATCCATTAGCGAGTTGGTGGCGCAGCACTTTCACGAATGACCAGTTTTGCATCCAGTAACCGTGATCCTGCCTGAACATCTTTGCCTTTTAGTAACTCAAGTAGCATTAACATCGCCTGACGACCGATTTCATAACGTGGTTGTGAAACCGTGGTTAATGGTGGATCGCAATACTCTGCAAATTGAATATCATCAAACCCGACAATAGAAATATCGTACGGCACACGTAATCCAAGCCGTTTGGCTTGTTGCATCGCGCCAATTGCCATTACATCGGAGTGACAAAACAATGCTGTTGGTGGCTCAGGTAGCGCAAGTAGGGCCGTAATTGCACGAGCACCTGCTGCAAAACTAAAATCACCTTTAATGGTGTAGGCTGGATTGAGCGTGATCCCTGCGCGGCGTAATGCTTGCTGGTAACCTTGCTGACGGAATTGCGAGAGGGCAGCTTTATCAGGGCCAGTAATTTGTGCTATGCGTTTATGCCCCATTTGGGTGAGGTAATTTACCGCATCAAAAGCTGCCGTCAGGTTATCAATATGTACCGTTGGTAACTCAAGTTCTGGTGCATATTCACATGCCATCACTAATGGTGGCAGGTTTTTTTGTTCCGGCTTACTGACATCAAATGGCAAGTTATTACCTAATAACAACATGCCATCAGCTTGCTTAGTAAACACTAAATTAGCGAATGAGTTTTCACGACGTTGTTGTTGACCGCTATCACCCAGTAACACTAAATAGCCATTTTCCATTGCTGCTTCTTCAATTCCACGAATAATTTCAGTGAAATAAGGATCACAGATGTCCGGCACAATGGTCACGATAGTTTTCGATTCATTGCGGCGTAGGTTACGTGCCAGTGAGTTGGGTGAATATCCAGCTTCCATTACGGCTTGTTCAACCTTTTTCCTGGTTGATGCCGATACTTTTTCCGGGTTCATCAATGCGCGTGAAACTGTCGCAGTTGATACTCCGGCTAGCTGGGCAACGTCCTTCATTGTCGCCATAGTGCTTTCCTCTTTTGCTATATCTCTCTAGTGTACAGCTGGTTATCTGCGACAAAAATACTCAGATAGGCTTTCCAGCTAATTCGTAACCGACTGAAAAAAGTCAATTCATATTCATATTGTAGAATGGATACAGAAGCTGAAACTTGCTTTCAATAGCATAAATTACATTCGCTATGTGAACTGTATCGCATTGTGTAGTTTAAGTTAAATCTTGTGGTTCGACATCAATTGACCAACGAATTTTTTTCGCGAGGGGCAATAGTTGTATCGCAGGTTTAGCAATAGTGAGTATTTGCTGCAATTTATTACGATTAGGTATTTGTAATATTAACTGCCATCTAAATCGTCCCGCGCGTCGAGCTAGCGGGGCTGGATTTGGCCCTAATACACAACAATCTTGATCGTAAACTGGGCTCGCTTCAAAAATAGCGCGCACTTGTTGTAAAAATTGGCACACTTGATCACTGTCATTGGCTTCAGCGCGCAATAGCACTAAGTGTGTAAAGGGTGGTAATAGCGCTTGGCGACGTTCAGTTAATGCAGCTTGAGAAAAGACACCATAGCCTTTGTGCAGTAACGATTGCAGCAGTTGATGCTCAGGATGATGGGTTTGTAATAATACTGAACCGGGCTTACTGGCACGGCCTGCACGGCCTGCCACTTGAATAAATAGTTGGGCTAACCGTTCTGAAGCACGAAAATCATTACTAAATAATGCACTATCAACATCAATCAGTGCCACCAAGGTAACATTGGGAAAGTGATGCCCTTTAGCGAGCATCTGAGTACCGATTAAAATCTGATAGTCATTGTTTTTAATCGCTTCTAAATAGTTTTCAAGCGATCCTTTACGACGGGTGCTATCACGATCAATACGTACTGTTTTAAATTCAGGGAACAGTTCTGCTAGTTGTGCTTCAAGTTGTTCAGTACCGACACCGACAGGCAGTAGTTGGGTTGAACCACATTGTTGGCATTGATGCATTATCGGCCGCTGCGTTGCACAATGATGACAACGTAATTCACCTGATTGCTGGTGCAGGGTGTAATAGGCGTCACAACGAGTACATTCTGCGATCCAACCACATTCGTGACACATCATTGCTGGTGAAAAACCGCGGCGATTAAGAAACAGCATCACTTGGTTACCCGCATTTAAGTGTTTTCGCATTTCCGCAATGAGTGGAGCAGATAAGCCCGCATTTAAATATAAGCCTTTGACATCAATCACTCCATGGCGGGCAGCACTTGCATTACCAGCACGCTTTGAAAGGGTTAGGTAATGGTATTTACCTGTTTGCGCGTTATGTAAGGTCTCAAGTGCGGGGGTGGCAGAGCCTAAAACAATCGGAATATTTTCTTTATTTGCGCGCATTACCGCCAGATCACGAGCATGGTAACGCAAGCTGTCTTGTTGTTTATAAGACGCATCATGTTCTTCATCAACAATAATAATGCCGAGATCAGCAAATGGCGTAAACAATGCAGAGCGGGTACCGATAATGATCCCGGCTTGATTATCTCGTCCTGCAAGCCACGCCGCCATACGCTCGCTATCGTTGAGGCCTGAGTGAACGGTTTCTAACGGCACATTAAAACGGCGCTTAAAGCGGTTAATTGTCTGCGGGGTTAAGCCAATTTCAGGTACTAAAATCAACGCTTGTTTACCTGCCGCTAAAACGGGTTCTAGCAGGTTGAGGTAAACTTCAGTTTTACCCGAACCGGTAACACCATCTAATAGGTAACAGCCAAATTCTGGATTACTGTTAACCGTTGCAATCGCTAATGCTTGTTCTTCATTTAAGCGTGGCTTTTGCTCGGTAATAGCAAACTGTGGCTGCCACTGTAGTTGTTTAGGTTGTTGTTGCTGTTCAACTATCCAACCTTTTTGCATCACCGTTTTTAGGGTAGCACTGCTAACATCATCGGCAAGTAAAGCGTCATGACTCAAAGGCCCATGACGTAATAGATTGAGAATTTGAGCTTGTTTAGGCGCACGCTTTAAACCATTAAGCGGTTGTTCTCGTCCAGTATCGGTTAACTGCCAATATTTTAATGTTGCTGTTGATGCGGCGCGACCTTTACGCAATAACGCTGGCATGGCATTGGCTAATGCATCACCTAATGGGTATTGATAATAATTACTGGCCCATTTTAGTAACCCAAATAATGGTGGTTGCCACAGAGGTTGGTTATCTAATACTTGCTGAATCGGTTTTAATTGTTGGATTGGAAAATCTGAATCATTACCGATAGCCACTACGATCCCTACCAATCGCTGCCGACCAAAAGGCACCAGTACTCGTCCGCCAATAACGGGTGTCATGTCAGGTTTGATTAAGTAATCAAAATTTTTGTCGAGTGGGACGGGTAAAGCAACGCGTGCTATTGGGTGGGTCATATTTTATCGCTTTAATTGAGCTTATACTAAATAGTAACAGATCGCGTGATAGGGAATCAGTACTGCAATGTGAGTACTATTATTGACTGTTTTAGTGATGAATAAAATAGAGTGATAAAAAACAGTGCTCGAGTTGATCTCTGGGGAATGATTGATTACTATACGCCGCCTGATTTGTCGTAAATCTACGACAGACTATTTTATTAACCACGTGTGGTGCCCGGCTTTGGATCGGGAGAGCGACACGGCCTTAACTTGAGGTTTCCCCATGAAACAAGGTATCCACCCAGAATACAAAGCAGTAAACGCACGTTGTTCTTGCGGCAACACTTTCGTATTTAACTCTACTATGAGCAAAGACGTTAACCTTGACGTATGCGATAAGTGTCACCCATTCTACACTGGTAAGCAACGTCAAGTTAGCTCTGGTGGTCGTGTTGACAAATTCAACAAGCGTTTCGGTGCACTTGGTAGCAAGTAATTACTTGCCGACCGAATGTAAAGAAGAGGGATGCCTAGGCATCCCTTTTTTTATCGCTTCAATATGTAATACATAAAAAAACCAGCATAAAAGCTGGTTTTCTGCTATCTGATATACGTATTATTCATTAATGTCTTCGTAACTGATGCCCATCGCTTCCATTAAGGCTTTTGCTTCTGCTGGCAGATCATCGGGATGATCTTTACGAATGTCGTCATCAGTAGGTAACGGCTGACCAGTATAAGCATGCAAAAAAGCTTCACATAATAGTTCACTGTTGGTGGCGTGGCGCAGGTTATTGACCTGACGACGAGTACGTTCATCAGTAAGAATTTTGAGAACCTTTAATGGAATAGACACTGTAATTTTTTTTACTTGTTCATTTTTCTTACCGTGTTCTGCATAAGGGCTAATATATTCGCCATTCCACTTTGCCATGTTTTACCTTCTCAGCGATGTTTAATTAATAATGATAACAATGTCGCGATGACGGTTGTTAGTGCATAGTCATGATAGGCGGCGATATTACGTGAACATCGTTAGTTTGTCCTCTACCGTGGTATACAACTGTTGCTAGATCACGACTATTTTTTTCAATAATTGAATTTTAGCGGGATTTACCGCTATAAGCAAAGACATATAGACGTCCAGAAGTGTTGACGTCTTGTTTTGATGTGGTTAAGGTTGTGTAGCCACCACAATTTATTTTCAGGGATCACCCCTTTATAACAAGGAACGTTATTATGAGTGACAAGCAGCTTGCAACAATTGCAGTCCGTACCGGTATTGATGTTGACTCACAATATAATGCCGTCGTGCCCCCGATCTATTTAACCTCGACTTACAGTTTTCCAGCTTTAGGTGAGTTACCGCAATACGATTACTCTCGTTCAGGCAATCCTACTCGCAATACATTAGCGGATGCATTAAGCGACATGGAAGGGGGAGCGGGCGCTGTGGTCACCAGTTGTGGCACCTCGGCAATGAATTTATTAGTGTCAGCATTGTTAGGGCCTGATGATTTGCTTGTTGCTCCACATGATTGTTATGGCGGCAGCTATCGATTATTTAATACTCGTGCTCAAAAGGGTGACTTTAAAGTATTGTTTATTGATCAAGCTGATCCTGATGCGCTAGCTGCAGCGTTAGCACAAAAACCGACTTTGTTATGGCTTGAAACTCCGTCGAACCCTTTGGTAAGAGTGATTGATATTGAAGTTATTAGTCAGCAAGCACAGGCAGTCGATTGCCAAGTTGCGGTTGATAACACCTTTCTGTCACCGTTATTGCAGCAGCCGTTATCGCTAGGGGCTGATTTTGTGGTGCATTCAACCACTAAATATATTAATGGCCATTCTGATGTTGTTGGTGGTGTATTAATTGCGAAACAGCAATCAGCGGCTGAAAATTTAACTTGGTGGGCGAATTGTATTGGTGCCACAGGCGCACCTTTTGATGCTTATCTAACATTGCGCGGTTTGCGTACTTTAGCGCCTCGAATGAGAATGCATGAAGAAAATGGTGCGGCGGTATTAGCCTATTTACAACAACAACCCTTGGTTGGCACCATTTACCACCCGAGTTTACCTACTCATCCTGGGCATGAGATAGCTAAACGTCAGCAGCGTGGATTTGGGTCAATGATGAGTTTTGAATTTGCAGGAACTGATCAGCAACTGCAACGATTTGTAAAAACATTACAATTATTTTCATTAGCAGAGTCGTTAGGAGGAACGGAGAGTCTTATTGCTCATCCGGCTTCAATGACTCACCGCGCTATGACCGATGAAGCTCAACGGGCAGCTGGTATTTCAACATCTTTATTACGGCTATCGGTAGGCTTAGAAGATCCACGCGACTTAATTGCCGATCTTAGCCACGCCTTTACTGTCGCGCAGGGGGAGTGCTAATGATAAAAGATCTGCGTCAGTTGCATAAATTTGGTGGTAGTAGCCTTGCCGATGCGCAGTGTTATCGGCGCGTGGCTGAGATTTTAGAATCTTACTCTGTGGTGAATGATATTGTGGTCGTCTCTGCTGCAGGAAAAACCACTAATCAACTGTTATTGTGGCTAGAACAATTGGTTACTGATGGCCGCTTAGCTCATGCAACGCTATTATCCATTCGTAGTTTTCAACAGCAATTAATCACTGAGTTGTTGACGCCAGATCACGCGCAACCACTGCTGCAACAGCTATATGCTGAGTTAGCCCTGATCGCTAAGTGGGGCGAAGCACCATTGACGACAGAGCTAAAAAATACCGTTTTAGGCCATGGTGAATTATGGTCAGCACGGTTATTAGCTGCGTTACTTAATCAGCACCAATTGGCAGCAGTAGCGATTGATTCACGGCTGTTTTTACGCGCTGATCATGCTGTTCAACCTGCAGTAGATAAAGCGTTATCACAACCATTATTGCAACAGTTATTGGTTCAATATCCTCAACAACGATTAGTGATCACCGGTTTCATGGCCGCAAATCAGCATCAGCACACAGTATTATTAGGCCGTAATGGATCTGATTATTCAGCCACTATGATTGGTGCTTTAGCTGGCGTTGAACGGGTGACCATTTGGAGTGATGTTGCTGGTGTTTATAGTGCCGATCCACGTAAAGTGACTAATGCTTGCTTACTGCCATTATTACGCTTAGATGAAGCTAATGAACTTGCTCGTCTTGCTGCACCAGTATTGCATAGCCGTACTTTACAGCCGGTGGCGCAAAGTGCGATTGATTTAACTTTACGTTGTAGCCATCAACCGGAATCAGGATCAACACGGGTAGAGCGAGTATTAGCCTCGGGTCGCGGTGCTAAAATTATTTCGTCGTTAAATGATGTGTGCTTGATTGAGCTTGGTGTGCCGCAAGGTATGGTGTTGGCATCGGTACAACATGATGTGCAGCAGTTGCTTGATAAATCGCAATTACAACCATTGGCTCAAACCGTTGATCAAGGTAAGCGACGGATTATTTTGGCTTACACTCAAGAAGTGGTAAATAGCGTTCTTAGCTTGCTACAAGACAGTGGTGTTGCTGCCGAATTACGGCTACGTGAAGGTTTTTCAATGGTGGCGGCTGTTGGGGCTGGTGTATTAAATAACCCTAATCATTGCCATGGATTCTATCAGCAATTAAAGGGATTGCCGGTTGAATTTATGACAGAAACAGAGTCAGGGCTAAGTTTAGTGGCAGTGCTGCGTGATATTGACACTGATGCGTTAGTTAACGCTATTCACCAAGCGCTATTTCAAGCTCAAAAAAGCGTCGCAATTGTATTGTGTGGCAAAGGCAATATTGGCAGTCACTGGTTGAGTTTATTTAGCCGCGAAAAGGCAGCACTGGAACAGCGTCATGGTATGCAATTTAGTCTAATTGGTATTGTTGGTCAGCAACAATGCTGGTTAGACTGCCAGGGAATCGATCCTCAGACGGCCTTAGAACAGTTTCTATTACATGCGGTAGATTATCAATTACCGCAGCTATTATCTCAGTTAGCTGCGGTTGAATATGATGATGTAGTCGTGGTTGATGTGACCGCAAGTCATCAGCTGGCAGCACTATATCCACACATTGCTGCAACGGGGTTACACCTGATTTCAGCCAATAAAATTGCCGGCTCTGCCACAACGTCTGAGTATCAAGCTGTCATCGATGCGTTTGCTAAAAGTAGTCGTCATTGGCTATCCAATGCAACTGTTGGTGCTGGGTTGCCGATAAACCATACTGTGCGTGATTTACGTGAAAGTGGCGATAGTATTTTAGCGATATCAGGCGTGTTTTCTGGCACTTTATCGTGGTTATTTCAACAATTTGACGGCAGCCTGCCATTTTCAGCGTTATTGGAACAAGCATGGCAGCAAGGGTTAACCGAGCCTGATCCTCGTCACGATCTCGATGGCAGTGATGTGATGCGTAAGCTGGTTATTTTGGCACGAGAATCTGGGTTTGAGATTGAGCCTCAGCAAGTATATGTTGAGTCATTAGTCCCTTTGAGTTTACAAACTTTAAGCGTTGATGATTTTTTTGAACAAATGGCTGAGCTGGATCTGTTATTAGCTGAAAAATTAGTTCGTGCGGTTAAGGAAGATAAAGTATTACGCTATGTCGCTCGACTTAATCGTCATGGAAAAGCCTATGTTGGTTTAGAAGCGTTGCCTAGTGAACACGCATTAGCGAACTTATTACCTTGCGATAATATTTTTGCGATTGAAAGTCAGTGGTATCGAGAGAATCCGTTAGTGATTCGGGGCCCTGGAGCGGGAAGGGATGTGACTGCTGGCGCATTAATCTCGGATATTAATCGGTTAGCAACGATGTTGTAGTATGTGATAGAGAGCCCAATAAAAAGCCGCAGTTTCTAAACTGCGGCTTTTCTATTTGATAATGGTTTAGTTGATAGCAACTGCGCTATTTTCACCGTCCATATCTTTTAGTTCAGCTAATACTTCTTCTGCCCATAATATCCAAGCTTGGCGATTATGTAGACCACGACGCAAAGTTAAGCGGTCTAGGCGTTGTTGGCGATCCATGTTCTTATAATCGCCAAAGTGAATTTGCTCTAGCTCTTGATAATGACCAATCAAAATATGTGATTCATCAATTAAAGCTTCAAGTTGTTGCTGCATAGGTAATGAATTGTGAACACCACAAATCAGTAGCTTGGCAGAAAACTCATCGCGAGTAGTGGGATTACGAGCCGGTTCTTGGAACCACTCAAATAATGCCTGTCGGCCAAGATCCGTAATCGCATATACTTTACGATCAGGCTTACCATCTTGAGGTTCAAGACGACAGGTTACTTGGTCGTTGGTTGCCATTTTATTAAGTTCACGGTACACCTGCTGGTGGCTCGCTTTCCAAAAATAACCAATACTGTGTGAGAATTCTTTGGTTATATCATAACCCGTTGCTTCGCGAGTGCTTAGCACTGTTAAAATTACATGTGGTAGTGACATCTCTTCTATCCGTTAAATATATAAAATAAAAACACAATAGGGCTTGGATTATGTAACGCTTCAAATGACGTTTTTAATTTATAATCGTGCTATTGCACTGCCTAATTGTGGTCGCATAGAATATCATTAATTGACTCAATATCGATACTTCTAGTTGAATTATCTGTTACTGAGGCGTTTCAATTTATTATCTTGTGAGCTTACACGAGGTTAATTTAGCCCTAAAAAATAACAACCTGATTGAAATCTATTCATCTTTTATCATATTGAGCTTTTCTATCTTAGACTGTATAAGCAATATAGTGCTGTATCAAAATTGAGACTTTGCGATCTTTTTTAACAAAATTGTAAATAACCACTCAAAAAAAAAGGCTATCAAAAGATAGCCTTATTTAAGATTTTACGATGATAAGTTGATTAACCGGTATTACGCATACCTGTTGCGATACCTGCAATTGTCACCATCAGTGCTTCTTCAAGCTCTTTTGGTAATTCTTCTTGCTGACGCGTACGGTAAAGTAACTCGGCCTGCAACATATTAAGTGGCTCAACATAAATATTACGTAAGCGAATAGATTCAGCACCCCATGGGTCTTGCTGCATCAAGTGGTCATTATTTTCCACCGTCAGTACTGCTTTAATATCTTGCAGTAATTGCGAGCGTAACTGTTTACCTAATGGCCATAATGCTTCGTTTGTTAAGCGTTGGTCATAATATTCAGCAATACCAAGGTTAGTTTTGCTGTATACCATTTCTAACATACCCAAGCGGGTTGAGAAAAATGGCCATTCACGGCACATATCTTCTAATAATGCTGCGTGACCATTATCGATTGAATATTGAATCGCTTCACCAGCACCTAGCCATGCCGGTAGTAACAGACGGTTTTGACTCCATGCAAAAATCCATGGAATAGCACGCAGACTTTCAACGCCACCATTAGGGTTACGTTTTGCAGGACGCGAACCGAGTGGTAGTTTTCCTAGCTCTAATTCCGGTGTTGCAGCACGGAAATAAGGCACAAATTCAGGGTTATTACGCACAACGTTACGGTATGATTCACACGATACGCTCGATAGTTCATCCATCACATGACGCCATTCTTGTTTCGGTGCTGGTGGTGGTAATAAGTTTGCTTCTAGGGTTGCACTGGCATAAAGGCTGAGGCTGTTAATTGCAACTTCAGGTAAACCTAATTTGAAGCGAATCATTTCACCTTGCTCGGTAACTCGTAAGCCACCTTTTAGGCTGCGTGGCGGTTGCGACAATAATGCTGCGTGTGCAGGTGCACCACCACGGCCAATACTACCACCACGACCATGGAATAAGGTGATTTCAACATCCGCTTGCTCACATACTGTAACCAGTTTTTCCATCGCGCTGTATTGCGCCCAACCCGCTGACATTACACCCGCATCTTTGGCAGAGTCAGAATAGCCGATCATTACCATTTGGTGGTTTTGAATAAAGCCACGGTACCAATCAATATTAAGCAATTGCTCAATAACATCAGCACCATTGTTTAAGTCGTCTAATGTTTCAAATAATGGACATACATCCATACGGAATGGGCAACCTGCTTCTTGCAGTAATAGGTGAACAGCTAAAACATCAGAAGCAGTACGTGCCATTGAAATTACATAAGCACCTAATGCTTCACGTGGTTGTTCTGCAATTGCTTTACAGGTTTCAATAACTTCTTTTACTTCTGCCGACGGCTCCCAATTACGTGGTAGTAATGGACGTTTAGACGAGAGTTCACGGACTAAGAAAGCAATTTTATCTTGTTCACACCATTGACTGTAATCGCCTAAACCAAGGTGGCGAGTGAGCTCTGAAATAACATTCTCGTGACGGGTACTTTCCTGACGAATATCAAGTCGTACTAAGTGAACGCCGAAGCATTTTACGCGACGTAGCGTATCAAGTAATAAGCCATCGGCAATGATAGCCATGCCACATTGGTGCAATGATTGGTAACACGCAAATAGCGGATCCCATAGCTCAGCAACATCATTAATAATATTATTAGAAAGAGGCGCTTGACCGTTAATCTGTGCTTCTAAACTGTCGCGGGTAGTAATGAGCTTAGCACGCAGTTGCTTTAAAATTGCACGGTAAGGTTCATGTTCTTCGCCAGCCAGTTCTCGCACCTGATCATTACATTGAATCATTGATAATTCATTGATCAGCTCTTGTACGTCACCGAGGTAAAGCTCTGCCGCTTTCCAGCGAGAAAGGCGTAATACTTCACGAGTAATATTTGAGGTGACAAATGGGTTACCGTCGCGGTCACCACCCATCCATGATGAGAAGGTAACAGGGGTTGCATCAAGCGGAAGTTTTTGACCTAAATGTTGTTGCAGTTTTTCATCAAATAAACGTACGAATTCAGGCACCGCTTGCCACAGTGAATTTTCAACGACAGCGTAACCCCACTTAGCTTCATCAAGCGGAGTTGGTCGTTGTTGGCGAATAACATCTGAGTGCCATGCTTGCGCAATCAGTTGTTCTAGTCGTTGTTCAACCCGATCACGTTCTGCGGTTGATAACTCACTTAACTCTAATTGTGATAAACACTTATTAATCTGTACCAATTTATGGATCATGGTACGACGGGCGATTTCAGTTGGGTGAGCAGTTAACACCAAATCAATATTTAATTCATTGACGACAGCTAAAGAGTCGGCTGGATTAACGTCATTTTCTACTAATTTAGTGAATAACTCATCAAGCGCACCTGGACTACATAAGGTGGTTTCGCATTGGCGTGAAATAGTATGATATTGCTCTGCAATATTGGTGAGATTAAGGAATTGACTAAATGCGCGAGCCACAGGAAGTAATTGATCATCGGGAAGTGTTTGTAATTCATCAATCAGTTTTTCACGATCGTCTTGATTGCCGGTGCCCGCTGATTTAGAAAGTTTACGAATAGTTTCAACTTTTTCAAATAGCTCATCACCGCAGGCTGTTTTAATTGTATTGCCTAGCAAATGACCAAGCATACTGACATTACTCGTTAGTGCGCTGTATTTCTCGTTCATATCGTATCCATTCCGTAATTTTGTTACATCCAATTTAACCTTTACCCCACAATCTAGCCGCGAATCTAGTAACAGGTCAACAGAGATTACATTTATCGCCAATAAAAACTGTCGATATTGATTCTGGTCATACAATTGATTGTATTTTGTAATTTTGTTTCATTATTGCCATTGTTAGTGCACATTTTTGTTTGTTATTAATTGGATAGAGCAAAAAAACGCACTCAAAGTGTTTATTTATGTTATGGTTAAATGTCGTAAAGGTTAATAAAAAGATAATAAAATATATTTTTTTATCGTTATGCTATTGACAGTGCGTAAATTAACCAGTAAACATATTAATTCAAATTAATGAATAAGCAACACGGTTGTTTATTGTCTCTCTGAGCAAGGATCGCTTAGGGGAAATAGTTAAATGCAGGAAGTTATTATCATGAATTACATATCAACATCTCTCATTATCTCCCTTCGACGACGCTAATCTTTTGCCTGCGGTGCTTTGACGCGCCTGTTCTTCGCTGGTGACAGCACTCCTTCATTTGCCGTTATGATTGCAATTTTTTTAGAGCATAGTCTCAATTTTTTAATGACGGTTTATAGACAATTACTACAGATGGAATTAGCAATGTTAAACACTGTCATTATTGGCGCCAGTGGTTACACCGGTGCAGAATTAGCAAAAATGGTGAGTCGCCATCCACAGTTAACACTTGCAGGTTTGTATGTATCAGCAACCAGTCTTGATGCAAATAAACCATTAAGTGAACTTCATGGACAGCTAAAAGGAATAGTTGATTTACCGTTACAACCCTTAATCGATTTTAAAACTACTGCTGCAACTGCAGATATTGTGTTGTTAGCCACCGCCCATGAGGTGAGCCATGATATTGCTGCTGAGTTTCTTGATGCTGGTTGTCAGGTGTTTGATCTATCGGGTGCGTTTAGAGTTAAAGCTGATGGGTTTTATCAGCAATATTATGGTTTTGAGCATCAATATGGTCAGTGGCTAGATAATGCAGTTTATGGTTTAGCAGAATGGAACCAAACTGATATTGCTCAGGCACAATTAATTGCGGTTCCCGGATGTTATCCAACTGCATCGCAACTAGCATTAAAACCATTAGTGATTGCAGGGTTACTTGATTGTCAGCAATGGCCGGTGATTAATGCAGTAAGTGGCGTTTCTGGTGCTGGTCGTAAAGCATCTATGACCAATAGTTTTTGTGAAGTCAGTTTACAAGCCTATGGGTTGTTTACTCATCGTCATCAGCCTGAAATCTCCCATCATTTAAATTGTGATGTCATTTTTACACCTCATCTTGGTAATTTTAAGCGCGGAATTTTAGCGACTATTACCGCTAAATTAGCCTCAGGAGTGACGGCGAATGACGTTACTGCTGCAATGGAAGCAGCATATTCAAATGCTACTGATCAACATGCGGTGCGGTTACTTAACAATAACACGGCTCAACTTGATAATGTGGTTGGTAGTTGCTTCTGTGATATTGGCTGGCAGGTACAAGGTGAGCATATTATTTTAACCGCTGCGATTGATAATTTATTAAAAGGTGCTTCCTCCCAAGCAATGCAGTGCATAAATATTCGTAACGGCTTTCCTCAATTAACCGCGTTGGTGTAGGAGTAATACCATGAACCAAGTTCCTTTAGTGATTAAATTAGGTGGTGCTGCATTGGAGTGCAACGTGACCTTGGAGCGGTTGTTTTCCACTATTAATACTTATCAAGCCAGTTGTCAGCGACCCATTTTATTTGTTCACGGTGGTGGCTATTTGGTGGATGAGTTACTGGCAAAGTTGCAATTACCGACCATAAAAAAGCAAGGTTTACGGGTAACGCCAGCTGATCAAATTGGTTTAATCACCGGTGCATTAGCCGGTACGGCCAATAAAATGTTGCAGGGCCAAGCATTAAAAGCGGGTGTGGCAGCTGTTGGGCTCAGTTTAGCTGATGGTGGATTATGCCGTGTTAGCCAATTAGATCCAGAATTAGGGGCAGTTGGTCATGCTGAGCCTAATAGCGGCACTTTAGTCACTCAAATGATGCAACTTGGTTTTGTGCCGATCATCAGTTCAATCGGGCTTGATGATAATGGCAACATGATGAATGTAAATGCAGACCAAGCCGCAGTGGCAGTCGCAGCCGCCGTTGATGGTGAGTTAGTGCTGTTATCGGATGTGAGTGGTGTGCTTGATGGTAAAGGTAATTTAATTCACCAACTGACAGAGACAGAAGCAGAAGCGTTAATTACTCAAGCGGTGATCACCGATGGCATGATCGTTAAAGTGCGCGCCGCATTTGCAGCAGCTAAGGCACTAGGACGCGCGATTGAAGTTGCAAGTTGGCGTTACCCTGAAAAACTCAATGCGTTATTAGCGGGCAGCAGTATTGGTACTAAATTTACCCCCTAATACGCTATCAATAAAGACTGATTTTTATTTTTGGAAATGTGCCTCAACGG
Organism: Photobacterium sp. Alg240-V54; assembly: GCF_900537155.1. Classification (NCBI taxonomy): domain Bacteria; kingdom Pseudomonadati; phylum Pseudomonadota; class Gammaproteobacteria; order Vibrionales; family Vibrionaceae; genus Photobacterium; species Photobacterium sp. Alg240-V54. The sequence goes on from NZ_UNRL01000005.1 coordinate 170,768, forward strand.
GATGACCGCGACAAGGCTGAAAGGAGTGCAGCAGATGAGTAAGATTAATAAAGTGGTATTAGCCTATTCAGGTGGTTTAGATACCTCAGCCATTATTCCGTGGCTGAAAGAAAATTATGACTGTGAAGTGGTCGCCTTTGTGGCTGATGTCGGTCAAGGTGAAGAAGAGCTGATTGGCATTGAAGAAAAAGCTATCGCATCAGGCGCATCGTCATGTTACATCGCCGATCTAAAAGAAGAGATGGTTAAAGATTATATTTATCCATCTTTGAAAACGGGCGCTATTTACGAAGGTAAATACTTGCTAGGTACTTCAATGGCCCGCCCGATTATCGCTAAGGCACAGGTTGAATGTGCATTGGAAGTAGGGGCCGATGCTCTATGCCACGGTTGTACTGGTAAGGGGAATGATCAGGTACGTTTTGAAGGTGCCTTTGCTGCTCTAGCACCACAACTTACCGTGATTGCACCGTGGCGTGAGTGGGATTTACGTAGTCGTGAGGCGCTACTTGATTACTTGGCTGAGCGTAATATTCCTTGTACCGCATCATTGGAAAAAATTTACTCACGTGATGCTAACGCATGGCATGTATCAACCGAAGGCGGCGTGTTAGAAGATACGTGGAATGCTCCTAACGATTTATGTTGGGTATGGACCAAAGATCCACAACAAGCACCTGATACCGCGGAAACAGTGTCTATTTTAGTTGAAAAAGGCGAAGTGGTTGCGGTTGATGGTGAGCCAATGACACCGTATAACGCGCTTAATTACCTCAATGAAAAAGGGGCAGAGCACGGTGTTGGCCGGATTGATATTGTTGAAAACCGGTTAGTCGGTATGAAATCTCGTGGCTGTTATGAAACTCCCGGTGGCACCATTATGATGGAAGCCCTGCGTGCAGTTGAGCAATTAGTGCTCGATAAAGAATCGTTTGAGTTCCGTCAAACCCTTGGTCTTAAAGCTTCACACCTTATTTATGATGGCCGCTGGTTTACGCCATTGTGCCAGTCGTTACTCGCGGCTGCTGACACGCTAGCCCAAGATGTGACTGGTGAAGTGGTGATCCAACTTTATAAAGGTCAAGCAACCGTGACTCAGAAGCGTTCACTTAATAGTTTGTATTCAGAAGAATTTGCCACTTTTGGTGAAGATGATGTTTATGATCACAGTCATGCGGGTGGCTTTATCCGTTTGTACTCTCTGGCGAGTCGAATTCGTGCGCTGAACAATCAAAAATAAGTCATTTAAGATAATTTCTGTATCGCAGCGAGTGCCACTCTCGCTGCCATGTTACGCGTATTTATATTATTAGAGTTAGGCAGTAAAGGAGATTCACCATGGCATTATGGGGCGGACGGTTTAGTCAGGCAGCTGACATCAGATTCAAACAATTTAATGATTCGCTGCGTTTTGACTATCGACTCGCAGAGCAAGATATTGTCGGTTCAATAGCTTGGTCAAAAGCCCTACGCCAAGTGAATGTGCTGACCGAACAAGAGCAACAACAACTTGAGTTAGCACTCAATGAACTCAAGCTGGCGGTGATGGAAGATCCTGAACAAATATTGACCTCAGATGCTGAAGATATTCATAGTTGGGTTGAGCAACAACTGATTGCTAAAGTCGGGGATTTGGGCAAAAAGCTTCATACGGGTCGTTCACGTAATGATCAGGTCGCAACCGATCTTAAACTCTGGTGTCGTCAGCAAGGACAGCAATTATTATTAATGCTCGATAAACTGCAGCAGCAATTAGTGACCGTTGCTCGTCAGCATCAAGCAACGGTGCTTCCTGGTTATACTCACTTACAACGAGCGCAACCTGTGACATTTGCTCATTGGTGCTTAGCGTATGTTGAAATGCTAGAGCGAGATCACTCGCGTCTAAATGATGCCATGGCACGGTTAGATACTTGCCCATTAGGCTCTGGCGCGTTGGCAGGGACCGCTTATCCGATTGATCGCGAAGTGTTGGCTCATAGCCTTGGATTCCATCGTGCGACCCGTAATAGCCTTGATTCTGTCTCTGATCGTGATCATGTGATGGAATTATTATCAACCGCCTCGATCTCAATGTTACATCTATCGCGAATGGCAGAAGATTTAATTTTCTATAATTCAGGTGAATCTAATTTTATTGAACTTGATGATGCAGTTACTTCGGGCTCATCGTTAATGCCACAAAAGAAAAATCCAGACGCGCTGGAGCTTATTCGAGGTAAATGTGGTCGTGTTTATGGTGCTATGACCGCGATGATGATGACGGTGAAAGCGTTGCCGCTGGCTTATAACAAAGACATGCAAGAAGATAAAGAAGGGCTGTTTGATGCGCTAGATAGCTGGCATGACTGCATGGAAATGGCTGCATTGTGTTTTGAGGGGATCAAGGTTAATCAAGATCGTACTTTAGAAGCCGCGATGCAAGGTTATTCTAATGCGACCGAGTTAGCCGATTACTTAGTTGCTAAGGGGATCCCTTTTCGTGAAGCGCACCATATTGTTGGTGTGGCTGTGGTGGCGGCAATTGCCAAAGGTTGCGCGTTAGAGCAGTTATCACTTGATGAAATGAAACAATTTTCAGACGTTATTGATGCCGATGTTTATCCAATCCTCACTATTGAATCGTGTTTAGATAAGCGTTGTGCACTTGGTGGTGTGGCACCGAACCAAGTAGATTACGCGATTGGGCAAGCTGAAAAGCGGCTTGATAAGCGTTACTCACCCGATGTCAAAGTACGTGGCGCAAGGCTAACAGATCTCGATGCTATTGAAGGCATGGTGGTGTATTGGGCCGGACTTGGTGAAAATTTACCGCGTAACCGTAATGAATTAGTACGTGATATTGGCTCATTTGCGGTGGCTGAAAATCATGGCGTGGTTACTGGGTGTGCATCATTGTATGTTTATGATTCCGGTTTGGCGGAAATTCGCTCATTAGGGGTTGAGGCGGGCTGGCAACAGCAAGGGCAGGGAAAAGCGATCGTTGATCATTTACTTGAGAAAGCTGCCCAAATGGCAATTAAAAAAGTGTTTGTGTTAACCCGTGTGCCAGAGTTTTTTATGAAGCGTGGCTTTACGCCAACATCAAAAGCATTACTGCCTGAAAAAGTCATGAAAGATTGTGATCGTTGCCCGCGTCAGCATGCTTGTGATGAGGTTGCGTTAGAAGTATGGCTTGATCAAGCACAACGGATAGCGACCATTAATGTCGCTTAATCCGTCGTAATTACAGCGGTTGCAATAGTAAAAGCCCTCAGTTCTCGCGAAGTGAGGGCTTTTTGTTAATTTGTTAACGCTTTAATCGTGGCGTCTTAGCCTAAGAAAATTTCTAATTCTTCGCTACCACCAATGTGCTTACCACCAATGAATACTTGAGGAACAGTACTGCGGCCAGTAATTGCACGCAAAGAAACAGTCGTCGCGTCTTTACCTAGAATGATTTCTTCATACAGTAGGCCTTTGTCGATCAAATTCTGTTTTGCTTTAACACAGAAAGGACAACCAGGCTTTGAGAATACAGTGATTGATTCTTGTAGTTTTTGCTCTGGTGCGATGTAGTTCAACATTGTATCTGCATCAGATACTTTGAACGGGTCGCCTGGTTCTTCGTTTTCAACAAACATTTTTTCAACAATACCATTTTTCACTAACATGCTGTAACGCCATGAACGTGCACCAAAGCCAAGGTCATCTTTTCCAACTAGCATGCCCATGCCATTAGTAAACTCACCATTACCATCTGGAATGAAAGTAATATTTTCTGCTTCTTGATCTGCTTTCCATGCATTCATTACGAACGTATCGTTAACTGATACACATAAAATATCGTCAACACCGTTATCTGCAAATACTGATGCCAATTCGTTATAACGCGGTAGGTGGCTTGAAGAACATGTTGGTGTAAATGCGCCCGGTAGGCTAAATACAACCACAGTTTTATTAGCAAATAACTCGTTGGTTGTTACGTCTACCCACTGATCACCTTGACGAGTGTGGAAAGTAACTTGAGGAACTGGCTGACCTTCTTTAGATGCGAACATAATGTGATTCCTTAAAAATAAATACTAATTAATTTACTGCAATCGGAGCTTTGTAAAAACATACTCTCTATGTAATGAAGAAATTATACGACTTTACTCTTGATAGTTCTAATCGTTTACTGCTATGGTTTTGATAGTTAATTCCTATTGGTAACCTACAGCTATGAATATTCGAGATCTTGAGTACCTTGTCGCTCTCTCTGAGCATAAACATTTTCGTAAAGCAGCTGAAGCGTGTTACGTCAGTCAGCCTACTCTCAGTGGGCAAATTCGTAAATTAGAAGATGAGCTGGGAGTCTCACTGTTAGAGCGAACCAGTCGCCGTGTTCTTTTTACCGACGCGGGATTGAGTTTAGTCGCCCAAGCTCAGAAAGTGTTGCTCGAGGTCAAAATATTGACCGAACTTGCTAGTTTGCAAGGAGAAAGCATGGCTGGGCCATTACATATTGGTTTTATACCGACTGTCGGTCCATATTTATTGCCACAAATTATTCCGACATTAAAAGAAGCCTTTCCAGAGTTAGAGCTGTTTTTACATGAAGCGCAAACCCATCAACTGGTTCAACAGCTTGAAGAAGGTAAATTAGACTGCATGATCTTAGCGGCAGTAAAAGAAAGCGAACCCTTTATTGAATTGCCACTGTATGATGAACCGATGATGCTCGCCGTACCTGAAACGCATCAATGGGCGCAGGATAAAGAAATTGATATGTCGCGTTTGCATGGTGAAACTCTGTTAATGCTTGAGGATGGTCACTGTTTACGTAATCAAGCATTAGGTTTTTGTTTTGCTGCTGGTGCGCGTGATGATGGCCGTTTTAAAGCAACCAGCCTTGAAACGCTACGTAACATGGTTGCTGCGGGCAGTGGGATCACATTATTACCTCAGTTAGCGACGCCTAAAGAGCATTGTCGAGATGGCGTGTGTTATATCGCAGCTGAGCATCCACAGCCGACGCGATTGATTACGTTAGCTTACCGTCCGGGATCACCGTTGAAATCGCGTTATGAAAAATTAGCCGCAGTGATTAAAGCTAAAATGCCACAGATATTTGCTAATCACATTCAGAAATAACCCTTGCTGGTAAGAGGGCGGTGAAATGCCACTTAAAAAAAAGAGCGCGGATTAGCGCTCTTTTTTATTTAGGGGTAACAATTAGAACAATTCTTCAGCTGTTTCTGCATCAAACTGCTGTTCTGAGTTAACCTGACTCGCTGACTGGGTAGGTTCAGTCCCTTTGATGAAGTATTCATACATTGAACTTGCATCATCACGATCTGAAAGCTTACCCGTGGCACGGTCAATACGTACCTTAACGATATCCGCTGGAATTTGTAATGACTGCTCTGGCGTGTTTTTCAGCGCTGTATTCATGAAACTAATCCACGCTGGTTGAGCTGCATTACCGCCGTATTCGCCGCCTGTTACTTGGTTTTTACCTAAGTTTTTATTAAAGCTAGTACGTCCAAGAGCATGACGGTGATCATCAAAACCGACCCAAGTTGTAGCGACAATATTAGGACCAAAGCCAGTATACCAAGCATCTTTTGAATCGTTAGTCGTACCGGTTTTACCACCAATATCATGACGACCTAATACTCGCGCTCTAAAGCCAGTACCGTAAAGATGACCGGGTTCACCCCAAATGTTGCTGGTTAGCATTTGACGAACAAGGAATGCATTTTGCTCACTGATCACTTCCGGAGCATAACGTACCGGTGGTGGTGTGATCACTTGTTCGAGTTGCGCTAAGGTTGGTTTCTCAGTGACAGCTGCAACCGGTTTTTGATCTGCTGGCGCATTTTCAGCCGCCGTGGCTGCTGCTGTTGCCAATGCGACTTGCATTTCCGCCTGTGGGTTCTGACTTTGGCAGACATCATTACAGACAATTTTTGGATTGGCGGTGTAGATCAATTCACCATCATTATTATCAACTTTATTGATTAAAAACGGTGTGACTGCATAACCACCGTTAGCAAATACAGCGTAACCTTGTGCTAACTCTAATGGCGTTAAGCTGCCCGCACCAAGTGCTAATGGTTCTGCGTGAGGAAGATCCGCACGTTTAAAGCCAAAGCGGGTGAGGTAGTTAATGGTGTAATCTAAACCTGCCATTCTTAACACACGAATAGCCATTACGTTGATTGAACGTGCTAAGCCAATACGTGCGCGTGTTGGACCACCATAACGGCCATCAGCATTTTTTGGTCGCCATGCGGTGCCTTGCCATTTGTCCCACTTAGTGATTGGAGCATCATTGATCAAGGTGGCCAGTGTTAGCCCTTTTTGAATCGCAGCAGAATAAATAAACGGTTTGATCCCTGAACCTACCTGACGGATTGACTGGGTCGCACGGTTAAATTTACTTTGGGTGTAGTTAAAGCCACCTACCATTGCCAATATAGCGCCATCATTTGGCGACATGGCGACAAATGAGGTGTTGGCTCCTGGCACTTGGCTTAACACCCAGTGATCTGTGGTTACAGCGGCAGTATCAGCTGTTGCAGCGACGGTGGTTGCTTTATTTTGCACCCAAATTTGTTGACCAGCAGTGACAATTTGCGCTGCAGTTGTTGGTGCTGGGCCTTGCGCTTTATCGGTTAAGAATTTACGCGCCCATTTAATTCCATTCCAATTTAGCGTTACTGTCTGACCTTGCTTAGTAACAACGACGACGCTTTGCTGATTAACGTTAGTAACGACCGCTGGAATCAATTCACCATAAGTCGGTTGGTTACTGAGTTTTCCAACAATTTGGTTAGCGTTAAGTGGTGTTTGGCCTGGCTTCCATAGCACCGCTGTTGGACCACGGTAGCCATGACGCTCATCGTAGTTTAGCAGGTTATCAACCGCTGATTGCTGCGCCGCATGCTGTAACTTGGCATTAATGGTGGTGTAAACATCCATGCCTTTAGTGTAAGCATCTTCCCCGTAACGATGAACCATCCACGCCCGTGCTCGTTCTGCTACATACGGTGCATAAAGTTGAATTTCAGCACCATGATAATGAGAAACGATAGGTTCAGAACGGGCTTGGTCCATTTGCGCTTTAGTGATGTAACCTTCTTTATACATACGATCTAACACTACATTACGACGTGTTGTGGCGCGATCAATCGAATAAATTGGGTTCATGGTTGATGGTGCTTTTGGCAAGCCGGCAATCACAGCCATTTCACTCAAGGTTAACTGGTCAACACTTTTACCAAAGTAAACTTGTGCCGCAGCGCCGACACCATAAGCGCGATAGCCGAGGTAAATTTTATTTAAGTAAAGATCAAGAATTTGATCCTTCGTTAAAATTTGCTCGATATGGATCGCAATAAACGCTTCTCGAATTTTACGTGAAAAGGTTTTTTTATTGGAGAGGAAGAAGTTTCGTGCCAGCTGCTGAGTGATCGTACTCGCACCTTGGCGCGCATGGCCCGTGGTTAGCATCACAAAAGCTGCACGTGCGATACCAATTGGATCAACGCCATGATGTTCATAAAAACGACTGTCTTCGGTCGCAATAAAACCATCGACCAATAGTGGTGGCATTTGTTTAAGTGTTAATGGTATACGACGTTTCTCACCAAACTGCGAGATCAGTTCGCCATCGGCACTGTACACCCTTAATGGTGTTTGGAGCTCGACATCTTTTAATTTAGCAACATCAGGCAGGTCTGGTTTTAGGTATAAATAAAAACCAAAAATTGTACCCACTCCAAGAATGATGCAAATTATTGCAAGTATTAGTAATCGCTTTATGAACTTCACTTGAGATTTCCCGTTACGCCATCGTTCTGACGGTCATTATCTATTATCTTTTACCTTCAAGTATAAAGATAACAAAAAATTAATTAATGCCGTTGATGGTGTTTATTCGAAATAGTTTGTTTTTTCGCCACATGGGAGCATAACACGGATGTTTCGGAACCCATTAAGTGTTGGGGTAGATATTGGCAATCACAGTATAAAAGCTGTGGTTCTGCAACAAAAAAAAGAGCAGTTTGAGTTAGCTGCATTTGTTGAAGTTGAGTTGACGAAATCGGTTATAAACGATCAGCATAGCGTGAATAATGCTGAGCTGTTGTCAGCAATGCGTCAAATTAAAAAGCAATTACCGTGGCAAGCCAAAGCCGTTACCTTAGCCTTACCCGATAGTGCTGTGATCAGCAAAGTTGTTCAATTAGGTACCAGCCTTAGTGAAGAAGAGGCTGAATTCGCGATCGTGCAAGCCTTAGGTGCGGCATCGCCGTTTCCCGTTGAGGAGTTGTGGTTTGATTATTTTCCACTAAATAGTGACCGTTTTAGTGATGCTGTTGCGACCACACCGTTTCAAGTATTTGCCTCGCGCAGAGAAACCATCGACAACCGAGTTAATACGCTCACTAAATTAGGCTTCAAACCTAAAATAATGGAGTTACAAACCCATGCTTTATTATGGCTGGCAGAGCACTTAGCTGAGATGGGCAGTCATTATAATCAATGGGGCGTAGTGGATGTAGGTAAGCGGCATACCGAGTTTTGCATGAAGCCACAAGGTAGTGCGGCTTACCATCGTGAAATTCGTTTTGGTACTAGCATGTTAGATGATCAGGACGGCATTAGCCCACTAGGCGCTAATAATGCTGAGCAATTTACTAAACAGTTAGCCGAACAATTAAAGCGTCAAATTCAATTGTATAACTCGACTCATCCACGTAGTGGTATCAAAGGGTTGTGGCTGTGTGGTGGTGGGCAAGATGTGGTGTCGGTGTCATTGCTACAACGCTTGATTGGACTTGATGTAGTGTGGGTAAATCCTTTTCAACACTTTAGTTGTGCCAATAAAGTTGAATTACCACAGTCAATGTCGAGTCAATATGCCGTTGCCACCGGATTGGCATTGCGAGGGTTATTATGATTGATAAACTCAATTTATTGCCGTGGCGTGAGCAGCGGCGTAAACAGCATAAACAACGCTTTATTGGACTGCTTGCAGCAAGTGTTGCTCTGGCTGTTGTGGGTAATGGTGCTATTGGTGAATATATTGAAAATCAGCAGCTTCAACAACAAAGCCGTAATCATCAACTGCAGCAAGAATTAGCCAGTTTAGAGCAACGGCTGGCTTTCTTGCCTAAATTAGATAAGCAGCGTGAGGCGATTGAGATGCGGTTAAAAGTGATCGCTGATATACAGTTATCGCGCAATCGAGTGACGCAGTTACTTAATCAGTTACCAGAAGTGGTGCCTGCTGGAGTGTATCTTGATGGTGTCAATTTAGCCTCACAACGAGTGAAAGTTGATGGTTTTGGCGATACCAATGGTCACTTAGCAGCATTACTCGGTAAGGCAGAGCAATCACCATGGTTTAACAATGTTGAAATGCATTCATTGGTGACGACTAAAAGCAGTGATAAAAAGCAAAAATCACAATTTAATGCGTCGTTTGATTTAACCGCACCAATTATTAATAAGCAGCCACTTAAGGCAACTTATGCGACTGCAATCGCGGAGAAAACCAATGATTGATTGGCGTGAATTAGAATTGGATGAAATCACTGAGTGGCCATTATTGCCGCAGTGTGTGATTGCTTTTGTGGTGACGTTACTGTTATCGGCATTTGGTTATTGGTATTGGTTAACACCGTTAACTGAAGCTTTAGAGCAGCAAAAACAGCAGGAAATCACCTTACGCAGTCAATTAGTGACCCGCGCTGCACAAGTTGCCGCACTGCCACGGGTTAAAGAACAAGTGGTCGAACTTAATCGTCGTTATCAAGAAGTGGTTGAGCAATTACCAGAAGAACAAGAGCTGGCAAGCTTACTCGCAAGTATTAATGATATTGGTGTTAAAAATGGGTTGATATTTCAATCGATTAAATGGGCTTCACGCATAGAGCATGATCTTTATTATGAGCTGCCGCTGAACATGCAACTAACAGGTTCTTATCAACAAATAGGCCAATTCGCAGAGGCAATTGCAAGGCTGCCTCGCATTGTTAATTTACGCAATGTGGCATTAGCGCGAGTGGATAATCAAGGCGTTGATGAGTTGCTATCGTTAACGGTATCAGCCACCACTTACCGTTTTAAAACCCCGCAATAATGAGGATACGATGAGAACATTATTATGGCTGTTACCGTTAGGGTTTGGGTTAATGGGGTGTCAGGCCAATACCGATTCAGTTGAGCAGTTTATAGCCAAAACACATACCCATGCTAAGGCAAAGGTCAAGCCATTAGCAGATCCTTATATTTTTGTTGCTGAATCGTTTGTAATGACCAGTAAACGAGTGCCATTTTTAAGGCCACAGCCAGAAATATTATTAGCTAAACAGGCCGATATTAGTTGTTGGCAGCCAGAAACAGCTCATCAACCAACAGCATTAGAAACGTTTCCGTTAGAACAGTTAACCATGAAAGGAGCAATTGGCCATCAACGTCAATTATGGGGGTTGGTTTATACCCCAAAAGGTGAATTAGTCAGAATTAAGCCGGGACAGTTTGTTGGGCTTAATCGCGGCAAAGTAATAAAAGTGAGTGATAAGCTCATTGAAATAGAAGAAACATTACCCGATGGCAAAGGTTGTTGGCTAACACGGCCTGCAAAGCTGGCTTTAGTTCAGCATTAATCAAGGATGAGTTATGAAAGGGAATACATGGGGGCTTAGCCGCCAGATTTTCGTCAGTGTATGGTTAATGTGCTGGGGGTTATTTACTATTACCAGCGTCACTGCTGCGCCAGCGAGTGGAATCACTAATCAGGTTCAAGATATTGAATTTCGTCGTGATAACAAGGGCCGAGGTGTATTAAGCATCAAGTTAAAGCAGCCGCAGTCACTGGTTGATTTTCGTCGCCAAGGTAAACAGTTGCAATTGGATATTTTTGATACCCAATTGACCAATGAACAAATTCATACACTTGATGTGGTTGATTTCGCGACTGTCGTTAATAGCATTGATACCAGCAACATTCCTCGTGGAGCACGATTTGTTTTTAATCTAACTGGTGGCTATGACTACGATTATCGTATTCGAGGCAATACCCTTGAAGTGACGTTAACTAAACGGGTGCAACCTAAAGCTGCGTCAACTGCAACCAAAGCTAATGTTTCCTATAAAGGCAAGCCAATCTCGATCAACTTTCAAGATATACCGGTGCGTAACGTTTTACAGCTTATTGCCGATTATAACGATTTCAACCTAGTGGTGGCAGATACAGTTAGTGGCAACGTTACACTGCGATTAGATAACGTGCCGTGGCCACAAGTGCTGGATATTATTCTGCAAGCCAAAGGTTTAGATAAACGTGTCCGTGGTTCGGTGTTATTGGTCGCGCCCAAAGCTGAATTGGCAGCCAATGAGCACCAAGTAATGGAAACGGCACGCAAGCAACAAGAATTAGCCAGTCTACGCTCTGAATTGATTCAGATTAATTACGCCAAAGCGACGGATATTTCTGAGTTATTGAGTGGTTCAAGTGATGGGATTGGAATGCTATCTGAGCGTGGTTCATTGCATGTCGATGAACGAACTAACGCATTGATAATAAAAGATACACCCGACAGTATCGCTAGCATCAAAGATATCGTGTTAGCACTGGATATTCCGGTGAAGCAGGTTCAAATCGAAGCGCGTATTGTCACCATTGATGAAGGTAATATCGATGAGCTTGGCGTACGTTGGGGGGTATCAAGTATCGATGGCGATACCACTATCGGCGGTTCGATTGAAGGCAACCTTGGTAGCTCCGGTTTGTTAGATGACACCACCGTTGATGATTTTCTTAATGTTAACTTGGGTGCAACTCAAGCAGGGGCGGCAAGTATTGCATTTCAAGTGGCAAAGTTAGGTAATGTGTTATTAGATCTTGAATTGTCAGCGTTACAGTCAGAGCGTAAAGCGGAAATTATCTCAAGTCCGCGTCTTATGACGACCAACAAAAAAACCGCCTATATCGAACAAGGCACTGAGATTCCATACCTAGAAGCATCATCAAGTGGAGCGGTATCGGTTGATTTTAAGAAGGCAGTCCTTAGTTTGATGGTAACACCGCAAATCACACCGGATAATAAGCTGGTATTAGACTTAGAAGTGACCCAAGACAGCAAAGGTGAAGAAGTGCCAACTGGGGTCGGTACTGCAGTGGCGATTAAAACTCAGCGTATTGGTACTCAGGTGCTAGTCAATAACGGTGAAACGGTTGTCTTGGGCGGTATTTATCAAAATCAAATTAACAACAGCGTTCGTAAGGTGCCGATCCTTGGTGATATTCCGGTGCTTGGTGCATTATTTAGACATAAAATGGAAGAACTTGGGAAACGTGAATTATTGATTTTTGTGACACCAAAAATCGTGATGCAATAATTTTTCACTTATTGAACCGCCCTGCTGATAGCGGCTCTAATCAATGTTGTAGCAGGGTAGGTAAGCGTTAAAAGTGTTATATTTCTTGGGGTTGAATGAAGTTACACGTTGGGTGTGAAGTATGTTGTTGAGCCGTTAACTGGATATTTACGAGCTTAATACGATTGACCTCAGACCTTTGGTGAGCCATTATGGCAGCCTCTGTGGGTAAGACAGGCTCAATAAAATATCGATTGATGTCGACTAGCTATTGCAAAATAGTAGTCAGTCCTGAGATAATTTTCTGTCTTATCACGAATTATATGTGAGGAACTTGGCGCCTCGGGCTTATTTTAATAGAGCCTGCGGGTGGTGTCGTTTTATTAACCGCGCGTAAATTGCTAAAATGGCTGAAAAACGAAATATTTTCTTGGTTGGCCCTATGGGTGCCGGCAAAAGCACAATTGGTAGACACCTTGCACAACAGCTGCATATGGAATTCTTTGATTCAGATACTGTAATCGAAGAACGTACTGGCGCTGATATTAGTTGGGTGTTTGATGTTGAAGGTGAAGACGGCTTCCGTGTTCGCGAAGAAACTGTTATTGATGATCTAACCCAAGAACAAGGTATTGTTCTTGCAACGGGTGGCGGCTCTGTTATTAATAAAGAGAACCGTAATCGCCTGTCTGCTCGTGGTATCGTTGTTTATCTAGAGACGACTATTGAAAAGCAATTAGCTCGTACTCAACGTGATAAAAAACGCCCATTACTTCAAACTGACACACCTCGTGAAGTTCTTGAAGAATTAGCAGCAGAGCGTAACCCATTGTATGAAGAGGTTGCTGACTACGTTGTTCGTACTGATGATCAAAGTGCGAAAGTAGTTGCTAACCAAATCATCAAGATGCTGGAAGAGCGTTAATTAATAAAAAAGAGAAGCTGACCATGGAACGGATCAATGTCAATCTAGATGACAGAAGCTACCCTATTTCAATTGGCGCCGAGTTGTTCGACAACTCGGCGTTGTTTGCATCTGCGATATCTGCAGGTAAACGAGTAGTTGTGGTCAGCAATGACACCATTGCCCCGCTATATGCGGATCAGGTAATGGCTACCATCAGTTCATTATCGTGCCAAGTGGCACTACTTTCTCTGCCTGATGGTGAACAATACAAAACCCTCGATACGTTTAATCACATCATGACATTTTTACTGGAAGGTAATTATGGGCGCGATGTGATTTTAGTTGCTTTAGGTGGCGGCGTAATTGGTGATCTTGTTGGCTTTGCGGCGGCAAGTTACCAACGAGGGGTTGATTTTATTCAAGTGCCGACAACATTGTTAGCACAAGTTGATTCATCTGTAGGTGGAAAAACTGCGGTTAATCACCGTTTGGGTAAAAACATGATTGGTGCTTTTTATCAACCTAAAGCCGTGATTATTGATAATCATTGTTTGCAGACATTACCACCACGTGAGTTAGCTGCAGGGTTGGCTGAAGTTATCAAGTACGGCATTATTGCCGATTATGATTTTTTTGTTTGGTTAGAAAATAACATTGAGCGCTTACATGCACTGGATAATGATGCGTTATGTTACGCCATTAGCCGTTGTTGTCAGATTAAAGCTGATGTTGTTGCTGCCGATGAAAAAGAATCCGGTGTAAGGGCGTTACTCAATCTTGGCCATACTTTTGGTCACGCTATTGAGGCAGAGATGGGCTATGGTAACTGGCTGCATGGCGAAGCGGTGTCAGCAGGTACAGTTCTCGCAGCACATACTGCCGCAAAGCAGGGATTGCTCAGTGATGCCGATGTGATGCGAATTATCACGTTACATCAGCGAGCAAATTTGCCCGTTGTTGCGCCTGATACTATGGTTTTTGACGATTTTATCAAGCACATGATGCGAGATAAAAAAGTATTGTCAGGTCAGCTACGCTTAGTATTACCGACAGCAATTGGTGCTGCTGAGGTTGTGGCTGATGTACCTTTTAATGTGCTTCAGGATGTTATTGGCCGCTAAGTTGTAGCACATTGATGACCAGCATGACGAAAGCAAAAAATCTGGATCTGGAAAGTCAGATCCAGTTGCTGACTCGAGTTCGATTTATTACTCGGTTTGGCTCTCACCTTCTTCACCTTTCAGGTGCCCAAGGCTCAGGTAAAACTTGGCTTGCACACTCTTTCCTTGAACATTATGCCACTGACTGTCATCACGTTTTATTGATGTGTCAGCCTGGGCAAACTGATACTCAGCATCGCACTCTATTGCTGCAGCAATTTGTTAGCCATGCGATGTTTAACGAACATGATTCGTTATGTCAAAGTGTTGAGCATTTATTGGTTAATCAACCACAGAAACTGATGGTGGTTATTGATGACGCACATTTATTGAGTGCCAATTTGATTGCTGAACTATGGGCATTATCCCTGCATGCAAAACAACAGCCCCAGCTGCAGCTTAATATTGTATTATTTGCTAATCATAGTGAGTTAAACCAGACTTTAGCTCAGGTTAGCCATGGCTCTGGTATTATTCCGTTAGCGTTAGATATTGATGATTTTAGCCATCAAGAAGCGGTTTTATTTACCGAAATGTTAGTTGGTAATGATGACTTAACCACGGCTTGTCGACGAACACTAAAACAGCGTTTGTTGACTGTTATTTCGCAGCCGGGTGCGCTGCATGATCTTCCTCAATCTGAAGGTGTGAATATGACCTCAAAGGCTTCTAAAAAACCCTTGTTAGCGCTAGTGATAGTATTAGCGGTGATCGCTGTGGCGATTGCAGGATATGGTTTAATGACCATTAGTTCTCACACTGAAACCAGCACTCAAGCGCCAACGACTATACCTGCTGTGACTGCCACGGTAACATTTGATGATGCGCCATTACCGCCACAAGTGCATACTCAAGGTTTAACGGTTGGACGCAAAGAAGAAAACACCCATGAGCGGATTGTTATTTCAGAGCAACAAATTGATGCCATGATTGACGATCAAGCGTTGGAGGGGCATCCTATCGTTACAGAAGCGATCCCTGTCACCTCGGCGGCGGTTGCCACTCCAACTGTCGCCGCAGCTGATGTAACAGATACACCATCACTACCTGCGGCTGTAACCGCACCATTAGCCTCAACCTCGACACTTGATTGGACGCTTAAATTAGCCGCTGATCAGCAAAAATTAGCGGCAGTAAAGCCAAGTCATTACGCATTACAACTTGCAGCCACTCAAAGCCTTGCCGCTGCCGCAGAATTTATTAACACCCACAACATGACTGCAGCAATGATTTATCAGACTGAACGTAATCAACGACCATGGTTTATCGTAGTGACAGGGAATTATGCGACAGCAGCTCAAGCCCGCACGGAAAAAAGTCAATTGCCGACCACGTTGCAACAGCTAAAACCGTGGTTGAAACCTTATCGACATATTCAACAAGAAATGAATCGCTTAAAATAAAGCCATTAATCATAGTTATTTATGCTAATTGGTATCAGCATTGGGTGTAAATGAGGTACAATCCGCGACCTTTCGTGGCATTCTTGTAAGTGGTGGTGGGTCAGCTTAATGAAAAAGCATCGTGCATTCCTGAAATGGGCTGGAGGTAAGTACTCTCTGGTCGAGGATATTAAACGACACCTACCGCCCGCGCGTAAATTGGTAGAGCCCTTTGTGGGTGCTGGTTCAGTATTTTTAAACACTGATTATGAGCACTACTTATTAGCAGATATTAATCCTGATCTGATTAATTTATATAATATTATCAAGCAAGAGCCTGAGCGATACATTGAAGATGTTCGCCGATTATTTACGCCTGAATATAATACTAAAGCTGCGTATTTAAGTATTCGAGAAGAGTTTAATAACAGTACTGATCCTTATCAGCGTTCGATTTATTTTCTTTATTTAAATCGCCATGGTTTTAACGGCCTGTGCCGTTACAATAAAAAGGGCGGTTTTAATGTTCCCTTTGGTTCGTACAAAAAACCGTACTTTCCAGAAGCTGAGATGTATTACTTTTCGGAAAAAGCCAAACGCGCGACTTTTGTATGTGAAGGCTATAGCCAGACATTTTCACGAGCTCGTAAAGGCAGTGTGATTTATTGTGATCCACCTTATGCGCCATTATCGACCACGGCTAACTTTACCTCTTATTCAGGCAATGGCTTTAGTTTAGACGATCAAGCAACCTTAGCGAATGTAGCAGAGAAAGCCGCTACAGAGCGTGATATTGCGGTGTTAATCTCTAATCATGATACGCCATTAACTCGGCGTTTATATACTGGCGCTGATTTGTCGGTGGTAAGGGTTAAACGCACCATTAGTCGTAATGGTGGTGGTCGTAATAAAGTCGATGAATTGTTGGCATTATTTAAAACAGCGCCTGCAACCGATAGTGATCACCAATAAAGCCAATATTTAGATTGCTGTTGCCTGACGGGCAATGGCAATTAATATCACCACTAAACCAACAATAACCATCCCTCCAATAATGATAAACGGCCACGGACTTGATTGGTTGAAGTCTTGACGACGCTGTTGTTGTGATTGCACTCCAAACAATGCCGCTAAAACACTTTTTACTATTTGCCATATTGCGTTAGCGCGTGAATACATGCATCTCCTTCCTTTGTATATCTGCTGCAGTCTTTGTTGATTGTAGTTCCTCTATCGGTCGCCGAATTGATAACTATGGTTAACTGCAGCAATAAATAAATCCAGTAAGACAACACTTAGGGGATCGGGTAGACTGGCAGCAGTTTATAGGCTTGGTTGGTCGAGCTTGTTATTTTTATCGCTAGTGTAGAGAGGCTAAACATGAAGGACTTTTTGATCGCTCCATCTATTTTGTCTGCTGATTTTGCCCGTTTAG
Source organism: Photobacterium sp. Alg240-V54 (assembly GCF_900537155.1). Classification (NCBI taxonomy): domain Bacteria; kingdom Pseudomonadati; phylum Pseudomonadota; class Gammaproteobacteria; order Vibrionales; family Vibrionaceae; genus Photobacterium; species Photobacterium sp. Alg240-V54. The sequence goes on from NZ_UNRL01000005.1 coordinate 188,006, forward strand.
GTGAAGATGTCGCAAATGTCTTGGCAGCAGGTGCTGATGTTATCCATTTTGATGTTATGGATAATCACTTTGTGCCAAACCTGTCGTTTGGTGCGCCGATCTGTAAAGCATTACGCGACTACGGCATTACTGCACCGATTGATGTGCATTTAATGGTAAAACCTGTCGATCGTATTATTCCTGATTTTGCTAAAGCTGGCGCCAGCATGATCACGTTTCATGTTGAAGCAACAGACCATATTGATCGCACTTTGCAATTAATCAAAGAACATGGCTGTAAAGCGGGTGTTGTATTTAATCCAGCGACACCATTACACCACCTTGATTATATTATGGATAAAATTGATATGATTTTGATCATGTCAGTCAATCCTGGCTTTGGTGGTCAGTCATTTATTCCAAGCACACTTGATAAACTACGCCAAGTGCGTCAGCGTATTGATGCTTCAGGCCGTGATATTCGCTTAGAAGTTGATGGCGGTGTTAATGTTGACAATATTGCTGAAATTGCCGCAGCTGGTGCTGATATGTTTGTTGCCGGCTCTGCTATTTTTAATGAGCCAGATTATAAAGTCGCGATTGATAAAATGCGCGTACAGTTAGCTGAGGCTAAGCGTTAATGATTGCTAGTAATTTGATTGAGAACATAAAATTTATCGCGTTTGACTTAGACGGTACTTTACTTGATAGCGTACCTGATTTAGCCGATGCTGCTGATTTGACCATGCGTCATCTTGGTCGTGAAGGGGTAACGGTTGAACAGGTAACAACTTGGATTGGCAACGGCGCTGACATTTTGATTGGCCGTGCGTTAAGTCGTAGCATTGATGTCGATCCACAGTTAGATCCTGCGTTGCATCGTCAAGCCCGTGAACTGTTTGATCATTATTATGCCGCTGGTGGCCATCAAAAAAGTGCCTTGTATGCGGATGTAAAAACAACCTTAGCCAACTTACATCAAGCGGGTGTCGCTATGGCTATCGTGACCAATAAGCCGTCACAATTTGTTCCTCACTTGCTAGAAGAGCACGGTTTGAGTGATTATTTTGTGGATGTTATTGGCGGCGATACCTTTCCATTAAAAAAACCGGATCCGTTCGCATTACATTGGCTGATGGAAAAACATCATATTGCCGCTGCTGAACTGTTAATGGTCGGCGATTCGCGCAATGATATTTTGGCAGCCAATGCAGCAAATTGCCGTTCACTAGGACTGACTTATGGCTATAACTATGGTCAGCCAATCAGTGACAGTGAGCCTGATGTTGTTTGTGATCACTTCAAGCAACTACTTGATGTGGTTAAACTAGGCTGCTAGTACATTAAGGTGTACACTAAAAAAACCAACAATTGAGGTACTGATAACGGTGTTATTAGTACCTTTCGTCAATACAATTAAAGATATTAACAGGACAGCCTGATCATGAGTAAACCCATTGTATTAAGTGGCGTACAGCCTTCTGGTGAATTGAGTATCGGCAACTACCTTGGTGCGCTGCGTCAGTGGGAACAGATGCAGGATGATTATGATTGTCAGTATTGTGTGGTTGATTTACATGCCATTACGGTACGACAAGATCCTAAAGCGCTTCATGAAGCAACTTTAGATGCTTTATCTATCTGTTTAGCTGTGGGTGTAGATCCAAACAAAAGCACTTTGTTTGTACAGTCTCATGTACCAGAACATGCTCAACTTGGTTGGTTATTAAATTGCTATACCCAAATGGGTGAGTTAAGTCGTATGACGCAATTTAAAGACAAATCAGCCCGTCATGCCAATGATGTTAACGCCGGTTTGTTTGGCTACCCAGTACTAATGGCGGCCGATATTCTATTGTATGGTGCCCATCAAGTGCCTGTCGGTAGCGATCAAAAGCAACATTTAGAGTTAGCACGTGATATCGCAACTCGTTTTAATAATCTTTACAGCACCCCTGAAAGCCCAATCTTCCAAGTACCAGAACCGTATATTCCAACGGTTGGTGCGCGAGTGATGAGCTTACAAGATGCGACTAAAAAAATGTCTAAATCAGATGATAATCGCAAGAACGTGATTACACTGTTAGAAGATCCTAAGTCGATTCTAAAGAAAATTAATAAAGCCCAAACCGATGCAGAAATGCCGCCACGTATTGCGCACGATATTGAGCAAAAAGCGGGTATTTCAAATCTAATGGGTTTGTATTCTGGCGCAACAGGCAAAACATTTGCTGAGATTGAAGCCCAGTATGCTGGCGTTGATATGTATGGCCCATTTAAGAAAGATGTTGGTGAAGCGTTAGTGGCAATGCTAGAGCCAGTACAAGCTGAATATCATCGTATTCGTGGTGATCGAGCTTACCTTGATAGCGTGATGAAAGCGGGTGCAGATAAAGCATCAGCGCGTGCTGCTGAAGTGTTGAAACAAGCTTACCATGCTGTAGGTTTTGTTGCGCGCCCATAAGCGTTAGTCATTATCATTCTAAAAAAGCAGGGCTTAGGCTCTGCTTTTTTATCGCCACTAATCGCTGTCGCTGACAGTGACCAATAAGAGCTTAGTTGTAGTATGTTGTTAATTATTGATAACTACGATTCATTTACTTACAACCTTTATCAATATTTCTGTGAATTAGGCGCAGATGTCGTTGTTATTCGTAATGATGAGATTGATATTGCGGCAATTGAAGCGTTAGCACCGACCCATTTAGTTATCTCTCCAGGTCCTTGTACGCCTAATGAGGCCGGTATATCTTTGCAAGCGATTGAGTATTTTGCCGGTAAATTACCAATTCTTGGGGTGTGCCTTGGTCATCAATCATTAGCGCAAGTGTTTGGTGGTGATGTGGTGCGGGCTCGACAAGTCATGCATGGTAAAACCTCTGCGATCACCCATACTGATTGTGGCGTATTTAAAGGGCTAAATAATCCGTTAACCGTTACTCGCTATCATTCATTAGTAGTGAAAGCGGCGACATTGCCTGAGTGTTTTGAGATCACTGCTTGGACAGAGTTAAACGGTGAAATCGATGAAATTATGGGGATCCGTCATAAAACCTTAGCCCTTGAAGGGGTGCAATTCCATCCTGAAAGTATTTTGACTGAACAAGGTCATGCACTATTAGCTAACTTTCTGCAGCGTTAATTCCACTATTACTGCTATTTTTACGTACTTATTGCGTTGGTGATAAGTACGTTACTGTTGTTGTTATCCTCGCTGTTGCTGTTTCAATATCTTATTAACGCTACTGATTTACTATTGTTAACAATTTTCCCTTTATTGGTGATAGTGGAATTCTATGCGCTGAGGAATGATTATTTCCTAGCGGGAACGGCTATCTGTCATTGGTGGTGGTTAATAATATTCCGCAAGTAATGCATAACTATTTGTGGTGTATTTATTAGTTAACACCTTGGTTTGAATAAAAACTACTGTCTTTATTGGCAAAGGTTAATAAAATGTAAATACTAATAGTAAGCTATAAAGCACAGAAGGATAGTGTGATGGCAACTGAAGATAAATTACAACGGTCGTTATTTGATGAGGTGATGGTACCTTGTTATGCGCCAATGGATATTATACCTGTTCGTGGACAAGGCTCACTGCTGTGGGATCAACAGCAACGTGAGTATATTGATTTTGCAGGTGGCATTGCAGTCAGTTGTTTAGGACATTGTCATCCTAAAATGGTGGCAGCATTAACAGAACAAGCACAGCAATTGTGGCATTTAAGTAATGTTATGACCAATGAGCCAGCATTGCGGCTAGCGGATAAACTGACTCAATTAACCTTTGCCGATAAAGTCTTCTTGGCTAACTCTGGCGCAGAAGCTAATGAAGCTGCATTGAAATTAGCCCGTCGCTATGCGGTTGATAATTTTAGTGCAGAGAAAGATCAAATCATTGCCTTCAACCATGGTTTTCATGGCCGAACCTTTTTTACGGTTACCGTTGGTGGCCAAAGTAGCTATTCCGATGGCTTTGGTCCTAAACCACAAGCCGTAACCCATATTCCTTACAATGATATCGCAGCCATTGAGGCATTAATTGGTGATAAAACCTGTGCCGTTATGATGGAACCATTGCAAGGAGAAGGCGGAGTGATTAGCCCAAGCCTTGAGTTTGTGCAGCGCGTACGTCAACTGTGTGATCAGCATCAGGCGCTATTAATTTTTGATGAAGTTCAAACTGGTAACGGCCGTACGGGAGATTTGTTTGCTTATCAAGGCTTAGGGGTGACACCTGATATTTTAACTACCGCTAAATCATTAGGTGGTGGCTTTCCGGTCGCGGCAATGTTAACTACCGCCGCTCTCGCCAGTCATCTAAAAGTCGGTACACATGGTTCGACTTATGGCGGTAATCCGCTAGCGTGTGCTGTTGCAGAAGCCGTGGTCGATGAAATCAGTCAACCGGCACTCTTAGCAGGTGTTAAGCAACGTGAAGTATGGTTCCGTGAAGCGCTACTGCAAATTAATAGCCGTTATCCTATTTTTAGCGAGATACGAGGTAAAGGCTTATTACTAGGGGCGGTATTAACGCCAGAGTGGCAAGGACGGGCGCGAGATATTTTAGTTGCTGCAGGTAATGAGGGACTAATGGTACTTGTCGCTGGTACTGATGTGGTGCGCTTTACGCCGTCGTTAGTGATTGAGCAAAAAGATATTGATGAAGGAATGCAACGCTTAGAAGCGGCGATTGCAACGTTATATAACGCCAATTGTTAGCTGTGATTAACTTGTAATTGCGGGGTTAGTTAATACCAATAGCCCCATTCTAACGCTGATTTCAAGCGAGGCAATGGCTGCCGTCATTGCCTATATTTAGGAGGGAATGCGATGCTCATTATTCGTCCTATTACTTGCGCTGATTACCCTGCACTGATGCAATGTGCAGAAGCCTCTGGCCATGGTTTTACATCATTACCCATTAATGAAGATTTACTCCGTGGCCGCATTCAACACTCTCAAGCCAGCTTTAATACTCGTGTTACCTCGCCAGGACAAGAAAGCTATCTGCTAGTCGCTGTTGATAGCGATACTGATCAAGTGGTTGGTACAACCGCGATTGAAGCCACGGTTGGGCTCGATGTGCCTTTTTATAATTACCATTTAAGTACCGTGACCCATGCCTCGCGTCAGTTAGGGGTGCACAATATTGTTAAGGTGCTGACATTAGGTAACCAATATACCGGTGAGACTGAGCTGTGTAGCTTGTTTCTATTACCTGAATGGCGTCAAGGTCTTAACGGGCGGTTATTGTCTAAATCGCGGTTTTTATTGATGGCTGATCATCAACAACGCTTTGCTGAGGTTGCTTTTGCTGAAATGCGTGGTGTGTCTGATGAGCAGGGGAATTCTCCGTTTTGGCAATGGCTGAAAGAACATTTTTTTTCGATTGATTTTACTCATGCAGATTACCTAACAGGTATTGGCCGCAAAGGCTTTATTGCTGATTTAATGCCGAAATTACCGATTTACGTCAACTTACTCAGTAAAGAAGCGCAAGTAGTGATTGGTCAAGTGCATGTGAATACACGTCCAGCATTACAATTACTTGAGCAAGAAGGGTTTTGCTGCCGTGGCTATGTCGATATTTTTGATGCTGGCCCCAGTGTTGAATGTGATGTGCGTAATATTGAAACCGTGCGTCATTCACAGCGATGCCAAGTTGAAATAGGTCAACACACCAGTGATCAATGCTATTTGGTTTCTAATTGTCAGTTAGCAGGATTTCGTGCGGTTGCAGCGCCGTTAGCAGTCAATGCGCAAGGGCAAGTGGTGATGACCGCTGACGTTGCCGCTGCGCTTAATGTTGATACTGGTGATGAAGTGCGGTTAGTCGCGCAATCATAATAGGAGAGTCGCATGAGCTTATGGATCAATAATCAGTGGTTAGACGGTGCTGGTGAGCAATTTCAATCACTCAATCCTTATGATGACAGTGTGGTTTGGCAAGGTCAGGCAGCAACGATTGCACAAGTTGAAGCGGCGGTTATTGCGGCATCGGCTGCGTTTGTAACCTGGCGCAATACTCCCCTTAATCATCGAGTCCAGATCATCGAGCGTTTTGGGCAATTAGTGCAACAGCATCAATCACAGTTAGCTGGTGTTATTGCAGCAGAAACAGGTAAGCCGTTATGGGAAAGCACCACAGAGGTTGCTGCCATGATTGCCAAGGTGGCATTGTCGCTTCAGGCTTATCATGAACGCACTGGTACTCGACAACGTCAACAGGCGCAAACAACCATGGTGGTAAGACACCGTCCATTAGGGGTTATGGCTGTGTTTGGGCCGTATAATTTTCCCGCACATTTGCCTAATGGTCATATTATTCCGGCACTATTGGCCGGAAATACAGTGGTGTTTAAACCTTCAGAGCTGACGCCCAATACTGCGCAGTTGATGTGTCAATTGTGGCAGCAAGCAGGCATAAGCGCTGGTGTGATTAATTTAGTTCAGGGAGGGCGCTCGACAGGAGCGGCTTTGGCTGCCGCGAACGTGGATGGCGTTCTGTTTACCGGTAGCGCTCATACTGGGCATCTATTGCACCAGCAATTTGCAGGTCAGCCACAAAAAATGCTGGCATTAGAAATGGGCGGTAATAATCCACTGGTTATTGGCCAACAATATGGCGATCTTGATGCGGCGGTGTATACCATTATTCAGTCTGCTTTTTTAAGTGCCGGACAGCGTTGTACCTGTGCGAGGCGATTATATATTGCGGCAGGAAAAGCTGGTGATGAGCTATTAGCGCGTTTGGTAACCGTGAGCTCGCAATTGACAGTGGGTGATCCATTTGCCACGCCTGCCGTTTTTATGGGGCCATTGATATCTAATACCGCAGCCGATCAGCAGCTGGACAATCAGCAGCAATTAATCGCGGCTGGTGGCATAGCCTTGTTAGCAGCGACACGTGGCCAAGGTGCAATCGTTACTCCTGCGATTATTGAAGTCAGTGCCGTTAGTGAGCCTGCAGATGAAGAGTACTTTGGACCGTTATTGCAAGTCAGTCGTTATGATGACTTTAGTCAAGCAGTGGTCAGTGCAAATCAAACCCGTTATGGATTAGCTGCAGGATTAATATCAACAGATGAGCAGCAATGGCAGTATTTTATTGACCATATTAGAGCGGGAATTGTGAATCGAAATCGACCATTAACTGGCGCCAGTGGTGATGCGCCATTTGGTGGCCCAGGAGCATCTGGAAATCTACGCCCAAGTGCTTATTATGCCGCCGATTATTGTGCTTACCCGATGGCATCTGTTGAAGATGTATCAGTGCAATTGCCGTCTCAATTAGCGCCAGGTGTGAGCTTGAACTAAGATATATACACTGATGATGGTTTAAATAAGCGGGTAGATTATGGAATCAATTACGCAACTTTTTGATGGTTTATGGCACGACTATAGTCAACGGTTATGTCCATCAGCAGTGCAAATACAGCGCTTATTAACCGAAGATGCGGCGTTGTTAAATGATCATATTGCACTGCGCAGTTTTGGCGTACCTAAGTGTAGTTTAGCGGTTGTCGCCGCGCCGTTTATTGCTTTTGGCTACCAGCCGCAAGCGAAATACCATTTTGAGACGAAAAAACTGTACGCTGAATATTTCATGCATCCTGATCCTCAATTACCCAAAGTCTTTATTAGTGAATTACAGTTAGGCAGTTGTTCGGCAGAGTTACAACTTATGGTGCGTAGTCTGTTAGATCAAGTCGATGATGACTATTTTCGCAACCCTGATTTTGTTTATGGTGGGCGTCCATGGCAATTGGATTTTACAAGCTATCAATTCTTAGCCGCTGAAAGTGAGTATGCTGCTTGGGTTGCAGCGCATGGCTTTGGCGCTAATCATTTTACGGTCAGTATCAATCAACTTGAGCAATTTACCGATTTAGAACAGATTAATCACTTATTACGTCATAACCAGTTTGTGATTAATCAGGCTGGTGGTGAAATTAAAGGTGATGCAACAGTAATGTTAGAGCAATCAGCAACCATGGCGGATGAGGTTGGAGTGAGCTTTAGAGATGGGGTTCATTCCATCCCTGGTGGATTTTACGAATTCGCTAAACGCTACCCACAACCCAATGGTGAATTGTATAGCGGCTTTGTAACGGCGTCGGCGGATAAAATCTTTGAGAGTACCAATAGCTAGCTAGGTGTTGGTGGTGAAAGAGCTGCGATAATAAAACAGCACTTAGGCAAGTGCTGCTTAAGTGATCAGTTATCTAGCGGTGAAGCCCAAACGCCAGATTCATCAGCAGGGCAGCGACGTAATCCCGTTTGTTGCTCAAGGTAGCAGCGGCTATCGCTAAACCCTGTCATTTCAATGGTTGTTGGCTGACCCGTTAACACGCCGGGTACGGTGGTGTAACTGTTAGCTGAAAAGCGTTCAATATCCATATTGACCATCATTGATTGTTAAATCCATTTGTGATCGAAATGTAGCATGAATGAATGCGATTACAAATGAAAATTTAACAGAAATATTAACGTCATCAATGATTGCTTTTCGATGTTGGTAGATAAACGCTAAGATCAAAAAAACCGCAGGTATCAGCTGCGGTTTCATTGAGGATAACGGCGATACTAAATAATTAGCGTGTACCGTAAACCACAATTGTTTTGCCGTGAGCAGAAATAAGATTTTGCTCTTCCAGCATTTTCAATATACGACCCACTGTTTCGCGAGAGCAACCTACGATCTGGCCAATTTCTTGACGGGTGATCTTAATTTGCATGCCATCAGGGTGTGTCATTGCATCCGGTTGTTTTGCCAGATTAAGTAGTGTCTGTGCAATACGACCAGTCACATCAAGGAATGCAAGGTCACCTACTTTTTGGCTTGTCACTTGTAAGCGGCATGCCATTTGAGCAGATAGACGCATTAGAATATCTGGGTTAACTTGAATTAACTGACGGAATTTCTTAAATGAAATTTCTGCAACTTCACAAGGGCTTTTAGCACGAACCCAAGCTGTACGTTCTTGGTCTTCTTCGAACAAGCCGAGTTCACCAATAAAGTCACCCTGGTTTAGGTAAGAAAGGATCATCTCCTTACCTTCTTCATCCTTGATTAATACAGCAACAGAACCCTTCACGATGTAATACAAAGTTTCTGCTTTTTCACCTGCGTGAATTAACGTGCTCTTTGATGGATATTTGTGAATGTGACAATGGGAAAGAAACCACTCTAAAGTTGGATCTGTCTGCGGTTTACCTGGAACCATATTACTAACTTCCTCTGCATGTGTTGCCCAACAATATGTTCTGTGACGATAACTCAACAAAACTTTTTGATGGTAGGGTTATTCACTCAGCTGCTGGGCTGCAAGCTAACTTGAACTTAGTAAGAGTGTATCCTTTTTTTTAGGTTTTTTCTTGATATTGATCTAGCTGATTCACTCATTTATGAGAGATAAGTGTGCACGTGATCACATCGTTGTGAGTTAGTTACCAATAGCATAGTTTGAAGATGGATTTATTGGCTAATTGTGCCTATTTGAATACGCAACGAAATTAATATTAAACACCACAAATAACGTTTACATTGATGGTATTATCAACAAAAATAGGGCTAAAATCTAAATAATATAGCTAAAGGAGATAAAAATGCAGTCACGCGTAAAATGGGTTGAAAATATGACTTTTGTCGGTCAGTCATCATCAGGACATAGTATTGTCCTAGATGGTAATGGTGGTGATAAAGCGCCGAGCCCAATGGAATTAGTGTTAATGGCTGCGGGTGGGTGTAGCTCGGTTGATGTGGTGAGTGGGTTACAGGATCTACAGCAGCAGATTACAGGTTGTGAAGTACAAATTTCAGCAGAACGTCGTGAGCAAGCGCCACGATTGTTTACTGCAGCTAAGTTACATTTTGTGGTGACAGGTCATGATTTAAATGATGACAAAGTGAGTCAAGTAGTTGCTGATTCTCTCGAAAAATATTGTTCAGTATGTTTAATGCTGGGTAAAGGCGTCGAACTTAGTCATAGCTATGAAATTGTTATGGCATAACGCTATTTTCATTAACGGTTGCTGATAACAGCGACCGTTAATTAATACCAAGTTCAACCACTAGGCGATTTTGCCGTTTTCAATTAATTGCTCTAGTAATGGCCGCATAATTAATTCCATCGCAAAACTCATTTTTCCGCCAGGAACAACCAGCGTGTTATGGCGCGACATAAATGACCCTTGGATCATGGAGAGTAAATATGGGAAATCAACGTCTTTCAAACCGCGAAAACGGATCACCACAAAGCTTTCATCTAAACTTGGAATGCCTTTAGCACTGACAGGGTTGGAGGTATCAACGGTAGGCACCCGTTGAAAGTTAATATGAGTACGAGAAAACTGCGGGGTGATGTAATTAAGATAATCATCCATTGAGCGGACAATTGATTCCATTACTGCTTCACGAGAATGACCGCGATCGCGAGTATCTCTAATAATTTTCTGAATCCATTCTAAGTTAACAATGGGTACCATTCCAATGAGTAAATCAACATGCTGAGCGACATTAATATCGCCGTCGACGACACCACCATGTAGACCTTCATAAAATAATACATCAGTATTTTCAGCGAGCTGTTGCCACGGAGTGAACGTACCGGGCATTTGATTATAAGGCACCGCTTCATCAAAGGTGTGTAAGTAACGCCGAAACTTACCGCTGCCATCTTGAGAATATTGTTTGAAAAAGTGAGCTAATTGTTCAAAATCATTAGCTTCTGCGCCGAAATAGCTGATATGACGACCTTGCTCTTTAGCTTTACGAATTTCACAGTCCATTTCTGGACGTGTAAAACGGTGGAAGCTATCACCCTCTAGCCATGCAGCGTTAATGTCCATCATATTAAACATTTTACGAAAGGCTTCAGATGTAGTGGTTGTTCCTGCACCTGATGAACCAGTGACTGCAATAATAGGGTGTTTTACCGACATAATTCACCTTGTTGTGATTACTAGATGTTAAGAATAAAAACAGCACAGCAATGAATGTTACTACAAGTTTACATAAATGTCGGTTTTGAGTGATAAAAGTGCTAGCAAGGGCCGACTTTTATGATGAATAAATAGTGCGGCTTTTTACATTTGGTTGCGAAGTTTAATGTCGACCGATTCATGTAATTCAGAGAAAACAATCACCGCATCACCGGCTTGTAGTTGACGTCGAACATAAGCCACCTTATCGCTAAGGCTGATTTCTACTTCACCGTAATCGGTGCCTTCACGTAAAATAAATTGCTCAATAAGGTTGGTCAGTGTTTCTGGAGCTATGTCTTGCCAAGGAATAATCATTACAGCTTCTTAAATGACTAATAAAACAATAGTCGCAGTATATTCTTAAAATAGACTGAAAAGAAACGGGGTCATTATTGGTTGTGCTCAAGGGTTATGGTTGTAATTGGTGATGAAACCATTCCGGCACTGTGTGTTCAAGCCAAAAGGTCGGTTTTAAAATAGAGCCACTGACAAAACCAACATGGCCGCCTTGTTGATATAAGTTGTAGTCAATATTACTCGGTAAAGGCTGTGAAGGGATCACCGATGCAGTCATGAACGGATCGTCTTTGGCATGAATAATCCGTAGTGGCGTCGTTATATGGCTGAGCTGAGTGAGACCACTGCAACGTTGATAATAATCGTCGGCATCAATAAAACCATGCAACGGTGCAGTAATGTACTGATCAAATTGCCATACCGTATTAATAGCGTCTAATTGCTGATGTGAGATTGGCATTTTATGTTGGTGAAGGGTGATCCGTTGCGCCATGGTACGCTTCATTGAATTGAGTAAATAGCGTTGATAAATTTTAGAAAAGCCTTGTTGAATACGTGCCGAACACGAGGCTAAATTTAGCGGTGGAGAAATTGCTTGAGCGGCGATAATCTCGCTATCATCACCATATTTTGCAAGGTAGTTAATCAGCATATTACCGCCAAGAGATACACCAACTGCAATCAATGGCCGCAGAGGGAATTGTTCACGCAGCCATGTGATAAAAAAGCGGGCATCATTGATTTCACCAGAATGATAGCCTCTTGGCTGACGATTTAGCTCACCACTACAGCCTCGAAAATGCATCATTACTCCAAGCCAACCTTGTTGTTTCGCAGCATACAGTAGTCCATTGGCATAAGGGCTATCAAAGCTACCTTCTAGACCATGAAACAAGACCATCAGTGGTTTATTACCGTCTGTGGGGTTTTGTGTCCATGCTATATCGAGGAAGTCATCATCAGGCGTGATCAGCCGTTGGGTTACTGGTGTGAATAGTGGCTGACGGCGAACAAATCGAGGCAGCAAGGTTTGAAGATGCGGATTTTTTAATCCTAGCGCAGCAGTGAAAGGTTGCATGTCATATCCTTGATTCAAATAAAAACGCCGCAGCAATAAAATATCACTCCGGCGTTAAATGATCACTCAGCGTTAAGCTGATTTTCCATCTCTTCTAATTGTTCTTGCAGTTCCATCCATGCCACTTCAATGTCTTCAAGATCCGCTTTAGCATTGCCTTGGAGTTTGAGTTGTTCATTCATTTGTGCTTTGTTTTCTGGCTCGTAAATAGTGCTATCACTTAATGCCGTTTCTGCTGCCGTAATGATGTCGTTAAGCTTATCCATTTGCTTTTCAAGCTTGGTGATTTCTTTACGAATCGGTGCCGTTTGTTTGCGGAACTCAGCATCTAAACGTTTTTGTTCTTTACGTGAAGCTGCGCTGTTGTCTTTATTGGTATCCGGTTTGGCAGCCTGTTGCTCACGACGCTCATTACGTTGCTGCTCACTTAACCATTTGTGGTAATCGTTTAAGTCACCATCAAAAGGCACTACTTGGCGATCATGAACCAGATACAAATCATCTGTTGTTGCGCGAAGCAAGTAACGGTCGTGACTAACAATAACCATCGCGCCTTCATAAGATTGCAATGCAAAGGTCAGCGCTTGACGCATATCTAAATCAAGGTGGTTAGTCGGTTCATCGAGTAACAATAGGTTAGGGCGTTGCCATACAATCAGTGCTAATACTAAGCGGGCTTTTTCACCACCAGAAAACGGACCTACTTTCTCTAGCGCTTTATCACCAATAAAACCAAAACTGCCTAAGTAATCACGCAGCTGTTGTTCAGTAGAATTGGGTGCAATACGTGCCATGTGCTGCACAGGGGTATCATCAAGGTATAAGGTTTCTAATTGGTGCTGAGCAAAGTAACCAATTTTAACCCCTTGCGAGAATGCCATATCACCAGCTTTAGCAGGTAAGTCGCCAGCAAGCATTTTTATTAAGGTTGATTTACCAGCGCCGTTACGTCCCAGTAATCCAATTCGGCTTCCCGGTACTAAGTTTAAGCGGATTTTTTCTAGAATAAGTAAATCATCATAACCTGCAGCGACATGATCCATCATCAAAATGGGATTTGGCAGTGCGCTGGGTTCTCTAAACTCAAACGTAAATGGGTTATCAAGCTGTGCCGGTAGCACTTTTTCCATCCGTTCTAAGGCTTTAATTCGACTCTGTGCTTGGCGTGCTTTGCTGGCTTTATAACGAAAGCGCTCGATATATGACTGCATATGAGTCATTTGCTTTTGCTGCTTTTGGAACATCGCCTGCTGCAATACCAGTTTTTCGGCACGTTGGACCTCAAACGATGAGTAGTTGCCGGTGTAACTGTTTAAGGTTTGGTTTTCAACATGAATAATACGATTGATGACTGGATCGAGGAAATCACGGTCATGGGAAATCAGCACTAGTGTACCACGGTAGCTTTGAAGCCATTTTTCAAGCCACATTACCGCATCAAGATCTAAGTGGTTGGTTGGTTCATCGAGTAATAACAGATCAGAGCGACATAACAATGCTTGGGCAAGGTTTAAACGCATCCGCCAACCACCAGAAAACTGAGTTAAGTTCCACTGCATTTGGTGTTGTGAAAAACCTAAACCATTTAATAATTCTGCGGCACGGGCATTAATACTATAGCCGCCAATAGTGTCGATCTTTGCGTGTAATTCAGCAACTTTATTGCCGTCATCAGCCAGTTCCGCTGCAATTAATTGACGCTCTAGTTCACGGTACTCGCGATCGCCATCAATCACATATTCAATTGCTGCACGTTCAAGGGCGGGCGTTTCTTGGGCTACCCATGCTAATTCCCAATTACTTGGAAACTGACAATTACCGCCATCTAAACTGAGTTCATTTTTAAGTAATGCAAACAGGGTTGATTTACCACAACCGTTTTTACCCACAAGGCCAACTTTGTCCCCTGGGTTAATGGTAGCGGTGGCATTTTCAAGCAGAACTTTACCACCACGTAGAAGTTGGATATCTGAAAAGATAATCATCGATAGCGCCGGGGACGTGCCCGCTCCACAAAATTAAACAGGAATCATGCTCGGGAGTCTAACTCAAACTTGAACCAGTGGCTAACCTGACACTAAGTTAACCCGCTGTTGGCATGACTGTGATGAATAGCTGTCTAAAATTGAAATTATAACTAACTCACCATATTGAGTAACAATTAGGTATTATAGTTAACAATTAATGCTAATAATGATTAGATTAGTGTTACTCGGCTTATTAAATGACGTGCAAAGGACAATATGACTGATTTGAAAATATTAATTATCTTTGCGCATCCAGATCCTCAAGAGTCAATTGCTAATCAGGCCCTGTTAAGTGAAATAAAACATTTATCGCATGTCACAGTGCATGACTTATATGCCACTTACCCTGATTTTTTTATTGATGAAGAGGCTGAACGGGCATTAGTGGTTGCGCATGATGTGATCATTTTTCAACACCCCTTGTATATGTATTCTTGCCCAGCGTTACTTAAAGAGTGGCTTGATCGAGTATTAAGTAAAGGCTTCGCGCATGGAGAAGGCAAAGCCACTGAGGGCAAATATTGGCGGTCAGTGATCACCACGGGTGGTGCGGCGGAGGCTTACAGCCCTGATGGTTATAATCGCTGCAGTATCGATGACATTTTAAAACCATTTGAATTGTGCGCTGATCTTTGTCGCATGCAATGGTTATCGCCATTGGTGTTGCACTGGGCGCGGCGGATCCCTGAATCTGAGCGACAACAGCACGCCACATGTTATCGGCAGTGGTTAGTCAACCCGCATCAGCATGCTCCGCAATTACCATTAGCCGTAGGAGTAAAGCATGGATAATGATTTTTTGTTGGTGATGGTAGTCTTTTTAGCCGCTGCGATTATTGCGGTACCGTTAGCGCAACGATTGGGATTAGGCTCGGTGCTGGGGTATTTGATTGCTGGAATCGGTATTGGGCCATGGGGACTTGGATTAATTTCTGATGTTGATGCGATTTTGCATTTTTCTGAGTTTGGAGTGGTGTTGTTACTGTTTTTGATTGGTCTTGAGCTTAACCCTAAAAAGTTATGGCAAATGCGTAAACCGATTTTAGGTTTGGGTGGCAGCCAAGTGGTGATCACTAGCATTGTTATTGCGACGATTGCATTAGGCTGTAGTCGATTTTTTCCTGATCTAAGTTGGCGTGATGCGATTGTTATCGGAATGGGGCTGGCATTATCGTCAACGGCAATAGCATTACGAGTGATCGATGAACAGCAATTAAGTGGTAGCGAAACTGGCCAGTCAGGATTTGCAGTATTGTTATTTCAAGATATAGCAGTGATCCCGATGCTAGCCTTATTACCATTATTGGTCGGCAATAATAGCGGTAGTTGGCTTGATGGGGTATGGATGCTAGGAGGGATAATGACCTTCTTGGTTACCGGTCATTTCCTTTTACGACCTCTGTTTCGTTATGTGGTGATGAGTGGTGTTAGAGAATTATTTAATGTTGCAGCTTTATTGCTGGTGGTCGGCATTGCATTGATCATGCAGATGCTTGGTTTATCGATGGCATTAGGTGCTTTTCTAGCAGGTGTTTTATTGGCTGAAAGTGAATATCGGCATGAGCTTGAAATAGCAATAGAACCTTTTAAAGGCTTATTACTGGGCTTGTTTTTTATCTCAGTGGGCATGGCCGTTAACCTCGGTTTGCTATGGCAGTATCCATTACAAATTTTAGCGGCTGTTGTTGCGCTCGTGACAATTAAAGCTGGGGTGTTGTATTTATTGGCTCGTGTATTTGGTGTGAGTTCAAAATCACGAAGTCAAATGGCAGCTATTTTAAGCCAAGGTGGAGAATTCGCATTTGTATTGTTTACTACCGCAAAAACGGGGGGGTTATTAGCTGGTGAATTAGCGCCACTATTATTAGTGGTAGTGAGCTTATCAATGATGACCACACCATTGATTTTACAATTACAAAAACGTTGGTATGTCCGCAGTTTTAAAGCGGAACAAGTTCAGCAACCGCCATCAAGTGTGATTGATCGTCAGCCACGAGTGATTATTACTGGATTTGGACGTTTTGGGCAGGTGGTTGGGCGGTTACTGTTTGCCAATAAAATTAGGGTGACGGTTTTAGAACGCGATCCGAGCCAAATTCAATTTTTACGTAAGTTTGGCTATAAGGTCTATTACGGTGATGCGACCCAACTTGACTTATTACGTTCAGCAGGCGCCGATAATGCCGAAGCATTGATTATCTGTACCGATGATCCGACCGAGGTGATGGAGGTGGTAACACTTTGCCAGCAACACTTTCCGCAATTGAAATTAATGGCGCGCGCGCGCAGTCGTGTTGAAGCGCATCAATTATTAAGCCATGGGGTCGAATGCTTTTCACGTGAAACATTTGAAGGTGCCCTTGATTTAGGCCGCCAAGCCCTCATATCTTTGGGTATGCATCCCTATAAAGCGAATCGTGCTCAAGCACACTTTCGCAAAATAGACAGTCAAGCATTGCGAGATCTGCTACCTCAACATAGCGAAGAAGTTAACTTAGCCTCACGTCAAAAAGAAGCCCGTAAAGAGCTTGAAGATATTTTTGATCGTGAAATGCGTGGTGAGCAACAGCGCCATCAAGGTTGGGATTAATCAAGGAGTGATGAGCATGATCAAAAAACGATTTATTGCAGCAGCAATATGTCCTCATTGCCAAGCTGTAGATACCTTACGCTGGTGGCAACAAAATGATGTTGAACATATTGAGTGTGTCAAGTGTCAGCATCTGGATACACGTTTACCACAAGCAGTGAAAGAGAGTGAACAACTGTCTTCAACCACCAAACAACAAGTGATAGGGATTTTTAAACCAGACTAATGTGATAATGGCATCTCAATGGTATTATCCTGTATGATATGGGAACAAAAACTATCACCCCAAGCTTAAATTTTGGAGTTAACATGAAAGTCGCTAAAGACACAGTAGTAAGCTTAGCTTACCAAGTGAAAACTGAAGAAGGTATCGTTGTTGATCAATCAACAGTTGAAGCTCCTCTTGATTACCTACACGGTCATAACAACCTTATTCCTGGTCTGGAAAAAGCGCTAGAAGGTCACGTGGCAGGCGACAAGTTTGAAATCACAGTTGCTCCTGAAGAAGCTTACGGTGAGCACATGGACGAAATGGTTCAGCGTGTTCCTGCAAATGTATTCCAAGGTGTTGATGAGATCACTGTTGGCATGCGTTTCCTTGCTGATACCGATCAAGGACCAATCCCTGTTGAAGTAACAGAAGTTGACGGCGACGAAGTTGTTGTTGATGGCAACCACATGCTAGCAGGCCAAACACTAGGTTTTGACGTTGAAGTTGTTGCTGTACGCGCTGCAACTGAAGAAGAAATCGAGCACGGTCACCTACACCAAGGTGGCGGTTGTTGTGGCGGCGAAGGCGGCTGTGGCGATCACGATGACGAAGGTTGTTGTGGTGGCGAAGAGAAGGGCGGCTGTGGCTGTTCTCACTAATATTGCTTAACGCGATATAAAAAAAGGAAGCCTCGGCTTCCTTTTTTGTTTTTGATATTTTTGTTCTACTGAACCTCGACTTAATAATGCGGCGGTGGTGTTTCTTCTGACTCATCAGCCATATTAGAGGTTTGCATGCCTTTCACTTTACCGACCATAAACTTCAGTTGTACTTCCATTCGATCAATCAGGAATTGCTGCTTCGTTAACGCATCATTTAATTCATCAATGGTTTGCTCTTGAAAAGCGAGTTTCATCTCAAGTTCATCAAGACGGCTTTGCAATTGTTGTATCTCAGTCATGGGATATCTTTCAGTCGGTTGACCAGGTTTGAGCGTAACCAGCGGATGAGCCAGCGACGATGTTACCTGTAGGGCTAATAGCGACATCATACACCACTGCTGTGGCGGGTCGAGTCCCTGATAATATTTCTGCACGCCAAGAGCCGATATTTTTACCATTATCAGTACGCCATAATTCAACTCGACGAGTGGGACTTCCTGTCACTAACCATTGACCATTATTTGAAAAACGTACGCTTGAGAGTGGCGATTGACGTAATTTTACCGCTAATTGAGTGATTTTTTTGCCTGTGGTTAAATCCCAAATAATGTGATCATTGTTGCTATCAGCAGAAAAAGCCAATTTTCCATCGCGTTGTAATGCGACTTGGCTAACACGGCTGCTATGCTTGAAAGAATAGATTATTTGGCCACTGCGAGTGTCCCATAAATAGGCGTGGCTATCATTACCACCAGAAAGCGCATAATGGCCATTAGCAGAAAGAGCCACACTGTTGACGTTGTCACGATGAGCTAAAAATTCTAGACGGCGACCATCAGTCAAATCAATAAACAGTGCTTTGCCGTTGGATAATGCCAACAAGACCTCAGTACCATTATTGGCAATCGCAACATCTTGAATGGCAGCATCATCAATTGACCATAAACCTTGAGCCTGTGACCACCCCAGATCCCAGACTGCAAAATTTTGAGTTGTTGCGGTGATTGCATAACGATTGTTATCTGATATTTGACTAGTTATCACACTATTGTGATATTGATCTTGAGAACCAAAATCTGCTAACTTTTTGTTTTGCTGTAAATCCCATAGCGCGATACCTTGTAGCTTGGTGCTAACAAGAGCAAAACGGCCATCACGACTAAGGCTAAAACTGGTACTACCTTGTTGAGCTAAGTGCCAACGTTCGATTTCTGAATCAAACAACCAACAACCGCTTAAGGCAAAACTAGATAAAAATAGACTAACCGACAAAAATTTCTTGTACATTAAGCTCTGGTTCCGCTTGTTTAGGGTAACTAGATGAAAGAAAAGAATCTGATTAAATAACTGCAGTGCTAGTTTTTACAGTTACTTAATCAGACTGGTAGTAGTATATTGATATAATTTTGTTTTCATACTCATACTAATAAGCACAGTGTAAAAGTGAGGCATGACCTCAATGACTGATGGAGAAATACATGAAGCCGATTTTAAAGATGTCTGTATTAGCAGCAACAATCTTCCTTGCTGTGGGTTGTCAGGACGATAATAAAGCAGACACCAACAAGCCTGCTGAGCCTGCAAAAGTTGAGCAAACAACCGCTTCTGCTGCAGTTGCAACAACAGACGCTGCTAAAGTTGAATTTAAAACTGAAGATCAAAAAGCAGCTTATGCAATTGGTGCATCACTGGCGCAATACTTATCAGCTAACCTTGATCAACAAAAAGAGTTAGGTCTAAACCTTAATCGCCAAGATGTACTTCAAGGTGTTGAAGATGTGTTTGCAGGCAAGAGCCTTATGACCCAAGAGCAAACACAACAAGCGCTACAGTCACTTGATCAGCGTGTTGCTAAAATTGTTGAGCAAAAAGCAAAAGCTGACGCTGAAAAGAACATTAAAGTCGGTGAAGAGTACCGCGCTAAATTTGCTAAAGAAGCCGGCGTGGTAACCACTAAATCAGGCTTAATGTACAAAATTGAAAAAGAAGGTACAGGTCCTAAACCTGCAGCAACTGATACTGTTGAAGTACAGTACAAAGGCATGCTAACAGACGGCACTGTATTTGATAGTTCATACCAGCGTAACCAACCAGCAACGTTCCCACTAAATCAAGTGATTCCAGGTTGGACTGAAGGCGTACAACTAATGCCTGTAGGTTCTAAGTTTGAATTTGTTATTCCGCCACAACTTGCTTATGGCGCGCAAGCTAATCCAAGCATTCCAGCTAACTCTACCTTGGTTTTCCAAGTAGAATTACTGAGCATTAAAGGTGATAAGCAAGCGAAGCAGCCTGCTATTGAAGCAGTAAAAGCAGCAGCGACAGCAACTCCAGCGCAGTAATTTGTCAGGTTTTAGTGACAAAAAAGCGTAACAGTTGATCTAGGCCCGGCATATGTCGGGTCTTTTTTGTTCAATAATCTGATAAACTTACTGAGAAGATTTTAAATTTTATCAATTATATTGAATGCTTGTAGTGATAGATCAGGGCGATCGCATTGTAGATAAGCAGCAAAATGGAAGGTGATATCGTGATTTCAGTAGATGATTTTGGAACAGAGATAATTGTTGATAGTGACATCGTTGACAGACGAATTTTTTCTGAGCACGACGATAATATTCTGCGCGCATATGAGGCTGTCGTTGATGGTTTAGCCGCATTGATTGGACCATTTTGTGAAATTGTTCTGCATTCCTTAGCTGATTTAAATACCTCGGCAATTAAAATAGCTAATGGTCAAAATACTGGCCGTAAAGTTGGCTCACCGATCACCGATCTTGCGTTACGCTCGCTACGTGATATTCAAAATTCAGAGAGTAATTTCTCGCGTGCATATTTCACCCGCGCTAAAGGGGGAGATTTGATGAAATCAATCACTATCGCTATTCGTAATGGTGATAATAAAGTGATTGGTTTGTTGTGTATTAACGTCAATCTTGATGTGCCATTTACCCAAATTTTGCAATCGTTTATGCCAACCGATGAAGCTAAGCAAGCCGCATCAAAAGTCAACTTTGCCAGTGATGTTGATGAATTGGTCGATCAAACCGTTGAGCGTACCATTGAAGAAATTAATGCCGATAAAAATGTATCTAACAATGCTAAGAATCGTCAGATAGTGATGGAGTTGTTTGATAAAGGTATTTTTGACATTAAAGATGCGATTAATCGTGTTGCTGATCGATTGAATATTTCTAAGCACACTGTCTATCTTTATATTCGTCAGCGCAAAACAGAGGATGGTGATAAGTGAGCCTAACTTACGCCATTGTTGTTAATGGCCCCGCTTATGGTACTCAAGCCGCACGCTCTGCTTATCAATTTGCATCTACACTTATTGAGGTCGGCCATACTTTAACCCGCGTGTTCTTTTATCAAGACGGAGTGTTAAATGGTAATGCATTGACAGCACCCGCATCCGATGAATTTGATCTAGTGGCAGCATGGCAACAGTTAGCGCAGGCCCATAATGTCGAATTACATACTTGCGTCGCAGCTGCGTTACGCCGTGGTATTGTCAGTGAGCAAGAAGCGCAACAAAATCAATTACCAAACCATAACTTAGCCTCAGAGTTTGAACTAGCAGGGTTAGGTGGTCTGGCTGAGGTTTTACTTAGCACTGATCGTGTTATTCAATTTTGAGGTGAAATAAGTGAGTGACTTAGGCTTTGTGTTTCGTCAACCACCTCACGGTACGACGAGTGGTCGTGAAGGACTTGATGCATTATTAGCCGCTTCTGCGTATACCGAAGCACTGAGTGTCTTTTTTATTGGTGATGGAGTATTGCAGCTGGTGAAACATCAGCAGCCAAATGCGATTTTGAGCCGTAACTATAGTGCGACCTTTAAAATGTTGCCATTGTACGACATCGAAAATATTTATGTCTGTCAGCAGTCATTAGCTGAGCGCGGATTATGCCGTGAAGACTTATTAATTGACGCTATTATCCGTCCTCGTACCGAATTGGTGACAACATTACATGGTTGTCGTCAGATCCTTACTTTTTGAGGTATCGATGTTACATACTGTGACCCGTTCGCCATTTCAAAGCCACGCATTGGCACAATGTTTACAGTTTATTTGCCCTGGCGATGAGATCTTATTGCTTGAAGATGCTGTAAATGTCGCCGTAAGCGAAAATATTTACTTTGATTTAATAAAAAATATTGGCGTAAAAATTTATTTACTGGAAGCTGACATTATTGCGCGCGGTTTGCAGGATAAATGTGATAAAAGTCTAGATGTTATTGATTATAAAGGTTTTGTTTTTCTCACTGAACAACATGCCCAACATATGAAATGGGCATAAAAAGCCATTATTAGTAACGATATATGAACAAAAAAGTGACTGTTTAAGAAATGATCACTTAATTGATCGTTGGTTAGATCTTGACACCTTTAGGTGCGATGCCTAAAATTTCGCGTCCTCCTGTTGTTGGGAGGCAGATTTTTCACCTTACGAAAGTAACAATCAGGAGCTATTTAATGGCAACTATTAACCAGTTGGTACGTAAGCCACGTGCTAAGCAAGTTGTAAAAAGCAACGTGCCAGCACTAGAAGCGTGCCCACAGAAACGTGGTGTATGTACTCGTGTTTACACTACTACACCTAAAAAACCGAACTCAGCATTACGTAAAGTATGTCGTGTTCGTCTAACAAACGGTTTCGAAGTAACATCATACATCGGCGGTGAAGGTCACAACCTTCAGGAGCACTCAGTTGTTCTTATCCGTGGTGGTCGTGTTAAAGACTTACCGGGTGTTCGTTACCACACTGTTCGTGGTGCACTTGACTGTGCAGGCGTTAATGACCGTAAACAAGGTCGTTCTAAGTACGGTGTGAAGCGTCCTAAGTCTTAATGGATTCCGTTAAGTAAGGCCAAACACTAAAATTATTTAATTTTGAAGAAACTGAAAAGTTTTGGATAACCTGAAGAAGACAACGGAGATAATCCATGCCACGTCGTCGCGTAATCGGTCAGCGTAAGATCCTTCCAGATCCTAAATTCAAATCAGAATTGCTGGCAAAATTCGTTAACATCCTAATGGTTGACGGTAAAAAATCTACTGCAGAAAAAATTGTTTACTCTGCACTAGAAACTATGGCTGAGCG
The DNA here is from genome assembly GCF_900537155.1 of Photobacterium sp. Alg240-V54. Lineage (NCBI taxonomy): Bacteria > Pseudomonadati > Pseudomonadota > Gammaproteobacteria > Vibrionales > Vibrionaceae > Photobacterium > Photobacterium sp. Alg240-V54. The sequence continues at coordinate 210,956 of NZ_UNRL01000005.1, forward strand.
TTCTGGTGAAGAACACCTAGCTGTATTTGAAAAAGCTCTTGAAAATGTACGTCCAGCGGTAGAAGTTAAATCTCGCCGTGTGGGTGGTTCAACTTACCAGGTGCCTGTAGAAGTACGTCCAGTACGTCGTAATGCACTAGCTATGCGTTGGTTAGTTGAAGCTGCGCGTAAGCGTGGTGAAAAATCTATGGCTCAGCGTCTAGCAGGCGAAATGCTTGATGCGGCTGACAACAAAGGTTCTGCTGTTAAGAAACGTGAAGACGTTCACCGTATGGCAGATGCGAACAAAGCGTTCGCACATTACCGCTGGTAATATAGCTGGTAATACCGCTTGGGCACAGCAGGTTATCCTGCTGTGCCTAAACCATTTTCTAAGGTTCACCTTAGTAAGAGGATACAATCGTGGCTCGCAAAACGCCCATCGAGCGCTACCGTAATATCGGTATCTGTGCTCACGTTGACGCCGGTAAAACAACCACTACTGAGCGCATCCTGTTTTATACAGGCCTATCTCATAAGATTGGTGAAGTACACGACGGCGCTGCTACTATGGATTGGATGGAGCAGGAGCAAGAACGTGGTATCACGATCACCTCTGCTGCAACGACCACCTTTTGGCGCGGTATGGACAAGCAGTTCGACGAGCACCGAATCAACATCATTGATACTCCTGGACACGTAGACTTCACCATTGAAGTTGAGCGTTCATTACGTGTATTAGATGGTGCTGTAGTTGTGTTCTGTGGTGCTTCAGGTGTAGAGCCTCAGTCTGAGACTGTATGGCGTCAAGCCGATCGATATGAAGTTCCGCGTATCGTTTTTATCAACAAGATGGATCGCACGGGCGCAGATTTTTTCCGCGTTATCGAGCAGATCAAACACCGTCTTGGTGCAACACCAGTGCCACTGCAATTAAATATTGGTGCTGAAGATGAATTTAAAGGTGTAATTGACCTGATCAAAATGAAGGCCATTAACTGGTCTGATATTGATCAAGGGACGAGTTTCACCTATGAAGATATTCCTGCTGACATGCAAGAGTTAGCAGATGAGTGGCGCATGAACTTAGTTGAATCAGCAGCAGAAGCTAATGATGAACTAATGGATAAATACCTTGAAGAAGGTGAACTGACTGAAGCTGAAATTAAAGCTGGTCTGCGTCAACGTACCCTAAACAACGAAATCGTATTGGCAACTTGTGGTTCTGCATTTAAGAACAAAGGTGTTCAAGCCGTACTAGATGCCGTTGTTGATTATCTACCTTCACCAACTGAAGTAAAAGCTATTACAGGTGAAGACGAACACGGTAACCCTGTTGAGCGTCATTCAAGCGATGACGAACCATTCTCAGCACTAGCGTTCAAAATCGCAACCGACCCGTTCGTAGGTACATTGACTTTCATGCGCGTATACTCTGGCGTTGTTAATTCAGGTGATACTGTTTTCAACACCATCAAAGAAAAACGCGAGCGTTTAGGCCGTATCGTTCAGATGCATGCTAACAAACGTGAAGAGATCAAAGAAGTGCGTGCTGGCGATATCGCCGCAGCCATTGGTCTTAAATTTGCGACAACAGGTGATACCCTGTGCGATCAAAATCATAAAGTGATTCTAGAGCGCATGGATTTCCCTGAACCAGTAATTCAGATTGTGGTTGAACCACGCTCTGTAGCAGACCAAGATAAGATGACCATTGCGCTAGATAAACTAGCTGCAGAAGATCCATCTTTCCGCGTCGAAACTGATGATGAATCAGGTCAGATTTTAATTTCTGGCATGGGTGAGCTTCACCTAGATATCATCGTCGATCGTATGAAACGCGAATTTAACGTCAACTGTAACGTAGGTAAACCTCAGGTTGCTTACCGTGAAACCATTCGTGGCACCACTAAAGTTGAAGGTAAATTCATTCGTCAGGCGGGTGAAACCGGCGGCCGTGGCCAATATGGTCATGTATGGCTAAAGCTTGAACCATCAGAGCCAGGTGAAGGTTTCGTATTCGTAGATGAAATTGTCGGTGGCAGCGTACCTAAAGAATACATTAGTGCTGTTGCTACAGGTATCGAAGAACAAATGAAGAGTGGCGTGCTTGCAGGCTACCCAATGATTGACGTTAAAGCGACGTTAGTTGATGGTTCTTACCACGACACCGATTCAAGCGAAATTGCATTTAAAATCGCAGGTTCAATGGCATTACGACAGGGTGCACTTGATGCAACTCCAGTATTGCTTGAGCCGATGATGAAAGTTGAAATTACCACGCCAGAAGATTGGATGGGTGATGTCGTTGGTGACCTTAACCGTCGCCGCGGTATGATCGAGGGTATGGAAGAAGGCAACGCGGGTATTAAAATTATTCGTGCGCAAGTTCCACTATCAGCAATGTTCGGATACGCAACTGATTTAAGATCAGCAACACAAGGCCGCGCGTCTTATTCGATGGAGTTTAGCGAGTATGCTGAAATGCCAAAGAACGTTACTGATAAAATAATTGCAGAACGTATTTAATTTCATTATTGCGTCAATGGCTATTGACGCATAAAATACACAACTTCGGAGCCGTCCCCGACCTAGTAGGGGGCGTATCTTAACTAGGAAGGAACACAATCGTGTCTAAAGAAAAATTTGAACGTAATAAACCGCACGTTAACGTTGGTACTATCGGTCACGTTGACCACGGTAAAACAACTCTAACTGCTGCTATCTGTACTACACTTGCAAAAGTGTACGGTGGTGTTGCTAAAGACTTCGCATCTATCGATAACGCTCCAGAAGAGCGCGAGCGTGGTATCACAATCTCAACTTCTCACGTTGAGTACGATACTCCTACTCGTCACTACGCACACGTAGACTGTCCTGGAC